>NZ_JAIQZK010000003.1 GCF_020075545.1 Nocardioides sp. TRM66260-LWL
CCCGGGGGGGGGGGGCCGGGCGGCGGGGGGGGCGGGGGGGGGGGGGGGGTTGGGGGGGGGGCGGGGGGGGCCCGGGGGGGGGGGGGGGGGGGGTCCCCCCCGGGGGCCCGGGGGGGGGGGGGGGGGGGCCCCCCCCCCCCCCCCCGCGACGAGCACCACCGTAGGGACCCCTGCTCACGGGCGGGAGGGACTCGACGCCCTCGTGGCCGATCGCCGTCGCAGATGACCCGTTCGGGCCAGCGGGCGTCCGACCGGGGAGCCGGACCCCGTGGCTAGGCTCCCCGGCATGAGCGAGGGCCAGCAGCTGCCGCACCGTCTGCGCGACGCCCTGGCGGCCGCCGACTTCACCTACGACGCCGTCGCCGAGCTCCTGGGCGGGCAGGCGCACGAGGCGCTGGGCCGCAACGAGACCACGCCCGGCCTGCGCCGCACCCGCGACGACGGGCCGCTCGCGACGCTCGTGCGGCTGTTCCTGCTGCAGAGCCCGGTCTCGCTCCGCGCCGCCGAGGCCGCGCTGCCCGGGCTGGTCGACCGGCTCGCGGTCGAGGGGTTCCTGGAGCAGACCGTCGGCGAGGTCGCCGCCCGACTCGACATCCGCCCCTACGCCACCGACGGCGCCGACGGGCGCGGGCTGTGGGTGGTCAGCGACCTGACGCCGGGCCTCGACGGCCTGCCGACGCGGGTCGGCGCCGACCACGTGCTCGGCATCAGCCCGGCGTCCACCTCGCTCGCGCAGCTGACCCTGCGGCACGAGGTCGGCTCGGCGCTCGACCTCGGCACCGGCTGCGGCGTGCAGGCGCTGCACCTGGCCGCGCACGCCGAGCGGGTCGTGGCCACCGACGTCAACGCCCGCGCCCTGCGGCTGGCCCGCTTCAACGCCGCCCTCAACGGCGTGGAGGAGCGCGTCGAGGTGCGCGACGGCTCGTTCTTCGTCCCGGTCGAGGGGGAGCGGTTCGACCTGATCGCCACGAACCCGCCGTTCGTCATCTCGCCGGCCACCGGCGAGCGGCTCGTCTACCGCGACTCCGGGCTGCCGGGCGACCGCGTCGTCGAGGACATCGTCCGGACGGCGCCCGCGCACCTCACCGAGGGGGGCTGGTGCCAGGTGCTCGGCAACTGGTCGATCCTCGCCGGCCAGCCGTGGGACGAGCGGCTCGCCGGCTGGCTCGACCCCGGCTGCGACGCCCTCGTCGTGCAGCGCGAGGTGCTCGACACCGCCGCCTACGTCGAGCTGTGGCTCAAGGACGCCGGCCAGCACCCCTCCACCGGCGGCCTGGACGCCGGGGAGTACGCCCGCCGCTACGACACGTGGCTGTCGTGGTTCGAGGAGCAGGGCGTCGAGGCGATCGGCTTCGGCTGGATCAGCCTGCGCACCGGCGGCCGCGGCGCCCGCGAGCTGCTGGAGTGGCCCTTCGACGTCGAGCAGCCGATCGCGCCGGCGATCGCGGCCTGGGGCGAGGCGCAGCGGGCCGAGGTCACGCTTGCCAGCCGGCTGGTGCTGCGCGAGGACGTCGTCCAGGAGACCTCGGGCGCGGCCGGGGCGGAGGACCCGGCGGCCATCGTCCTGCGGCAGCAGCGCGGGCTGCGCCGGGCCCGACGGGTCGACACCGTCGAGGCGGCGCTGGCCGGGGCGTGCGACGGCGAGCTCACCGTCGGGCAGATCCTCGACGCCCTCGCCACCCTGCTCGACGAGGATCCCGCCGCGCTCCGGGAGGACCACCTCGCCACCGCCCGCGCGCTGGTCGCCGAGGGCTTCGCCATCCTCGCCTGAGCCCCGCACGGCCCCCGCGCGACCCTCGCACGAGCGTCGTCCCGGGCGGGCCCCGGTAGACGGCCGACGGGCCTCTTCCGCGGCACGCGCTACCGTGAGCCGCCGTGGGCCTCGGAGCGCCCCCTCCCCCGCACCACCCCTGCAGCACCCTGCAGAGCCCAGGCAGCATCCAGACGGAAGTGGTAGTTCGTGGCACACAAGTTGGTGATCGTCGAGTCCCCGGCGAAGGCCCGCACGATCGGCGGGTACCTCGGCGCGGGGTACGTCGTCGAGTCCTCCATCGGCCACATCCGCGACCTGCCGCAGAGCGCCGCGGACACCCCGGCGAAGATCAAGGACAAGCCGTGGGGCCGGCTGGCGGTCGACGTCGAGAACGGCTTCGAGCCCTACTACGTCGTCCCGCGCGACAAGAAGAGCCACATCGCGAAGCTCAAGAGCCTGCTCAAGGACGCCGACGAGCTCTACCTGGCCACCGATGAGGACCGCGAGGGCGAGGCGATCGCCTGGCACCTGCTCGACGAGCTGAAGCCGAAGGACATCCCGGTGCACCGCATGGTGTTCCACGAGATCACCAAGCCGGCGATCCTCGCGGCGGTCGAGAACCCGCGCTCGATCAACGACGACCTCGTCGAGGCCCAGGAGGCGCGCCGCATCCTCGACCGCCTCTACGGCTACGAGGTCTCCCCGGTGCTGTGGAAGAAGGTCATGTCGGGCCTGTCCGCGGGCCGCGTGCAGTCGGTGGCGACCCGCCTGGTCGTCGACCGCGAGCGCGAGCGGATGCGCTTCACCCAGGCCACCTACTGGGACCTCGAGGGCACCTTCGACGCCGGCGCCGCGCACGACCAGCGCAGCTTTCCGGCCAAGCTGCACTCCGTCGACGGCGTCCGGGTGGCGCGGGGCTCCGACTTCGGGCCCGACGGACGGCTCAAGGACGGCGCGAGCGTCGTCCATCTCGACCGCATCCGCGCCGAGGACCTCGTCGAGGGGCTCGCGGAGGCGAGCTTCGACGTCCGCTCGGTGGAGGCCAAGCCGTACCGCCGCTCGCCGTACGCGCCGTTCCGCACGACGACGCTTCAGCAGGAGGCCAGTCGCAAGCTGGGCATGAGCGCGAGCGTGACGATGTCGGTGGCGCAGCGGCTGTACGAGAACGGCTACATCACCTACATGCGCACCGACTCCACGACGCTCTCGGACGCCGCCGTCGGCGCCGCGCGGGCGCAGGTGCGCGAGCTGTACGGCGCGGAGTACCTGCCCGACGCCCCGCGCGTGTACGCCTCGAAGGTCAAGAACGCGCAGGAGGCGCACGAGGCGATCCGCCCGGCCGGCGACTCCTTCCGCACCCCGGCGCAGACCGGCCTCTCCGGCGACCAGTTCCGGCTCTACGAGCTGATCTGGATGCGCACCGTGGCCTCGCAGATGAAGGACGCGACGGGCCAGACCGTCACGATCCGCCTCGGCGGCCGGGCGTCGTCGGGCGAGGACGCCGTGTTCTCGGCGAGCGGCCGCGTCATCACCTTCCACGGGTTCCTCAAGGCCTACGTCGAGGGCACCGACGACGCCGCCGAGAAGGACGACGCCGAGACCCGGCTGCCCGCGCTGGGCGAGGGCGACGCCCTGACTGCCACCGCGCTGAGCGCGTCCGGCCACGAGACCAAGCCGCCCTCGCGCTACACCGAGGCCACGCTGATCAAGGAGCTCGAGGACCGCGAGATCGGCCGCCCGTCGACCTACGCCTCGATCATCGGCACGATCCTCAACCGCGGGTACGTCTACAAGAAGGGCACCGCGCTGGTGCCGTCGTGGCTGGCGTTCTCGGTCGTGCGGCTGCTGGAGGACCACTTCCCACGGCAGATCTCCTACGAGTTCACCGCCGAGATGGAGGACGTGCTCGACGAGATCGCGGCCGGCCGCCGCGAGCGCAACGCCGAGCTGGCGACCTTCTACTACGGCGCCGGCGACGTCGAGGGCCTGAAGAAGCTGGTCGACGAGCTGGGCGACATCGACGCCCGCGAGCTGGCGACCTTCCCCGTCGGCGGCCCCGACTCCGGCATCCACCTGCGCGTGGGCCGCTACGGCCCCTACGTCGAGGGCCCGGACGACGAGGGCACGGCCTTCGCGCGGCGCGCGAACGTCCCCGACGACCTGCCGCCCGACGAGCTGACGGTCGAGAAGGCCACCGAGCTGCTGGCCAACCCGGCGGGCGAGGAGATCCAGCTCGGCGTGCACCCCGAGACCGGCCTGGAGATCGTGGCGAAGAACGGCCGCTACGGCCCCTACGTCACCGAGCTGCTGCCCGAGGACGCGCCGAAGACCGGCAAGAACGCGGTCAAGCCGCGCACCGGCTCGCTGTTCAAGTCGATGACGCTGGAGTCGCTCACCCTCGACGACGCGGTGCGCCTGCTCTCCCTGCCGCGCGTGGTCGGCACGACCGCCGACGGCGAGGAGATCACCGCGCAGAACGGCCGCTATGGCCCGTACCTGAAGAAGGGCACCGACTCCCGCTCGCTCACGAGCGAGGAGCAGCTCTTCACCGTCACCCTGGACGAGGCGCTGGCCATCTACGCCCAGCCCAAGCAGCGGGGTCGGGCTGCGGCCGCGCCGCCGCTCAAGGAGCTCGGCAACGACCCCGTGTCGGGTCAGCCGGTCGTGGTGAAGTCGGGCCGCTTCGGCGAGTACGTCACCGACGGCGAGTACAACGCGACGCTGCGCAAGGACGACTCCGTCGAGTCGATCACCCTCGAGCGCGCCGCCGAGCTGCTCGCCGACCGGCGCGAGCGGGGCCCGGCCAAGGGCGCCAAGAAGGGCGCGAAGAAGGCTCCCGCCAAGACCGCGGCGAAGAAGACGGCGGCCAAGAAGACCACCGCCACGAAGTCGGCGGCGAAGAAGTCGGCGGCCACGAAGACCGCCGCCAGGAAGGCCACCGCGCGGAAGACCGCGAAGGAGGCCTGAACGCCGCACGGCCCCGGACCGCGAGGTCCGGGGCCGTGTCGCGTCCGATCGCGATCAGGGCGTCGGCAGCGTGACGGTGCCGCCGCCGGGGATCGTCACGGGCACCGGCAGCAGGCCGCCGCGGAACGAGATCGCGCCGCCGGCCACCACCAGGCGCACGGCGTGGCCCGGCTCGAAGCGGTGGGCGAAGGCCGGCATGCGCACGGTGAACGGCTTCGTGGCGTCGCCGACGCGAGCCGGCGAGATGAGGTCGCGCACGACGCTCGCGGTGCCGTCGGGCGCCACGTCGAGCACCTTGAGGAAGAGCGTGAGCGGCTGCCCCGCCGGCAGGGTCGGGGCGTCGGCCCGCAGGTCGACCACCGGCGAGCCGACCACCGTCAGGGGCGCCGTCAGCGGGGCGCTCGTCCACGCGGCGGCGGTGCCCGGGGCGTCGGTGTCGGAGAAGGTCGGCAGGGCCGGGAGGCCCGCGAACGACCCGCCGACGACGTCGGGGGTGTCGTAGGAGGTCGGCAGGCCTGCGATCGGCGTCACGAGCATCTGGGACGCCGGGCTCGCCGCCGGGCTGCCGGTGAGCGTGGAGCCGTCGAGCACGAGCCGCTGCGAGCCCGCCACCGGGTAGGCGGAGGAGGTCGCGTAGGCCGGCTTCGCGTTGCCGGAGTAGCGCACCCAGTCGCGGAAGTAGGCGAAGGTCGGGCCGGTGGGCACCTCACGGTCGCGCAGGTACCGCTCGAACCACGCGTAGGCCCGGCCGACGAGGTACTGGGTGCGGGCGTCGGGCGCGTCGAGGTCGATCTCGCCCGTCGGGTAGGGGTTCGAGTGGCCGCCGTCGCTCCAGACCAGCTTGACCGGCGTGCCCTGGGCGCGCAGCGCGCGGAAGGTGGCGTCCGCCTCGTTGAGGTTGAAGAGGGTGTCGCCCTGCCCCTGCATCAGCAGCGTCGGCACGGTGATCCGCCGGAGGAAGGACGCGACCGAGCGCGAGTGCAGCTTGCGGAAGGTGGCGTCGTCGAGGCTGCCGGTGGTGGCGGCGTTCACCAGGCTCGGGCAGACCCAGGTCTCGAAGTTCGGGCAGCCGAGGAGGCGCTGCTGGTCGTCCTGGGCGTTCTGCAGGCCGTTGGCGACGCCGAGGGCGGAGAAGCCGCCGGCCCAGAGCAGCTTCGCGGCGCCGTGCGTCGGCGTGGTGACGCCGGTGGCGCGCTCGTCGCCGTTCGCGACGACGTCGTTCGGGGCGAGGGAGTAGCTCAGGTCGTTCCAGGTGATCAGCGGCACCAGGGCGTCGACCCGCGGGTCGATCGAGGCGACGGCGAACTGGTTTCCGCCGCCGTAGGAGCCGCCGATCAGGCCGACGCGGGGGTCGAACGCGGCCCGGCGTCCGGCGTGGTCGCGGGCGTCGCGCCGCACGACGTCGAGCCGCGGTGCACGCCGGGTCAGGCCGGCGTCGAGGAACGCGTGGCCGGTCTGGCCGCCGAGGTAGGAGACGAGGAACCGGGCGGCGCGCCCGTCGGCGACGGGAGAGTCCAGCGAGATCGGGCAGCTCGAGCCGCCGAAGCCGAGGCCGGAGTAGGAGAGCACCGCGTAGCCGCGGCCGGCCAGGTAGCGGCCGAGGCCGGCCTGGTCGTCCTTGGAGCCGCCGAACCCGTTCGTCGCGAGGACGGCCGGCACCCGTCGCGAGGCGCTCGCGGTGCGCGGGGTGTAGAGGTCGGCGACGATCGTGCACCGGCGCACGCCGTCCTCCGCGGAGCCGACCGTCACGTCGAACCACAGCGGGGTGACGCGCACCGCCGACGCGCGGGCCGTCACGGAGGTCGGGGACGCCGGGGACGCCGGGGTCCCGGCCGTCGTGACGGCCGGCGCGGCGTCGGCGGCGCTCGGCAGGGCGGCGGTGGCGAGCGGGGCGGCGAGGAGGCCGGCGGCGATCAGCAGCCGCGCGACGGGTCGGGGGGAGTGCATGACCTCGTCAACGACCCGCGGCGGCGTTGGTGACGGCGGTCACGGAGCCCGGCGCGGCACCGCGCGATCCGGACCGTCGGCGGCGGACGGTAGCGTCACCGACGTGACCGCCCGCCACGCCTCCACCGGTCTGTTCCTCTGCCTCGAGGGCGGCGAGGGCGCGGGCAAGTCCACCCAGGCGCGGCTGCTGCGCGACTGGCTCGAGGCCGCGGGCCGCGAGGTCGTGCTCACCCGCGAGCCGGGCGACACCCCCGTGGGCGCCGAGATCCGCCGGATCGTGCTCAGCCCCGACACCGGCTCCTTGGCCGACCGCACCGAGGTGCTCCTCTACGCCGCCGACAAGGCCGAGCACGTCGAGACCCTCGTCCTGCCCGCCCTGGCGCGCGGCGCGGTCGTGGTCACCGACCGGTACGTCGACTCCACGCTCGCCTACCAGGGGGCCGGCCGGACGCTGCCGGTCGACGAGGTCGAGCGGGTCGCGCGCTGGGCCACCGGCGACCTCCGGCCGCACCTCACCGTCGTGCTCGACCTCGAGCCCGCCGCGGGCCTCGGGCGCTTCGCCGAGCGCGACCGCATCGAGGGCGAGTCGCTGGAGTTCCACCAGCGGGTGCGCGAGGCGTTCCTGGCGATGGCCGCCGCCGACCCCGAGCACTACCTGGTGCTCGACGCCCGAGCCGGCGTCGAGGAGATCGCCGCGGCCGTGCGGGCGCGCGTCGAGCCGCTGCTGCCGCCGGTGGCGCCCGCGTGAGCGTCTGGGACGGCCTGGTCGGGCAGCGCCCGGCTGTCGAGGCGCTGGCCGCGGCCGCGCGGGGGCAGGGCATGAGCCACGCGTGGCTGTTCACGGGCCCGCCCGGCTCGGGTCGCTCCAACGCCGCCGTCGCGCTCGCCGCCGCCCTCCAGTGCCCCGACGCCGGGTGCGGCGTGTGCCACGAGTGCCGCACGGTGCTCGCCGGCTCGCACGCCGACGTCGCGCTCGTGCGCACCGAGCGGCTCTCGATCGGCGTCGACGAGGTGCGCGACCTCGTCCGCCGCTCGGCCCTCTCGCCGGCCGGCCGGCGCTGGCAGATCCTCGTCGTCGAGGACGCCGACCGCCTCACCGACCAGGCCTGCAACGCCCTGCTGAAGGCGATCGAGGAGCCCACCGAGCGCACCGTCTGGATGCTCTGCGCGCCCACCGTCGACGACGTCCTGCCCACGATCCGCTCCCGCTGCCGGCTGGTCACGCTCTCCACGCCGAGCACCGCCGACGTCGCCGCGTTCCTCCAGCGCGCCGACGGCGTCGAGCCGGCGCTCGCCGACCACGCCGCCCGCGCGAGCCAGGGCCACATCGGCCGGGCCCGGGCGCTGGCCCGCGACGCCGCCACCCGCGGCCGTCGCGACGAGGTCGTCCGGCTGCCGTGGCGGCTCACCGGCCTCGGGCGCGCGATGGCCGAGGCGGGACGCCTGGTCGAGCAGGCCAAGGAGGAGGCCGACGCGATCACCACCGAGCTCGACGCCCGCGAGAAGGCCGATCTCGACTCCGCCTACGGCGTGGTCGAGCGGGGCCGGCGCCCGCGCGAGTACGCGCCGGCGCTCGTGGCGCTCGAGCGGGCCCAGAAGACCCGCGCGAAGCGACGCGTCCTCGACGTCCTCGACCGCAGCCTCACCGACCTCGTGTCGGTCTACCGCGACGTCATCGCGCTCGCGCTGGGCGCGCCGGGGCCGCTGGTCAACGAGGAGCTCCGCTCCGAGCTGACCGGCCTGGCCGACGCGCTCGGCCCGGAAGGGGCGCTGGCCCGCATCACCGCGATCTTCGAGGCCCGCGAGCAGCTGCTGGAGTTCAACGTGCCGCCGGCCTTGGCGGTGGAGTCGATGATGGTCGCCATGCAGCTGCCCGAGTCGTCCGGAGCCCGCCGATGAGCCGCAGCACGCGGATCATCGCCCTCGTCGTCGTCGCCGCGCTGGTCGTGGGAGGCGCCGCCGTCGGCCTGGTCGCCGCGTTCACCGGCACGGGCATGGACCTCCCGGGGCGCGACGAGCGCGCGATCGCGCCGACCACCCGCCCGCAGCCGGGGTCGGGCACGCCGCCGTCCGCGGCGCTCAAGCGGTTCTACGGGCAGACGCTCGCGTGGGCACCGTGCGACGGTCGCTTCGGCGCCCAGGAGGGCTCCGACCAGGAGTGCGCCGAGCTCACGGTGCCGGTCGACTACCGCCGTCCGGCGGGCGCGACGACGCGCATCGCCGTCCTGCGGGTGCCGGCCTCCGACCCCGCGCGGCGCATAGGCTCGCTGGTCGTCAACCCGGGCGGCCCGGGCGCCCCCGGCACGGGCTACGCCGCCACCGCCGACCTCGCCTTCCGCCCCGACCTGCGCCAGCGCTACGACATCGTCGGGTTCGACCCGCGCGGCACCGGCGCGTCCGATCCCGTCGACTGCCTCGACGACCGGCAGCTCGACGCGTTCCTCAGCGCCGATCCCGACCCCGACACCGCGCAGGAGGCGACGGCCGCCGTCCGCTCCTACCGGCACTTCTTCACCGGCTGCCTGCAGCGCTCCGACGCGCTGGTCCGGCACGTCACCACCGTCGAGACCGCCCGCGACGTCGACGTCCTCCGCTCGGCGCTGGGGGAGTCCCGGCTCACCTACTTCGGCGCGTCCTACGGCACCAAGCTCGGCGCCACCTACGCCGACCTCTTCCCGACCCGCGTCGGGCGGCTCGTCCTCGACGGCGCCGTCGACGTCTCGCTCGGCCCGCTCGAGCTCGGTCTCGGCCAGGCCGGCGGCTTCGAGACCGCCCTGCGGGCGTACGTGGCCGACTGCGTGAAGAGCGCGACCTGCCCGATCGGGCGCACCGTGCCCGAGGGGCTCGCGCGCATCCGCACGCTGATCCTCGACGCCGACGCCAAGCCCCTCACCTCCGACTCCGACCGTCCGGTCACCGAGGGGCTCGCGTTCCTCGGCCTGATCACCCCGCTGTACAACCGCGACTACTGGCCGCTGCTCACGCAGTCGCTCGCGCTCGCCGTCACCGGCGACGGACGGGCCCTGCAGCGGCTCGCCGACGTCTACTCCTCGCGCAACCCCGACGGCACCTACGCCGACAACTCCGCCGAGGCGATCCTGGCGATCAACTGCCTCGACGACCCGCGCTCCTACGACCCCGCCCAGATCCGCGCGCTGACCCCGCGGTTCGAGCAGGCCTCGCCGACGCTCGGTCGGATCTTCGCCTGGAGCCTGCTGTCGTGCCGCGGCGTGCAGACGAAGGCCACCGAGCGCGACGACTCGATCACGGCGAAGGGCGCCGCGCCGATCCTGGTGGTCGGCACCACCCGCGATCCGGCCACGCCGTACGCGTGGGCGGTGTCGCTGGCCCGCCAGCTCGAGTCCGGCGTCCTGCTCACCCGCGACGGCGACGGCCACACCGGCTACAACGCCGGCAACGCGTGCGTCGACTCCACCGTCGAGGCGTACCTGATCGACGGCACCGTGCCGAAGGACGGGAAGCGCTGCTGACGCCGGCGGCATCGCTGCTCGGGCCCCTGCTGCCCTCGGACGTCGTCGTGCGCGAGCAGCGCGGTCCGCTCGACGCCGACGACGAGCGCCGCCTGCTGCCGGCGGAGGAGGCATGGCTCGCCCGCGCCGTCCCGCGGCGCCGGCGTGAGGCCGCCACCGCGCGCCGGCTGGCCCGTGAGGCGCTCGCCGCCCTGGGCGTCGAGGACGCCCCCGCCCACGCCCTGCTGCCGGGGCCGCTCGGCGCTCCGTCGTGGCCCCCGGGCGTCGTGGGCAGCCTCGCCCACACGGACCGGCTGGTGGTGGCCGCCGTCGCCCGGTCGCGGCCGGGCCTGCGGGGCGTGGGCGTCGACGTCGAGCCGGACGAGCCGCTGCCGCCTGACGTCGTCCCGGTCGTCCTGTCGGAGGCGGAGCAGCGGCTCGTCGCCGATCTCCTCGGCCCGGACCGGCTGCTGTTCTGCGCCAAGGAGGCCGCGTACAAGGCCTGGGCGCCCGACCGTGCGACCCGGCACCTCGACCCGCTCGAGGTCGCCGTCACCGCGGCCGACGACGCCGGCTTCGTCGCCGTGCTGCCCGACGGCGCCACCGTCACCGGACGCTGGACGATCGACGCGGGCCTGCTGCTCGCCGCCGCCCGGTGGTGACCCGCCCGCGTTTTCGTCCGGCGCGGACGCCCTGGCTACACTCCTCCGCGTCCGTCCGGTGCATGCCGGGCTGGCACGCCGCCTTAGCTCAGTCGGTAGAGCGAATCACTCGTAATGATTAGGTCGTCGGTTCGATTCCGACAGGCGGCTCCACCGAGACCGGCTCTGACCTGGGAGAATGACCAGGTCAGAGTCGGTCTTGTGCGTTCCGGAGCAACCTCTCGGCGGTCAACTGTCGGCGCTCAGTGGTCAACTGCCACCCAACCAACTGCTGCCTAGATTGCTGCTTGGCACCACGAGGCGCACGCCATGGCTCGCTCACGACGTGACTACGGCACCGGATCGGTCTACCAACGCTGCGACGGAGAAGCTGTGGTGGCGGATGCTCACCTGCGGCGGCGTCGTCCGCGCCGGAGCGTTCTACGCGAACCGGCCCGACGAGATGCACCTCGAGCTCGTGAAGGCCAACGAGCCCGTCGACCGGCTCGTGCGCCGGTGGGCGAAGTCGAAGCGCGGCCGGCGGCTCCTCGCCGCGAACACCGCACAGCGCGCCCTGGTGGCCCGCCGATGACCGGCCTGCTCGAGACGCTCGCGCCGTACCGCAGGGCGATCGCCGCCGCCCTCGTCGCCGCGCTCACCACCCCCGCGACGCTCGTCGACGGCCGGCTCACGGTCGCGGACGTCCTCACGATCGCGGCTGCGGCAGTCGCGGCCGGCGTCGGCGTCTACGCCGTCCCGAACAGACCGCCCGTTCGGCACCCGCAGCCCCCGACCGCCGAGCGCACCGACTGATCCGCCCCGCTGACACAGCGCACCCGCCACCTGACAAGGGTGGCGGGGGCGCTGTGTGCGTCTGTCGACCGTCTGCCTCAATCCAGCAAGAACGAGGCGGAGCCGTCGGATCCTCGGCCGAAGTCGTCGTAGGCCACCGGGTAGTCCGCCTTCCGTGGGTGGAACAAGACCGACTTGGCCGTGACGTTCACCCTCACGGTTTGGTCCGGACGCACAAGACAATCCCGCGGAAAGGTGACGCGGAGTCCGGTGCTCGTCTCGGTGCTTGGCAGCCGCTCGATCTCACCCCGACCGATGTCCGGCCGGCACTTGAGACTCGTGATCGCGAACTCCTGAGAAGGCACGATCTCTATCTTCGACTTCTTGCCGTCGGGCCTGTGGAAGAGGACGAGAACTTCGAAGAAGCCGGCGTCCTTCGGCTGCTTGAATCCCTTCGGAAGCCTGATGTCTGAGACGAACTCGTGGCGCGCAGAGTTGTAGCGGAAGCGGGCTGTGACGTCCGCCTTGGCGAGGGCCGCTCCGTACTTCTTCTCGTTCGCCTTCTGGTCGGCCTTGCTGCCGGTGTAGACGAAGTCGTTCTTGGGGTCCTTGGGGGACCACGTGTTGTCGGTCGCAGCGCTCGCTGCCGAGGTCAGGGCGAGGATCGCGGTGGTCAGAACTGCTGCGGCCCTGGCCTGTGATCGCCTCATCGTGGTCTGCCTTCCTCTGGGGAGCGAGCAGACCGTAGGGCAACCGATGCCGGATCCCAACGGTGTCTAGACAACGTTGCCACGCGGTCGTTGGCGGTCCCCACGGTCCCGTCTAGCCCGGGTCGCTAGACCAGCAATCCGCTGCCCCCGCGACGCCGAATTTCGCGCACTGGCTCGGTCGTGGAGGCACCTGCGCGGCCGGGCCGGGCAGGCAGCACACCGCGGACCCGGGCCTTCCCCAGTCGCGCGTCCGGTGGACTGACGGGGTCTCTGGCGCGCACGTGCGCGGCTCCCAGGAGACGCAGACCTAGGGAGCCGCGCACCCCTGCTCGGATCGGATCGACATGTCGGCGACCACCGCGCTGAACCGTTCATCGGGCCGCCACCCCCGACCACCGGCCGCCCGGCCGCCATCGCAACCGCCCGCTCCACGCACCACGCCTGCCCCTCCGCCTGGGTCTCGGCGGCGTGGGCCTGCAGGTCGATCGGGGTGGGGCCGGCGACGTTGCAGAGCCACCAGCGGCCGGAGTCGTCGTCGGGCTCGACGATGAGCGTGATCCGCGGCATGAGCCGAGATGCTCCTCCTGCATCATCTGGCGAGGTGTGGCTAGCCATGGCGTCCAGACCACCAAGCGCCTGCTCGGGAACGCGGGTAGCGTCAAGGCACTGCCTCCCCACGGCTGGCCGCCACGTCTCCTCCCCAGGGTCGGTAGCGACCAGCCGCAAGGTTCCGGGCGCTCTCGCTCGTGGCGCGTCGGGCGAGGGCGGCTCCACCGAGACCGGCCCTGACCTGGGAGAAGCCCAGGCCGGAGCCGATCATCTCCGTTCCGGGGCAACCTCTCGGCGGTCGACAGTCGGCTCTCGGTGGTCAACCGACCCCCAACCAATTGCTGCCTGGATCGCGGCTCCGCCCCGAGGGAAGCGCGCACCCACGGCTTGCCCACGACTCGACCGCGGCGCCGGATCGGTCTTCCAACGCTGCGACGTAGTCCTCGGGCCCGCAGCGCGCCCTCTCCGAGTCATCCTGAGGCAAGCTAGACCGCGGACCCGCTGGACCCGCTGGACCCGCTGGACCCGCCAGACCCGCCGCGGACGCCGCTGAATGAGCCCCTGAGGGCGTCATCGTCGTCGACACCACCGAGCGCGGCACCCAGGTGTAGACGACCTCGTGGCGGAGACGAAGGGCACGGTCCAGCCGATCGTGAAATGGCCCCGCCGCTGGAGGCGACGGCCACCTGACCGGCCGACGGTGCCAGGTATCGGCTGCTCAGCGGTGCAGCAGCTGGTAGGCGAGGTCGCCGGCTCCGATCAGGATCGCGCTGGCGACGAGTGCGGTGACTCCGAGGACGATGCGCTGCTCCCAGCGGCTCGGGGTGTGGACCTCGAACAGCCACTCACTGTGCTTGGTGCCGTCCCACCAGCGCAATGCGCCGGGGTGCTTGGGATCAGGCACGAAGCCGGGGGCGATGGGCCGGACGTCGGCGAGCGTCGGGCGGCGGTCGGCGGCGTCCTCCGTGACGTGGGTGGGGTCGAGGTAGGGGTTGAGCAGGTCGTCAAGCATGTGGGTCGGGGTCCTTCGGGGAGGTGGTCATGCCAGTGGGGGTATGGCCGAACCGGCCTTGAAAGGTTGACCTTTGAACTACCTACGGACAACGTTGTCTAGACAGGTGACATGTCACCCAATCCAGCAATCGGGCTACCGCGAACAGCGGCACGAGGCGGCAATCCCCGAGCACGCCGCCTCTGTGCGGGTCGGAGCGCCTTGCTGGCTGACGCTGACCCGCGGAGCGCGGCTCCCGCCGACCCCCAGGACCCCGGGAGCCGCGCTTCTCTTCGGGCTTGACGGAGTCGCAGCAGGCGGCGCCTGCGCTCGCAGGTCCGCCTGATGCCAGGAGGGCTGGCCGCGCCGGCCTCCCCAGGTCGCGCGGCCAGCCCCATTGAGGCGGCGGCAGCTGTGCGCCCAGCTGCCGCCGCGACGAGCGCGCTGTCCCCCCTGGGTCAGCGCAGCCGAGTCATCGTGCATCGTCGCGCTCGCGCCGGGGGCGAAACCCCGACTCGGCCGAGGGTGGGCTAGACAACGTTGTCTTAGTGAGGGGTGCGACGCACACTAGGAGGTCGCGCCTCGAGCATCGAGCTCTGGCATGACAGAAGAGGAGCGCACGACGCAATGCCTCGCCCGGTCCCCCCCGAGGACGCCTCCACCCCCCGCGAGCCGAGTGACGACCGCTCCCATGCGGCTGGCCGGCTCACGCCGAGTCAGTCCATCCAGCGATCGCTGAGAGACGTCGCACGAGAGCGACGCCGCAGCTTCGCCGATGGGCTCTCCAGCGCTCGCCAGGGGCGGGCGGCTGGTGGCGTCGAACCACGGCGCTCGGTCGCTGGCAACCCGGCTGCTTCCTCGGACCGCCGCACGGATGGCCCCGCTGACCTGATCCGCTCCGCCACCTTGGCGCCGCCCGGACGCTCGGAGCAGAAGCGCGCCCCTGACGTCCCGGAAGCCTCGGAGGTCGACCGAGAAGTCAGCCAGGATCTTCGCTCCGCTCTCGAGGCGCTACGGCAAGCAGATGCTCGAGCCGCGCGGCAGTCGGACGACCGCAACGACGCGTCGCGCCGCAACGCAATGCTCGTGTCGATGCGCTCCGAGATCGAGGCCGAGGCAACCGCGTCGCCCTCTGGTGCCGATGACACCGCGCTGCCTCAGGCAGCCACTGTTGCAGAGGACGCGATCCGGCCGCTGTCCGAACCTCCAGAGCCGCCGTCGCAGGAGGCCGGACCGAGCCCCGTCGCCGGCGATGATCTGAACCCCCCGAGATCCGAGACCGACGAACTCGTGATCAAGGCTGCAGTGAGCGCCGCCCTAGAAGCGCGCCGAGGAGCCGAGGCTGCGCTCGAGGTGCTCCACGAGCAGGCCCAGCGCGTGCTCGAGGCCATCTCGGAGGCAGAGGAGCGAGCGGCCGCAGCATGGGCGGCAGCGGAAGCCCGAGAACGCTCCGCGGTCGACCGCGACACCGAGCGCGAGGCGCTGCTCCTGGAGGTAGCCGAGGCGGGTCGCGTCCGGATCGAAGCAGAGCAGCGTGCCTTGGATGCGGCGGATGCCGTCGCAGCCGCACTCGAAGCGCGATTGGCCGCCGAGGAGACAGCCGCCCGTCTCGCCGAGGATCGTCTCGAAGCCGAAAGTCTGATCGGTCACCACGTCGACATCGCAGAGAAGGCCGCGCGAGAGCGAGCCGAGTCCGAGCTCCGTGCCACTCGACTGGCACTTGCGCTCGAGGAGACCAGGGCCGCTCTCGCTCAAGGCGTTCTCGGAGCACGCCCCCTGCCAGCGGATCCGGTTGACACGCGCCTCGCGAGCGGGACCGAGGCTGCGCCGGCGGATCCGCCAGCCGCGGATCACCCCGCCGCCCCCGACGCGAGCCATACGCCTACAGAGTCGGTTCGGGGTCATCACAGACCGTCGCTGTCGGCGACGGCTGCTCCCAGCCGCGACGAGGCCGAGTCGCTCCTCGTCGGGAACACGCGCCCAGGCTTGGCGCCCGATCTCACCTTCGATGCCTTCGGGTCGTCAGAGGACTGGAGTGCGACGAGTGGTATCGGACGGGGCTCCTCCACGACCTCGTTCGAGAGGTCTCGTCGTGGGACAGGAGCGTTCGGTGAGGTGACGAAGCTGCGTCGCCCGTTCGACCCGGTCCGGGCCCTGTTGCTGCTGAGCGCGCTCCTCGGATTCAGCACCTTCACCTACTACGCGGTGACCGACGACATGCTCAAGGCGGGCCCCATCGCGACCATGATCGTCGCGGTCGCTTCGCTGGTTCTGTGGACTCAGCTCTGGCTCGGGCGAAGCAGGCTGTGGATAGAGGGCGACGTCCTGCATGTGGTCGCCCGCGGCTCGCATCGCACCGTTGACCTCGCGTCGGAACATCTGCGTATCGAGACTGACGGTCGTGTCGGCGCGCGCAACTGGCGCATGCATCTGCAGCGCCGCGGTCGATCCCGGATCACGATCGACCCGACGATGGTCAGTCCGAGAGCGTTGATCGCTGAGGTGCGCGACCGACGTCCGTAGGCGCTCATGGCTCAGGGCAGCAGTGGTCCTGGCCGCTCGCGACCGCCGGCTGTCCTCGGTGCTCGATCTGAGCAGCCAGGCCAAACCAAAGCATCGCCATCGTCGAAGCCTCGCGGATGCGGTCACCTCATCGCCTCCCATCGAGGCAGGCTCCGGCCATGGTGTCCAGACCACCAAGCGTCTGCTCGGGAACGGGCGTAGCGTGCAGGGCACTGCCTCCCCACGCGAGGCAGGCTCCGGTGGAACCCCACGGGCCGCCTCCCACCGCCTGACCCGGAGAGCGCGGCTCCTGCCTCCCCCTTGCTCGCAGGAGCCGCGTACCGGGGCCGCTCTCTTCGCGCACCGAACAGCGTCCGCAAGCCGGTCGACTAGACCACCTCGCCGGCTGTTCGCTGATCGCCGGTACCGTGCGCACGCCTCCCCAGCGCTGGGCTCCCGTAGTCACCGTCATGGTTTCCGGTCGCCCGGGACCCGACGCGGTTCCCGCCGGCCCCACGCAGGGAGCCGCGTACCCGAGCCGCGAGCCTGCGCTGCGGGGACAAGGGGGCTGGCCGCGCCAGGCTCCCCAGCCTTCGCGCGGCCAGCCGAGGTCTCCGCCGCTCAGGACCCCTGCGCAGGTGCTGGTGAAGACGGACCCCACGACGCCGCCCCCATGGCGGCATCGCCTGTCCCATCCTGCAGGACCAACGGCCCGGGCCGAAAGTCTCTTCCGTCGCAGGCCCAGACAGCCCCGACTGGTCGTCGAGCCGATGTCGCTCGGGTCGGATCCGGTCCAGCGGTCAGGAGAGCGCGCGGATCGCCCGGACCGGGTGGGTTCGGACCACAGCCTGGCCGCCGGTCGGCACGAAGACGACTCGCACGGTCAGGCCCGGCGGATTGGTCCGCGAGAACACCGACTTGCCGGCCTTGGTGAAGTCCAACGACACAGCAGCTCGGCCGTACTTGCGCACGGTCATGGACTTGCTCGAGGCGAGCAGGGTGCCCTTGGCGTCGTGAAGGTAGAGGCGGACGGTGCCGGCGCTGGGGAGAGTCGCTCGCGTGGATGCCGAGTACGGGGTGACCTGGATGGTGTCGACCGGCTGCTGCGGCATCTCGCTGCTGTAGCGAACCTCGACCGTGCGCTCGGCGGTGGCGGTCTGTCCGTCGGGCTGGGTGACGGTGACGCCGATGGTGTGGCGGCCCTGGCGCAGCAGAACCCGCAGGGACGCGGCGGTCGCGTCGCGGACGTCGAAGCCGTTGACGCTCCACTGGTAGGTGACGCCGTTGAGCTGGGTGGTCGCAGTCGCCTTGATCGTGGCCGGGTTCCCGTCGGTGATCGCCGCAGGCTTGGCGATCGACACCGTCGGCGCGTCGGCCTTACGTGCCTGCACGGTGATGTCGGCGGAGCAGCTTTCTTCGCTGGACTCGTCGATGCCGGTCAGCGTCACGGTGTGGCCGCCCTCGGTGAAGGTCAGCTGCACCCGCGGTCCGGAGGCGACGAACGTGCCATCCACGTACCAAAGAGCGCCCTGATCGGTGTCCGGGTAGCAGAAGCCGCTGTAGGTCGCTGGGACGCCAGCGACCACCTCGCGAGGGGCCTCCTGGATGTCTGGGTCCAGAGCTTGGCTCGGCGGGGCGAAGATCCAGCTGCTCGCAATCAACAGGAACGTGATCAAGACGGTCAGGGCGCCGCGGCGCCGGCGAGGGTCTCGGGGAGGGACCATGTGCACAAGATAGACCTCGTTACGTCCCCGAAACAGGGCGTCCATGACTGTCGCCGCCGGCGGCCGTCTCGCGAGGGTTGGTCACGGCGCCAGCCTCCACTACACGCACGATGGCTGCTTGTCGGCCTGATCAGGGGCCTCTGGAGCGTGGCACGCGAATCTCTCGTCATGATGAGGTCGCCGGTTCGATTCCGACAGGCGGCTCCACCGAGACCGGCCCTGACCTGGGAGAAGCTCAGCCGCAGCCGGTCTTCGTCGTCTCGGAGCTCGCCCGGGTCCGCTAGAAGATGCCGAGGAGCTTGGACGGGCTCGCGCTGGGGCTCGGCGTCGGGCCTGGCGTCGGACCGGGTGTGGGGGTCGGCGAGGTCGGCCGCGGCGACGTGGACGGCACCGGGGTGGGCGTCGGCGTCGGGGTCGCGGAGGGCACGGTGCTGACGCTCGGGGACGGCGTCGGCGTGACGCCGGCGGTCGACGGCGTGGGGCCGGGCGTGGTCGACGAGACGACGAGCAGCCACAGGTTCGCGTTCGGCTGGGCGAGCGACAGGTCGTCGCCCCGGACGGCCTTGGCGGCGAGGGAGAGCCGCAGCACGAGGGTGTTCCCGGCGGAGGCGCCGACGATCATGCCCATGCGCGCGAAGGTCTCGTCCGGGCTGGCCGCGACGTAGAGGATCGGTCCGAAGGACGCGGTGTCGCCGGTGATCACGACGTCGCCGGTGTCGGCGTTCGTGCTCACGCCGGTGAGGCCCGGGCAGGGGTGCGCCTGGTTGGTGTAGAGGTACGGCTCGGCCTTCGTCCCGTCGGCGCTCCGCTGCCAGCGCAGCACGCACGAGCGGACGACGATCGCGCCGCTGTCGGTGGCGACGGTGCGACGCGGCTGGCTCAGCTCGCTGCTCGAGGCGCCGGCCGCGTACGCCACACCGGCCACGCCGCTGAGGACGAGCACCGCCGACGCGGCGACGAGGCCGCGTCCGGCGGGTGAGCGACGGGTCGCGGCGCGGTGGGATCCCGCCGGCCGGGTGCGCCGGCGGACGCGGGGGGAGTCGGTCATGTCGGTCCTGGGGAGGTCGGGGTCGGGAGCGACGCCGGGTCGCCGAGATCGTCCGGGCGACCACATCGTCCCAGAGGCCGACGGCGCGCCGCATCCACTGGCGAGAAGCCCCCCCAGTGAACCCCTGTGCTCTGGCACGCTTCGTCCATGCCTGCGCGCTCCCCACGGCGCTCGGACGCTCCACTCTCGGGAACCCCAGCACTCCCGACGCCCGCCACCGCCGCGTCCGCAGCCCTCCGCTCCCTGCCTCACCGTCCACCCTCGTCGCCGCTCCTGCCGTCGGACCTGCCGTCGCTGTCGGTGCGCTCGGCGATCGTCAGCGTCGTGCTCGGCGCGCACCCGTCGCCGGTGTCGGCGGCGGGCCTCGTCCGAGCCGGTGCGCACGTCGGCCTGCCGGCGTCGGGCGTGCGGGTCGCGCTGAGCCGCGGCGTCGCCACCGGCGACCTCGCGCGGCTCGAGGGCGGCTACGTGCTCGGCCCGCGCCAGCTGCACCGCCACGCCCGGCAGCGGGCGGCGCTGACCGATGTCGGCGACGGGCCGTGGGACGGCACCTGGGAGACCGCGGTGGTCGTCACGAGCGGCCGCCCGACCGCGGAGCGGGCCGCACTGCGCGCGCTGCTCCAGGACGACCGGCTCGCCGAGCTGCGCGAGGGCGTGTGGCTGCGCCCGGCGAACCTGACGCGAGCCCCGGCGCACGCCGGCCACCCCGACCTGCTCTGCGTGCGGGCCCTTGCGGCCGCCGAGGAGGACGGGCGGATGCTCGCCGCGCGGCTCTGGGACCTCGACGGGTGGGCCGACGTCGGTCGACGCCTCGGCGACTGGCTGGCGCAGGCGCGCGACCCGATGGACCGCCTGACGATCGCGGCCGGGCTGGTGCGCCATCTCGCCGAGGACCCGCTCCTGCCGGCGGCGCTGCTGCCCGACGACTGGCCCGGCCGCGAGCTGCGCGTCGTGTACGACGCGTACCAGGACGAGCTGCGGGCGCTGCCGCTGCTGTGAGGCCCGCGGCTCAGGTGCCGCAGTAGGTGACGAACGGCCCCGCGTCGGGGGCCGCGGCGGCGTACGCCTCGAGGCCGGGCACGGCGACGTACGGCGAGCGGACGGCCTCGAGCAGCCGGTGCAGCGGCTCCAGGTTGGCGTCGGTCTCGGCCGCGCGCAGGGCCTCGTCGACGAGGTGGTTGCGCGGGATGTGCAGCGGGTTCACCGCGTCCATCGCCGCGGCGTCCGGCCCCAGGGCGCGCCAGCGGTCGAGCCATGCGTCCAGCGCCGGCAGGTCGAGGACGACGCCGCGCACCGCCTCCGCGTCCCCTCGGGCGGCCTCGGCGAGGTCGCGCCAGAAGCGCGTGTGGTCGACGCGGGCGGCCTCCATGAGGCCGAGGACCTCGGCGACGAGCGGGTCGACGTCCGCGCTCGGCGCGTGGGCCAGGCCCAGCTTGGCGCGGTGCCCCGCGGCGAGGGCCGCCTCGTAGCGCGGGCCGAAGCCGTGCAGCGCCTCGGTGGCCCGCTCGATCGCGGTCGGCTCGTCGTCGGCCAGCAGCGGCAGGAGCGCCTCGCCGAGGCGCGCGAGGTTCCACATCGCGATGCCGGGCTGGTTGCGGTAGGCGTAGCGGCCGTCGTGGTCGATCGAGCTGAAGACGGTCGCGGGGTCGTAGGCGTCGAGGAACGCGCACGGCCCGTAGTCGATGGTCTCGCCCGAGAGCGTCATGTTGTCGGTGTTCATCACGCCGTGCACGAAGCCGACCAGCATCCAGCGGGCGATCAGGTCGGCCTGGGCGGCGATCACGGCGCGGTAGAGCCCCAGCGCGCCCTCGGCCTCGGGATGGTGCCGCTCGATCGCGAGGGCGACCACCCGCTCGAGCAGGCCGCGGTCGTCGGTGGCCCGGGCGAACTGGACGCTGCCGACGCGCAGGTGGCTGCTCGCCACCCGGGCGAGGACGGCGCCGGGCAGCGGCTGCTCGCGCTGCACCGCGCGTCCGGTGACGACGACGGCCAGCGCCCGCGTCGTCGGGATGCCCAGGGCGTGCATCGACTCGCTGATCACCACCTCGCGCAGCATCGGGCCGAGCGCGGCCAGACCGTCGCCGCCGCGCGCGAACGGGGTGCGGCCCGAGCCCTTGAGGTGCAGGTCGCGGAGGCGGCCGTCGCGGTCGCGCAGCTCGCCGAGCAGCAGCGCCCGGCCGTCGCCGAGCCGGGCGAACCCGCCGAACTGGTGGCCCGCGTAGGCCTGGGCCACCGGCCGCGCGCCGTCGGGCACGCGGGTGCCGGTGAGCAGGCCGAGCCCCTCGTCGGAGCGCAGCCACCCGGCGTCGAGACCGAGGTCGGCGGCGACCGCCTCGTCGAGGACGACGAGCCGCGGGTCCGGGGCGTCCGCCGCCCGGACCGGCACGGCCATCTCGGGCAGCAGGTCGGCGAAGCGGTGGCTCAGGGAGACGGTGGCGGTCACCTCGTCGAGCCTACGGTCCGGGCGGGCGAGGTCGCCGCTTGGTGGCATGCGGCCGCCAGTGAGAGTCTGACCGCCCGTGAGCACTGTGACGGGCGCCCTCGACCGGTACTTCTCCATCAGCGAGCGCGGGTCGACCCTCGCCCGCGAGGTGCGCGGCGGGGTCGTCACCTTCGTGACGATGGCCTACATCGTCGTGCTCAACCCGCTGATCCTCGGCTATGCGCCCGACGTGGACGGCCGGTTCCTCGGCGGCGGCGCCGCGCCGAACCTCCCCGCGATCGCCGCCGGCACCGCGCTGGTCGCCGGCGTCATGACGATCCTGATGGGCGCGGTCGCGAACTACCCCCTCGCGCTGGCGACCGGCCTGGGCCTCAACGCGTTCGTCGCCGTCGCCATCGCCTCGAAGGTCACCTGGGCCGACGCGATGGGCCTGGTGGTGATCGAGGGCCTGGTGATCCTCGTGCTGGTGCTCACCGGCTTCCGCACCGCGGTGTTCCATGCGGTGCCCGCGCAGCTGAAGGTCGCGATCTCGGTGGGCATCGGCTTGTTCATCGCCTTCATCGGCTTCGTCGACGCCGGCTTCGTCACCCGCATCCCCGACGCCGCGAAGACCACCGTCCCGGTGCAGCTGGGCGCGACGGGACAGCTCTCGGGCTGGCCGGTCGCGGTGTTCGGGCTGGGCCTGGTGCTCGTCGTGACGCTGTGGATCCGGCAGGTGCGCGGCGCGATCCTGCTGGCGATCCTCAGCACGACCGTCGTCGCGATCCTCCTGGAGGAGGTCGCGAACGTAGGCGGCTGGGGCCTGACGACGCCGCGCCTGCCGTCGGACTGGATCGCCACCCCCGACTTCGGCACCCTCGGCCAGGTCTCCCTGCTGGGCTCCTTCGAGTCGATCGGCGCGGTCTCGGCGCTGCTGTTCGTCTTCACCCTGCTGCTGGCGGACTTCTTCGACACCATGGGGACGATGACCGCCATCGGCGCCGAGGCCGGGCTGCTGGACGAGGAGGGGCTGCCGCCCCACACCGAGCGGATCCTGGTCGTCGACTCGCTGGCCGCGGTCGCCGGCGGCGCGGCCGGCGTCTCGTCCAACACCTCCTACATCGAGTCGGCCTCCGGCGTCGGCGAGGGCGCCCGCACCGGCCTGGCCTCGATCGTGACCGGCCTGTTGTTCCTGCTGACGATCGTCTTCGCCCCCGTCGTCGCGGTGATCCCGTCCGAGGCGGCCGTCCCGGCGCTGGTGCTCGTCGGCTTCCTGATGATGCAGCAGGTCACCGGCATCAGCTGGGACGACCCCGAGATCGCCCTTCCTGCCTTCCTCACGATCGTGCTCATGCCGTTCACCTACTCGATCACCGTGGGCATCGGCGCGGGCTTCCTGGCCTACGTGCTGCTCAAGGTCGTCCGCGGCAAGGTGCGCGAGGTGCACGCCCTGCTGTGGGTGGTGGCCGCGCTGTTCGTCGTCTACTTCCTGCTCAGCCCGCTGACCGACCTGCTCACCTGACGGCTCGCGGCCGGCGCAGGCTCTGGTCACGGGCGCCGTCGGCGCGCATGCTGGTCGCATGACCCCGCGCAACGGCATCGCCGACATCGATGCCCGGGCGTCGCGGACCTTCGTCAGCGTCGTCGGGCTCCCGATGGCGCTGACGCCGCTGCTCGTCGTGGCGCTCTACCTGGTCTTCGCGATCGAGGGCTGGGCGTGGGCGCTGGCGCTGCTGGTGCTCGTCGTCGCCGTCGACCGGGCCCTCGCGCATCGACGCCGCGTCACGCGTCCTCGCCGCTGACCGGTCGCGCTGTGCGCGGTGCGGCGTCACGGCCCGTCCGGCAGCTGCGGCGCCTCGAAGCCGATCCGCCGGCCGACCAGCGCGGCCCGGCCGACGGCGGCCGAGCCGAACCGGTCGCGCACCGCGTCGAGCGTGGCGTCGAGGCGCTGCTGCTCGTCGTGGCCGAACAGGTCGAGCTCCAGCTGCTCGGCGGAGCCGTCGTCGAGCCCCGAGACGCTGACGCCGAGCAGGGTGCAGCCGCGCTCGACGACCATCGGCCAGGCTGCGCGCAGGAGGTCGCGGGCGGTGTCGATCCAGGTGGCCGTGATCGCCGTCGAGCGGGGCAGGGTCGCCGAGCGCGTGGCGGTGCCGAAGTCGCCGAACCGCAGCCGCAGGGTGAGGGTGCGGGCGATCCGCTCCCCGGCGCGCAGGCGCCGGGCCACGCGCTCGACCAGGCCCACGAGCACCGCCTCGAGATCGTCGCGACCGGTGGGCGCGCCCCGGGGCAGGGCGCACTGGGCGCCGACCGAGCTGCGCCGGCGCCCGACCACGACCGGTCTCGGGTCGCGCAGGTTCGCCAGCGCCCACACGTGCTGCGCGGCCGCGCGGCCCAGCGACGACGCGAGCTCGGACTCCTCGCGCGCCGCCAGCTGCCCGACGGTGTGGACGCCCTGCTCGTGCAGCCGCCGGGCCGTGACCGGGCCGACGCCCCACAGCCGCTCCACCGGCAGCGGATGGAGGAAGGCCTCCTCGCGCTCGGCCGGCACCACGAGCAGCCCGTCGGGCTTGGCCGCGGCGCTGGCGACCTTGGCCAGGTGCTTGGTGCGCGCGACCCCGACCGAGATCGGCAGGCCCACCTCGTCGCGGACCCGCTCGCGCAGGCGGCGTGCGACGACCTCGGCCGGCCCCACCAGCCGGGCGAGACCGCCGACGTCGAGGAACGCCTCGTCGATCGACACGCCCTCGACCAGCGGCGTGGTGTCGGCGAAGACCTCGAAGACCGCGCGGCTCGCCTCGACGTACGCGGAGAACCGCGGGGGCACCGTGACCGCCTGCGGGCAGCGTCGTCGCGCCTCGTGACCGCCCATGCCGCCCCGCACCCCGAAGGCCCGCGCCTCGTAGCTGGCCGCCAGCACGACGCCCGCGCCGACGACCACCGGTCGACCGCGCAGCTCGGGGGCGTCACGCTGCTCGACCGAGGCGTAGAACGAGTCGAGATCGGCGTGCAGGAAGCGGGTCACTCGTCCAGTGTCGAACACGCGTTCGACGGGCGCAAGCGCTCCTCCACTGGGGCGTGACGATCGCCTCAGGCCGATTCGGCACGGGCGTGCACCGAAGGGTGGCGGCGGTGCGCCGGCTTCGCGAGGATGCCGCCATGAGCCTGAGCCACCACTGGCGTCGCCTGCGCCGCACCCGTCGCTGCCGTCGGCTGTACGGCGCGGACTGCCCGCACGTCGAGCGCCACTCGCCCCGCCGGGCCCGCCCGCGCGGTGTCGTCGAGTGGGACTGGGACGCCGTGGAGGCGCCGCCCCGCGTGCGCTGATCGACGGGGGAGCGGCCCGCGCGAGCCTGTCGGAGCCGACGTCTAGGGTCGAGCCATGACGCTCACCAGCGACGACGTCCGCGCCCGGGTCGCCACCCTCCTCCCCGGGCTCCGCTCCGACCTCGAGGCCCTCGTGCGCATCCAGTCGGTCAGCGCCGATCCCGCCCGCTCCGCCGAGGTCGAGCGCAGCGCCGAGGCCGTCGCGGCGCTCTTCGCCGCCGAGGGCTGCGAGGTCGAGATCGTCCGCGACGGGGAGCACGGCGCGCCGGCCGTCATCGCCCACCGCGCCGGCCCCGCGGGCGCGCCCACGGTGCTGCTCTACGCGCACCACGACGTCCAGCCCGAGAACGACCACGCCGAGTGGAGCTCCCCGCCCTTCGAGCCCACCGAGCGCGACGGCCGCCTCTTCGCGCGCGGCGCGGCCGACGACAAGGCCGGCGTCGTCGCCCACCTCGCCGCGCTGCGGATCCTCGGCGACGAGCTGCCGGTCGGCGTCACCGTCTTCGTCGAGGGCGAGGAGGAGGTCGGCTCCGAGGGCCTGCCCGCGCTGCTGGCCGCCCACCGCGAGCGGCTGCGCGCCGACGTCATCGTCATCGCCGACTCCGGCAACTGGGACATCGGCGTCCCGGCCCTCACCACCAGCCTGCGCGGCCTGGTGCGGGTCGACGTCGAGGTGCGCACGCTGCGCCACGCGGTGCACTCCGGCATGTGGGGCGGCCTGGTGCCCGACGCGCTGATGGCGCTCACCCGGCTGCTGGCCTCGCTGCACGACGACGCGGGCGAGGTCGCCGTCGCCGGGCTGCACGCCGGCCCGGCGGCCGACGTCGAGTACCCCGAGGAGCGCCTGCGGGCCGAGTCGGGCGCCACCGCCGACGTGCACTGGATCGGCACCGGCTCCGCCGTCGAGCGGCTGTGGACGAAGCCCTCCCTCTCGATCACCGGCCTCGACGCGCCCCAGGTCGCGGGCGCGTCCAACACCCTCGTCCCGAGCGCCCGCGCGCGACTCTCGCTGCGCATCGCGCCCGGCGACACCGCCGAGAACGCGACCGCACGGCTGCTCGAGCACCTCCAGGCCCACGTCCCGTGGGGCGCGACCCTCGCCACGACCGTCGTCGACGCCGGCGAGCCGACCGCGATCGACGCCACCGGGCCCGCCTACGACGCCGCCCGCGCCGCCTTCGCCGAGGCCTGGGACGGCACCGCGCCGATCGACATGGGCGTCGGCGGGTCGATCCCCTTCATCGCCGAGTTCCTCGCGACCTTCCCCGAGGCCAGCGTGCTCGTCACCGGGGTCGAGGACCCCGACACCCGTGCCCACGGCGCGGACGAGGGCCTGCACCTGGCCGAGTTCGAGCGGGTGCTGGTCGCCGAGGCGCTGCTGTTGCAGCGGCTCGGCCAGCAGGGCTGACGCGTCAGGCCGGCTCGGCGCCGGGCAGGAGCACCCGGAAGGTCGACCCGACCCCGAGCGTCGACTCCACCTCGATCCGGCCACCGTGGCGCTCGACGATCCGGCGGACGATGGCCAGCCCGAGGCCGGTGCCCTCCTGCGCCCGGGCGGCGGGGTCGTCGCTGCGGAAGAACTCCTCGAAGAGCCGCGACCGGTCGGCCTCGGAGAGCCCGATGCCGGTGTCGCGCACCTCGACGACCACCGCGCCGGCGTCGTCCCGACGCACCGAGACCTCCACCCGGCCGCCCGGCGGCGTGTACTTCACCGCGTTGCCGACCAGGTTGATCATGGCGCGCTCGAGCTCGCCGGCGTCGCCGCGGGTCCACCGCTGCGGCTCGGCCCGCTCGACCACCTCGACGCCGCTGCGCAGCGCGCGGATCGACATCAGGTCGACGGCGGCTTGGGCGGCCGCCCCGACGTCGACCAGCGTGCTCGGCAGCGCCGGGTCGTCCTCCACGAGCCCGAGGCTGATCAGGTCGGTGACGATGCCCGAGAGCCGCTGCACGGCGCGGGAGATGCGTCCGGTGGCCGAGGCGAGCTGCAGGGCCAGCACGTCGTCCTCGGGTGCGGCCGACACCGCGTCCTGCAGGCCGGCGAGGTGCTCCAGCATGGCGGCCACCGGGGGACGCAGCTCGCGGCCGACCGCCGTGACGAGGCGGCTGCGGTACTCGACGAGCTCGTGCTCCTGCCGGTACGCCCGGGCCACCAGCACCGCCCGGCCGAGCTCCTCGCCGAGCTGCCGGACGGTGGCGATCTCGTCGCTGCTCCAGTCCGGCCCGACGGGTCCGCGCACCAGGGTGATCCGGCCCAGGCAGTCCGGGCCGGCGCCGAGGGGCACGAGCAGGACGGTCGCCCGCCCGACCAGGCCCATCGCCTCGCGGACCAGCGCCAGCTCGGCGCCGCTGATCAGCCCCTCCGGGCTGCTGTGCGGGCCGACGACGCCGACCCGGCCGGTGGCCCACGCCTCGCGCGCGACCCGCTCGGCCAGGTGCGCCAGCGTGGGGTCCGGCTCGGCGCTGGCGATCTCGGGCACCTCGTGCAGCACGACGAGCACGTCCTGGGCGTCGACCATCTCGCGCAGCCGCGCCGCCGCCACGTCCACGAGCCGCTGCGGGTCGACCTCGGCGGCCGCCATCCGGGCGAGCCGTCCGGCATCGCGCGCGAGCGCCGCCCGCTGGCGCAGGCGGTAGCGGTCGAGGGAGATCTCGACGCCGATCGCGGCCTCGCGCACCGCGCCCTCCCAGCCGTCGCGGTCGCGTGCGTCCGGCCGCAGCCCGTCGCCCGGCAGGTCGAGGCTGACCACCGCGACGAGCCGCTCGCCGGCGCGCACGGGGAGCAGGAGGAGGTCGGCCGGCCGCCAGGAGTCCGCGTCCCGGCTGTCCCCGGCGTCCCCGGCGTCCCCGGCGGCGTCCGCCAGCCACACCTCGTCGCCGCGCACGTCGACGGCCTCGGCCGGCACGAAGCACAGCCCGTCGACGCCCCGGCCGCGCTCGAGCAGCCGCTCGGCCGCGTCGCGACTGGCCAGGTGGCCGACCGGGTCGTGGTGGCGGGCGGCGGGACCGCCGGCCGCGACCACCTCGCCGCCCTCGCCGCGCAGCAGGAGCAGCGCCGCCAGGCGGAACCCGGTGACCTCGCAGAGCGCGTCGAGCACCGGTGCGACGTCGGCGCGGAGCCCGGTGAGGTCGGGATCCCCGGTCACGCCGACACCGCCTCGCCGGGCTCCTCGGGCTCGCCCGGCTCCCTCGACGCGCCAGCGGGTCCGCGCCCGTCGATCCCGGGGTCGGCCACGGCCGGCAGGTAGACCTCCACGACGGTGCCCTCGTCGGGCCGCGAGCGGAGCGCGATGCGTCCCTCCAGCCGACCGACCAGCCGGGCGACGGTCGCCAGGCCGAGCCCCGCGCCGGGCCGCGCCCGCACCCGCGGGTCGTCCGCGCGCTGGAATGCCGAGAACAGCCGTCCCTGCTCCTCGGGCGCCATGCCCCAGCCGTCGTCGGCGACCTCGAGGAGCATCGGCGCGCCGACCGCCGTCGGCAGGAGGCCGTCGGCCCGCCGGACCGTCACCGTGACCGTGTGGCCGGGATCCCCGAAGCGGATCGCGTTGTCGACCAGGTGCAGCACCACGCGGCGCAGCGCCTCGGGATCGGCGGCCACCGGCAGCGCGTCGTCGCCCTCCGGCAGCCGCGTGCGCAGCACGACCCCGGCGGCCCGGGCAGCGTCGGCCTGCGCCGCGACCACCGTCCGCACGGTCGCCGCCAAGTCGGTGCGGCCGGTCGTCAGCGGTCGGGCGGCGTCGCTGCGCGAGAGCAGGAGCAGGTCGGTGACGATCGCCTCGATCCGGCGCGCGGCCTCGGCCATGCCGGCGAGCGGCCCGGCCATCCGCCCGGCCAGGGCGGGGCCGGCGGGGTCGGCCTCCCCGAGCTCGGCCAGCAGCTCCTCGGCGACCTCGACGTACCCGCTCACCGCCGTCAGCGGGTTCTTCAGCTCGTGGGTCATCGTCGTGACGACGCGCTCGCGCTCGCGGGCGCGGTGCCGCTCCTCGGCGAACAGCGACGCCAGGTGCAGCGCGGCCCCCACGTCGGCGCCGAGCTCGAGGGCGGTGCGGATCTCGACCTCGCCCCACTCGGGCCGCTCGGGGGCGCGCAGCAGCACGACGCAGCCGGTGCAGGTGCCGTCGTGCCCCACCGGCACGAGCAGGAGCGACGCGAGCCCGATGTCGGCCAGCAGCCGCAGCACCCGGGTGCGCTGCCGGTCGCCGAGGTCGGCGCCGACGACCCGGTCGGCGGAGAGGACGAACGCGCGGCCGGCGTCCCAGCAGCCGTGGGCGATGCGCAGGGCGACGTCGGCGAAGACCTCGAGCGCCGGCTGCGGCAGCGGCGCGTCGCCCTCGGGCCCCCGGACGGCGGTGTGCGCCGGGCTCGTGGTGTGCACGTAGGCGAGGTCGGCGTCCAGGTGCTCGCGCAGCGCTCCCGCGGCCGCGACGACGACGGCCGCGGGGTCGTGGTGCGCGATCGCCCGACGGATGCGCACGCGTCCGGTCTCGCCGAGCTCGACGGCGTGCCGCAGCCGCAGCGTGCGGTCCATCTCGACGATCGAGTCGGAGAAGCGGTCGAGCACGGTGCCGTCGGGACGCAGCGGGCCGTCCCAGAGCAGGCGCAGCCGGATCCGGCCGGAGGCGTCGCGGTGCAGGTGCCGCGCGCCGTCGAGCGGCTCGGGGGCGCCCTCGACGGTCGTGGCGGGGAGGTGCCGTCCGGTGCCCTGCCCCGCGGGGTGGGTCGCGATCACCTCGTACTCGTCGGTGACGCGGGCGATCGCGATCTCGACCCGGGTGGAGCCGGTGGTCTGCGCGAGCGCCGCGGCCGTGACGTCGAGCCGGGCGCGGTCGGCGGCGAGCGAGCGCAGCAGCCCGCGCGAGCGCTCGGTCATGACGACTCCCGGGAGGATGCGGGCGGAGGGGTCCCGCGGGCGCGGCGGGGGCCGAGCCGGGGGAGCGCCTCCGACGCTACGTGACGTGCGTCCGGCCGGGGGCGGTAATGCCCGACGTCGTCGCGGCCCGCCGTAGGATGGCCGGGTGCCCGCCGCCGAGAGTCGACGCAGGGGCGGGGACGGTCGCCTGACCGCCGCGCTCGACCCGCAGGATCAAGGCCCCCAGGACGCCTGTGGCGTCTTCGGCGTCTGGGCCCCCGGCGAGGACGTCGCCAAGCTCACCTACTTCGGCCTCTACGCCCTGCAGCACCGCGGCCAGGAGTCGGCCGGCATCGCGGTCAGCAACGGCCGCCAGATCCTGGTCTACAAGGACATGGGCCTGGTCTCGCAGGTCTTCGACGAGACCACGCTCGACTCGCTGCAGGGGCACCTCGCGATCGGCCACTCGCGCTACTCCACCACGGGCGCGAGCACCTGGCAGAACGCCCAGCCGACGTTCCGCCCCACCGCCGACGGCTCGATCGCGCTGGGCCACAACGGCAACCTGATCAACACCCACGAGCTGCGCGAGCTCGTCGACGCCCTCCCGGGGCCGGACGACGAGCTCGACCTGCACACCCGGCCGCAGGAGTCGTCGACCAACGACACCGGCCTGGTCACGGCGCTGCTGGCCCACCACCCCGACGTCTCGCTGGAGGAGCGGGCGCTGGAGGTGCTGCCGATGCTGCGCGGGGCGTTCTGCTTCGTCTGGATGAACGAGGGCACGCTCTACGCCGCCCGCGACCCGCAGGGCATCCGTCCGCTCGTGCTGGGCCGGCTCGACTCCGGCTGGGTGGTGGCCTCCGAGGACGCCGCGCTGGCCACCGTCGGCGCGAGCGTGGTGCGGGAGGTCGAGCCCGGCGAGATGCTGGTCATCGACGAGAACGGCCTGCGCTCGCACCGCTTCGCCGACGCCGCGCCGAAGGGCTGCGTCTTCGAGTACGTCTACCTGGCCCGTCCCGACGCCACCATCTCCGGGCGCAGCGTCCACCAGGCGCGGGTCGAGATGGGCCGCGAGCTCGCCCGCCAGTTCCCGGTCGAGGCCGACCTCGTCATGCCCGTGCCCGAGTCCGGGACGCCCGCCGCCGCCGGGTACGCCGAGGAGTCGGGCATCCCGTTCGGCCAGGGCTTCGTCAAGAACGCCTACGTCGGCCGCACGTTCATCCAGCCCAGCCAGACGCTGCGCCAGCTCGGCATCCGGCTCAAGCTCAACGCCCTCGAGCACATGGTGCGCGGCAAGCGGGTGGTCGTCGTCGACGACTCCATCGTCCGTGGCAACACCCAGCGCGCCCAGGTGCGGATGCTCCGCGAGGCGGGCGCGCTCGAGGTGCACGTGCGCATCTCCTCGCCGCCGGTCAAGTGGCCCTGCTTCTACGGCATCGACTTCGCCACCCGCGCCGAGCTGATCGCCAACGGGCTCGACGTCGACGAGATCGCCGCCAGCGTCGGCGCCGACAGCCTCGGCTACATCTCCCTCGACGGCATGATCGAGGCCACCGGCCAGACCGCCGACCGGCTCTGCCAGGCGTGCTTCACCGGCGAGTACCCCGTCGAGCTGCCCGACGAGTCGCTGCTCGGCAAGCACCTGCTCGAGGTGTCGCTGAAGTCCCCCACGGCCGGCAAGGCCCTGCCCGTCCTGAACAACCCGTAGGAGCCCGCCCGTGTCCCAGAACGCCTACGCCCGCGCCGGCGTCGACATCGAGGCCGCCGACAAGGCCATCGAGCTGATGAAGGGCTGGGTCGAGCAGGCCCGCCGGCCCGAGATGATCGGCGGCCTCGGCGGCTTCGCCGGGCTCTTCGACGCCTCCGCGCTGACGAAGTACACGCGGCCGCTGCTGGCCACCTCCACCGACGGCGTCGGCACCAAGGTCGCGATCGCCCAGGCGATGGACGTGCACCACACGATCGGCTTCGACCTCGTCGGCATGGTCGTCGACGACCTCGTGGTCTGCGGCGCCGAGCCGCTGTTCATGACCGACTACATCGCCACCGGACGCGTCGTGCCCGAGCGGATCGCCGCGATCGTCCAGGGCATCGCGCAGGCCTGCGTCGTCGCCGGCTGCGCCCTGATCGGCGGCGAGACCGCCGAGCACCCCGGGCTGCTGGCCCCCGACGAGTACGACGTCGCGGGCGCGACCACCGGCGTCGTCGAGGCCGACCGGCTGCTCGGCCCCGGCCGCGTGCGTCCCGGCGACGTCGTGCTCGCCATGGCCGCCAGCGGCCTGCACTCCAACGGCTACTCGCTGGTGCGCCACGTGCTGCTTAACGAGGCCGGCTGGGCGCTCGACCGGCACGTCGACGAGCTCGGCCGCAGCCTGGGCGAGGAGCTGCTCGAGCCGACCCGCATCTACGCCAAGGCCTGCCTGGAGCTCGCCGACCGCACCGGCGTGCACGCGATGGCCCACGTCACCGGCGGCGGCCTGGCCGCGAACCTCGAGCGGGTGATGCCCGAGGAGCTCGGCGCCACGCTCGACCGCGGCACCTGGACGCCCCAGCCGGTCTTCGACCTCGTGCGCCGGGTCGGCGACCTCGCCCAGGACGACCTCGAGGCCACGCTCAACTGCGGGGTCGGCATGGTCGCGCTGCTGCCGGCCGACGACGTCGACGCCGCCGTGGCGCTGCTCGGCGAGCACGGCATCGACGCGTGGGCGGCCGGCGAGGTGGCGGCCGGCGAGGGCCGGGTGCGACTCACCGGCCAGCACCCCGGCTGGACCTCCTGATCGCACCGCGCCCCCGCGTGGGGTGATTCTCGTGGGCTGGTGTGCGGGAACAGGCGGTGAACAGGTACTGTTGCGCCCACGAGAAGACTCAGGTGAGCCCGGGAGCCTTGGTGCCCCGGCCAAGCGTGCGAGGGGGCTGACCCTATGGGGCGCGGCCGAGCTAAGGCCAAGCAGACGAAGGTCGCCCGCGACCTGAAGTACCGCTCTCACGAGACGGACTTCAGCGCGCTGGCCCGAGAGCTGCATGGCGAGGAGACGCCGAACGACGACGAGCAGGACCACGACGAGTGGTCCGACTACGCGGATCGTTCTCGAGATTGACCCCCGCCGTGCGCCTGCGGGCGCACGGCACCTCTCGTCCTCGTCCCGGACGTCCCCTCAGCGCAGGGCGGCCTCCAGCGCGAGGCGCGCTCGCGTCGACTCGACGCGCAGCGCCGCCATCAGCGTGACGACGGGCGCCCACGTCTCCTGACGTCCGCACGCCTCGAGGTCGCCGAGCACGCGTCCGAGGGCGGGCAGTCCGACGTTGACGGCCGCACCCCGCGCACGGTGGGCGGCATCACGCAGACGCGCCGACTCGCAGGCCGCCACGGCGGCCTCGACCGAGCCCACCTCGTCCGGCAGGCGCTCGAGGTAGGAGCGGGCGGTGCGCTCGAAGAAGTCGACGCCGTCCTTGACCAGCGACCGCAGGTCCGCGACCCGCTCCGGGTCGAGCACGCTCTCGGCCGCGGGGTCGACGGCCGGCTCGGCGGGCTCGGGAGGCGCGGGAGGCGCGGTCGGCCCGGTGGCGGCGTCGGCCGGCCCGAGCCAGCGGGTCAGGGTCGCGGAGAGCGCGCGGACGTCGATCGGCTTGGTGAGGAAGTCGTCCATGCCCGCGGCCAGGCAGTGCGCGCGGTCGTCGGCCAGCGCGCTGGCCGTCACGGCGACGATCGGCACGCGCCCGAGGCCGTGGTCCTGCTCGGCGGCGCGGAGTCGCCGGGTGACGTCGAGCCCGTCGATGCCCGGCATCCGCAGGTCCATCAGCACCAGGTCGACGTCGTGGCCGGGGGCGAGCCGCTCGAGCGCCGCGGCGCCGTCGTCGGCCAGCTCCACGACGCAGCCGAGCGCCTCGAGCAGGCCCACCGCCACCTCCTGGTTGACCGGGCTGTCCTCGACGACGAGCACCCGGCGACCCCGGGGCGGCGCTCCGGGCGCCTCCGGCGCGGCCGGGGGTGACGCGATCGGCCCCGCAGCACGCAGCGGCAGCTCCAGCACGAAGGTGGAGCCCTCGCCGGGGCAGGACGAGCCGGTGAGCGTGCCGCCCATCGCGTCGGCGAGGCGACGGGAGATGGTCAGGCCCAGCCCGGTGCCGCCGTGACGGCGGGTCGCGCTGGCGTCGGCCTGGGTGAACGGCTCGAAGACGCGCGCCAGGGCCTCGGGACTCAGACCGGGGCCGGTGTCGGTGACGGAGATGCGCAGCCGGGCGCCCGGCGCGCTGCCCCCGCCGTGCTCGCCGGGGTCGGCGTGCTCGCCGGCCGGGGGCACCACGGCGACCCGGACGCGCACCTCGCCGCGGTCGGTGAACTTGACGGCGTTGCCCAGCAGATTCGACGCGATCTGGCCCAGGCGCGTCGCGTCCCCGCGCACCCGCGCGGGCACCAGCGGGTCGACCTCGAGCCGGATCGGCAGCGAGCGCTGCGCCGCGGCGGGGCCGACCAGGGACGCCGCCCGCTCGACGACGGCGCGCACGTCGACGTCGCCGTCCTCGAGCCCGAGGTGGCCGGCCTCGATCTTGGAGAGGTCGAGGATGTCGTCGACGATCGCCAGCAGCGAGCGCCCCGCATCGCGCACGCCCTCGGCCAGGCCCCGGCGGCGCGCGTCCAGACCGGAGCGCAGCAGCACCTCGTTGAGGCCGATGACGCCGTTGAGCGGGGTGCGGATCTCGTGGCTCATCGTCGCGAGGAACTCCGACTTCAGCCGGGAGGCCTCCTCGGCGCGGTCACGCGCGACGGCCAGGGTCGCCGCCATCCGCTCGCGCTCGGCGACGACGCTCAGCTGCGCCGTGCCGTGCCCGAGCAGGCGTCGGGCCGAGGCGACGACGTCGGGACGGTCGGCGAGCATCTGCACGACCGCGACGGTGCCGCCCTCGGCCAGCACCGGCATCGCGACCAGCGCGCGCGGCCCCGCAGGCGTGTCCTCGACCCGGTCGCACGGCTGTCCGACGGCCGCGGCCCGCAGCGTCAGCGCCGGGTCGGGACGCACCGGGCCGGGGAAGGAGAGCCGCTCGACGACCCTCGGCTCCGCCGCGTCAGCACCGTCAGCACCGTCAGCACCGGCGGGCCTGGGATCGATCGCGTGCAGGGCGACCGGCTGCCAGTCGGTGGCGGCGCTGATCCGCTCGGTGACCAGACGGACGGCCTCCACGAGATCGCCCGCCTGGTTGGCGGCCGAGGCGATGCCCTGGAGCATCTCCATGCCCCACAGGGCGTCGGCGCTCGCCTCCAGCGCCTCCCGCAGCGCGGTGATGTCCTGGGTGGTGCCGGTGATCACCAGCGGCTCGCCGTTCTCGTCCCGCTCCTCGACCCGGCCCATGCCGCGCACCACGGCGGCGGGGGAGCCGGGGGAGGTGCGGGCCTCGAAGGAGAAGGTGGAGCGCTCGCCCCGGACGACCGGCATCACCGCCGCGCGGACGTCGTCGTGGTCGTCGGGGTCGAAGCGGTGCAGGAGGTCGTCGAGGGTGACCTCGTCGTCGTCGGGCCCGACGAGGAAGAGCCGGTGCATCTCCTCGGACCAGCGCTGGGCGCCGGTGCGCAGGTCCCACGACCAGCTGCCCAGCCGGGCGATCTGCTGGGCCTGGGCGAGCTGGGCGCGGGCGCGGTGCTGCTCGTCGTACGGCGTGAACCGGTGCAGCCAGCGCCCCCAGCCGGCCTCGGTCGCGGCGGCGGGCAGCGGACGTCGCGTGACGAGGGTCCACAGGGTGCTGCCGTCGGGACGCACGAGCAGGCACTCGGCGTTGTCGGCGGGCGGGGCGTCGTCCCCGCGCAGCAGCGGGAGGAGCCGGGCGAGCCGTCCGCGGCCGCGGGCGTCGAGGACCTCGGCGGCGGGCAGGCCCGCCAGCTCGTCGGCGGAGCGGCCGAGCAGCCGCGCCATCGCGGCGTTGGCCCACCGGGTGCGGCCCTCGTCGTCGAGCAGCCAGAGGCCGTCGGGGCAGGCGTCGAGCAGCCAGTCGGCCAGGCCCGGCACGGGCGGATGCGCAGCGGTCATCGGACGGGGCCTCCCCACCCCGCCGCCGACCCGTCCCCGAGGGGTCGGCGAGGGACCATCATCACCCGCGGGTCGCTCCCGCGCAGGTCTCCGGCCGAAGCCGGCTCAGCGGAGCACGAGCACGAGGCCGACCAGGCCCGGCAGCAGGCCCACCGCGAGCCACGGGGTGAGCGCGCTGCGCTGGTGGATCAGGAAGCCGGACGCCACGGCGATCACGCCGAACGCCGCGGCGATGACGTTGAGCCCGACCTGGGCGGTGCGGTGGGCGTCGGAGATGAAGAGCGTCGAGAGCATCAGGCCCACCGAGAGGTGGAGGATCGTCGTGACCGAGAGCGCCGACATGACCCAGCGCTGCACCTGCGTCGTCTCGCGGGCGGGGGTGCGCGGAGGCGGGTTGTGCGGATCGATCAGGTGGCGGCGGCGCGGAGCCGCGGAGCCGCGCGGCACGGGCGAGCGATCGGTCACGCCGCCATCCTCCCAGGGAACGCCGGTGGCCGAGGCGTCCGGACCCTCCCGCGGGACGGGACCCGCGCGCGCCTGCCGGGCTATGCTGCACCGTGACTCGACGGCCATCCGGTCGTTGACCCTCCCAGAGAAGCCCAGAACCGGCCCCGCACCGTCCGCTCGGCGACGCGCGGCCCGAGGAGTGAACCGTGACCCGTACCGCCCGCCCCGTCCGGCTCGTCGCCGCCCTCGCGAGCCCGCTCGTCGCCCTGCTCGTGCTGCTCGGCGGCGCGGCGCTGGTGCCGGCGTCGGCCGCGGTCGCTCCCACCGGCGTGCACGCCGCCGACCCGTACGTGCCCCCGATGCCCGTCCCGACCCCGAGCCCCACCAACGGCGGCGTCGGCGACGAGAACGGCGGCCTCGGCGACGGCGGCGTCGGCAACTCCAACGGCGGCGTGGGCGCCTCCGGCGGCGTCCTCCCGAACACCGGCGCCGAGTACGGCGTCTGGGGAGCGGTGCTCGCCGCGCTCGTCGCGCTGCTGGGCGGCGTGCTCGTGCGCCGCAGCCGCACCGCCCGCTGACCCGCTCCACCGGTCGGTGAACGGGTGAGCGATCCGCACGACCCGTTCGACCCGTCCTCGCCGGACGCCGGCGAGCGACTCGATCCGGTCGGTGACGACCGGCGTGCCGACGGCGAGTACGTGCGCGTGCGCGTGCGCCGCACGAACCATGCGTTCCTGCGTGCGCGCCGCCGGCGTCGCGTCCTGCGGCTCCTGATCGGCGCCGGCGCTGTCGTGGCGCTGGTGGTCGGCGTGCTGGGGTACGACGGCTACCGCCTCTACCAGAGCCTCCATCGCACGCAGGCGGCCTCGGCGGTCGTCGCCGACGCGCTCGGCGCCGGCGACCAGTCGGCCGCCGCGCAGGCGGGCCGGATCATGGCCGACTCGGCCACCGACGCCCACCGGCGCAGCGATCACCTGTGGTGGCGCCTCGCCGCCCACCTGCCGTTCGTCGGCACCGAGATCACGGCCACCCGCGACCTGAGCGCCGCGGCCGACACCCTCGCGGGCTCGAGCGTCCGGCCCCTCGTCGACGCCGCCGGCGTGCTGCCCGGCCTGGTGCGCGACGGGCGCCTCGACGTCCCGACGCTGCGTCGCCTGGAGCGGCCCATCGTCGACCTCGGCACGGCGGCGGACGCCGCGGCCGCGGAGGTCGCCGACGTCCGCACCGACGAGCTCGCCGGGCCGGGCTCGGGGGCGATCGCCGGCATGATCGAGCAGGTCCGCGCCGCGTCCAGCGCCCTCGGCGCCGGGGGACAGACCCTGCGGGTGCTGCCGGCGATGCTCGGCGGCTCCGGCACCCGCCACTACCTGCTGGTCGTCGAGAACAACGCGGAGATCCGCTCCACCGGCGGCCTGCCCGGCTCCTGGGCGCTGCTCACCGTGCGGGACGGCCGGATCGGCCTCGACGGCCAGGGCAGCGCCGGCGACGTCGGCATGGACGGTCCGCCCGTCGCGCGGCTGTCGGCGGCCGAGCGCCGGCTCTTCACCGGGCTGCCGGCCACCGACTTTCGCGACACCGCCTTCACCCCCGACGCCGACCGCGCCGCGCGGCTCCAGGCGCTGCTGTGGGAGCGCAGCCAGGGCACGACGGTGCGGCCGGGCGAGCCGCCGGTCCGCCTCGACGGCGTCGTGCAGATCGACACCGTCGCCCTCTCCTACCTGCTGCGCGGGGTCGGTCCGGTGCGCCTGCTCAGCGGGCCGACGCTCACCGAGGACGACGCCGTTGCCACGCTGCTCTCGCGCAGCTACGCGCGGCTGGGCGGGGCCTCGGACCGGCTCTTCCGCGAGGCCACCGAGGCGGCCTTCCAGCGGCTGGTCACGCGTCCGGTCTCGCTGCTCGACGTCGTCACGGGCCTCGCCCGGGCCGAGCGCGAGGACCGGCTGCGCGTCGTCGGCCTCGCGCCCGACCTGCGCCGCACCCTCGACCGCGCCGGCGTGACGCCCGACCTGCTCGCCGCCGACGGGCCCACGGCGCTGGTCACGCTCGACGACAACACCGGCTCGAAGATGTCGTACTACCTGCGGCGGGGGACCACCGCCCAGGTCACCTGCGAGGACGGACGCCGGGTGCTCACCGGCTACACCCGGCTGAGCCAGACGATCACCGACGTCCGCGCCCGCCGGCTCGACCCGTACGTCACCGGAGCCGGGCTCTACGGCGTCGAGCCGGGCCAGCAGCGCGTCGCCGTCCGGGTCTACGGACCGCCGGGCGCCACACTGGAGCGGGTGGAGCTCGACGGCGCCGAGGTGACCGACTCGATCGTCCGCACCCGGCTCGACCGGCGGCCCGTCGCCTCGCTGCCGGTGCTGCTGCGCGGGCCGCGCGACGTGCTCGTCGCCTGGCGGTTCCGGCTGCCCGCGGGCTTCCCGCAGGGTGCCGACGCCGTCGGCCAGGTCTGGCAGACGCCGTCGGTGGTGCCGGGCCCGGGCCGCGTCGCGATCGACGACCGCTGCGGCTGAGCCCGGCCCCCGATCAGGCGACCAGCCCCTGCCAGCCGCGGGAGAGGTACTCGGCGAAGCCGGGGCTGACCGACTCCGCGGCCAGCTCCTCGCGGGTGACGGGCTGCGGACGCGGCTCGAAGTCCGGGTCGGCGACGGCCCGGGCCGCCCAGTCGTGGTGCAGGATCGCGCCGATCCCGACGCTGACGAAGTCGGCGCCCCGCTCCAGCGCCCAGCGGGCGTCCGCGGCCGAGCGGATCCTGCCGGCCACGCCGAGCGCCGCGCCGTGACGCGGCAGGTCGGTGAAGTGGTCGATCAAGAGGTCGCCCTCGTGGCCGGCGACGACCTCGCTGCCCCGCGGCGAGGCGAAGACGTCCCACAGCGACATGTCGAGGTAGTCGAGGTGGCCGGTGGCCAGCAGCTCGCGGGCGATCGCGCGGCCCTCGGGCAGGACGATGCCGTTGCCCTCGGGGGTCAGCCGCAGCCCGAGCTGGAAGTCGGGGCCGGTGGCGGCGCGGATGCCGTCGAGCACCTCGTGGAAGATCCGCAGGCGGTTCTCCAGGGAGCCGCCGTAGCGGTCGGTGCGGTGGTTGTGCCGCGCGTCGAGGAACTGGCACAGCAGGTAGCCGTGGGCGCCGTGGAGCTCGACGCCGTCGAACCCGGCCCGCTCCGCGCGCACCGCACCGGCGACGAAGTCGGCGACGACCTGCTCCACCTGCTCGGTGGTCAGCGCCTCCGTGCGCTTGGCGGGGTCGGCCCACGGGGCGAGGTTCGGGACGCCGGAGACGTCGGGGTCCGAGCGCAGGCCGCCGTGGTGCAGCTGCACCGAGGAGACCGTGCCGGTGGCGCGCAGGTCGTCGGCCAGCCGGGTCAGCCCCGGCAGGTGACGGTCCTCCGCGCTGGCCAGCTGGCCCGGCCACGCCTGACCCGCCCGCGAGACGTGCGACGCGCAGCTGAGCGTCAGGCCGAAGCCGCCGCGTCCGCGCGCGACCAGCCAGGCGTGCTCGTCGTCCGACAGCGTGCCGTCGGCGTTGCTCTGCAGGTTGGTCAGCGGAGCCAGGGCGACGCGGTTGCGCCAGGCCGGGCCGCGGGTCAGCCGCAGCTCCTCGCCGAGGGCAGGGGCCGTGCGGGCGGCGTCGCTCACGCGTCGTTCCCGATCGTGACGGCGATCTTGCCGCGGGTGCGGCCGGTCTCGGACGCGCGGTGCGCCTCGGCCAGCTGCTCCAGCGGGTAGGTGGCGGCGAGGTCGACCCGCAGCCGCCCCGACTCGACCAGCTCGGCGAGGGCGTCGAGTCCGGCGACGTCCGGACGGACGAAGACGTAGCGGCCGCCGAGGCCCAGCACGGTGTCGCCGTCGACGATCGAGGCGACCCGCGCGGTGTCCTTCACCTGGTTCGGCGCGTCGGCGAGCGCCTCGCCGCCGATCAGGTCGAGCACGGCGTCGACCTTCTCGTTCAGCTGGACGCCGATCGGGCCGGCCGTGTGGTCGAGGGTCTCGGTGGCGCCGAGGGAGCGCAGGTGCTCGTGGTTCACCGCGCGCGCGGTCGCCACGACGATCGCGCCGCGCGCGGCCGCGATCTGCACGGCGAACTGGCCGACGCCGCCGGCCGCGGCGTGGACGAGCAGCCGCTCGCCCTCCTGCACCTGCAGGGCCTCGTCGATGGCCTGCCAGGCGGTGAGCCCGGCCAGCGGCACCGACGCCGCCTCGACGAACGACAGGGACGCCGGCTTGCGGGCCACGGTGCGGTCGGGGGCCGGCACGAGCTCGGCCGCGGTGCCGAAGGCGATGTCGTCGCGGCGCACGTAGCCCCACACCTCGTCGCCGACCTGGAGGTCGGTGCGGGCGGCGGGGCCGACCGCCTCGACCACCCCGGCGACGTCCCAGCCCGGGATGATCGGCAGGTGGTGGGGCAGAGCGCCCTGCAGGTAGCCCTCGCGGACCTTCCAGTCGACCGGGTTGACGCTGGTGGCCTTCGCGCGGACCAGGATCGTGTCGGGGCCGACGGGCGGGTCCGCGACCTCGCGGACCTCCAGGACGTCGGCGCTGCCGAAGGCGTCGTAGACGACGGCTCGCATGGCGGTGCTCCTCTGCGTGTGACGGTGGGACGTCGACACACAACGGCCCGGACGCGCCGGGGCTTCCCGGACGTGCGCGGGCTCACCCGTTCCGGGACGCGTCGGCGCCTGGGCCGCCTGTCTCAGCGCAGGACGTCGAGCACCTGGGCGGTGATGCCGTTGGCGTGCGTGGTCGACTCGACGACGCGCAGCCGCTGCATCGGGTGGGCGCTCTCGGAGAACAGCCGCCGGCCCTCGCCGAGCAGCACCGGGAAGGTCAGCAGGTGGTAGCGGTCGACGAGGCCGGCGTCGGCCAGCGCGGCCCCGAGCCGGGCGCTGCCGTGGACGATGATCGGGCCGGTCGAGCCGTCGGCCTCCGGGCGCTGCTTGAGCGCCGCGACGTCGTCGACCGAGCGCAGCACGGTGGCCGGCCAGCGCTCGTCGTCGTGCTCGAGGGTGGACGAGACGACGTAGCGGGGCATCGCGTTGTAGCGCGGGAAGACCTCGGTCATCGACGGCCACACCGGCGCGAACGCCTCGTAGCTGACGCGACCGAGCAGCAGCGCCGCGGCCTCGTCCTGCTCGCGGCCCTTGAGCTCGTAGGCCGCCATGTCGGGCTCGACGCCCGACATCGTCCAGCCGCTGCTGCGGTAGCCGGGCTCGCCGCCGGGCGCCTCCATGACGCCGTCGAGGGACATGAAGGCGGTGACGATCAGGGTGCGGCTCGTGGACACGGGGGCTCCTGCGGAGGGTGGCGGACGGTCGGTCGCCAGCCTCCCAGGCCGAGGCCCGCGCAGGTCAGCGCCACACCGGAGTAGGGAGGCCTCTCAGGCCGCGCGGGTGTGCGCGCGGGCTCGCGGGCATCGGCAGGCGGCCCTCGGACCTGAGACTGGTCTGGTCCGGTGGTCTGGTCCAGTCGTCCGGCGCGTGTGACCCCGATCGCGTCCCCGGTGAACGCCCGGCGACTCCTGATCGACGTCGCGCCGTCGGCACGGCATCCGCTCACAGGTCTCTCCACAGGTCCGGGCGTTGTTGCGCTCGGACGCTGCCGCGTCGCCGTCCGTTCATCTGCGGCGGATCAAGGCGTCACGCGTGGCCTGACTAATGACGCCCGGCCGCTCGGGTGCCTCCACCGCACGCCCCTCTCGCGCCGCTCCGCGATCCGGATCGGCCCGAGCCCCACGCACCTCCCTCCCACGAAGGACCGACTTGTCCGCCTTGTCAGCCCTGTCCCGGGGCTCCCGTCGCCGTGCGCGCGTGGAGCCCGCCGACGCCGTCTTCGCCTCCGTGGCCCACGCGGGCGGGATCCTCGTCCTCGTCGTGATGACGTCGGTGGGCCTGTTCCTCGGCTACCGGGCGCTCGAGGCGCTCCAGATCGCGAAGCTCCACTTCGTCACCGAGCAGCTCTGGGAGCCCGACGGGGGACGGTTCGGCATCGCGGGCGTGCTGCTCGGCACGATCTCGGTGGGTCTCGTCGCCATCACCTTCGCCCTCCCCCTGGCGCTCGGGACCTCGTTGTTCATCTCCGAGATCGCGCCGCGCGGCCTGCAGCGCACGCTGATCAGCCTGGTCGACCTGATGGCCGCGGTGCCGAGCGTCGTCTACGGCCTGTGGGGCGCCTTCTTCCTGCAGAGCCACGTGTACGGGCTCTCCAAGCTGATCTCGCAGTACCTCGGCTGGATCCCGATCTTCGCCATCCCCGGCTCCAACCCCGACGACCCGCTGGACTCCGCGACGCAGTACCAGTCCTCGATCTTCATCGCCGGCATGGTCGTCGCGCTGATGATCACGCCGATCATGACGTCGGTCATGCGCGAGGCCTTCTCGCAGGCGCCGGTCGGCGAGCGGGAGGCCGCGCTCGGGCTGGGGGCGACCCGCTGGGGCATGATCCGCGCCGTCGTCCTGCCGTTCGGCCGCGGCGGCGTCATCGGCGGCACGATGCTCGGGCTCGGTCGCGCGCTCGGCGAGACCATCGCGGTCTACATGATCCTCTCGGTGGTCGTCGGCATCCAGCCGCACATCCTCAAGAGCGGCGGCTCGACAGTCAGCGCGCTCATCGCGCAGCGCTACGGCGACTCCACGCGCGTCGGCGTCTCGGCCCTCATGGCCGCCGGGCTCGCGCTCTTCCTCGTCACCCTCGTCATCAACTTCGCCGCCGCCTCGGTCGTCGCGCGGAGCCGGTCCGGAGCGGAGAGCACCTGATGTCCGTCGACGTGAACGGGCGCACGGGCGCCCGCCGGGCCGAGCCACTCGGCACCACCCACCTGCCGGACCTGGACGCAGGCCTCGACCTGCCCGAGCAGCCGCGTCGCGCGGTGCGCGCGGTGCGCAGCTCGGACGTCTTCGCGCTCGCCGGATCCGCGGTGGCGGCGGTGGCGCTCACCGCGCTGCTGACCACCGTCGTGCTGCCGACGAGCGGTGTCGTCTCGATGGTGCTGATCTGGTACGTCTCGTTCCTCGGGCTCTACGCCCTGCTGGTCAGCCAGGACGAGCAGCGCACCGTCGTCGTCGACCGCATCGCGACCGTCGTGCTGTCGACGGCCGGCGTCATCCTGTTCGGCGTCCTGGTGTTCGTGCTGTCGTACACGGTCAGCCGAGGCTCGAGCGCGCTGACCCACGCGAACTTCTTCAGCCAGGACATGAAGGACGCCGGCCCGCTGCAGGGCCTCGAGGTCGGCGGCATGATCCACGCCGCGATCGGCACCCTGGAGCAGATCAGCATCGCGCTGACCCTCACGGTGCCGCTCGGGCTCGTCACCGCGGTGTTCCTCAACGAGTTCCCGAGCCGCTTCTCGAAGTTCGTCCGCACGATCGTCGAGGCGATGACCGCGCTGCCCTCGATCGTCGCGGGTCTGTTCATCTACGCCACGTTCATCCTCATGCTCGGCCGGCCCAAGTCGGGTCTCGCCGCTGCGCTCGCGCTGAGCGTGATGATGCTGCCGATCGTCATCCGGGCCTCCGACGTCGTGCTGCGCCTGGTGCCCGGCCCGCTCAAGGAGGCGTCCTACGCCCTGGGCACGAGCCGCTGGAAGACGGTCTGGCACGTCGTGCTGCCGACCGCGCGCTCGGGCCTGACGACCGCGGTGATCCTCGGCACCGCCCGCGGCATCGGCGAGACCTCGCCCGTCCTCCTCACCGCCGGCTTCTCGGCGACCGTCAACGCCAACCCCCTGGAAGGTCCGCAGGTGTCCCTGCCTCTCGCCATCTTCGAGTTCGTCCGGTCCCCCCAGCCGGCGATGATCCAGCGCGGCTTCGGCACCGCCGTCACGCTGCTGGCGCTCGTGCTGCTCCTCTTCATCGCCGCACGGATCATCGGCGGTCGGGCTCCCGGCCAGGAGACCGCGCGGATGAAGCGTCGGCGCAAGGCGGAATCGGCGAAGGACGCGGCGCGGATGGCCGCGCGCCTCGGGACGCCCGTCGGGGTGCTGGTGCTCGTCGGCGGGATCGTCGCCGGCCTGGCCCTCGCGCCGTCCGCCCCGGCGAAGGCCGCCGACGCGTTCGTCCCGATCTCCGGCGCCGGCTCCACCTGGAGCCAGAACGCCCTGGACCAGTGGCGCCGCAACGTCAACCAGTACGGCATGCAGGTGAACTACCAGGGCACCGGCTCCTCCGACGGCCGCAACCAGTTCCGCAACGGCACGGTCGACTTCGCGGTCTCCGAGATCCCCTACGGCCTCAAGGACGGCGGCGTCGTCGACACCCCGCCGACGCGCGGGTTCGCGTACATGCCGATCGTCGCCGGCGGCACGTCGTTCATGTACAACCTCAAGATCGGCGGCCAGCGGGTCACCAACCTGCGACTCTCCGGCGACGTCATCGCCGGCATCTTCACCGGCAACATCACGCAGTGGAACGATCCGAAGATCAAGGCGGACAACCCCGGCCTCGCCCTCCCCGCCCGCCAGATCATCCCGGTCGTCCGCTCCGACGGCTCCGGCACCACGGCCCAGTTCGCGACCTGGATGAGCAAGGAGCACGCCCAGGTCTGGAACAACTACTGCGCCACCGCCGGCCGTCCGACGCCGTGCGGCGTCACCAGCTTCTTCCCGGTCGTCTCGGGCTCGAAGTTCGTCGCGCAGGCCGGCTCCCTCGGCGTCTCCGGCTTCGTCAGCCAGGCGCAGAACGAGGGCACGATCACCTACGTCGAGTACTCCTACGCGCTGGCCACGAACTTTCCGGTCGTCAAGGTGCTCAACAGCGCGGGCTACTACGTGGAGCCGACCGCGAACAGCGTGGCCGTCGGCCTCGAGGGCGCGCGGATCGACAAGAACCTCACCCAGGACCTCACCGGCGTCTACCGCAACCGCGACCCGCGCACCTACCCGCTGTCGTCCTACAGCTACATGATCGTCCCGACCGCGACGACCTCGAGCTTCACCACGGCCAAGGGATACACGCTCGGCGCGTTCGCGAGCTACTTCCTCTGCGAGGGCCAGCAGCAGGCGCCGACGCTCGGCTACAGCCCGCTGCCGCTCAACCTGGTGCAGGCCGCCTTCAAGCAGGTGGCCCGGATCCCCGGAGCGAAGGTCGCGAAGAACCCGTACGCGAAGTGCAACAACCCGACCTTCGGGCCCGGTGGCACCAACCTGCTGGCCAAGAACGCGCCGTACCCGGCGAAGTGCGACAAGCAAGGCCCGACGCAGTGCCTCAACGGCACCGGCGGCGCCAAGGTGCCCACCGCCAACACCGGCGGAGCGCCCGACCCCGGCAACGGCACGCCCAGCGGAGGCCCAGGTGGCGGATCCGGCACCACCGCGGGGCCGGGTGGCTCCGGCGGTGGCACGGCGACCACCGGCACCGGCGGCGCGCCCGGCACCCCGGTCGGCTCCGGCGCAGGGACGGGCGGCACCGGCACCACGCCGGGCGGCGTCGGCAGCGCCCCCGTCGTGGGCGCCGCCGTGGACCCCGAGACCGGACTCCCGGCCGGCACGACGCTCGCCTCGGGCGCGCCGGTGGCCGGCCAGTCGGTCAACGTCGCCTCCGGAGCGGTGGGCGGCCAGACGCTCCTGCTCCTGCTCGCGGGCCTCGTGCTCGTCGGCGCCGTCGTCGTCCCGCCGCTGGTCGGCCAGTACCTCGGGCGGCGCGCGTGAGCGCCCGCAGCCGGCGTGGGTCGGTCGTCAGCTGGGTCGCGAGCGGGGCCTGCCTGATCGGCGCCGTGCTCGTGCTCTCGCCGCTCGGTGGCGCCCCGGCCTCGGGTGCGCAGGCGAGCTCCGCGGTGACCGTCCAGGGCACGGGGCGGTTCGCCGACCTCAAGGTGACCGTCTCCCAGACCGAGCACCTGATCAACCAGGTCGTCGACGTGAAGTGGTCGGGTGGCAAGCAGACCACCCCGACCACGGGCGGCTTCTCCTCCGACTACCTGCAGATCATGCAGTGCTGGGGCGACGACCCGGCCGGTCCCGATCGTCGCGACTGCCAGTTCGGCGCGCTCAGCAGCGACACCCGCGGCGGCAACTGGGCCACCTCGCGCCAGGTCGACTACGGCTCCACGCTGAAGGACCCGAACGAGCGGGCGACGACCACGAGCATCCCGTTCCGCAGCGTCTCCGGCGTCACCGTGCCCGACGCGCCGAACCAGTTCTTCGACGCCTACTCGACCAACGAGCTGCCCTTCGCCCGCACCTACGCCGACGGCACCGGCGAGGAGCACGTCGAGATCCAGACGGTGCGCGAGGCGCCCGGACTCGGGTGCGGCGCCCGCCTCGAAGGTGGCAAGGTGCGCGACTGCTGGCTGGTGATCGTGCCGCGCGACGACGTCGACGCCGACGGATCGAAGACCACCTCCTCGGTGCAGAGCTCGCCGCTCTCGCAGTCCAACTGGGACCAGCGCCTCGTCGTCCGACTGCACTTCGACCCGGTCGGTCTGGCGTGCCCGATCGGCACGCCGGAGCGTCGCCTGGTCGGTCAGGAGGAGGTCAGCGAGGCGGTGTCGCGCTGGCAGCCGGTGCTGTGCCAGGAGACCGGCTCGATCTTCGGCTTCTCCCAGATCAACGACGACCTCGCCCGCGCCCAGACCCTCGCGGCCGACCCGTGGCTGTCCTTCGTCTCCAAGCCGCTCGACCCGGAGAACGTCGCCGACGGCCGCTCGCTCTCCTACGCGCCGGTCTCGGTCTCCGGCGTCGGCATCGCCTTCAACATCGACGGGTCGCCGACGGACACCGCACCCGAGGACGAGGCCTCCAAGGCCGGCGCCCGGGTGCCGTCGCTGCGGCTGAACGCCCGGCTCGTGGCGAAGCTGCTCACCCAGTCGTACCGCCTCGCGACGCTGGATCCCGACAAGCTGGGCCGCAACCCGCTGGCGATGGGCTACGACCCGGAGTTCAAGCAGCTGAACCCCGGCCTGTCGCACCAGGACATCCGCGCCCTGGCGCGGATCACTGTGCCGGTGGGTCAGACGGACGCGTTCGCGGAGCTGTGGCGCTGGGTGGCGGCCGACCGCTCCGCCCGGGCCTTCCTCAACGGCGATCCCGACCCGTGGGGCATGACGGTCAACGCCGCCTACAAGGGCCTCGACCTGACCCGCTCGGACTTCCCGCTCAGCGACCTCACCTGCCGGACGTTCGACACCGGCACGCCGGACCTGTGTCCGCTCGATGCCTTCGCCTACGCCGCCGACATCCACGACGGCACCCGGGCCGCGGCCCGCGGCTCGACGCTGGCCCGCACGGCGTACACGCCGGGCACGGTCGGCGGGTACAAGCTGGCGCAGCCGCAGCTGAGCGGCACGCACGCGGTGCTCGCCGTGTCCGACACGGCCACTGCCGCCCGCTACCAGCTCCCGATGGCGTCGCTGCAGAACGCCGCGGGCCGGTTCGTCGCCCCGGATCGCGCCGGCCTGGCCGCCGGCCTCGACTCGCTGAAGCCGTCGTCCGTCGCGGGCGTGGAGGTCCCCGACCCGACGTCGTCCTCCGACGCCGCGTACCCGCTGACCCACGTGACCTACGCGGTCACCTCGCCGGAGCACCTCACCGGCGACGAGGCGACCGCCTACTCCCGCTTCCTCACCTACGTGGCCACCAAGGGCCAGGTGCTCGGCGCCGCGCCCGGTCTGCTGCCGGACGGCTACGTGCCGCTGCCGGCCGCGATGCGGGCCCGCACGCTCGCGATGGCGAAGGCGGTCGGCGCCGCGGCGACGGCGAGCCCGAGCGCGTCGCCGTCGGCCTCGTCGTCCGTGCCGCCGGCCACGGTGCCCTCGACGCCGGTCGACGCGGGCGGCGGGGTCGTCCCGCCGGCGACCGGGCTGCCCGCCGGACCCGACGCGTCCGCCCCGGCGGCACCGGGAGCGGCGCCCAGCGCCCCGGCGTCCGGCGCCGCGTCGGCCAGCCCGACGGCGCCGGCGACCGCCCTTGCCTCCACCGTCACCACGCCCGGATCGCCCGCCGGTGGCTCCCGCTACGCCCTGGCGGCCCTGCTGCTGCTGACGGCGGCGGTGCTGATCGCGCGATCCCTCACCGGGGCCCGGACCACCCGGGCCGGCCCCTGACCCACCGACTCCCGGCGGATACAGGTTCCGCCGGGCGATGCGGGCGCCGCGTCCGCGTCATGCCTCACCAAGGAGACACACACCATGAAGCGACTCCACCGCGTCGCGATGCTCGCCTGTGGCCTCGGCCTGGCGACGGCTGCCCTCGGCACCAGCATCGCCGTTGCTGACCCGTCGGGTGACCCCGCCGGCACCGTGCGCCCCCTCCAGGGCATGGGCTCGGACACCACCGAGGAGGTCATGCAGGGCCTCTCCGACGTGATCACCGACAGCAACGGCAACAAGCTCATCGCCTCGTGGAACTCCACGGGCGCCGGCTTCACCACCCGCTCGTCCACGACCTCGTCGTCGGGCTGCTCCTTCACCGCCTACAACGCCGGCGACACGTGGGTTCTCGGCAAGCGGGCCAACAACTCGGGCAACGGCGCGGCGACCCTGCGTGCGGCCGTGACCAGCAACAGCCCCTACGCGGGCTGCGTCGACTTCGCCCGCGCGTCGTCTTCCCAGACCGGCCTCGACGCCAACAACAAGTTCGTCAACATCCCGTTCGCCAAGGACGCCGTCGCGTTCGCGGTGACCTCCACCAGCAACTTCCCGCGCAAGCTCACCGGCGACTCGCTCTACGCGATCTACCACTGCACCTACGGCGGCGCCACGCCGGCCGACTGGAACCGCGCGGCCGGCACCGGTCCCTACCACGCCCTCGTCCCGGCCCCTGGCTCCGGCACCCGCTCGTTCTGGCTGAAGGCCATGGGCATCAGCACCGACGGCACCTTCGACGCCACCGCGTACCCCTGCATCTCGGACTCGCAGGACCGCGTCTCCGCCAACAAGGCCCCGCTCATCCAGGAGCACCGCGGCAACGTGCTCGACGACGACAGCATCGTCCCGATCTCGATCGCCCAGTACATCGCCCAGGCCCAGGGCACCAGCACCGACTACCGCGGTGACGCCCTCCTCGGCACCGTCGCGTCGACCGGCGGCGTGGTCAGCTACCCGATCTCGCTCAACACCGGCTACGCCAACAACCGCGGCACCAAGATCCTCGACCTGACCCGCGACGTCTACAACGTCGTGCCGCAGAACGCCATCACGTCCAGCAACGCCGCGTTCAACCAGACGCTCAGCGACGTCTTCGTCGGTCCCAACTCCAAGGTCTGCCAGGCCCAGTCGACCATCTTGAAGTACGGCTTCGGCGTGCTGTCCACCTGCGGCGACACCTCGCTCGTCAAGTGATCTCCCCCCCACAGAGAGAAAAGACTCAGATGAAGCTCAACCGCACCCTCGCGCTCACCTGCGCGACCGCCGCGGCCGCGTCGGGCATCGCCGTCGTCGCCGCCGGATCCGCGGAGGCCGCCCCGGCGCCCTACCGGATCCTGACCGTGTCGCCGGCGTCGTCGGCCACGCTCGCCCAGGCGCTGGAGTTCGACTCCAATGCGACCTGCGGCTCGCTCGGCGCGACCAACTCCAAGGTGACCTTGTCCGGTCCGGCGCTGTCCGCTCCGGCGAACATCCTGGGCAACAACGACACCAACGGCATCACCTCGACCCACTTCGTCGGCCAGAAGACCTTCAAGCAGATCTTCTCGGCCATCGGCGTGAACGCGCCGTCCGGTGCCTACACCGTCACCGCGGTGTGCCAGAACGCCGACGGCACGACGGTCTTCGGCACCTTCGTCGGCAAGGTCACCTTCACGCCCAACAACGCGGGCAGCGACTCGGCGTTCAGCTCCTCGGTTGGCGACCCGGCCACGGAGACCTCGGTCGACGCGATCGCCGGTGGCCCGTTCACCTACGGCGACTCGGTGACCCTCTCGGCGTCGGTCGCCGCGGCGGCCAACGGCCCGGTCAACGGCGGCACCGTGCAGTTCAAGGTCGACGGCAACGCCCTCGACGTGGCCCAGCCCGTCGTCAACGGTGCGGCGTCGCTCACCACGACGGCGATCACGGCGGGTGACCACTCGATCACCGCCGACTACCTGCCGGGCACCGCGAAGTTCGGTGCGTCGTCCTCGGTGAACAACCGGGCGATCACCATCGCGAAGAAGTCGACCAGCCTGACGCTGACCGACAACGGCGACACCGCGCAGTACGCCGACGCAGTCTTCACCGCGAAGGTCGCCGCGGGCATCGCCGGCTCGGTCGACTTCTACATCGACGGCACCAAGGTGGCCACCAAGGCCGTCGACGGCACCGGCACCTCGGTCTACTCCGACAAGACGCTCGACAAGGGCACCCGGGTCGTCCGTGCGGTCTTCACCCCGACCGACGCCAACGTCACCGGCTCGGAGGCGACGATCAACCACACCGTCACTGAGGCGCTGTCGAAGCCCGCCTTCGAGACCCTGAGCGTCGAGGTGCAGCCCGGCTCGCTCACCATCTCGATCGCCGACCCCGACCCGCTGAGCGCCGCTGGTGACGGCCAGGTCAAGCTGAGCGACCCGGTGATCGACCAGACCGGCTCGAAGTTCGTCTCGACCGGCTCGATCGACCCGATCACCGTCACCGACACCCGCGCCGGCGACAAGGGCTGGACCGCTCAGGCCAGCGTGTCGGACTTCGTCTACGCGAAGGACAAGACGGTCAAGATCTCGGGCTACGACCTCGGCTTCAAGCCGAAGAAGGTCTCGGCCGCCGACCACCAGAACCTGACCCTCGGTTCGAAGGTCGACCCCGCCCTCGTGCTCGCCGGCGCCAAGCCGTCCGACGCGTCCCTGGGCCTCTACGACGCGCGCACCTTCGCGTCGGCCCCGGCCAAGGCCGGCACCGGCACGGCCAAGCTCGCCGCGGACCTGCTGCTGCAGGTGCCGACCGAGCTCCCGCCGGGCCTCTACACGGCGACGCTGACGTTCACCGTCTCCTGACCCGTGCACCAGCAGGCGCCTGAGCGCGCCTGAGCCCCACCCGCACCACCGCTCCACCCGTCGGGTGGGGGTCGCGTCCCTGGCGATCCCCACCCGATCGGGGCGTCCAGCCCCATGTCCCGTCCGTCCCGTCGGCTGCCCGGAGGAGGTCACGCCATGCGGCATCTCGCGTCCGCGTCCCTTGCCGTGGTCCTCGCCGGCGGGCCGATGCTGCTCCCGCCGCCGGCCCTGGCCGACGACCCGTCGACGCCGACCCTCCGGGTGCTCCCCGGGCACGGCGACTGGACGGACACGCCGGCCCTCGAGGGCCCGTCCTGCTCCCCGTCGGCCGCGACCTCGACCGTCACGCTGCGGGGGCCCAGCCTGCGCGCGGACGCCCTCGTCGCGCCCGCCGAGCTGGCCCGCGCGCGGCGGACCGCCTCCGGCGACCAGCGCGTCCTGGCGACCTCCTTCGCCGCCTTCTTCCACGACACCGGCGTCGCTCCGGTCGTCGGGCGTCCCTACGTCGTGGCGTGGACCTGCCGCGACGCGGGCGGACGCCCCCTGACGACCGTCGAGCGCTCGGTGACGTTCGAGCGCACGGGCGACTCCCTCGCCTTCCGCACGCTCCCCCCGGCGAGCTCCGGCGCCTCGGCGTCCGCGAGCGCCGTCGACCCGGCGTCGGCGTCGCAGCCGACCCCCAGCCCGACCCCCAGCCCGAGCGCCGCCGCGTCGTCGCCGGCGCGGCCTGCGACGACCACCGCGCCCGCGGTGACGACGGCGCCGCCGGTGACCGTGCGACTCCGCGCCGACGGCCCGACCAGCCGCTGGCATGCCGCGCGGTTCACGGCGATCGTGCCGGCCGGATCGCGCGGCGTCGTCCGCCTGCTCGTGGACGGCCGGCAGGTGCGGACGGCGCGGGTCGCCGCCACCGGTCGCGTGCGTCTCGTCGCGCCGTTGCTCCGGGTCGGCACCCACCCCGTGCGTGCCGTGTTCGTGCCGGCCGATCGTCGACTCGCGCCCGTCGCCTCCCGTGACGTCTCGCAGATCGTCGCCGCCGACCCGGAGCGGGTCGTGGCCCAGACGCTGCGGGTCGAGGTGCAGCCCGGTGCCCTGACGATCTCGGTGCCCGACACCTCCGACGGCCAGGTCGCGCTGGGCCAGCCGGTCCTCGACCAGTCCGGCGGCCAGATGGTCGCGAGCGGCTCGCTCGACCCGATCGTCGTCTCCGACACCCGCGCCGGTGACCCCGGCTGGACGGCGTCCGGCAGCGTCACCGACTTCGTCCAGACCCGCGACGCGACCCAGCGCATCTCGGGATATGACCTGGGCTGGACGCCGACGATGACCTCGGTGTCGTCCAACCAGGCTCCCGGCTTCGCCCTCGGACCCCGCATCCGCCCCGCCCTCGTGGCGGCCGGCGGCATCCCGGCCGACCCCGACCTCGGCCTCCACGACTCCCGGATCCTCGCCACCGCGACCGCCGACCACGGCAGCGGCACGGCGTACCTCGGCGCCGACCTGCTGCTGCAGGTGCCCACCGAGACCCCTCCGGGCCGTTACGTCGCGACGCTGACCATCACGGTCGGCTGAGCGCGGCCGGCGTCCGACCACGACGCCGGCGGCACCACCCAGCAGGACCAGCACCACCCAGCAGGACCAGCACCACCCAGCAGGACCAGCACCGCCCAGCAACGCCCAGCAACGCCCAGCAACGCCCAGCAACGCCCAGCACCACCCAGCAACGCCAAGCACCACTCCGCATCACCGGCCGGACGGCGACCACCGCCCGACCCCGGGTCGACCCACCCACACGAGACGGAATCCCATGACCACCCTCAGCAGGCTCCTGGCCGCCGCAGCCGTGCTCCTCGGCACGCTCGCCGGCCCGGCCCGGGCGGACGGCCCGACCACGCCGCCCGCCGGCACCCCGACACCGGGTGCCCCCACGTCCATCGCCCCCGACCCGACGAACAGCGGCGGCAAGAGCCGCGTCACCGTCGGCATCCAGACCGCCACCCCGCAGGGACCCGACCAGCGGGCGCGGTACGTGTACACCCTCGATCCGCGCGGCGTCCGCCAGGACACCGTCGCGGTCTTCAACTACAGCGGCCGCCCGGCGGTCGTCGGGCTGAGCGCCAAGGACGCCACCTCGACGCCCGAGGGCGCGTTCATCATCCAGGACGAGGCGACCAAGGCCACCGACGTCGGCTCCTGGATCTCGCTCAGCCGCACCCGGCTGACCCTGCCCCCGCGCTCGATGGCGCTCGTCCCGTTCCAGGTGGGCGTGCCCTACAACGTGACGCCCGGTGACCACGCCGGCGCCGTGCTGCTCTCGATCGCGACCAGCAGCATCAAGCAGGGCAAGCAGGTGATCGTCTCCAACCGGGTCGGTCTGCGCGTGCTCATCCGGGTGCCCGGGGCACTGAAGCCGCAGCTGACCATCGAGAACCTCCGGACGGAGGCCCGCGGCGGCTGGCACTGGTGGGGCTGGACCCGGCCCCACACGACCTACACGGTGCGCAACACCGGCAACGTGACGCTCACCGGCGCCACCTACCTGCGCTACCTGCGGTCCTTCGGCATGGACCCGCTGTCGGTGCCCGACGGTCAGCTGCCCGACCTGCTCCCGGGCGGCACCACTGACGTCACCGTCGACCATCCCGGCGCCTTCACCTTCTGGCACCTCACGACCGAGGTGCAGGTGGACCCCGCCGGCCAGGACCTCGGCCAGGTGGTCGCGCCGACCGCGATCGCCCGCACCACGATCACGGTGATCCCGTGGGCGCTGCTCGCGGTGCTCGTCGCTCTGGTGCTGCTGCTCCAGTGGGCGATCCGGCGGCTGCTGCGCCGCAGGGCCGAGCCCGAGACGCCCGAGGACGCCGACCCGTCCGCCGCGCCGGACGGCGACGGCCCGGCTGCGGCCGCGTCCGACCCCGTCCTCCAGACCGCCAGCACCGCCACCACGAGTCCCGCGAACGGAGACAGCTGACATGGCCCGCCACCACCGCCACGACCCCGCAGACACCGGACACCTCGCGCCGAGCTCGGCGATCCGTCTGCTCCTGGCCGTCCTCGCGGTCGCGCTCGGCGCCGTCGGCGCCCTCGGCGTCGCGGGCCCGTCCCAGGCGTCGTCCAAGCCCGCTCCCCAGTGGCAGGCCTTCGTGAAGCCCTCCAAGGGGGCCGACGACCAGCCGATCGAGGTGCGCACCTCCGGCGGCTGCCCGCCGCCGGCGACGAACATCATCGGCCGCGTATACGGCGCCGGCTTCCCCAAGGCGGGCCTCAACGTCATCGGCAACACCGACGCAGGGGTCTCGCAGAAGGGCGCGTTCACGACGGCGCTCTTCAAGTCGATGCGCGAGTTCATGTTCGACCAGCCGAACCCGGTGCCGCTGCGCGGTGTGTACCGCATCGTCGTCACCTGCCGCCTGCCCGACCGCGACCGCAGCTACGGCGACTACGTCGTCGCGATCCGGTTCACCTCGCCTCGCGCCTGGGTAGCGGCCCGCCCGGTCTCCACGACCCCTGGCTACCGTCCGGGGTCCTCGGGCTCTGCGCCGGGCGACCGTCCGTCGGGCGCTGCCAAGCCCCGTGGAAACGGCTCGTCGGGGCCAGGGGCCTTCTCGGCGCCGACGCCCGGCGACCAGGCGAGCCCAGGCACGGCCACCGACGGCTCGTCGCCGGGAGCGGCGCCGAACGGCACCGTCGACCAGCAGGCGGCTGCCGCGCTCGGCTCGACCGGGTCCACCTCATCGCGCCGTCCCCTGGGCATCGGCATCGCCCTCGTGGGCGGCGCCGTCGTCCTCGCCAGCATCGTCCTGCTCCTGCGCCGCCGCGGCGCGTGAATCCGACACCGAAGGAATGAAGATGAACCTCTCCCAGCGCTCGCGGCTCGCCGCGGCGACCGCCGCCCTCTCCGTCGTCGGGGTCGCCCTCCCGGTCGCCTTCGCCGTGCCCGCGTCGGCGGCCTCCGTCGGCAAGATCTTCGTGACGCCGAACCCCGGCACGCAGGACGACTTCCTGACGATGGAGACCGACGCGCCCTGCCCGAGCGGCACCGAGGCGATCAAGGCGAAGCTGACCGGCCCCGGCATCGCCGACAACGGCAGCAACAACATCGTCGGCAACACCGACTACACGATCCTCGACACCAACGCCGACGGCGGGTTCACGGTGACCTCCGCGCGCACCATGAAGGCGTTCTTCCAGCGGCTGAGCATCACGCCGCAGGACGCCGACTACGGCGTGACGATCATCTGTCAGACCAGCGACGGCGCCACCGTGTTCGGCACCGAGAACGGCACCATCCACATCACGCCCGGCTCCGGCGGCTTCGCGTTCTCCCAGGCCAGCCAGGCCGCCGCCACCACCACGGAGCTGTCCGTCTCGCCCAGCTCGCCGGTGGCGAGCGGCACGACCACCACGCTGACCGCGACGGTGACGCCCTCGAACGCCGCCGGCACCGTGCAGTTCAAGCGGGGCGCCACCAGCCTCGGCGCCCCGGTGGCCGTGAAGAACGGGACCGCGACGTTCGCGATCGCGATCGCGTCGGGCCAGGGCGACCTCGTCGCCGTCTTCACGCCCGACAACGCGAACGCCTACGCCGCCTCGACCTCCTCCGCGAAGGCGTACACCGTCGTCGACGCCCCGACCGTCACCGGCACGGCCGCGGTCGGCGAGACCCTCACCTGCGGCACCGGCACCGCCGGCACCAAGCAGTTCCAGTGGCTCGTCGACGGCGCCCCCGCCGCCGGCTTCACCTCGGCGACCGCGAAGGTCCCTGCCGCCTGGCTGAGCAAGCCGGTGCGCTGCAAGGTCACCACCTCCGCGGACGGCGGCTCGCTGGAGCAGCTGAGCAACACCGTCACGGTCGCCCTCGGCGCGGCTCTCAAGCCCACCACCAAGCCGTCGATCTCCGGCACCGCGAAGGTCGGCAAGACCCTCACCTGCAAGCCCGGCGCCTGGTCGCCGAAGGCGACCTCGTACGCCTACCAGTGGCTGAAGGCCGGCAAGAAGATCGCCGGCGCGACCAAGGCCACCTACAAGGTCGCCAAGGCCGACAAGGGCAAGGCGCTCACCTGCACCGTCACCGCCAAGGCGGCCGGTCACAAGGACGGCGTCGCGACGACGAAGGCCGTCAAGGTCTCATGACGCTCCTCGAGCCCGCCGAGCCGGACGCCCCGGTCTCGGCCGACGAGCCCCCTCGTGGGCGCCCACGGGGGAACCGGGCGGCGAGCTGGCGCGGGGTCGCGCGCCAGCTCGTCCGCCCGCCTGTCCGCGAGCTGACCGCCGCCGAGGCGATCCGCCGCGCTGCCCTGGGGTGCCTCGCGATGCTGATGCTGGCGACCCTCGCCGACGCGACCGTCGTCGGGATGCTGCGTCACGACCGTGCCCAGGCCCAGGCGTTCGATCGGCTGCGATCCGACCTGGCCAACGGCACCGCACCAGTCGGGCAGACCGATGTCGACGGACGGCTGCTCGACCTCGGCGCGCCGCTGAGCATCCTCTCGATCCCCGCGATCGGCCTCAAGGAGGTCGTGCTCGAGGGCACGACCTCCTCGGTGCTCGCCCAGGGCCCTGGCCACCGGCGCGACTCCGTGCTGCCCGGCCAGGCCGGCGTCAGCATCATCGCCGGCCGCCGCGCCGGGTACGGCGCCGACTTCTCGCGGCTCGACGAGCTCGCGCGCGGCGACGTCATCAACGTCGTCGGCAGCCAGGGCGTGCAGAGCTTCGAGGTCGTCGGCGCGCGTCGTCCGGGGGACCCCGTGCCGGTGCTGAAGGCCGGCGCGAGCCGCCTGACGCTCATGACGGCCTCCGGGCCGCCCTTCCTGCCGAAGGACGTGCTGCGCGTCGACGCGATGCTCACCTCGAAGGTGCAGCCGGCCCCCGCGCCCGTGCTGAGCTCGGCGTCCCTCGGTGCCGACGAGGCGCCGATGGCCGGACAGCGCGACATCGGCCTGCCGCTGTTCCTCTGGGCCCAGCTGCTGCTCCTCTCGCTGACCGGCGTCGTCGTGCTGCGTCGGCTGTGGGGCCGCTGGCAGACCTGGGTGGTGGCGGTGCCGCTGCTGGGGCTGGCCTCCCTCGGCGTCGGCCACCAGTTCGCCCTGCTCCTCCCGAACCTGATGTGAGGTCACCGTGAACGACAGCACCCTGCGCCGCGGCCGCGGCGCCACCGCCACCGCCGAGCGACTGCCCGGCGAGCTGCGGGCCACGAAGGTCGCCGCCTGGTTCGGCGACCACCAGGTGCTCGCCGATGTCGACCTGGAGATCCCGGCAGGCGAGGTCACCGCGCTCATCGGGCCCTCCGGATGCGGCAAGTCGACGTTCCTGCGCATGCTCAACCGGATGCACGAGCTGGTGAAGACCGCCTCGATGGACGGGCTGATCGAGCTCGACGGCGAGGACGTCTACGACCCGCAGCGCACGCTCACCGAGATCCGCTCGCGGATCGGCATGGTGTTCCAGAAGCCCAACCCGTTCCCGACGATGTCGATCTACGACAACGTGCTGGCCGGGCTGATGCTCACCGGACGCAAGGCGAACCGCGACGAGGCCGACGAGCTGGTGTGGACGAGCCTGCGGCGCGCGTCGCTGTGGGACGAGGTGAAGAACCGCCTGCGCGACCCGGCGGCCGGCCTCTCGGGCGGTCAGCAGCAGCGGCTGTGCATCGCCCGCGCGCTGGCGGTCGGGCCCGAGGTGCTGCTGATGGACGAGCCGTGCTCGGCGCTCGACCCCACCTCGACCCACCGCGTCGAGGAGACGATCCACGAGCTGCGCGGCCAGATCACGATCGTCATCGTCACCCACAACATGCAGCAGGCCAGCCGGGTCTCCGACCGCACGGCGTTCTTCCTGGCGTCCTCCACGACGCCCGGCGGCATCGTCGAGGCGGGTCCGACGACGCAGATCTTCGGGGCGCCGGTCGATCCGCGCACGGCCGACTACATCGGGGGCCGGTTCGGATGACCCCGCGCTGGGAGCGGCGCGAACCGCGGCCCCTGGCGGGAGAGGGCATCCGCGAGCGCCGCGAGCAGGGACGCCGCCGTCGGACGCCCGCCGAGCCGCGTCCGCGCGCGCACCGGTGGCAGGGCGACCGGTGCCTGGTGTGCCGGCTGGGCCGGCGCGAGGTCTGGACGGCGGACGCCGCCGGGCAGGCGGTGCTGACGATCCGGTGGATCATGCCGGGCGGGCGGCCGATCGGGCTGCAGGTGCTGAGCCGGCTCGTCGACCCGGCGCGGGAGACCCCCGCGGGGCCGAGCGTCCCGCAGCTGCTGCGGGAGCTGCGGTGGATCCCCGAGCCTCCGTGCCCGGGCTCGCCCGAGGGCTGGATCCCCTGGGGCGTCACGCTGCTGGGCCTCGGGCCGGGCGACGACCACACCGGCGAGGGCGTGCTCGAGGCGCTCGGTCTGGCTCCGCGGGCGGAGGTCGAGGAGACGCCCGCGGCCGTCGACGCCGGCCTGCCCCAGGTCGGCTGACGCCGGGCCCGCCGACTCAGTGGGTGCGGAGCGCCTCGACGAGCTCGGCCTTGCGCATCGTCGAGCGGCCCTCGACGCCGATCTCGGCGGCGCGGCGCCGCAGGTCGGCGACCGTCCACTCCTCGTAGGCGGGGGAGTGGCCGCCGCGGCGTCCGACGCTGGAGCGGCCGTCGCGAGCGGAGGCGTTCGCGATCCGCGCCGCCTTCTCCTTGCTCGCGCCCTCGCGGCGCAGCGCCTCGTAGGTGGCGTCGTCCTTCACCGACGGGCCGGGCCCATCCTGGCGGCCGGAGCCGCCGCGTCCTCGTCGTGGCATGGGGACCTCCTCGTGCGCGCGGTTTCCCGCCGACGCCGACGCCCACCCCTCGATCACCCGGGTGGGCGAAGCCCGGCGCGCCCTAGCGTGCGGCCATGCGTGCGACCCCCCGCGCGCGTCGGACCGTCGTCCGGTGCGCCGTCGTGACCCTGCTGACCGCGCTGTCCGGCTCCGCGCTGGCCGCCTGCTCGACCTCCGAGCAGGACGCGCCCGAGGCCGGGTCGTGGACCGTCCTGCACTACTCAGTGGCCGACAACGACCTCGAGGAGCCGATGGTCCAGGACGTCGACGAGCTCGGCTCGGTCGGCTCCCGGGGCAGCTTGACGGTGCGCGAGTTCCTCGACCGCTCCCCGGGCTACACCGACGCCGAGGTGCTCGACCAGGGCGACTTCGACGGGGCCCGGGTGCTCGACCTCGGCGAGCCGGGCACCTCGACACTGGTCGACGACCTCGGCGACGTCGACTCCTCCGACCCCGCGACGCTCGCCTCGTTCCTCGCCGACGGGCTGGAGGCCCACCCGGCCGACCACTACGCGCTGGTGATCTCCGACCACGGCGGCCAGTGGAGCGGCATCGGCCTCGACGAGACCTCCGGCGGCGGGCTGCTCACCCTGCCCGACCTGGTCGAGGGCATCGGCGACGGGCTCGAGCAGGCCGGCGTCGAGCGGCTCGACCTGCTCGGCTTCGACGCCTGCCTGATGGCCGGCTACGAGGTGGCGGCCGCCATGGCCCCCTTCGCCGACCGGATGGTGGCCTCCCAGGAGCTCGAGCCCGGCCACGGCTGGGACTACTCGGCCTTCGAGGTCGCGGCCGACGGCGCGACGCCCGACGAGCTCGGCCGGGCGATCATCGACGGCTTCCGCGAGCAGGCGACCGCCCAGGAGACGGTCTCCGGCGTCACCCTCGCGCTCCTCGACCTCACCCGCCTCCAGCCGCTCACCGAGGCGGTCAGCGCGTTCGGCGACACCCTCTCCGACGACCCCCGCGTCGTCCCCGCGGTCGGCCGCGCCCAGGCGCAGGTGATCGGCTTCGGCCGCAACCCCGACCCCGAGCAGGACGCCCACCTCAGCGATCTCGGCGAGCTGGTCGCGGCGGTCGGGAAGGAGTCCGACGACGCGTCCGCCGCGGCCGACCGCGTCCAGCAGGCGCTGGACGACGTGGTGGTCGAGGAGTTCGCCGGCGAGGCGCGGGCCGGCGCCACCGGCCTGTCGATCTACCTGCCGCCGTCGGTCGACTACTTCTCCGCCGACTACGCGAAGGCCGTCTCGACGCCGTGGATCGGCTTCCTGCGCTCCTTCTACGGCCTGGCCGAGCAGGCCGCGCAGGACGTCCTGCCGACCTTCGTCCAGGACGAGCCGGACGCGACGATCGACGCCGACGGCCTCACGCTCACCGCCGACTACGACCCCGCCGGGCAGGACGCCCTCACCCGCGCCACGATCAGCTACGCGCGGGTCGAGCGCGACGGCACGATCACCTACCTCGGCGAGGAGAGCGCCGACTACGGCACCGCCGACGAGCCGACCGCCGTCGGCACCTACGACTTCACCACGCTGCGGATGTCCGACGGCGAGGACGCCGTCGACGCCTACACCGACCTCACGGTGCAGGACGACGGCTACGCCACCTTCCAGGTGCCGCTGGACTACTACGCCCCGGACGCCGAGGACGACGCCGACCCGACCGACGTGCTGCTCAAGCTCGTCGTCGACCCCGACGCCGGCGAGATCGTCAGCGAGACCTACTACGTCTACGACCCCGAGACCTCCGCGTACGGCGAGGGCGAGCTCGACCCCGAGGGCATCATCGCGCCGAAGCAGCCGAACTACGACGCCGAGGGCACCGAGACCTGGGTGTCGACCTCCGACGTCGGCCTCTACGCCGACCTCGAGTCGATCACCTACGACTTCGTGCCGCTGCGGAAGGGCACCCGGCTGCAGGTCGACCTGAGCCTCTACGACGCCGCCGGCAACGTGGCGTCGTCGAGCACGGAGGTGCGGGCGCCCTGAGCCGGGCGCACCCCGGACCGCCGACGCGGGTCACCGCTTCGGCGCGCCCGGGCCCTTCCGTTCGTCTTTGACCTTCCCGCGATCGCCGCCCTTGGCGGGCTTTCCGGGCTTCCCGGGGTCCTCCTGGTCCTCGGCCTCGCCGGACTCCTCGGCCTCCTCGGACTCGTCGGGCGCGGTCGTCGGCGTCGGCGTCGGGGTCGGGGTGGGCACGGTGTCGAGCAGGGCCAGGGCCGCCGCGTCGATCCGGTCCGCCCGGGACGCGCTCAGCGTGCCGTCGGCGACCGCGGACGCGGTGACGCGCCGGAGCGCCTGCACGGCGGCGGCGATCCGGTCGGGGTCGTCCGAGACCACCGCGGCGTCGACGCGGTCGAGGGCGGACGCGAGGCCCGGGGCGGTGCCGGCGGCGGTCGTCCCGGGGGTCTGCGCGTCGGACCCGCCGGCCCCGCAGCCGCTGAGCAGGACGGCGAGCAGGAGCCCGGCGGCCGGGAGGGCGCGCCTCCTCATCGGTCCACCTCCTCGTGCAGACGGGTCAGCGGGTCCCGGTAGCGGCTCGGGACGCCGTACGGGATGCCGCTGCCGGGGGTGCTGGTCGAGGCGTCCGACGGGATGCGGGGCGCGGGGGTCGACGCCTCGGACCCGCCGCGCGCGAGGGCGGCGACCACGAGGACGACGGCGAGCGCGAGCCCCACGGCGATCAGCGCGCGGGTGGCCTCGGGCACCGCTCGCACCCGGTCGCGGATCGTGGCCCAGCGCTCCGACGCCGGGGTCGAGGCCGACGGGGGAGCGGCCACCGGGGCCACGGCGGTGAGCAGCCGCGTCGAGCCGTCGGACGCGGTCGACGCCGCCGGCCGGTCGGGCAGGGGGGCCGCGGCCAGCCGCTCCGCCACCGCGGCGGCGGTCGGGCGGCGGGACGGCTCGAGGTCGGTCATCTCGCGCAGCAGCGCGACGAGCGGGGCGGGCAGGTGGGCCGGCACGTCGGGCGCGTGGTGCAGCCGCCCGAGCATCGCCTCGACGCCCGAGCCGGGGTAGGCCCGTCGTCCGGTGAGGCACTCGAGCAGGACGAGCCCGAGGGCGAACACGTCGGCGGCGCCGTCGACCCGCTCGCCGCGGAGCTGCTCCGGCGCGAGGTAGGGCGCGGTGCCGACGGTCTGGTCGGCGCGGGTGACGTCGGCGGTGCCGTCGAGCAGCCGGGCGACGCCGAAGTCGGTGAGCCGCACCTGCTCGCCGTCGAGCCCGAGCAGGACGTTGGCCGGCTTGACGTCGCGGTGCACCACGCCACCGGCATGCACGGCCGCCAGCGCCCGGGCGAGCGCGCCCCCGACGCTGCGCGCACGCTCCGGATCGAGCGGCCCGTCGCCGAGCGCGGCGGCGAGCGTGGGGCCCGGCACCAGCTCCATCACCAGCCACGGCCGGTCGTCGGTGATGCCGGTGTCGAGGACCGTGACGAGGTGGGGGTGCGAGAGCCGCGCCAGCACCTGCGCCTCGGCGAGGAAGCGGGTGCGCGCCGCCTCGTCCGGGGCGTGCGGGTCGAGCAGCTTGATCGCGACGTCGCGGCCGAGCCGTCGATCGTGACCGCGCCGCACCTCCGACATGCCGCCGCGGGCGATCAGGTCGCCCACCTCGTAGCGATCCCCGAGGACGCGGGGCGAGGCGGTCGTCGACACGGGTTCCTCCTGGGTCGTCGGGAGCGGACCCGGGGCTGATGCCCCGTCCGGGCCCTCGGCACGCGTGAGGAGCCCCACGGGTGAGGCGTGGCAGTGCCCGGCCGCGGTCGGATCTGCCGGTCTGGTCCGGGCTGACGCCGAGCCCGCCACGCCGTTAGCGTCCGGGGCGGGGCGGCACGCGCTCCGGGACGGGAGGTCGTCGTGCTCTGGTTCGCCGTCGCGTTCGGGATCATCGGCCTCGCGGGCATCCCGGTCGTCGTCGGGATCGTCGACCTCTGCCGTCCGCCCGTTGCCCGCAGCGCCTGGGCCGGCCTCGCCGTCGGACTGGTCGCGTTCGTGACCGTGGGCTGGCTCAACCTGTGGCCGGTCTACGTCGACGACGGCCGCGTCACCTGCCTGTTCGACCCCACCGCCGAGGTGCTCGGGCCGGAGGGGTCGCGGGCGCTCGTCGACGCGGAGCCCACCGCCCAGGCGCGACGCCTCGGCGCGGACTGCCTCGACGCCACCCGGCAGCGCTTCTGGGGTGGCGTGGGGCTGACGGTCGCCTCCGGCCTGGTCTGCGTCGCGACCCACCGCCGGCCCCGGGCCTTGGCGTCCCCGCGCGTCCTCGTCAGGGCGACGTGACCGCCCGATCCGCGGTCGCCGTCGCGAAGCGGCGCGGCACCCAGAGGACCGGGTCGACCGCACGCACCTGACCGTCCTGCGCGACCACCTCGACGAACGACGAGAACGGCGCAACCGCCTGCCGATAGGTCACCAGCACCCCGGCCGGCGTGCGCCGGGTGCCGGTGACCCGCAGGTCGCGGAACGGCCGACGGTGGTGGCGGCGCGCGCCGGCCCACGAGCGCAGGCACATCGGCACCGACGCCGCGTGCTCGTCGCAGTACCGGACGCCGGCCTGCCGGCTCGTGTCGGCCGGCGCCTGCTCGACGAGGTCGCGCAGCACGAGCAGCGTGCCGAGCGCGGCGAGCAACGGCAGGCCACGTCGCATGGGCGCCCCCTCGATCGACCAGCCGGACATCCGGGCTCTCGGACGCTGGGCCCGCGCGGTCGGCGGCCGCATGGCCGGTCCAGCCCGCCCTGGACGCAGCGACGGCCCCCGCGGAGAACCGCGGGGGCCGCCTCAAGCTGCAGGTGGAAGCCCTGCGTGCTCGTGGGCAGGGGCGGGGTCGAACCGCCGACCTTCCACTTTTCAGGCGGACGCTCGTACCAACTGAGCTACCTGCCCGAGCGGGCATACCGTACAACAGCGGCGAGACGGCGTCCCAATCGTCCGCCGCCCGTGGGCGCTGGGCCGCGCGCCACTATGCTGGCGCCGCGCCGTGAGGCGCTGGCCCCCATCGTCTAGCGGCCCAGGACCCCGCCCTTTCACGGCGGTAGCGCCGGTTCGAATCCGGTTGGGGGTGCTGGTGGACGACGTCCGCGCGGCTTGGCGTGAGGCGGCGCGACCACCTCGTCCGCGGCGGGTTCCGTGCCCGCCGAGGCTCGAATTGGGCGCGGACGCGCACCTGGGATATGGTTCCCGCGCAGCGAGGCCCCGTAGCGCAGTTGGTTAGCGCGCCGCCCTGTCACGGCGGAGGCCGCGGGTTCGAGTCCCGTCGGGGTCGCCAGCGATCAGCCCCGGACCGTCACGGTCCGGGGCTGATGTCGTTCCCGGGCCCGCGTCCGGCCCTGGCACGCTGGTCGCATGCCGCTGGAGATGGACGACGCGCGCTTCGACGCCCTCGTCGACGACGCGCTCGACGCGATCCCCGACGAGCTCGCGCGGCTGGTGCGCAACGTCGTCGTGCTCGTCGAGGAGCTCCCGCCGGCCGAGGAGCCGCAGGACCTGCTCGGCCTCTACGACGGCGTCGCCCTCACCGAGCGCGACTCCAGCGTGGTGCCCGGTCTGCCCGACCGCATCCTGATCTTCCGGCGGCCGCTGCTGGAGATGTGCGAGTCCGAGGACGAGCTGGTCGAGGAGGTCCGCATCACCGTCGTGCACGAGGTGGCCCACCACTTCGGCATCGACGACGACCGGCTGCACGACCTCGGCTGGGGCTGAGGCCGCGGCGGGATCGGGCGGTCAGGCGGCGAGCACGAACCCCAGCGCGCACAGCGCCAGCCCGAGGGCCAGCGTCCCGCCGGCGTAGGCGAGGCCGAGCAGCGGACGGGTGCGCAGCAGACCGTGCGTCTGCACGGCGAGGCCGGAGTAGGTCGTCAGGCCGCCGCACAGGCCGGTGCCGAGCAGCGCCAGCGCCGCGCCGTCGAGCGCGAGCCCGGCGAGCAGGCCGAGCAGGAACGAGCCGACCAGGTTCACCAGCAGGGTTCCGGCCGGCAGTCCGCCGGACGCGTCGAGCCGCCCGGCGGCGAGGAACCGCAGCGGGGCGCCGACGCCCGCACCGACCGCGACCAGGGCGCCGTCCACCAGGGCGCTCATGCGGGCCCCCCGTCGCGGTCCTCGAGGAGGGAGCCGAGCGCCGTGCCGACGACGACCGCCAGCAGCGCCGCGCCGAGCGAGCCGACCACGTACGCGGCCGCGGTGGCCGCAGCACCGGCGTCGAGCAGGGCCCGGGCCTGCTCGGAGGTGGCCGAGAAGGTGGTCCAGCCGCCGAGCACCCCCGCGCCGAGGAACGGCGTCAGCAGCGGACGGTCGTGACCCCGGCGCCGGGCCGCGGCGGCCACGACCGCCGGCAGCAGCGCCAGCAGCAGGCTGCCGGAGACGTTGATGACGAACGTCGTCCACGGGAAGCCGGTGCCGACGTCGGGCGCCGACTGCAGCAGCGCCCAGCGCGCGACGGCGCCGAGCGCGCCGCCGGCGGCGACGACGCCGAGCTGCGTCCGCACCCCGGTGGGCCTCAGCTGGCGGCGCTGCGCTGGCTGGTCGAGTGCGCTCCGGAGGCGCTGAAGCGGCGCGGCTCCTCGCCCTGGGCCTGACGCACGACCTCGCCGAGGTACCACTGCTGGAAGCGCCGCTGCTCGGCCGTGCGGGCCAACGAGAGCAGCCGCTGCTGGTGGCAGAACTCGTCGGCGAGGTCGAGCAGGTCGATCAGCCGCGCGATCGGCCCGACCAGCGCGCGCGGGATGTCGAGGTCGATGTCGACGACCGGGGCGTCGCTGGCGAGCGCGTCCTCGATCTGGCGACGCATCGCGCTGGAGCGCACGCCGTCGTCGACGCTGCTGAAGACGCTGACGAGGTCCTCGGCCACGGGGTAGACCGAGCGGGCGGCGAGCGAGAGCAGCCGCACCTCGCGGCGCAGCTCGTCGAAGTGGTGGGCCAGGCCCAGGAACATCGGGACGGGCACGCCCTCGAGCCGGATCGTGACGGGATCGATCGGCGGCTCGGGCGCGCGCCGCTCGACGCCGGTGATGATGCCCTCGGCGCCGTCGCCGGCCTGGATCTCCGCCGCGGGCACGAACCACACGATCTTGCCGGCGGCGTCGACGTCAGCGCCCCACGCGTCGGAGCAGCGGGCCACGATCGCCAGGCCGCGGCCGAAGGTCAGCAGCACGTCGTCGTCGGGCTCGGAGGGACGCGGCAGCTCCGGCGGCTCCTGGGAGGCGTCGCGGATCTCGACCCGCGGGTGCTCCGCGGTGCCGCGCACCCGCACCTGGATCGGCGGCCGGCCGTGCAGCAGCGCGTTGGTGACGAGCTCGGAGACGCCGAGCTCGGCGCACTCCACGAGGTCGTCGCGTCCGATGGCCCGGCAGGTGTCGACGACCCAGCGGCGGGCGTCCTGGACGCCCCGCGGGCTGGCGTCCAGCAGCAGGGCTGGCCGGTTCAGCGGCACGGGCGTGACTCCATCGATCGGGGCCGAGACAGAGGTGGCGAGTGGGCGGATGGGACGGGTGGTGCGGTGGTCGCCTGGTTCAGGATGCCCGAGCGCAGATGGCGCGACCGTCGTGACATGCCCGCGCCACTGGCACCTAAAACCAGGTGATTGAACATTTTGCTTGGGGTGGCGTGGAACGGAGTCGGCCGTCTCGTCCCCCGGTTGAGGAGTCCGCACACCGGCCCGCCCTCTAGGGCGAGGGTCGGGCTCGGTTCGGCACTGCCCGTGGGGCTCCGTTCCGAAGGGAGGGGGCGGGAATGTGATCCAGCCCACGGGCATGCATCCGGGAGGAGGGGGCGTTAGGACACACTGGAGGCCACGCACGACAATGGCGGAGAGGCCGCCAGACCTCCTGCCGCCGGCAGGGATCCGCGCGAGGACGCCCCCGGCCTCAGGACGTCCCGATGGGAAGGTTCGGTACTCGATGACCACTCAGAAGCACCGCGTGGTCGTGATCGGCTCCGGCTTCGGCGGCCTGTTCGGCACCAAGGCCCTGCGTCGCTCCGACGTCGAGATCACGATGATCGCGAAGACCACCCACCACCTGTTCCAGCCGCTGCTCTACCAGGTGGCCACGGGCATCCTCTCCGAGGGCGAGATCGCGCCCCCGACGCGCGAGGTCCTGAGCCGTCAGCGCAACGCGAAGGTGCTGCTCGGCGAGGTCACCGACATCGACCTCGAGGCGCAGAAGGTCACCTCCCACGTGCTGGGCCGCGAGACCGTCACCGAGTACGACTCCCTGATCGTCGCCGCCGGCGCCGGCCAGTCGTACTTCGGCAACGACCACTTCGCCGAGCACGCCCCGGGCATGAAGAACATCGACGACGCGCTCGAGCTGCGCGGTCGCATCTTCGGCGCCTTCGAGCTCGCCGAGATCGGCGCCAGCCGCGGCGAGGACGTCGACCACCTGCTCACCTTCGTCGTCGTCGGCGCCGGCCCCACCGGCGTCGAGATGGCCGGGCAGATCGCCGAGCTCGCGCACCGCACGCTGCGCCGCGACTTCCGCGCGATCAACACCCAGAGCGCCCGCGTCGTCCTCGTCGACGCCGCCCCGCAGGTGCTGCCGCCCTTCGGCGCGCAGCTCGGCGCGAAGGCGAAGAAGGAGCTCGAGAAGCTCGGCGTCGAGGTCGTCCTCAACGCCATGGTCACCTCGCTCGACGAGCGCGGCCTCGACATGAAGCACAAGGACGGTCGCACCGAGCGGCTCGAGGCCGTCACCAAGATCTGGGCCGCCGGCGTGCAGGCCAGCCCGCTGGGCAAGCTGCTCGCCGACCAGACCGGCGCCCCGCTCGACCGCGCCGGCCGCATCGGCGTCAACCCCGACCTGACCCTGCCCGGGCACCCCGAGGTCTTCGTCGTCGGCGACATGATCTCCCTCGACCACCTGCCCGGCGTGGCGCAGGTCGCGATCCAGGGCGCCAAGTACGCCGCCAAGGAGATCGACGGTCGGCTCAAGGGCAAGCCGGCGCAGGCTCCCTTCAAGTACTTCGACAAGGGCTCGATGGCGATCATCAGCCGCTTCCGCGCCGTCGCCATGGTCGGCAAGGTGCGGCTCACCGGCACCGTCGCCTGGCTGATGTGGCTGGGCGTCCACCTGGTCTACATCACCGGCTTCAAGAACCGCGTCACGGCGTTGCTGCACTGGGCCGTCTCGTTCCTCGGCACCGGGCGCTCCGAGCGCACCGCCACCGAGCAGCAGATCTTCGGCCGCAACGCGCTCGCGCGGCTCGAGGGCGGCGCCTCCGACCTCGTCTCGCCTCCGGGCGAGTACGACTCCTCCCGCGAGGAGGGTCAGCGCCGCGAGGAGCTCGAGGCCGTGGCCGCCGAGGAGGCCCGGCTCACGGACGCGAACGAGCGCGGCGTGAAGGTCCGCGCCTGACGCCTCGCACCGGCCGCTCGCACCGTCGTCGCGCCCCGGCCGCGTCCGCTCAGGACGCGCCGGGGCGCGCCCATGCCGGGAGGATGAACAGGCCCTCGGCCTCCACCGTGACGCCCTCCGGGCCGATCAGGTGGCCGCGGGCCCAGGTCTTGATGCTCTCGCTCCGCTCGATCCAGGCTTCGCCGCGCAGGTCGCCCAGCGGCGTCGCCTGTCGGTAGCGCAGGCGCAGCGTGCCGGTCATGCCCGGACGTCCGCCCGCGCCGGCGGCCTGGCCGAGCAGCTGGTCGAGGATCAGCGCCGACACGCCGCCGTGCACCAGGCCCGGCGGGCCCTCGTACGCGGCACCGAGGTGGAAGTCCGAGACGGCCCGTCCGCTGGGGTCCTCGACGACCACCAGCGGCGGCGCGAGCGGGTTGCGCAGGCCGATCACGCTGTTGCCCCACGCGCGGCCGCGTCCGGCCTCGCTCATCCGCACGCCGAACGGGCCGTCGAGCTGGCGGCGGCGCAGGCGGGCCGTGATCGCCTCGATCTCGGCCTGCGCGGCACGCACCTCGTCGAGGTCGACGGTGGTGCGGATGGTCGCGTCGACGAGGTCGCGCACGGCGTCGGCGAAGGGGCCGAACGTCGCCCGGTGCTCGTCGATCTCGGCGGGGGAGAGGTCCTCGGGGACGTAGCGCGGCACCCGGGCACTCTAGAACGTGTTCTCGTTCTGCGCGGCGACTCGGCCCTCAGAGCTCCGGACGGTGGTACCGCAGCGCGGCGAGCAGCTCCTCGGGGTCGACCATCGAGCGGGTGATCTCGAACGGCGCGATCCCGCGACGGTGGAACAGCAGCCGCCAGCGTCGGCTCGACGGGTCGCCGACGGACTCGATCTGCGTGTAGGTGCTGGCGACGTCGAACTCGTGCCGCCCGGCCGCGCTGCGCACCTCGAGGCGGCCGCCGTGCAGGCTGAGCCGGGCGACCGGCGACGCGGCGCGGACGGCCCACACGATGCCGGTGAGCACGGCCAGGCCGAGGGTGACGGCGGCGCTGAGGTCGGTGCCGTCGAGGTAGGCCAGCGTGCCGGCGGCCAGGGTGGCCGCCAGGGACGTCAGCAGGGCGATGGTCGCGATGCGCCGGCCCGTGGTGCGGGGCGTGAAGTCGATCGACGGCGGCGGGTCGGACGCCACCGGCGGGGTCGCGTGCCGCCAGTCGACCGTGCTCGCGCGGGCGGGCGCCGGGCGGGGCGCCGGCGGCGTGCGGCGGGCCGCGGTCTCGCGGACCGGCGGCGGCTCCGGGCTCGGGATGGGCGTGCTTTCCGGCTCGGGCTCGGGCGTGACCTCGGACGTGAGTTCAGGGGTGACGTCGGGCGTGAGCTCGGGCTCGGGGGCGTGCGACTCGGGAGTCGCGGGCGCGCGGCGGACGCGTCGGGCTCGGGGGTGGCGGGCCGCGGGCGCAGGTGCAGGTGCCGGCTCGATCTGCTCGGCCGTCGGCGGCTCCGGGTCGGCGTCGGCCTCCGGGGCGGCCGGCGTCTGCGCCGGCGCCGGGAGCTCGGCGTCCGGTACGGGCGGGGCGGGCGGGGCGGGCGCGGCGAAGAAGCGATCGAGCGTCGCTGCGGCGTCGATCTCCGGCACGGAGTCGGGCTCCGGCGTCGGCTCCGCCGCGGTCGGCTCGGCCACGGGCCGCTCGGGCTCGACCTCTGGCTCGACGACGGGCGTGGTCGCGACGGGCGCGGCGACGGGTGCGGCGAAGAACCGGTCGAGGGTCGCGGCCGCGTCCACCTCCGGCATGGGCTCGGGGACCGGCGGGGCCGCCGGGGCCTCGGGGGCCTCCGGGGTGACGTCGGTGGGCTCGAGCAGCTCCAGCACGTCCGGGATCTCGACCGACTCGGCCTCGCGGCGTCGTCCACGGCGTCGTCCGCGACCGGACTGCTCCTGCTCGGCCCGCTTGCGCGCCGAGAGCATCAGCACCGGCTCCCACTCGGTGGCGGGGGTCTCGACAGGCTCGACCACCGGGCGGGGCTCGACCACCGGGCGGGGCTCGACCGGCGGGCGGGTCTCGATCTCGGGGCGGGGCTCGACCTCCGAGCGGCGCTCGGGCGCGCCCAGCCGCGGCACCCCGAAGGTGCGCGGACGGGCGGCGACGTCCTCGACGGTGCGCGCGCGATGCTCGAGCCAGCGGTCGACGAGCTCCGTGTCGGAGCCCTCCTCCCGGGGCCCGCCCTCCTCGTTCCCCATGGTCAGCCACGGTACGTCGATCCTCGCGTCCCCGCAGCGAGACCGCGGCGCCGGATGACACACTGCGGCCACAGGTCGTCCACGCGACGGCAAACCCCCCCTGTCACCATCACCACCGCAGCCCACACACCCCACACCCCACCCACCCCACACACCACCCGGCACGGCCGGACGGGAGGCAGCGTGCGCGAGCAGCCCTTCGGCTCGTTCCTGCTCGGCTCGACGGACCAGTCGCCGCGCCTGCTGCGGATCCGCGTCCAGACGCTGCTGACGATCATCCTGGTGAGCACGCACCTGATCGGCGCGCTGATCGTCGTCGCGCTCACCGCGTGGGTGCTGCCCTCGCGGCCGACCGGCGACGGCATCCGGCTGGCGCTGTTCATCGCGGTGCCGGTGTACGTGGGCGTCGCCGTGCTGCTCGGCGTGCTGATCGGCACCCGCGAGTCGCTGCGGACCCTGCGCTGGGTGCAGCGCGGCCGGGTGCCCGACGAGGCGGAGCGACGTCAGGCGCTCGAGGTCCCGCTGCGGCTCACCACCCTCCAGGGCGGGCTGTGGTTCGGCGCAGTGGTGCTGTTCACCGGGCTGGCCGCGATCCTCCAGCCCGACCGGATGATCACCTCCGCGGCCACCGTCGGCCTCGCCGCGATGGTCGTCTGCGCGGTGGCCTACCTGCTCACGGAGTTCACCCTGCGTCCGGTCAGCGCCCTCGCGCTGCGGGACGCCGACGTCCGGCGGCGTCCGCGCGGCCTGGGCGTCGGCGGCCGGATGGTGATGTTCTGGCTGCTCGGCACCGGGGCGCCGATCGTCGGTCTGGTGATCACCTCGATCCTCGTGCTCGGCGGCGAGCCCGTCACCGGACGGCGGCTCGCCCTCGAGGTGCTGGTGCTCGGCGGCATCGTGCTGGTCTTCGGCTTCCTGGTCACCCTGCTCAACGCGCGGGCCGTGGTCTCGCCGGTCGAGTCGGTGCGCTCGGCCCTCGAGCGCGTCGAGCGCGGCGACCTCGACACCGACCTCGCGGTGTACGACGCCACCGAGCTGGGTCTGCTGCAGGCCGGCTTCAACCGGATGGCCGCGGGCCTGCGCGAGCGCGAGCGCCTGCGCGACCTCTTCGGCCGGCACGTCGGACGCGAGGTCGCACAGGCCGCCGCCGCCGGCGAGGTGCGCCTCGGCGGCGAGACCCGGGAGGTCAGCGTCCTCTTCGTCGACCTCGTCGGCTCGACGACGCTGGCCGCCGACCGCGACCCGGCCGAGGTCGTCGACCTGCTCAACGGCTTCTTCGCCGTGGTGGTCGAGGAGATCGATCGGCGCGGCGGCATCGTCAACAAGTTCCTCGGCGACGCGGTGCTCGCCGTCTTCGGCGCCCCCGTCGACCTGCCCGACCACGCCACCCGTGCGCTGTCGGCCGCCCGCGCCATGGCCGATCGGCTGCCCGTCGAGCAGCCCCAGCTGAGCGCCGGCATCGGCGTCTTCACCGGCGCCACGGTGGCCGGCAACGTCGGCACCGCGCGACGCCTGGAGTACACCGTCATCGGCGACGCCGTGAACGCCGCCGCGCGCCTGGTCGAGCTGGCCAAGCAGGCGCCCGGCGGCATCGCGGCCGCGGCCGAGACCCTCGACGCCGCCTCGGACGACGAGCGCGCCTGCTGGCAGGGCTGGCGCACAGGGGACGACGCCGTCGTCCTGCGTGGCCGCTCCCGCTCGACCGAGGTGTGGGTGCGGGCCTAGGTGCGCGGGCCGGTTTCCCCGGATATCCGGGGAAACTGGACGTTGTCAGGGGAAGTTTCGCCTGACAACGTCCAGTTCTCCCTGACCAGTTCGGCCATCGAGGCCGCGTCGACCAGCGACGGGCCGTACCAGGTGAGCAGCCGTCCGCTCACCAGGGCCGTCGGGACGCCGAACGCCTCGGGGCCGTCGTCGGCGGTGAAGACGTAGGGCTCGTCGGGGAGCAGCACGACGTCCGGGCGCCGCTTCTCGATCTCCGCGATCTCGACCCGCGGATAGCGATCGGCGTCGGCGAAGACGTTCTCCCAGCCCAGCCGCCGGCACAGGTCGGACGTGAAGGTGTCACCGCCGACGACCATCCACGGGTCGCGCCAGATCGGCACGGCCACCCGCGTCGTCACCGGCGGGAGCGGCCCGCACCAGAGCCGCTCGGCCTCCGCCAGCCACGCGGGCTCGTGGGCGTCGAGCAGACCGAGCAGGTGGCGGTAGGCGGCGACGGCGTCGGGCACGGTCGCGATGTCGGTGACCTCGACCCGGACGCCCTGCTCCCGCAGCCGCCGCACGTCGAGCTCGCGGTTCTCCTCCTTGTTCGCCACCACCAGATCGGGGCCGAGCGCGACGATCGCGGCGACGTCGGGGTTCTTGGTGCCGCGCACGCGCGCGACGCCGCGGGCGTCGAGGTCGGCGGGATGCGTGCACCAGTCGGTGGCGCCGACCAGGGCGACCTCGGGCAGCGTCGCCAGCGCCTCGGTGATCGACGGGACGAGGCTCACGACGCGCATGCGGCCAGGCTAGTCAGCCAGGTCGAGGCTCCTGCGGCTTCCGTGACGCGTAGGGCTCCGTCGACGGCTCCATGAGGTGCCGTGCGCGTCACGGAGCGTCGGTTTCCCCGGTCGACCGGGGAAACCGACAATCGGGCCTCAGTGCAGCGCGAGCGCGCCGGACGTGGCGGCCGGGAACGGCAGTGCGGCGTGCTCGGCGATGCGGGCGTCGAGCGCGGCGGCGACGTCGTCGGGCCAGGGGGCGGTGCGACGGTCGGCGAGGTCGATGTGGAGGAAGATCTCCTCGAAGGCGCACGAGACGCGCTCGCGGGTGTCGTCGAGGATGTACACGAGCACGTGCGCGGCCCGCTCCGAGCGGCCCAGCAGCCGCACCCGCACCGACATGCGGTCGCCGGTGCGCAGCTCGTCGAGGTACCAGACGTGGTGCTCGGCGGAGAAGCAGGCGTGGCCGGCCACGAGCGGCCAGTTCTGCGGGATGCCGAGGTCGACCAGCGACTCGTCGAGCCCCTCGCTGCCGATGCCGAGGTAGTGGCGGACGTTGAGGTGGCCGTTGCTGTCCTCGAACGCCACCGGCACCGGCTGCTCGGTGTAGGCGGGCAGAGCGGCGAGCTGCTCGTAGGTCGGGTGCTGGATGCGCGTCACGACGTCCGACCCTAGTCAGACGTTGCGCCGGTAGGCACCCCCGACCTCGAAGAACGCCTCGGTGACCTGGCCGAGCGAGCAGACGCGCGCGGCGTCCATGAGCACCGCGAAGACGTTCTCGCCCGACGTCGCCGCCGCCTTGAGTCGCGCGAGCGCCTGCTGCGCCTCGGTGGCGTGCTCGGCCTGGAAGGCCCGCACCCGCTGCAGCTGGGAGGTCTTCTCGGCCTCGGTGGCTCGGGCCAGCTCGATCTCCTGCGGCTCGGCCGAGTCGGCGTGCGGGTTGCGGAAGGTGTTGACGCCGATGATCGGCAGGCTGCCGTCGTGCTTGCGGTGCTCGTAGAGCATCGACTCGTCCTGGATGCGGCCGCGCTGGTAGCCGGTCTCCATCGCGCCGAGCACGCCGCCGCGCTCGTTGATGCGGTCGAACTCCAGCAGCACGGCCTCCTCGACGAGGTCGGTGAGCTCGTCGATGACGAACGAGCCCTGCAGCGGGTTCTCGTTCATCGCCAGGCCCCACTCGCGGTTGATGATCAGCTGGATCGCCAGCGCCCGGCGCACCGACTCCTCGGTGGGGGTGGTGACGGCCTCGTCGTAGGCGTTGGTGTGCAGGCTGTTGGCGTTGTCGTAGATCGCGATCAGCGCCTGCAGCGTGGTGCGGATGTCGTTGAAGTCCATCTCCTGCGCGTGCAGGGAGCGGCCGGACGTCTGCACGTGGTACTTCAGCTTCTGGCTGCGCTCGCCGGCGCCGTAGCGCTCCTTCATCGCCACGGCCCAGATGCGCCGCGCGACGCGTCCGATCACCGAGTACTCGGGGTCCATGCCGTTGGAGAAGAAGAACGACAGGTTGGGCGCGAAGTCGTCGATCGCCATGCCCCGCGCGAGGTAGGACTCGACGTAGGTGAAGCCGTTGGCGAGGGTGAACGCGAGCTGGCTGATGGGGTTCGCCCCGGCCTCGGCGATGTGGTAGCCCGAGATCGACACCGAGTAGAAGTTGCGGACGTCGTGCTCGATGAACCACTGCTGGATGTCGGCCATGCACCGCAGCGAGAACTCGGTGGAGAACAGGCAGGTGTTCTGCCCCTGGTCCTCCTTGAGGATGTCGGCCTGGACGGTGCCGCGGACGGTGCGCAGCGCCTCGGCCGGGTCGACGCCCCGCTCGCGGGCCTGGTCGAGCACGGTGTTGAGGAAGAACGCCAGGACGGTCGGTGCGGGGCCGTTGATCGTCATCGAGACGCTCGTGGTGGGCGCGAGCAGGTCGAAGCCGGCGTACAGCTCCTTCATGTCCTGCAGCGTCGCCACCGAGACGCCCGAGGTGCCGACCTTGCCGTAGACGTCCGGACGCTCGTCGGGGTCGCGGCCGTAGAGGGTGACGGAGTCGAAGGCGGTGGAGAGGCGGGTGGCGGGCTGACCCTCGGAGAGCACCTTGAACCGGCGGTTGGTGCGGGCGGGGTCGCCCTCGCCGGCGAACATGCGGGCGGGGTCCTCGCCCTCGCGCTTGAACGGGAACACGCCGGCGGTGAACGGGAACCGGCCGGGCACGTTCTCGGCGCGCCAGAACCGGACGAGCTCGCCGTGGTCCTCGTAGCGCGGCAGCGCCACCTTCGGGATCGCGTTGCCCGAGAGCGACGTGCGGCGCGGGGCCGCGGCGTACTCGGCGACGAGCGCCGGCCAGCCGTCGATCTGGTCGCGGATCTCGCGGGGGAGGTCGGCGCGGGCGTCGGCCAGCAGGGCGTCGATCTCGCTCCGCTCGGTGAGCTCCTCGGCCACCGACGCGAGGCGCTGGACGCGTCGGGCCGCCGCGGCGAGCTCGGCGGTGCGCGCGTGGTAGCCGCGGACGGTCTCGGAGATCTCGGCGAGGTACCGCACCCTGCTGGCCGGCACGAGCTGCCGGATGCGGGTGGACGTCTTCTGCCCGACCGGCGCGAGCGTGCCCTCGGCGGCCGGCAGGCCCTTCTCGACCAGGAGGTCGCGCAGGTGCTGGTAGAGCGCGGTGACGCCGTCGTCGTCGAAGGTGGCCGCCGAGGTGCCGAAGACCGGCATGTCGGAAGGCTGCTGGCCGAACGCCTCGCGGTTGCGCACCAGCTGGCGCCCGACGTCGCGCAGGGCGTCCTCGGCGCCGCGGCGCTCGAACTTGTTGATCGCCACGACGTCGGCGAAGTCGAGCATGTCGATCTTCTCCAGCTGCGAGGCGGCGCCGAACTCCGGCGTCATGACGTAGAGGGAGGCGTCGACGAACGGGACGATCGCGGCGTCGCCCTGGCCGATGCCGGGGGTCTCGACGATCACCAGGTCGAACCCCGCCGCCCGGACGACGGTGAGCACGTCGTCGAGGTGGTCGGGCAGCTCGTGGGCGCCGCGGGTGGCGAGCGAGCGGAAGAGGACGCGGTCGCCGTCGAGGCTGTTCATCCGGATGCGGTCGCCGAGCAGCGCCCCGCCGCCCTTGCGCCGGGTGGGATCGACGGCGATGACCGCGACCCGCAGCTTGTCCTGCTGGTCGACGCGCAGGCGCCGGACGAGCTCGTCGGTGAGCGAGGACTTGCCCGACCCGCCGGTGCCGGTGATGCCCAGCACCGGACGGTGCGAGCGGGCGGCGCGCAGGGCGTCCAGCAGCTCGGGTGGGAGCGTGCCGAGCTCGGCGCCGGTGATCGCGCGGGACACGGCCAGGCGGTCGCCGGCCAGCACCTGCTCGGCGGTGACCGGGCCCTGCTCCCACAGGTCGAAGTCGCAGTCGCGGACGACGGTGTTGACCATGCCGGCCAGCCCGAGGCGCTGCCCGTCCTCGGGGGAGAAGATCGTGACGCCGCTGGCCCGGAGCCGCTCGATCTCGGCCGGGACGATCACGCCGCCGCCGCCGCCCACCACGCGGACGTGCCCGGCGCCGGCCTCGCGCAGCCGCTGGACGAGGTACTCGAAGTACTCGACGTGGCCGCCCTGGTAGCTGGAGACGGCGACGCCCTGGACGTCCTCCTCCAGCGCCGCGTCGACGACCTCCTGCACCGAGCGGTTGTGGCCGAGGTGGATGACCTCGCAGCCCTGGCTCTGGAAGATCCGCCGCATGATGTTGATCGACGCGTCGTGACCGTCGAACAGGCTGGACGCCGTGACGAGCCGCACGGGGTGCGTCGGGACGTGCAGGGCGGGGGTCGCGGGGGTGTCGACGGTGTCGGTCACGGGAGGTCCTCGCTGGCCGGGAAGATGGTTGGATGTCCAACTATCAGGACTGACGCAATCGTAGGACGTCCAAGCATCGGTGTGAAGCGCGTCTCGTCACCGACATGTCAGGGGAAGCTGGACGTTGTCAGGCGAAACTTCCCCTGACAACGTCCGGTTTCCCCGGATATCCGGGGAAACCTGCCTCGGCGCCCGCCTCAGTCGACGACGTCCCCGCCCGAGGCCCGCAGCTCGCGCAGCAGCCCGGTGAGGGCGACGAGTCGGTCGTGGTCGAGCCCGGGGGCGGCGAAGACGTCGCGGTTGAGGCCGTCGGTGGCGCGGGCGGCGACCTCGCGGCCGGCGTCGGTGATCGAGGCGAGGACGATGCGCCGGTCGGTCTCGCCGCGCAGCCGCTCGACGAAGCCCTGCCGCTCGAGTCGGTCGACGGCGCTCGTGACCGACGTGGGGTGCACCTGCAGCAGCGAGCCGAGCTTCATCATCGGCATCTGCCCGCGCGAGGAGAACGAGAGCAGCTGCAGCACCTCGTAGCGGGCGAAGGACAGCTCCAGCGGACGCAGGACGGCGTCGATCCGCTCCATGGCGAGCTGGGTGGTGCGCACGAGCGAGGTCACCATCGCCATGCCGTCGGCGGCGTCGCCCCAGCCGTGGGCCGACCACTGCCGGTGGGCCTCGCGGATGGGGTCGCGGCGCGGGGTGCTGGGGCTCATCGGGCGTCAGTCTGGCCGATGCCGGCGGCGGATCGGCGCACCTCCACCGCCACGGCCCCGCGTTCGGGGTCGCGATGGACGCGTCCGACCAGTCCGCGGGCGGCGGCCAGTCGCAGCAGGACGGGCGCCTGCGCCTCGCCGCACTCGGTGAGCAGCACGCCGTCCGGACGCAGCCAGCCGGCGGGCCCGGCGAGCCCGTCGAGCACCCGTCGGTGCAGCGCGAGCCCGTCCGGTCCGCCGTCGAGCGCCCGGGCGGGCTCGTGGTCGCGCGCCTCGCGGGGCAGGCCGGCCACGGCGTCGCTGGGCACGTACGGCGCGTTGCACAGCACGACGGCGACCCGGCCGCGCAGGCCCGCCGGCACGGCGTCCCACAGGTCGCCGCACGCCACCCGCTCCGGCGGCAGGAGGCGTCGGGCCAGCGCGACGGCGGCCGGGTCGAGGTCGCCGGCCCACAGGTCGACGCCGGGCACCCGGCGGACGAGCGCCGCGCCCAGGGCGCCCGCGCCGCAGCACAGGTCGAGCACGACGTCCCCGGGGCGGACGAGCGCGGCCGCCACCTCGACGAGCAGCGCCGAGCGCTGCCGCGGCACGAAGACGCCGGCCGCCGCGGGCACGCGCACGCCGTCGAAGTCGGTCCAGCCGACCACGGTCTCCAGCGGCTCGCCGGCGACCCGTCGCGCCAGCCGGGCCGCGAGGTCGTGGGCGTCGGCCGACGCCTCGCGCAGCAGGGCGGCCTCCTCCTCGGCGAACACGCACCCCGCGGCGCGCAGCGCGTCCACGATCGCCTCGCCCACGGTCGCAGTCTGCCCGGCCGCCATCCCGGTGCAGCACTAGAACGTGTTCTCGTTCGCCGCGTATCGTCGGGCCCGTGAGCGCTCCCGACGTCTTCGCCCCCGCGACCCTCGGCCCGATCGCCCTGCGCAACCGCACGGTCAAGGCGGCCACCTTCGAGGGCGCGACGCCGGACGGCGAGGTGACCGATCGGCTGATCGACTTCCACCTCGCGGTCGCGCGCGGCGGCGTGGGCCTGACGACGGTGGCCTACCTGTCCGTCGCGCCCGAGGGCCGCACGCACCGCGACGTCATCGTCCTGGAGGAGCGTGCGCTGCCCGGCCTGACCCGCCTGGCCGATGCGGTCAAGGCCACCGGCGCCCGGATCGCCGGCCAGGTCGGCCACGCGGGGCCGGTGGCCAACGGCCGCTCGAACGGCGTCCACGCGCTCGCGGCGTCCCGCATGCCGAGCCCGCTGTCGATGCAGATGGTGCGCAGCGCGTCGGAGGCCGACCTCGCCCGCATCACCCGCGCGTACGTCGACGGCGCCCGGCTGCTGGTGCGGGCCGGGTTCGACGTGCTCGAGCTGCACATGGCCCACAGCTACCTGATCTCCTCCTTCCTCGCGCCCGGCCTGAACCGGCGCAAGGACGCCTGGGGCGGCCCGCTGGAGCACCGCATGCGCCTGGCCCGCCAGGTCGCGCGCGCCGTGCGCGAGGAGGTGGGCGACGAGGTCGCGATCACCGCCAAGGTCTCCACCGGCGACGGCTTCAAGGGCGGCGTGACGACCGACGAGGGCCTCGCGCTCGCGCAGGCGCTCGAGGCCGACCGCAGCGTCGACGCGCTCGAGCTCTCGGGCGGCTCGTCGCTGATGAACCCGATGTACCTGTTCCGCGGCGAGGCGCCGGTCAAGGAGTTCGCCGCGACGATGCCGTGGCTGGTGCGCACCGGCATGCGCACGCCCGTGGGCCGCTCGTTCCTCAGGAGCTACCCGTTCCAGGAGGCCTACTTCTGGGACCGCGCCGTGCGCTTCCGCGAGGCCGTCGACCTGCCGCTGATCCTGCTCGGCGGCATCGACCGCACCGACACCATGGAGCGGGCGATGGAGGCCGGCTTCGACCTCGTGGCCATGGGCCGGGCCCTGCTGCGCGAGCCCGACCTGGTCAACCGGCTCGCCGCCGGCCGCGCGGACGCCGGCGTCTGCGTGCACTGCAACCGGTGCATGCCGACGATCTACTCCGAGGCCGGCACCCACTGCCCGGTGATCGCCGGCCCGACCCTGGCGCGAATCTAGAACGTGTTCTAGGTTGTCCGGCATGTCCCAGGTCGTGCCCGAGAAGCCCCTGCGCGTCGTCGTCTGGTCCACCGGGACGGTCGGTCGCCACGCCATCAAGGGCGTCGACGCCCACCCCGACCTCGAGCTGGTCGGCGTGTGGGTCTCCAATCCGGCGAAGGACGGCAAGGACGCCGGCGAGCTCGCCGAGCTCGGCCGTGAGCTCGGCGTCGTCGCCACCACCGATCGCGACGCGCTGATCGCGCTGCGGCCCGACGCGATCGTCCACACCGCGATGACCGACGACCGGCCGTTCGAGGCCATCGACGACCTGATCTGGATGATCGAGAACGGCGTCAACGTCGTCTCGTCCGGACCCGTGCTGCTGCAGTGGCCCGAGCGGATCCTGCCCGAGGAGATGCTCGAGCGGATCGACGCCGCCGGCCGGAGGGGCGACGCCTCGCTGCACGTCAACGGCATCGACCCCGGCTTCGCCAACGACGTGCTTCCGCTGGTGATGACCAGCCTCTCCCAGCGCATCGACGAGGTGCGCGTCATGGAGGTCTGCGACTACTCCACCTACTACCAGCCGGTCGTCATGAGCGACCTCTTCGGCTTCGGCAAGCCGATGGACCAGCCCGGCTGGCTGTGGCAGCCCGGCATCCTCTCGATGGCCTGGGGCAGCGTCGTGCGTCAGATCGCCGCCGGCCTCGGCGTCACCCTCGACGAGCCGCTGATCGAGGAGGTCGACCGTCGGCCGGCCGAGCGCGACACCGCCAGCGTCTCCGGCGACATCGCCGCGGGGACGATGGGCGCGGTGCGGTTCCAGCTGATCGGCGCGGTCGACGGCGTGCCGCGCGTGGTGCTCGAGCACGTCACGCGCACCGACCCCGACACCCACCCCGACTGGGAGCGTCCGCCGGCCGGCGCCGACGGCTGCTACCGGGTGCGCATCACCGGCGAGCCGGTCATGACGGTCGACCTCGTGCACCACGGCGAGCACGGCGACCACAACGTCAGCGGCATGATCACCACCGCGCAGCGGCTGATCAACGCGCTCCCGGCCGTCGTCGCCGCCCGTCCCGGCCTGATCACCGTCCTCGACCTCCCGCTCGTCACCGGCCGCGGCCTCGTGACCGGCTCGACCCGGAAGGACGCCCGATGAGCATCCTCGACCGCTTCGCCCTCACCGACCACGTCGCCGTCGTGACCGGCGCGGGTCGCGGCATCGGCGCCGCGACGGCCGTGGCGCTGGCCCAGGCGGGCGCCGACGTGGTCATCTCCGCGCGCACCGCCGCGCAGCTCGACGTCGTCGCCGAGGCGGTCCGCGCCGCCGGACGCCGGGCGCTCGTCGTCCCGGCCGACCTCGCCGACACCGACGCCGTCGCCGGGCTCGCGCACGCCGCCTTCGAGGAGTTCGGCCGCCTCGACACGGTCGTCAACAACGTCGGCGGCACGATCCCCAACGCCTTCCTCGACACCGACGTGGCGTACCTGGAGGAGGCGTTCCACTTCAACGTCTCCACCGCCCACGCGCTCAGCCGCGCGGCCGTCCCGCTGATGCTGCGGCCCCTGCCCGACGGCTCCGGCGACGGCGACGACGCCTCGCGACAGCGCTCGATCGTGGCGATCTCCTCGATGATGGGCCGCGCCGCTGGCCGCGGGTACCTCGCCTACGGCACGGCGAAGGCCGCGCTGGCGCACTGGGCCCGGCTGGCCGCGACCGACCTCGCGCCGCAGGTGCGGGTGAACGGCATCTTCGTCGGCTCGGTGATGACCTCCGCGCTGGAGTTCGTCGCCGCGATGCCCGAGATGATGGACCAGATGGAGACCAAGACCCCGCTCGGACGCGTCGGCGAGGCCGAGGACATCGCGGCCGGCGTCCTCTACCTGGCCAGCCGTGCGGGCCAGTACGTCACCGGCAAGCTCCTCGAGATCGACGGCGGCATCCAGCAGCCGAACCTCGACCTCGGCCTGCCCGACCTGCGGCCGCGGGCCGACGAGGCCGCGCCCGCCCCGGCCGGCAGCCCCGCCTAGAGTCGCGGACGTGACCCACGACGCCCCCACGTCCTTCGCCGGCACCCCCACGGCCGCCGCGATCTCTCCCGACTCCGGCCGGCACTGGAGCGACGAGGGCGCCTGGGAGGTCGAGCCGGGGCTGTGGCGCATCCCGCTGCCGCTGCCGATGGACGGCCTCAAGGCGATCAACGTCTACGCCCTCGCGGCCGACGACGGCCTGACGCTGGTCGACGGCGGCTGGGCGATCCCGCAGGCCCGCGCGCTGCTCGACGAGTGCCTGCGCTCGGTCGGCTCCGGGTTCGGCGACATCCGCCGCTTCCTGGTCACCCACATCCACCGCGACCACTACACGATGGCGCGCGTGCTCGGCACCGAGCTGGGCGTCCCGGTCTCGCTCGGTCGCGGCGACGAGCCCGGCCTGCACCTGCTCAACCACGTCGACGAGCTCGAGCAGAGCCCGTTCCTGCAGGTGCTCGTCACCGCCGGCGCCCACGATCTGGCCGAGCAGTGGGCCGGGTTCGACGACGGCGAGGTCCCCGATCCCGCCCTGTGGGCCTACCCCGACGTGTGGCTCGAGGGCGACCAGCGCCTCGAGGTGGGCGCCCGGACGCTCGACGCCGTGCACACCCCCGGCCACACCCCCGGCCACTACGTCTTCGCGGACGCCGCCGGCGGGGTGCTCTTCGCCGGCGACCACGTGCTGCCGACGATCACGCCGTCGATCGGCTTCACGGTGCCGCCGGTCGAGCAGCCGCTGCGCGACTTCATGGCCTCGCTGACCCGCGTGCGCGCGCTGCCCGACCTGCGGATCCTGCCCGCCCACGGCCCGGTCGCGCCGTCGTCCCACGCGCGCGTCGACGAGCTGCTGGCGCACCACGAGCGGCGCCTCGAGCAGAGCCTGGCCGCGCTCGGCGACGCCGAGCTCACCTCGCAGCAGGTCGCGGTGCAGCTGGGGTGGACGCGGCACGAGCGGGCCTTCGCCGAGCTCGACCCCTTCGCCCAGGGCATGGCCGCGATGGAGACCAAGGCCCACCTCGACCTGCTCGTGGCACGCGGGCAGGCCGAGGTGGGCGCGCCGGTCGACGGCGCGGTGCGCTACCGGGCTGCGGGCTGACGCCGGCAGGTTTCCCCGGATATCCGGGGAAACCGGACGTTGTCAGGGAGAACTTCCCCTGACAACGTCCAGTTTCCCCTGACCAGATCCCGCAGTTCCGGGCCGAAGCTCAGCGCGTCGAGCCCGCGTGCTCCGGGTGACGCCCCCGCGGTCCGTCGACGAACGCGTCGCGCGCCGCGACGGCCAGGTTCGGCTGGTCGGCGAAGACGGCGTCGAGGCCGGCGCGGAACAGGTCGGTGGCCTCACCGGCGAGGTCACCGTAGGCGTTCGGGTCGGTGCCGACGCGGTGGTTCGGCGGCAGGAACTGGTTCTCCGCGCGCAGCGTGTACGCGACGACCCGCAGGCCGGCGCGGTGGGCGTCGGCGATCACCGGCGTCGGCGCGCCGGTGCGGCCCTCGGCGTCGCGCTGCAGCAGCAGGGTCTTGTCGGCGCCGAGCCAGGTGGCGTACCGCGCGACGCCGCGCAGCCCGGCCGGGGTGATCAGGTCGGCGTAGGTGGTCGGCCGTCCGGCCGCCACGGCGTCGTACGGCGCGCCGCTGGAGTCGACGAGCTGCACCAGCGGCACCGGGGTCATCCGGTGCAGCCGCTTCAGGTTCCCGACCTCGAAGGACTGGATGATCACCGGGCTGGTGCGCCGGTCGAGGTGGTTGCGCTCGAGCGTGCGCACCAGACGACCCTCCAGCGGCAGGCCGATCGAGCGGAAGTAGGTGGGGTGCTTGGTCTCGGGCGCGATGCCGATGGTGCGGTGCAGGCGCCGCGACTCGCGCCGCGCCAGGTCGATCACCTGCTGGAGGGTCGGGATGCGGTAGCGGCCGTCGTAGGCGGTGTTGGCCGGACGGACCTGCGGCAGCCGCTCCTTGGCGCGCAGGGTCTCGAGCTCGGCGTAGGTGAAGTCCTCGGTGAACCACCCGGTCACCTGCCGGCCGTCGATGGTCTTGGTGGTGCGGCGGTCGGCGAACTCGGGGTGGTCGGCGACATCGGTGGTGCCGCCGATCTCGTTCTCGTGCCGCGCGACGAGCACGCCGTCCCTGGTCGACACCAGGTCGGGCTCGATGTAGTCGGCGCCCTGGGCGATCGCCAGCCGGTAGGAGGCCAGCGTGTGCTCGGGGCGGTAGCCGGACGCGCCGCGGTGGCCGATCACCAGCGGCGTCGTCCGGTGGTGCCCGTGCGACGCGGCGCCGGAGGCGGGCCGCGCGTCGGCCGGGACGGTCGCCAGCGACGGCAGGACGGTGGCGGCGGCGAGGGCCGCCAGCAGCGGGGCGAGGCGCGTGCGGGCGCGCCGGGACGGGTGACTCCGAGTCGTCATGCCCCCGACGTCACCAGGCCCAGGTGACGGGCGCGGGACGTCGCGGTGAACGGGCGCTACGCGACCGCGCGGCCGGCGAGGAAGTCGACCGTCTGGGTCCACGCGTGCGCCGCCTCGGGGATGGCCGGCAGCAGCGGGTAGACGTGGATCAGCCCCGGCTCCTCCCGGTAGGTGAGGTCCCAGCCGGCCTCGGCCGCCCGCGCGGCCAGCAGGCGGCACCCGGGCAGCAGCACGTCGCGGGTGCCGCACAGCAGCAGGGTGGACGGCAGGTCGCGCAGGTCGCCCAGGCCGGGGGAGACCTCCGGCCGGTCGAGATCGGCCGGCCCGCCGGCCCACCACTCGGCGTAGACCGTCAGCTTGCTCAGCCGCAGCCACGGGTCGCGCGCGGCGAACCAGGGCGTCGACGGGGTCGAGGTGGTGAGGTCGACCCAGGGCGCGAGCAGCAGCAGGCGGTCGGCCTGGGGGCCGCCGGCGTCGCGCAGCGACTGCGCCACCGCGAGCGCGAGGTTGCCGCCGGCGGAGTCGCCGCCCAGCAGCGTCGAGCCGTGCTCGCTCCAGCGCGCGGTGAGGCGCACCAGGGCGTCGTGGGAGTCGCGCCAGGTGTGCTCGGGCGCCAGCGGGTAGTCGGGCAGGACGATCCGCGCCCCGAGGTGGCGTCCGAGCCGCTCGGCGTAGCGCACGTGGAAGCCGTCGATGCCGCCGACGAAGCCGCCGCCGTGCATCCACACCACGGTGCGACGCGGCCGCGTACCCCGCGGCGTCAGGACGTGCACGGGGAAGCCGTCGGCGTGGTCGATGGTCACCTCGTAGCGACGGCGCAGGCCCGGGACGAGACGGGTCGGCAGGGCGTGGTCGCGGGTGGCGTGCCAGCGCTCGAAGCGCGCGCGCTCCTGCTCCACGGAGTCGAGCTCGGTGGAGTGACGCAGCCGCGGCACGGCGACGGCGAGGAGCTGGTGACGCAGGCTCGGCACGGCCCGAGTCAAGCAGCGTCCGGGCCCCCGGCGGTCGGGCTCGACCCGGTCGTGTCTGAACCGTGACCCCGGCGGGCGATCCGGCTCTACGCTCCGGTCCATGAGCCAGTCCTCGGAGCCCGGAGCCGTCGCGCCGGTCGCGTGGCGCGAGTACGACGCGCCCGCGCTGCCCCGGGTGCTGCAGGCGGCGCTGGCGGCATTCGTCGAGCACGGCTACCACGGCACGTCGGTGCGCGACCTGGCCCGCGCCAGCGGGCTCTCGGTGCCGGGGCTCTACCACCACCATCCGTCGAAGCAGGCGATCCTGGTCGAGCTGATGGAGGCCACGATGGCCGAGCTGCTCGCCCGCAGCCGGGCGGCGCTCGCCGAGGCCGGGGACGACCCCGAGGCCCGCTTCGACCTCGTCGTCGAGTCGCTGCTGCGCTTCCACATGGCGCGGCGCGCGCAGGCGTTCGTCGGGTCCTCGGAGCTGCGCAGCCTCGAGCCGGACGCGCGGGCGCGGATCGTCGCGCTGCGCGACGAGCAGCAGGCGATGGTGCGCGAGGCGATCGAGACCTGCGTCGCGGCGGGACGCTTCGCCACCCCGCACGCCGGCGACGTCGCGCGCGCGATCTCGACGCTGGCCATCGGCGTGGCCGGCTGGTACCGCGAGGACGGTCCGCAGGCGGCCGACGAGGTCGTGCGCCGGCAGCTGGGGCTCGCGCGGGCCATGGTGCTCCCGGCGTCGGACCGCTAGTCTCGTCGGCACCGACCGAGCGATCGCTCGGTACTGTGGATCCCAGGAGTCGCCGTGACCGTCCCCGTCCTGCCCGCCGCTCCCGTCGAGGACCGCGCCGCCGAGATCGAGGCGCTGGTCGCCCGCACGCGGACGTTCGTCCGCGAGGTCGTCCTGCCGGTGGAGGACGCCCACGACGGCGACGTCGAGGCGGCCGGCGGCGAGACGCTGCGGGTGCGGCTGCAGGCGGCGGCGCGGGAGGCGGCGGTGCTGGCGCCGCACGCGCCGGTGGAGTTCGGCGGCCTGGGGCTGTCGATGGTGGAGCGGGCGGCGGTGTTCGAGGAGGCCGGGTACGGGCTGTTCGGGCCGCTGGCCACGCACGTCGCGGCGCCGGACGAGGGCAACGTGCACCTGCTCGACCACGTGGCGACCGCGGCGCAGCGGGAGCGGTTCCTGGCGCCGCTGGCGCGGGCGGAGGTGCGCTCGGCGTTCGCGATGACCGAGCCGGCGCCCGGCGCGGGCGCGGACCCGTCGATGCTGACCACGCGGGCCACGCGGGTCGACGGCGGGTGGACGATCTCGGGCCGCAAGTGGTTCATCACCGGCGCGGACGGCGCGGCGTTCTTCATCGTCATGGCCCGGACCTCCGGCGAGCCCGGCGGTGCGGGCGGGGCGACGATGTTCCTGGTGCCGGCCGGCACACCGGGCCTGGAGGTGGTGCGGCACGTCGGGACGGTCGACCGCGCGATGCTGGGCGGGCACTGCGAGCTGGCGCTGACGGACGTCTTCGTCCCGGACGACGACGTGCTCGGCGGCGTCGACGAGGGGTTCCGCTACGCGCAGGTGCGGCTGGGTCCGGCGCGGATGACGCACGTGATGCGGTGGACGGGCGCGGCGCGGCGGGCGCACGAGGTGGCGGTCGCGCACGTGGCGGGACGTCGGGCGTTCGGGTCGCGGCTGGCGGACCTGGGCCTGATGCAGCAGCTGATCGCCGACAACGAGATCGACCTGGCCGCGACGCGGGCGCTGCTGCTCGAGGCGTGCCGGGCGCTGGACGCGGGCGGACGGGCGTCGAAGGAGACCTCGATCGCCAAGACGTTCGCGGCCGAGGCGCTCGACCGGGTGGCCGACCGCGCGCAGCAGATGTGCGGCGGGCTCGGGGTCTCGACCGAGCTGCCGGTGGCGCGGATCGCGCGGGAGCTGCGTCCGTTCCGCATCTACGACGGGCCCTCGGAGGTGCACCGCTGGTCGATCGCCAAGCGGGCGGTCCGCGCGATCGCCGGCGACGCGTGAGCACGCTCGTCGACTCCCCGCTGTCGGACGCCGAGCTGGCGGCGGTCGCGGGCGTCCTGCGCGGGGCGGGGACGCCGGTGTCCGGCCCCCTCTCGGCGCGGCTGATCGCGGGCGGCCGGTCGAACCTCACCTACCGGCTGGCCGACGAGGTCTCGGGCGCCGCGTGGGTGATGCGCACGCCGCCGCGCGCGGGGCGCACCCCCTCGGCGCACGACGTCGCCCGGGAGTGGCGGATCGTCTCGGCCCTCGACGGCGCCCCGGGCCGTCCGGTGCCGGTGCCGTCGGCGGTGGCGGTGTGCGAGGACGAGTCGCTGATCGGGCTGCCGTTCGCGGTGTGCGGGTTCGTCGAGGGTGTGACGGTGCAGTCGCGGGCCGACCTCGAGGCCCTGGACGCTTCGGTGCGCGAGGCCGCGGTCGCGGCGCTGGTGGCGACGCTGGCCGCGCTGCACGCCGTCGAGCCGGCGTCCGTCGGGCTCGGCGACCTCGGGCGTCCCGACGGGTACGCCGCGCGTCAGCTGCGCCGGTGGGGCGGCCAGTGGGACCTCGTCGGCGCCGGTGCGCCGGACGCCGTGCGCGCCGACGCCGCTCGGCTGGTCGCGGCGCTGGGCGAGGCGCTGCCGCGGCAGGCCGCGTCGGGTCTGGTGCACGGCGACTACCGCATCGACAACACCCTGCTGCGCCTCGGCACCGTCGAGGCACCCGCGACGCAGGTGGCGGCGGTCGTCGACTGGGAGCTCTCGACCCTGGGCGACCCGGTGGCCGACGTCGCGATGATGGCGGTCTACCGGCTGCCGGCCTTCGACCTGGTGATGGGCGAGCCCACCGCCTGGACCTCCGACCTGCTGCCCGACGTCGACGCCCTCGCCGAGGCGTACGAGGCGGCCGGCGGGGCGCGGCTGGTCGACTGGGACGCCCACCTGGCGCTGGCCTGCCTGAAGATCGCGGTGATCGCGGCCGGCATCGAGCATCGCCACCGCGCCGCCGGCGGCCACCCCGACGACGTCACCGCCCGGGCCGGGCAGGCCGTCGGGCCCTACCTGGCCGAGGGGCTCGCGCGTCTGACCTGACGCCGCGTCAGGCCGACCCGGCGCGCCGGAGGCGCAGCTCGGCGAGCGGCACCGGGTGTCCCGACTCGCAGCGCACCTCGGCGTGCACGGCCGCGCCGCACTCGTCGTGGACGAGGTCGAGCGGCGGCCGGCCGGACGACGTCAGGTGCCGGCCGCCCCACTCGAAGAGGCCGAGGACGACGGGCGCGAGGTCGAGGCCCATCGGCGTCAGGCGGTACTCGTGCCGGGTGCGCTGGCCGGGCTCGCGGTAGGGCTCGCGGCGCAGGATGCCGGCCTCGGTGAGCTCCTTGAGGCGGGCCGCGGCGACGGCCGGGGTGATCTCGACGCGTGCGGCGAAGTCGTCGAAGCGGGTGGTGCCGTAGAAGGCCTCGCGGACGATCAGCATCGCCGAGCGGGTGCCGACGACGCCGAGCGCGCGGGCGATGGGGCAGCGGTCGCCGGGACGGAAGGCGTCGCGGTCGGCGAGCTCGCCCTCGAGTCGTGCCGCCTCGGCGGGCTCGGTGGGCCCGGCGGATCCGACGGTTGCGGACATCGTCCCTCCTCACTTGTGCTGAGCATAGTCAGGCTACTACCTTGCTGGCTATGTCAGATCAGACCCAGGTGCCGGAGCAGCGCGGACGGGGCATCGTCCTCGCGGTCCTCTCGGCCGCCGCGTTCGTCGCGAGCCTCGACCTCTTCATCGTCAACGTGGCCTTCGAGCAGATCGGCGCCGACCTCGACGCCTCGCTCGCCGACCTCTCCTGGGTGCTCAACGCCTACGCGATCCTCTACGCCGCGCTGCTCGTCCCCGCCGGACGCCTGGCCGACCGGTACGGCCGCAAGGGCGCCTTCCTCGCCGGCCTGGCGCTGTTCACCCTCGCCAGCGTCGCCTGCGCCGCCGCCCCCGACGTCTGGACGCTCGTGGCCGCCCGGGCCGTCCAGGCGCTGGGCGCCGCCGTGCTGACCCCGGCCAGCCTGGGGCTGGTCGTCGCCGCCGCGCCGCCGGAGCGCCGCGCGGCCTGGATCCGCACCTGGGCGGCCACCGGCGCGCTCGCGGCCGCGTTCGGCCCGGCCGTCGGCGGGGTGCTGGTCGAGGCGTCCTGGCAGTGGGTGTTCCTGGTGAACGTGCCGATCGGCCTCGCCGCGCTGGTCGTCGCCGCGCTGGTCGTCGAGCCCAGTCGCGACGACGCCGCGACCCGTCTGCCCGACCTGCTCGGCGCCGCCGCGCTCGCGATCTCCGTCGGCGCGCTGACGCTCGCGCTCGTCGAGGGCGACCCGTGGGGCTGGGGCTCGGCCCGGGTGGTCGGCGCCTTCGTCGTCGCGGCGCTCGCGCTGGTCGCGTTCGTCGCCTCCTCGGCGCGCCACGCCGAGCCGGTCATCGACCCCGCGCTGCTGCGGGTGCCGGCCTTCCGGTGGTCGAACGTCACCTCGCTGCTCTTCGCCGCCCCGTTCGCGGCCGCCCTGCTCGTCTCGGTGCTCTGGCTGCAGCTGGTGTGGGGCTACTCGCCGATCCGCACCGGCCTGGCGATCGCGCCCGGCCCGCTCATGGTGCCGGTGTTCGCCGCCGTCGCGCACCGGCTCACCGCGCGGGTGCCGGTCGGCTGGGTCGTGGCGCTGGGCTGCGTGCTCTTCGCCGCCGGCACGCTGCTCACGGCCGCGTCGGTCACCACCGAGCCGGCCTACGCGACGACGCTCATGCCGGGCTGGCTGATCGGCGGCGCCGGGGTCGGGCTCGCGCTGCCGAACATCCTCTCCTCGGCCACCGCCGACCTGCCGCCGTCGCGCGCCGCCACCGGCAGCGCGGTGGTGGCGATGACGCGTCAGCTCGGCACGGCGTTCGGCGTCACCCTCGTCGTCGTGCTGCTCGGCACTCCCGCCCCCGGTGAGGTGCTCGACGCCTTCCACCGGGTCTGGTGGGCGCTGGCCGGCGTCATGCTGCTCGCCGCCGTCAGCGCGCCGCTGCTCACGCCCGGACGCCGTTCGGCACCGGCCGTCGCGGCCCCGGTCGCGGCCTGAGGTCAGGCGGTGCGGCGGGCCACGAGCGTCGCGCCGGCCGCGGCCAGGGTGGCCAGACCGAAGGCGGCGGGGAACGCGGCGTCCGAGCCGAGCCCGCCGATCGCGGTGAAGGCCAGGCCGCCGAGCGCGATCCAGGTGGCCGAGGAGACGGTGTCGCCCATCGTCGCGGCGGCGCTGTTGCGGCCGCGCTCGTCCTCCGCCGACGCGGCCAGCACGGCGGTCGAGACCCGCGGGTAGGCCAGGCCCATGCCCGCGCCGCCGGCGACCCAGAGCAGCGGCACCGCCCACGGGCCGACGTGCAGCGCGGCGATCGCCAGCTGCCCGGCGACGCCGACGAGCACGAGCGCGGTGCCGACGCGGAAGGCGGTCGTGTCCGGCAGCCGCGCGCCCAGGCGTCCCTGCACCTGCGAGCCGGACGCCCACCCGATCGTCCCGACGGTCAGGGCGAGCCCGGCCAGCCACGGCTTCGCGTCGTAGCGGGTCTGCAGGAGGTACGGCACGTAGATCTCGGCGAGGAAGAAGCCGGCCGCCATGAGGCCGCGCATCGCGATCACCGCCGGCAGGCCCCGCGCCGCGCGCAGGGTGCCGACGGGCAGCAGCGGCCGCAGCGCCAGGAGGGTCACCAGGACGCCGAGTCCGGCGACGAGCGCGCCGAGGACGTCCTCGGCCTGGCCGCCGAGGTCGATGGCCACGACGCTCGCGGCGACGACGACCGCCAGGGCCAGGCGGCGTCCGCTGTCGGGCTCGCGCTCGGCCACCTCGGACCGGCGCCCGTGCGTGCGCAGGGCCGGCAGCAGCAGCGCCGTGGCGCCGGCCGCGACGGCGATGACGCCGAGGAACACCCACCGCCAGCCGACGGTGTCGGCCACCGCGCCCGCCAGCAGCGGACCGATCAGCGCGGGCAGCACCCAGGCCGCCGCGAACGCCCCGAAGACGCGCGGACGGTCCACCGGGTCGAACACCTCGGCCACGAGCACGTAGAGCGTCACGGTCAGCGCGCCGCCGCCGATGCCCTGGAGCAGCCGCGCGGCCACGAACGTCCCGATGTCGGGCGCGAGCCCGGCCAGCAGGAGCCCCAGGCCGAAGACGCCGACGGCCGCCAGCAGCGGTGCGCCGGGGCCGCGGCGGTCGGCCGCGAGCCCGCCGAGCACCGTGCCGATGACGCTGGAGGCGAGCGCGATCGAGAACGCCACGGAGTACCAGGAGCGGCCGTCGAGCTCGGTGGTGACGGTGACCATCACGGTCGTCACCGCCAGCTGCTCGAAGGCCGCGAGGAAGACCAGGCTCACCGCGCCGAGGGTCGTCACCAGGTAGCGCGGGGCGAGGAGCGAGGTGCCGACGACGGCCGCGCCCGCCCGTGCCTCGCCGTCGATCGCCACCTCGCCACTGTGCCACCGGGGCCGCAGCCGCCACGCATCGGACGACGTCCCGGCCGCGGCGTCCGCTGCCTACTGTGGCGGCCATGACCGGCTCGAGCTCCCCCGTCTCCTACGCGTTCGCCGACGGCTGCGCGCGGCTCACCCTCGACGACGCCGACCGCGGCAACCCCGTCAACCCCGCCTCGGTGGAGGCGCTGCTCGACGGTCTCCGTCGCGCCGACGCCGACGGCGCACGGGTGATCGTGCTCGCCAGCACCGGCCGGTTCTTCAGCGTCGGCGGCGACCTCGGGGCGTTCGGCTCCGCGCCCGACATGGCGCGCTTCATCGACGACCTCGCCGAGGCGCTGCACCGCGTCGTCTCCGAGCTGGTGCGCTCCGACGCCGTCGTCGTCTCGGCGGTGCAGGGGATGGCCGCGGGGGCCGGGTTCCCGCTGGCCGCGGCGGCCGACCTGGTCGTCGCCGCCGACACCGCCCGCTTCACCCTCGGCTACACCAAGATCGGGCTCTCGGTCGATGGCGGCACCTCGCTGCTCAGCCACACCCTCGGGCTCCACCGCATGCTCCGGCTCGCGCTGCTCAACGACGTCCTCTCGGCGCAGGAGGCGCTGGACGCCGGACTCGTCGCCCGCGTCGTCCCCGCCGACGGGCTCGACGCCGCGGTCGACGAGGTCGTCGCCACCCTGCTCGCCGGCTCCCGCGGCTCCCTCGCCGCCACCAAGCGGCTGCTGCGCACCGCCGTCGAGGACGCCCCCGAGGCCCGCCTGCGTGCCGAGACCCTCGCCATCCGCGAGCGCGCCGGCAGTGCGGACGGCCGCGAGGGCGTCACCGCGTTCCTCGAGAAGCGGCCGCCGGTCTTCGGCGCCTGATCAGCGCTCGGTCGGCGGCTGATCGGCGGACGCCCGTCGAGCGGGCCGGTCGGAGCGGTAGGCCCTGTCGGGCTCGAACCGACGACACTCGGATTAAAAGTCCGGTGCTCTACCAACTGAGCTAAGGGCCCGTTCGCGGCGGCTGCCGCATCCTCACTCTAGGAGACGTCGTCGCCGGGCTCTGGCGCCGGCCCGACGCGCGTGCGGGCGAGCCGCGGCGCGTGCTGAACATCCGCTCGCAGCACGACGACTGGCGAGCGGCCCTCGCCTACGCCCGCCGACTGCCCGGGGTCGATGCCGGCCGACTGGTCCTCTGGGGCACCTCGTTCGGCGGCGGTCATGCGCTGCGGATCGCGTCCGAGGATCGCGGCGTCGCCGCCGTGATCGCCCAGGTGCCGCACGTCAGCGGTCCGGCGTCGGTGTTCTCCCAGCCCCCGCGGCTCGTCGCCCGGCTGATCGCCGCGGGGCTCCGTGACCAGGCCCGCGCCGCCGTGGGCCGGGCGCCGTACCGGGTGCCCGCGGCCGGGTACCCCGGCGATCTCGCCATGATGACCTCGCCCGACGCGGCGCCGATGGCCATCCGCCTGGCCGGCGACCTCTACGAGCAGCTGCTGCCGGCGAACGACGTCGCCGCGCGGATCGCGCTGCGGGTGCCGTTCTACTCACCGGGCCGGCGGGCCGCGAAGGTGCTCGCCCCGACGCTCGTCCAGATCGCGAGCGGCGACACCGTCACGCCCGTCGAGGTCGCGCTCAAGGCGGGACGGCGCCTGCCCGACGGCGAGATCCGCACCTACGAGTGCCAGCACTTCGAGCCCTACCTCGACCCGTACTTCGAGACCGTCGTCGGCGACCAGCTCGACTTCCTGCGGCGGCGGGTGCCGTCGGGGCTCGCCTGAGGCCCGCGTCCCTCCGCCTGCGTTGGCGTCCGCGCCCTCGATCGGGGAGGGTGGCGGCATGGGCGCAGGTGCGAGGGGCGTGGTCGTCGCGGCGGTCGTCGCCCTGGCGATCGCCGAGCCGGTCGCGTTGTTCCCCGTGCACGCCTCGCTGGCGAGACACGTGGCCGTCTGGGCTCTCGACGAGTGCTCGGACGCCGCTGTGGCGACGGCACAGGACGTCGCCGCCACGGTGGCGGACGAGCTGCCCGGCCGCACGGACCCGGTACGCGTGAGCGGGACCTGCGGGGACGTTCCGAATCGGATCGTCACGACCACGACGTCCCTCGAGCGGCGATCACTGAGCGCCGATCTGCGGCAGCGGTGGCGGTGCCGGTGGGCCGCCGGCGCGCTGCCGCCGATGCTCGACTGCGCGGATCTCGGCGGCCACGTCGCGTGGATCACCATCGACGAGGCCGGTGGGGTGCTCGTGGAGCCGTACGGGTCGTAGCCCGGTGAGCAGGGGCCTCGCGCGAGCTCGATGCTGGCTCCCGGTGGGCGTGGTGATGCGGATGGCGTGGGGTGCGCCGGGTGCCCGTGGCTCGGGTGGTTCGTGGTGCCATCCGGGTTCTTCCTTGACCTGGTTGCAGGTGATGCAGAGGCCTTGGGCGTTGGCGTAGGAGGTGGGGCCGCCGTCGGCGTGGCGGCGGACATGGTCGATCTGTCGGATCGGTGCGTTGCAGTAGGGGGTGCGGCACCAGCGGTCGCGCAGGGTGATGAGCTCGGCGAGTCCGGGTGGGAAGGTCCGGGAGCGGGAGTCCATCGCGACCAGGGCCCCGGTGTCGGGGTGGGCGAAGAGTCGCTTCACGGCGACCTTCTGGCCGGCGTCGAGGGCGGAGCGGATCCAGCGGCGGGCCAGCTCGGCGGGCAGGCCGTCGGCCTGGATGGTGCCGGACGGGTCGACCAGCGTCGCCGTGCCATCAGCCTCATCGCCAGGAGCGCGGAAGAGGTCGTCGGCGGCCACCACGAGCCGCAGCTGCACCGGCTCCGGCAGTCCGTTCGTGGAGGCGTCACGCCCGGTGAGCCGCGCGACGAGGAGGTCGGCCATCACGGTGGACTCGGCGTCCGCGCTGCCGGTCTCCCCGGCCGCGACCGCTGACGTGGCGGCGGCCTTGAGCGCGGCGAGGCAGGCGACGCCGTCGCGGATCGGGAGGGCGGCGTGCAGGTGGACCAGGTGGTCGCGTCCGGGCCGCAGGGTGACGCGGCGTCCGCCTTCGGCGTGCCGGATCTGCGCCACCACACCGGCGGGATCGAGCCGCGCGGCGTGGCCACGGACGAGGGAGCCGAGCTCCCGGTCGCCCAGCCGTGCGGCGTGGTCGGGGTCGCCGCACACGGCGGCGTCGATCGTCTGCCGCTGTTCCAGGGACAGCATGGCGGTGCCCGAGGCGACCATCCGGGCCCGCTCCAGCGGCAGCCGCCCCGCCTGACAGGCCGCCCAGGTCGCGGGCAACTCGACAGGCAGCACCAGCGCCAGAGAGACGAACGCCCGCCCCTGGTGCGGGGAGACCCGCCGCGCGAGCCCGACCTCCGCACCCACCGAGGCCCGCAGCCGCGACAGCCGGGTCAGCTGCTCGTCCCGCGACAGCGTCCGCCGCGGCGGGCGCTCGGCCTCCCGCACCTGCACCAGCGCCGCAGCAAGCCGCACCTGCCGGGCCCGCAGGGCGTTGACCGCGTCCTCCAGCAGCCCGATCTCCTCCACCAGCCCCGCCGCACCAGGCGGCAACGACCGCCCGGCCACCGTGGCCGGCAGCTGCTGAAGCATCCCGAGATCGAACACGTGCTCGATTCTACGTGGAATGAGTCAGGAAAGGAACAGGAAATCCACCGCGAATGCGCTCGAGGCTATTTCCACAGCTGGTGGAAATAGGTGCTGAAATCAGTCCTGTGGACGACAACTGGCCGATGCCCGGGGCGATCGACGCCCCCGCCGACACTTCCGCAGCTCGCCGGCCGGCGAGATGATCGTCCCGCGGCACCGCCGCCCCGATCCCAGGAGACCCAATGACCTTCACCCTCGGCCGTGCCGCGCCGACCATCTCCGTGTCCGACGTCGACCGCGCGCTCGCCTTCTACGTCGGCGTGCTCGGCCTGCAGGAGACGTTCCGCAACGGCCAGCCGACGTCCTTCGTCATCGTCGAGCGCGGCGCCACCGAGCTGCACCTCGCCCTCGAGCCGGGTCACCGCGGGGGCGAGCAGAACGTCGCCCACCTCATGGTCGAGGGCCCCGACGCCCTGCACGAGCACCTCGTCGCGCACGGCGTCCCCATCGTCGGCGAGCTCCGCGACGCCGACTACGGCATGCGCACGTTCGTCATGGCCGACCCCGACGGCAACCGGATCGACGTCGGCGCCGACCTCTGATCCCGTCCCGGACCGTGGCGGCGGCCGCGCGCGCATGAGAGCCTCGGGCATGCTCTCGGCCCCCCGCGCCCGCCGTCTCTCCCTCGCCGCGACGGCGGTGATCGCCCTCGCGGTCCCGTCGCTGGGCGTCCCGACCGCGCAGGCCGCGCAGGCCGCGCAGTCCCCGAGGATCACCGGCCGCCAGGTGGTCTACACCCACCTCGACGCCCGACATGACGCCTACGGCGTCACCGACTACGAGGACGGGACCCGCGCGGTCACCACCCACGGCACCGGCGACGACCTCAGCCGTCTGACGATCGTCTCCGACGGCACGACCCTCCAGGCCAACCTCACCACCCGGACCGACGGGCTCGAGGACTTCGACGCCTCGGTGCGCATCGCGACGGCGGCCGGCCGGGTCTACTACGTCAGGGACGTGCTCACCACGGACACCTTCCGCGACGAGTTCCGGATCGTCCGCAAGGGGAGTCGCGGCAGCGCCTGCGAGGGCGGCCGCGCCTACCGCGTCGACGCCGGCATCGTCCTGCGGGTGCCCCTGGTCTGCCTCGGCGATCCGACGCAGATCCGCGTCGGCGCCACGACCTGGGCATCTTCCCGGTGAGCAAGGGCGGTGGCGTCTGGGGCGAGACGGTCTCCTACGACGACGCCCTGCGCACCGGTCCGTCGGCGTCGGCGCTCGCGAACCGCAGCGCCTCCCCGCCGCGCCGAGGCCCCGCGATGTCGGGCCCCTTCACGGTGCGCTGACGGGAAGCCGACCGGCGGCGCCGCGGGACCCCAGCAGGTCGCGGCGCCCACCGCCGGCCCGCCCTTCGATGGGGCGCCCTCAGGTGGGCCTGCCTACCGTCGCGACATGACCGTCTCCATCACCGGCGTCCACCACGTCCGCCTCACCGTCCGCGACCTCGCCGCCTCCCGCGCCTTCTACGACGCGGTCTTCGGCTGGGACGTCGCCTACGAGCTGCCGCCGGACGCCGACGAGGCCACGCGCGAGCAGCTGTGGTTCCTCTTCGGCGGGGTCATCTACGCGATCCCGGGCGGGCTCTTCGGGCTGCGTCCCGTCGCGCCCGCCGACGACGCGTTCTCCGAGGACCGCGTCGGCCTCGACCACGTCTCCTTCGCGCTCGCCGACCGTCACGACCTCGAGCAGGCAGCCGCGCACCTCGACGGGCTCGGCATCGAGCACGGCGGCGTCAAGGACGCCGGCGGCATCGCGATCCTGGAGCTGCGCGACCCCGACGGCATCGCGCTGGAGCTCTCCGCCCCGGCCGAGTGACGCCGCACCGGCTAGGTTCGGGGCCGTGAAGCCGGCCGATCTCCTCGTCGTCGGCGCGGGCCTCGTCGGCCTGGCCACCGCCCGCGAGCACCTGCTGCGCCACCCGGGCGCGCAGGTGGTGGTGGTCGAGCAGGAGGCCGCCGTCGCCGCCCACCAGACCGGCCGCAACTCCGGCGTCGTGCACGGCGGCATCTACTACCAGCCGGGCTCGCTCAAGGCGCGGCTGTGCGTCGAGGGCGCCCGCGACCTCTACGCCTACTGCGAGGAGCACCGCCTCCCGCACGAGCGCTGCGGCAAGCTGATCGTCGCGCTCGGCGAGCACGAGCGCGGCCGGCTCGACGAGCTCGAGCGACGCGGCCGCGCCAACCGGGTGCCGGGCCTGCGCCGGGTCGAGGGGCTCGGGGCGATCCGCGAGATCGAGCCGTCGGCCACCGGCATCGCGGCGCTGCACGCGCCGAACACGGGCATCGTCGACTACGCCGCCGTGGCCCGCGCGGTGCACGCCGAGCTGCTCACGCTCGGGGCGGACGTCCGGCTCGCCACCCGGGTCGAGGGTCTCGCGCCGCACGTGGCCGGCGCGGTCGTGCGCACCTCCGCGGGTGACGTCGTGGCGCGCCGCGTCGTGGTCTGCGCCGGCCTGTGGTCCGACCGCCTGGCGCGGGCGGCGGGCGCGCCGGCCGATCCCCGCATCGTCCCCTTCCGCGGGGCCTACCTCGCGCTGCGCCCCGAGGCCGTCGCGGCGCGTCCCGTGCGCGGCATGGTCTACCCGGTGCCCGACCCCGACCTGCCGTTCCTCGGCGTCCACGTCACCCGGCACCTGGCGTCCCCGGGCGACGGCGGACGCGGCGCGGTGCTGCTCGGCCCGACGGCGATGCTCGTCCCGGCGCGCGACGCCTACCGGCTCACCGACCCCCGCTCCTGGCGACCGCGCGACGCCGCGGAGACGCTGGCCTGGCCGGGCACCTGGCACGTCGCGCGGCGCTTCTGGCGCACCGGCGTGCACGAGCTGCGGATGGCCGTCGACCGCCGCGCCTTCGTCGCCGAGGCCGCCCGCTACGTGCCGGGCCTCACCGTCGACGACCTCGAGGACGGCGTGTGGAGCGCGGGCGTGCGCGCGCAGGCGGTCGGCCGCGACGGCGCGCTGGTCGACGACTTCGTGCTCTCGCGGCTCGGGCCGGTCGTGTTCGTCCGCAACGCGCCCTCGCCGGCGGCGACGTCGGCGTTCGCGCTGGCCCGCGAGCTGCTCGACCGCGTGGGCTGACCCCCCATCCGTTCGGGTGGGGCGCCGGACGCGGCCGCGTGCGGACAGGGCCACCCGAGGGTGGCCCGAACGGGTCACTTCGGGACGCAACCGTTTGGTCTCACCGATCATCGGGCAGTCTGGAGGGGGTGAACGAACACCCGTCTTTAGCCTTGGAGGGCCCGGTGCACGACCAGTTCGACGTGACGCTCGAGGATGCCGACCTGCTCGGCGAGGTCGAGCTGACCACGAACCTGATCATCGCGGCCAGCGAGTCCGACGAGCACCTCACCGAGGCCGAGATCGACGCGATCCTCGGCCTCCTCCCCGAGCACGACTGACCCCCTCTCTGCTCCCTTGAGACCCCTACCCCCCAGGGGTATGTTCGAGGTGTGAGCGACGACCTCCCCCACCACCACGGCTACATCAGCCGCAAGGACGACTACCTCAAGCGGCTGCGCCGCATCGAGGGCCAGACCCGCGGGCTGCAGCGGATGGTCGAGGACGAGGCGTACTGCATCGACATCCTCACCCAGGTCAGCGCCCTGACGAAGGCGCTCCAGGCCGTCTCGCTCGGCCTGCTGGAGGACCACCTCGCGCATTGCGTCGTCGACGCCGCCCGCGCGGGCGAGGACGAGGGCGCCGTCAAGGTCGCCGAGGCCGTCGCCGCCATCACCCGACTCGTGCGCTCCTGACGCGCACGCCCAGCATCGAGGAGACCTGCATGTCCACGACCAGCACCTGGACCGTCACCGGCATGACCTGCGGCCACTGCGTCGCCTCCGTCACCGAGGAGCTCACCGAGCTGCCGGGTGTCGAGGCGGTCGACGTGACCCTCGAGACCGGCGCCGTCGTCGTCACCTCCAGCGAGCCGCTGGAGCGCGGCCAGGTCGAGGCCGCCGTGGCCGAGGCCGGCTACGCCCTGGCCTGAGCGCGCCATGACCGAGCCGACCACCGCGCCGACGGCCACGGGCACCACGCACGACGTCGAGCTCGCGATCACCGGCATGACCTGCGCCTCCTGCGCGCACCGCATCGAGCGCAAGCTGGGGAAGCTGGACGGGGTCAGCGCCGAGGTCAACTACGCCACCGAGCGCGCTCTGGTCACCGCCCCGTCCGCGATCGACGCGGACGCGCTGGTCGCGGCCGTCGAGGCCGCCGGGTACCAGGCCGTCGTCACGCCGCCTCCCGGCGCGCAGCCGGACGGCGGGGACGACGTCGACGCCGCGACCGACGCCCTGCGTCGCCGGCTGGTCGTCAGCGCCGTGCTCTCGGCGCCGGTGATCGCGCTCGCCATGGTGCCGGCGTGGCAGGTCGACGGCTGGCAGTGGCTCTCCCTCGCGCTCGCGACGCCGGTGGTGGCCTGGGGCGGCTGGCCCTTCCACGCCGCGGCCGCCCGGCACCTGCGCCACCGCACTGCGACGATGGACACCCTCGTCTCGATGGGCGTCCTGGCCGCCTTCGGCTGGTCCCTCGTGGCGCTGCTCTTCGGCCACGCCGGCGAGATCGGCATGCGCCACGGCTTCTCCCTGACCCTCCAGCGCGACGACGGCCTCGGCGAGATCTACCTCGAGGCCGCCACCGGCGTCACCACGTTCCTGCTGGCGGGCCGCTTCCTGGAGCGCACCGCCCGGCGCCGCGCCGGCGCCGCGCTCCGGTCGCTGGCCGCCCTGGGCGTCCGTGAGGTCGAGGTGGTGGCCGACGACGCCAGCACCGGTCTGCTCCCCGCCGACCGGCTGCGCGTGGGCCAGCGCTTCGTCGTCCGCCCCGGCGAGCGGGTCGCCACCGACGGCGTCGTCGAGACCGGCACGTCGGCCGTCGACGCCTCCATGCTCACCGGCGAGCCCGTGCCGGTCGAGGTCGGGCCCGGCGACGTCGTCGTCGGCGGCACCGTCAACGCGGGCGGACGCCTGCTCGTCCGCGCCACGCGGGTCGGCTCCGACACCGCCCTGGCCCGCATGGTGCGCCTGGTCGAGGAGGCGCAGACCCGCAAGGCCGCGGTGCAGCGGCTCGTCGACCGCATCGCCGGGGTGTTCGTGCCGATCGTGCTGGTCGTCGCCCTCGGCACGCTCCTGGGCTGGGGGCTGCTCGGCGGCTCCTGGACGCTCGCGCTCAGCGCGGCCGTGGCCGTGCTGGTCGTCGCCTGCCCGTGCGCCCTCGGCCTGGCCACCCCCACCGCGCTCCTGGTCGGCACCGGCCGGGGCGCCCAGCTCGGCGTCCTGCTGCGCGGTGCGCCGGCGCTCGAGCAGGCCCAGCGCATCGACGTCGTCGTGCTCGACAAGACCGGCACCCTCACCACCGGCGTGATGACGCTGCACGACGTCGTGCCCGCGCCGGGCGTCGAGCGGGACGAGCTGCTGCGCCGCGCCGCCGCCGTCGAGGCGGGGTCCGAGCACCCGGTCGGACGCGCGATCGCCGGCGCCGTCGAGACCGCGTCCGAGGTCGACGACTTCGCCGCCCTGCCGGGCCTCGGCGTGCGGGCGCGGTTCGACGGGCTCGAGGTCGTCGCCGGACGGGCCGCCCTGCTCCGCGAGCGCGGTCTCGCCGTGCCGCCGGAGGTCGACGCCGCCCGCGAGCGCGCCGAGGCCGCCGGACGGGTGGCCGTGCTGGTCGGCTGGGACGGTCGGGCGCGCGGGGTGCTCGAGGTCGCCGACGCCGTGCGGCCCACCTCCCGCGAGGCGGTCGAGCGGCTGCGCGCCCTCGGCCTGCGCCCCGTCGTCCTCACCGGCGATCACGAGCGGGCCGCGCTGCGGGTCGCCGCCGAGGTCGGCGTGCCGGCCGAGGACGTCGTCGCGGGCGTGCTGCCCGAGGGCAAGGTCGAGGCGGTGCGCGCGCTCCAGCGGCAGGGCCACGCCGTGGCGATGGTCGGCGACGGCGTCAACGACGCCGCCGCGCTGGCGAGCGCCGACCTCGGCATCGCGCTCGGCAGCGGCGCCGCGATCGCGGCGGAGGCCGCCGACGTGACGGTCGTCCGCGGCGACCTGCTGCTCGTCGTCGACGCCGTCCGGCTGGCGCGGCGCACGCTCGCGGTGATCCGCTCCAACCTCTTCTGGGCCTTCGCCTACAATGTCGCCGCGATCCCGCTGGCGGTGGCGGGGCTGGTGAGCCCGATGATCGCCGGCGGCGCGATGGCCGCCTCGTCGGTGCTGGTCGTCACCAACAGCCTGCGGCTGCGCCGCTTCCGCTGACGCCCGACGTCAGCAGGTGGCGAAGAGCACGGGGCCGTCGGAGAGGTCGGAGAGCACGTAGTTCTCCGGCTTCGGCTTGAGCTCCATCGTCACGACCTTCCCGCGGGCCTCGACGGTGCCGAGCGAGAACCGCTCCGGGAAGTCACCGCCCTGGCCGGGCGCCTCGCCCGAGGCCAGCCGCGCCCGGGTGGGCGCGTTCTCCTTCGCCTGCTGGTCGTTCTCGAAGCCGAACGCCACGGCGACGCTGCGGTCGCGGCGCAGCACCATCGCGTACGACGCGAGCGGCGAGATCGGCCCGGCGGCGCGGACGAGCTCCTCGCCGCGGGCCTTGTCGTCCGGGTCGGCCTGGCCCATCGCCAGCTCCTCGCAGACGTAGGAGCCGGCGAACACCGTGGCGGCCATCGGATCGGGGTCGCCCACCGCGTCCAGCACGTCGTCGACCTGGCTGTCGTGGTCGTCGAGTCCCGCCACGGTCTCGGCGAGGTAGTCGGGCCGGTTGCTGAAGAGCACCAGGTGGCGCTTCTCGTCGAACGCGACGTGCTGCAGCAGCGGGCTGGTGTCCTGCCCGAGCCGCAGGCCGATCTGGCCGAGCAGGTCCGGGCCGCCCTTCCAGACCCGATCGGCGCCCGGACGCTGGTAGCCCAGGGCGGCGAGCCGGTCGCCGAGGTCGTCGATGCTGACGTCGTCGTCGAGCCGGTCGATCTCGACGGCGCCGCGGGGCCCCTGCGCGAGCAGCTCCCAGGCCAGCGTCGCGGGGGAGAAGCCGAAGCCCTCCTGGAGGATCGGCACGAGGTCGGTGAGGGCCGAGCGCGACGTCGCGTCGGTCGGGTAGGCCTTGCGGAGGAACTCCTGCACCTCCTCGGAGCTGGAGTCCTTGCCGACGTCGGAGCCGACCTCGGCGCGCACCGCCCGCCAGTCGGTCCAGGAGAACCGGACGGTGTCGGCCGGCGCCATCCGCACCGCCGCCTGCAGCGCGGTGCGCGAGGTGCCCCACCAGCCGAGCTGACGGGTGACGAGCAGCCCGGCGACCAGCGCCAGCACGACCGCCGCGCCGATGAGGGCGAGGCCCCGGCGGCTCCTCCACGCCACGCGCGTGCTCCTGTCCTCGAGCCCGCTGCCGCGGGCGGCGCGGGGGATGTGAGACTGACGCCATGGTCGCACGGGGGGAGATCCTCGCCGCGGGCGCTGTCGTGCTGCGGCCCCGCGAGGTGCTGCTCGTGCACCGGCCCCGCTACGACGACTGGTCGTTCCCCAAGGGCAAGCTCGATCGCGGCGAGCACCGCGCCGCCGCCGCCGTGCGCGAGGTCGAGGAGGAGACCGGCCTGCGGGTGCGGCTCGGACGGCCGCTGCTGCGGCAGCGCTACGACGTCGCCGGACGCGCCAAGTCGGTCGACTACTGGATCGCCCGGCCGGTCGGTGACGACGACGTCGCGGGCTTCGAGCCCACCGAGGAGATCGACCAGGTGGCCTGGGTCGAGCGCGACAAGGCGCTCGACCTGCTCACCTACGCCCGCGACCGCGACGTGCTGCAGCGCGCCGTCGAGGTGCGCAAGCGGACGAGCGCCGTCGTCGTGCTGCGCCACGCCACGGCCCGCGCCCGCCGCACCTGGCGGGGCGACGACCGGCTGCGGCCCCTGCTCGCGACCGGCCGGGTCGACGCCGCACGCCTGGTCCCGCTGCTCGCTGCCTTCGCCCCGGACGAGGTGCTCACCTCGCCCAGCACCCGTTGCCGCGAGACGATCGCGCCGCTCACCGCGGCCACCGACCTGCGTCCGCGCGCCGAGCCCCTGCTCGCCGAGGGCGCGGGCGAGGCCCGCGAGGTGCGGACCCTCGTCGCCCGGGAGGTCGACGCCGCCGAGGCGGCGCGCCGCACGCTGCTGGTGTGCAGCCACCGCCCCGTCCTGCCGCACGTGTTCGCCGGCCTCGGCCTGGACGACCCCGGGCTCGCCCCCGGAGAGCTGCTGGTCGTGCACCGTCGGCACGGGCGGGTGGTCGACGTCGAGCGGCACGGTCCCCGCGAGCCCACGTGAGGCGGTGCGGAGCCGGTCCAGGGCCAGTCCGGCCGGGCCGATCCGACCAGCTGCGCATCGTCAAGCGATTCCGACGTTTCTTCACCGAGTTCACGTGATGTACGCCTGCCGACCCGTCTTTGTACGGCGTCCGGACATGTCTGGTTTCCCTCCCGTTCACCGAGGGCGCCGGGTCCGGTCACCTGCGCTGCCTAGGTTGCGCGAGATCGACCCGACCAGAGACTCCGCCATGGGGTCGACCCCGATCTGATCTCAGGAGAGACGAACGTGATCCGCTCTTCCATCCGCCGTGGCCTCGTGCCCGGCGTCGCCGCCCTCGCCCTCGCGCTCTCGGCCTGCGGTGCCGGCAACGACACGTCCTCGGCCGGCGACGGCGCGTCCGGCGGCAGCGGCCTGTCCGGCCAGCTCAACGGCGGCGGCGCCACCTCGCAGGAGAAGGCCCAGGAGGCCTGGCGCGCCGGCTTCCAGAGCGCCAACTCCGGCGTCACGGTCAACTACGACGGCGTCGGCTCCGGCGACGGCCGCAAGAACTTCATCTCCGGCGCCTTCGCGTTCGCCGGCACCGACTCCGCCATCAACGACGACGAGGGCGAGCTCTCGGCCGCCGCGAAGAACTGCGCGAGCGACGTCGTCCAGGTGCCGGGCTACGTCAGCCCGATCGCCGTGGCGTTCAACCTGCCCGGCATCACCTCGCTCAACCTGAGCGCTGACGTCATCACCGGCATCTTCGACGGCTCGATCACCCAGTGGAACGACCCGAAGATCGCCGCCGAGAACGACGGCGTGCAGCTGCCCGACACCAAGATCGTGCCGGTGCACCGCTCCGACAAGTCGGGCACCACCAAGAACTTCACCGACTACCTGAGCAAGGCCGGCGGCTGGAAGCCCGAGGCCGACGACACCTGGCCCTCCAGCGTCTCCGGCGGCGAGGCCGCCAAGGGCACCTCCGGCGTGGTCGGCCTGATCACCGACAACGAGGGCTACGTCGGCTACGCCGACAACTCCGCGGTGGCCGACCTCGGCAAGGCCTCGATCAAGGTCGGCGACGCGTTCGTCGCCCCGAGCGAGGAGGGCGCGGCCAAGGCGCTCTCGGTCTCCAAGCTCGCCAACGAGGGCTCCAAGACCGACCTCGCCTACGACATCGATCGCACCACCACCGAGGCCGACGCCTACCCGCTGATCCTGGTGTCGTACCTGCTGGCGTGCCAGTCCTACGCCGACGCCGACACCGGCAAGCTGGTCAAGGCCTACTTCGAGTACATCGTCTCCGACGAGGGCCAGAAGGCCGCCGAGGCCCAGGCCGGCTCCGCGCCGCTCGACGCCACGGTCGCCGAGAAGGCCCAGGCGATCGTCGCCGGCATCACCACCAAGTGAGCCACCGACGGCCCCGACCCGCGACCCGGGTCGGGGCCGTCGTCCCGTCCGCACCAGGAGCCGCAGGAGCCCCGTGAGCGCCACCCAGACCCCGCCGAAGGCCGACGACACCGGCCTCACGTCCTCACGCCCCCACGGCCGCGGCGACCGCGTCTTCCGCGGCATCGCCGTCGCCAGCGGCCTGGTGATCATGCTGGCCCTCGCCGGCGTGTTCGTCTTCCTCGCGATCGAGGGCCTCCCCGCCGTCTCGCTGGACGCCGGCGCCTACGAGCCGGCCACGAGCTTCCTCGGCTACGTCGGCCCGCTCGTCTTCGGCACCGTGCTCGCCGCGCTCATCGCGCTGCTCGTGGCGGTGCCGTTCGCGATCGGCATCGCGCTGTTCATCAGCCACTACGCGCCGCGGCGGCTCGCCGCGCCGGTGGCCTACCTGATCGACCTGCTGGCGGCCGTCCCGTCGGTCGTCTACGGCCTCTGGGGCGGACGCGAGCTGGCGAAGAACATCGCCGGCTTCCAGTCGTGGCTGCACGACTGGTTCGGCTGGCTGCCGTTCTTCGCCGGCCCGCCGTCGGCGTCCGGCCGCACGATCCTCACCGCCGGCCTCGTGCTGGCGATCATGGTGCTGCCGATCACCACGGCGATCTGCCGCGAGGTCTTCGCCCGCACCCCGCGCCTGAACGAGGAGGCCGCGCTGGCGCTCGGCGCCACGCGCTGGGAGATGGTCCGCTACGCGGTCTTCCCCTACGCCCGCTCCGGCATGATCTCCGGCGTCATGCTCGGCCTGGGTCGCGCGCTCGGCGAGACGATGGCGGTCGCGATGGTCCTCTCGGCCTCGCCGATCGTCACGCTCAACCTGATCTCCACCGAGAACCCCGCGACGATCGCCTCGAACATCGCGGTCAACTACGCCGAGTCGACGCCCGAGCAGCAGGCCCTGCTGATCGCGACGGGCCTGGTGCTCTTCGCCTTCACCTTCGGCGTCAACTTCCTGGCCCGCTACGTCGCCGGCCGCAGCGATCGGAGGATGGCCAAGTGAGCACCCCCACCCTCGACCCCGGGGTCGCGCCCGGCCGCACCGCCGTCGCGCTCACCGAGCCGCGGCTGCCGTCGTGGGCGCCGGTGCTGGTCGGCGTCGCCGCCGTCGGCGTCGGCGCGCTGCTGTGGATCCTCGGCGCGTCGGTGGCCGTCGGCGTCCTCGCGGCGCTCGTCGTCTTCCTCGTCGCGCTGCCGGGCTGGTCGGCGGCGGTCGAGAGCCGCCGGGCCGCGGCCGACCGCCTGGCCACCAGCCTGGTGTGGAGCACCTTCGCCGTCGCGATGATCCCGCTGGTCTGGCTGGTGTTCACGGTGCTCCGCGAGGGGCTCTCGACGATCAACGTCCAGTTCCTCACCTACCAGATGCGCAACGTCATCGGCGACCAGCAGGGCGGCCTCTACCACGCGCTGATCGGCACGCTGCTGGTCACCGGCATGGCCATGCTGATCTCGGTGCCGATCGGCATCTTCGCCGCGATCTACCTCGTCGAGTACGGCCGCGGCACCCGGCTGGCCCGGGTCCTGACGTTCCTGGTCGACGTGATGACCGGCATCCCCTCGATCGTCGCCGGCCTCTTCGCGCTCGCCCTGTTCGTGCTGATCTTCGGCCCGTCCATCCGGTTCGGCTTCGGCGGCTCGGTGGCGCTCTCGCTGCTGATGATCCCGACGGTCGTGCGCTCCACCGAGGAGATGCTGCGCCTGGTGCCCGCGGACCTGCGCGAGGCGTCCTACGCCCTCGGCGTGCCCAAGTGGCGCACGATCCTGCGGGTCGTCCTGCCGACCGCGCTCGGCGGCATCGTCACCGGCGTCGTGCTCGCCGTCTCCCGCATCATCGGCGAGACCGCGCCGCTGCTGGTCGTCGCCGGCGCCACCGACAGCGTCAACACCAACCTCTTCGAGGGCCGGATGACCACCCTCCCGGTGTTCATCTACCAGCAGTTCTCGCTCGCCACGCCCAAGGGCCTCAGCTACGCCTGGGGCGGCGCGCTCGTGCTGATCGCCATCGTCATGATCCTCAACATCGTCGCCCGCATCATCGGCCGGGTCTTCGCCCCGAAGACCGGTCGCTGACCGCCCAGCCCAGAGAGCACCCACACCATGGCCAAGAGCATCGACGTCTCCGACCTCGACATCTACTACGGCGACTTCCTGGCGGTCCAGGGCGTCTCCATGACCATCCGGGCCAAGTCGGTCACCGCGTTCATCGGCCCGTCCGGCTGCGGCAAGTCGACCTTCCTGCGCTCGCTGAACCGCATGCACGAGGTCATCCCGGGCGCCCGGGTCGAGGGCAAGGTCGTCGTCGACGGCCAGTCGCTCTACGACCCCTCGGTCGACCCGGTGGCCGTGCGTCGCCAGATCGGCATGGTCTTCCAGCGGCCCAACCCGTTCCCGACGATGTCGATCTACGAGAACGTGCTGGCCGGCAACCGGCTGAACTCCAAGAAGCTCAAGAAGTCCGAGGCCGACGACATCGTCGAGCGCTCGCTCAAGGGCGCCAACCTGTGGAACGAGGTCAAGGACCGGCTCGGCAAGCCCGGCATGGGGCTCTCCGGCGGCCAGCAGCAGCGGCTGTGCATCGCCCGCGCCATCGCCGTCCAGCCGCAGGTGCTGCTGATGGACGAGCCGTGCTCGGCGCTCGACCCGATCTCGACCTCCGCGATCGAGGACCTCATCCACGAGCTGAAGTCCGAGTACACGATCGTGATCGTCACCCACAACATGCAGCAGGCGGCCCGGGTCTCCGACGACACCGGCTTCTTCAACCTCAAGGCGGCCGGGCAGCCGGGCCACCTGGTGGAGTTCAACCCCACCAAGAAGATGTTCACCAGCCCCGACAACGAGGCCACCGAGGCCTACATCTCGGGTCGCTTCGGCTGAGCCCCGACCTCACCCCTCCGACCTCACCCCTCCGGCCGCCCGGCCTCGTCCCGGCGGCCGGAGGCGTCTGCGGGGCTAGGTTGGGACGCATGGCCGTCACCGCCGCGCTCGTCCGTCGCCCGCCGGTCGTGGCGAACGCGGCCGAGGTCGTCGACGTCGTGGCCGAGCTGCACGCGCGCGGCCTGGCGGCGAGCCTGGAGCACCGGGACCCGGGCGATCCCGCGGCGTCGACCGCGCTGCTCGCGGCCCTCGGGACGGCGGGCCTCGCGCGCGGCGTGGACGTCTCCGCGCGGGTCGACGTGCTGGCGCCGGAGGAGCTCGCGGCGCTCTGCTCCGCCGTGCGCCAGGTCGGCGCGACGGTGACGCTCGACCCCGGCGAGGCGGTCGATCCCGGCCGGGCGCTCGAGCTCCTGGGTGCGCTGCGCCGCGACCACCCCGACCTCGGCGTCGTCCTGCGCGCCCGGCTGCGTCGCACCGAGGACGACTGCCGCCAGCTCGCCTACGAGGGCTCGCGGGTGCGGCTGCGCAAGGGCGCGCGACGACCGGGCGGCGACGGCGTCCACGCCGACCGGCACCAGGTCGATCTCGCCTACGTGCGCTGCCTGCGGGTGCTGCTCGAGGGAGCCGGCCACCCCGTCGTCGCCACCCGGGACGACCGGCTGCTCGCGATCGCGCGCTCGCTGGCCGGACGCGCCGATCGTGCCCCCGGCACCTACGAGCTGCAGCTGCGGCACGGCGTGGGCCAGGCCGAGCAGGAGCGGCTGGCCGCCGCGGGGGAGCGCGTGCGGGTGCACGTGCCGTGGGGCTCCGCCTCGCGGTGGACGCCCGCGACCTGACATCCTTCGCCTCGTCCCCGGAACCCCGACAGGGAGCGAGACCCGCCGTGAGTGCTGACGCCCAGACCGCCATCCTCGGCGCCGGGGTGATGGGCGAGACCCTGCTGTCGGGTCTCGTCCGCGCCGGCCGTCGCGTCGACCGCCTGCTGGTCGGCGAGAAGCGCGCCGAGCGCGCCGCCGAGCTCGAGGAGCGCTACGGGGTGGCGGTGCTCGGCAACCGCGCCGCCGCCGAGCGGGCCACGACGATCGCCCTGGTCGTCAAGCCGCAGGACATGGCCGAGCTGCTCGCCGAGATCGCGCCCGCGCTCGGCCCGGGCCGGCTGCTGGTCTCGCTCGCGGCCGGCATCACCACCGCCTGGATCGAGGAGCGGGTGCCCGAGGGCGTCGCGGTCGTGCGGGTCATGCCGAACACGCCGGCCCTGGTCGACGAGGGCATGGCGGCGGTCTCGCCCGGCTCGCACGTCAGCGAGGAGCAGCTCGCGGAGGCCGAGGGCCTGCTCTCCAGCGTGGGCCGCGTCGTACGCGTGCCGGAGCGTCAGCAGGACGCGGTCACCGCGGTGTCCGGCTCGGGGCCGGCGTACCTCTTCTACGTGGTGGAGTCGATGATCGAGGCGGGCGTGCACCTGGGCCTGCCGCGCACCACGGCCAGCGAGCTGGTCGTCCAGACGCTCGTGGGCTCGGCGAAGATGCTGCGCGAAACCGGCACGCACCCCACCGTCCTGCGCGAGCAGGTGACCAGTCCGGCCGGCACCACCGCGGCCGCCCTGCGCGAGCTCGAGGCACACGGCGTCCGGGCGGCGTTCCTGGGGGCGATGGAGGCCGCGCGCGACCGGTCGCGGGAGCTCGCCGGCGGCTCCTGAGGGCGGGCGGACGCCCTGCGCCGACGACCCGTCGCGGGAGGGTGGTCTGGACAGATGCAAGCCGACACGCCGCTCAGGGGGTGGGGAAGTTGTTCAACTCTTCCCCACCAGTCACACCAGGCCCTATTCTCACGCCTACGTGGCCGCTGCCGCGCCGGTGGGGAAGCCGGCGCACGTGCCGCACAAGAAAGACGGTGCCCCATGGTGACCCCTCCCTCTGACATCGGCGACGGCCAGTTCCTGACCATCGCCGAGGTCGCTGCCCGTGTCCGCGTCTCGAAGATGACCGTCTACCGCCTCGTGCACAACGGAGACCTCCCGGCGGTGCGCGTCGGTCGTTCGTTCCGCGTGCTCGAGAAGGACGTCGACGAGTACATCCGCAAGAGCTTCTACGACGCGGGCTGAGCCGCCGCACGCCCGCCGGACGCCCCCGCCGACCTCGCGCAGGTCGACGGGGGCGTCCGCCGTTCGCGGCCCGATTCTGCGCCCCCCGGCGCGCCGGATAGGCTGTCTCGGTCCGCCGACCCGACCATTCGGGTCCTCGTCGCGCGGCAACCGCTGTGAAAGGCACATTTCGTGGGTTCTGTCATCAAGAAGCGCCGCAAGCGCATGGCGAAGAAGAAGCACCGCAAGCTGCTGAAGAAGACGCGCGTCCAGCGTCGCAAGCTCGGCAAGTAAGCCGCAGCGGCATCTCCTTCGTCCCCGAGCGGAGCGCGCATGGGCAGGGTCGTCCTCGTCACCGGGGTCTCCCGTGACCTCGGACGCTCGGTCGCGCGCTCGCTCGCCGGCGCCCCCGGCATCGGCCGGGTCATCGGCGTCGACGTCGTCCCGCCGCGCGGCGACGTCGGCGACGTCTCCTTCGTGCGGGCCGACATCCGCACCCCGGTGATCGCGAAGATCATCGCCAAGGAGGACGTCGACACCGTCGTCCACATGAGCGTCATCGCGACCCCCGGCCCCGGGAGCAACCGCAACGCGATGAAGGAGCTCAACGTCATCGGGACGATGCAGCTGCTGGCGGCCTGCCAGCGCGCGGAGTCCGTGCGGCACCTCGTCGTGAAGTCGACGACCACCGTCTACGGCGCGAGCAACCGCGACCCCGCCATGTTCACCGAGGACATGGAGCCCCGCCGCGCCCCGCGCACCGGGTACGCCAAGGACGTCGCCGAGATCGAGGGCTACGTGCGCGGCTTCGGCCGGCGCCGCCCCGACGTGCGGGTCACGATGCTGCGCTGCGCCAACGTGATCGGCCCGCACGTCGACAGCCCGATCACCTCCTACTTCCGGCTGCCGGTGGTGCCGACGGTGCTCGGCTACGACGCGCGCCTGCAGTTCCTGCACGAGGACGACCTGCACGGCGTCCTCCAGCACGCCGTGCAGCACGACGTGGCCGGCACCTTCAACGTGGCCGGCGGCGGCGTCCTCATGCTCAGCCAGGCCCTGCGCCGGCTCCAGCGGCCCAGCGTCTCGCTGCCCGGCCCGGCCGTCGGGCGCCTCGGCAGCGTCCTGAAGTCGGCGCGGCTGGCCGACTTCAGCCCCGAGCAGCTCGCCTTCCTCACCTACGGACGCGGCGTCGACACCACGCGCATGCGCACGGTGCTCGGCTACGAGCCGCGCTTCGACACCGCGGCCGCCTTCGCCGACTTCGCCCGCCTGCTGCCGGTCACCGGCGGTCGCACCGAGCGGGCGCTCGCGCGGGTCGCCGAGGCCCTGCCCGATCCCTCGACCCCGTCCCTCGCGGAGGCACGCCATGGGTGACGCCGAGATCATCCCGATCGGCACGCGCGGTCGTCCCGGCCGCGGCGCCGGCACCCAGCCGTCGTCGGCGGCCCGCAGCCTGGCGCCCGGCGCGCGCCGCAAGCCGCGCGCCGCCGAGCCGGAGCCCGTCGAGCCCAAGGCCGCTGCGGCCGAGACCCCGGACGACGCCGCCCCCGAGGCGGCGGCCCCCGAGCCTGCCGCACCCCTGCTCGGAGCGGTCGGCTCGCCGGTCGCCGGTCCGGCCGCGCCCGAGCCCGCCGAGCGTCCGGCGGTCCGCACCCACGACCGCGGGCCCTACGCCCACATCCCGGCCGCCGAGCTGCTCGCCGCCCTCCAGGGCGCGGCCCGCGAGCTCTTCGGCGAGGAGTGGGAGATCCAGCTCGCCCGGTTCCTCGCCTTCCTGCGCCGCCGGCTCACCGGCGAGTACGCCGTCGACGAGTACGGCTTCGACGCCGAGATGACCCAGCAGCTGTTCATGACCGCCCTGCGGCCGATCGCGCAGCGCTGGTTCCGCATCGACGTGCGCGGCGTCGAGAACATCCCCACCACCGGCGGCGCGCTGGTGGTCTCGAACCACTCCGGCACGGTGCCGATCGACGGCCTGATGACGATGGTCTCGATCCACGACCACACCGGGCGGTTCCTGCGACCCCTGGGCGCCGACCTCGTCTTCCGGATGCCCGTCGTCAGCGCCCTGGCCCGCAAGGGCGGCGCGACGCTGGCGTGCGCCGAGGACGCCGAGCGCATGCTGTCGGGCGGCGAGCTCGTCGGCGTGTGGCCCGAGGGCTTCAAGGGCATCGGCAAGCCCTACTCGCAGCGGTACAAGCTGCAGCGCTTCGGCCGTGGCGGCTTCGTCTCGGCGGCGCTGCGCACCGGCGTCCCGATCGTCCCGCTGAGCGTCGTCGGCGCCGAGGAGATCTACCCGCTGGTCGGCAACATCCCCTCGCTCGCGCGGCTGCTCGGCGTCCCGTACATCCCGATCACCCCGACGTTCCCGCTGCTCGGCCCGCTGGGCCTGGTGCCGCTGCCGTCGAAGTGGCTGATGGAGTTCGGCGAGCCGATCCGCACCGACGAGTACGACGCCGGCGCCGCCGACGACCCCATGCTGGTCTTCAACGTCACCGACCAGGTGCGCGAGACGATCCAGCAGACCCTGTACTCGCTGCTGATGCAGCGCGAGTCGGTCTTCCGCTGAGCGTCGCGCCCGACCTCAGCGTCGGGTCGGGAGCCCGCCGAGGGTGCCGTCGGCGTCGGGGTCGAGCAGCTCGTTGACCCCGTCGACCACGCCCTGCAGCGGCTTGCTGGTGGCGCTGGGCCGCGGGGTGGAGCCGGTCGTGCTGGACGGCTTGACTCCGAGCAGCTGGCCGAGGCCCTCGCGGATCGGGTCGCGCGTCGGCGCCGACGTCGGCAGTCCGGGGGACGTCGGAGCCTCGGCCCCGCTGGTCGGCAGGCTGAGGCCGCCGCCGGTGCTGGACCCGGACTCCGGACGTGCGGGCGTCGACGACGCCGGCCGGCTCGGACGCGCGGGCGGGGCGTCGACCGGCGTGGTCGAGGTGCGCGGCTCGGGCACGAGGGCGCCGAGGGCGTCGGCCGCCTGCTGGGCGCCCTGGGCGAGCCAGCGCGGGACGTCGACGATGCCCGGACCGGTGCACGTGGTGCACGCCTGCGAGGCCTGGGTGTCGATGCCGGTGAGCAGCGAGCCGGCCGAGACGAGGGCGTCCCGCGCGTCGACCGGGATCGCCGAGGCGAGCTGGTCGAGCAGGCTGAGGCTCTGCGCCGCGAACGTCCGCAGCGTCTCGAGCTCGGCGTCGTCGACGCCGCCGGCGGGGGACATGAGCAGACTGGACGCCTCGGAGGTCTGGGCGTTGAAGTCGGAGAGCGTGGAGCGGATGTCGTCGGGGTCGGCGCCGGCGGCGGTGAGGGCGTCGAGCTCGGAGAGCCGCTCGGCCGCGTTGCGCAGCAGGACCTCGCCCTTGGCGTCGTCGCCCGAGGCGACGGTGGCCCGGGTGTCCTCGATGACCCGCTTCACCGGGTAGAGGACGTCGCCGGGCAGGGCGCTCTCGGAGGCCATGGCCATCGAGGCGGTGCCGCCGATGATCGCCAGACCGCCGACCGCGGCGGCGAGCCGACGGTCGCGGGCCGAGCGGCGCGGCGCGACCGTGAGTCGGTCGGCGACGCTCGGCTCGGGGGCGAGCGGGACGAGCTCGGTGGCGGCGGCCGCCAGCAGTCGCTCGCGCAGGGAGCCGACGAACTCGGGTCGCGCCTCGACGGGGGCCACCGCGCGCAGGCTGGCGGTCAGCGCCAGCAGGTCGGCGTCGCGGTGCCGCTCGGCAGGGGCGGCGGAGGGCGCGTCGACCAGGGCGGCGAACGCCTCGGCGCGGCGCTGGGACGGGAGGACCGGGCTCATCGCGTCACGCTCCTCGGGTCGGCCGGCCGGTGGGCCGGGAAGGTGTGGGACGGCCGGTGGGCCGTGCATCGGGGCAACGAGCGATCGGTCGCGGAGGTTACGGCCGGAGCGAGAGGGGTCATCCGCGCATCCCCTCCGGCATGAGCTTGGCGAGGTTGCGGACCCCGCGCAGCTGGAGCTGCTTGACCGCGCCCTCGGAGCGGCCGAGCACCGCGGCGGTCTCCGCGATGCTCATGCCCTGCAGGAAGCGCATGATCAGGCAGTCGCGCTGCTCGTCGGGCAGGCGGGTGAGCGCCTCGAGGAGGATCTCGTTGGTGACGCTCGCCAGCACGGTGGCCTCGGGGCTCTCCGTGGCGTCGTCGTGCTGGCTCATGTCCTCGGTGGTGAGCTCGAGGCGCGTGCGTCCGGCCTTGAAGTGGTCGGTGGCGAGGTTGCGGGCGATGGTCATCAGCCAGGCGCCGAAGTCCTTGCCCTGCCAGCGGAAGCCCTGCATCGAGCGCAGGGCGCGGAAGAAGGTCTCGGACGTGAGGTCCTCGGCCACGACCGCGGAGCGGGTGCGGTAGAAGAGGAAGCGGTAGACCGAGCCCTGGTAGTGGTCGTAGAGCAGGCCGAACGCGTCGGCGTCGCCGCCGCGCGCGAGCTCGACCAGCGCGATCAGGCGGGTGCGCTCCTCCTCGGAGACCTCCGAGGACGCGGCGAGCTCGGCGTCCCCGAAGCCGGGCCCGCCCGGCTCGGGCGCACCGGCCGCGACGTCGGCGACAGCCTCGGTGAGCAGCCACCCGGACGATCGGCGGGCGCCGGCCGGAGCGCCGAGCGGCACCCCCGCGAGGACGGGGGCGGGCGCGAGGACCGCGAGCACGGCGGCGCGGAGGTCGGCGAGCCCGCGAGCGAGATCGTGACGCTGCTGCATCGGCCAACCCTCCCCCCGGTCAGACCTACCCTCGGCACGATCGTACGGCGGCTGAGTGATCTTCACCATGGAAACGGCGAATGCCCCGGGAGGCACCGCCGCGGACGTCAGCGCCGGCGGACGCGGACGCCGGCCGCGACCGCCCCGGTGGCGGCGCCCGCCAGCGCCCCGGCGATCAGCCCGGCGCGTGCGGCCTTGCGTCCGTTGCGGTAGTCGCGGATCCGCCAGCCCTGCTCGCGGGCGTGGGCCCGCAGGCGGTGGTCGGGGTTGACCGCGCAGGGGTCGCCGACCAGGCCGAGCAGCGGCAGGTCGTTGGCGGAGTCGGAGTACGCCGAGCAGCGGGCGAGGTCGAGGCCCTCCCGCGCGGCGAGCGCCCGCACCGCCTCGGCCTTCGCCGGGCCGTGCAGCATGTCGCCCACCAGCCGGCCGGTGTAGACGCCGTCGACGTGCTCGGCGACCGTGCCCATCGCCCCGGTCAGGCCGAGCCGGCGGGCGATGATCTGCGCGATCTCGATGGGGGCGGCCGTCACCAGCCACACGCGCTGGCCGCGGTCGAGGTGCAGCTGCGCCAGCGCCCGGGTGCCGGGCCAGATGCGGTGGGCCATGCCCTCGTCGAAGATCTCCTCGCTGAGCTCCTGGAGCTCGGCGACGGTGTGGCCGGCGATGAACGACAGCGCGGAGGCCCGCGCCTCGGCCACGTGCTCGGGGTCCTCGACCCCGACGACGCGGAAGTACGCCTGCTTCCACGCTGCGCCGAGGAGGTCGCGGGTGGTGAAGAACTCGCGCCGGTGGAGGCCGCGGGCGAGGTGGAAGATGCTCGCGCCCTGCATGAGCGTGTTGTCGACGTCGAAGAAGGCCGCCGAGGCCGGGTCGGCGGGGGCGTCGAGCGAGGCCTCGACCTCCGCGGCCGCGGCCGCGGCCTCGCCGGCGAGGCGGGAGCGCTGCTGCAGGTCGGGCAGCCGGCGCCGCTCGCGGCTGACCGGGTCGGCGCGCTGCGGCCGCTCGAGGCCCTCGTCCGGCGTCGTCACGGCCGCCACCCTAGTGCGCCCGCCCGCCGCCGCGACATGGAAGGATCCCGTCATGGCGACCGCCCCCACGAACCTCGCCGACCTGCTCGCCCGCGCGGCGCAGGAGGCGCCCGACGCCGTCGCGATCACGCCCGTGCCGGCGCCCGGCTCGACCGACGCGCCCGCCCGTCCGCTCACCTGGGCGACCCTCGAGGACGAGGTCGGCCGGGTCGCCACGGGCTTGGGCGCCGCGGGCCTGGTGGCCGGGCACCGGGTGCTGCTGTGCCTGGGCAACCGGCCCGAGCACGTGGTCGCCCACCTCGCCGCGCTGCGCGCGCAGGCGATCGTCGTGCCGACCAACCCACGCGGCTCGGTCACCGAGATCGCCCGGGTGCTCGCCGATGCCGCGCCGCGGCTGGCGATCGTCGAGCCCGCCACCGCGCCGCTGCTGCGGGCCGCCGTCGAGGAGCTCGAGGCCGACTTCCCCGACGCCGTGCGTCCGCGGCTGGTCGTCGTCGACCGCGAGGGCGAGCGGCTGGACCTGCGGCCCGCCGAGCGCACGTGGTCGCAGCTGCGGGCCGACCGCGCCCGCGTCCTCCCGGCCCTGCAGGACCCCGAGCGGATCGCCGCGCTGCTCTACACCAGCGGCACCACCGGCCGGCCGCGCGGCGCGATGCTCAGCCACCGCGCCCTGCTGGCCAACGTCGAGCAGCTCGCCGCGGCGGAGCCCCCGCTGATCGGACCGGACGACGTCGTGCTCGGCGCCCTGCCGCTCTTCCACGTCTACGGCCTCAACGCGGTGCTCGGCACCGTGCTGCGCCAGCGCGCCCGCCTGGTGCTGCTCGAGCGGTTCGACGCCGTGGAGGCCCTCGACGTGGTCGCCGCCGAGGGCTGCACGGTGCTGCCGCTCGCGCCGCCGGTCTTCGCCCAGTGGCGGCGTCTCGACGACGACGGCGGCGACCTGCGCGCGCGCCTGGCCGGGGTGCGGCTGCTGCTCTCGGGCTCCGCGCCGCTCTCGGCCGAGGTCACCGAGGACCTCTCCGCCCGCGCCGGCGTCGCGGTGCACCAGGGCTACGGGCTCACCGAGGCCGCGCCGGTGGTGACCAGCACGCTGCTGAGCGAGCGGGCAAGACCCGGATCGGTCGGCGCGCCGCTGCCGGGCATCGAGCTGCGCCTGGTCGACGAGACCGGACGCGTGGTGCGCGACCCGCAGGAGGCCGGCGAGGTGGGCGTCCGCGGCGCCAACCTCTTCTCCGGCTACTGGCCCGACGGCGCCGACGGCCCGGACGCCGACGGCTGGTGGGGCACCGGCGACGTCGGCTACCTCGACCCCGATGGCGACCTCGTGCTGGTCGACCGGCTCGGCGAGCTGATCATCGTCTCGGGCTTCAACGTCTACCCCGCCGAGGTCGAGGACGTCGTCCGCGAGGTGCCCGGGGTGGCGGAGGCGGCCGTCATCGGCGTGCCCGACGAGGCCACCGGCGAGGCGGTCGTCGCCTACGTGCGCCCGCTGGCCGGCCACGGGGCCTACGAGCTCGAGGCGGCGGTCCTCGCGCGCTGCGCCGTCCGGCTGGCGCGGTTCAAGCGCCCGGCCCGCGTGGAGGTCGTCGACGAGCTGCCGCACACCGTCACCGGCAAGGTGCAGCGCGGCCGGCTCCGGGCGTACGAGCGGCGCCGCGCGACGGGGCTGCTGGAGTGAGCGGGGAGCCGCGCGTCCGGCTGTACTCCCGGCCCGGCTGCCACCTGTGCGACGACGCCCGCGCCGTGATCGCGGCCGTCTGCGCGGAGCTCGGCGAGGCCTTCGACGAGGTGAGCATCGACGACGACCCCGCGCTGCAGGAGCGCTTCGGCCACGAGATCCCCGTGACCTTCGTCGACGGCCGCCAGCACGACTTCTGGCGCGTCGACCCCGTGCGGCTGCGGCGCGCGCTCGGCGGCGCGACCGGCTGAGCGGACGTCCGGCACACCCCGCCGGATGTCACTCATCTCACGTGTGCTAGCCGCTCGCCCGGACGGTCGTCCGCGCGTTTTGTTCTCACGTTCACAAACTCCTACAGTGGCAGACGCCGTCGGCGATCCCGGGCCGCTCAGAGCCCCGCCCCGGCTGGGTATGGAGAAGACGCAGTGACCGCACGGACTTCCGCCGAGACCGCCCGGGACATCCCCGAGGCCACGGTCGCGCGACTCCCCGTGTACCTGCGAGCCCTCACCTCCCTCTCGGAGGCCGGCACGGCCACCTGCTCCAGCGAGGAGCTCGCCGCGGCGGCGGGCGTCAACAGCGCCAAGCTCCGCAAGGACCTCTCGCACCTGGGCAGCTACGGCACCCGCGGCGTCGGGTACGACGTCGAGTACCTGCGCTACCAGATCGCGCGCGAGATCGGCGTGACGCAGGACTGGCCGGTCGTCATCGTCGGCATCGGCAACCTCGGCCACGCGCTCGCGAACTTCTCGGGCTTCCGCAGCCGCGGCTTCCGGGTCGTCGCGCTGCTCGACGCCGACCCGCGCCTGCACGACACCACGATCGGCGACCTGCCGGTGCGCCCCTTCGACCAGCTCGAGCCGCTCGTCCACAAGCACGCGGTCGCCATCGGCGTCATCGCGACGCCGGCCCACGCGGCCCAGGCGGTCGCCGACGCCATGGTGGGCGCCGGCATCCGCAGCATCCTGAACTTCGCGCCGACCGTGCTCGCGGTGCCCGAGGGCGTCGACGTCCGCAAGGTCGACCTCTCGATCGAGCTGCAGATCCTCGCCTACCACGAGTCCCGCAAGACCCCCGGCGTCGCCGACGTCGTCCCGCCCGCCGCCCGCCCCGAGATCGACGGCGTCGACGACGACGCCGCAGAGGAGGTCATCGCGTGAGCGTCCTGGTGGTGGGCATCTCCCACAACTCCGCGCCCGTCAGCCTGCTCGAGCGGGTCGCGCTCGACGCCGACGGCGTGCAGAAGATGATCCACGCGGTCGCGGCGGCCGAGCACGTCGTCGAGGCCACCGTCATCTCCACCTGCAACCGCATCGAGCTCTACGCCGAGGTCGACCGGTTCCACGGCTCGGTCGAGGAGCTCTCCCGGCTGCTGGTCGACAAGGCCGGCGAGACCACCGAGGCGATGCTCCCTCACCTGTACGTGCACTACGACGACGGCGCGGTGGGCCACCTGTTCCGGGTCGCCTCGGGGCTGGACTCGATGGCGCTGGGCGAGGGGCAGATCCTCGGCCAGGCGCGCGAGGCGCTGCGGCTGGGCCAGGAGCTCGGCACCGTCGGCCCGGCGCTCAACGTGCTCTTCCAGCAGGCCCTGCGGGTGGGCAAGCGCTCGCACGCCGAGACCGACATCGACCGCGCCGCGCCCTCGCTGGTCACCGCGGCGCTGGAGCGGGCGGGCGACGTCGCCGGACGCCGGGTGGTCGTGCTCGGCGCCGGCTCGATGGCCGGCCTGGCCGTCGCGACGGTGAGCCGGCAGGGCGCCGGCGAGATCGTCGTCCTGAACCGCACCCCCGAGCGGGCCGAGCGGCTCGCCCGCGAGTACGCCGCGCGTCCGGCCGGGCTCGACCGGCTCGACGCCGAGCTCGCCCGGGCCGACCTGCTCATCTCCTGCACCGGCTCGGCCGGCGCCGTGGTCTCCGCCGAGCAGGTGCGCGCGGCCGTCGCCGACGGCCGCTCGCTGGCGGTCGTCGACCTCGCGCTGCCGCGCGACGTCGAGGACGGCGTCGCCGCGCTGCCCGGCGTGACGCTGGTGGGCCTCGCCGAGCTCGCCGAGGATGTCCACGCCGGCGGCGCCGCGGGCGAGGTCGAGGCGGTGCGCGAGATCGTCACCCAGGAGGTCGCGGCCTTCCTCGCCGCCCGCCGCCAGGCGAGCGTGACGCCCACCGTCGTCGCCCTGCGCTCGATGGCCACCTCGGTGGTCGACGCCGAGATGGCGCGCCTCGACGGACGCCTGCCCGACCTCGACGAGCGCGCCCGCGCCGAGGTGCTGCAGACCATGCGCCGCGTGGCCGACAAGCTGCTGCACGAGCCCACCGTCCGCGTCCGCGAGCTGGCCAACGAGACCGGCGCGGTGTCGTACGCCGCCGCGCTGGCCGAGCTGTTCGCGCTCGACCCCGAGGCCGTCACCGCGGTCACCCGCCCGGGCGGCGTCGCATGAGCGCGCCCGTGCGGCTCGGCACCCGGCGCTCGGCCCTCGCCACCACCCAGTCCGGTCACGTCGCCGAGCTGCTCCGCGCACACCTGGGACGCGAGGTCGAGCTGGTCGAGATCACCACCGACGGCGACCGCTCGCAGGCGGCCGGCACCTCGCTGGTCGGCAGCGCCGGCACCGGCGTCTTCGTCAGCGCGCTGCGCGACGCCCTGCTCGCCGGCGAGGTCGACGTCGCCGTCCACTCGCTCAAGGACCTGCCCACCTACCCCTGCCCCGGCATCGCGCTCGCCGCGATCCCCGGCCGCGAGGACCCGCGCGACGTCGTCGTCGCGCGCGACGGCCTGACCCTCGGCGAGCTCCCCCCGGGCTCGCGGGTCGGCACCGGCTCCCCGCGACGCGCCGCGCAGCTGCACGCGCTCGGCCTCGGCGTCGAGGTGCTGGCCGTGCGGGGCAACGTCGACACCCGGGTCGGCAAGGTCCGCAGCGGCGAGCTCGACGCCGTGGTGCTCGCCCGCGCGGGCCTGGCCCGGCTGGGCCGGCTCGACGACGTCACCGAGGTGCTCGACCCGCTGCAGATGCTCCCGGCCCCCGGCCAGGGCGCGCTCGCGATCGAGTGCCGCGAGGGCGAGCTCGCCGTCGCGATCGCGGGTCTCGACGACGCCCACGCCCGGGCCGCCGTCACCGCGGAGCGCGCGGTGCTGGCCACCCTCGAGGGCGGCTGCTCGGCCCCGATCGGCGCGCTCGCCGAGGTGGTCGAGGGCGAGGACGGGGACGAGCTCTGGGTGCGGGCCGTGGTGCTCTCACCCGACGGGGGTCTCTCGGTGCGGATGTCCGCCACCGGGGACCCCGCCGACGCCGCCGGCGTCGGCACCCGGTTGGCGAGCCAGATGCTCGACGACGGGGCAGGACAGCTGGGCCAGCCAGGTCCGGTCGCCGACGACGCAGAAGGTGCGATGAGATGACGAGCAGCCAGACCACGACGCGCGGGTGGGTCTCCTTCGTGGGAGCCGGCCCCGGCGACCCGGAGCTGCTGACGGTCCGCGCGGCCGAGCTGATCCGGCGCGCCGACGTCGTCGTCACCGAGGCGCCCGACCACGTCGACCTGCTCGCGTCCCTGGGCGTGGAGGTCGAGGTCGTCGACGGCGGCTTCGGCGAGGACGGCCAGCCGCTGACCCACGCCGCCCGGGCCAAGGTCGTCGTCAAGCAGGCCAAGCGCGGCCTGCGGGTCGTGCGCCTGATGACCGGCGACCCCTTCCTCTACGCCTCCGGCCCCGAGGAGGCGCAGGCCTGCGTCAAGGCCTGCATCGGCTTCGAGGTCGTGCCGGGCGTGTCCTCGGTCAGCGCCGTGCCGGCCTACGCCGGGGTGCCGCTGACCACCAAGGACCACCGCGAGATGGCCGTCGTCACCTGCGGCGAGCGGGTCGACTGGAGCCGCTACGCCGACGACCGCACCCTCGTCCTGCTCTCCGCGGTGGGCCAGATCGGCGAGATCGCCCAGGCGCTGATCGCCGCCGGACGCCCCGAGACCACGCCGGTCTCGATGACCCGGGTCGGCACCACCACCGAGCAGACCACCGTCACCTCGACCCTCGCCCACATCGCCGCCGACGCCCGCGCGGCCCGCATGGCCCCGCCGGCGATCACCGTCGTCGGCGCGGTCGTCGACCTGCGCGAGACGCTGTCGTGGTTCGAGACCAAGCCGCTGTTCGGCTGGCGCGTGCTGGTGCCGCGCACCAAGGACCAGGCGGGCCCGGTCTCCGCGCGGCTGCGCGGGTACGGCGCGGTGCCCGAGGAGGTGCCGACGATCTCGGTCGAGCCGCCGCGCAACCCGCAGCAGATGGACAAGGCCGTGCGCGGCCTGGTCGAGGGCCGCTACGAGTGGATCGCCTTCACCTCGGTGAACGCCGTGCGCGCCGTGCGCGAGAAGTTCGAGGAGTACGGCCTCGACGCCCGCGCCTTCTCGGGCCTGAAGATCGCCGCGGTCGGCGACAAGACCGCCCAGGCCATCGCGGCGTGGGGCCTGCGGGCCGACCTCGTGCCGACCGGCGAGCAGTCGGCCGCCGGCCTGCTCGAGGTGTGGCCGGAGTTCGACGAGGTGCTCGACCCGATCAACCGGGTGTTCCTGCCCCGCGCCGACATCGCGACCGAGAACCTCGTCGCCGGCCTGATCGACCTCGGCTGGGAGTGCGACGACGTCACCGCCTACCGCACCGTGCGGGCCGCGCCGCCGCCGGCCGAGACCCGCGACGCGATCAAGGCCGGCCGGTTCGACGCCGTCGTCTTCACCTCGTCCTCGACCGTGCGCAACCTGGTCGGCATCGCCGGCAAGCCGCACCCCTCGACGATCATCGCGGTGATCGGCCCGGCGACGGCGAAGACCGCCGAGGAGCACGGCCTGCGGGTCGACGTGCTCTCGCCGAAACCGGACGTCGAGGTGCTGGTCGACGCGCTCGCCGACTTCGGCGCGAGCCGTCGGGCGGCGCTGGTGGAGGCCGGTCAGCCGGTCACCCGGCCCTCGGAGCGCAAGCCGGCCGCGCGCCGGAAGTCGACCGCCCGATGACGCAGCAGCCCGACGTCCCCGAGATCGCGCGGCCGCTGGTGCGGCCGCGGCGGCTGCGCACCACCCCGGCGCTGCGGCGGATGGTCGCCGAGACCTCGCTGGAGGCGCGGCAGCTGGTGCTGCCGCTCTTCGTCCGCGAGGGCCTGGCCGAGCCGCAGCCGATCTCCTCGATGCCCGGCGTCGTGCAGCACACGCGCTCGTCGCTGCTGGGCGCGGTCAGCGAGGCCGCCGAGCTCGGCCTCGGCGGCGTGATGCTCTTCGGCATCCCGGAGCGCAAGGACGCCGTCGGCTCGGGCGCCGTCGACCCCGCGGGCATCCTCAACCTCGCCATCACCGACGTGGTCGCCGAGGTGGGCGACGCGCTGACCGTGATGAGCGACCTGTGCCTCGACGAGTTCACCGACCACGGCCACTGCGGCGTGCTCACGCCCGACGGACGGGTCGACAACGACCGCACCCTCGAGATCTACGCGGAGATGGCGCGCGCCCAGGCGCACGCCGGCGTCGACATGGTAGGGCCGTCCGGCATGATGGACGGCCAGGTGCGGGTGATCCGTCAGGCCCTCGACGCCGCCGAGCACACCGACGTCTCGATCCTCGCCTACTCCGCGAAGTACGCCTCGGCGTTCTACGGGCCCTTCCGCGAGGCCGTCGACTCCAGCCTCCAGGGCGATCGCCGCACCTACCAGCAGGACGCCGCGAACGGCCTGGAGGGCGTCCGGGAGGCGCTGCTCGACGTCGCCGAGGGCGCCGACCTGGTGATGGTCAAGCCCGCGCTGGCCTACCTCGACGTGCTGCGCCGCGTGCGCGACGCCGTCGACGTGCCGGTGGCGGCGTACAACATCTCGGGGGAGTACGCGATGGTCGAGGCCGCCGCCGCCCACGGGTGGATCGACCGCGAGGCCGCGATCCTCGAGACGCTCACCTCGATCCGCCGCGCCGGCGCCGACGTCGTGCTCACCTACTGGGCGAGCGAGGTCGCACGGCTGCTCGCGCGCTGAGCGAGAGCGCATCGGGCCCCGGACGAGATCTCGTCCGGGGCCCGATCTGCGTCAGGGGCGTCAGCCCTTGGTGGTGTACCGCTTCACGCACTGGTCGTACGGGTCGTTGCCGTCGAGCAGGTTGTTGACGTAGCCGTCGAGCGTGCACTGCAGCAGCGCCTGGGTGAGCGAGAGCAGACCGTCGACCGGCTTGACGCCCGTGCTGGGCAGGGCCGGGATCGTCGGGGTCGGCAGGCCGGGGACGCCGAGGCCGCCCTTCGGGCCGTCGCCGGAGCCGGAGCCGCCGCCGGTGCCCGGCGAGGGCGAGGCGGAGGGGCTCGGCGAGGGCGAGGAGGACGGGTCGGGCTCGGTCGGCGAGCCGGCCTGCGCGCCGCCGCCGGTGGTGCCGCCGGAGCCGCTGGGGCGGACCTTCGTCGGGGTGCCGCCGCGGCTGGGCGAGGCGCTCGGGGTGGAGCGGACGGGCGCGAGGTAGCCGGCGGCCGAGACCGTGTTCGGGACGGCGGTGTAATCGCCCGACGCGTAGGCGTCCATGATCCGCAGCACGAGGTCGACGTAGGACTTCGAGTGGTTGTAGCGGAACACCGCGGCCTCCTGGCCGGCGGTCGTGGAGAGGTCGTCGCTGCCCGAGCACAGGTAGACGGCGGTCGCGAGGGCGGCGTCGTCGATGTCCTGGGGGTTGCGCTGGCCGTCGTCGTCGGCGTCGACGCCGACCACCGACCAGGTCGAGGGGATGAACTGCATCGGGCCGACGGCGTGGTCGTAGACGCGGTCGCGGTCGAGCGCGCCGGCGTCGGTGTCGGTGACCTTCGTGGTGCCCTTGCGGCCGTCGAGGGCGGGGCCGTAGATGCCCGGCGTGGCGACGCCCTGGTCGTTCAGCACGTTGCCGCCGAAGCGGCCGTGGTTCGACTCCACGCGTCCGATCGCGGCGACGAGCTGCCAGGTGAGGTTGCAGGACGGGTCGGCGGCGTTGATGACCGACTCGGCGCGCTGGTAAGCGGCCAGGGCGACGGCCGGGATGCCGGCGGTGGTGGAGCGAGCGACCACCTCGGAGAAGTCGGCCCCGCCGACGCCGCCGGCCTGCCGCACGCCGGCCACGCCGGGCGCGATCTCGTCGGGCGCCGAGACCGACGCGGGCGCCTCGATCGCCTGGCTCGGCACCGTGGCCGGCGCCTCGACGTCGGCGGCGGGCGCGGCCGGGGCCGCGACGACGACCCCGCCGCCGGACGTGGCCAGGCTCGCCGTCCAGGCGGTCGAGAGCAGGGCGAGCGGCACGAGCGTCGCGGCGCGACGTGTGGCGATCCGGCGGATGGGCATTCGTTTCTCCCTGACGATGCGTGGTGCGGTCATGGCGGGCCGAGCGCGCCGCCGCTCCCTCAAGCGCCGGCACCCCGTCTGTGACGTGTGCAACGAAGCATCGCACCGATCCGTTACGCCCGTCACGTCCTCCCGCTCCTCGGATGCCCCTGGGGGTGTGATCTCGGGCTCGTCGGAGGGCCGCCGATGCGGCCGGAGGTTGGCCGGAGCGCGATGATGGAGACGTGTCAGCGCCGACCGCTCCCCGCAGCAGCCAGACCAGCACGCCCGTGCGCGACCCGGAGGCGTCCCGCGCGCTGTTCGAGCGCGCCGTCGCGGTGACGCCCGGCGGCGTCAACTCGCCCGTGCGCGCGTTCAACGCGGTCGGCGGAACCCCGCGCTTCATCGCCTCCGCGCAGGGTGCGTGGCTCACCGACGTCGACGGCCACGAGTACGTCGACCTGATCTGCTCGTGGGGGCCGATGCTGCTCGGTCACGCGCACCCCGAGGTGCAGGCGGCGGTGCAGGCGGCGGTCGCGCGCGGCACGTCCTACGGCACCCCGACGACGCCCGAGGTCGAGCTGGCCGAGGAGATCGTGGCGCGCACGCCGGTCGAGCGGGTGCGCTTCACCTCCTCGGGCACCGAGGCCACGATGTCGGCCATCCGGCTCGCGCGCGGCTTCACCGGCCGCGACGTCGTGATCAAGTTCGCCGGCTGCTACCACGGCCACGTCGACGCCCTGCTGGCCTCGGCCGGCTCGGGTCTGGCGACCCTGGCGGTGCCCGGCACCCCCGGCGTCCCCGAGTCGGCCACCGGGCTCACCGTCGTCCTGCCGTACAACGACCGCGCGGCCGTCGAGGCCGCCTTCGCCGAGCACGGCGACCGCGTGGCCTGCCTGATCACCGAGGCCGCGGCCGGCAACATGGGCGTGGTGCCGCCGGAGCCCGGCTTCAACGCGTTCCTCTCCGAGATCTGCCGGCGCCACGGCGCCCTGTTCGTCACCGACGAGGTGATGACCGGCTTCCGCGCCACCCGGCAGGGCTACTGGGGCATCGACGGCGCCGTCGAGGGCTGGACGCCCGACCTGGTCACCTTCGGCAAGGTGATGGGCGGGGGCTTCCCGGCGGCCGCGTTCGGCGGCCGCGCCGACGTCATGGGCCGGCTGGCTCCCGAGGGGCCGGTCTACCAGGCCGGGACGCTCTCGGGGAACCCGATCGCCACCACCGCGGGCCTCACCACGCTGCGCCTGGCCGACGACGAGGTCTACGCGCACATCGACGCCGCCGCCACGACGATCAAGGCCGCGGTCTCCGAGGCGCTGAGCGCGGAGGGCGTCGCCCACACCGTGCAGTCGGCCGGGACGATGTTCTCGGTCTTCCTGACCGATGGCCCGGTGCGCGACTTCGCGGACGCCTCGCGCACCGACACCGCCGCCTACGCCGCCTTCTTCCACGCGATGCTCGAGCGGAACGTCTACCTGCCGCCGTCGGCGTACGAGGCCTGGTTCCTCTCCAGCGCCCACGACGACCGGGCGATCTCGACCGTGCTCGACGCCCTGCCCGCGGCCGCCCGCGCCGCGGCCGCCGCCGGAGGTGCCGCATGACCGCCTCGACCCCCGTGGTCGCCACGACCGTCCACCTGCTGCGCCACGGCGAGGTGCACAACCCGGAGGGCGTGCTCTACGGACGCCGTCCGGGCTTCCACCTCTCCGAGCTCGGTCGCCGCATGGCCGAGCGCATCGGCGAGGTCGTCGGCCAGCGCGACGTCGTCCACCTGCGCTGCTCGCCGCTCGAGCGGGCCCAGGAGACCGCCGCCCCGCTGGCCTCCGCCCGGGGCCTGGAGGTCGTCACCGACGCGCGGCTGATCGAGTCCGAGAACGTCTTCGAGGGCGAGCGCTTCGGCGTCGGCGACGGCGCCCTGCGCAAGCCGTCGGCCTGGCGGCACCTCTACAACCCCTGGAAGCCGTCATGGGGCGAGCCGTACAAGGAGATCTCGGCCCGGATGATGGGCGCGGTGCACGCCGCCCGCGAGGCCGCCGCCGGTCACGAGGCCGTGCTGGTCTCCCACCAGCTGCCGATCTGGACGACCCGGCTGCACGTCGAGGGCCGCTCGTTCCTGCACGACCCCCGCAAGCGGCAGTGCACCCTGTGCTCGCTCACCTCGCTGCACTTCGAGGACGACCGGCTCGTGCGGGTCTCCTACTCGGAGCCGGCCGGCGACCTCATCCCCGTCGCCGACCGCCGCGCGCCCTTCTCCGCCGGCGGGGCGCCCGAGGAGCACCGGCCCTGATGACCCGCAGGCTCCCCCTGATCGTCGCCGCCCTGCTCGCGGTGCTGCTGACCGTCACCGGCTGCAGCAGCGTCGAGGGCAGCGGCTCCAAGGGCTACGTCTCGGGCGACGGCACGATCCAGACGCTCGACGCCGCCGACCGGGGCGCGCCGGTCGAGCTGTCCGGGAAGACCCTCGACGGCACCGCGCTCGACCTCGCCGACCTGCGTGGCCGGCCGACCGTGGTCGTCGTGTGGGGGTCGTGGTGCGTGGAGTGCCGCGAGGAGGCCGGCACCGTGGCCGCGGCGGCCGACGAGCTGCGCTCGACCGCCCGGTTCGTCGGCATCGCCCTGCGCGACAACACCGCCGCGGCCGACGCCTACGTGCAGCGGTTCGACGTCACCTACCCGTCGATCTTCGCGCCGGGCGGCCAGGAGATGCTCGCCTTCGACTCGGCGCTCAACCCCAACACCATCCCGGCCTTCGTGGTGCTCGACGCCCAGGGACGCGTCGCCGCGGTGATCCGCGGCCAGCTGCCGTCCCAGCAGACCCTCGTCGACCTCGTGCGCGACGTCGCGGGGGAGACCGGCTCGGGCGGCTCGGGCGGCACCGGCAGCCCGTCGGGCGGCGCGCGTGGCTGAGTGGTTCCGGGAGACCGCGTTCTCCGGTTCCCTCGCGCTCGCGGTGCCGATCGCGGTGCTGGCGGGGCTCGTCTCCTTCTTCTCGCCCTGCGTGCTGCCGCTGCTGCCGGGCTACCTCTCGTACGCCACCGGGCTCTCGGGCGCCGAGATCGTCGAGGGCACGGCCCGCCGCGGTCGGATGCTGGCGGGCGCCGTGCTCTTCGTGCTCGGGTTCAGCGTCGTCTTCGTGCTGCTCGGCATCTCCGCCGGCGGCGTCTCGCGCTGGCTGGTGCTCAACCGGACGCTGCTCAACGTCGTCCTCGGCGTGATCTCGATCGTGCTCGGGCTCGCCTTCATCGGGCTCGTGCCGCTGCTCCAGCGCGAGCTGCGGGTGCACCGGGTGCCGGCCGTCGGCCTGGCCGCCGCCCCGCTGCTCGGCTTCCTCTTCGGCGTCGGCTGGGTGCCGTGCGTGAGCCCCACGCTGGGGGCGATCTACACCCTCGCGATCAACGACGGCTCCTCGGCGCGCGGCGGCGTGCTGCTGGCCTTCTACTCCCTCGGACTCGGCGTGCCGTTCATCGTCGCCGCCCTGCTGTGGCGACGCATGCTCGGCGCGATCGCGTTCGTCCGGCGCCACCAGGCGCTGGTGACCCGCCTCGGCGGAGGCATGCTCGTGGTGGTCGGGATCGCGCTGCTCACCGGCTGGTGGGACTACGCGATCACCTGGCTGCAGATCAGGATCGGAACGGGATCGGTGCCGGTATGACGACGATCGAGAAGACCCCGAGGCAGGCCCCGACGCCGGAGCGGCGTCCCGGGGAGCTGACCTTCCGCGAGCTGCTGCGCTTCGGCTGGCGCCAGCTGACGTCCATGCGGACGGCGCTGGTGCTGCTGCTCCTGCTGGCGCTCGCGGCGGTGCCGGGCTCGGTGATCCCGCAGGAGGGCGTCGACGCGCTCAAGACGGCGAACTGGAAGGACGCCCACCCGTCCCTCACGCCGATCTACGAGAGGCTGGACCTCTTCGACGTCTACGGCTCGGTGTGGTTCGCGGCCGTCTACATCCTGCTGATGGTCTCGCTGGTCGGCTGCATCGTGCCGCGGCTGCTCGTGTACGCGCGCGGCCTGCGGGCCGTGCCGCCGGCCGCGCCGCGCAACCTGACCCGGCTGCCCGACCACGAGACCTTCACGACCGCCGACGACCCCGAGGCCGTCCTGGCGCGGGCCCGGGCGGTGCTGGCCAAGCGCGGCTACCGGCTGCGTCCGGCCGCCGAGGGCGACCCGCTCGACGCCGTCAGCGCCGAGCGCGGCTACCTGCGGGAGGCCGGCAACCTGCTCTTCCACCTCGCCGTGCTCGTCGTGCTGGTCGGCTTCGCGATCGGCGGCCTGCTCGGCTTCAAGGGCGGCGTGATCATCGTCCAGGGCGGCACGTTCTCGAACTCCGCCAACCAGTACGACGACTTCGTGCCCGGCTCGCTGTTCCGTCCCGACATGCTCAAGCCGTTCGACCTCACCGTCGACGACTTCAAGATCGAGTGGCTCACCAGCGGCCCGCGTCAGGGCATGGCCCGGGCGTTCGAGGCGCCGCTCACCTACCGCAGCGCGCCCGGGGCCCCGGCCCAGCAGTACGACCTGCGGGTCAACCACCCGCTCACCATCGACGGCACCGACGTCTTCCTGATCGGCCACGGGTACGCGCCGGTCGTCACGATCCGCGACGGCCAGGGCAGGGTCGTCTACAGCGGCCCCACCCCGTTCCTGCCGACCAACCAGTCGTTCCTGTCCTTCGGCGTCGTCAAGGCGCCCGACGCCCAGCCGCGGGGCATCGGCCTCGAGGGCCTGCTCTACCCGACGTTCGCGTCGGTCAACGGCGAGCCGTTCAACGTCTTCGGCGACGACAAGAACCCGGTGCTCTCGATGCGGGTGTACTCCGGCGACCTCAACATGGACGGCGGCGCCCCGCAGTCGGTGTACGTGCTCGACAAGTCGCGCACCACCATGCTCGAGAAGGCCGACGGCAAGCCCTACCGCCTCGACCTCGCCCTCGGCGACACCGTCGCGCTGCCGAACGGCCTCGGCAGCGTCAGCTTCGACTCGATCCAGCCCTGGGTGCGCGTGCAGATCAGCCACACCCCGGGCAAGCTGATCGCCCTGGCCGGCGTCGTGATGGCCCTCGTCGGCCTGATCGGCTCGCTGTTCGTCCGCCCGCGGCGCGTCTGGGTGCGCGCCCGCCCTGCCGGTCCCGAGGACGGGTCCGGCACACTGGTGGAGGTGGCGGCGCTCGACCGCTCCGGGGGCGGCGACGTCGCCCCGGTGCTGGCGGGCATCGTCGCGTCCGTGCGCGGTGACGCCGCGCCGTCGAAGGAGGAGTGATCGTGACCGACACCGCGTGGGAGACGCTGAGCAACCAGGCGGTCGCCGCCTGCGGCATCGTCTACTTCCTGGCGCTGCTGGCGCACCTGGTCGAGTGGGCCTCGCTGCGCAAGGTGCCCGCCGCCGTGGCCGCCGGCACGGCGACGTCCGGCGCCACGCCCGCCGGCGACGTGCTCGTGCGCACGGGCCCCGAGGCCGCCGAGGACGACGGGTCGTCGCGCGTCGCGATGTTCGGCCGCCTCGGCCTGCTGCTCACCGGCCTCGCCGCCGCGCTGCACGCCGTGGGCCTGCTCGGACGCGGCATGGCCGCCGACCCGAACCGCGTGCCGTGGGGCAACATGTACGAGTTCACGCTCTCGGGCACGTTCTTCGTCACGGCGCTCTACCTGGTCTTCTACCGCCGCTACCGGCTCTCCTGGCTCTCGCTGCCGGTCGTCACGTTCGTGCTGGCGACGCTGATGGTGGCGGTCATCTGGCTCTACGGCCCGGTCGCGCCGCTCACCGAGGCGCTCAACTCGCCGTGGCTGGTCATCCACGTCGTGTCGGCGGTCATCGCCACCGGCGCGTTCAGCCTGGGCGGCATGACCTCGGCGCTGTACCTCGTCAAGGAGCGCAGCCTGGCCAAGGGCCGCCCGCAGACCGGCTGGCTCGCACGGGTGCCGGAGCCGGCCCGGCTCGACCTGGTCTCCTACCGCATGCACGCCTTCGCGTTCCCGGTCTGGACCTTCGCGGTGCTGATCACCGGCCCGATCTGGGCGCACCAGGCGTGGTCGTCGTACTGGAGCTGGGACCCCAAGGAGGTCTGGGCGTTCATCACCTGGGTCGTCTACGCCGCCTACCTCCACGCCCGGGCCACCGCCGGCTGGAAGGGCCGCAACGCCGCCGCGCTCGCGCTCGTCGGCATGGCCACGCTGTGGTTCAACTTCATCGGCATCAACTACTTCTCGACCACCTCGCAGCACTCGTACGCGGCCCCGGCCGTGACGGTCGAGGCGCCGGTGGCCTCCACGCCGATCGTCTGACCCCGCACGCGCGAACGGCCCCGCACCCGGGTGGGTGCGGGGCCGTCCGTCGTCACGGCGGAGGAGGCTCAGGCGTCGGGGTCCTCGGGGTGCAGGCGCTTGCGGTCGAGGTCGCGCAGGAAGTCCTCGTCGTCGTCGGGGGCGACGATCCGCGGCTTGGCGGGCGGTCGGCGTCGCGGTGCCGCGGTGCCGGGACGACGCAGGCTCTGCGCGAGCGGACCCGAGCCGCGACCCTGGACCGCACGGACCAGCAGGTACGTGGCCCAGGCGATGAGCAGGACGATGAGCACGAACCGGAGCACGGGTCCAATGTAGGCGCGTCGTGGTGAGCGCGCGGCGGTCATGCGCGATGCGCCTACCCTGGAGGAGTGAAGGAGTTCCTCGTCTACACCGCTCTGCGGATCGTGATGTTCGCGGCCACCCTCGGGATCGTCCTCGGCGTCTGGCAGCTGATCGCAGGCGAGGTGGTGCTCTTCTGGGCGGTGCTGGCGGCGTTCGTGCTCAGCGGCATCGGCAGCTACTACCTGCTCAACACCCCGCGCGAGCGGTTCGCCCAGCGCGTCGACGAGCGCGCCCGCCGGGCCGCGGCCCGGTTCGAGGAGCTCAAGGCCAAGGAGGACGCCGGCGAGGCCTGAGCCTCCCGGCCCCGACGCCCGTCAGAGGCGGGCGCCGATCACCAGCCCGAGCCCGGCGAGCGCGGCCCACATGACCCCCGCGAGCCCGGTGCTCTGCAGCACGGGGATGAGCCCCGGGCCGCCGGCGCCGGAGCGGACGACCCGCACGCCGCGCTGGGCGAGGGCCAGGAAGCCCAGCCCGAGCAGCGCCCACGCGGTGGTGGCCAGCGCCAGCGCGACGTCGGCCAGCGCGGCGACGGCCACGAGGCCGACGTAGAGCAGCCGGGTGCGGGCGTCGCCGAGGACGACCGCGAGCGTGCGCTTGCCGACCTGGGCGTCGGTCGGGATGTCGCGCAGGTTGTTGGCGACGAGGATCGCGCAGGCGAGCGCGCCGACGCCGACCGCGGCCCACAGCGCCGCCCACTCCCAGGTCTCGGTCTGCACGTAGGTGGTGCCGACGACGGCGACCAGGCCGAAGAACACGAAGACCATCACCTCGCCGAGCCCCAGGTAGCCGTAGGGCCGCGAGCCGCCGGTGTAGTACCAGGCGGCCAGCACGCAGACGGCGCCGACCGCCACCAGCCACCAGGCGGTGGCGGCGGCCAGCACCAGGCCGGCGACGGCGGCGACGCCGAACGCCGCGAACGCCGCCCGCTTCACCGCGGCGGGGGCCGCCGTGCCGGAGCCGACGAGCCGCATCGGGCCGACGCGGGCGTCGTCGGTGCCGCGGATGCCGTCGGAGTAGTCGTTGGCGTAGTTGACGCCGACCTGCAGCGCGACGCTCACGACCAGCGCGAGCAGCGCGCGCCAGAGCACCGCGTGGTCGACGAAGTCCGCGACCGCGGTGCCGGCCAGCACCGGGGCGAGCGCGGCGGGGAGGGTGCGGGGTCGGGCGCCGGCGATCCAGGCCGAGAGGGGGACCGAGGTGGGGGCGGCAGGTGAGGCCATGGGGCGATCATCCCGCGTCGGTCGGCGCCGCGGCCGATCGCCCACCCCGGAGGCTGGGAGCCGACCGCTACCGTGCCGGGGTGAGCAGCGCGCCCCAGGCCCCCGCGAGCGCCGTCGTCGACTGCCTCGCCGACTGGCTGCGCGCCGACGCCCCGCCGCCGTGGATCGTCGAGACCTCCGGCTCGACCGGTCAGCCCAAGCGCGTGCTGCTGCCCCGTGCTGCGGTGCTGGCCTCGGTGCGGGCCTCCGCCGACCGGCTCGGCGCGTCCGGTGCGTGGGTGCTCGCGCTCCCCGCCGGCTTCGTCGCCGGAGTGCAGGTGATCTGCCGCTCGCTGGTCGCGGGCCACCGTCCCGTGCTGCGCGACGACCACCCGAGCCTGGCCGCGGCCGTCGCCGCGCTGCCCGACGGCGTCCCCGGGTTCGTCTCGCTGGTGCCCACGCAGCTGCTGCGGGTGCTGGACGCGGCCGAGTCCGACGGGGCCGACGGGTCCGCCGCGGCCGACCTGGCCGCGCTCGCCTCGCTGCACACGGTGCTGCTCGGCGGCGGACCCGTCGACCCCGGTCTGCGCGAGCGGGCGGCGGCCCACGGCGTCCGGACGGTGGCCACCTACGGCAGCGCCGAGACGGCCGGCGGCTGCGTCTACGACGGCGTGCCGCTGGACGGCGTCGCGCTCGCGGTGGGCGCCGACGGGCGGCTGCGCATCGGCGGGCCCACGGTGTTCGCCGGCTACCAGGACGACCCCGCGCTCACCGCGGAGACGCTCGTCGACGGCTGGTTCCTCACCTCCGACGCCGGGCGGCTCGACCACGACGGCCGGCTGGAGGTCCTCGGGCGCCTCGACGACCTCGTCGTCACCGGCGGCGTCAACGTGCCGGCCGGGGTGGTGGCGGCCCGGCTGCGGGCGCACCCGGACGTCGTCGCCGCGGAGGCGCTGGGGCTGCCCGACCCGGAGTGGGGCAACCGGCTGGTGGCCGTCGTCGTCGGCGCGCTCGACCTGGAGGCCGCCCGCGCCTGGGTCGCCCAGGCGCACCCGCGCAGCTGGGCGCCGCGGCAGCTCGTCGTCCTGGAGCGGCTCGACGACCTGCCGCTGCTGGCCAACGGCAAGCCCGACCGCGCCGCGCTGCGGGCGCTGGCGCTGGCCGCCGCTCCCGAGGTCGGGCGATGAGCGACCTGCGGGTGGTGCGGATCCCGATGCGCACCCGCTTCCGCGGCCTCACGGTGCGCGAGGCGGCGTTCGTCCGCGGCCCCGACGGCGGGTGGGGCGAGTGGTCGCCGTTCCTCGAGTACGACGCCCGCGAGGCGGCCGCCTGGCTGGGCTGCGCCGAGGAGGCGGCGCGCGGCGGGTGGCCAGAGCCGCGCCGCACGCGCATCCCCGTGAACGTGACGGTGCCGGCGGTCGACGGGCCGCAGGCGCACGCGATCGTCGCCGCTGCGGGCTGCGGCACCGCCAAGGTCAAGGTCGCCGAGCCCGGGCAGACCCTCGCCGACGACCAGGCGCGGCTCGAGGCCGTCCGCGACGCGCTCGGCCCGGGCGGCCGGGTGCGGATCGACGTCAACGGCGGCTGGGACCTCGACGCCGCGCTCGCGGCGATCCCCGTGCTGGACCGGGCCGCCGGCGGGCTGGAGTACGTCGAGCAGCCCTGCGCGACCGTCGAGGAGCTGGCCGCGGTGCGCCGGGCCGTCGACGTCCCGATCGCCGCGGACGAGTCGATCCGCCGGGCCGTCGACCCGTACCGCGTCCGCGACCTCGCGGCCGCCGACGTGGCGGTGCTCAAGGTGCAGCCGCTCGGCGGCGTCGCGGCCTGCCTGCGGATCGCCGAGGACATCGGCCTGCCCGTGGTGGTCTCCTCGGCGCTGGAGACCTCGGTGGGCATCGCGGCCGGCCTGGCGCTGGCCGCGGCCCTGCCGGAGCTGCCCTTCGCGTGCGGCCTGGCGACCGTCCGGCTGCTCGCCGACGACGTCGTCGCCGCGCCGCTGCTGCCCGTGGAGGGGCACCTGCCGGTCGGCCGTCCGGACGTCGACGAGGCGGCCCTCGACCGGCTCGCGGCGCCAGCGGAGCGGGTGCGGCACTGGCAGGAGCGGCTCGACGCCGTCCGCGCGCTCGCCGACGGGGGCCGTCCGTGAGCGGGGCGGCCACCGCGCTGGCCCGCGACGTCCTGCAGGCGCTGCTCGCGCAGGGCGTCACCGACCTGGTGCTCGCGCCCGGATCCCGCAACGCCCCCGTGGCCTTCGCGGCGGCCGACGCGGCGGCCGCCGGCCTGCTGCGCCTGCACACCCGCATCGACGAGCGCTCGGCGGCGTTCCTCGCCCTCGGCCTGACCCGGGCCGGCGGGCGTGCCGTCGTCACCTGCACCTCCGGCACCGCGGTGGCCAACCTGCACCCCGCCCTGCTCGAGGCCGTGCACGCCGGCGTGCCGATGATCGCGCTCACCGCCGACCGGCCCCGTCGGCTCGCGGGCACCAGCGCCAACCAGACCACCGAGCAGGTCGACGTGTTCGGCCCGCTGCTGACCACGGTCGACCTCGAGGCCGGCCCGGTGCCGGACCTGCCGCTCGACCGGCCGGCCCACGTGAACCTGCGGCTGGACGACCCGCTGACGCCGGACGACCGCTGGACGCCGGCAGCCGTCCCGGCCGTCGACGGCTGGCGCGCCGTCCGCGGCCGTGCCCCGGGCGGGACGCTGCCCCGCGGCCCGCGCACGGTCGTGGTGGCCGGCGACGACGCCGGTCCGCCCGCCCGGCGCCTGGCCGAGGCGGGGGGCTGGCCGCTGCTGGCCGAGCCGTCCAGCGGCTCCCGCACGGGCGAGGCCGCCCTGCGCTGCTACCGGCTCCTCCTCGGTGCCGACGACCTCGGGCTGGCGGCCGACGTCGAGCGGGTCGTCGTGGCGGGTCACCCGACCCTCTCGCGACCCGTGCAGCGGCTGCTGGCCCGCGCCGACGTCGAGGTGCTGGACCTCGAGCCGCCGGGCCGGTTCGCCCGGCCGCATCCCGTGGCGCGGCACGTGCCGGGCGCACGGGTCGACGGCGAGCCCGACTCCGCCGAGCTCGCCTGGCGTCGGCGGTGGGCCGAGGCCGACGCGGCCCTCGGCCGCGCGCTCGACCTGCTGCTGGCCGCCGAGCCGGCGCTGACGCCGTACGAGGTCGCCGGCGCGGTCGTGCGGGCCACCGAGCCGGGCGCCCTGCTGGTGGTCGGCCCGTCCAACCCGATCCGCGACCTCGACCTGATGCAGCGCGGCTTCGGGGTGGGGGAGCGGCGGATGGTCCTGGCCAACCGCGGCCTGGCCGGCATCGACGGCGTCGTCTCGACCGCGATCGGCGCCGCGCTGGCGCGTCCGCACTCCACGCGGGCGATCGCCCTCCTCGGCGACGTCACCTTCCTGCACGACGCCAACGGCCTGCTGCTGGGGCCCGACGAGCCGCGTCCCGACCTGACGCTCGTGGTCGTCAACGACGACGGCGGCTCGATCTTCGCCACCCTCGAGCAGGGCGGGCCCGCGTACGCCGACCGGTTCGAGCGGCTCTTCGCCACCCCGCACCACGCCGACCTCGCGTCCCTGTGCGCGGCGTCGCGCACGCCGCACGTGCGCGTCGACAGCCTGCCCGAGCTTGAGCAGGTGCTCGCCTCGCCCAACGGCGGGCTGGAGGTCGTCGAGGCGCGGGTCGGCCGCGGTGACCGGCGGGCGCTCGACGAGCGGATCCGGGCGCTGCGTCCCTGACCCGGCGGCTCCCCGGCCTCCCCGGGCTCAGTAGGTGTAGAAGCCGCGCCCGCTCTTGCGGCCCAGCAGCCCCGCGTCGACCATCCGGGCGAGCAGCGGCGGCGCGGCGTAGAGCGGCTCCTTGAACTCCTCGTAGAGCGACTCCGCGACCGCCTGGACGGTGTCGAGGCCGATCAGGTCGGCGAGCGCGAGCGGGCCCTGCGGGTGGGCGGCGCCCAGCACGAGACCGCGGTCGATGTCCTCGGCGGAGGCGAAGCCCGACTCGAACATCCGGATCGCCGAGAGCACGAACGGGATGAGCAGCGCGTTGACGACGAATCCCGCGCGGTCCTGGCAGTCGATGGCCGACTTGCCGAGCGGGCCCTCGACGTAGGCGCGGGCGCGCTCGGTGGTCTCGGGCGCGGTGAGCAGCGAGGGCACGAGCTCGACGAGCCGCAGCACCGGGACGGGGTTGAAGAAGTGGATGCCCATGACCTGGGTCGGGCGGGCGGTGACGACGCCGAGCTTCATGATCGGGATCGAGGAGGTGTTGGACGCCAGGATCGCCAGCGGGTCGGTCACCACGGCGTCGAGGCGCCGGAAGAGCGCGACCTTGGCGTCCTCGTCCTCGACGATCGCCTCGACCACGACCTGCCGGTCGGCCAGCGCGTCGAGCTCGGTGACCAGGCGGATGCGGGCGAGGACGTCGTCGGCCGACTCCGCGAGCTTGCCCTTGTCCTCGGCGCGCCGCAGCGAGCGCTCCAGCCGGGCGCGACCGGCGTCCGCGGCGGCGGGCGAGGACTCCACGACGACCACGTCGAGGCCGGCGCGCGCGTTCACCTCCGCGATGCCCGCGCCCATCAGCCCGCAGCCGACCACGCCGACCCGCTCGATCTCCCGACTCCCCTGCGTCATCCGAACCCCTCCCGATCTGGGTGCGACGATGCATGGACGTCCATGCATCTCCCGGCTCGGACCCTACGCCCGGATCCCGCCGACGCCGACGGGAGGTGCCGCCGCGCGCCCGGGCCCGCGATGATGGGCCCATGGACATCGCGCTGGGCCTCGTCGCGCTGGTGGCGACCGTCATCCTCGTCGCGGCGCTGGCCGAGCGGATCTCGGTGCCGCCCCCGCTGGCGCTGATCGTGGTCGGCGTCGTGGTGTCGTACGTGCCGCAGATCCCGGAGGTGACCCTCGAGCCGGAGATCGTCCTGCTGGGGCTGCTGCCGCCGCTGCTCTACTCCGCGGCGCTGCAGACCTCCCTGGTCGACTTCAACGCCAACCGCCGCTCGATCCTCCTGCTCTCGGTCGGGCTGGTCGCCTTCACGACCGCCGGCGTCGCGCTCGTGGTGCACGCGATGGTGCCCGACGTCGGGTGGCCGGCGGCGTTCGCGATCGGCGCCGTCGTCGCTCCGCCGGACGCGGTGGCCGCGACGACGATCGGCCGCCGCATCGGGCTGCCGCGTCGCATCGTGACGATCCTCGAGGGCGAGTCGCTGCTCAACGACGCCACCGCGCTGGTGGCGCTGCGCACCGCCGTCGCCGCGGCCGGCGTCGGCATCACCGCACAGGGCGTCGCGCTCGACTTCCTCGTCGCGGCCGGCGGCGGCGCGCTGGTCGGCGTCGTCACGTACCTGGTCGTGGGCCGCATCCGGCACCACGTCACCGAGCCGGTGCTCGACACCGGCATCTCGCTGCTGATCCCCTTCGCCGCCTACCTGGCCGCCGAGGAGCTGCACGCCAGCGGCGTGATCGGCGTGGTCGTGGCCGGACTGCTGCTCGGCCACCGGGCGCCGGTGCTCCAGACCGCGCAGTCGCGGATCGCCGAGCGCACCAACTGGCGCACGATCGCGTTCGTCCTGGAGAACGCCGTCTTCCTGCTGATCGGCCTGCAGGCCCACCTGCTGGTGGCCGACGTCGGCGACTCCGAGCTCGGCGTCCCCATGGTGATCGCGCTGTGCGCCGCGACCCTGGCGACCGTCATCGTCCTGCGGCTGGCGTGGGTGTTCCCGGTGCGGTACCTGCTGATCCGTCCCGGCAGCGCGAGCGCCGGCGGCCCGCCGTGGCCCTACACGTTCCTGCTCGGGTGGGCCGGCATGCGCGGCGTGGTGACCCTGGCCGCGGCCTTCGTCATCCCCGAGGACACCCCGCACCGCGAGGTGCTGCTGGTCGTCGCGTTCAGCGTGGTGGCGGGCACCCTGTTCATCCAGGGCCTCTCCCTGCCGTGGCTCACCCGGCGGCTGCGGGTGCCCGGGCCCGACCCGATGGACGACGCCCTCGCCCGCGCCACGCTGCTGCAGAAGGCCTCCCAGGCCGGCTTCGAGCGGCTCGAGCAGCTGGAGTACGAGGACCCCCACGGCATGGTCGACGCCATCCGCACCCGCATCGACCAGCGCAACTTCGCTGCCTGGGAGCGGCTCGGCACCACGGCCGACGAGGAGACGCCCTCGGAGCTCTACGCCCGCGTCCGCACGGAGATGATCGCCGCCGAGCGCGAGCGGATCCTCGACATCCGTCGCTCCGGCCGGATCGCCTCGGAGGTGATCGCCGAGGTGCTCGCCACCCTCGACGTCGAGGAGTCGATGATCGACGTCGCCACCGCCGAGCGCGACGAGCTGCGCTCCTACGGCTCGCTGCACTTCAAGGCCGGCGAGGAGTGCGACGACCTGCGCGAGCACCCCGCGGTCGAGACCGTGCACACCAACACCTGCCCCGACTGCCTGCGCGAGGGCACCCGCTGGGTCGCCCTGCGCCAGTGCCTGGCCTGCGGCCACGTCGGCTGCTGCGACTCCTCGCCCGGCCAGCACGCCACCCGCCACTTCCGCGACACCACGCACCCCGTCATGCAGTCCGCCGAGCCCGACGAGCACTGGCGGTGGTGCTTCGTGCACCACGTGACGGCGTAGGGACGGCGGGGCACCTCGCGCAGGTTTCCCCGGATATCCGGGGATTCCGGACGTTGTCAGGGGAAGTTTCGCCTGACAACGTCCAGTTCTCCCTGACCAGTCGCCCCCGGCACGAGGCCCGTGGGACGCGCGGTCAGCCGCGCAGCGCCTGCTCGAGCGTGCGGGCCGGGTGGCCGGTGAGCCGTTCGACGTCGGGGCTGACGCGGGCCTGCGAGCCCTCGGCGATCGCGGTGTACGTGCTCACCCACGCGTCCAGCTGCCAGTCGGGCGCGTCGGGGTAGGCCGCGCGGCGGGACGCGTAGGCCTGCTCGACCGTCTCGTCCTCGAACCGCAGCGTCCGGCCCAGGACAGCGCCAGCGCGGGCGGCGACCTCGGTGAGGGTCAGCGCCTCGGGGCCGGTCAGCTCGTAGGCGACGCCGGCGTGCGGCGCCGGGGAGCGCAGGACGGCGGACGCGCACGCGGCCACGTCGGCGCGGGCCACGGCCGAGACCCGGCCGTCGCCGGCGGGGCCGCGCAGCACCCCGGCGTCGTCGGCGAAGAACGGCAGCAGGTCGGCGTAGAAGCCGTCACGCAGGAACGTCCACGCGCAGCCGGAGTCGCGCAGCGCGGCCTCGGTGTCGGCGTGGTCGCGGCCCAGGGTGAAGGTGGCGTCGGGCGCCGCGCCGAGGAACGAGGTGTAGACGACGTGGCCGACGCCCGCCTCGGCCGCCGCGGCCACGGCTCGGCGGTGCTGGTCGCGGCGGTCGGCGGCCTCCGCGCCCGACACCAGCAGCAGCACGTCGACGCCGGCCAGCACCGAGGCGTCCGCCTGCGCGTAGTCGAAGCGCGCGACCCCGCCGCCGAGGTCGGTCAGCCGCGAGGGGTCGCGTCCGAGCAGCAGCGGACGCAGGTCGGCGAGCTCGGCGGCGACGAGCCGGCCGACGGCGCCGGTGGCCCCGGTGAGCGCGATCCTCATGCGCCCACGCTAGAGGTCCCGGAGGCCTCGGCGGCGGCTGGCGCGGGATCGCGCCGCCACGCCCGCACGGCCACGACCAGGGCGAGCACGAGCAGCGTGACGCCGGTGAGCAGGGCGGTGCGCAGGGCGACGTCCGGCGAGGTGCGGCGCAGCGCCGCCTCGTAGACCGTGACGAGCACGGCGGCGCCGATCGCGGCGCCGATCCGCTGGCCCGTCTGCAGCGCCCCGCCGGCCGCGCCGCCCATCCGCGGCGGCACCTCGGCCAGCGTCAGGGTGAAGTTGGGCGAGACGACCGCACCCGAGCCCAGCCCGGCCACCAGCAGCAGCGGCGCCAGCCACGGCCACAGCGGATCGCGGCCGATCGCGACCAGCGCCGCCGCGCCGACGCCGAGGATCATCACGACGAGCGCGACGACGCTCACCACGCGACCCCGGTCGGAGACGAACCGCGCCGCCAGGGGCGAGCCCGCCGCCGAGCCCAGCGCGAACGGCAGCAGCACGAACGCCGCCTGCAGCGGCGTGCGTCCGAGCTCCTGCTGCAGGTAGAGGGAGAGGACGAGCAGCAGCCCGGTGAAGCCGGTGAAGAAGAGGGTGCCGACGGCCAGGCCGTCGAGGTAGCCGGGCAGTCCGCGCAGCAGCGCGAGGTCGAGCAGCGGCGGCCGGCCGCGGTCGGCGACCCGCCGCTCCCAGGCCACGAACGCCCAGCCCGCCAGCGGCACGCCGAGCAGCAGGACGAGCGGCAGCCGCGCCCCGCCCTCGAACCGCACCACGGGGTAGAGCAGGCACAGCACGGTGACGCCGAGCAGCACCGCGCCGACTCCGTCGATGCCGACGGCCGTGCGGGACGCGGCCGGACGTCGCGGCACGAGCACGGCGACGGCGACGAGCGCGACCAGCCCGATCGGCACGTTGACGAGGAACAGGTAGCGCCAGCCGTCGTCGCCGGCGAGGGCGAGGATGCCGCCGCCGATCACGGGTCCGGCCGCCGAGGCGGCCGAGACGGTGAAGCCGAACGCGCCGAACGCGCGTGCCCGCTCGCGTCCGGTGAAGAGCTGCTGGATGAGGCCGGAGTTCTGCGGGGTCAGCAGACCGGCGCTGGCGCCCTGGAGCAGCCGCGCGACGACGACCAGCTCGGCGGTCGGCGCCAGGCCCACGGCCGCGCTGGTCAGCACGAACAGCGTCAGGCCGACGAGCATGAGCCGGCGGCGGCCGTAGGCGTCGCCCAGGCGTCCGCCGGCGACGAGCACGAGGCCGAACGCCAGCGCGTAGCCGGAGACGACCCACTGGATCGTGCCGGTGTCGGTGTCCAGCCCCTGCTGCATCGCGGGGATCGCCACGTTGACGATCGAGACGTCCAGCAGCGCCATGAAGCCGACCACGAGCGTGACGCCCAGGATCCGCCACCGGTGCGGGTGCGGCGACGGCGGGGCCGTCGCGGCGTCGGCCGTGCGCTCGTCGACATCGCTCACCCGCCCAGCGTGCCGTGCTCGCCCGATCGATCTCGCATCCGTTCGGGCAGGCTGCGAGCCTGGCGTCCATGACCGCCCCCGTCACCGTCGCGATCACCCGCCGGCTCGACCCCGACCACGAGTCGGAGATGGTGGCGTGGCTCGAGGCGGGCACCTCGCTGGTGCAGCGCTTCCCGGGCTTCCTGGGCTCGGGGTGGCTGCGGCCGGACGCCGGCTCCGACACCTGGCACGTGCTGTTCCGGTTCGTCGACGCCGAGGCGCTGGCCGCCTGGGAGGGCTCGCCGGAGCGACGCTGGTGGCGCGCGTCGGCGACGGCGCTGGGCGTGGAGGAGTCGCGGGTCGAGCGGGTCACCGGCATCGAGGGCTGGTTCGACGACCCCGCCACCCGCCACGTCGAGGAGGGCGCCGGCCCGTCGGTGCCGCCGCGGTGGAAGCAGGCCTGCGCGATCTTCCTGGTCTTCCTGCCGCTCAGCGTCCTGGCCAACGAGATCGTCGCTCGCACCCCGCTGGCGACCTGGGCGGTTCCGCTGCGGGTGCTCGCCGTCACCGCCGTCCTCACGCCGCTGATGACCTACCTGGGCCTGCCGTGGATCACCCGGCGGCTCGAGTGGTGGCTGCACGGCCGGCCCGCGCCGTGGCGGCACGGGTCGAGGACCGCGGGTTCGTCCGGGGCCGGTGACGCGGCGGCCTAGGCTGGCCCCGTGGCCGACGTCCTCCTCCCGCCCGCGCCGACCCTGCCCGGCGCGCGTCACCTGCACTCCGGCAAGGTGCGCGACCTCTACGAGCTCACCGACGGGCCGCACGCCGGCCACCTGCTGATGGTGGCCAGCGATCGCATCTCGATCTTCGACTTCGTGCTCGACTCGACCATCCCCGACAAGGGCGAGATCCTCACGCGCATGTCGCTGTGGTGGTTCGAGCAGCTGGCCGACCTCGTGCCGCACCACGTCGTGTCCACCGAGGTGCCGGACGCCGTCCGCGGGCGCGCCGTCGTCTGCGAGCGGCTCGCGATGTTCCCGGTCGAGTGCGTCGCGCGGGGCTACCTGACCGGCTCGGGCCTGCTCGACTACGACGCCACCGGCGAGGTGTGCGGCATCGCGCTCCCCGAGGGCCTGGTCGACGGCAGCCGGCTGCCGGAGCCGATCTTCACGCCCGCCACCAAGGCCGAGCTGGGCGAGCACGACGAGAACGTCGACTACGCCGCGGTCGAGAGCGCGGTCGGCGGCGAGACCGCCGCCGCGCTGCGCGAGCTGACGCTGGCCGTCTACGCGCGGGCGGAGTCGCTGGCCCGCGAGCGCGGCATCATCCTGGCCGACACCAAGCTCGAGATGGGTGCCCGCCCCGACGGCACGATCGTGCTCGCCGACGAGGTCCTCACCCCCGACTCCTCCCGCTTCTGGCCCGCCGACGACTGGCGCCCGGGCCGCGCGCAGCCGTCCTACGACAAGCAGATCGTGCGCAACTGGGCGCTCTCGGCCGCGTCGGGCTGGGACCGCGCGTCCGGGGAGGCGCCGCCGCCGCTGCCGCCCGAGGTCGTCGAGCGCACCCGCAGCCGGTACGTCGAGGCCTACGAGCGCCTGACGGGGGAGTCGTGGTGAGCCGCGCGACCGGCCCGGACGGCGTCGAGGCGGTGCGGTTCCCGGTGCCGACGCACGTGGCGTGCGCGTACCTGGCCGACCCGCGCAACCGCGCGTCCTGGCAGTCGAGCCTGCGGCGGGTCGACGACGTGCGCGGCGAGGTCGGCGTCGGTCAGACCTGGGTCGACGTCACGGTGCCCGGCCTGCGGCCCCGCATGGAGACCACCGCGCTCGACGCGCCCGTCGACGGCGGCCCCGGCAGCTGGACCGAGATCGGCCGGATGGGTCCCTACTCCGCCGAGCTCACCCTCGACTTCGCCCCCGACCCCGACGCCCCGGGCGGCTGCCTGGTGGCGCCCCGGTTCGTCATCCGCGGCCCGCTCGGCTTCGTGCTGAACCGCATCGCGCCGGGCACCGTCCGGGCCGATCTGCGCCGGGCCGCGCGCCTGGTGGACGCGGCGCACGGCTGAGGCGACCCTGAGACCGGTACCGCCCGGTAGGGACGCCGGTTAGGTTGGCCGCACCAACACCTGAGTGACGGAGGCCACGTGACCGCGTACAACCTGTCCAGCCTGCTGGAGGACAGCGCCCGATCGAACCCCGAGCGCACCGCCATCGTGTTCGGCGACACCCGGCTCGACTACGCGCAGGTCGACGCGCTGGCCAGCCAGGTCGCCAACCTGCTCGCCTCCCGCGGCGTCGGGCACGGCGACAAGGTGGCGCTCAGCTGCGTCAACATCCCGTGGTTCACGATCGCCTACTACGGCATCCTCAAGGCCGGCGCGGCGGTCGTCCCGCTGAACGTCCTGCTCAAGGGCCGCGAGATCGCCTACCACCTGCGCGACTCCGACGCGAAGGCCTACCTCTGCTTCCAGGGCACCCCCGAGCTGCCGCTCGGCGCCGAGGGCTTCGCCGGGTTCGGCGAGGTCGGGGGCTGCGAGCACTTCTTCCTGATCACCGCCGACCCCGCCGCGGCGTCCCCGATCGAGGGCGCCGAGACGCTGGGCTCGGCGCTGGCCGGCCAGGCCCCGACCTTCGAGACCGTGGCCACCGACGAGGACGACACCGCGGTCATCCTGTACACCTCCGGCACCACCGGCCAGCCCAAGGGCGCCGAGCTGCGCCACCGGAACATGCGCGACAACGCCCTGGTCAGCGCCGACACCTTCGGCGCCAGCACCGAGCGTCCCGACACCTACCTGTGCGTGCTGCCGCTCTTCCACTCCTTCGGCCAGACGGCCGTGCAGAACACCGGCTTCGCCTTCGGCGGCACCGTCGTCATGCTGCCGCGGTTCGAGGCCGAGCCCGCGCTGCGGCTCATGCTGCGCGAGTCGGTCACCTTCTTCGCCGGCGTGCCGACGATGTACTGGGGCCTGCTCAACGCGCTCAGCGAGGCCGAGAAGGCCGGCGACCACTCGATCGACGTCGCGACGATCAAGGCCAACCTGCGGGTCGCGGTCGCCGGCGGCTCGGCCCTGCCGGTCGAGGTGCACAAGGCGTTCGAGCGCCGCTTCGGCGTCACGATCCTCGAGGGCTACGGCCTCTCGGAGACCTCGCCCGTCGCGTCCTTCTCGCCGTGGGGCCAGCCGGTGCGCGTCGGCTCCATCGGCACGCCGATCCCCGGCGTCGAGATGGAGCTGCTGCAGGCCGACTCCTGGGAGCCGATCGAGTGGAGCGAGGACGCCGTCGGCGAGATCGCGATCCGCGGCCACAACGTCATGAAGGGCTACTACGGCCGCCCCGAGGCCACCGCCGAGGCGATCAGCCCCGACGGCTGGTTCCGCTCCGGCGACCTCGCCCGACGCGACGCCGACGGCTGGTACTACATCGTCGACCGCTCCAAGGACATGATCATCCGCGGCGGCTTCAACGTGTACCCGCGCGAGATCGAGGAGGTGCTCCTGACGCACCCCGCCGTCTCGCTCGCCGCCGTCATCGGCGTGCCGCACGAGAGCCACGGCGAGGAGATCAAGGCGTACGTCATCCTCGAGCCCGGCGCCGAGGCCACGGCCGAGGAGATCGTCGCCTGGGGCAAGGAGCAGATGGCCGCCTACAAGTACCCGCGGATGGTCGAGATCGTGCCGAGCCTGCCGATGACGGCGACCGGCAAGATCCTCAAGCGCGAGCTCTCCTGACGCCCGGCCCCTGCGCCTGACGCGCCACGGCCCCGCACCCGATCCGGGTGCGGGGCCGTGGTGCGTCGCGGGCCGTGCGGCTCAGGCGAACGGCTCGGTGAGCGCGCCGGGCAGCTGGCTGAGGGTCTGTCGCGCCTGGGCGGCGACCTTGTGCTCGACCAGCACCTCGTAGCGCGTCGCGACGACCTGGGTGACCGAGGAGAAGTCGCGCTGGCCGCGGGTCATGGCGTAGCCGACCAGGGCGAAGATCATGCCGAACAGCGCGCCGAGCACCAGGGTGGAGCCGATCGTCGCCAGGGCGCTCTCGCCGTCGGTGAAGACGCTGAACAGCACGCCGAGCAGCAGGCCGAGCCACAGGCCCGAGGCGATGCCGCTCATCGCGACCCGCCCGGTGGTGAGCCGGCCGGTGATCCGCTCGATCCGCTTGAGGTCGGTGCCGACAATCATGCAGTGCTGCACCGGGAAGTGCTGGTCGGAGAGGAAGTCGACCGCTCGCTGCGCCGCCGCGTAGTCGTCGTAGACCGCGAGCGACTGCGGCCACTCCAGGCGGAGCGGGGACGTGGGGCGGGACGGGCTCGACATGCTCATGCCTCCAGTGTGCCGCGCGATCGGTCGCGATCGGGTCCCCCGACTGTGCACCTGCTGAGGGTCCCCTGATTCGTTCCTGGGACGGGCCCGTGGACCCTGGGCGACGGGCGCGCGTCCGGGCACCCTGGGGTCATGAGCGACTCCGAGCCGTCCGCCCGTCCGGCCGCGTCCCGCCGCCGCCGCACCGTCATGGTCACCGCCGGGCTGTGCGCGTCGGCGAGCGTCATGGCCGCCATGCTGGTCAGCCAGGACGACGCCCGCTCCGGGCCGGACGCCGCCGACGCGCAGACGACCTCGGCGGTGGCGCCGGTGGCCGACGTCGACGACGGTCCCGAGGCGGACGCCTGAGCGCGTCCGCCCCCGCGTCCGCCCCTAGACTCGTCCCGCCGGAACCACCCAGGCCGCCAGGCCCACCCGAGGAGCGCCCCGTGCCCCGAGTCGTCGTCGACGTCATGCCCAAGCCCGAGATCCTCGACCCGCAGGGGAAGGCCGTGCTCGGCGCCCTGCCGCGGCTGGGGTTCAGCGGCGTCACCGAGGTCCGCCAGGGCAAGCGGTTCGAGCTCGAGGTCGCGCACGTCGACGACGCGGTGCTCGCCGAGGTCGAGAAGATGGCCGAGACGCTGCTCTCCAACCCGGTCATCGAGGACTACCGCGTGCGGGTCGAGTCGTGAGGGTCGGCGTCGTCACCTTCCCGGGCTCGCTGGACGACGTCGACGCGCGGCGCGCCGTGCGGCTTGGCGACCACGAGGCCGTGGCGCTGTGGCACGGCGAGCACGACCTTCGGGGCGTCGACGCGGTGATCCTGCCCGGCGGGTTCTCCTACGGCGACTACCTGCGCTGCGGCGCGATCTCCCGGTTCTCCCCGGTGATGACCGAGGTGATCGCCGCCGCCGAGCGCGGCATGCCGGTGCTCGGCATCTGCAACGGCTTCCAGATCCTCTGCGAGTCCCACCTGCTGCCCGGTGCGCTCATCCGCAACGACCACCGGCACTTCGTCTGCCGCGACCAGCGTCTGCGGATCGAGAGCACCGACACCCCGTGGACGCGCGCCTACGCGCCCGGCCAGGAGATCACCGTCGTGCTCAAGAACGGCGAGGGCGGCTACGTCGCCGACGAGGCGACGCTCGACCGGCTCGAGGGGGAGGGGCAGGTCGTGGCCCGCTACCTCGAGCTCAACCCGAACGGCTCGATGCGCGACATCGCCGGCGTGCGCAACGCCCGCGGCAACGTCGTCGGCCTGATGCCCCACCCGGAGCACTCGGTCGAGGAGCTCACCGGCTCCGGCACCGACGGCCTCGGCTTCTTCACCGGCCTCGCCGGCTGGGTCGGCGTCGCGGAGGCGGTGCTGTCGTGAGCGCCGAGGCGCCCGCCCGGACCCTGCCGAGCCCGCTGGTCTGGTTCCGACGCATCGCGACGGCCGAGGCGATCACCTGGGCCCTGCTGCTCGCCGGCATGGTGCTCAAGTACTCCGGCGTCACCGAGCTCGGCGTGCGCGTGTTCGGGCTCGTGCACGGCGTCGTGTTCATCGGCTTCTGCCTGACCGTCCTGCTCGTCGCGGTCGACCAGCGCTGGCCGGCGGGGCGTGTCCTGCTCGGCCTGGCGTCCTCGATCCCGCCGTTCGCGACCATCTGGTTCGACCGCCGGGCCGAGCGCCTCGGTCACCTGGCCGGCGCGTGGCGTCTGCTCGGCGAGCCCGCGAGCCGGTCGGCCCGTCCGGCCGAGCGCCTCGCCGGCTGGCTGCTGCGCCACCCCGGCCGCGGCGTCGCGGTGGGCGTCGCGGCGGTGGCCGTGCTCACCGTCGTCGCGCTGGTCGTCGGCCCGCCGTTCCAGAAGTAGTCCGGGCGGGCGTCAGGAGCGCAGGCCGCGCTGCAGCGCCCGCCACATCGCGGGGCTGACGACGCCGGTGCGCGAGGCGCCGATCCGCTTCTGGTACGAGCGCAGCGCGGTCTCGGTGGCCTGGTCGAAGACCCCGGTGACGGGCAGTCGGTAGGCGCTGCTCGAGGCGTCGAGCGCACGCTGGACGCGGCGCACGGCGGCGCTGCCGCTGCCGACCTTGAGCTGACGCTGGGTGCCGCGCGTCAGCAGGCTCATCCAGTCCTCGCGGGTGACCACGGGCTGCCGGCGGTGGCGCACCGAGCCCTGCCACGCGTTCAGCGCGGTCGCGAACGTCCGCGACCAGCGGCCGTTGAGCGACGCGCGGTAGAGCCCGGCCTCCTTCAGCAGGCACTGGGCGGCCCTCATCCGGGTCGGCGACGGGGTCGTCGTCGCGCCGTTCGAGGAGCGGCTGGGGGCGGACAGCGCCGGGTAGTCGGTGAAGTCGATCCGCGTGCCGTCGCAATGGTCGCGCTCGGCTGCGGCGCGGGTGCCGCGACCGAGGTCGAGCCAGTTGCGGTCGATGTTGATGGTGACGCCGCCCCACGTCTCGTCGTGGCCGCCCTGGTACTGCTTGACGCGGCGGCGCGGCGTCCAGCCGTCGGCGCGCAGGTACTGCGGCTCGACGCGGCTGTTCGCCCCGCCGTCCCAGCGCGCGACCCAGATCTGGTCGGGCAGGGTGATCAGGCCGGGACGCTGCGCGCGGACGTCGTCGAGCATCTTGATGCCCGAGCCGGCGCTGGAGTAGAAGCCGGAGACGTAGCCGAGGTCGTGCAGGCGGTCGGTCCAGCCGCCGAGGAAGCGCAGGGACGACTCGCGGCAGGCCGTCTTGCCGATGTCGAAGGCCTCGAGGTCGTAGAAGATCGTGCTGCCGCGGACGATCCCGAGCCGCCCGGCGGCGGCGACGGCGTCCTCGGCCTCGGCCCGGCCCTGGGCACGTGCCTTCGCGTACGTGGCGCCGGTGCCCTTGACCGGCGAGATGACGACGTCGTCGCGGTAGCGCGGGAAGCGTGGGTTGCACGAGGCCTGCGGGCCGAGCGTGATCGGCAGGATCCGCCAGCCGGTGCGCAGCTGGGTGGAGACCCAGGTCGGCGTCAGGTTCGGCTGCTCGCGGCAGCCGCGGGAGTCCCCGGAGAGGTAGACGCCCACCGCCATGAACGGCGAGGAGGCCCACCAGGCGTCCATCGCCCTCTGGCTTGGCGTGTGGCACTGGTCGAAGCCGTAGCCGGTGAGGCTGCCCGGCGTCACGGGGTTGGGCCGGGTGGTCGCCGCGGCGAGGTCGGCGCCGCCGGGCGTCGAGTCCGGGAGCCCGACGGCGAGGCCGCCCAGCCCGAGCAGGCCGACGGCGAGGGCGCCGGAGAGCCGGCGGAGGACGGTGACCCGAGGACGCATGCGGGCATCTGATCACACGGGTCACACCCGTCACAGCAGGACGCCGGAACTACAGACATGTAGTTCCGGCGCCCGGTTCGTGCAGGTCAGGAGCGTGCTGTCAGGCCGCCTCGGTCGCCAGCGCGTCCGCCGGCGCGGTCGGGGCGAGGTCGGCGACCGGGTGCGTCGTGCGAGCGCGACGCTCGGCCCGCAGCAGTGCGACGGCGCCGAGGACGGCGACCGCGCCGAGCGCCGCCGCGGTGAGGAACGCGGCCGCGAGCCCCGGCACGATCTGCCCGGGCACGGCACCGGCCGCGTAGACCGAGACGATCGCCGCGACGCCGATCGCGCCGCCCAGCTGCTGCATGGTCTGCAGCAGGCCGGAGGCCGCGCCGGCGTGCTCGGGCTCCACGCCGAGCAGCACCGTGCGGGTGATCGGCATGAACATCAGCCCGGCGCCGAGGCCGTTGAGCAGCATCGGCACCAGCACCGCCGGCGCGTAGGCGGAGCCGGCGTCGAGCCGGCTGAGCAGCAGGTAGCTGGCCGTCACCGACAGGCTGCCGGCGAGCAGCAGCGGACCGGCGCCGATGCGCTCGACGAGCCGCGGGGTGATCCGGCTGACGGCGAAGATCGAGAGGCTCAGCGGGAGGAACGCCAGGCCCGTCTCGACCGGGCCGAGACCGAGCACCCCCTCGTCGAACTGCACCACCAGGAAGAACACCGCCAGCTGGCCGGCCATCAGCATCGCCATCATCGCCAGCGCGGCGACCCGGCGGCGGTCGCGCAGCAGGGCCGGCTGGATGATCGGGTGGGCGATGCGGGTCTCGGTGCGCGCCAGGACGGCGACCAGCGCGGCCCCCAGGGCGAGCCCGCCCAGGGTGCGGGCCGACGTCCAGCCCTGCTCGGGGGCGCCGATGAGCGACCACACGACCGCCACGGCGCCGAGGGTGGCGGTCGTGGCGCCGACGACGTCGAAGCGGCCCGGGCGGCGCGGGGTCTCGCTCACGACCCGCCCGACGAGCACGAGCACGGCCAGCCCGATCGGCACGTTGATGAACAGCGTCCAGCGCCAGGACCCCAGGTCGGTGACCACGCCGCCGAGCAGCAGGCCCAGGGAGGCGCCGCCCGAGGAGACGGCCGCGAACAGCGCGAAGGCCCGCGAGCGCGCGGCGTCGTCCGGAGCGCTGGTGGTGAGCAGGGCCAGGACGCTCGGCGCGGCCAGCGCCGCGCCGACGCCCTGGGCGGCCCGGGCGGCGACGAGCTCGCCCGGGCTCTGGGCGAGACCGCCGAGCAGGGAGGCGAGGGTGAAGAGGGCCAGGCCGACGGTGAAGAGCCGGCGGCGGCCCAGCACGTCGCCGAGGCGACCGCCGAGGAGCAGCAGCCCGCCGAAGGCGAGGGTGTAGCCGTTGAGCACCCAGGAGAGGGACGCGGGGCCGAAGCCGAGGTCGGTGCCGATGTGCGGCAGGGCGACGTTCACGACAGTGGCGTCGAGCACCAGCATCAGCTGGGCGACGAGGACGACGGCGATGCCCGTGGCGGCGCGGGTGGCGCCGTCGGGCAGGTCGACCGGGAGGTCTCGGGAGTGAGCAGACATGCCAGGGGTGTCCTGTTCTGGCCGGGGCGGCCGACGTAGACTTCGAGAAGCGGAGATCTCCTCCGCATCGAGAAGGACAATACGGAGACAGTCTCCGTTTAGCAACCCGGACCGGAGGTGTCCCATGCGCGCGGACGCGCTGCGCAACCGGACGCGCATCATCGACACCGCACGCGAGGTCTTCCGCGAGCAGGGCTACGACGCCTCGCTCGACGAGATCGCCAAGCGCGCCGGCGTCGGCGCCGGCACCCTCTACCGCCACTTCCCGACCCGCGACGCGCTGCTCGACGCGATCATGCAGACCTGGGTCGACCGCGTGGAGGAGGCCGCCGAGAAGGCGCTGGCCTTCGAGGGCCCGCCGCGCGAGCTGCTCCTCGGCTGGTTCGACGTCTACGTCGGGCTGATCAGCCTGCACCGGGGCGGGCCGGCCAAGATCACCTCGGCCCTCGGCGACCCCGACTCGCCGATCCGCACCAAGTGCGAGGTGCTCACCGGGGCCTTCGAGCGCGTCATGCAACGCCTGCGCGACGCCGACGCGCTGCGCGAGGGCGTCGACACCGTGCAGGCCGCCCGGCTCGTCGGCGGCGTCGCGACCGTCGCGGACGACGGTGGGCTCGACGCTGCGGCAGTGCGTCCGCTGCTGGTGGTCGTCGCCGACGGCCTGCTGCGGGCCTGAGCCCTCCCCGGCACGTTCCCGGCCACCCCCGGCCGCCACGCAGCCGCTCGGACGCCGGCGTCCCGCGGCCCGGCGTCGGGTCACCGGACGCCACGGGTCACCGATAGATTGCAGCCGTGCTGGACACCGTCGCCGTCGCCGCCTCCGATCCCGACCGCGAGCAGCCCTGGGCCGATCTCGGCCTCAAGGCCGACGAGTACGAGCGGATCCGCGAGATCCTCGGCCGCCGGCCCACCAGCTCCGAGCTCGCGATGTACTCGGTGATGTGGAGCGAGCACTGCTCCTACAAGTCCTCCAAGGTGCACCTCAAGCAGTTCTCGGAGATCCCGCAGGAGACCCCCATCGGTCCGATGCTCGCCGGCATCGGCGAGAACGCCGGCGTCATCGACATCGGCCAGGGCTACGCGGTGAGCTTCAAGGTCGAGTCGCACAACCACCCCAGCTACGTCGAGCCGTACCAGGGCGCGGCCACCGGCGTCGGCGGCATCGTGCGCGACATCATCGCGATGGGTGCGCGTCCGGTCGCGGTGATGGACCCCCTGCGCTTCGGCCCGCTCGACGCCCCCGACACCCACCGCGTGCTGCCGGGCATCGTCGCCGGGGTCGGCGGCTACGGCAACTGCCTGGGCCTGCCCAACATCGGCGGCGAGGCCGTCTTCGACGAGACCTACCTCGGCAACCCGCTGGTCAACGCGCTCTGCGTCGGCGTGCTCCGGCACGAGGACCTCCACCTGGCCAAGGCCAGCGGCGTCGGCAACCAGGTCGTGCTCTACGGCGCCCGCACCGGCGGCGACGGCATCGGCGGCGTCTCCGTGCTCGCCTCGGAGACCTTCTCCGAGGACGGCCCCGCCAAGCGCCCCAGCGTGCAGGTCGGCGACCCGTTCATGGAGAAGCTGCTCATCGAGTGCACGCTGGAGATCTTCGCCGCGGGCCTGGTCGCCGGCATCCAGGACCTCGGCGGCGCGGGCCTCTCCTGCGCCACCTCCGAGCTGGCCAGCGCCGGCGACGGCGGCATGCGGGTCGACCTCGACCGCGTCCCGCTGCGCGACTCCCGGCTGGCTCCCGAGGAGATCCTCATGAGCGAGAGCCAGGAGCGGATGATGGCCGTCGTCGAGCCCGGCGACGTCGAGGCCTTCCTGGCCATCTGCGCGAAGTGGGAGGTCGACGCCGTCGTCATCGGCGAGGTCACCGACACCGGCCGGCTCGAGATCGACTGGCACGGCGAGCGGGTCGTCGACGTGCCGCCGCGCTCGGTGGCCCACGACGGTCCGACCTACCACCGTCCCCTCGCCCGGCCGGCGGCCCAGGACGCCCTCCAGGCCGACGCCGCCGAGGCGCTGCCCCGCCCGTCCAGCGGCGCGGAGCTCGAGGACACCCTGCTCCGGCTCGCGGCCTCGCCGAACCTGTGCGACAAGTCGTGGATCACCGACCAGTACGACCGGTACGTGCAGGGCAACACCGTGCTGGCCCAGCCCAGCGACAGCGGCATGGTGCGGGTCGACGAGGAGACCCACCTCGGCGTCGCCGTCTCCACCGACTGCAACGGCCGCTTCGCGCGCCTGGACCCCTACGAGGGCGCGCGGCTCGCGCTCGCCGAGTCGTACCGCAACGTCGCCACCGGCGGGGCGCAGCCGCTGGCGATCTCCGACTGCCTCAACTTCGGCTCCCCGGAGGACCCCGGCGTCATGTGGCAGTTCGCCGAGGCCTGCCGCGGCCTCAAGGACGGCTGCCTCGAGCTCGGCGTGCCGGTCACCGGCGGCAACGTCTCGCTCTACAACCAGACCGGCGACACCGCGATCCTGCCCACCCCCGTCGTCGCCGTGCTCGGCGTCATCGACGACGTTCGCCGCCGCACGCCGTCGGCCTGGTCGGCCGCCGGCGAGACGATCGTCCTGCTCGGCGAGACCCGCGAGGAGCTCTCCGGCTCCGAGTGGGCCCACGTCGTCCACGGCCACCTCGGCGGCCGCCCGCCGCGCGTCGACCTCGCCGCCGAGAAGGCGCTGGCGTCGCTGCTGCGCGCCGCCGGGCCCGAGCGGGGCCTGCTCACCGCCGCCCACGACCTCTCCGACGGCGGTCTCGCCCAGGCGCTGGTCGAGGCGGGGCTGCGGCACATGGTCGGCGCCGAGGTCGACCTCGCGTCGGTGGCGGGCGGGGACGCCTTCCTCGCGCTCTTCGCCGAGTCGGCCGGACGCGTGCTCGTCACCGTCGCCGACGACGACCGCGACGCCCTGCTCGCGCTCGCCGCCGACCACGGCGTCCCGGCCGCGGCGATCGGCCGCACCGGCGGCGACTCGCTGGTCGTCGCGAACGGCGAGGACGCGCTCTTCGCGACGCCGCTGCTCGAGGTGCGCTCGCGCTGGATGGCGACGCTGCCGGCGGCGCTGGCCTGACGGAGGCCCATCCGGCCCGGCGCCCCGCGTCGAACCCCTGGGCGTGCGTCGTCGTAGCCTGCTGACCCTGCCCGCCCTCGGCCTCGCGGCGCTCGCCGCGGCCTGCGGGGTGGGCTCGAGGAGGGAGACCGCCATGGACGCGCCCAGCGACGACGCCGTCACCCGCCGCATCCCCTACGGCACCGACCCCAGCCAGTTCGGCGACCTCTACCTGCCCGGCGGCACGCCGCGCGGCCTGGTCGTGGTCGTCCACGGCGGGTTCTGGCGCAGCGAGTACGGCCTCGACCTCGGCGCGCCGCTGGCCCGCTCGCTGGTCGGCCGCGGCTGGGCGGCGTGGAACGTCGAGTACCGCCGCGTCGGCGGCGGCACCGGCGGGGGCGGCGGCACGCCCCAGACCTTCGACGACGTCGCCGCCGCGCTGGCCGCCGTCGCCGACCTCGACCCGGCGCTCGCGGGCCTCGACGTCGTCGTCGGGCTCGGCCACTCCGCCGGCGGACACCTCGTCACCTGGGCCGGCGGCCGCGGCGGCGGCGGGGTGCTCACGCACGTGATCTCGCAGGCCGGCGTCGTCGACCTGGCCTCGGCTGCGTCCGAGCGGCTCGGCGGGGGCGCGGTGCAGGCGCTGCTCGGCCACCCCTACGGCCCCGGCGACGCCCGCTGGGACCCGATCGCCCAGGTGCCGCTGGACGTGCCGGTGTGGTGCGTGCACGGCGGCGACGACGACATCGTGCCGCCCAGTCAGTCCGAGGCCTACGTCGCGGCGGCCACCGAGGCGGGCGCGCGCGCCGAGCTGGTGCGGGTCGACGGCGACCACTTCGCGGTCATCGACCCGGGCTCCTCGGCCTGGGCCCGCACGCTGGAGGTCCTCGAGGGCATCGCGCCCGGGGGCGGGGCCTGATGCCGGCGCGGCTGCGGCCCGCCGATCCCGCCGACGTCGCCGCCGCGCTCGCGCGGCACCGTGCGGGCGCCGCCGAGCGGGCCGACCTGCGGCTGCTCGTCAAGCACGTCCTGGCGGTGCTCGAGACCCGGGCGCCCGGACGCTCGGTGGAGGTGCGCGTGCCGCCGTACGCCGCCGTCCAGATCATCGAGGGCGTGCGCCACACCCGTGGCACCCCGCCGGCGGTCGTCGAGACCGACGCCGCGACGCTGATCGCGCTGGCCACCGGCGAGCTCGACTGGGCCGACGCCGAGGAGTCGCGCGCGGTGCGCGCGAGCGGCGAGCGCGCCGACCTGACGCCCTACCTGCCGATCCTGCCCGGCCCCGCGCCGGAGAGCAGGATGAGCGCCTCGTAGCGGTCCATCAGCCGCTCGAGCTCGGCGAGGTCGGTGACGTCGCGGGCCTGCTGGAAGCCCACCAGCACGGTGAGGCCGACCAGGGCGAGGTCGTCGGCGTCGGCGCCCGGGGCCACCGCGGAGATCGCCGAGCGGAGCACCGTCAGCCGCTCCTCGTCGACGCTCGCCTGCGCCTCGGCCACCGCGGCGTCCCGCAGGGCCCAGGAGCGTACGCGCGCCTCGAAGGCGTGGGGGAGGCCCACGGCGGTGCGCTTGAGCACCGCGATGGCGTCCTCGGCCGACTCCAGGTCGAGCAGGGCGTCGGCCACCTGCCGGGTCGTCTCCTGGCGCCAGGCGGCGAGCACGTCGCGCAGCAGCACGCCGAGCCCGTCGTAGTGGTGGTAGAAGGAGCCGGTGGTGACGCCGAGGCGCTCGCACACGCGTCCGACCTTGAGCCCGTCGGGACCCACCTCGGCGATGAGCTCCATGGCCGCGCGCACGAAGTCGTCGCGATCACGGCGGGGTGCGGGCACCACGGGTCCTCCTGTCCTGGACGGAGGTGGGAGCCTACGTCGGTGCACACATGTGCGCTGATCTCCCGAGGGGTGGTGGCAGCCTCGCACGGACCTCGCCCGCCCGCCCATCGCGGCGGCCGCCCGGCCGGGTGAGCCGACGGCGGGGGAGAATGCGCTCAGGCGAGGAAGCGCGGGCTCACCGCGTCGGCCGCGGCGGAGATGTGCTCGACGAGCGTGTCGACGTCGACGCCGATCAGCCCGGAGCGCCAGGCGAGCACCACCTCGACGAATCCGCCGATGCCCACGAGCACGCCGACCCGGAGCGCCGTCTCGTCGACGTCGGCGCGCAGGCGCGGCCGGAGCAGGTCGATCAGCAGGTCGCAGGTGAGCTGGATGGTCTCGCGGCGTCGCTGCTCGAGGAGGACGCTGCCCGCGTGGTCGCCGAAGAGGATCTGCGCCTCGGCCGGGTCGTCGGCGATCTCGTGCAGCACCCGCTCGAGCACGTGCCGCAGCTGGGCGTCGGGATCCTCGCTCGCGTGGGACGCGATCGCCTCGACGAGAGTGGCGAAGGTGCGCTCGCGGACGACGTCCCACACCGCGGCGAGCAGCTCCTCCCGATCGCGGAACGACTCGTAGAAGTAGCGGTCGGTGAGCCCGGCGCGGGCGCACACCCCGCGCATCGTGACCGCCGCCCAGCCCTGCTCGCGCCAGGTCTCCCGCGCGGCGGCGACCAGCGCGGCGCGCCGCTCGGTGCGGCGCTCCTCGGCGCTCTTGCCCCCGTAGCGACGGGTCGAGGCGGCCGGGCGGGAGGGACGAGACGCCGGGCACACGGCGTCAGTCTCGCAGGGGGCGGGCGACGTCCGGGCGTCCCCGCGGTGAAAAGGGGTGAGGCGGGTTCGGCGGGAGCGGATAGGGTCCGAACATGTTCGCGATCTCTGTCCTGGACGAGGGCGGCCGCTCGGTCATCGTCTGCCGCGGCGAGGTCGACCTCGTCAGCACCGCCGAGTTCCGCACGGTGATCGGTGAGCAGATCATCGAGGGCCGGGTCAACCTGGTCGTCGACCTCTCCGAGGTCTCCTTCCTCGACTCCTCCGGCCTCGGCGCCCTGGTGGCGGCCCGTCGCAAGGCGCGCGCGTTCAAGGGCAGCCTCGTCCTGGTCGCGGCGCACCCCACCGTGCTGCGGCTGCTGCGCGTCACCGCGCTCGACCGGGTCTTCGCCGTGCACCCGACGCGCGAGGCCGCGCTGGCGGCCCCGATCCCGTCGTCGACCGCCGAGGTCGACGTGCCCGAGCCGGCCTGATCAGGCGGGGTCGGCCTGCCGGCTGACCAGCTCCCCGACCTCGCGGGAGAGGTCGCCCAGGCCGAACGGCTTGGTCATGTAGCGGTCCGCGCCCGCGGCGAGGCCGCCCTCGACGTCCTGCTCCTGCGCCAGGGCCGTGACCATCAGGATGCGCAGGCCCGCCAGGCCCGGCTCGGCCCGGCACCGCTCGACGACCTCGAGCCCGGTCAGCGCCGGCATCGAGTTGTCCAGGATCGCCAGGTCGAACCCGCCGGCGCGCAGCGCCTCCCAGGCGGCCTGGCCGTCGGTGACGGCCTCGAGGTCGTGGCCGTCGCGACGCAGCCGCATGACGATGAGCAGACGGATGTCCTCGTCGTCGTCGGCGATGAGGATCCGGGCCACGACCTCAGGCTAGCCGTCCGGCGCCGCCACCCTCCGGGGTGGTCTGGGAAGGATGTGGGGACGATGACTTCTCTTCGGGCGCGGATCCGGATATCGTGCAGGCGTTCTTGCTGAACACCTCCTGCGGGTGAACCGTCACCAGCGCCGGGTGAGCCTCAGAGAACCTGCTCCGATGGGTGCCTACCCGACTGTGAGCAACGAGGCGGTGGGGTTCGTCCCCACCGCCTCGTTCCTGTTCCCGGGGGCCCGGGGATCGCCGGATCACCTGATCGTCCGGTAGGTTTCTTCGGGTGATAGCCGTGCGCCCCGTGCGCGCCACCTTGGTGGACAACTACGAGCTGGCAGCTGCAGGCCTCCAGGCCGTGCTCCGGCCGTACGCGGGACGGCTGAACCTCGTCGATCTCGACACCGCGTTGCGCGACCCCGCCTCCCTCGACGTCATCCTCTACGAGCCGGTGCACCAGACGCCCGCGAGCCAGGAGGTCCTGCGTCGCCTGATCTCGGGCTCGCAGCGCCGTGCCGTCATCTACTCCTGGCGCGATCGCGCCGACGGCGCCGCGTACGGCTCGTTCGCCGGGCACCTCTCCAAGGCCCTGCCGGCCGAGGAGCTCGTCACCGCCGTCGAGGCCCTCGCCGCGGGCGAGCAGGTCATCAGCGTGCGGGTGCCCGTCGACAAGGGCCCGCTCAAGGCGGTGGCCGCCGCCGGCACCTCCGACTTCGATCTGACCCCGCGCGAGGCCGAGATCCTCTCGCTGGTCACGCAGGGCCTGACGAACGCCGAGATCGGCGGACGCCTCTACCTGTCGATCAACTCGGTGAAGACCTACATCCGCACGGCCTACCGCAAGATCGACGTCAGCCGTCGCGCGCAGGCGGTCGCGTGGGGCATGGAGCACGGGCTCGCCCCGCTCTCCGACTCCGACGGCCAGGTGGGCTGAGCCCGCTCCGCGGACGCCGCCTCCGTGCGGCCGCGACGCCCTCCCTACACTCGGGCACGACAGACAGGGGAGCCCCGCGCAGGGGCTGAGAGGTCGCTGGTCGGCGACGACCCTCCGAACCTGAGGCGCCGCACGGCGTCTGCACCGGCTCACACCGGCGAAGGGAGTCTCGCCATGACTCGTGCCCGTCCCACCTCGCTCACGACCCTGGCCGCCGGCCTGCTCGCGCTCTCGGCCCTCGCGGGCTGCTCGCTGGGCGGTCCCGGCACCGAGGAGGCGTCCGGCTCCGACGGGGCGGCGCCGACGAAGGTCGTGCTCGTCACCCACGACTCCTTCAGCCTGCCGAAGGCGCTGATCGCGCAGTTCGAGAAGGACACCGGCTACGACCTGCAGGTGCGCTCCTCCGGCGACGCCGGCACGCTCACCAGCCAGCTGGTGCTCAACGCCGACGACCCCGTCGCCGACGTCGCCTACGGCGTCGACAACACCTTCGGCAGCCGGGCCCTCCAGGCGCAGGTCTTCACGCCCGTCGACGTCACGGAGCCGGCCGGCGCCGCCGCGTACGACCTGCCGGGCGACGACGCGCACGCGCTGCGTCCGGTCGACCAGGGCAACGTCTGCGTCAACGTCGACGACACCTGGTTCGCGGCCAAGGGCCTGACGCCCCCGCGCACCTTCGACGACCTGCTGGACCCGCGGTACCGGGGTCTGCTGGTCACCCCCGGCGCCACCACCAGCTCGCCCGGCCTGGCGTTCCTGCTCGCCACGATCGCCCGGTACGGCGAGGACGGCTGGCAGGACTACTGGCGGCGACTGCTGGCCAACGGCACCAAGGTCGTGAGCGGCTGGTCGGACGCCTACGAGGTCGACTTCACCCAGGGCGGCGGCAAGGGTCGGCGTCCGATCGTCGTCTCCTACGACTCCTCGCCGGCGTTCACCGTCGACGGCAAGGGCGGCACGACGACCTCGGCGCTGCTCGACACCTGCTTCCAGCAGGTCGAGTACGTCGGCGCCCTGCGAGGCGCCGCCAACGAGGCGGGCGCGAAGGCGGTCGTCGCCTGGCTGCAGAGCCCGGAGGTGCAGGCGGCGCTCCCGGAGTCGATGTACGTCTTCCCGGTGGCCGAGGGCACCGCGCTCCCGAAGGACTGGGCGCGGTTCGCCAAGCAGCCGGCGTCCCCGGCGTCGGTCGCGCCGGAGCGGATCGCCGAGCAGCGCGACACGTGGCTGCGCCAGTGGAGCGACCTGGTCGGGAGCTGAGGTGCGCCGGGCGTCGTCGCTGCGCGGGCTGCCGGGGCTCCTGGCCCTGGCGGTGCTGCCGACGGCGGTGCTCGTCGTGCTCTTCGTCGTGCCGGTGGCCGGGATGCTCGGCCGCGGCGTGGTCGTCGACGGGCGTCCCGACCTCGGGGGCGTGCTGGAGGTGCTGGGCCGTCCGCGCGTGCACCGCGTGCTGTGGTTCACCGTGTGGTCCTCGGGCCTCGCGACGATCGTCGCCGTGCTCCTGGGCGTGCCCGCCGCGTTCGTCGCCCACCGGCTGCGGTTCCCGGGGCGCTCGCTCGTGCGGCTGCTGCTGCTCGTGCCCTTCGTGCTGCCGACCGTGGTGGTCGGCGTCGCCTTCCGGCAGCTCGTCGGCGAGGGCGGTCCGCTGGGCGGGCTGGGGCTCGACGGCTCGGCCGCCGCGATCGTCGCCGGCCTCGTGTTCTTCAACGTCTCGGTGGTCGTCCGCGGCGTCGGCGCCGCCTGGGCCGGGCTCGACCCGCGGCCCGCGCAGGCCGCGGCGGCCCTCGGCGCGTCGCCCCGGCAGGTGCTGACCACCGTGACCCTGCCAGCGCTGCGTCCGGCGATCGTGTCGTCGGCGAGCGTCGTCTTCCTCTTCTGCGCGACCGCCTTCGGCATCGTGCTGACGCTGGGCGGCCTGCGCTACTCCTCGGTCGAGACCGAGATCTACCTGCTCACCACGCAGCTGCTCGACCTGCGCGCGGCCGCGGCGCTCTCGCTGCTGCAGATCGCCTCGGTGGTGGCGCTGCTGCTCGTGGCGGCCCGGGCGCGGCCCGCCGACGCCACCGGCCGCGGCTCCGACGCCCCCCGGCTGCGGCCGCGCCGGATCGTCGCGGCCGACGTCCCGGCGCTGGTCGTCACGGCTGCGGTGCTGACGCTGGTCGTCGCGCCGCTGGCGATGCTGGTGATCGGCTCGCTGCGCGTCGACGGCGCGTGGTCCCTCGCCGCCTACCGCGCGCTCGACACGACCGGGGGCGGCAACGCCCTCGTCGTCCCGGTCACCACGGCCGTCCAGATCTCGCTGCGCACCGCCGTCGACGCCACGTGGATGGCGCTGCTCCTCGGCCTGCTGGTCTCGGTGGCCGTGACCCGCCGCTCCCGCGGGCGGGCCGAGCGGCGCGTCCGGACGGTGCTCGACGGGCTGTTCATGCTCCCGCTCGGCGTCTCGGCGGTCACCCTCGGCTTCGGCCTGCTGATCACGCTGAGCCGGCCGCCGCTCGACCTGCGCGACTCCCCGCTGCTGGTGCCGCTGGCGCAGGCGCTGGTCGCCCTCCCGCTGGTGGTGCGCACGCTCGCGCCGCTGCTCGGCGGCATCGACGACCGGCAGCGGCAGGCCGCGGCGTCGATGGGGGCCGACCCCGTCCGCGCCTGGCTGAGCGTCGAGCTGCCCGTGATCGCGCGGCCGCTCCTGGCGGTGGCGGGCCTCGCCTTCGCCGTGTCCCTGGGGGAGTTCGGGGCGACGTCGTTCCTCGCCCGCGACGCCCGGCCGACCCTGCCGGTGGTGATCGTCCGGCTGCTCGGCCGCCCGGGCGGCCTGAACTACGAGATGGCGCTGGCCGCGTCCGTGGTGCTGGCCGCGACCACCGCGCTGGTGATGCTCGCGATCGAGCGGCTCCGGGTGCCGGCGGGGGTGCTCTGATGCTCCGGCTCGAGGGGCTGGAGGTCGCCTACGACGGCGTCCCGGCGGTGCGCGGCGTCGACCTCGACGTGCCCGACGGCGAGGTGCTCGCGGTGCTCGGCCCGTCCGGCTGCGGCAAGTCGACGCTGCTGCGCGCCGTGGCCGGGCTCGAGGCGGCCGCCGGGCGGGTGCGCTGGGACGGCACGGACCTCTCCCGCGTGCCGACCCACCGCCGGGGCTTCGCGCTGATGTTCCAGGACGGCCAGCTCTTCGGGCACCTGAGCGTGGCCCGCAACGTCGGCTACCCGCTGCGGCTGCGGCGTCGTCCGCGCGCCGAGATCGCGGCGCGGGTCGCCGAGCTGCTGGCGCTCGTCGGCCTCGACGGCTTCGAGGACCGCCTGCCCGGCTCGCTCTCCGGCGGCGAGCGGCAGCGGGTGGCGCTGGCCCGGGCGCTCGCGGTGCGGCCCCGGCTGCTGCTGCTGGACGAGCCGCTCTCGGCGCTCGACGCCGGCCTCCGGCTGCGCCTGGCCGGCGACCTCCGCCGCATCCTGACGGAGTCGGGCACGACGGCCCTGCTCGTCACCCACGACCACGAGGAGGCCTTCGCGGTGGCCGACCGCCTCGCGGTGATGCGCGACGGCGCCGTCGTCCAGCAGGGCCCGATCGACGCCGTGTGGCGAGGGCCGGTGGACGCCGCCACGGCGCTGTTCCTCGGCTACGCCCGGGTGCTCGAGGGCTCCGCGGCCCGGGCCGCCGGTGAGCTGGCCGGGCTCGAGCCCGGGCCCGGCGGCCTCGCCCTGCGTCGCTCGGCGCTGCGGGTGATCCCCGACGTCGACGGCTCGCCCCGGCTCACGGCCCGGGTGCTGGGCGTGCGGCCGACCCCGGAGCAGGTGCGGCTGCGCGTCGTGCCCGACCCGGGCTCCCCGCTGGCCGGTGCCGGCGTGGCCGAGCTCGACGCCGTGGCGCCGCGCACGGCCGAGCCCGCGGTCGGCGATCGCGTCACGCTGCTCCTCGACGCGGGCCGGACCGCGCCGGTCGGCTGAGCCCGATCGTCCCAGCATGTGGGACGGCGCTGTCGGTCTCCCCGGACCCGCGCCGGATGCGTCGCGACAGGTGGTCCGAGCCGCCGCGACCGGTCGTCCTCGCAGGTGGTCGCGGAACGACACGCGTGTCATTCCTGCGAATTACACGGATGTCATCGTCAAGCCGACACGCCGATCGCCGAACGGATTTCTGGTGAAGATGTTTCTGGTGTGACGAAAGTTGTCTAGCGTGACGATCCGGATCGCCGCGGGGGCGTTCCTGCAGCGAGCGGAGACCAGGATGACCGGGACGACGGGAGCGCGGCGGCGCACGAGCGCCCTGCTGGCGGGACTGTCGATCGCCGCCCTGGCCTGCGGGGGCACCACCGCCGTCGCGGCCGACCACCACCGGACGCCGACCCGCCACGAGGTGCGCCACGCGGAGTGGGCCGCGCGCCACCAGGCTCGGGACGTCGCCGCCGTCGAGGCGGATCTCGACGCCGCCGAGGCACGCCTGCACCGCGCCGCGGACGCCGCCGGAGCCGCGGCCGAGGCCTACAACGGCGCCCGCTACCGCCTCCAGCTCGTCCAGGCCCGGGCCGCCCGCACCGCGGCCGACGCGCGGGCCGCCCGCCGCGCGCTGAGCGCGATGCGCAACGGCGTGGTCCGCAGCGTCACCTCCGCCTACGAGCAGTCCCCGACCCTCGAGGCGATGGCGGCCGTCACCGATGCCCGCGGCATCGACGGCGTGCTCGACTCGATGGCCACCATGGCCAACGCCCAGGAGGCGCTCGGCCAGCGCTACGGCGACTTCCAGGCGGCTCGGGCGTCGGCCGATCGCGCCGCGGCCCGCGCGGAGCAGGCCCGCGCCGAGCAGGCCGACGCCACCGCCGCGGCCGCTGCCGCGCGGGAGCAGGCCGCCCGCGCCGCCGAGGCCGCGCAGGCCGAGGCCACGAGCGTCGCGCGCCGGCGCACCGCGCTGGTCGCCGAGCTCGCCCGGCTCCAGGGCATCAGCACCCGCCTGGCCGAGCGCCGCCAGGCCGGCCTCGAGGAGGCCCGCCGCCGGGCCGCCGAGGAGCGGGCCCGCCGCGAGGCCCTCCGGCAGGCGCAGATCCGGGCCCAGCAGGAGGCCCAGCAGCAGGCTCAGCAGGAGGCCCAGCAGCAGGCCCAGCAGCAGCAGGAGCAGCAGCAGGACGCGGGCGGCTCGGGCTCGTCCGGCTCGGGGTCGTCCGGCCAGCCCTCGCCCCAGGTGCCGCCGAGCACGGGCGACGTCTCGGCGGTGCTCGGCTTCGCGCGGGCCCAGATCGGCGAGCCGTACGTCTGGGGATCTGCCGGGCCGGGCTCGTGGGACTGCTCGGGCCTGACGATGATGGCGTGGCGGCAGGGCGGTCGCTCGCTGCCGCACTACAGCGTCGCCCAGTACGAGCAGTCGACGCCGATCTCGCTCTCCGAGCTCCGTCCGGGAGACCTGGTGTTCTGGTCGTCCACCTCGAGCCCGTCGGGCATCCACCACGTCGCGCTGTACGCCGGCAACGGCATGATCATCCAGGCGCCGCGCACCGGGCGCGACGTCGACGAGGAGTCGATGTACGCCTGGGAGCCGCCGACCTTCTTCGCCCGTCCCTGAGCCGGTCGCAGACCCGGTAGCGGGCCGACGCCGTCGTCCCTCACGCGGGCACCCGTAGCGTGGGGGCGTGAGGATCGACGTCGCGTCCCTGGCCGGTCGTCTGCCCCGCGTGTGGGGCACCTGGGGCGAGGACCCCCTGTGGGGCACCGTCTACGACTGGACCGTCGAGCACCCGCACGTCGGGGGCCTGGTCTGGTTCGCCGGCACCCAGTCCGACCTGCGCCGGCTGCATCGCGCGGCCGACGTGATCGCCGCGGTGCCCGACGGCGGCCGGGTGCTCGACGTCCCGTGCGGCGGTGGCGTCGCCCTGCGCGGGCTGCGGCCCGACCAGGACCTCTCCTACGTCGCGGCCGACCTGGACCCGCGCATGCTCGAGCGCACGGCGGCGTCCGCGCGGCGCCGGGGGCTGGGCCACCTGGTGCGCACCGAGCGCGCCGACGTCACCGACCTGCCCTTCGAGGACGACTCCTTCGACCTCGTGCTCAGCCTGACCGGCCTGCACTGCTTCCCCGACCCGCAGCGCGCCGTCGAGGAGATGGCCCGGGTGCTCCGCCCCGGCGGCGGGGTCGTCGGCAGCGCGGTGCTCGAGGACGCCGGGCTCCGGTTCGCCGGCCTGCGGGCCGCCGGCCGGCTCTCCGGGCTGATCGGCCCCGGCTGCACGAGCGGCGAGGTGCGCACCTGGTTCGCCCGCGGCGGCGTCGACGTCGAGGTCGAGCTCAGCGGCGCCTTCGGCTACTTCGGCGGCGAGAAGGTCGGCTGAGGCCCGCGTCCCTCCCGACGCGACGAGCCCCCCGGACCGTGCGGTCCGGGGGGCTCGGGCGACGTTGCGGGCGTCCGGTCAGTGGCCGGACTCCTTGAACCGCGCGAACGAGGCGTGCACCTCGGCCTCGGCCTCCGTGCGGCCGACCCACTCGGCGCCCTCGACCGACTTACCGGGCTCGAGGTCCTTGTAGACCTCGAAGAAGTGCTGGATCTCCAGGCGGTCGAACTTCGACACGTGGGAGATGTCGCGCAGGTGCTCCAGGCGCGGGTCGGACGACGGCACGCACAGCACCTTGTCGTCGCCGCCGGCCTCGTCGGTCATGCGGAACATGCCGATGGCGCGGCACTTGATCAGGCAGCCGGGGAAGGTCGGCTCCTGCAGGATGACGAGCGCGTCGAGCGGGTCGCCGTCCTGGCCGAGGGTGTCCTCGATGAAGCCGTAGTCGGCCGGGTACTGCGTCGAGGTGAAGAGGGTGCGGTCGAGACGGATCCGGCCGGACTCGTGGTCGACCTCGTACTTGTTGCGCTGACCCTTCGGGATCTCCACGAGCACGTCGAACTCCAGCACTGCTTCCTCCGGTGGTGGCGGGCCCGTGGGTGCGGGCCGGGCGAGATCGGGTGACCCGGGGTGGGTCGTCGGGCCATCCTCCCGCACAATGTGCGACGACGCCGCAGCGGGAGGTGGGATGGGACGCGACGCACGCGCCGAGGCCGACCGACCGGCCGACCGCGGGGCCGACGCCACGCCGGTCGTCGACGCCCCGCCCGGGCCGGACCGGCGTCCCCGCCGCGGTCGCCGGCTCGTCCGGACGGCCACCGGTGCCGTCGCGCTCGCGCTGGTCGCGGGCGTCCTGCTCTGGCCCCACCGGCTCGCCTCGCCCACGCGTCCCCGCGACCTCGGCGCGCTGACGGCGCTCGGGCTGCCGGCGGCGGCCGTCGACGCGCGGCCGGTGGCCGCCGCCGAGGGGCTCCCCGGCTCGGCCGCGGGTCGCCTCGACGAGGCGCGCGTGGCCCGCGCGCTGCGGCCGGTGCTCGGCGGCCGCAACGCCGCGGCGCTCGGACGCCGCGTGCTCGTGGCCGTCGACGGCCTCGACGGCACCCGCGTCCTGCGCGGCGGGCCCGCGTCGATCACTCCGGCGTCGACCACCAAGCTCCTGACCTCGCTGGTCGCGCTGGACGTGCTGCCCGCGACCACCCGGTTCCGCACCCGCACGGTGCTCTCCGGGGCCGACGCGCCCACGCTGACCCTCGTCGGCGGCGGCGACCCGTACCTCGCCAGCGTCCCGCGGCCCGGGGTCTGGCCACCGCGCGCCGACGTGACGACCCTGGCCCGGCGCACCGCGCGCGTGCTGGAGCGTCGCGGAGTCGAGCGGGTCCGGCTCGCCTACGACGCCTCCCTCTTCTCCGGTCCCGCCGTCAACCCGGCCTGGCCGCGCAGCTACACCGGCCAGCCCGGGGGCGCCGACGTCGTCTCCCGGACCAGCGCGCTGTGGGTCGACGAGGGCCGCGTGGCGCCCGGCCTCGCGGCGCGGGTCGAGGATCCCGCACGCGCCGCGGCCGACGCCTTCGCCCGGGCGCTGACGGCCGCGGGCGTCGAGGTGGGCGGCGTCCCCCGGGCCGGACGGGCGCCGGTCGACGCGGAGGAGGAGGTCGCCGAGGTCGCCGGGGCGCCCGTCGGCCAGCAGGTGCAGCAGCTGCTGCTGGTCAGCGACAACGAGGCCACCGAGGTGCTGCTGCGGCAGATCGCCCTCGCCGCCGGCTCCCCGGGCACCACCGTCGACGGCGTGCGGGCGGTGCGCGCGGGCCTCCAGCGGCTGGGCGTCCCCGCGCCCACCCGCCTCTACGACGGCAGCGGGCTCTCGCGGCGCGACCGCCTCGGCGGCGACACCCTGCTCGGGGTGCTGTCGGTCGCCGCCCGCGCTCCCGCGGACTCGCCGCTGCGCACGCTGCTGGCCGGGCTCCCCGTCTCCGGCCTCACGGGATCGCTCGCGACCCGCTTCGCCGAGGTGCCCGCCGACGGACGCGGCGTCGTCCGGGCCAAGACCGGCACGCTCACCGGCGTCCGGGCGCTGGCGGGCGTCGGCGCCGACGCGTCCGGCACCCCGTTCCTCGTCGCCCTCAGCGCCGACCGCATCCCCGACGCGCGCAGCCTCGACGCCCGCGAGCTGCTCGAGCGCGCGCTCGGCGCCCTCGCGCGCTGCCGGTGCACCGCCGGCAGCCGCCCGGCCCCCCGGTAGCGTCGAGCGCATGGCCGCCGACCCCGCCGCGATGATCGACTGGGACCTCGCCGTCTCGCTGGGCACCCGGCTGGCGGGCGAGGGTCCGCGGGTCACCCGGGCCGAGGCCGACGCCGCCGTGGCCGAGCTGCGCGCCGCCGCCGGCCGCTCCACCGACCTCGTGCGCGCCTGCACGGGCCTCGACGCCGGCGAGCGCACCGCGCCGCTGCTCGTCGTCGATCGCGGCGGCTGGGTGCAGGCCAACGCCGACGCCTTCGCGCACCTGCTCGGCCCGCTCGTCGGACGGCTCACCGAGAAGCGGCCGCCGAGCGGCCTGACCCTCTCGATCGGCTCGCGCATCACCGGGGCCGAGGTCGGCGGGCTGCTGGGCTTCCTCGCCTCGAAGGTGCTCGGCCAGTTCGACCCCTTCCACGAGCCCACCGGACGACTCCTGCTGGTGGCCCCGAACATCGTCGACGTGGAGCGCCAGCTCGACGTCGACCCGTCCGACTTCCGCCTGTGGGTGGCGCTCCACGAGGAGACCCACCGGGTGCAGTTCACGGCCGTCCCGTGGATGCGCGACCACCTCCAGGGGCTGGTGGCCGAGGTCGCCGGCACCGTCGGCGGCGACGCGACCAGCCTCGTCGACGGCGGCCTGGCCCGCGTCCGCGAGCTGCTGGCCGACAGGGACGCCCGGCGCGGCAGCCTCGTCGAGCTGTTCTCCAGCCCGGCCCAGCGCGAGCTGCTGGACCGCGTCACCGCGGTCATGTCGCTGCTCGAGGGGCACGCCGACGTCGTCATGGACGACGTGGGGCCCACCGTCATCCCGACCGTCGCGCACATCCGCGAGCGGTTCACCGAGCGGCGCCAGGGCATCGGCGCGCTCGACCGGCTGCTGCGCCGGCTGCTCGGCCTGGAGGCCAAGATGGCGCAGTACCGCGACGGCGCGCGCTTCGTGCGGGGTGCGATCGACGCCGTCGGCATGCACGGCTTCAACGCCGTCTGGTCGGCGCCCGAGGCGCTGCCGAGCCGGGCCGAGATCGCCGACCCCGCCGCCTGGGTCGCCCGCGTCCACGGCTGAGCGGCCCGATCCGATGGCGCTGCATCCCTCGGTCGCCGCCGTCCGACGGGCGGTGCGTCGCTCGCTGGACGACCTGGCGTCCGGCGACACCGTGCTGGTGGCCTGCTCCGGCGGCCCCGACTCCCTCGCCCTGCTGGCCGCGACCCTCCACGAAGGCCACCGCGCGGGGCTGCGGGTCGTCGGGGGGACCATCGACCACGGCCTCCAAGAGGGCTCGGACGAGCACGCGCGCCGGCTGGTCGGCACGATGGCCGCCCTCGGGTGCGACGAGACGATCTCCTCCCGCGTCGTCGTGGAGTCCAGCGGCACGGGGCCCGAGGACGCCGCGCGGCGGGCCCGGTACGCGGTGCTCGAGCAGATGGCGGCGCACCTGCGCGCGTCGGCGGTGCTGCTCGGCCACACCCGCGACGACCAGGCCGAGACCGTGCTGCTCGGCCTGGCCCGCGGCTCGGGCGGCCGGGCGATCGCCGGCATGCGCGCCGGCTTCGGCCCGTTCCGCCGTCCGCTGCTCGGGGTCGCGCGCGACGACACCGTCACCGCCTGCCAGGTCGAGGGGCTCGAGCCCTGGCACGACCCCCACAACGACGACCCCGGCTACGCCCGGGTGCGGGTGCGCCGGCGGGTCCTGCCGGTGCTGGAGGACCAGCTCGGGCCGGGCGTCGCCGCCGCGCTCGCCCGCACCGCCGAGCAGCTGCGCCACGACGTCGAGCTGCTCGACGACCTCGCCGACGAGCTGCTCACGCGGCTGGTCGACGTCGAGGGGCGCGTCGTCACCGCCGCCGTCGACGGGCTCGCCGCGCAGCCCACGGCGCTGCGTCGGCGGGTGCTGCGGCTGATGGCCCTGCGCGCCGGGGCGCCGGCGTCCGAGACCTTCCACGAGCACGTCGTCGCGCTCGACGCCCTGCTCACCGACTGGCGGGGCCAGCGCTGGATCGACCTGCCGGGGCCGGTGCGGGGCCGCCGGGTCGACGGGCGGCTGGAGGTCGGGCCCGCGCCGTCGACGGAGCCGTAGCCGTCGACGGAGCCGTAGGCCCGCGGCGGTCCAGACCGCCCCGCCGCGCCCTTCCGCCCCGGCAGCGGCCTCCCTACGCTCGAAGGGCCCTCCCCGCGTCCCACGTCACCCCCGGACGGTGTCGATGCACGCTGGCAGCACGCGCACACGCCCCGTGGCGCTCTCGGTCCTCGCGTCGGCGCTGGGCCTGGTCGCCGTCCTGCTCGTGCCGGGTGACCCGGCGGGAGCCTCGGTGGACGCCGACGCGGTGTCGGGCAGGATCCTCGACCAGGCCGGGTTCGCGCGCCCGTCCGCGCAGGTCGCCCTGCTGAAGCAGGTCGCCGGCGCGGACGGACCCACGTACGTGCAGGTCGCCGAGCAGCGGGTCGACGCCTCCGCGCGCTACCGCTTCGACCACCTCGACCCGACGGTCGACTACACGCTCGCCGCGCTCGACACCGCGGTGCCCGAGCCGCGGCTCACGACCTACTACCGCGGCACCCAGGAGCTCGCCCGCGCGCAGACCTTCCGCGTGGGGGCGGCCGAGGTCGTCGCCGACCTGCAGCTCGCGGACTCCGGCTACGGCACGATCACCGGCACCCTCGTCGACCCCCAGCACCACGACGGCGATCCGACCCGGCGCACGTACTCGGTGCTGGACGGCGTCACCGGCCGCGTCGTCGCCGACGGCGTGGTCGGCGTCGGCGCCGGCGTCCCGTCCGATGGCTTCCGCATCGCGCTGCCCACCGGCCCGTACACCCTGCGCCTGCTCGACGAGCGCAGCCGGCGCTCGGCGCCGCTGGTCCTCGAGCGGACCCTGACGACCGACGGCCTGGCGCTCGGAGCCCTGACGCTGTCGGCCCGCGTGCCGTCCGCGCCGAGCATCGGGGTCCAGGACGACGCCGCGCACGCGTACTGCGACGACCACGAGATCGATCCCGTCGCCGGCGGCGGGACGTCGGTCGACCTGCCCTTCCCGGTGCACCTCGGCACCGTCCGGACCAGCCGGGTGCGGATCGAGCCGCGCGGCGGCCACCTGCTGCTCGGCGACCCGCCGGCCTTCGACCCGCGGGCGGCGTTCGCCGCCGGTCAGGACGTGCCGCCGGTGATCGCGCCGTTCCTCGCCGGCGTCGACACCACCGACCCGGCGTCGGGGTCGGTCACCTACGGCGTCGCGCCAGCCGGCGATGCCCTGTGCGTGGTCTGGCACGAGGTCGGGTACGGCTCGGCGCACGCCGACCGTCGCGACACCTTCCAGGTGGTCCTCGCCCGGGCGAGCGGCGACGGGACGACGTCCGGCGACGTGGACGTGACCTTCGGCTACGACGCGATCGCCTGGGACGCCGCCGACCTCGACGGCGGGGTCGGCGGGCTCGCCGGCGCCACCGCGCGCGCGGCCGTCGTCGGCGTCTCGGCCGGATCGGCCTCCACCGCCGTGCGCCTTCCCGGGAGCGGCGTGCCGGGCGCCCTCCTCGACGGCGGACCGGACGCGCTCGTGGCCGGCACCCGCGGGTCGGGCGGCGCGCCGGGGCGCCATCTGGTCGAGGTCCGCGACGGCGTCCCGGGGAGCAGCGCGGTCAGGTCGGTCGCCGGCGTCGTCCTCGACGAGTCGGGAGCCCCGGTCCCCGGCGCGGTGGTGGTCGTCTGCGCGCGGACGGACGCCCGTGACTGCCGTCCGCCCGTCGTCGCGGGCGACGGCGGGGCCTTCGCGGTCGACGGGCTGACCTCGGGCCAGTACCTCGTGCGGGCGAGCCCGCCTGCCGGCTCGACCCTCGGCACCCTGCGGCGGCTGATCACGCTCGCGCCCGGCTCGACCTCCTTCGACGTGCCGCTGGTCCTGCCCGCGTCGCCCCCGCCCCCGCTGCCTCCCCAGCAGCTGCGGTTCCTCTCCTCCGGCGGGGTGCTGCCGGGGCTGCGGCTCACCTCGACCGGCGTCCCGATCCTGTTCTACCGCGCGCCGATCGCCGTCGAGGTGCGCGGCTGCCCGGGCTCGAGCGGGCGGACGGCCCTGCTGGTGGTCGACGGCACCACGGCGGGGACGGTCGACCTCGTCGAGGACCCGGCCGATCCGGGGGTCTACCGGGGGCGGTTCGACGCGCCCTTCCCCCTCAGCGGCTACGGCGTGCTGCAGACGAACGTCGCCCCGTGCGGATCGAACGGCGCCGGCGCGGTCGAGCCGTTCTACGTCGACCCGTCCGGGAGCGTCACGGACCAGTTCGGCCTGCCGCTGACCGGCGCGAGCGTCACGCTGGCGCGCTCGGACGCCGCGGACGGGACGCCCGCCGACGTGCCCGACGGCAGCGCCCTGATGTCGCCGATGAACCGGGCCAACCCGTCGACGACGGGCGCCGACGGCGCCTTCGGCTGGGACGTGCTGCCGGGCTTCTACCGGCTCACGGCGAGCCATGCGGGCTGCGCGTCGCTCACGACCGACGCCCTCGCGGTGCCACCGGCCCGCTTCGACCTCGTGCTGCCGCTCGTCTGTCGGGGGACGCCCCGGCCCGCGACCGGTCCGCGGATCCTCGGCGCGGTCGGGGTCGGGCGGCGCCTGGTCGCGCGTGACGCCGCGTGGCTGGACGGGGTCCCGGTGATCCGCCGGGAGTGGCGTCGCGGCAGCGCGTCCGGGCCCGTCGTCGGCACCGACCGGGCGTACGTGCCGACGGTGCGCGACGCCGGGCGGCGCCTGGTCCTGGTCACGATCGCGCGCCGCCCCGCCGTCCACCAGGGCGGCGATCCCGACGCGCCGCTCGTCCGCTTCGCGGAGCTGCGCGCCACGACCAGCACCGCGCCCGTGCTCGCCCCGACGCGGCTGCTCGTCACCCGGCTCCGTGCGTCCGGGGCGCCGCGGCTCCTGGTGCGAGCGGTGGTCGCCGGACTGCGGCCCGGTGGCCGGGCACAGGCCGAGGTCGCGGTCGGCGGCCGGAGCCGGCGGGTCGTCGGCACGCTGCGTGGTGGCCGCGCGGTGCTGACGCTGCCGCGCCTGGCCCCGGGGCGGCACGTGGTGACGGTGACCTACCGCGGCGACGTCCGCTGCGCCCCGGCCCGGCGGACGATCGCCGTCGTCGTGCGCTGAGCGTGCGCGCTGGTCCGGACCAGTCGCTCCGATCGGCGCCTCCGGCTCAGCCGGGAGCCGGGCCGGCCGATGGGGGGCTCGACCCGCGGGCCCGCCGCGGGTCGCGCCGTCCCGAGGAGGCCTCCGTGACCGCTGCGATCCCGCCCCGTCATCGCGCCGACCGGCGTCCGGCACCGCGTCGCGCGGCCCGGCTCCTGGGCCAGGCGGGCCTGGTCGGCTGCACCGTCGCGGCCCTCGCGCTCGGCGCCAGCCAGGCCCGCGCCACCGGCGCCGACGCCGCCGGCTCCCCGAGCGCGGGCGACGCCGCGCGGGTCGTCGTCCCGGGCGTCACCCGGCTGATCACCGGCGTCGTCACCGACACCGCCGGACGGCCGATCGACGACGTGCTGGTGCGCGCCGTCGACGCTCGCGGGGTCACCCGCGCGTCCGCGCTGACCTACGCGTCGGCCTTCGCCTCGGGCCCGCAGCACGGCTTCTTCTTCCTCGAGGTGCCGCCCGGCGCCTACACGGTGCGGATCACCCACCTCGGCCACCTCCCGACCCGGCTGCCCGACGTGGTGGTCGCGGCGGGCGCCGACACGCGCCTCGGCGCCGTGGAGCTGCGGCGTCGCCCCGCGGTCTCGCGCACCACGCTCGGGGCGGCGCGCACCACGGTGCCCGTCGGCTCGCCCGTGCGGCTGCGCGCCGAGGTCCTCGTCGTCCGCCGTGCGGCCGGGGTGCCCGGCACGCCCGTGCCGCGCGGCTGGGTGCAGGTCACCGAGGGACGACAGGTGCTCGCCACGGTGCGCCTGCGCCCGGGCGCGGGCGCGTCGCGGGTCGACGTCGTCGTGCGCGACCTCCGCTCGGGACGCCACGCCCTCGTGGCCCGGTACGCCGGCAGCGAGAGCGTCGCCGCGTCGGTCTCCCGGCCGCTGGTCGTGCGCGTGCCGCGCGGCCGGTGAGACCGCCCCGCCCCGACGCGCCCCGGGCCCGGACGATGGCCTAGGGTCGGGCGCATGGACGTCGCCCACGTCGAGAACGACCTCGTCTCGGTGCTCTTCACCGAGGCCCAGATCCAGGAGCGGCTCCGCGAGCTCGCCGCCGAGATCGAGCGCGACTACGAGGGCAAGGACCTCGTCATCGTGGGCATCCTCCGCGGCGCCGTCATGGTCATGGCCGACCTCGCCCGCTCGCTGCACCGCCACGTCGAGATGGACTGGATGGCGGTCTCGTCCTACGGCTCGGGCACCAAGTCCAGCGGGGTCGTGCGCATCCTCAAGGACCTCGACGCCGACATCTCCGGACGCCACGTCGTGATCGTCGACGAGATCATCGACACCGGCCTCACGCTCTCCTGGCTCACCTCGAACCTCGGCTCGCGCAGCCCGGCCAGCGTCGAGATCTGCACCCTGCTGCGCAAGCCGGAGGCGCTCACCATGCCCGTCGACGTCAAGTACGTCGGCTGGGACATCCCCAACGAGTTCGTCGTGGGCTACGGCCTCGACTACCGCGAGCGGTACCGCAACCTGCGCGACATCGCGACGCTCGCGCCGCACGTCTACTCCTGACGCGCCGCCCGGCGACGTCACCGACCGGGTGAGGCCCGCCCCGTCGGAGTCGTCGGCCGTTGCCGCTCGCCTGTACCGTCGCTCGTATCGGCCGCACCGGGCGGCGTCCAGGGAAAGCAGCATCGAGAGAAGCCTGTGAAGCGCATCGTCAAGGGTCCGTGGTTCTGGATCGTCGTCGCCGTCCTCGGCGTGCTCCTGACCCTCCAGTTCCTCCTGCCGAACAGCGGCGGCGACGAGATCTCCGCCTCCCAGATGAGCAAGTACATCTCGTCGGGTCAGGTCAAGGACATCACGTTCGTCGACGGCGACCAGCAGATCAAGGCGATCCTCGACGACGGCGTCCGGCCCGAGGGCTCCGCGGTCACCACCAAGTGGATCGAGGGCACCCAGCGCGACCTCTTCGACGCCGCCCAGCAGCAGTTCACCAAGGGCACGATCGAGAAGGTCGACACCGAGATCTCGCGGCCGAGCGTCCTCGGCTCCTTCCTCTTCTCCTTCCTGCCGATCGTCGTGCTGTTCGTGGTCTTCCTGTGGCTGATCAACAACATGCAGGCGGGCGGACGCGGCGCGATGCAGTTCGCGAAGTCGCGCGCGAAGCTGATCTCCAAGGACATGCCGAAGACGACGTTCGCCGACGTCGCCGGCTGCGAGGAGGCCATCGAGGAGCTCGAGGAGATCAAGGAGTTCCTCTCCGAGCCCGCGAAGTTCCAGGCCGTGGGCGCCAAGATCCCCAAGGGCGTGCTGCTCTACGGCCCGCCGGGCACCGGCAAGACCCTGCTCGCGCGCGCCGTCGCCGGCGAGGCGGGCGTGCCGTTCTACACGATGTCGGGCTCCGACTTCGTCGAGATGTTCGTCGGCGTCGGCGCCTCCCGGGTGCGCGACCTGTTCGAGCAGGCCAAGGAGAACGGCCGCGCCATCGTCTTCATCGACGAGATCGACGCCGTCGGCCGGCACCGCGGCGCGGGCATGGGCGGCGGCAACGACGAGCGCGAGCAGACGCTCAACCAGCTGCTCGTCGAGATGGACGGCTTCGACGTGCGCGATGGCGTCATCCTGATCGCCGCCACGAACCGTCCCGACGTGCTCGACCCCGCGCTGCTGCGTCCGGGCCGCTTCGACCGGCAGATCCAGGTCGACGCGCCCGACATGTCCGGCCGCCACAAGATCCTGCAGGTCCACTCGCGCGGCAAGCCGCTGGCGCCCGACACCGACCTGCTCTCGGTGGCTCGTCGCACGCCCGGCTTCACCGGCGCCGATCTCGCCAACGTGCTGAACGAGGCCGCCCTGCTGGCCGCCCGCGCGAACGAGAAGCTGATCACCAACCCCTCGCTCGACGAGGCGATCGACCGCGTCATCGCCGGCCCGCAGCGGCGCACGCGCCTGATGAGCGAGAAGGAGAAGCTCATCACCGCCTACCACGAGGGCGGCCACGCGCTCGTCGCCGCGGCGCTGCCCGGCACCGACCCGGTGCACAAGATCACGATCCTGCCGCGCGGCCGGGCCCTCGGCTACACGATGGTGCTGCCCGATGAGGACAAGTACTCCCAGACGCGCTCGCAGATGCTCGACTCGCTGGCCTACATGCTCGGCGGACGAGCCGCGGAGGAGCTCATCTTCCACGACCCGACGACCGGCGCCGGCAACGACATCGAGAAGGCCACCAGCGTGGCCCGCGCGATGGTCACGCAGTACGGCATGACCGAGCGGCTCGGCGCGATCAAGCTCGGCGACTCCAACTCCGAGCCGTTCCTGGGCCGCGACTTCGGCAGCAGCCGCAACTACTCCGAGGACGTCGCCGCGATGGTCGACGAGGAGACCAAGCTGCTGCTGGCGGCCGCCCACCAGGAGGCCTTCGACATCCTCGAGGAGAACCGCGACGTCCTCGACGCGCTCGTGCTCGAGCTGCTCGACAAGGAGACGCTCGACAAGGAGCAGATCGCGCGGGTCTTCGAGCCGCTGCGTCGCCGCCCTGAGCGTCCGGCCTGGACGGGCTCGCCGAACCGTCGGCCCTCCGACATCCCCGCCGTCGAGATCCCCGAGGCCGTGCGCGCCCGCGCCGCGGCCGACGCGCCGGCCGCCGACGCCGGCGCCACCGTGCTGACCCCGCCGGGCCCCGGCGGCGACGTGCACGGCGGTCCCGGCGCCGTCCCGCCCACCCAGATCCCGCCCGCCCCGCCGACCCCCGGCACCCCCACGCAGGACTGAGCAGGAGCGAGGTACTCCGCGATGACCACCCACCCGATCCTCACGGCGCGGGGCGACGACACCCCCGTCGTCCCCGAGTTCGACCACGAGCGGGCCGAGGCCGCCGTTCGCGAGTTGCTGTTCGCCATCGGCGAGGACCCCGACCGCGAGGGCCTGCGCGAGACCCCGGGCCGCGTCGCCCGGGCCTACGCCGAGCTCACGGTCGGTCTGCGCCAGCAGCCGGAGGAGGTCCTCGCCACCACCTTCGACCTCGGCCACGACGAGATGGTGCTGGTGCGCGACATCGAGCTGTGGTCGATGTGCGAGCACCACCTGGTGCCGTTCACCGGCGTCGCCCACGTGGGCTACATCCCGGCGGCCACCGGCAAGATCACCGGGCTCTCGAAGCTCGCGCGGCTCGTCGACGTCTACGCCAAGCGCCCGCAGGTGCAGGAGCGGCTCACCACCCAGGTCGCGGACGCCCTCATGGCCATCCTCGACGCGCGCGGCGTCATCGTCGTGATCGAGGCCGAGCACCTGTGCATGACCATGCGCGGCGTCCGCAAGGCCGGTGCCCGCACCATCACCTCCGCCGTCCGGGGCATCATGCACAACGGTGCGACCCGCAGCGAGGCGATGGCGCTCATCCACGGCACCCACTGAGCCGTCCGAGCCGTCCGAGCCGTCCCGCCCGACCGTCGGTGACCGAGCCCCAGGCGTCCGAGGTGACGCGGCCCCTGGTCATGGGGGTCGTCAACGTCACCCCGGACTCCTTCTCCGACGGCGGCCGCTTCCTGGAGCCCGAGCGGGCGGTCGCCCATGGACGGGCGCTGCTCGCCGACGGCGCGGACGTCCTCGACATCGGCGGCGAGTCGACCCGGCCGGGCGCGACGCGTCCGCTGGTGGCCGAGGAGCTCGCCCGCGTCGTGCCGGTGATCGCCGAGCTCGCCCGGCACGGCGCGACGGTGTCGGTCGACACCATGCGCGCCGAGGTCGCCGAGGCCGCGCTCGCGGCCGGGGCGCGGTACGTCAACGACGTGTCGGGCGGTCTCGCCGACCCCCGCATCCTGGAGGTCGTGGCCGCCCACGACGCCGGCTACGTCGCCATGCACTGGCGGGCGCACGCCCGGCACATGCAGGACCTCGCGGTCTACGACGGCCCCGGCGGGGTCGTCGGCGCCGTCCGCGACGAGCTCGCCCAGCGGCTCGAGGCCATCGCCGCGGCCGGGGTCGACCTCGCCCGGGTGGTGCTCGACCCGGGGCTGGGGTTCGCCAAGACCGGGGACCACAACTGGGCGCTGCTGCGCGGCCTCGACGCCGTCGCCGCGCTCGGGCGTCCGCTGCTCGTGGGCGCCAGCCGCAAGTCCTTCCTCGGCGCGCTGCTCGCGGACGCCGACGGTCGTCCGCGTCCGGCGCACGAGCGCGAGGCGGCCCACCTCGGCGTGCTGGCGCACCTGGCCCGCCGCGGCGTGTGGGGCGTGCGCGTGCACGACGTGCGCGCCACCGCCGACCTGTTCGCCGCGCAGGAGGCGCTCGGCGAGCTGCGCGGGCCCGCGTCGGACGGATTCGCCCCCGCAGGGCATGATGCCCCTGCACCACCAGACGGCCCGTCCGTCGACCCCGTCGCGACGCCGCGTCCCGACGTCACCCCCGGCAGGAGGCTGGACCACCCGTGAGCCACGACGAGCTCGCCGTCCTCGGCATCGAGTGCTGGGGTCACCACGGCGTCTTCGAGTTCGAGAAGCGCGAGGGGCAGACCTTCGTCGTCGACCTCGTGCTCGGCATCGACACCCGCCCCGCCGCCGCCTCCGACGACTTGCAGGACACCGTCGACTACGGGAGTCTCGTCACGGCGGTCAAGGCCGCCGTGGAGAACGATCCGGTCGACCTGATCGAGACCGTGGTCCAGCGCATCGCGGACGTCTGCCTGGCCGACGCGCGCGTGGCCTGGACCCGCGTCACGATCCACAAGCCGGATGCCCCCATCGACGCGACGTTCCGGGACGTCGCGCTGACGATCACCCGAGGACGTGAGGTCGCATGACGGAGACCCCCAACCCGCACATCATCAACGCCGACACGCTCACCGGCGAGATGCGGCCGATCCGCCGTGCGGTCCTGTCCATCGGCTCCAACCTCGGCGACCGGCTGGCCGCGCTCCAGGGCGCTGTCGACGCGATCGCCGACACCCCGGACGTCTGGGTCACCGGCGTCTCGCCGGTCTACGAGACCCAGCCGGTCAACTGCCCGCCGGGCTCCGACTCCTTCCTCAACGCCGTCGTCCTGATCGACACCACGCTCTCGGCCGCACGCCTGCTCGACCGAGCGCACGCCGTCGAGGACGCCTACGACCGCGAGCGCGGCGAGGTCGCCAACGCGCCCCGCACCCTCGACGTCGACCTGATCGTCGTCGGCGACCGTCGCAGCGACGACCCCGCCCTGCGCCTGCCGCACCCGCGTGCCGCGGAGCGCGCGTTCGTGCTCAAGCCGTGGTTCGACCTCGAGCCCGACGCCGAGATCCCCGGTCGCGGCCCGATCGCCGACCTGCTGGCCGCCATCGGCCTCGACGGCGTCAGCCCGCGCACGGACCTCGTGCTCGACCGCGAGTGACCTCCGCGCCCGAGCCCGGGCCCCGCTCCGGGGACCAGGACGGCGGACCGCGCCTCGGTCCGGCCTCGGGCACCGTCCTCGCCGTCGGCGCGATCGTCGGCCTGGTGGCCGGCTGGGGCTTCCACCGCGTGCACGACCTCGTGTCCGCACGTCCGGCACCGACCATCTCGCCCGCGCAGCCGATCGCCCTGGTCGTCATCGCGATCGGCCTGGGCTGGACCGCCTTCCACACCCATCGCGCCGTCCAGGTGCGGCGGGAGCGGCTCGAGGCGCACCGGGCGGTCAACCGGCTGGCCCTGGGCCGTGCCGCGGCCTACGTCGGCGCGGTCGTGGCCGGCTGGTACGTCGGCTACGGGGTCAGCTGGCTGGGCGTCGACGCCGAGCTCAGCGGCCAGCGGATCCTCCGGGCGGCGATCGCCGCGGCGCTCTCGATCGCGATCGTCGTCGCGGGCCTGCTGCTCGAGCGCGCGTGTCGCGTCCGCTCCGACGAGGACGACGCCTAGCCTGAGCGCATGCCGACCCCAGGAGCCGCACCCGTCGCATCCGTCCCAGCCGACGCGCGAGCGGCCCGACGGCGGCAGCGCAGCACGCGGCTGACGGTGGCCACCGCGCTGCTCGTGCTCGCCGGCGTCGTCGTGCTCGGCGCGCTGGCGTCCGGGGCCGGCGCGCTCGTCGGGGTCGCGGCAGTGCTGGCGGTCGTCCTCGGAGCCGCCGCCACCCGGATCACCCACAGCGAGCTGCTCGCGTCGCGGCGCGACGCCGCCCGCGACCGCGCCGAGCAGGCCCAGGCTTACCGGCGCCTCGCCGAGCAGCGCTCCGGGGAGGCCGCCGACCACCTGCGCGACGTCCGCGAGCAGGCCGAGCGCACCCGCGAGGAGCTCAGCGCCACCATCGCCGAGCGCGAGTCGGCCCTCGGCGAGCTGCAGTCGGCCGTCGTCGCGGCGCAGCGCCAGGCGGCGGAGACCGCCGTCCGCCTGCAGGCGGAGACCCGGCGGGCCGACGATCTCGGCGCCGACGCCGCCCGCCTCCGCGCGTCGCTGGAGAGCGCGGAGGACCGCGCGGCCACGGCCATCGTCCGGCTGGCGGAGCTGGAGCAGGAGCTCGACGTGCTGCGCAGCGAGCTCGACGCCGTCACCGAGGCGTGGCGGGCCTCCGAGACCCGCTGGGAGCAGCGCAAGCACGCCTGACGCCCACCCCGCGGTCAGGGTCACGTTTCGATCCTCGCGCGATCGGGGCACGCTCGGAGGTCATGATCCCCGAGGAGTCCCGCTTCGAGAGCGACCCGTGCGCGGTGCTCGACGACGATCGTCCGACCGCCGGCCCGGCCCTGCCCGAGGGCTGGCGGCTCGACGTGCCCGACGTCGCCTCGGCGGACGACGTCGCGGCGCTCACCCGCCTGCTGCGCGACCACGAGCGGCACGGACGCGGCTGGGCCTCGGCGTCCGCCGCCGACGTCGAGGTCGAGATCGCCGGTCTGCGCACCCGCGAGAACCTCGTCGTGCGCGACGCGGAGGACCTCGTGCGGGCCTGGGGCAGCGTCCACGACCGGGCGTCGGGACGGATGCTCCTGGTGCACGTCGACGACGCGGCCGACGGCGACGCGCCCCTGCCCGTCGGTGCGCTGGTCGGGTCCGCCTCGGCCGGCTCGACCAGCACCTACGTCGCCTACGTCGGCGTCCGCGCCGCGGCCCGCGGACGCGGCGTCGCCCGGGGTCTGCTCACGACGGTCGTCGCCGACGCCGCGGCGCGCGGACGCGACAGCGTCGCGCTGGAGGTCGACGCCGACTCCACGACCGGCGCCGACGCCCTCTACCGCTCGCTGGGCTGGCGCACGTCCTACGCGACGTGGTCGTGGCACCGGCACGTCACGACCACCGACGCCTGACCCCCCGGTCGTCGCCGGGGTGCCGCCCGTCGGTGTGACGCAACGCACCGGAAGGGGCGATGTGGGGCGCGGCGCCGCGGCGTACCGTGGTCGCGCCCCAGGACCCTGGGGTCCACGTCCGGTACCCCACCCGGCCGATCCGCGGATCGGTGGTCGGAGGGACGGGAACGAGAGGCTCACATGACCCACCACCGGGTGGGCGTCGTCGGCGCGGGTCGCGTCGGTGCCGTCCTCGCCGCCGGCCTGCGTGCCGCCGGCCACGAGATTACCGCCGTCGCCGGCGAGTCCGCCGCGTCCCTCGCCCGCATCGAGGCGCTGCTGCCCGACGTCCCGCGCGAGCGGCCCAGCGCCGTCGCGCGCGGCTGCGACGTGCTGCTGCTCACCGTGCCCGACGACATGCTGGGCAACGTCGTGCGGGTGCTCGCGCAGGCGGGCGCGCTGCGCGAGCACCAGGTCGTGCTGCACACCTCGGGACGCCATGGCCTCGCCGTGCTGGAGCCGGCGCGCGCGGTCGGCGCCCGCGTCGGCGCGCTGCACCCGGCGATGACCTTCACGGGCACCGCCGTCGACCTCGAGCGACTCGGCGGCTGCGTCTTCGGCCTCACCGCCGACCCGCTCGAGATGCGCCTGCTCGAGGGGCTCGTCGCCGACCTCGGCGGACGGCCGATGCCGGTGGCCGAGGAGATGCGCACGCTGTACCACGCCGGGCTCGCGCACGGCGCCAACCACCTCGTGACGCTGGTGAGCGAGGCGCTGGAGATCCTCGCCGCGGCTGGGGCGGCCGACCCGGCCGGCACCCTGCGTCCGCTGCTCGGCGCCGCCCTCGACAACGCCCTCGCCAGCGGCGACGCCGCGCTCACCGGGCCGATCGTCCGCGGTGACGTCGAGACCGTGCGCGGCCACCTCGACGACCTGCTGCGCGAGGCGCCGCAGACCCTGCCGTCCTACGTGGCCATGGCCCGCGCGACCCTGGGACGGGCCGTCGGCGACGGTCGCCTCCTGCCCATCCGCGCCGCCCGGATCAGCGCGCTGCTCGACGCCGCACTCGGCGAGGAGCGGCCGGCCGAGCGCGCCGTGCGTGAGGCTCGCGCGGCCGAGCGCGCCGTCGGGGAGGGGCGCGCCTGATGGGCTCCCCGCTCCTGGTCTCGACCCGCGACGAGCTGGCCGAGCGCCTGGCCCCCGCGCGCCGCGAGGGGGCGCCGATCGGGCTGGTGCCCACGATGGGCGCCCTGCACGAGGGCCACGCCAGTCTGGTCCGCGAGGCGCGGCGGCAGGTCGGCGCGCACGGGCGCGTGGTGGTGTCGGTCTTCGTCAACCCGTTGCAGTTCGGGCCGGACGAGGACCTCGACCGCTACCCGCGCACCCTGCCCGACGACCTCGTCGTCTGCGAGCGGGAGGGCGCCGACCTCGTCTACGCCCCGGGCGTCGAGGACGTCTACCCCCTCGGCGTCCCGTGGACGTCCGACGCGCCCGCCGTGACCGTCGATCCCGGCCCGCTGGCCACGGTCCTCGAGGGCCGGAGCCGCCCCGGCCACTTCCGCGGGGTGCTCACCGTGGTGGCCAAGTTGCTCGGCCTCGTGGGCCCCGACGTGGCGGTCTTCGGCCAGAAGGACTACCAGCAGCTGGTGCTGATCCGCCGGATGGTGGCCGACCTGTGCCTGCCCGTGCGGATCGTCGGCGCCGAGACCGTGCGCGAGCCCGACGGCCTGGCCCTCTCCAGCCGCAACCGCTACCTCGACGCCGAGCAGCGGGCCGCCGCACTGGCGTTGAGCCGGGCGCTCCACGCCGCCGTCGAGGCCGCCCACGAGGGCCGCGGCCCCGCCATCGACGCCGCGCGCGCCGAGCTGCGGCGCGCCGACGGCGTCGACCTCGACTACCTGGAGCTCGCCGACCCCGACCTGGCGCCGCTGCCGGACCCCGCGGCGTCGCCCGACGCGGGTCGTCCGGCCCGCCTGCTGGTCGCCGCCCGCGTCGGCTCGACCCGCCTGATCGACAACCTGCCCCTGACCCTGGGACGTCCCGATGCCCAGGACGCCCAGCCCGCCCAGCCCGGAGGAGAGCGCTGATGCTCCGCACCATGATGAAGAGCAAGATCCACCGTGCGACGGTCACCCAGGCCGACCTGCACTACGTCGGATCCGTGACCGTCGACGAGGACCTCCTCGACGCCGCCGACCTGCTGCCCGGCGAGCTCGTCCACATCGTCGACATCACCAACGGCGCCCGGCTGGAGACCTACACGATCGCCGGCGAGCGCGGCTCGGGCGTGATCGGCATCAACGGCGCCGCCGCCCACCTGGTGCACCCCGGCGACCTGGTGATCCTCATCGGCTACGGCCAGATGACCACCGAGGAGGCCCGCTCGTACCAGCCGCACGTGGTGTTCGTCGACGAGCAGAACCGGGTGCTCCACGAGGGCGCCGACCCGGCCGAGGCCGTCCTGGGCTCCGGCCTGGTGCGCGGCGACCTCGTCACCGCCCGCTGAGCCGGCCGGACCGCCGCGAGCCCACCGCTAGCCTCGAGAGATGACCCGCACCCCGCTCCCCGGGCGCCTGCGCGCCCCGGAGCCCGGCTGGACGATCGCCGCCGACGTCGTCGTCGTGGGCTCCGGCATCGCCGGGCTCACCGCCGCCCTCCGGCTCAAGGACCGGCTCGGCGCGGGCGCACGCGTCCTGGTCGTCACGAAGGACCGGCTGGCGGCCGGCTCGACGCAGTGGGCGCAGGGCGGCATCGCCGCCGCCCTCGGGCCCGGCGACTCCCCGGCGGAGCACGAGCTCGACACCCTGGTCGCCGGCGCGGGCGCCTGCGACCCGGCGGCCGTCCGGGCGCTGGTGACGGAGGGGCCCGACGCCGTGCGCGAGCTGATCGCGCTTGGCGCGACCTTCGACCACGACCCCGACGGCGAGCTGTCGCTGACCCGCGAGGGCGGCCACCACCGCGACCGCATCGCGCACGCCGGCGGCGACGCCACGGGCGCGGAGATCCAGCGGGCGCTGATCGCGGCCGTCGGACGCGCGCCCGAGATCGAGATCGTCAAGCGCGCGCTCGCCCTCGACCTGCTGCTCGACGCCGACGGCGGCGTCGCCGGTCTGACGCTGCACGTGCTCGGCGAGGGCCAGCGCGACGGCGTCGGCGCGGTGCGGTGCCGGGCCGTCGTCCTGGCCAGCGGCGGGCTCGGCCAGGTGTTCAGCCAGACCACCAACCCGGCCGTCTCCACCGGCGACGGCATGGCGCTCGCGCTGCGCGCCGGCGCGACGCTGCGCGACCTGGAGTTCGTGCAGTTCCACCCCACCGTCATGTGGCTGGGTCCCGACTCCCACGGGCAGCAGCCGCTGATCTCCGAGGCCGTGCGCGGCGAGGGCGCGGTGCTGGTCGACGGCCCGCCCGAGGACGGCGGGCGGCGGTTCATGCAGGGCGTGCACGAGCTCGCCGACCTCGCCCCGCGCGACGTGGTCGCGAAGGCGATCATGCGGCGGATGATCGAGACCGGGCGACCGCACATGTGGCTCGACGCGCGCCATCTCGGCGCCGCCTTCTGGGAGCGGCGCTTCCCGACCATCCTCGCCACCGCCCGCTCGCACGGCGTCGACCCCGTCACCCAGCTCATCCCGGTGGCCCCGGCCTGCCACTACGCGTCCGGCGGCGTGCGCACCGACCTGTGGGGGCGCACCGACGTCCCGGGGCTGTACGCCACCGGCGAGGTGGCGTGCTCCGGGGTCCACGGCGCCAACCGGCTGGCGTCGAACTCGCTCCTCGAGGGCCTGGTCTTCTCGCGGCGGATCGCCGACGTGCTGCCCGACGAGCTGCGCCCCTGGGCGTCCGAGCCGCTGCCCGACGACCCGCGTCCGGCGGGCCTGGTGGCGGGCGGCGTGCGCGACGCGCTCCAGGCCACGATGAGCGCCCGGGTCGGCGTCCTGCGCAGTCGTGCCGGCCTCGACGCCGCCGCGACCGAGCTGGACGCGCTGGCGGGCGCGCCCGCCGAGGTCGTCGACGTGCACGCCTGGGAGGACGCCAACCTGCTCACGGTCGCGTCCGCGCTCACCGTCGCCGCGACCCTGCGCGAGGAGACCCGCGGCTCGCACTGGCGCGAGGACTTCCCCGAGCGCGACGACGCCGGGTTCGCCGGGCACGTCGACCTCGTCCTGCGCGACGGTGTGCCCGCGGCGGCGTTCTCGGCCGCACCGGCGTCGGACCGTCCCGCCGTCGCCGAGCCGGTCGTGGCGGGCGAGCGATGATCGCCCGCACGCCGCTCGCCGACCTGCCCGCGGCGCTGGTCGCCGAGCTGCGCGAGGCCGGCCTCGACCCCGAGGCGGTGCACGCCCACGTCGCCCTGGCCTTCGAGGAGGACCTGCCCGGAGGCGCCGACGACGCCACGAGCGCCGCGATGCCCGACATGGGCCGAGCGGTCGCCGACGTCGCGTCCCGGGAGACCGGCGTGGTCGCCGGGCTTGCGATCGCCGAGCTGGCCTTCCGCTACGTGCTCGGCGACGACGTGACGATCGCCCACCGCGCGCCCGACGGCTCGCGGGTCGCGCCGGGCAACGTCGTCCTGACCGTCGAGGGCCCGGTGCGGGGCGTGCTGACCGCCGAGCGCACCGCGCTGAACTTCGCCAGCCACCTCTCCGGCGTCGCGACCGCCACGGCGGCCTGGGTCGACGCCCTCGAGGGCACCCGGGCGCGGGTGCTCGACACCCGCAAGACCCTGCCGGGCTGGCGCGCGCTGCAGAAGTACGCCGTGCGCTGCGGCGGCGGGCTCAACCACCGCTTCTCGCTGGTCGACCGCGCGATGGTCAAGGACAACCACGTGGTCGCGGCCGGCGGCGTCGTCGAGGCCTACCGTCGCGTGCTCGCGGCGAGCCCCGGCCTGCGCGTCGAGGTCGAGGTGACGACGCTCGAGGAGCTCGACGCCGTGCTCGAGGCCGGCTGCACCGAGGTCCTGCTCGACAACATGGAGCCCGCCACGCTCGCCGAGGCCGTGCGGCGCACCGCGGGCCGGGCCTCGCTGGAGGCCTCGGGCGGCCTGACGCTCGAGCGCGCCCGGGTCGTCGCCGAGACCGGCGTCGACTTCATCTCGGTGGGCGCCCTGACCCACTCCGTGCGGGTCTTCGACCTCGGTCTGGACTTCCGGGAGCACTGATGGCCCTGCTCGCCGTCGACATCGGCAACAGCCACACCGTGCTCGGCCTGCTCGACGACGGGCAGGTGCGCGCGCAGTGGCGGGTGGCCACCGACGCGCGGCGCACCGCCGACGAGTGGGCCGTGCTGGTGCACGGGCTGCTGGTCGGCGACGCCGCGGGCGTCCCGGCGGTCGACGGCGTCGCGGTCTGCTCGACGGTGCCCTCGGTGCTGCACGAGTGGCGCGAGATGCTGCCACGGCACTTCGCCGACCTCGACGTCGTCGTGGTCGAGCCGGGCGTGCGCACCGGAGTGCCCGTGCTGGTCGACAACCCCCGCGAGGTCGGCGCCGACCGGATCGTCAACGCACTGGCGGCGGCGACGCTGATCGGCGGGCCGGCGATCGTCGTCGACTTCGGGGGCACCGCCACGACCTTCGACGTCGTCAACCCGGCCGGTCAGTACGTCGGCGGCGCGATCGCCCCGGGGCTGGAGGTCTCGATCGAGGCCCTGGACCGGCGCGGCGCGCAGCTGCGCAGCGTCGAGATCGTGCGTCCGCGCACCGTGATCGCCCGCAACACCGTCGAGGCCCTGCAGTCGGGTCTGGTGCTCGGGATGGCCAGCCTGGTCGAGGGCATGGTCGGACGCATCGTCGCCGAGCTCGCACTGGAGCCGGGCGTCGAGCCGGCCGTCGTCGCGACCGGGCACCTGGCGCCGCTGGTGATCGCGGAATGCGCGTGCTTCACCGATCACCGCCCCTGGCTCACCCTCGAGGGGCTGGCGCTGGTCTTCGCCAGGAACGCGCGCCGCCGCAATTCCTGAGAATCCTCTCAGGAAAGCCCGGTCGAGCGTTGCAGTGATCTGCATCGCAACATTTCTTCACTTTCGCGGCATGTCGGAATACGGGCCGCAGATGGCACCATGGGGACATTCCCCGGGATTCACGTGTCCGATCCCGAGTGCACTTCATGCGTTCGCGACGGACGTTCCCGAGGAATCGGTCGTCGCCCATTCCGGGCGCCGCCCGACGCAGATCCGGCACCGGACCCGCCGGATCCAGGAGAGGGATGGGAAACACCATGGCGCAGAAGATCCACATCGTGCTCGAGGACGACCTCGACGGCACCGAGGCCACCCAGACCGTCAGCTTCGGGCTCGACGGCACCAGCTACGAGATCGACCTCAACGACGAGCACGCGGCCGAGCTGCGCGAGGCGCTCGCCGGCTACGTCGGTCACGCCCGCAAGGTCGGCGGCGCCGCGCGCCGCAGCGGCGGCGGCGCCCGCAAGGCCGCCGCGTCCGGTGGCGCGACCCCCGGCGAGATCCGCGCCTGGGCCGCCGAGAACGGCTACGACGTGCCCGAGCGCGGGCGCATCTCCGCCGAGGTCCGCAGCGCCTACGAGGCCGCCCACTGACCTCGACCCGCACCGCCCCGGCGGCGTGTTCGCTCTCAGCGGATGCGCCGCCGGTGCTTTCCGGGAACGCGTAGGGTGGCAGCGGGGTTGGAAGCCTCGTACGGGACGTCGGGCGACGTCCCCACCACACACGAGTCGCCCCATCAGAACGAGGAGCGTGGCGCATGTTCGAGCGGTTCACCGACCGAGCCCGGCGAGTGGTCGTGCTGGCCCAGGAGGAGGCCCGCATGCTCTCCCACAACTACATCGGCACCGAGCACATCCTGCTCGGGCTGATCCACGAGGGGGAGGGCGTCGCGGCCAAGGCGCTGGAGTCCCTCGACATCTCCCTGGAGGCGGTGCGCGCGCAGGTCGAGGAGATCATCGGCCAGGGCCAGCAGGCCCCGTCCGGGCACATCCCCTTCACCCCGCGCGCCAAGAAGGTGCTCGAGCTGTCCCTGCGCGAGGCGCTGCAGCTCGGCCACTCCTACATCGGCACCGAGCACATCCTGCTCGGCCTCATCCGCGAGGGCGAGGGCGTCGCCGCCCAGGTGCTGCAGAAGCTCGGCGCCGACCTCAACCGCGTGCGCCAGCAGGTCATCCAGCTGCTCTCGGGCTTCCAGGGCAAGGAGTCGGCGCAGTCGGCCGCGGCCGCCACGGGCGCGTCGGGCGACGCCCCGTCGTCGTCGCTGGTGCTCGACCAGTTCGGCCGCAACCTCACCCAGGACGCCCGCGAGGGCAAGCTCGACCCGATCATCGGCCGCGCCCAGCAGATCGAGCGCGTCATGCAGGTGCTCAGCCGGCGCACCAAGAACAACCCGGTGCTCATCGGCGAGCCGGGCGTCGGCAAGACCTCGATCGTCGAGGGCCTGGCCCAGGACATCGTCAAGGGCAACGTGCCCGAGACGCTGAAGGACAAGCAGATCTACACCCTCGACCTCGGTGCGCTGGTGGCGGGCTCCCGCTACCGCGGCGACTTCGAGGAGCGCCTGAAGAAGGTGCTCAAGGAGATCCGCACCCGCGGCGACATCGTGCTGTTCATCGACGAGATCCACACCCTCGTCGGCGCCGGCGCGGCCGAGGGCGCGATCGACGCCGCCAGCATCCTCAAGCCGATGCTGGCCCGCGGCGAGCTGCAGACGATCGGCGCCACCACCCTCGACGAGTACCGCAAGTACCTCGAGAAGGACGCCGCGCTGGAGCGCCGATTCCAGCCGATCCAGGTGCCCGAGCCGTCGATCGCCGACACCATCGAGATGCTCAAGGGCATCCGCGACCGCTACGAGGCGCACCACCGCGTCACGATCACCGACGAGGCGCTCGTCTCGGCGGCGACCCTGGCCGACCGGTACATCTCCGACCGCTTCCTGCCCGACAAGGCGATCGACCTGATCGACGAGGCGGGCTCGCGCCTGCGCATCCGGCGCATGACCGCCCCGGCCGACCTGCGCGAGTACGACGACCAGATCGCCGAGGTGCGCCAGCGCAAGGAGGCCGCGATCGACGGCCAGGACTTCGAGGCCGCCGCGCGCCTGCGCGACGAGGAGAAGCAGCTCATCCTGAAGAAGGCCGAGCGCGAGAAGCAGTGGCGCGCCGGCGACATGGACGAGGTCGCGGAGGTCGACGAGGAGCTGATCGCCGAGGTGCTGGCGGTCGCCACCGGCATCCCGATCGTCAAGCTGAGCGAGGAGGAGTCCACCCGCCTGCTCAAGATGGAGGACGAGCTCCACAAGCGGGTCATCGGCCAGGACGAGGCCGTCAAGGCGCTCTCCCGGGCGATCCGCCGCACCCGTGCCGGCCTGAAGGACCCCAAGCGTCCCGGTGGCTCGTTCATCTTCGCCGGCCCCTCGGGCGTCGGAAAGACGTGGCTGTCGAAGACGCTGGCGGAGTTCCTCTTCGGCGACGAGGACGCGCTCATCCAGCTCGACATGTCGGAGTTCGGCGAGAAGCACACGGTCTCGCGGCTCTTCGGCTCGCCGCCGGGATACGTGGGCTACGAGGAGGGCGGCCAGCTCACCGAGAAGGTGCGCCGCAAGCCGTTCTCGGTCGTGCTCTTCGACGAGGTCGAGAAGGCCCACCCCGACATCTTCAACAGCCTGCTGCAGATCCTGGAGGAAGGTCGCCTGACCGACTCCCAGGGTCGGGTCGTGGACTTCAAGAACTGCGTCATCATCATGACCACGAACCTCGGCTCGCGCGACATCGGCAAGTCGGTGGGCCTGGGCTTCGGCGGCGGCGACCCGGCCGGGTCGTACGACCGGATGAAGCAGAAGGTCTCCGACGAGCTCAAGCAGCACTTCCGTCCGGAGTTCCTCAACCGCGTCGACGAGATCATCGTGTTCCCGCCGCTGTCGCAGGAGCAGATCATCTCGATGGTCGACAACATGATCGCCTCGGTCGAGGTGCGTTTGAAGGACCGCGACATGCAGCTCGAGCTCACCCAGGCGGCCAAGAACCTCCTGGCCGAGCGTGGCTTCGACCCCGTGCTGGGCGCGCGTCCGCTGCGTCGCACCGTGCAGCGCGAGATCGAGGACGTCCTGGCCGAGAAGATGCTCTACGGCGAGGTCGGCCCCGGCCAGATCGTGCTGGTCGACGTGGAGGGCACCGGTCCGTCCGCGACCTTCACCTTCGCCGGCCAGAAGGTCGCCGAGCTCCCCGACCTGCCTCCGCTGGAGACCGCCGAGGAGCAGTGACCTCCCGCTGATCCACCCCGACGCCCCGTGCTCGTCCGAGCGCGGGGCGTCGGTGCGTCCGGGGTCGGCCGGCGCGACAGGTTCGGCGGCTGACCGCTGAAGCTTCGGCGGCTGGCCGCCGAACCTGTCGGTGGGCGTTCGTAGGTTCGAACTCCCACCGACAGGTTCCGCACCTGAGGTCAGGGCAGCGCGTACGTCTCGGGTCCGGACCGGACGAGCAGGCCGTCGGCGAGCAGGCCCTCGAGGCAGCGCGTCCGCTGAGCGGCCTCGCCCCAGACGGCCTCCAGCGCGCTGACGTGCACGGGCCGATCGGCGTCGCGCACGACCGCGAGGAGTCGTCCGCGGCACTGCCGGTCGGTGCCGGCCCAGGCCTGGACGCGACGGGGCGGGCCGTCGTGGGCGGGACGGCCGGCGGCGACCCAGGCGCACTGTCCGACGATCGGGCAGGCGTCGCAGCGGGGGGAGGCGGCGGTGCACACCAGGGCGCCGAGCTCCATGACGGCCACGGCCCAGGTGGCGGCGGTCGGGGCGTCGTCGGGCAGCAGCGAGGCGGCGAGGTCGCGCTCGGCGCGCGTGACGGACGCGGGGGCGAGCTCCGTGCCGGAGACGGCCCGGGCGAGCACGCGTCGCACGTTCGTGTCGAGCACGACGTGACGCCGACCGTAGGCGAAGGACGCGATGGCGGCGGCGGTGTAGTCGCCGACGCCGGGCAGCGTGATCAGGTCGTCGTACGCGTCGGGCACCTCGCCGCCGTGGCGCTCGACGATCGCCGTGGCCGCGGCGTGCAGGCGCAGGGCGCGGCGGGGGTAGCCGAGACGCCCCCAGGCGCGCACCGCCTCGCCGGCGGGCTCGGCGGCCAGGGCGGCCGGCGTGGGCCAGCGCTCCAGCCAGGCCTCGTGCACGGGCAGCACGCGGGCGACGGGGGTCTGCTGCAGCATGAGCTCCGAGACCATCACCGACCACGCCGACGCCTCGGGCCGGCGCCAGGGCAGGTCGCGCTGGTGCGCGTCGTACCAGGCGAGCACCGGCTCGTGCAGGGGATGGCTCATCGCCGCCATTCTCGCGGGTCGGCGCCGGCCCCGGAGTGGCGCCCCCGCGATCGGCGTCGCGCTGACTACCGTGCCCGCATGACCACGCGCGGCCTCACCCGGGGACCCCTGCCGTCGTCGGTCTACTGGCGTCGGCGCGCGCTCGTCGGCGTGGTGGCCGCGCTGCTCGTCGTCGGCATCGCCCAGCTGCTCGGCGCCGGTGGCTCCGGCTCCGGCTCTGGACAGCCCGACGGCTCGGCCCAGCTGGTGGGCGCCCCGGCCTCGTCGTCCGCACCGGCCGGAACGTCCTCCCCGTCGCCGACCGCGCGACCGACCCGCGCGGCGCGTCCGCGGACGAGCCCGACGCCGCTCGCCGAGCCGACCGGCGTGTGCCGCGACCGCGACGTCAAGGTCGTGCCGACCGTCGAGCGCCCCGAGGCCGGGCGCGACGTCGTCATCACGCTGTCGCTGCGCACCGACACGACCCCGGCCTGCACCTGGAGCCCGTCGGCGCAGCACCTGACGGTGAAGATCAGCCGGGCGGCGGACGACGTGTGGTCGAGCCGGCAGTGCCCCGGTGCCCTGCCCGGCGGCGAGGTGACGGTGCGTCAGGCCGTGGCCACCCGGGTGCGGGTCGTGTGGAACGGCCGACTCTCCGACGACGAGTGCAGCCGGCTGACCGCCTGGGCGCTCCCGGCCACCTACCGGGTCGCCGCCGCGGCCTTCGCCGGCGAGCCCGCCACGGCGCGGTTCCAGCTCGGGACCCCGGGACCGGTCGTCGTCACGCGTACCGCCAGCCCGACGGCGACGCCCAGCGGCAGACCCAGCAGCAAGCCGAGCGGCAGGCCCAGCAAGCCGAGCAGCACCCCGGCCCGCTGACCGGGCTCAGACGTACCGCTCCAGGATGCTCGACTCGGCGAGCCGCGAGAGACCCTCGCGCACGCTGCGCGCGCGCAGCTCGCCGACGCCGTCGACGGCCTGGAGGTCGTCGATGCCCGCGGACAGCAGCTTCTGCAGGGTGCCGAAGTGGTCGACGAGTCGGTCGACGACCGCGCCCGGCAGGCGCGGCACCTTGGCCAGCAGGCGGTAGCCGCGGGGTGCGACGGCGCCGTCGAGGTGCTCGCCGTCGCCGAGGCCGAGCACCCGGGCCATCGAGCCGGGGTCGACCAGCTCGGTGGGGGAGAGCTCCCCGAGGCGGGCGATCAGCTGGTCGGGGCCCTTGGTGCGTCGTCCGGTGGGGAGGTAGTCGCGGATGACCAGCTCGCGCTCGGCGTCGACGCCGGAGATGAGCTCCTCGAGCTGCAGCGACAGCAGCCGGCCGTCCGTGCCGAGCTCGAGCACGTAGTCCTCGATCTCGCGGGCGATGCGGATGACCATCTCGAGGCGCTGGGCCACCACGGCGACGTCGCGCACCGTGACGAGGTCCTCGATCTCGAGCGCGGAGAGGGTGCTGGAGACCTCGTCGAGACGCTGCTTGTACCGCTCGAGGGTGGCGAGGGCCTGGTTGGCGCGGGAGAGGATCTGACCGGAGTCCTCGAGCACGTGCCGGGTGTCGCCCACGTAGGCGGCGATGATCTGCATCGACTGCGAGACCGAGATGACCGGGAAGCCGGTCTGCTTGGCGACGCGGTCGGCGGTGCGGTGCCGGGTGCCGGTCTCCTCGGTCGGGATGGTGTGGTCGGGCATCAGGTGCACCGCGGCCCGGATGATGCGGGTGAGGTCCTTGTCGACGATGATCGCGCCGTCCATCTTCGCCAGCTCGCGCAGGCCGGTGGCGGTGAACGGGACGTCGAGGTGGAAGCCGCCGGTGGAGATCGACTCGACGGTCTTGTCGTGCCCGACGACGATCAGCGCGCCGGTGCGTCCGCGGAGGATGCGCTCCAGCCCGTCGCGCAGGCTGGTGCCGGGTGCGATCGAGGCCAGCACCGCCCGGAGGCGGAGGTTCTCGTCGGAGCGTTCGGTGGCGGCCACGGGATCCCTCTTCCTGGCGCGGGCGTCTGGGGGAACTCTAGTGGTCGTCGGGCTGGCGGACCGGCCGCGGCCGCGGCGAGGCGTCGAGCGCGGTGAGCGCCTGGTGGATCGTGGAGACCTCGACGACGTGGGCGGGCACCGCCCCGAGCCGCAGGTCGCGCACGGCCTCGCGGGTGCCGGCCGGCACCAGGATGCGGCCGTGCCCGAGGCGCGCGGCCTCGGCGATGCGCTGGCCGGCCATCGTGACGCGACGGATGTCGCCGGACAGCGAGACCTCGCCGATCGCGGCGACGTCGAGCGGCAGCGGCTTGCCGGTGGCGGCGGAGGCGATGGCCAGGCAGATGGCGAGGTCGCTGGCGGGGTCGGAGGAGCGCATGCCGCCGACCGTGGCGGCGTAGACGTCCTTGTCGGCCAGCCGCAGGCCGGCGATGCGCTCGGTGACGGCGATCAGCATCGCCACCCGGGCGGAGTCGAGCCCGCTGACCCCGCGGCGGGGGTTCGGCGTGCCGCTGGGCGAGACCAGCGCCTGCATCTCGGCGAGCAGGGGACGCCGGCCCTCGACGGTGACGGTGATGCAGGTGCCGGCCACCGGCTCGTCGCGGACGCCCCGGAACAGGCTGGACGGATCGGGCACCTCGACCATGCCAGCGTCGGTCTGCTCGAAGCAGGCGACCTCGTCGGCGGGGCCGAAGCGGTTCTTGACCGCGCGGAGCAGGCGCAGCGGGGTCTGCCGGTCGCCGTCGAGGGAGAGCGTGGTGTCGACGACGTGCTCGAGCGCCCGCGGGCCCGCGACCGTGGACTCCTTGGTGACCTGGCCGACCAGGCACACCGCGATGCCGCGGGCCTTGGCGAGCCGGGTGAGCGTGGAGGCGACCTCCATGACCTGCGCGACGCCGCCGGCCCGTCCCTCGACGTCGGCCGAGGCGACGGTCTGCACGGAGTCGAGGATCATCAGCGCGACGTCGGGCCCGAGCGCGTCGAGGTGGCCGATGGCCTGGGCGAGGTCGTTGCCGTCGGCGAGGTAGACCTGCTCGTGGGTGGCGCCGATGCGCCGGGCCCGGGTGGCGATCTGGTGCACCGACTCCTCGCCGGAGACGTAGAGCACCGGACGCCCGGTGGCGCGGGCGACCGCGTCGGCGGTGGTGAGCAGCAGCGTCGACTTGCCGGCGCCCGGCTCGCCCGACAGGAGCAGCACCTGGCCGGTGACCAGCCCGCCGCCGAGCACGCGGTCGAACTCAGCCAGTCCCGTGCCCACCCGCGGCCCGACCTCGGCCTCGGAGATGTCGGTGAGCCGGCGGGCCGGACGCGCCGGCGTGGTGCCGGCGCCGGAGGCGCGCAGGCCGACGGCGGCGGTGGCGGCCGGGGCCGCCTCGGCGAGGGTGCCGAACTCGGCGCACTTGGGGCAGCGGCCGTACCAGGTGCCGAACTCCGCGCCGCAGCCGCCGCAGACGAAGCTCTTGCGCGGGCGGGCGCGGGACGAGGCGGACGGGCTCACGCGGCTCACCGTAGACGAGCGCGCCGACAGTGCCGGACGGACGCCTGCCGACCGCGGGGCTCGGGCGGGACTATCCTTCGACTGGAACGATCCAAGCCGGACGGGCACGACCAGAGGAGGCGCGCGGTGAGCGGTCCGACCCGCATCCCCGGACGCGTGCCGGCGGCTCCGCCGACCCTGGCCGACGTCGCCGAGCGGGCCGGCGTCTCGCGTCAGACGGTGTCGAACGCGGTCAACAACCCCGAGCTGCTGCGGCCCGACACCCTCACGCGCGTGCAGGAGGCGATCGCCGAGCTGGGCTACCTGCCCAACCGCGCCGCCCGCAACCTGCGCACCCGCTCGTCGCACCTGATCGGCCTGCGGTTCAGCCCCGCGCAGGAGGGCACGGCGAACGCGACGATGGACCGCTTCGTCCACTCCCTCGTCGAGACCTCCCGCGAGGCCGGCTACCACGTGCTGCTCTTCTCCGGGGACCCCCGCGACCCGCTGGCCGGCTACGACGACCTGCTCCGCTCGACGGCGGTCGACGCCTTCGTCGTCACCGACACCTACCTGGGCAACCCGCAGGCCCGGTGGCTGGAGACCCGGCGGGCGCCGTTCGTCGCCTTCGGGCGGCCCTGGGACAAGCCGGACGCCCCCCATGCGTGGGTCGACGTCGACGGCGCCGCCGGCTGCGAGCTGGCCACGACCCACCTGATCGAGCGCGGCCACCGGCGGATCGCCTGGATCGGCTGGCGCAAGGACTCCTGGATCGGCGAGGACCGCCGCGCCGGCTGGACCCGCGCCATGCGCGCCCACGGGCTGGCCACCACCGGTCTGGCCTCGCGGGTCGAGGACACCGTGCACAGCGGCCGCAGCGCCAGCGCGGTGCTGCTCGACGAGGCCGACCCCACGGCGTTCGTCTGCGCGTCCGACACCCTCGCGATGGGCGTGCTGCACACCCTCGAGGAGCGCGGGCGGACGCCGGGTCGCGACGTCGCGGTCGTCGGGTTCGACGACTCCCAGGTCGCCCAGGTGGTGCGGCCCGGGCTGACGTCGGTGCGCCAGCCGCTGGAGCAGGTGGCCGTGGAGATCGTCGAGGCGCTCTCGGGGCTGCTCGGGCACCCGCCGCGGCCCCCGCGTCAGGTGCTGCTGACCCCGACCCTGGCGCTGCGCGGCTCGTCCTGAGCGGACGCGCTGCTCAGAACGTGCGCCACCAGAGGTTGACCGCGTAGTCGACCTCGAGCCCGCCCGCCCCCGCCTGCTCGCCGTGGGCGGCGTGCTCGGCGAGGGCCTGCTCGGCCGCGGCGGGCGGGAGCTCGAGCCGGACGACGGCCTCGAGGTCCTCGGGACGCTCGAACCGCCAGCCCATGTCGATCTGTCGCCGGCTCCAGCCGTGCCGCGCCCAGAACCGCTCGATCGTCGACGGCTCGGGCAGGTGCGGGAAGCCGCGCCGGAACCAGTGGCCGAAGGTGGAGCGGGAGCCGTCGTTGTCGATGACGAACGCGACCCCGCCGCGACGCACCACGCGCTGCAGCTCGCGCAGGCCCGGCTCGCAGCCCGGGCCGAAGAAGTACGCCCAGCGCACGTGCACGACGTCGACCGCGCCGTCGGGCAGCGGGACGTCCTGGGCGGTGCCGGGAAGCAGGCTCACCCGTGCCGGGTCGGCGACCCGGCGACGCACCCGGCGGCGCGCGAGCGCGAGCAGGTCGGGATGCGGCTCGACGCCGACCACCCGCGCGGCCGCGCCGGGCTCGGCGGCCCAGCGGGGCAGGTGGAAGCCGGTGCCGCAGCCGAGGTCGAGCAGGGTGCGTCCGGACCAGTCGCCGAGCTCGCGCATCGCCGCCTCGAGGCGTCCGTGCGGGTCGGCGGCCCGGTTCTCGATCTCGTAGACGTCGGGGTGGTCCCAGATGTTCGGGCTGCGGACGGCGCCGCGCGGCAGCCGCGGCCCGCTCACGCGGGCCGCCGGGACGGCGTCACGGACTCAGAGACGGACGAGGCCGTTCGGGGTCTGGATCTGCGCGGCGATGATGCCGGGGGTGCCGTGCGGGGCGACCCACTCGACCTTGACGTCCTCCAGCGGCGCCTCGACCGACTCGCCGAGCCACTCGCTCACCCGCTGCGGGTCGCCGGCGATCTCGAGGCAGGCCAGCGAGAACTCGCCGGTGCTGCCCGAGCCGGGGTGCAGCTCGGCCGGCACCTCCCACTGGATGAAGTAGGGCAGCTGCGGGTCGGCGATCAGGCCGTTGATGCCGATCTGCTTCCAGCGCAGCTCGGCGCCGTCGGGACGGTGGCGGCTGCCCTTCGCGGCGGGACGGCCCAGGCGCGCCTCGGGCGTGGAGATGTCGTCGACCGCCACGGCCCAGCCCAGCCAGCCGCCGCCGAGGGCGCTGCGGGCGCGGACGGCCTGGCCGAAGGGGGCCTTGTCGGACGCCGGGTGGTCGAGCACCTCGACGATCTCGAGATAGGTGCCCGCCGCGAGCGGGAGGATGACGTTGCGGGTGCCGAACCGCGGGTGCACGCCGCCGTCGGCGAAGTCGGCGCCCAGGAGGCCGCCGATGCGGGCCGCGGTGCCGGCGAGTCCGTCGGGTCCGGCGGCGTAGGAGAGGTGGTCCAGGCGCATGCCTAGATTCTGAACACGTCCTGAGAGCGGCTCGACGCCGGGGTGCGGGTCTCTTGACGTCGAGAGGTTCGGTGGGGCGGGTGGGGTGCGTGGGATCGGCAGTTTCGGCGGTCGGCCGCCGAAACTTTCGCGGCGCGCGCCAGTTTCATCGGCCAGCCGATGAAACTGGCGGCCTACGCCCGCGGATCGGCCGGGTGCAGCGCGAGCAGCGAGCGCGAGCGCAGGTGCCGGTCGCAGTGGACGACCAGCTCGTCGTAGGCGGCCCGACCCATCAGCGCCACCAGCTCGGCGGCATGGGTGAGGTACACCGGCTCGGGGGCGACGTGGGCCTCGGTGTTGCCCGAGCAGTACCAGTCGAGGTCGTGGCCGCCCGGCCCCCAGCCGCGCCGGTCGTACTCGCCGATGCCGACCTCGGTGTAGGAGGTGCCGTCCATCCGCTCGACCTCGCGGAAGGTGCGGCGGATCGGCAGCTGCCAGCACACGTCGGGCTTGGTCTCCAGCGGGTGGCGTCCCTCCCGCAGGGCCAGGGCGTGCAGCGCGCAGCCTTCGCCGGCGGGGTGGTCGGCACGGTTGGCGAACACGCACGCCTGCTGGCCGTCGTCGTGCCGCGCGACGCGGGTCTTGCGCTCGCCGTCGTCGTCCATCTCGACCCAGTCGCGGGTGCGCACGGCGCGGCCGGGGTGCCGCTGCCACAGCTCGAGGGTGAGCCGGGCGACGAAGCCGGCGACGCGCGTCTCGTCGTCGCGGTCGGCGAAGTGGGCGCCGAGGGTGCAGCAGCCGACGTCGGGGGAGTCGGCGTAGATGCCGGCGCAGCCCGAGCCGAACACGCAGGCGTAGGACGAGGTGAGCCAGGTGAGGTCGCAGCGCAGCACCTCGGACTCGTCGTCGGGGTTGACGAACTCGACCCACGCGCGGGGGAAGTCCAGGCTCACTTCGGGCACCGCGTCACTGTACGCAGCCGCGGCCAGTACGTTGGGGTCATGCGCCTGGGCGTCCTCGACATCGGCTCGAACACGGGCCACCTGCTCGTCGTCGACGCCCACGGGGGCTCGGCCCCGCTGGCCGCGTCGTCCCACAAGGAGCCGCTGCGGCTGGCCGAGCACCTCGACGACGCCGGGGCGGTCACCCAGCTCGGCATCGACGCCCTCGTCCGCTTCGTCGCCGACGCGATCGTGGTGGCCGAGGACCGCGGCTGCGAGGAGATGCTCGCCTTCGCCACCTCCGCGGTGCGCGACGCCGTCAACAGCGACGACGTGCTGGCCCGCGTGCGCGAGCGCACGGGGCTGGAGCTCGGCGTGCTCTCCGGCGAGGACGAGGCCCGCCTGACGTTCCTCTCGGTGCGCCGCTGGTTCGGCTGGTCGGCCGGACGCCTGGCGGTCTTCGACATCGGCGGCGGCTCCCTGGAGATCGCGGCCGGCAGCGACGAGGCCCCGGACGTCGCGTGGTCGATGCCGCTGGGCGCGGCCCGGCTGGCGCGCGCCTACTTCGCCGACCGCAACCCCGGCGAGGAGCAGCTGCGCGAGCTGCGCAAGCGGATCCGCGCCGAGATCGCCCGCGACGCCGGCCAGTTGCTGCGCGGCGGCGCCCCGCACCGGGCGGCGGCGACGTCGAAGACCTTCCGCTCCCTGGCCCGCATCTGCGGCGCGGCGCCGTCCTCGGAGGGCCTGCTGGTGCCGCGCGCGCTGGAGCGGGCCGCCCTGGCCACCTGGATCCCGAAGCTGGCGACGATGGACCTCGCCGAGCTGGCCGGGCTGCCCGGCGTCTCGCCGTCGCGGGCGCACCAGATCGTGCCGGGCGCGCTCGTCGCCGAGGCGTGCATGGACATCTTCGACCTGCCCGCGCTGGAGATCTGCCCGTGGGCGCTGCGCGAGGGCGTCATCCTCGAGCGGATCGACCAGATCGGCGTGCTGGGCTGACCCGGCTCCCGTGATGACCCGCATCGGACTCTCCACCTCCTCCGCCTACCCGGAGTCGGCGGCCCACGCCTTCGCCTACGCCGCCGAGCTCGGCTACGACGCGGTCGAAGTGATGGTCGCCCTCGACCGGCTCAGCCAGGACCAGGTCGCCCTCGGCAAGCTCGCCGACCACCACGGCGTGCCGGTGTGCAGCGTCCACGCGCCGTGCCTGCTGTTCACCCAGCGGGTCTGGGGCACCGACCCGTGGGGCAAGCTCGAGCGGTCGGCCGAGATGGCCCACCACCTCGGCGCCGAGGTCGTCGTGGTGCACCCGCCGTTCCGCTGGCAGAAGGAGTACGCGCGCGGCTTCGTCGAGGGCATCGCCGCGCTGGAGGCCACCACCGGCCTGCGGTTCGCGGTCGAGAACATGTACCCGTGGCGGGCCTCGTCGCGCCGCGGCGTCGAGATGTACCTGCCGGGCTGGGATCCCTCGGACGAGCCGTACGCCAACACCACCATCGACCTCTCCCACGCCGCGATCGCCGGCGACGACGTCGTCGAGATGGCCCGACGCCTGGGGCCGCGGCTGCGGCACGTCCACCTCACCGACGGCACCGGCTCGGTCAAGGACGAGCACCTGGTGCCGGGGCGCGGCGTCATGAACGCCGACGGGTTCCTGCGCCACCTCGCCGGCAGCGGGTTCGAGGGCGACGTCGTGCTCGAGATCAACACCCGGCGCTGCGCCGACCGGGGCGAGCGGCTGGCCGACCTGCGCGAGTCGCTGGAGTTCGCCCGCGAGCACCTCGCCGGCTGACGTCGGCGCGCGGGGCCGGAGGGGGCGTCGGGCCGCAGGGCCCGGACGGTCAGCCGAGGACGAGGCCCAGCGCGCACCACATCGCGGCGGCCCCGAGCGCGGCCGCCGGCACGGTGACCACCCAGGCGAGCAGGATCCGTCGTGCGAGGCGCCAGCGCACCGCCGAGAGCCGGGTCGTCGAGCCGGCGCCGACGACGGCAGCGGTGAGGGTGTGCGTCGTGGAGACGGGGGCGTCGAAGGCGACCCCCGCGGTGTAGAGCACGCCGGCGGCGACGGTCTCGGCGGCGAACCCGCGGGCCGGGTCGAGATCGACCAGGCGTCGGCCCAGGGTGCGCATGATCCGCCAGCCCCCGCTGAGCGTGCCGGCCGCCAGGGCCAGCGCGACCAGGGAGATCACCCAGACCGGGAGGTCGGCGGAGTCCTCGGTGGTGCCCATCGAGTAGCCGCCCGCCAGCATAGCCAGGACGATGACCGCCGCCGACTTCTGGGCGTCCTGCAGGCCGTGGCCGAGCGCCACGGCGGCCGCCGAGACCGTCTGCGCGACGCGGAAGCCGCGCTGCGTGCGGTGCAGCGGCCGGTTCCGGAAGACCCACAGCAGCGCCACCATGAGGCCCGCGGCCCCCAGCAGGCCGACGAGCGGCGAGGCGACCATCGCGACCAGGACGGTCTCGCGGACGACGTCCCAGCGCACCGTCGCCCCCGCCGCGAGAGCCGCGCCGGCCAGCCCGCCCAGCAGCGCGTAGGACGACGAGGACGGCAGCCCCGCGCGCCAGGTGAGGAGGTTCCAGGCGATCGCGCCGAGCAGCGCGGCCAGCAGCAGTCGCAGCCCGGCCTCGCCGTCGGGCGGCACGACGACCGAGGCGACGGTCGCCGCCACGCCCTGCCCGAGGAAGGCGCCGACGAGGTTCATCACCGCGGCCATCGCGAGCGCGATGCGGGGCGTCAGCGCGCGCGTGGCCACCGAGGTCGCGACCGCGGTGGAGGCGTCGTGGAAGCCGTTGGTGTAGGCGAACCCGAGCGCGACGACGATGGTGACGACGGTGAGGAGGACGAGGGGATCCACCTCGTCAGGTCTCCTTGACGGCGATCTGCTCCACGATCGTCGCGACCCGCTCGAAGGCGTCGATCGCGCTCTCCATCGACTCCGCGATGTCCTTGAGCTTCAGCACCTCGAGCGCCTTGTACTCGCCGGAGAACAGGTGGGCGAGGATCCGTCGGTGGTTGCGGTCGCCCTCGTTCTCGAGCCGGTTGATCTCGATCCAGAACTCCTCCATGGCGGCCGGCGTGCGCAGCCGCGGCATCGAGGCCGCCGTCAGCTCCGCGCAGCGCTGGAGCACCTCGACCTGGCCCGAGAGCTGGGTCGGCAGCACCTTCACCTCGTAGAGCAGGATCATCTCGACGGCCTCGTCGAGGTGGTCCATGACGTCGTCGAGCGCCGAGCCCAGCGCGTAGACGTCCTCGCGGTCGAAGGGCGTCACGAAGCTCGAGGTGGCCCGCTTGAACAGGCTGTGGGCGGTCTCGTCGGCGGCGTGCTCGGCGTCGCGCATCGCGGCCGCCACCTCGGCGTTGTGCTCGCGGTCGCCGAGCATCTGCGCCAGCAGCGAGGCACCGGTGACCAGGTGCTCGGCGGACGCGGTCAGCAGGTCGTAGAACGACGAGTCGACCGGCCGGAAGCGCAGACCCACGGAAGAGCTCCTGTTGAGGCGGGGGCGAGGCGGAGATGAACCGGGGGTCACTCTAGGCGGGCCACTGTGGACGGACGCAACCGTCCGACGGCTCGCCCCGTCGCCCAGTGACCCCGGCCACGCCGTGGAGCCCTGGGTCGCTGCCCGGTCGCTGCCCGGTCGCTGCCCGGTCGCTGCCGGGTCGGCGTCAGGCCTGCGCGCTCCGGCGCGAGCGCTGCCGCTCGATCAGCGCCGCCTGCAGGTCGACCTCGCCGCCGTTGCGGGACCAGCTGCCCTCGGCGTCGAGCAGCCAGGCCGAGGTGTCGGGGGCGAACGCGAGGTCGAGCAGCTCGCGCACCGGGCCGCGGGTCGACTCGCCGGGCAGGCGCACCAGCACCTCGACGCGACGGTCGAGGTTGCGGTGCATCATGTCGGCCGACCCGATCCACGCCTCCGGCTCGCCGCCGTTCTCGACGTCGAAGACGCGGCTGTGCTCGAGGAAGCGGCCGAGGATCGAGCGCACCTCGACGTTCTCGCTCAGGCCCGGGACCCCCGGCCGCAGCGCGCAGATGCCGCGCACCAGCAGCTGCACCGGCACGCCCTCCTGGGAGGCCAGGTAGAGGGCGTCGATGACCGCCTCGTCGACCACGCTGTTGGCCTTGAGCCGGATGCGTGCCGGGCGGCCGGCGCGGTGGTGCGCGATCTCGCGGTGGATGCGCTCGACCAGGCCCGTGCGGACGTTGTCGGGCGCCACGAGCAGCTCCTCGTAGGAGGCGTTGCGCGACCAGCCCGAGAGGTTGTTGAACAGGTGGGCGACGTCCTCGCCGATCCGCTCGTTCGTGGTGATCAGCCCGAGGTCCTCGTACATGCGCGAGGTCTTCGGGTTGTAGTTGCCGGTGCCGATGTGGGTGTAGCGGCGGATGCCGTCGGGCTCCTGCCGCACGACCATCGAGAGCTTGCAGTGGGTCTTGAGCCCCACCAGGCCGTAGACGACGTGGCAGCCGGCCTGCTCGAGCTTGCGCGCCCAGCGGATGTTCGCCTCCTCGTCGAAGCGCGCCTTGATCTCGACGATCACCAGCACCTGCTTGCCGGCCTCGGCGGCGTCGATGAGGGCGTCGATGATCGGGGAGTCGCCGGACGTGCGGTAGAGGGTCTGCTTGATCGCCAGCACGTGACGGTCGGCGGCCGCCTGCTCGATGAACCGCTGCACCGAGGTGGAGAAGGAGTCGTACGGATGGTGCAGCAGCACGTCGTGACGCCGCGCGGCCTTGAAGACGTCGACCGGCTTGGCCGACTCGACCTCGGCGAGCCGCGGGTGGGTGGTCGGGACGAAGGCCGGGTACTTCAGCTCCGCGCGGTCGAGGTCGGCGATGCCGTGCAAACCGCGCAGGTCGAGCGGGCCGGGCAGCCGGAAGACCTCGGCCTCGCCGATGCCGAGCTCGGTGACCAGCAGGTCGAGCACGGCGTCGGAGATCGACTCCTCGACCTCCAGGCGCACCGGCGGGCCGAACCGGCGGCGCAGCAGCTCCTTCTCGAGCGCGGTGAGGAGGTTCTCGGCGTCGTCCTCCTCGACCTCGAGGTCCTCGTTGCGGGTGACCCGGAAGGTGTGCACCTCGACGATGCTCATGCCGGGGAACAGCTTCTTCAGGTGCTCGCGGATGACGTCCTCGAGCGGGACGAACCGGTCGTTGCCGACGGGCACGAAGCGGCTGAAGATCGGCGGCACCTTGACCCGGGCGAAGTGCTCCTTGCCCGAGCGGGGGTTCTCGATGACGACGGCCAGGTTGAGCGAGAGCCCCGAGATGTAGGGGAACGGGTGGGCGGGGTCGACCGCGAGCGGGGTGAGCACGGGGAAGATGCGCTCCTTGAACAGCCGCTTGCAGGTGCGCTGCTCGTCGCTGGTGAGCTCCTCCCAGCGGACGAGGTCGATGCCGCTCTCGGTGAGCGCGGGCCGCAGCTGGTCGTGCAGCACCCGGGCGTGGCGGGCGCTGAGTTCGGCGGCGGTCGCCCAGATCCGGTCGAGCACCTCGCGGGGCATCAGGCCGGACGCCGCGCGCACCGCGAGGCCGGCGGCGATGCGCCGCTTCAGGCCCGCCACCCGCACCATGAAGAACTCGTCGAGGTTGCTGGCGAAGATCGCCAGGAACCGGGCGCGCTCGAGCAGCGGCAGCGAGGGGTCCTCGGCCAGCTCGAGCACCCGCTCGTTGAACCGCAGCCACGACAGCTCGCGGTCGAGGAACCGGTCGTCGAACCGCTCGACGGCGGCGAGCGCGGCGTCGTCCGGCTCGTAGGGGGGCTCGACGTCGAAGCTCTCGTGCGGGGGGCCGTCGGGGTTGTGGGCGGCGTCGGCGGTGAGCTCGGCGGTCATGCCCGGCATCCTTCCACCGATCGGTGAACGGTCGGTGTCACCCGGACGTGGCCCCGCGGGCTAGGTTGACGACCCGTGAGCAGCCCTCGTCCCGGCACCCGGCCGTCCCCGCCCCTCGCCGCCCTCCAGCAGGTGCGCGGCCGCGTCGAGCAGGCGGTGTTCGCCGGGGTCATGGGGCTGCCCGAGCCGGTGCAGCGCCGCCTGGCGGGCCGCCCGGTCGTCCGCGACGGCCAGACGCTGGCCGCGGAGACCCAGCTGATGCTGCGGCTGCAGAGGGTCAGCGGCATCCCCGCCGTCGAGACCCTGCCGATCCCGCAGGGCCGCGTCGCGCTGCTGCACCAGAGCCGCCTCGCCGGCGGCGCCCTGTCGATCGCGGAGACCCGCGACCTCGAGGTGGCCGGGATGCCGGCCCGGCTCTACCGGCCGAGCGGGCTGGGCCGCGGCCAGGTCGGCCCGCTGCTGCTGTTCGTGCACGGCGGCGGGTTCGTCTACGGCGACCTCGACTCCCACGACGCCCCCTGCCGGCTGCTCGCGGAGCGGGCCGGCGTCCGCGTGCTGGCCGTCGACTACCGGCTCGCGCCCGAGCACCCGTTCCCCGCCGCGTGCGACGACGCGGTCGCCGCGTTCCGCTGGGTCGTGGAGCACGCCGCCGAGCTGCACGCCGACCCTGCGCGGCTCGCCGTCGGCGGCGACTCCGCGGGGGGCAACCTGGCGGCCAACGTCGCCCTGGCCGCGGCGCGGGAGGGGCTGCCGCTGGCCTTCCAGCTGCTGGTCTACCCGACCACCGACGCGGTGCACGACACCGACTCGGCCCGCCGGTTCAACGAGGGGTTCTTCCTCTCCCAGCGGTTCATGGACGTCGCCTCCGACTCCTACATCCCCGCCGACGCCGACCCCGCCGAGGAGCGGCTCTCGCCGCTGAACGCCGAGATCCCCGACGGGCTCGCGCCCGCCTACCTGTGCACCGCGGGCTTCGACCCGCTGCGCGACGAGGGGGAGGCCTACGCGCGCCGGCTCTCCGACGCCGGCGTCGAGGTGCGGCTGCAGCGCTTCCCCGACCAGATCCACGGCTTCCTGAACGTCGTCGGCGTGGGTCGGCGCTCCCGGGCCTGCGTGCTCGAGATCGCCGACGCCCTGCGCGCCGGGCTCGCCTGAGTCAGGCGGCCGGTCGAGCCGCTGGCCGGGCTCAGAGCTCGGGTCGCCAGCGTCGTAGCTCGCGGGTGAACGCCTGCGGGTCGACCATGCGGCGGTCGACGACCACCGCCGGCAGGCTGCGGCGCAGGAAGCGCACCTCCCAGCCGGACGAGCCCGGCTCGCCGCGCACCTCGATGCGGGTGCTCGGGCTGTAGAGGTCGAAGCGGTGCCGGCTGTCGCCGTGCACGATCTCGACGACGCCGGCGTCGTCGACCCGCACCCGACCGCGCCGCCCGCGGCGGCCCGGCAGGGGCACCAGGACCAGGAGCAGCAGCACGGCCGCGACGCCACCGGCGGCGTAGACCAGCGGTGCCGTGGGCCGGTCGGTGACGGCCGTGGCGCCGGCGGCGACGGCCGCCAGCAGCGCCAGCACGAGAGCGACGGCCCGCAGCGCGGCGCGTCCGGGGGCGCCGCCGAGGTCGAGGGACTCCGCCGCGGCGGGGCGCGCGGTGCTGTCGAGCACCGAGGGACGCGGTCGGGTCGGCTCCTCGGCCAGCGCACGGCTCAGCTCGGTCGGGGGCGGCGTCGGGAGGTCGGCCGGCCGGCGGGCGCTCACGGACCCGGATTCGGACGCCGACTCCGACCCGGCTCCGGCGCTGGCGGAGCGGGGAGCGGCCGGCGTCGGTGGCTGCGGCTCGACGGCGGCGGCCGTCGGCTCCGGGACGCGCGGCTCGCGGGTGCGCTCCTGCACCGGTGCGGGCACCGGGGCCTCGGCGCGCGACGGCTGCTGCCGCGCGGAGGGCCGACGCAGGCCCCGGGTGGTGGCGGACGCGGAGGGCTCGCCGCCCTCGACCGCGGCCTCGGTGAGCGCGGCGAGCCGCTCGGCCAGCTCGGCGGCACGCTGCTCGGCGACCAGCCGCTCCTGGTTGGCGAGCTCGACGAGCTCGGTGGAGCGGCGCACCGACGACTCGACGGCCTGGCGGTCGATGGCCCGCTGGGCGGCCTCGGCCTCGGCGGCGGCCCGGGCCTCCGACTCGCGGACGACCGCCTGCTCGGCCTCGGCCCGCGCCTCGAGCGCCGCGCGGAGCTGGTCGAGCGCCTCGGTGGTGCGGCGCTCGGCGGCGTCGCGGTCGGCGGCGCTGCGGGCGGCCTGCTCGGCGAGCTCGACGGCCTGCCGCTCGGCGCCCTCGCGGGCCTCGACGGCGGCCTGCAGGGCGGCCTCGGCGGCGGCCCGGGCGGACTCGGCGGCCTCGGCCCGGCGGCCGGCGTCGGCGGCCGCCTGCTCGGCGGCCAGGCGCGCCTCGACGGCGGCGCGGGTCTCCTCGGCCCGCTCGCCCGCGGCGCGGTGCGCGGCGGCGGCCTGACCGGCGGCCAGGCCGGCGGCCGCGGTCTGCGCGACGGCGTGCTGCTCGGCCTCGGCGAGGGCGGTGCGGGTGGCCTCGACGCGCTGCTCGGCGTCGGCCTCGGCTGCGGCGGCTCGGGCGCGCGCCTGCTCCTCGGTGCGGGCGGCCTCGGCGCGGGCGGCCTCGATGCGCTGCTCGGCCTCCGCGTCCGCCGCCGCCATCCGCGCCAGGGCGGCGGCCTCGGCGTCGGCGATCCGCAGCGCGGCGGAGCGGTCGGCGTCCTCCCGGGCCCGGACGGCGGACTCGGCGTCGGCGAGGGCGCGGCGGGCGGCGTCCTCGGCCTCGCGACGGGCGGCGTGGGCGGCGTCGGCGAGGCGGGCCTGCTCGGCGGCGGCGCGCTCGGCCTGCTCGCGCAGGTCGGCCTGCTCGGCGACGCGCTGCTCGGCGGCGGCGCGGGCCTCGGCCTGCTCGGCGGCGGCGCGGTCGGCTGCGGCGCGCGCCTGCTCGGCGTCCTCGGCGGCCCGGCGGGCGGCCAGACCCGCCTGCTCCGCGGTCTCACGGTCGCGAGCGGCGCGGGCGGCCGCCTCGTGGGCCTCGGCGGCGCTGGTCTCGGCGTCGGCGCGACGTCGCTCGGCCTCGGCGGCCCGGGCGATCGCCTCGGCGACCGCGGTCTCGGCGGCGGCGCGGGCCTCCAACGCGGCGGCCAGCTCGACGGCCGCCCGGACGCCCGCCTCCTCCGCGGCGGCGCGCGCGGCGGCGTGCTCGGCGGCGACCCGATCGGCCTCGGCGCGGGCGTCGGCCGCCTCACGCACCCGCTCGGCGGCGGCGGCGTCCGAGGCACGTCGGGCGTCGTGGGCCGCGATCGCGGCCTCCTGGGCGTGCCGCGCGGTCTCGTCGGCGACCCGGCGGGCGTCGACCGCCTCCTGCGCGGCGCGGGCGGCGTCGGCCGCGGCGCGCTCGGCGTCCGCGCGGGCGGCGACGAGCTCGGTGACCCGCTCCTGCTCGATCCGGGCGTCGTCCTGGGCGAGGCGGCGGGCGTCCTCGGCGCGCGCGGCGTGCTCGGCGAGTGCGGCGACGCGGTCCTCGACGGCGGCGCGGGACTCGGCCTGGGCGGTGGCCGCCTCCTCGGCGGCCCGGCGGGCGCGCTCGGCCTCCTCGGCGGCCCGGCGGGCCTCGTCCAGGGCGCGGGCGCTGGCGGCGGCGGCCTCGACGGCGGCCGCGAGCTCCTCCTGGTGGCGGGCCAGCACGGCCTGCGCCGCGGCGAGGGCGGAGTCGGCCTCGGCGGCGCGCCGGGACTGCTCGGCCGCGGCCGCGTCGGCCTCGGCCCGGGCCAGCGCCGCGGTGCGGGCGGACTCCTCGGCCACCAGCCGCTCCGCGGCCTGCTCGGCGGCGGCCCGCTCGGCCAGGCCGCGCAGCCGGGCGGCCTGCTCCGCCGCGACGGCCTGCTCGCTCGCGCGCCGCTCGAGGTCGTCGAGGTCGAACGGCGGGACGTCGGCCTGCGGCACCGCGGCGTCCGGCTCGTGGCGACGGCGCCAGCGACGCCCGGAGGCGTCCCCGGGGGGCGGGTTGCGGTCGGCGCTGCTCATCGGGGGCACCCTACCCACCGCGCGCCGTCGTCCGGAGCGCTCAGTAGACGAGCGCCTGGACGCCGTCGGCGAGGACCTCCTCGGCGAAGGCCGCCGCTCCCGCGACCCGCACGCCAGGCCGCACGTCGTCCGGCGTGATCCCGCGGCGGGTGGCGCACTGGGTGCACACGGTGACCCGGCCGCCGGCCAGGACCGCCTGCAGGAGGTCCTCCACCGGGCTGGCGTGGGCCAGGCCCAGGTCGGGGCCGCGTCCGGCCACCGCCCAGGCGGCGGCCTCCCCGGTGAGCCACAGCGACACCTCGGCGCCCGAGGCGACCGCGGCGGCCGCGACGGTGACCGCCTGGTTGGCGCGCTCGGGGTCGTCCTGGGCGCAGGTGACCTTGACGACGAGGGCTCGCGGCATGGGCCCGAGGCTAGTCGGCGCGCCGCACTAGGCTGCGGCCGTGGCCTTCACGATCCCGTCCAACCTCCACCCGAACTGCGGCCCGGTCGCCTGGCTGCTGGGCACATGGGCCGGCAACGGACACGGCGACTACCCGTCGATCGAGCCGTTCCAGTTCGGCCAGGAGCTGGTCTTCCAGCAGGACGGCCGTCCGTTCCTCCACTACTTGTCCCGCTCCTGGATCGTCGACGAGTCCGGCGCGACCGTCCGCGAGGCGGCGCAGGAGACCGGCTTCCTGCGCTGCCTGCCCGAGGGCCGCCTCGAGCTCGTGCTCAGCCACAGCACCGGCCTGAGCGAGATCTGGTACGGCCAGGCCGAGGGCGGCAAGCTCGAGCTGCGCACCGCCGGCGTGGGGTTCACCGAGACCGCCAAGGAGGTCACCGGCGGCCACCGCCTCTACGGCAACGTCGAGGGCGACCTCCTCTACGCCTACGACATGGCCGCCGGCGAGCACGAGCTCCAGCCCCACCTGTGGGCCCGGCTGCAGAGGCGCTGAGCCGTGCGCGAGGAGCTGCGCGCGCGCCTGCGCGACTCCGGGCTGCGGCTCACCCCCCAGCGCGAGCTGATCCTCGACGCCGTCCAGCACCTCGGCCACGCGACGCCCGACGAGGTGCTCGCCCACGTGCGCACCACGTCGTCGGCCGTCAACCTCTCCACGGTCTACCGCACCCTGGAGGTCCTCGAGGACGTTGGCCTGATCCGGCACGCCCACCTCGCCGACCGGGCGCCCACCTACCACGCCGTCACCGACCACGAGCACTTCCACCTGGTCTGCCGGAATTGCGGCCGGACGATCTCCGTTGACACACACGTCGCGCGCGGCTTCGCGGCCCGGCTGCGGGAGCTGCACGGCTTCGAGGCCGACCTGCCGCACCTGACGGTGTTCGGCACCTGCTGCGCGGCCGACCCGTCCGATCACCCCGACCACCCCGACCCCGATCCCGGGAGCCACGCATGAGCGCCACCCGCCCGTCCCCGCTGCTCGACCTGCCCGGCGCCGTCGCGGGCGACGGTCGCGACGCCGGCGTCGCCGCCCACTACGGCTCGTTCAACGGCGAGCAGCGCACGCTGGAGTCGGGTGCCGGCTTCGTCGACCTCTCGCATCGCGACGTCGTGCGGATCAGCGGCCCCGACCGACTCACCTGGCTGCACGCGCTGACCTCCCAGCACCTGCTCGAGCTCGCCCCCGGGCAGTGGACCTCGGCGCTGATCCTCGACCCGCAGGGGCACGTCGAGCACGCCTTCGAGGGCGTCGACGACGGCACGGCGCTCACCGTCCACACCGAGCCCGGCGCCGCCGTCGCGCTGCTGGGCTTCCTCGAGCGGATGGTCTTCATGAGCCGCGTCGAGCTGGCCGACGTCTCCGACGAGCTCGCCGTCATGTGGCGGCCGGCGCTCGACGCCCCGGGCTACGAGTACGTGCCGCGCGCCGAGCTGGCCGCCTACGCCCGCGCCGCGGAGCCGGCGTGCGGTCTGTGGGCGTACGAGGCGCTGCGGATCGCCCGCGGGGTGCCGCGGCTCGGGCTCGACACCGACGCCCGCACCATCCCCAACGAGGCCGGCTGGATCGGCTCGGCGGTGCACCTCGACAAGGGCTGCTACCGCGGTCAGGAGACCGTCGCGCGCGTCCACACCCTCGGCCGCCCCCCGCGTCGGCTCACGCTGCTCCACCTCGACGGCACCGAGAACCGCCTCCCCGCCGTCGGCTCCCCGCTGACGCTCGAGGGCCGCGCCGTCGGCGTCGTCGGCACCTCCGCTCGCCACCACGAGCTCGGCCCGATCGCGCTCGGGCTGGTCAAGCGCAACGTCCCCCTCGACGCCGTGCTCGACGTCGACGGCATGCCCGCCGCCCAGGAGGTCGTGGTCGACCCCGACGTGGGGCTGCACGTGCGGCCGCTGCGCTGAGGCGCGTGCGGGCAGGTTTCCCCGGATATCCGGGGAAACCGGACGTTGTCAGGTGAAGTTTCCCCTGACAACGTCCAGTTCTCCCTGACCAGTCGCGACGCGTGGGGCGCGTGGGACTTGGCCGGCTCGCTCGACCGCGATCGTCAGCGACGCCGGTACATGACGTGGGTGTCGCGGACGTGGTGCTCGAAGCCGAGCCGCCGGTAGACCGCGATCGCCGCGGCGTTGTCGGACTCGACGTACAGCAGGATCTCGCGCGCCCCGCCGTCGCGCAGGTGGTGGAGTCCGGCGAGGGTCAGGACGCCACCGAGGCCGCGTCCCTGCGCCTCGGGTGCCAGCCCGACGACGTAGACCTCGCCGAGAGCCGCGGAGTGGCGCTTGGTCCAGTGGAAGCCGAGCAGCTGCCCGGGCGCGTCGGCCGGGGCGGCGACGAGCAGCCCGGCGGGGTCGAACCAGGGCTCGGCCATCCGCTCGGCGAGCTCGTCGACGTCCATCGAGCCCTGCTCGGGGTGGTGGGCGAACGCGGCGGCGTTGACCCGCAGCAGCTCGTCGCGATCGGACGGCTCGTAGCCGCGGACGACGACGCCGTCCGGCACGGCGACCGGCGGCAGCGCGACGTCGGGTCGGCGCATGACCCACAGCTCGCGCACGACGTCCCAGCCCGCCGACGCCGCGAGCACGCGGGCCGCCGGGTGGTCGGCATGGGACCACGCGAGCGTGGGTGCGTCGGCGTCGGTCGCGGTCGCCAGGAGGGCCCGGCCGAGTCCGCGTCCGCGGTGCTCCGGGTGCACCACCAGCGCCAGCTCGCCGTCGTGGACCGCCGCCACGCCCGCGTCCGGCCTGTCGGCGGTGACGTGCAGCGAGACGGCGTCGGGATGGCGGCGGAGCAGTCGCCAGGTGGCCTCGTCGAGCGGGGCGACGCCGTCGGCCTCCTCGGCGGCGGCGGCGAGGTGCTGGAGGGCGTCGAGGGTGGTCATGACAGGCAGAACCGATCGATGACGCGCGATGTTTCGCCCGTCATCGATCAGTTTCCCCGGTCGACCGGGGAAACCGACGGGGCCGCCGGCCTCACGCGTCCTGCGGAACAGCGGCCTCGGTGAGCCGCGCGTCGGCCTCGGCGGTCTTCTCCTTGGCGGGCAGCACGAACCGGTAGCCGACGTTGCGCACCGTGCCGATGAGAGTCTCGTTCTCGGGGCCGAGCTTGGCGCGCAGGCGGCGGACGTGGACGTCGACGGTGCGGGTGCCGCCGAAGTAGTCGTAGCCCCAGACCTCCTGCAGCAGCTGCTGGCGGGTGAAGACCCGGCCGGGGTGCTGGGCGAGGAACTTGAGCAGCTCGAACTCCTTGAAGGTGAGGTCGAGCGGGCGGCCGCCGATCTTCGCGGTGTAGGTGGCGTCGTCGACGACGACCTCGCCGGAGCGGATGACGTGGGCCTCGGGGTCGGCGGCCTCGCGCTTGGCGGCGAGCCGACCGATGGCGAGCTTGATGCGGGCCTCGAGCTCGGCAGGGCCGCAGGTGTGGAGGACGACGTCGTCCATGCCCCAGTCGTGGTGGACGACGGCGAGGCCGCCCTCGGTGACGATCAGGACGACGGGCACGTCGGTGCCGGTGGTGCGGATCAGGCGGCACAGGTCGCGCGCGTGCGCGAGGTCCTGGCGGCCGTCGACGAGCAGCAGGTCGGAGTCGGGGGCCTCGAGCAGGGCCGAGCCCTCGGCGGGCAGGATGCGGACCTGGTGGCCCAGGAGGGCGAGGCCCGGCAGGACCTCGGCGGACGGCTGCAGCGCGCTGGTGAGCAGGAGCAGGGTGCTCATGACGGGTCTCCTCCCGGTTCAGGGTGGCTACCGAAACGCAACGCTGGGCCCCGGTCTGGTGCTGTGGATGGAACAGTAGGAAACGTGGCGGTGACTTTGGAAGGTTCCAACGGCTTTGAGACCGAATTCATCCGAATTCGTTACTGGGCCGCGGCGAAGGCGGCGGCCGGGGTCGCCGAGGAGCGCCTGGAGGTGTCTGGACCAGTGACGCTCGCCGAGGTGCGCCGACGGGTCGTCGAGGGACGTCCGGCGCTGGCGTCCGTGCTCGCGGTCTGCTCGGTGCTGGTCGACGACGAGCCGGCGGGGTCGCGCGACCCGGCGGAGGTCGGCGTGGCCCCGGGGCGCAGCGTCGAGTTCCTGCCGCCGTTCGCCGGCGGCTGAGCCGGGCGGGCTGGCCTCAGAGGCCGGCGCGCCGGTTGCTCTCGCGCAGTGCCCTGCCGACGACCGAGGCGGCCACGAGCGCGAGCGGGGGCCAGGCGAGGGCGGCCGTGATGAGCAGGGCGGACATGGGGACCTCTCCGTCGGGGCGGGCGGAGCGACGCCGGGTCGGCGTCGGCGCGGCTGGCGGGCTGCGGGAGGTGTTCGGAGCACCCCGGGAATCGGATGCCGCGGCCCCCCGTTGAACGTGGCGTGTCCACCTCCGCCGCCGTCCTGCCCCTGGTGTCGCTCTCGCCGGGCCCGGTCATCGCGCTCGTCGCGGTGGTGCTGGCCCTCGGGTTCGGGCTCTACCGCGCCGCCACCGACGGACGGTTCCGCGGGACCCGCACCCTGCCGGCGCAGTCCGAGGCGACCGAGGCGGCCGCCCCGGTCGCGGACCAGGCTGCCGATCAGGCCGCGACCGACGTCGGCGCCCTCGTCCGGGCCGCCCTGCCGCAGGAGGCGCTGGGCGAGCGGGCGACCCTGCTGCAGTTCTCCTCCGCCTTCTGCGCGCCGTGCCGGGCCACCCGACGGGTGCTGACGGAGGTCGCCGAGCTGGTGCCGGGCGTGCGTCACGTCGAGGTCGACGCCGAGTCGCAGCTGCAGCTCGTGCGCGACCTCGGGGTGCTGCGCACGCCGACCACGATCGTCCTGGACGGCTCCGGCGTCGAGCGGCTGCGGGCCGCAGGCGCGCCGCGCCGGGAGGCGGTGCTGGCCGGGCTCGAGCAGATCCTCTGACGGTCAGACGTCGGAGCGTCGCTCCCGGATCTCCTCGGTGAGCTCGTGGGGGTCGACCATCGAGGGGTCGATCACGAACGCCGGCAGGCTGCGACGCAGGAAGTGCACCCGCCAGCCGCGCTCGCCCGGCTCGCCGTGCATCTGGATGCGCGTGTGCTCGGAGGAGAGGTCGAAGGAGCGCCGGGCGCCCTTCGCGACGACGTGCAGCACGTCGCCCTCGAGCCACAGCCGGGGGCGCTCGCCGCGCAGGCGCGTCCACAGGCCCGCGCTCACCGCGGCGATCAGCATCGCTGCGCCGGACGGCACGCTCAGCAGGTCGCCGGTGACGGCCAGGTAGGTGAAGGCGCCGAAGCCGAGCACCACGGCGAGCAGCAGCAGCGCGCCCCGCAGGTCGAAGGGCCGGCGCAGCTCCACCCGCTCGAGGCTCTCCTCGCGCCGGGGGCGGGGACGCTCGCTCGACGAGCGAGCGGCCGCCTCGCGGGGTGCGCCCGAGCGCGAGCCGCGGCTCAGCGGCGGCAGGTCGGGCGGCGTCGGGCGTGCGTCGGCCACCCGGGCGGACGGCGTCGGGCTCGGAGCGGCCGCGGATCCGGCGTCGGCCGTCGGGGCGTCCTCGCGGGCGGTGGCGCCGGGACGACGGGGGGCGGCGGGCTCGAGGCCGGCGCTCCACTCGATCGGCTCCTCGCCGGCCGAGCGTCCTGACGTGCGTCCGGCCGCCGGGGCGGACGCCCGCGGCAGCACCGAGTTCGGGGTCGCGACCGGCGTCACGGGCGCCACCGGCGCGACCGGGGGCAGCTCGGCAGCGGGTGCGGCCGGTGACGGCGGGGTGGCGTCCGGCGCGACCGGGCGCTCGACGGCGGGACGGCGCAGCGGCCCGCGTCGCCCCGCGGGCGTCGTCGGCGCGGAGCCGCCGGCGGTGGCCTCCAGGAGGGCGGCCCGGGCCTCCTCCAGCTCGAGGGCCAGCTCGGCGGCGCGGGCCTCGGCCTCGGCGCGCTGGCGGGTGGCGCGCTCGGCGAGCTCCGCGTGCTGGGCGATGGCGAGGTCGAGGCGCTCACGGCCCGCGCTGGCACGGGCGGCGGCCTCCTCGGCGGCGGCGCGCGCCTCCAGGGCCGCCGTGGCGGCCTCGGCGGCGATCCGCGCCCGCTCCTCGGCCTCGACCCGCGCGCGCTGGGCGTCGGCGGCGTCGTCGAGCAGCGAGCGGACGCTCTCCTCGACGCGGCCGCGCGCCTCCGCGCTGGCCTCGGCGCGGCGCAGGGCGTCGGCGGCGCGCCGCTCGGCGTCGGCGAGGGCGTCGGTGGTCTGGCGGGCCTGCTCGGTGGCGCGGGCCAGCGCGGCGTCGGCCTCCCGGCGGGCTTCGTGCGCGGCGGTGAGGCCGGACGCGAGCTCGGTGGAGCGGCGGTGCGCCGTGACGGCCGACTCCTGCGCCTCGCGGGCGGTGCGGGCCTGGTCGGCGGCGGCCCGCTCGGCCACCTCGCGCTCCTGCTGGGCGGCGAGGAGCTGCTCGGCGGTGCGGGCGAGCTCGTCCTCGACCCGGCGGCGGGCCTCGGCGGCGCGCTCGGCGGCCTCGGCCTGACGCTGCGCGGCGGCATCGGCGGCGGTGCGGGCGGCGGCCTGGTGCGCGGCGGCGTCCTCGGCGGCCTGACGGGCCACGGCCGCCCGGGCGGCGGCCTCCTCGGCGATGGTGCGGGCCTGGAGGGCCTGCGCGGCCTGACGCGCGTGCTCCTCGGCGGCGACGTCGGCCTGCACGCGGGAGGCGTGCACCGCGGCGAGCTCGGCGGCACGGTCGGCGGCCACCCGCTCGGCCTCCGCGCGGGCCTGGGCCTGGTCGGCCGCGTGGCGCTCGGCCTCGACGCGGGCGGCGGCCTGCTCGGCGGCGCGGGCCTCGGCCTGGCGCAGCGCCTCGCGGGCCTCCTGCAGCTCGCGCGGGTCGGGATCGACGGGGCGGGCCGGGACCGGTGCCGGGGCGAGCGGGGCGACCGGAGGCGGCAGCACGCTCTCGCTGCGCACCGGCGCGTCGGGGGCCGACGCCCGGCTCGGCACGACGCGCGCCGGGGTCTCGGCAGGCTCGACCACCGCGGCCCGGGGCTCGGCGACCGCGGCCCTGGGCTCGCCCGTCTCCGCCAGCGGCGGCTCGACCGGCTCGGCCGCCGACGCCTCGGGTGCCGGTCGCGGGTCGACGCCGCGGGCGCGGCGACGGGCGACGATCTCGGCCTGGGCGCGGGCGACCGGGTCGCCTCCGCGCGGGGCGGGCGGCTCGACCGGAGCAGGACCCGCGGGCTCGGAGGTCGTCCCGAGGGCGGCCTCGGGCGCCGCGGCGGCGTCGGAGCCCCGGCGTCGCCGGCGGGGCACCTCGCGGCCGCGGCGGCGACCGGGCTCGCGCTCGGTGGTCACGGCCGGCGTCTCGCCGGTCTCGTCGGCGAAGAGCGTGGCGCGGGCCTCGGCGATCGGGTCGAGCCGGGTCGTGCGGGTCGGCGGCAGGCTCGCCGGGGCGCCGGACTCCTCGGCCTGCATGAGGACGGCGCGTGCCTCGGCGATCGGGTCCAGGCGGGTCCGCTCGGGCTCGTCGGGGTTTGGGGGCGCGCTGCTCATGGGACGACGCTAGACCAGCCCTCCGTCGGGCGAGGCACGAATCCGTCCCTTGAGGCCTCCGTCATGCCCGCCCAGACGCGGGACGCGCCGGCGGTCGACCTCAGTCCGGGGCCCCCGCGGGGGCGAGGGCGGGCAGGTCGAGCAGCGCGGGATCCTCCTCGACCCCGGTGCGCAGGCGGCGCAGGTCGACGCGCACCATCCGCTCGACCTCGGCGCGCAGCGGGACGGTCGGTCGCCACCCGAGGACCGCCTCGGCGCGGCTGGCGTCCCCGCACACGCCGGTGACGTCGCGGGGCCGTGCGGTGTCCGGGCCGCCGACGACCAGGGCGGCGTCCGTGCGGCCGCCGGAGGTGTCCACGGACTCGCGCGCGGCGGCGTCGGCCGCCCACTCCGCGATCTCGCCGAGCGTGTGGGCCCGGCCGGTGGCGACGACGAGGTCCTCGGTGCGCTCGACGGCGGCCGCGGCCGCGAAGGCGCGCATCAGGTCGGGGGCGGACCCCCAGTCGCGGGCCACCGAGGGATCGCGGACCGCCACGACCTCGCGGCGTCCGAGCGCGCGCTCCGCGCTCTGCCGGACGATCTGGCGCAGCACGAAGCGCGGCGCGTGCAGCGGGCTCGTGTGACCGAAGAGCACCAGGCTGGTGGCGTCGAGGCCCCGCGACCTCGCGGCGACGACGGCCTCGTGCGCGCGGGCCTTGGCCTCGCCGTAGGGGGAGACGGGGCGCAGCGGGCTGTGCTCGTCGAGCAGCGCGCCGGGGACGGCGGCGCCGAAGATCTCCGAGCTCGACGCGAAGAGCAGGCGCGGGGCGCGGCCGTGCCGCTGGGCGTGCTCCTCCAGCCGGGCGAGCATCCGCACGACCGCACGGTGGTTGACCTCGTCGGTGAGGTCGCGCTGCTGCCAGGAGTCGCCGACGGAGCTGAGCGCCGCGAGGTGGTGGACGACGTCGGGCAGGTGCTGCTCGAGCAGCTGCGCGAACGTGGCGTCGTCGCGCACGTCGAGCGCGGCCAGCCGCAGGCGGTCGGACCGGGGCAGGTGCACCAGGTGGGGCGAGCGGTGCTCCGGCAGCCAGGTGCCGACGACGACGTGCCCGGCGGCGTGCAGCGCGCGGGCCAGGTGGACGCCGTCCTGTCCCGTCACGCCCGTGACGAGGTGGACCGACGCCGGGAGCCGGGCGTCGGCGCTCGACGGGGTCCGCTGCTGCCACATGGAGGCGGACCCTACGGCACCGCCGCGCGGGCCCCCCGAGCGTCCGATCGGCGGCCCGGTCCGTGCGCGTTCCCCCCGGAGCAGGTGTCTCACCCGTCCAGGCTGCGGCGTTCCTGCACGCGGGACCTGCCCGCTGTGGTTTCCTTGGCCGCAGTGTCCGTCCGAGGCCCCCCGGCCTCACCTCCCCGGGAGCACCCCATGAAGAAGATCCTCGCGGCCCTGTCGGTCGTGCTCATGCTCGTCGCCGGCGTCTTCGCGACCGCGGGCACCGCCACCGCGGCGGACCCCTACCCGGGCCCGGGCGCCAAGACCGAGCTGTTCCTGAAGCCGCTGTCCTCGCCGAAGCCCGGCAAGGCGTTCCGCATCGGTGCCAGCGTCATCGCCCGGGCGGCCAGCCCGAGCCGCCCGAACGGCGTCCTGACCGTCTCGGTCGTCCGTGACGGCGCCAAGGCCAAGGCCTCGGCCACCTCCTTCAGCGGTCGCGTCGTCATCCGCCAGGGCCGCGGCTACATCCGCGTGCCGGCCCTCGCGAGCGGCAGCTACACCGTCCGCGCGACGTTCTCGCCGTCGAACAAGACCCGCTACCAGCGCGCCAGCGCCGCCCTGGTCATCCGGGTCTCCCGCTGATCCACCTCGTCGAGCCCCGGTCCGCGTGACGCGGACCGGGGCTCGTTCGTCCTGCCCGCACCACGCCCCGCCAGGAGCAGTCGCGCCATGAGCCAGTCCGAGCCGGCACCGTCCTCCGACTCCCCGGCCGACGTCGCCGCCCGTCGCGGTCGTCGGCGCCGCCTGCTGCGGGTCCTGCTCGTCGCGGTCGTGCTCGTCGGCGCGTGGGCGGCGTGGACCGGCTGGCTGGCCTGGACGGCCCGCGGCGACCTGACCAGCGCGAGCGCCGACGCCCAGCGGCTGCGGGCGGCCGTCACCTCCGGTGACCGGGGGGCCGCCGACGCCGCCGCCGCCGACCTGCGCGGCCACACCCGCGGCGCCGCGGACGCGACCGGGGGCTGGGCGTGGGGCCTCGCGACCCTGCTGCCGCGCTACGGCGACGACGCCGCGGCGGTGCGAGCCGCCAGCCGCGCCCTCGCCGGCCTCGCCGAGGACGGCGTGCCCGGCCTGCTGAAGGCCTCGGACGGCGTCGACGCGCTGACCCCGCGCGACGGCCGGATCGACGTCGAGGCCCTCACCGCGCTGCGCCCGCCCGTGGCCGACGGCGCGGCCGCCGCGCGGGCGGCCGCCGCCGACCTCGACGGCGTCGCCTCCGGCGGGCTCGTGCCGGCGCTGCGGGGGCGGTTCGACGAGCTGCGCACCCAGGTCGACGACCTGCGCAGCGGTCTCGACGCCGCCGATCGCGCGCTGGGCGTCCTGCCCGGCCTGCTCGGCGGCGACGGCCAGCGCCGGTACCTGCTGGTCTTCCAGAACAACGCCGAGATCCGAGCGACCGGCGGCCTCCCCGGGGCCGTGGCGGTCCTCGACGCCGACCGGGGCCGGATCTCGCTCGGCCCCCAGGTCGCCGGGCGCGAGGTGGGCGGGGCGGACCAGCGGATCTCCCGCGCCGAGGCCGCGGTCTTCGGCCCCCAGATGGGCCAGTACTTCCTCGACGCCGGCTTCACCCCCGACTTCCCGCGGGCCGCGCAGCTGATGCGCGATCGCTGGCTCGCCGCCCGCGGCGGCCGGATCGACGGCGTGGTCGCCCTCGACGCCGTCACGACCGCCGGCCTGCTGCGCGCCACCGGGCCGGTCGACGTCGAGGGCGTGCGGCTCGACGCCGACAACGCGGTCGACGAGCTGCTCGCCGGCGTCTACCGCCGCTTCCCCGACCCCGACCGCCAGGACGCCTTCTTCCAGGGCGTCACGAGCGCGGTCTTCGCGAAGATCACCTCCGGTCAGGTCGACGCGCGGCGGCTCGTCGAGTCGCTGGCCGACGCGGCCGGGGACGGCCGGCTGCTCGTGGCGTCGCAGGACGAGCAGGAGCAGCAGGTGCTCGCGGCCGCGGCGGTCGGGGGCGACCTGGCCCGCGGCCCGCACCGCGACGACGTCGTCGTGGCCCTCAACGACGCCACCGGCGCCAAGATGTCGACCTACCTGCGCACCTCGATGCGGCTGCGCCCGCAGACCTGCGCCGACGGCGTCCGCACGCTGCGCGGCTCGGTGCGGCTCACCTCGATCGCGCCGGCCGACGCGGGCCGCTCGCTGCCGTCCTACGTCACCGGCGGGGGAGCCTTCGACGTCACGCCCGGGAACCAGGTCGTCCGCGTGCACCTGCTCGCGCCGCCGGGACGCACGCTGGAGCGCGTCACCATCGACCGCACCGTGCGCGAGGTGCCGCCGGTCGAGCTCGACGGACGCTCGACGACGACGCTCTTCATCGAGCTGCGTCCGGGGCAGACCACGACGGTCTCCTACGACCTCCCGGGCGCGGCCGACGCGCCCGCGACCCGCGCAGTGGTGACCCCCGGCGTCGCCGGCGCGACCTCCACCGCCGCGTACGCGGGCACCTGCGGCTGACGCCCCGCGGCCACCTCCCCACCGATCCCGTTCCGCCGAACCCTCCCCGCAACCCTCCCCGACCCTGTGAGGATCTCCCCGTGACCCCGAACGCCTCCCCGCCGCCCGCCGGCTCCACCGCCCCGCGCCGCGCGCTCGTCACGGGCATCACCGGGCAGGACGGGTCGTACCTGGCCGAGCTGCTGCTGGCGAAGGGGTACGAGGTGCACGGGCTGATCCGGCGGGCCTCGACCTTCAACACCTCCCGGATCGACCACCTCTACGTCGACCCGCACGACGACGACGCCCGGCTGTTCCTGCACTACGCCGATCTGACCGACGGCTCCCGGCTCGCGGCGCTGGTCAGCGAGATCCGGCCCGACGAGGTGTACAACCTGGCGGCGCAGTCGCACGTGCGGGTGTCCTTCGACGAGCCCGAGCACACCGCCGACGTGACCGGCAGCGGCACGGTGCGGATGCTCGAGGCGGTGCGGCAGTCCGGCGTCGACGCGCGGTTCTACCAGGCGTCCTCGAGCGAGCTCTACGGCTCCACGCAGCCCCCGCAGAGCGAGACGACCCCGTTCCACCCTCGCTCGCCGTACGCGGCGGCGAAGCTCTACAGCTACTGGATCACGAAGAACTACCGCGAGGCGTACGGGATGTTCGCGGTGAACGGGATCCTGTTCAACCACGAGTCGCCGCGGCGGGGCGAGACGTTCGTGACCCGCAAGATCACCCGCGCGGTGGCGGCGATCAAGGCGGGGCGTCAGCAGCACCTGTACATGGGCAACCTGGACGCGGTGCGCGACTGGGGGTACGCCGCGGAGTACGTCGAGGGCATGTGGCGGATGCTCCAGGTCGACGAGCCGGACGACTTCGTGCTGGCCACGGGGGTGGGCATCACGGTGCGGGAGTTCCTGGAGATCAGCTTCGGTCACGTGGGCCTGGACTGGGAGGAGCACGTGCGGTTCGACGAGCGGTACCTGCGGCCCACCGAGGTCGATGCGCTGATCGGGGACCCGTCCAAGGCGCGGGAGGGGCTGGGCTGGGAGGCGAGCGTGGACGGTCGGGCGCTGGCGCGGCTGATGGTCGAGGCCGACGTCGAGGCGCTGGAGCACGAGGGCCGGCCGTGGGTCGACCGCGTCCGGCTGCCCAGCTGGGGCACCGCGTGAGCACCCCGCTGGACCGCTCGGCGCCGTTCTACGTCGCCGGCCACCGCGGCCTGGTGGGCAGCGCGCTGTGGCGCACCCTCGAGGCCGCGGGGTTCGAGCGGCTGATCGGCCGCACGTCCGCCGAGCTCGACCTGCGCGACCGACGCGCGGTGTTCGCGTTCTTCGCCGAGCAGCGCCCGCGGCACGTGGCGCTGGCCGCGGCGAAGGTCGGCGGCATCGCCGCGAACGCCGCCTACCCGGTGGAGTTCCTCTCCGAGAACCTGCAGATCCAGACGAACGTCATGGACGCCGCGCTCGAGCACGGCGTCGAGCGGCTGCTGTTCCTGGGCTCCTCGTGCATCTACCCGCGGCTCGCGCCCCAGCCGCTGCGGGAGGAGTACCTGCTCACCGGGCCGCTGGAGCCGACCAACGACGCCTACGCGATCGCGAAGATCGCCGGCATCCTCGGGGTGCAGGCGGTGCGCCGCCAGCACGGGCTGCGCTGGATCTCCGCGATGCCGACCAACCTCTACGGCCCCGGCGACAACTTCTCGCCCACCGGCTCGCACGTGCTGCCGGCGCTGATCCGCCGCTACGACGAGGCCGTCCGCACCGGGGCCCGGGTCGTGGAGAACTGGGGCACCGGCACGCCGCGGCGCGAGTTCCTGCACGTCGACGACATGGCCGAGGCCTGCCTGTTCCTGCTCGAGCACTACGACGGCGACGCGCAGGTCAACGTCGGGGTGGGCAGCGACGTGACGATCCGCGAGATCGCCGAGGTCGTCGCCGAGCTGGTCGGCTACGACGGCGAGGTGCGCTGGGACGACACCAAGCCCGACGGCACGCCGCAGAAGCTGATGGACGTCTCGCTCCTGAACGGCCTCGGCTGGCGGGCGCGCATCGACCTGCGCACCGGGCTGGAGAGCACCATCGCCTGGTACCGGCAGCAGGTGGAGCGCGGGGAGCTGCTCCGCGCATGAGCCTGCGCGTCGTCGTCCTCGGCAACTACGGGCCGGACGCCCAGCAGAGCATGCGTCGCTTCGCGGACTGGCTGGTGGAGGCGGCCCGGGCGAGCGGGGCCGAGGTCGAGCTGCGCGTCCCGCCGGCGATCGCCGGGCGGGGAGCGGCCGAGGGGTCGGCGCGGCACAAGTGGGGCGGGTGGCTCGACAAGCTCGTCGTCTTCCCGCTGCTGCTGCTCCTGCGCCGCCCGCTCGACGCGGCGTCCGATCGGCTGCGCGGCCGTCGGACCGTTCACCACGTCGCGGACCACTCCAACGCGCCCTGGCTGGCGGTGCTGCCCGCGGATCGGTCGGTGATCACCTGCCACGACGTGCTCGCGATCGCCGGCGCGCTCGGCGACGCCGACGCGCACTGCCCGGCCTCGCGCACCGGCGTGTGGCTGCAGCGGTGGATCCTGCGGCACCTGGGCCGGGCCCGCCGGGTCGTGTGCGTCTCCGCGGCCACCCTGGCCGGTCTCGAGCGGCTCGCCCCGGCGTCCGCCGTGGGGCCCGTGACGCGGGTCGTCGTGCCCAACGCGCTCAACGCCCCCTTCGCGCCGCCGGAGCCGGCCGCCGCAGGGGAGCTGCTCGCCGCGCGCGGGCTGCCCCGGCTGGCGGAGGCGCCCTACGTGCTGCACGTCGGCTCGGCGCTGGAGCGGAAGAACCGGCAGCTGGTCGTCCGCCTGCTGGCGGCGGGCTGGGACGGCGACGCGGTGCTCGCGGGACGTCCGATCGAGCCCGCGCTGCGTGCACTGGCCGAGGAGCTGGACGTCGCGGATCGGCTGCACGAGCTCGTCGATCCCACCCACGACGAGCTGGTCGCCGCCTACGGCCTGGCGCACGCGCTGGTCTTCCCGTCCTACGCCGAGGGCTTCGGGTGGCCCGTGGCCGAGGCGCAGGCCTGCGGGACGCCGGTGGTCGCGAGCAGCCGGCCGCCCATGCCCGAGGTCGGAGGACCCGACGCGCGCTACGCCGACCCGGACGACGTCGCCGGCTTCGCCGCCCACCTGCAGGCGCTGCGCGAGCCCGGGGCCCGTGCCGCCCAGGCGGCCGCCGGTCTGGCCAACGTGCGCCGCTTCGCCGACGCGGACGTCCGCGCCGCCTATCGTGACGTGCACCGGGCCGCGGCGGCCGGACGGGAGGGGGCGGCGTGATCTGGCGTGTGCTCGCGGCCGTCGGGCCCTGGTGGTGGCGGCGCCTGCTGCTCACCCGGCTGCTCGGCTACGAGATCCACCCGACCGCCCGCATCGGGCTCGCGTGGTTCTACCCGCGGCACCTGGTGATGGGCCCCGGGGCGCGCGTCGGCCACCTCAACGTCGCGGTGCACCTCGACGAGGTGCGGCTCGGCGAGAACGCCACCATCGGCCGCTCGAACTGGGTCACCGGCTTCCCGAGCGGCACGGACTCCGCGCACTTCCGACACCAGCCCGAGCGCCGCTCGACGCTGGTGGTGGGCGCCGAGAGCGCGATCACCAAGGGCCACCACCTCGACTGCACGAGCCCGATCGAGATCGGGTCGTTCGTCACGGTCGCCGGCTACCGCAGCGAGCTGCTGACCCACTCGATCGACATCGAGGCCGGACGCCAGCACAGCGCGCCGATCCGCATCGGCGACCGCTCCTTCGTCGGCACCGGCTGCCTGCTCCTCGGCGGCGCGACCCTGCCCGAGCGCAGCGTGCTCGCGGCGCGCTCGGTGCTCACCGAGGCGTTCGACGAGCCCCTCGGGCTGTACGGCGGCCAGCCGGCCCGGCGGCTCAAGGACATCCCGCCCGACGCGGGCTACCTCACCCGGACGCGCGGCTTCGTCGACTGAGGTCGATCGCGGTGCGCAGGGCGTCGGCGGCCGGCGCCGCCACCCGGTCCCAGGCCAGCGCCTCGAGGGCCCCGCGCACGCGGGCGACCCGCTCGACCTCCGCGTCCGGGTCGACCACCGAGGCGGCCTCGACGAGGGCGGCCCACGCGGCGGGGTCGCGCCCGTCGCCGGCCGTCGAGCCGAGGACGCAGGCGTCCGCGGGCAGGAACTCCGCCGCGCCGGTCGTGTCGGCGCACACCAGGTGGGCGCCGAGGGCGGCGCCCTCCATCGGCGCGTAGCCGAAGGACTCGATCGACGGGGCCAGGAGCACCGAGCTGCGCAGGTAGAGCTCGGTCAGCGCCTCGCGGCCGAGGATGCCGTGGTGGGTGACGAACGGCTTGGTGGCCAGCCAGTCGAGCACGCGCGGCGAGGACGGGCCGGCGACGTGCAGGTGGAAGGGGGCGCCGAGCCGCTCGACGGCCGCCACCGCGAGGTCGATGCCCTTGTAGGCGTCGGTGCGGCCGACGTAGGCGATGCGATGCCGCTCGCGCGCGGGCCGTCGGTCCGCGGGCGGCAGCGGGGGCGGGGTCGGCACGCCGAGCGGCGTGACGACGACGCGCTCGGGCGCGAAGCCGCGCTCGAGGAACGAGCGGCGGGCGACGTCGGAGTAGACCACGATCAGGTGGGCCCGCTCGTACTCCTCGGCGAGCACGTCGGCCACCGGGTCGGGCTTGTCGACGTGCGGGAAGTCGCCGACCGCGCCGGGGTCCCCCTCCAGCGCCGCGTGGTGCAGGTGGCGGCGCTCACACACCGCGACGCCGTCGAAGCCGGACCGCAGCGTCTCGACGCCGAGGCACTCGGCGAACTGGAACAGGTCCGGACGCGTGCCGCGCACCACGCGGGCCACCCGGCGCGACTGCGCCAGCACCGAGCGGCGGTAGGTGCGCGCCGGGTCGAGTCGGCCGGTGCGGGCGCTGAGCGGCAGCAGGAACTGGGCCGCGCCGAGCCCGTGGACGTCCACGCCCGCCGGCTGCTCGACCACCCGGCGCTCTAGCAGGGCCCGCGCGCGCGGCGGCAGCGCGCGGGCCCGGCGCAGCTGCGCCGGGGTGACCTCGAACCGGCGCACCAGTGCGACGTCGTCGCACAGCGCGCCCATGGCCTCGAGCACGTGCCGGTAGTGGAAGACGTTGGTGGCGTAGAGGCCGCGCAGCGGCTCGCTCGTCATGACGCTCCGGTTCGGCTCGGGGAGGGATCGCCCCAGGGTAGGGCCGGCGATGCCCGGTCGGCGCCGATTCGACGGACCGTCCGCGCTCGTCGCCGGACCGTGGGAGCCTGACCCCTGCTCCTCCCCGGTCGTCCACAGGAACGCCATGCGCCTGCTCCTCCAGCATCCCCACGCCGCTGACGAGATCAGCGGCGTCCTCACCTACGTGCACGAGATCGGCGCGGCCCTGCGCCGTGCGTCCGGCTGCGAGGTCGAGCTGATCTCGACCGCCGCGTCGTCGCGCTCGGAGCAGTGGCGTGCGATCGGTCGCGCGGACGCGGTCCACATGAACAGCAACGATCCGGTCTTCGCGCTGCTGTGCCGTCTGCGGCGCCGACGCGTGGTGCTGAAGCTGCACTACCACGTGTTCCAGTCGACCCACGACCGCTGCGAGCCCCTGCCCTGGGGGCGCAGCGTGCGACGCGAGGTGCGCTTCGTCGCGGCCAAGAGCGGCCTCGGCTCTCGGTACTTCTGGGAGACGATGGTGCGGCTCGTCGCGCGGTTCGTGGCGATCGGTCTGGCGCACGACGTCCGTGCGTGCAGCCGCTTCCTCGCCGCGAGCACCGGGCTGCGGCGGGTGGTCGGCGAGGACTACCCCATGGCGATCGGCACGGATCCGGTGCCGCCGCCCGGCGAGCCCACCTTCCTGTTCCTCGGTCGCCTCGCGCCCGACAAGGGCTGCGACCTGCTGATCGCCGCGGCCGCGCGCCTGCACGACGAGGGTCTGGCGGCCCGGTTCGTCGTCGCGGGCGACGGACCGGAGCGCGCGGCGCTCGAGGCGGGGGCGGCGGCCCTCCCGGCGGGCACGGTGCGGTTCCTGGGCCGACGTCCGCCGGAGGAGGTGCCCCACCTGGTCGACGCGTGCACGGCGGTGGTGCAGCCGGCCCGGTGGGAGGAGCCGGCGGGGTTCACGCCGCTCGAGGCGGCGGCCCGGGGTCGGCCGACGGTCGCCGCTCGCATCGGCGGCCTGCCGGAGACCGCCGGGCCGGCGGGGTACCTCGTCGAGCCGGAGGACGTCGACGCGCTCGCGTCGCGGCTCCGGTCGATCGTCCTGGACCCTGCGGAGGCCGCGCGGCGAGGAGTCGCGGCCCGGGAGCACCTGCGGGTCGCGTTCGATCCCGACGCCGCCGCCCGCCGGCTGCTGTCGGCGCTCACCCCGGCCGGCTGAGTCGCGGACGGGCGGGTCCGGATTGCGCGGATCGCCCCGGCGCTCCCGCGGTCTGTGGGACGCTGGAGCCGCACGTCCGGTCCCCCGAAGCGAGGCCCTCTCCGCTGTGTCAGCCCTCCCCGTCCTCCCGCCGATCCCGGTCAGCGTCGTCGTCATCACCAAGGACGAGGAGCGCGCCATCCACCGCTGCATCAGCTCGCTGGGCGCCTACGCCGAGGTCTTCGTCGTCGACTCGCACAGCGCCGACCGCACGGCCGAGCTGGCGACGGCAGCCGGCGCGACCGTCGTCCCGTTCACCTGGGACGGGCGCTACCCGAAGAAGAAGCAGTGGGCGCTGGAGAACCTCCCGCTGGCCCACGACTGGGTGCTCTACCTCGACGGCGACGAGTACGTGACGCCCGAGTTCGACGAGGAGGTGCGGCGCGTCGTCGCCGCGCCCGAGCACGCCGCGTACGACGTGCCGCTCGACTACGTCTTCCTCGGCCGCACGCTGCGCCACGGCCACAAGGTGCGCAAGCGGGTGCTCTTCGACCGCCGGCGCTGCGCCTGGGAGCCGCTCGACGACCTCTCCGTCGAGCGGCCCTTCGAGATGGAGCTGCACGTGCAGCCGACGGTGGCGGGCACGATCGGCGTCACCGACCGCAGCATCGTCCACGACGACCTCGAGCCCCTGACGCACTACTTCGACCGGCACAACCGCTACTCCGACTGGGAGGCCGTGCTGCGGCAGAAGGCCGAGCGGGCCGACGCCGTCGAGCGCACCGCCCGCGGCAAGCTCTGGGCGAAGGTGCCCTTCAAGCCGCTGGTGTTCTTCCTGTTCTCGTTCGTGGCCCGGCAGGGCTTCCGCGACGGCTCCGCCGGGTTCCACTACGCGCTGGCGAACAGCTTCTACTACTGGCAGATCGGGCTGAAGACGCGCCAGCTGCGCGACGGCGCCGCACCGTGAGGATCCTCCAGGTGATCGCCTCGGTCGCTCGCTCCGACGGGGGCCCGACCACCGGCTGCCTGGCCCTGCACCACGCGCTGCTGGACCATGCGCACTCGGTCGTGCTCGCCACCGACGCCGACGGGCCGACCGGACGGCTGTCCGCCACCGAGCGCGCGGAGATCGCCGCGGCGTACCCCCAGGTCGCGGTGTACCCCCGCAGCCGGCCGCTGCGGCTCAAGGCGTCGTGGGCCCAGGCGTGGGCGGTGCTCCGCACCGGGCGGCGCTGCGACGTCGTCCACCTCCACGGCCTCTACCTCGCCCACACCGTGTGGGCCTGGCTCGCGGCGGTGATCTGGCGTCGTCCGCTCGTCGTCCAGCCGCACGGCGTCCTCGAGCCGTACCAGCGCGCTTTCGGCGTGCGGCACAAGCGCGTGTGGGACACCGTCGTCGGGCGACGGATCGTGCGGCGCGCAGGGCTCCTGGTCGCGGCCTCGGCCAGCGAGGCCGCGCACCTGGCCGCGCTCTACCCGGAGGTGCCGCGCGTGGTCATGCCGCTCGGCGTCGCCGACGTGCAGCCGACGCCGCCCGACGCCGCGCTCGCCGCCCGGCTGCGGCCGTGGCTGGACGCGCCCGCGGAGGAGCGGGTGGTCTTCCTGGGCCGGCTGGCGGTGAAGAAGCAGCCCGACCTGCTGGTGCGCGCGTGGGCCGCCGTCGGGCGCGGCACGCTGCTGGTCGTCGGGCCGGAGGAGGACTGGACGGTCGCCGACCTGGAGGCGCTCGCCGCCGAGGCCGGCGCGTCCCGCGTCGTCGTCGCGCCGGCGGTCGACGCCGCCACCGGCGCCTGGCTGCTGGAGCAGGCGGCGATCTTCGTCCTGCCCTCGCTGAACGAGAACTTCGCGATCGCGGTCGGCGAGGCGATGGTGCGCGGCTGCGCGGTCGTCACCACCACCGAGACGGCGGCCGGTGAGCACGTCGTCGCCGCCGGCGCGGGCACGGTGCTGCGGGAGGTCGACGAGCGGAGCGTCGCCGCGGCGATCGACGCGCTGCTGGCCGACCCGGACGCGGCCCGTCGTGCCGGCGCGGCCGGTGCCGCGTACGCCCGCGAGCACCTCACCTGGGACGCCGCCGCCCGGATCCTGCTGGCGGCCGTCGGGAGGGCCGTCCCGTGAGGACGGCCGTCTCCGGCTGGCTCGAGCGACGCCGCGACCTGATCCGGCGCGCGGTGGCGACCTTCACGCAGGAGTCGGCGTCCACGGCGGTCGTCGGCATCACGGGACTGCTGATCGTGCACGAGCTCCCGAAGGAGCAGTACGCGATGTACACGTTCCTGGTCTCCACCGCGATCCTCCTCGTGGGGATCACCGACCTCGGCCTCGTCTACTGCGCCCTGCCGATCGTCGGCACACGGGCGGACGACCGCAGGTGGGTCGTCGCGGTGTGTCGCCGGATCTACCAGAAGCGCTGGATCCTCTTCAGCGTCGGCGTCCCCGCCGTGACGGCCTATGCGGTGATCAGCATGCGTCGTCACGACTGGACCCAATGGTGGTTCGTGGTGGCCCTCGCGCTGACCGCGGCCTGGGCGTGGACGATGCTGACCCAGCAGTTCACCGGCGAGATCCTCGGGATCACCCAGTCCATCCGGGTGCTGAATCGCGCGGGCTGGGCGCAGACGGCGTCGCGTGCCGTGCTCATCTGCCTCGCCCTGCTGCCGTGGTGGGGCGATCTGCGGCTGGCCCTGCTCATGGGCTCGGCCGTCGTCGCGACGGCCCTGGCGGTCGCGATCCATCGCCGGCACATCCGGGGCTTCGGCCCGATCCCGGACGCGAGCCCGGAGGAGCGGCGCGCGATCGACCGTCGGGTCGTGGAGATCGTGCGGCCGCTGATCGTCCCCGGCGTCTACTACCAGCTCCAGGGCTACGTCACGGTCCTGCTGGCGACGATGGCGGGGACGGCCTCCGTCGTCGCCGACGTGGGCGCTCTGGGGCGCCTCGCCATGCTCCTCATCATCGTCGACCGCGTGCTCAGCGTGCTGCTGATGCCGCGCCTCGCGCGGTGCACGACCGCGGAGCAGTTCGACCGACTCACGCGCTTCGGTCTCGGCGTCTACGCGCTCACGCTCGTCCTCGCCACAGGCTCCGCGCTGGCCTTCCCCCAGCTGTGGCTCCTGCTGATCGGCGGGCAGTACGCCAACGCCTCGGGGCTGATCTGGATCGCCGTCCTCAGCACGGTCCTCTACTTCTTCACCGGCTTCCTGTTCCGCGTGCTGATGACCCGAGGATTCAGTCAGGGTCAGTTCGTCAACATCCTCTTCGCGGTCGGATCGCAGGTGATCGCGATCGCGGTCGTGGGCGTCGACACGACACGGGGCGTGATCGTGACAGGTCTCGCCAGCGCGATCGGACAGACCACCTTCCAGCTGATCCAGCTCGTCCGCATGCGCCGTCGTGAGATCCGGACCGTCCTGAGCGACGGCAGCGGAGACAGCCGAGATCTCGAGGTCCTGCGGTGACCCCTGCCCGTCAGCCCCGGAGGCTCATGCTCGTGCCCCTCCACCCTGAGCACCCCGAGGGGCTGAACTGCCACGCCTGGTGGACGCGCGAGATCGGTGCCGCTCCACGCGACGGCCGACCGGCGGTGGAGATCACCGAGGTCGCCGTCGACGCCGACGCGATCCTCCTTCTCGACAACCACGCCACCATGTTCGGTGAGCGTGCTGTCCGCCATCCACTCCGGCGGCTCCACCCCGACAAGGCGTTCCTCTACCACGACGGCGATCACGTCATGCCCCTCGTCCCTGGGCTCTATCCCTCGCTCCGGGCGAGCGAGGCGACGGTGCAGAACGCGCTCGCGGCGCCGTACTTCGCGCGGCTGGACCAGCACGAGCAGGTCCGTGCCGCCGGATACGACGAGGACGTCGAGCGGAGTCTCCTCTTCTCGTTCGCCGGCGCAGTCAACTGCGACGTGCGTGCTCGGATGTTCGAGGCCCTGGCCGGCGATGCTCGCGGCCGGCTGGTCGACTCCACCGGGTCCGACGGCTGGCGGCTGAGCGGCGCGGAGCGAGTCGATTACCAGCGACGCTTCGCCGACCTCGTGCGGCGGTCGCGCTTCGTCCTGGCACCGCGTGGGATCGGGCCTTCGACCTATCGCCTCTACGAGGCGATGGAGATGGGTCGGCCGGCCGTCGTCCTCAGCGACGACTGGACTCCGCCGCCGTTCATCGACTGGGAGGCGTTCCTGGTGCGCGTGCCCGAGTCGCGAGTGGCCGAGGTCCCGCGCCTGATCGAGGACCTCGACGACCTCGCGATGGGAGCGGCGGCCCGTCGCGAGTGGGAGCGATGGTGCGGCGGCTCCGGAGCCGTGGACTGGCTGGCCGCTGCGGTCGATCGGCTCCTGGACGGCTCGTCGGCTCGCCGCCCCGCTCGCTCGGCCTACGGGCGGCTGCTGCGGGCTCCCGAGAGACGGACCGAGTACGTGCGCCACTGTGCCCGGACGGTGCGCAGGCGGTTCGAGCGGAGCGAGTGACCAGCCTCGGCGGTGCACCGCCCTCCCCGGAAGCGTCTGCTGGGCGCGGCGACGTCCGGCGATCGGGGCGGTGAGCGTCCACACTGGGCGTGTGAGCCAGCGCGCCCCCCGGGTCGACATCCGTCCCCAGCCGCCCGCCGTGGAGGGCGGCGAGCTCGTCTGGCGCTCCCGTGCGGTGCTGGACGACGTCGAGCGCGAGCTCTGGTTCGCGCGGCCGGCCGCCGACGTCCCGGCGGAGGGCGCGGAGCGACGGGCGCTCGCCGACGCCCACCTGCTCGGCTGGCTGATGCACGCCATGCGGGCCGGTCTGCCGGTGCACGTCCACGGCCCGGTCTCCGCGCGTCTGCTGCGCGGGCTGGAGGAGTGGCAGGAGGCCTGGGCGCTGTGGCGACCGGAGGTCTACCGCGCCGTGACGATCACCGCCGACGAGGTCGTCGAGCCGGCCGGGCCGGGGCCGTCGGACGTCGTGGTCGCCTTCTCCGGTGGCGTCGACGCCTCGTTCACCGTGCACCGTCACCTGACCGGCGCCGCGGGTCGTCGCACCGTGCCGCTTCGCACGGCGCTGATGGTGCACGGCTTCGACGTCCCCCTCGACCGGCCCGACGACTTCGAGCGCGCGGTGCACCGGGCGGGTCTCCTGCTGGCCGGCACCGGTCTGCGCCTGACGACCCTGCGCACCAACGTGCGCGACCACACCGTCGACTGGGAGGACGAGCACGGCCTGGCGCTCGCCGCGACCCTCGGCCTGCTGGCCGACGAGCACGGCGTCGGGCTGATCGCCTCCAGCGGCTCCTACGACGAGCTGGAGGTCCCCTGGGGGAGCAGCGTGATCATCGATCACCACCTCTCCGGCGCCCTCGAGATCCGCAACGACTCCTCGGGCCTGGGCCGGGTCGCCAAGATCGACGCGCTGGCGCGGTGGGAGGCCGCCACCCGCCACGTGCGGGTCTGCTGGAAGCAGGTTGGTGCGGGCGCCAACTGCGGCGCGTGTCCGAAGTGCCTCCGCACCCACGTCACCTTCCTGCTCGCCGGCGCGCCCGCGCTGGAGGCCTTCCCGGAGATCGATCCGCGGCGCGTCGCCCGGGTGCGCATGGGCGGCTGGATCGAGTGGGAGCTGTGGCGGCTGGCGACCGTCGAGATCCGTCGGCGCGGTCTGCGCGACCCGTGGGCGCGGGCCGCCGTCAGGGCGGTGCGGCGCAACCGCCTGCTCCTCCCCGCGGAGTCCGCGGTGCGGCCGCTCGTCCGCGGTCTCCGGGCTCGCCGGGCCGCCCGCTCAGCGATCTGACCGCCGGCCCAGGGCGGCCAGTCGGTCAGGCACCTCGGCCCAGGAGCCGGCCTGCTCGAAGCCGCCGAGGGGCCGCGTCCAGGTGTCGACGAGGGCCGCCACCTTGCCGTGGGCGTCGTCGACGACCACGTGGGGGACGCCGAGGAGCAGGGCCAGCACGTGGCCGTGGAGCCGGTCGGTGACGAGGGTCTGCGCGCCGCCGACCCGGCCGATGGCTCCGTCGACCTGCCGCCGGGCCAGCCAGGTGCCGAGCGCGACCGCCCGGTGCGCGTCGCGTCGGGCGACGCGGGGCCAGAGCCGTCGGACGATCCGCTCGAGCGGGTCGGGCGCGTCCCAGTCCGCTCCCGGCGCCGAGTCGTCAGGACGAGCACCCGCCTCCCGGTCGCGCCGGGCGACGACCGCCGTGGCCGCCTGCGGCGCCGAGCGCACGAGCCCGTCGACGCCGAGGGCGAGATCGGGCACCAGTCGCACCTCGCACGCCAGCCGGGCCCGGGCGCGCTCCAGGCTGCGCCGGTCTCGGACGAGCAGCACGAACCGCCCGTGGCGGCGTACGGCCTCGACCAGCCGATCGGTCACGGGGCCCTCGACCCACTCCACGGACTGCGGCAGCTGCACGACCGGCCGGTCGCCGTGGCGCCGCAGGACGGCGATGCGGTGCTCGTCGTGGGCCGGGTAGAGGCCGCCGAGGTTGCCGCCCGGCTGGAGCAGCACCGCGACGTCCGGCGGTGCCGCCCCGGCCGCCCCGGCCGCCGGGGAAGGCAGGCCGAGCGCGTCGCAGCCGACGACCTCCGCGCCGAGCCGGGCCGCAGCCTGGCGGACGCCGAGCCACAGCAGGGCGTCGCCCGGGTTCGGGTAGGCCGGGTGGTCGTGCACGAACCAACGGCGTTCGGCGAGGTCGAGGTCGCGCAGCTCCGCGTCGATCCGGGCGCGCAGGGCGTCGAGGGTCGTCGGCGGGGGCGCCTGCCCCGCCGCGTCGCTCGATCGCATGGCGCGATGATCCACCCCGCGTGAGAGCCGGGTGTCGGGACCGTCTCATCCGGTCCGTTCGGCCGCGCGGACGCGTCCGTTCGACTACCGTCGACCGTGGTGGACACCTCCCCAGGAAGCCCGTCCGCGCCCGTCCACGTCGACCCGAGAGCCCCCCATGATCGACCTCCGCCCCAAGCGCGTCGCCGTCACCGGCGGTGCCGGCTTCATCGGCTCGCACCTCGTCCGTCGTCTCCTCGAGCGGGGGGACGACGTGCTGGTGATCGACAACTTCTACTCCGGCACCCGCGACAACCTCGCAGACGTGCGCGACCACCCGCACCTCGAGGTGCTGCGCCACGACGTCACGTTCCCGCTGTACGTCGAGCTCGACGAGATCTACCACCTGGCCTGCCCGGCCTCGCCGGTCTTCTACCAGGCCGACCCGGTGCAGACGACCAAGACCTGCGTGCACGGCTCGATCAACATGCTCGGCCTGGCCAAGCGCACGGGCGCCAAGATCCTGCTCGCGTCGACCTCCGAGGTCTACGGCGACCCCGCCGTGCACCCGCAGCAGGAGGAGTACTGGGGCAACGTCAACCCGATCGGCATCCGCTCCTGCTACGACGAGGGCAAGCGCGCCGCCGAGACGCTGTTCTTCGATTACCACCGCCAGCACCGCACCCGCATCAAGGTCGCGCGCATCTTCAACACCTACGGCCCGCAGATGCTGGCCAACGACGGCCGGGTCGTCTCGAACTTCATCGTCCAGGCCCTCACCGGCCAGCCGCTGACGGTCTACGGCGACGGCAGCCAGACCCGCTCGTTCTGCTACGTCGACGACCTCGTCGAGGGCCTGATCCGGCTGATGGACACCGGCGAGGAGGTCACGGGGCCGATCAACCTCGGCAACCCCGGCGAGTTCACCATGCTCGAGCTGGCCACCGAGGTGCTGCGCATCGTCGGCTCGGACGCGCCGGTGGAGCACCTGCCGCTGCCGCAGGACGACCCCACGCGGCGTCGTCCCGACATCACCCGCGCGCAGGAGACGCTCGGCTGGGAGCCGACCGTCCAGCTCGTCGAGGGCCTCGAGCGCACCATCGCCTACTTCGCCGAGCGGCTCGTCGCGCGCGGCCTGACCGCGTTCGCCGCGCCGGTCGTCGCCTCGTCCTGAGGCGGATCGTGACCGGCTCGTCCCCGCGACCGCGGGCCGTCCTGGTGACGCCGGTCGTCCCCGGGGCCCACGGGGGTCCGGGCCTGCGCGCCGCGGACTGGCTCCGGGATCTGGGCCGGTCTCACGACGTCGACGTCGTCGTCCCGGTCGACGAGCCTCTCGTCCCGGACGCCGAGGGTGGCGCGCCGGGGGAGCGGCTGCCCGATGGCACCCGCGTCCACCGCGTCCCCTCCGTCGGTGCGACCCGCCGCGACCGCCTCCTGGCGAAGGCGTGGCCGCCGCTCGTGCGGCGGCGGCCGGCAGCGGTCACAGGGTGGCGGGTCCCCGCGGCCGACCTGCCTCCGGCGGTCCGCACGGCGCTCGCCGAGGCCGATCTCGTCGTCCTCTTCCGTCTCCGCAGCACGGTGCTGGTCGAGGGGGCCAGCCGTCCCTCCCGCGTCATCCTCGACCTCGACGACGCCGAGAGCGCCACCGTCCGGTCGGTCGCCTGGTCCTGCTTGCGCCAGCGGAGGTGGGGTGCTGCGCTGAGCGCCACCAGCACGGCGGTGCAGTACCGCGTGCTGGAGCGGACGGTGGTGCGAGGCTTCGACGAGGTGTGCGTCGCGGCGGACCGTGACGTCCGCGGGGTGCGGCGAGTGGCTCCGGGCGCGACGGTGCACGTCCGGCCCAATCGGCTGGTCGGTCCGCTCGCCGGCCGGCCAGGCACGGCCGCCGAGCGGACCGGCGTCGCCGACGGCCCTGCCGAGCTGCTCTTCGTCGGGTCCTTCGACTACCCGCCCAACGTCGAGGCGGCCGAGCTGCTCGTCGGGCCGGTCGCGCGACGCCTCGATCGGCTGCTGCCGCCGGAGTCGTGGCGTCTGGTGCTGGCCGGCCGCGGTGCCCCCGACGCGCTCGCCGCGCGTCTTTCCCGTCGCCCCGAGGTCGACTTCCTGGGGGCCGTGCCCGACACCGCCCCCCTCCACGCACGTGCCGCGTGCGCCGTCGTCCCGCTGCGGGCCGGCGGCGGCACGAAGCTCAAGACCATCGAGGCGGTCCTCCACGGCGTGCCGGTCGTCGGGCTGCCGGAGGCGTTCCGGGGCCTCCCGCTGCGCGACGGCGAGCACGTGCGGATCGCCCGGAGCGCGCGCGGCCTCGCCGAGGCCGTGCAGGAGGTCCTCGAGCAGCCGAGGGCGGCCAGGGCCAGGGCGGAGGCGGCGCGGCGCGTCCTCCACGAGGCGCTCGCCCTCGACGGCCCGCTCCCCCCGATGGCGAGTGCGGGAGGAGGCTCCCGGTGAGTCGGCCGGTGGTGTCCGTGGTGGTGCCGTGCCTGGACGCCGAGACGACGCTCGGGCGTCAGCTCGCGGCGCTGACCGCACAGGTGTGCCGCCATCCGTTCGAGGTGATCGTCGCCGACAACGGATCCACCGACGGCTCGCGCGAGGTGGCCGCCGGGTTCGCCGACCAGGGGGTCCGCGTGGTCGACGCCTCCGCCGTCCGCGGCGTGGGACCGGCCCGGGACGCCGGCGTGCGGGCGGCTCGCGCCGACCTCGTCCTGCACTGCGACGCGGACGACGTCGTGCACGACGGCTGGGTCGAGGCGCTGACCGACGCGCTGCTCGCCGGGGCCGACTGGGTGGGCGGGACGACCCGTCACGTCCTCCCCGGCGGCGCCCTGCTCCGCGAGGAGACCGGGCTGCGGCGGGCGGATCTCGGCGACCACCGATACGCGATGGGCGGCAACTGCGGCTACCACCGGGCGGCCTGGGCCGAGATGGGCGGCTTCGACGCGAGCCTGCCCGCCGCGGAGGAGGTCGACTTCTTCGTCCGCCTCGAGCAGCACGGCCACCACGGTCGGGCGGTCCCGGCGGCGGTGCTCGACTACGTGCAGCGCGACGGCCTGCGGGCGCTGCTGCGCCAGCAGCGACGCTACGGCCGGGGCTGGGCGCTGGTCGCGGAGAAGCACGGGGCCGCGGAGATCGGCGTCGTCCCGCGTGCGCTCAGGATCGGCGGGCGCGGGGCGTTCGCGATTGTGCTGGTGGTCGTCGGTCTGCTCGTCGCACCGCGACGCGACCGCGCGCTGCTCGACCGTTGGGCCCGGGCGGCGTTCCAGGTCGGGGCGGCGCAGGCCGAGCTCGCGCTCCTGCGGGGCGCCGTCGCCCCACGTCGCGACGGTGCTGGGGTCGAAGGGGCGGCGCCGTGACCGGCCCGATCGGGATCCTGGTCGCGGCCCACGACCTCGGACCGATGCTCGACGAGTGCCTGGCCTCGCTCGTGGCGCAGACCGATCCGCACTGGCGCTGCGTGGTCGTCGACGACGCCAGCCGCGACGACACCGCGGCCCGCGCCCGCGCCTGGGCCGCACGCGACCCGCGGATCGAGGCGATCGCGCTGGAGCGGAACGTGGGCCAGTCGGCGGCGCGCAACGTCGGCGCGCAGGTGCTGCTCCGGACGTGCGGGTGGATCTGGCCGCTGGACGGCGACGACCTGCTGGTGCCGACCGCGCTGGCCGAGATGCGGGCGGCCGTCGCCGAGCGCCCGGACGCGGTCGCGATCGGCTGCCAGTACGACGCGCTGCTCCCCGACGGACGCCGCGTCCCGGCCCGGCGGTCCCGGTACGTGCCCGCCCGGCCGCTCCCGCGCGACCTGCGCGACGACGAGGAGCTCACCCCCGCCGTCACGTTCTTCTGCGTCACCGGCAACGGCCCGTTCTACCTGCTGCGCGGCGACTGCTGGAGCGGTCGCTGGGGTACCGGGTACGACGAGCGGCTGCGTGCGCACGAGGACGCCGACCTGCTGCTGCGCTATGCCCTCGCGGGCCCGGTGCACGTGCTGCCGCAGCGGCTCTACGTGAAGCGGGAGCGGGCCGGCTCGATGACGACGGTGGGTCAGGAGAGCGGCTCGGAGCGGGTCTTCCTCGACACCTGGCGGGGCAGGGCGCTGGAGCCGGGTGCCGACCCCCGGCTCCGGGCGATGGCGCGCCACCACGACTCCGTGCACGTGCCGCTGCGCGACCTCCGGGTGGCGCTCATCGCCATCCGCCGGCGCCGCGTGCGCCACGCCGTGACCCTCGTGGCGCACGCGCTGTGGGCCGTCCTCGGCCTCAGCTGGTGGCGTACGCGGCGGCGCCACGAGCGTCCGGCCGGGAGATCGCAGGGAGTGACGTCGTGACCCCCGTGATCAGCGTGGTCATCCCCTGCCTGAACGGGGCGGCGACGCTGGCCCGCCAGCTCGACGCGCTCGTCACCCAGGAGTGCGACCACCCGTGGGAGGTGATCGTCGCCGACAACGGCTCGACGGACGCCACCGCGCGGATCGTCCGCGAGTACGCCGATCGGGGCGTGCGCCTCGTCGACGCGTCGGAGCGGGCGGGCTCGAACCACGCGCGCAACCGCGGCGTCGAGGCGGCGCGGGGGTCGCTCATCCTGCACTGCGACGCCGACGACCAGGTGCGTCCCGGCTGGATGCAGGCGTTCGCGGACGCCCTGCTGGCCGGCGCCGACTGGGTCGGCGGCACCCTGCGGCACGTCGCCACGGACGGACGGCTGCTGCGCGAGGTGAGCGAGCTGCCCCGCAGCGGCTTCGCCGGAGCCCGCTATGCGCTCGGCGCGAACTGCGGCTACCACCGGGCCCTCTGGCAGGAGGTCGGTGGCTTCGACGATGCCCTGTCCGCCGGATGCGACGAGGTCGACTTCTTCATCCGCCTGGCGCAGTCCGGCGCGACGGGCGTGCTGGTGCCGGAGGCGGTGGTCGACTACGTCCAGCGCGACGGGCTGCGCGCGCTGCTGCGCCAGCAGCGCAGCTACGGTCACGGCTTCGCTCGGATGCGGGTCAAGCACGGTGCAGTCGCCGACCACCCCTGGGTCGTCCAGCGATCGAGCCTCGGCATGGCGATCGCCCGTCAGGTCCTGGCGTTCGTGCGGGCGCTACGGCGTCTGCCGCTGCTGATCGCCGGACGGACGACTGCCGAGGAGATCGTCCGCTCGCTCGGCTTCGAATGGGGGCTCGCCGAGCAGGAGCGGCGCATGGGCTGGGCCCGTCTGCGTCTGGGGAGCCGGGGCGCTCGCCGACCCGCGCGGGTGCTGGTGACCAGTCACTCCTTCGCCCCGGCGATCGGCGGCATCGAGTCCGTGGCCGAGGAGCTCGCCCGCGGACTCGTGGCCGCGGGACACGAGGTCGTGGTCGTGACGGCGACGCCCGGCGGTGACGTCGACGGTCTGCGCGTGGTGCGCGGCCCCGGCCCGCTCGCGCTGCTGCGCCTCGCCTGGCGCTCCGACGCGGTGCTCCAGGTGAACGTCTCCCTGCGCACCCTCTGGGCGCCGTTGCTGTTGCGACGCCGCGTGGTCTGCGTGGTCGCCACCTGGCTGCGCCGCGCGGACGGCAGCGTCGGCCGGCCGGAGCGGCTCAAGCGGGCGGCGCTGCGACGCACCCGGGTGGTCGCGCCGAGCGCAGCCGTCGCGGCGCACCTGGGCCTCCCGGCCGCGGTCGTCCCGCACGCGGTGCGGGTGGAGCGCTTCGCCGTGCCGGCGGACGCGGCCCCGGAGCCGCGCGACGGCGACGTCGTCGTCGTGGGCCGCCTCGTCAGCGACAAGGGCGTCGGTGATCTGGTCGACGCCGTCGCCGAGCTGGGCCGGCGCGGTCGGCCCGTCGGTCTCACCGTCGTCGGCGACGGGCCCGAGCGGGCCGCCTTGCAGCGGCAGGCCGAGGGCCTGGACGGCGTCCGGTTCCACGGCGTCGCGCGCGGACCCGAGCTCGCCGGGCTGCTGCAACGGCACCGCGTGATCGCCGTGCCCTCGCGCTGGGACGAGCCTTTCGGGCTGGTCGCGCTGGAGGGCCTGGCCGCCGGATGCCTGCCGGTCGTCTCGACGGGGGGAGGCCTGCCCGAGGCCGCCGGCCCCGACGCGGTGGTCTTCCCCAACGGCGACGTCGCCGCGCTCGCGGACGCCCTCGTCGTCGCCCTCGAACGCGCGGCCGGGCCCGGATGGCCGACGGCAGCGTCGGCCGAGCACCTAGCCGCCCACGCCCCGGAGGTGGAGCTGCGGGCGCACCTGCGGCTCCTGGGTCTCGCCGATCTGCGGGACGCCGAACGACTACGCTCGTCCTCTGCGCCGGGAACCCGCGCCCCGCACACCACGCCCCAGGAGCACCGATGACCCTCACCGCGGCGGAGCGCGTCGCCGAGCAGGAGGCGCAGCGGGAGGCGGGCGTCGACCGTCTGGCCCGCCGGTGGCTGGTCCTCTACGCAGGTGCCTGGATCTTCGGTGGCGCCTTGCGCAAGTGGGGGCCGCCCGGCCTCGCTCAGCCCCTGTACTTCGTTGCTGACGCAGTGACCTTCGGAGCCTTCGGTCTCCTCCTGCTCCGTCGCAGCCCCGCGGTCGTGGGTCGGCGACTCATCGGAGGACTCGCCCTCCTGGCAGCGCTGGTGCTCCTGGGAACCGTGCAGATCCTGGCGGGCGCAGTCGCGACGGCGACGGCGGTGGGTGTGATCACCTACGGATCCCCCGCGGTGGCGCTCCTCCTGGTCTCGTTCGTCCGCGACCGGGAGCGCGCCCGACGGCAGGTCATGTGGGTGATCCTCTGGTCCACGCCAGTGCAGGCAGGCCTCGCCGCGCTGCAGACCTTCAGCCCCTTGGACAGCGTCTGGAACCAGGTGGGGGCTACGGGGGACGTCGGCCTCAGCACGGCTGACGGCGTCGTCCGGGCAACCGGCACCTTCACTGCTCCGGTCGGCCTCACCGCCTTCGTGACGGTCGCTGCCGTGGCGGCGTTCAGCGACTACGCAAGCCGCCGGATAAGCCTGCGATCCGGGCTGGCGCTCGCCTCGGTGCTCTTCCTGGTGTCCGTAGGCGGCTCGCGAGGAGCGATCTTGAACGTGGCGCTGGTGCTGATCGGCTTGATGCTGTGGAGCGGGTCGTCGCTGTTCCGCTCGAACGGCGGACGCAGTCGCCTGGTGACCCTGATCGGGGCGGTCGTGATCGGTGCTGTCGGGGTGGGGGCGGCGGTCCGCTTCCTACCGCAGGTGATCGCGGCCTTCCGCGTGCGCATCGATCAGGCTGGAGCCCGGGAGGATCCGGTTCAGCGCATACTCAACGCTGCGTTCGGCTACCTGGGTGAGCCTTTCAGCTGGGTAGGGGACGGAATCGGCAGCCACACGCTCGCCGGGCTGAGCGCTGGGTCCCCGGGCCCGTGGATCGAACTGGAGATGCCACGTCTGGTGGCCGAGTTCGGCCTGCTGGGGCTCGCGTTGGCGGCGCTGCGCCAGCTGGCCGCCGTCTTCCTTCTCGTCCACGGCGTCGGGGCCGCCCGACGCAGCAACGATCCGCTGCTCGCGTTGGTGGCACTTCCGGGCTCATTGCTGCTGTTCCAGGGCGCGTTATTCGCGCCGTCCCTGGTAGCCGGTGCCTTCGTGATCCTGGCCGCTCTCTACCTCCTGGGACGTCCACCTCGAGCCACGCCAGGCCAGCGGGGCGCGCGCAAGCGGGTCACGTCCTCTCGGGTCGTTCAACGAGTCGATCCGGGGAGGACCTGCTGATGTCGCGCAGGACGGTCGCCGCCGTCCCGCGAGCGGTCAGCGGCAACCGCCGTCCGACCGCCGAGACGCTCGCCGCGTGTCTCGTCCTGTTGTCGATCGGCGGCCTCGGCCTCATGCGCTCGCCGGGGCTCTGGTTCGACGAGGCCTACAGCGGAGCCATGGCGAGGCTGTCGTGGGGTGATCTCGTGCGAGCGGTCTCGTACCAGGAGGTCAACAACGCGGGCTACTACGCAGTCCTCCACCTGTGGACCACGGCCTCGCAGAGCGACATGTGGTCAAGGATGCTGAGCCTGCTGGCAACCGTGGTGACGGTGCCGGTGCTCGCCTCGTTGGCGTCCGTCCTCGGCGGCCGTCGAGCGGTTCGCGTCTCACTCCTGGCGTACGTCTCCTTCGCCTCCGTCTGGTCGCTGGCAGTCGAGGCTCGCGGTTACGCGCTAGCAGCCCTCATGGCCACGGTTCTCGTACGCGCCTACGTCGGGGTTCGCCGATCCCGGTCGGCCCGCCGCATCGGAGCGGTCCTCGTGCTCAGCGGCTGCCTCATGGTCCTCACGAACCTGCTCTCGCTCCTCCTCGTCGTCGTGCTTGCTGCGCATGCACTCGGAACCCGGTCGGCAGCCCGCTCGATCGGCTGGCTCGCCGCGCCCGGCCTGGCGGGTGCCGGGATGTGGCTGCTCGCGGCCCAGGCCGATCGGGGGCAGGTGTCCTGGCTGCCGCCGGTCTCGCCGGCGTATCTGGCGATCGTGGCTCGGCAGGTGGTCGGATCGGGAGCCGGCGTCCTCCTGCTCGTCGCCGTCGGAGTGGTCCTCTTCGGCGTGGCTCTGACGGTCGTCCGATCCGGTCGCGGCGATGCAGGCCGGATCGCCTCCGGCGACATCGGACTCGCGCTCGGATGGGGCCTGGCCGTACCGGCGGCCATCGTCGCGATCTCGTTGGGCAAGCCGGTTCTCCAGGGCCGTTACCTGCTCTTCTGCGTGCCCGGGATCGCCCTCTCGCTGGGTCTCGTCGCCGCCTGGGCTGCTGAGCACCTGGAGCTCGGCGCCCGCACCGCGAAGCGCCGGGCACGGCTCGTCCGCGCGGTTCCGGTGGCTGGCCTCGTCGGGATCCTGGTGTGCAATGCGGCGGGAGCGGTGGAGGAATCGCCCTGGCGTCGCCCGGAGGATCTGTCGCAGGCGGCGGCTTTCATCGGCGCCCATGCTCAGCCGGGCGATGTCGTCGACGTCGTGACCTCCGGGCTCGACGTGCCGGTCGGGTTCGTGTTGCGTCGTCAGACGGCAGCGTCCCTGCCCATCGTGTCGTCGTACGACGAGCGCATGCCGCGTCTGGACGATCCCCCGGTGACCGTGTCGGTCTACCGCAGTCGGCTTCCGGGCACGGGTGGCCGGATCTGGACGATCGAGCGGACGCCTTGCGGCACCGCGGGCACCGGCCAGGGCGAGCTGGATGCCGCGCGTCGGACTGCCAGCACCCGACGACAGGCCCTCCTCGAGGGCTGCTTCGGATCTGTGCAGGTGCATCTGTACGAGATCGCCTGACCGCGCCGCTCCCTGATGTCCTCTCCCCGGGTCGATGAGCGCCGCACGTCAGGACGGTGGCTGGAGGCCCTGGGTGTCGACCCTTGCGTCGTGCATCATCTGCCAGGCGACCGCGTGGAGGCGTGACCGAGCCGGTCGGCGGGGAGCGGTGAGCGCGTCGGTCAGCCGATCGTGCACCTTTGGCGGATCGGGAGGCACCAGCCCGGGCGCCCACACGGGCAGACCGTGCTCGAGCATCGCCGCGAGCACGCCGCTCTTGCCGGCGTAGCGTCGGCTGATCCGGACCAGGCCCACCCGGGCCCGCGCCAGCTCGCCGGCCAGCTCCCGGTCGTCCAGCCGACCCAGGTCGTGCACGTCCAGGCCGGCGGCACGCAGGGTCGCGGCGAAGGCGGCGCGCGCGTCCTCGGCGCCGCCGACGAGCCGGATCGGCAGGTCGGGCGCGATCTGCGCGATCTCGTCCGCGATCGCCGGCCACCGCTCGGGCGAGGGCGGGGTGCCGAAGTGCAGCAGGCCGTCCGGATCAGGGAGCGGCTCGGCGCCGCCCGGTACTGGGATGTTGCCGAAGAGCGGCAGGATCCGCGCCTCGACGCCCACGCTCGCGAGCAGCCGGCGGTAGTGCTCGATCGAGGTGTGGACGACGTCCCAGGGGCGCGCCCGGAGGAGCTGCCGGATCGCGCGCCGCTGCAGGAGTCCGAGCAGCCGCTGGCGTCGGATCGGGGTGTCGTGCAGCCAGAGCTCGTGCAGCATGATCTGCCAGCGGGGCGCGTCGATCGTCCGGAGCAGCCGCTCGAGGCGGCGGCCGGTGCCCCGGGGGCCGTGGCTCCAGGGCACGAACTGCACGGAGACCAGGTCGGGTCCGAAGTCAGCCAGCAGCCCGCGGACCTCGCGGGCGCCCGGGCTGTCGTCGAGCGCGTAAGGGAAGGCCCGGATCCGCAGGGGGCCGGCCACGACGTCGCTCGGCTCGTTGCCGGTCAGGCCGATCAGCAGCACCTCGTGCCCGACGCGCACCAGCTCCTCGGCGAGCCGCCGGCTGTGGTCGCCGACGCCGTCACGGCCGGGCGCGACGCAGCCGGCCAGGATCGCGACCCGCGCCATCAGCGGGAAGGGGACGGACGGGGCACGCCGCGATCGTAGGGCCGCAGACGGCCGGCTCGTCCTGCGTGCGCAGGAGCCGGACGGTTCGGCGGATCCACCGACGACGACCCGCGTGCGCGCCTAGGCTTCCACGGACGGGTCCCCCTCCCCGGCCCGCAGGAGCTGAGCCATGTCCGTGCTGTCCCCGCCCCACGCCGAGGCGACGCGTCCGCGTCCCGCCGCCCTCCCGCTCCTGACCTGGGAGCTGCTGGTCGCCCTGACGGTGCTCGGCGGGATCGGCGTGGCCGGCCTCGTGCGCGGCCCGGGCCTCTGGTACGACGACGCGTACAGCCTGGCGATGGCCGACCAGTCCTGGGGCGACCTCCTCGTCGACGTGCGGATGCAGGAGGTGAACAACGCCGGCTACTACGGATTCCTGCACCTGTGGGCCCTGGTGTCCCATGACCTGTGGTGGCTGCGGCTGCCGGGGGTGCTCGCGGCTCTGGCCACCACGGTGCTGCTGGCCCGGGTCGCGGGGCGCGCGGGCGACCGCTGGACGCTGCGCGTCTCGCTGCTGGTGATGGTGGGCCTCTACGGCACCTGGGACGGCATGCTCGGGATGCGCGGCTACCCGTTCTCGATGCTCCTCGGTGCGCTCGCCGTGGTCCTGCTGCTCGACCTGACCGACCGTCCCGACACGTCCCGCGCCCGGTCCGTGGCGCGGGCCTTGGTGCTCATCGGAGTCGCAGCTCTCGCCACGATCGTGAACCTCCTCCTGCTGCTGCTCGTGCTGGCCCTGCTCGTCGTCGCGGCGGCACGTCGTAGCCGCCCGGCGACGGTCGCGCTGGCGGTCGCGGTGCTCCCAGGTGCGGCGATGTGGCTGCTCGCCGTCTCGGCGGACCGCGGCCAGGTCGACTGGATCCCGTCGCTGGGCCCGATGTCGATCGCGATCCAGCTCGGTCTGCTGGTCGGCTCCCTGGTCGGGCTCGTGGCGCTGGTCCTGGCGGGCGTGCTCGCGCTCGGCACCGCCGCCGTCTCGATGGGCTCCGCCACGCTCGAGCGACGACGGCTCCTGGCCATGGCGTTCGCCTGGGGGGCGGGCGGCGTCGTAGGGATCCTGGTGCTCTCGCTGGTCAAGCCGCTGCTGCAGGGTCGGTACCTGCTGTTCTGCGTGCCGGGCATCGCGCTGCTGCTCGGCGTGGCGGCCGGGGCTGCGCTGGCCGACCGGCGACGCCTGGTGCGGACGGCGGGGGTGACCGTCGTCGTCCTCGTGCTCGTCGCGGTGGCGGGCAACGTCGAGCGCTCCCTCGGCTCCCCGCCGTGGGGCGAGAGGGAGGACCTCTCGGCCGCGGCTGCGCTGATCCGGGACGAGCAGCGTCCCGGAGATGCCCTCGACTACCTCACGCCGATCGCGCGGACGCCGTTCGACCAGATGCTGCGGGCCGCCTTCGGCGGCCCGTCGCCGCTGGTCGACGTGACCCGCAACCCCTCCGCGGCGCGGTGGGACGTCGGCGGCGAGCGAAGCGCCGAGATCGATCCGGCGGCCTATGCCCCCGCCCTCGCGGCCGCGCCCGGTCGGCTCTGGGTCGTCTCGCGTCAGACCGTGACCGGCGAGCTCCCGACGTCCGGCCCGGTGGTGGAGGCACGCGACGCCGACCTCGCACGCCGCACCCTGCTGCTGGACCGACAGTTCGGCTGGATGCACGTGCAGCTGTACTCCGCGCGGCGCGGCTGACCGTCGCTGGTCGAGCCCCTGGTCGCTGGGCGAGTCCCCTGGTCGGTGGTCCAGCCTGTCGAGACCCGTCGGACCGGAGTCGGTTCGGCCGCGCCCCCGACCGTCGAAGCGGCCGATCCGCACCGATCCGCCCCGGGGCGGCCCGTGGCGTCCCTACGATGGTCCCTCCCTCCCCGGATCAGCGCAGGTGCCCCATGACCACCATCTCCCCGTCCGCGTCCGTCCCCTCCCAGTCCGCCCCGGCCGCGGCGCCGCCGAGCGGCCGGCCCCGGCTGCGACCTCCGCTGATCGAGACCACGGTGGCGATGACCTTCCTGGGGGTCCTCTCCGCGGTCGGGCTGCGCCGTGCGCCCGGACTGTGGTTCGACGACGCCTTCAGCGCCGCGATGGCCACCGCGCCGTGGTCGGTGCTGCGCCACGCCGTCGACACCCAGGAGGTCAACAACGCCGGCTTCTACGTGCTGCTGCGCGCGTGGGTGCCGTTCGGCCAGGGCGACCTCTGGCTCCGGCTCCCGACGGTCGCGGCGACGATCCTGACGATCCCGGTGCTCGCCGCGCTGGCCCATCGCTGGGGCGGGCGGGTCGCCGTCGCGCCGACCCTGCTGGCCTGGCTGTCGATGGCCGGCGTGTGGTCGATCGCGCTCGACGTGCGCGGGTACGCGATCTCGACCCTGCTGGCGACGGTCGTGGTCGCTGCCTACGTCGGCCTGCTCGACGGCGGCGCACGGCGCCGGGCCGCGGGCGTCTGCGTGGGCGTCGCCGGCACCGTCATGGTGCTGGTGAACATCCTCCCGCTGCTGCTCCTGCTGGCCCTGGCCACGCACAGCGTGCTCCGGCAGCGGGTGAGACAGGCGGGGCCCGCGCTGGCGATCCCGCTCGCGACCGGCGTCGGGATGTGGGCGTGGGCGATCAGCGCCGACACGGGGCAGGTCGACTGGATCCCGCCGACGCGGGTCGACACGCTCCTCGGCGCCTTCGAGCCGATCGTCGGGAGCCGTCACCTGGTCGGGGTGCTGGGACCCGTGGCGCTCGCCGCGGCGATCACGCTGGCGGTCGTCGTTCTCGCCGAGCTCCGGGGCCGGTGGTCGTCGGGGGTGGCGCCGGACGATGCGCTCCTGGTCCTGCTGTGGGGCGCGGGGGCCCCGGCGGCGCTGGTCGCGATCTCGTTCGTCCGGCCGCTGGTCGTCGGCCGCTACTTCTCGTTCTGCCTGCCCGGGGTCGCGCTGATCCTCGGCGTCGCGGTCGCCGCGGCCTGGGACGCCGCCGCTGCCGGGGGGCCGGCACGGACCGTCGTGCTCCGGTCCGGCGCGGCGGCGATGGCGCTCGGGGTCCTGGGGGTGCTGGCGCTCAACCTGCAGGCGCAGCCCTTGCGGCCGTACTACAGCCGGTACGAGGACTTCTCGGCCCTGGCCCGACAGATCGGGGAGCAGGCGCGCCCCGGCGACGCGCTGGACTACCCGGGCACCGGACAGCTGGGCGTGCCGACGGCGTACGTCCTGAGGCGAGAGGGCGGCGTGGCGGCCGATCTGCCCGTGCTGGGCGAGTCGACCCTGCGTCAGCCGGAGCTGATGCGGTCCCTCGTCGCCCCGGAGGTGCTGGTTCGGCGGATGGCCGAGCACCGCGGACGACTGTGGCTGGTCAGCCGGATCACGGGGCCGGGCGACGAGGTCGACCCGTCCCCGTTCGGCGTGGCGCAGGCGGACGCCCTGCGCCACCGCGACCTGCTGGAGGAGCGGCGCTACGGGTGGCTGCGGGTGCGGCTCTACTCCGCGCCGCGAGGCTGATCGAGCCGCGCCGGAGACCGCCCGAGCCGGGAGGCCTCCGTGACGAGCACGACCTCCGCGCCGACCCGCCCGCCACCACCGGGCAGGGCCGATAGGCTGCGGCCGCACCCGCCCGCAGATCCCGGAGGATCAGATGAAGATCGCCGTCGTCGGCATCGGTTACGTCGGCCTGTCGAACGCCGTGCTGCTCTCCCAGCGCCACGAGGTGGTGGCCGTCGACCTGGACGCCGCGAAGGTGGCGGCGGTCAACGAGCGCCGTTCCCCGATCGTCGACGCCGACATCACCGAGTACCTCGGTCGCGAGCTCGACCTGCGGGCCACCACGGACGCCGCCGAGGCGATCGCCGGTGCCGACTTCGTCATCGTCGCGACGCCGACCGACTACGACCCCGAGACCAACTACTTCAACACCGGCTCGGTGGAGTCGGTGATCCGCCAGGTCGCCAGCGTCGACCCGTCCGCGGTGGTGGTCGTGAAGTCGACGATCCCCGTCGGGTTCACCGAGCGGGTGCGCGAGGAGATCCCGGGCGTCACGATCCTCTTCAGCCCCGAGTTCCTCCGGGAGGGCCGCGCGCTGCACGACAACCTGCACCCCTCGCGGATCGTCGTCGGCTCGCGCGACGAGGTGGGTCAGCGCTTCGCCGACCTGCTGAAGGAGGGCTCGCTCGAGGACGACGTCCCGGTGCTGCTCACCGACTCCACCGAGGCGGAGGCGATCAAGCTGTTCGCCAACACCTACCTGGCGCTGCGGGTGGCGTACTTCAACGAGCTCGACACCTACGCGGCGGTGCGGGGCCTGGACTCCGCGCAGATCATCGAGGGCGTCGGACTCGACCCGCGCGTGGGCACGCACTACAACAACCCGAGCTTCGGCTACGGCGGCTACTGCCTGCCCAAGGACACCAAGCAGCTGATGGCGAACTACCGCGAGGTGCCGCAGAACCTGATCAGCGCGATCGTGGAGTCGAACACCACGCGCAAGGACTTCATCGCCACCGACATCCTCGCCCGCGACCCGCAGACCGTCGGCGTCTACCGGCTGATCATGAAGGAGGGCTCCGACAACTTCCGCGAGTCCTCCGTGCAGGGCGTGATGAAGCGGATCAAGGCCAAGGGCATCGAGGTCGTCATCTACGAGCCCGCGCTCGAGGAGTCCGAGTTCTTCCACTCCGAGGTCATCTCCGACCTCGAGGAGTTCAAGAAGCGCTCCGACGTGATCATCGCCAACCGTCGCACCGACGTGCTCGACGACGTCGCCGACAAGGTCTACACGCGCGACATCTACGGCACCGACTGAGGTCCTGCCCGGCTCGACCACCGCGGACTCGGTGGCCGAGCCCGGGACGGTGGTCGAGCCTGTCGAGACCGTCAGCTCGGCAGCGCGTTGACGAGTGCGGGCACAGCGGTGTTGCTCGTGGTGCCGTTGCCGAGCTGGCCGCTGCTGTTGGAGCCCCAGGCGTGGAGGGTGCCGTCGGAGGCCAGCGCGAGGCTGTGCAGTTTGCCGGCCGCGATGGCGACGATGGTCTTGTTGGCCAGGGAGGTGGTGGTGCGGACGGTGATGGCGGTGGTGACGGAGCCGCTGGAGCTGCCGTTGCCGAGCTGACCGCTGCTGTTGGAGCCCCAGGCGTAGAGGGTGCCGTCAGACGCCAGTGCGAGGTTGTGGTCAGAGCCGGCGGCGATGGCGGTGATGGTCTTGCCGGCGAGGGATGTGACTGCGCCGGCGGTGCTGTGGCTGACATTGGTGCCGTCACCGAGCTGACCGCTGCTGTTGGAGCCCCAGGCGTAGAGGGTGCCGTCGGACGCGAGCGCGAGGCTGTGGGTGCCGCCGGCGGCGATGGCGGTGATGGTCTTGCCGGCCAGGGAGGTGTTGATGGTCTTGACGGCGGCAGCGGCCGTGACGGGACTGTTGGTGGTGCCGTCGCCGAGCTGACCAGAGGCGTTGTTGCCCCAGGCGTAGACGGTGCCGTCGGAGGCAAGTGCGAGGCTGTGGCGGTTGCCGGCGGCGATGGCGGTGATGGTCTTGCCGGACAGGGTCGTGACGGCGACGGGGGTGTTGCGCGGGATGGTGGTGCCGTCGCCGAGCTGACCGCTGCTGTTCCAGCCCCAGGCGTAGAGGGCGCCGTCGGAGGCAAGTGCGAGGCTGTGTTCGTTGCCGGCGGCGATGGCGGTGATCGACTTGCCGGCCAGGGCGGTGACGGCGACAGCTGTGGCGGGGTTGAGGGCGGTGCCGTCGCCGACCTGGCCGCTGTAGTTGGCGCCCCAGGCGTGGAGGGTGCCGTCGGACGCGAGGGCGAGGCTGTGGCTGCCGCCGGTGGCGAGGGCGGTGATGGTCTTGCCGATCAGCGAGCTGGTGGTGGCGATGGCGGTGGGGCGGGCCTGGGTGTTGTCGGTCGAGTCGGTCCCGAGTTGGCCGAAGCCGTTTTCGCCGAAGGCGGAGCCGACGCCGTTGCGGGCGATCAGGGTGTGAAATGCCTCGCTGGAGGTGGCGAGGGCAAAGGCGCCGTGGGGGTCGGGGGTGCCGGGTCGTGCGGGGCGGTAGGTGAGGTCCCAGGTGGCGAGGGTGGCCGAGCCGGTGCTCGTCGTCGCGGTCAGTCGCAGGGTGGTGGGAATGCTCGGCACGATCGGCGGCAGGTAGCGCAGGGTGATGGTGGCCTTGCCGCTGGCGTCGGTGATGGTGGTCGCCGTCGTCGCGGCGTTGGTGGGGTGCAGGGAGAGCCAGTCGGTGGCGCTGGTGGTGTCGCCGGGGAGGCGGTCGAGGCTGAACACCACAGCAGTGCCGGTGGCGACGGCGGAGCCGCCCTGGGTGACGGTGGCGGTAAAGGTCTGGGTGGTGCCGGTGCGGTAGGCCGAGACGGGTCGGGTCGCGTCCGGCAGGAACGCGGTGACCTGGACCTGGCCGGAGGCGGCGAAGGCGGGGGCGGAGGCCAGCACGGTGATCGCGGGAGCGGCCCAGATCGCGCCGGTGCCGGCGACGATCGCCCGGCGGGACGGCCCGGGGCTGGTGGCGTCGGCCGGGTCGGTGAGGGATGCCAGGGCGTCGTCGGTCACGGTAGGTGCTCGCTTCAGGAGGGCGCGCCGAGATCGCGGAGGTAAGGGGAGGGTCACGCCAGGGTCCTCAGCTGGGGGGACCTCAAGGGTAGGCGCCCGGCGCGCCACCGAGGTGGTCCGCGATGACGCGGAGGCGCAGGGTCTAGACCACCCGGCCCAGGTGCTCGACCAGCGATGTCATGCCGGCAGCGGGCGGACCAGGACCGCCGTGGTGCGTTGCAGGCTCGTGCCGTCACCGAGCTGGCCGTCCATGTTGATGCCCCAGGCATGCATCGTGCCGTCGGAGGCCAGCGCCAGGCTGTGGGCGTTGGCGGCGGAGATCGCGACCACGGCCCGGCCGTCCAGGGAGGTTCCTGGGGTGGTCACGGAGATCGCGGTGGTGCGCCGCGTGGTGGTGTTGTCGCCGAGGCGCCCGTTGCCGTTGTCTCCCCACGCGTGGACGGTGCCGTCGGAGGTCAGCGCGAGGCTGTGCGTGGCGCCGGCGGCGATGCCGGTTACGGCCTTGCCGTCCAGGGAGGTGCCGTCGGTGGTGACGGGGACGGGGGTGGCGCGCTGCGTGGTGGTGTTGTCGCCGAGGCGCCCGTTGCCGTTGTCGCCCCACGCGTGGACGGTGCCGTCGGAGGCCAGGACGAGATTGTGGGCGGTGCCGGCGGCGATGGCAGTGACGGTCTTGCTCTCCAAGGCCGTTCCGCTGACGTTCACGAGCGTGGGCGTGCTGCGGTTCGTCGTGGTGCCGTCGCCGAGCCGGCCCGCGCCGTTGCTCCCCCAGGCGTGGAGGCTGCCATCGGTGGCCAGGGCGAGGCTGTGGATGTTGCCGGCGGCGATGGCGGTGACGGTCTTGCCGTCCAGGGAGGCGCCTGCGGTGGCGACCCGGACGGCGGTGGTGCGGTCGGAGGTGCTGCCGTCGCCGAGCTGCCCGAGGAAGTTGTAGCCCCACGCGTGGAGGGTGCCGTCGGAGGCCAGCGCCAGACTGTGCAGCGCTCCGGCGGCGATCGCCACGATCGTCTTCCCGGCCAGGGACGTGCCTGTGGTGGCGACGGCGATCGCGGTCAGCCGATCGGTGGTGGTGCCGTCACCGAGCTGACCGAAGTTGTTCCCACCCCAGGCGTGCACGGTGCCGTCGGAGTCGAGGGCCAGGCTGTGGCTCGACCCCGTCGCGAGGGCGATGACGGTCTTGCCGGCCAGGGAGGAGCCGGTCGTCAGGACGGCGACGGCGGTGGCCCGATTGGTGAGGGTGCCATCGCCCAGCCGGCCGGCGGCGTTCGCGCCCCAGGCGTGGGCGGCGCCGTCGGAGGCAAGGGCGAGGCCGTGGGCGAAGCCGGCCGCTATGGCGGTGATCCGCTTGCCGGCCAGGGAGGTGCCGGCGACGAGGACAGCCACGGCGGAGCTTCGCTGGGTGGTGGTGCCGTCACCGAGCTGGCTGGCGCTGTTGCTGCCCCATGCGTGCACGGTTCCGTCGGACGCCAGCGCCAGGCTGTGGGCGTAGCCGCCGGCGATGGAGACGATGTTCTTGCCGGCGAGCGAGGTGCCCGTGATGGCGACGGCGACCGCTGCGGCGCGGATGTTGGTGGTGCCGTCGCCGAGCTGGCCGCCGCCGTTGGCGCCCCAGGCGTGGAGGGTGCCGTCGGTGGCCAGGGCGAGGCTGTGGGTGAAGCCGGCGGCGATGGTGGTGATGGTCTTGGTGGCCAGGGAAGTGCCGGTGACGGTGGTGGCGACGGCGGTGCTCGTCTGCGCGGCGGTGTTGACGCCGAGCTGCCCGTTGCTGTTGTTGCCCCAGCCGTGGACGGTGCCGTCGGAGGCCAGGGCCAGGGTGTGGGTGTCGCCGGCCGCGATGGCGGTGATGGTCTTGGTGGCCAGGGAGCTTCCGGCCACGGTCACCGCACCCGCAGAGGTGCGTTGCGTGTTGGTGCCGGTCCCGAGCTGTCCGCGGCTGTTGTCGCCCCAGGCGTGGGCCGTGCCGTCGGCGGCCAAGGCGAGGCTGTGGCTGGTGCCGGCGGTGATGGCGGTGATGGTCTTGCCGGCGAGGGAGGTACCGGCGACGGTCACCGCGACGGCGGTGGTGCGCTGGGTCGTGGTGCCGTCACCGAGCTGGCCGTAGGTGTTGAGGCCCCAGGCGTGGAGGGTGCCGTCGGAGGCGAGAGCCAGGCTGTGGTTGACGCCAGTGGCGATGGCGGCGACGGTCTTGCCAGCGAGAGAGGTGCCGTTGGTGGTGACCTGGACGGGGACGGAGCGGTCGGTGGTGGTGCCGTCCCCCAGTTGCCCGCCGGAGTTGTTGCCCCAGGCGTGGAGGGTGCCGTCGGAGGCCAACGCCAGGCAGTGGCTGCTCCCGTTGCTCGCGGCGATCGCAGTGATGGTCCTCCCTGCCAGGGAGCTCGTGGTGGCGATGGTGGTCGGTGTTCTCGAGGACGCCGTGGTGCCGCGTCCGAGCCGTCCGTTGTTGCCCAGGCCGAAGGCGTAGCCGACGCCGTTGCGACCGATCAGGGTGTGGGACGCCTCGCTGGAGGTGGTGAGGGCGTAGGCGCCGTGGGGGTCGGGGGTGCCGGGTCGGGCGGGGCGGTAGGTGAGGTTCCAGGTGGCGAGGGTGGCGGAGCCGGTGCTGGTGGTGGCGGTGAGGCGCAGCGTGGTGGGGACGGTGGGGACGACGCCGGGGAGGTAGCGGACGGCGACGGTGGCCTTGCCGTCGGCGTCGGTGGTGGTGGTCGCCGTCGTTGCTGTGGTGGTGGGGTGCAGGGAGAGCCAGTCGGTGGCGCTCGTGGTGTCGCCGGGAAGGCGGTCGAGGGTGAAGACGACGGAGGTGCCGGCTGCGACGGGGGAGCCGCCCTGGGTGAGGGTGGCGGTGAAGGTCTGGGTGGTGCCGGTGCGGTAGGCCGAGACGGGTCGGGTCGCGTCCGGCAGGAACGCGGTGACCTGGACCTGGCCGGAGGCGGCGAAGGCGGGGGCGGAGGCCAGCACGGTGATCGCGGGAGCGGCCCAGATCGCGCCGGTGCCGGCGACGATCGCCCGGCGGGACGGGCCGGGGCTGGTGTCGTCGGCCGTGTCGGTGTGGGGTGCCAGGGCGTCGTCGGTCACGGCAGGTGCTCGCTTCAGGAGGGCGCGCCGAGATCGCGAAGGGGGAGGGGACGGCGACGGCCGGCCGGACTCGATCGTAGAGGGCGCGGATCCGTTATGGACCCGGTTCGAGCGGCCCGGACACAGCCGTGGGACCGAGCCCCGGGCGGTGGTCGAGCCTGAGTTCATCGGTCGACCCCGTCGAGACCTCGTCAGCTCTGCAGACGGTTCACGAGGACCGGGGCTGTCCTACGGGTCGGGGTGCCGTCACCGAGTTGGCCGTCCGAGTTGAGGCCCCAGGCATGCAGGCTGGCATCGGACGCCAATGCGAGGTTGTGGGAGCTGCCGGCGGCGATGGCGATGATGGTCTTGCCGGCAAGGGACGTGCCTGTGGTGACCTGCGCCGCGGTGCCGTGGGCAACCCGGGTGCTGTCCCCGAGTTGGCCGCTGGTGTTGAAGCCCCAGGCGTGCACCGTGCCGTCGGACGCGAGCGCGAGGCTGTGGGAGTTGCCGGCGGCGATGGCGGTGATGGTCTTGCCGGCCAGGGACGTGCCGGCGGTGCGCACGGTGACGGCGGCGCTCCAGTTGGTGGTGGTGCCGTCGCCGAGACGACCGCTGCCGTTGTTGCCCCACGCGTGGAGGGTTCCGTCGGACGCGAGCGCTAGCGTGTGCAGGCTGCCCGCGGCGATGGCGGTGATGGTCTTGCCGGCGAGGGAGGCGCCGGCGGTGGTGACGGCGACGGCGGTGGCCCGGTTGGTGGTGGTGCCGTCTCCGAGCTGACCGGCGCTGTTCGAGCCCCAGGCGTGGATTGTGCCGTCGGTGGCGAGCGCGAGGCTGTGGCTGGTGCCGGCGGCGATGGCGGTGATGGTCTTGCCGGCCAGGGAGGTGCCGGTGGTGGTGACGGCGACGGCGGTGGCCCGGTTGGTGGTGGTGCCGTCTCCGAGCTGCCCGAGGCTGTTGTCGCCCCAGGCGTGGAGGGTGCCGTCGGTGGCGAGCGCGAGGCTGTGGCTGGTGCCGGCGGCGATGGCGGTGATGGTCTTGCCGTCCAGGGAGGTGCCGGCGGTGGTGACGGCGATTGCGATGTTGCGTTGGATGGTGGTGCCGTCGCCGAGTTGGCCGGCGCCATTGCCGCCCCAGGCGTGGACGGTGCCGTCGGAGGTCAAGCTCAGGCTGTGCGTGCTTCCCGTGGCGATGGCGGTGATGGTCTTGCCGGCCACGGAGGCGCCGGCGGTCGCGACCGCGACGGCGGCAGTGCGTTGGATGGTGGTGCCATCGCCGAGCTGGCCGGCGCCATTGCCGCCCCAGGCGTGGACGGTGCCGTCGGAGGCCAGAGCGAGGCTGTGGCGCGTGTTCGCGGAGATGGCGGTGATGGTCTTGCCGGCCATCGAGGTGCCGGCGGTGGTGACGGCGACCGCCGCGGTGCGTTGGATGGTGGTGCCGTCGCCCAGCTGACCGCTGTCGTTGGTGCCCCAGGCGTGGATGGTGCCATCGGTGGCCAGGGCCAGATTGTGGGAACCGGCGGCAGCGATGGCGGTGATGGTCTTGCCGGCGAGGGACGTGCCGGCAGTGGCGACGCCGACGGCGGCGCTACGGTTGGTGGTGGTGGTATCGCCGAGCTGCCCGTTGCCGTTGCGGCCCCACGCATGGAGGGTGTTGTCGGACGCCCGCACCAGGCTGTGGTCACTGCCTGCGGAGATGGCAGCGATGGTCTTGCCGGCCAGCGAGGTGCCGGCGATCTTCACGGCGACGGCGGTGCTGCGGTCGGTGGTGGTGGTGTCGCCGAGCTGCCCATAGAGGTTGTAACCCCAGGTGTGGAGGGTGCCGTCGGAGGCGAGGGCGACGCTGTGGCGGTCACCGGCGGCGATGGCCGTGACGGTCTTGCCGGCCAGGGAGGTGCCGGCGATCTTCACGGCGACGGCGGTGGCCCGGTCGGTGGTGGTGCCGTCTCCGAGCTGACCGGCGTTGTTCTTGCCCCAGGCGTGGAGCGTGCCGTCGGTGGCGAGCGCGAGGCTGTGATCACTGAAGGCAGCGATGGCGATGATGGTCTTGCCGGCCAAGGACGAGCCTGTGGTGGTGACGGCGACCGCGGTGGCCCGAGGGTTGGTCGTGCCGTCGCCGAGCTGTCCGGTGACGTTGCCGCCCCAGGCGTGGAGGGTGCCGTCGGAGGCGAGCGCGAGGCTGTGGCTGGTGCCGGTGGCGATGGCGGTGATGGTCTTGCTGGCCAGGGAGGTGCCGTCGATGGTGACCGGCACGGCAATGCTCCGCGAGATGAAGTTCCCGTTCCCGAGCTGGCCGGAGTTGGAGCCCCAGGCGTGGAGGGTGCCGTCGGAGGCCAGGGCGAGGCTGTGACTGCTGCCGGCGGCGATGGTGGCGATGGTCTTGCCGCTCAGGGAGTTGCTGGTGGCGATCGTGCCCGGCGAGCCGGAGGCAGCAATGCCCTGGCCGAGTTGCCCGCTGAAGCCCTGTCCGAAGGCGTAGCCGATGCCGTTGCGGCCGATCAGGTTGTGGGAGGCCTCGCTCGAGGTGGCGATGGCGAACGCGCCATGGGGGTCGGGGGTGCCGGGTCGTGCGGGGCGGTAGGTGAGGTCCCAGGTGGCGAGGGTGGCCGAGCCGGTGCTGGTGGTGGCGGTCAGGCGCAGGGTGGTGGGGAGGGGCGGGACGACGCCGGGGAGGTAGCGGACGGCGATGGTGGCCTGTCCGCTGGAGTCGGTGGTGGTGGTCGCGATGGCGGCGGCGTTGGTCGGGTGCAGGGAGAGCCAGTCGGTGGTGGCGGTGGTGTTGCCCGGAAGGCGCTCGAGGCTGAACACCACGGCGGTGCCGGCCGCCACTGGCGAGCCGCCCTGGGTGACGGTGGCGGTGAAGGTCTGGGTGGTGCCGCGCTGGTAGGCCGAGACGGGTCGGGTGGCGTCGGGCAGGAACGCGGTGACCTGCACCTGGCCGGAGGCGGCGAAGGCGGGGGCGGAGGCCAGCACGGTGATCGTGGGTGCCGCCCACACTGCGGCTGCGCCGGTGACGACGCTGCGTCGGGACGGGCCGGTCCCCATGACGGCTGCGGCGTCGGGGGAGGGGCTGGTGGGCTGGGGCATGACGATGCTCCGTCGGGGTCGGTGCGCGCGTGGGGGGACGCGGGCGGTGGGGAGGCCTAGGGACCCGAACCTAGCGGACGGTCGGTGCCGCATCCCGCGAATGCGCGATCGCCGTCCTTGGATGCCCACCATCGTTCGACACGACAGTCCTCCGTCTCGTTCCTCGATCCGGGCCGTGACGGTCTCGCTCGCGCCAGGACGGTGGCTTCAACATGCTCGACCACCACTACCACCGCCATCGGTGTTCGTGGCGCAGTCGGGTGGTCGAGCCTGTCGAGACCGTCAGGCGGGCAGCGGCTTGACCTGGACGGCGGTGGTGACGCCGGTGGTGCCGCCGTTGCCGAGCTGTCCGCTGGCGTTGTCGCCCCAGGCATGGAGGGTGCCGTCGGAGGTCAGGGCGACGCTGTGCAAGTTGCCGGCGGCGATGGCGACGACGGTCTTGGTGGCCAGCGTGCCTTTGGTCAGGGCGACAGCGGCGGTGCTGCTGGTGTTGCTGCCGATGCCGAGCTGGCCGGAGCCGTTGGCGCCCCAGGCGTAGACGGTGCCGTCGGAGGCGAGCGCGAGGCTGTGCTCCTTGCCGGCGGCGATGGAGGCGATGGTCTTGCCGGTCAGGCCGGTGACGGCGATCGCGACATTGCTGTTCTGGTTGGTGCCGTTGCCGAGCTGGCCGCTGGCGTTGGCGCCCCAGGCGTAGACGGTGCCGTCGGAGGCGAGGGCGAGACTGTGCAGGCGGCCGGCGGCGATGGCGGTGATGGTCGTGCCGGCCAGGCCCAGGACGGCGATCGCGGTGGCGCTGCCCTTGGTGCCGTTGCCGAGCTGGCCGAAAGTGTTGGCGCCCCAGGCGTAGACGGTGCCGTCGGAGGCGAGGGCGAGGCTGTGGGTTTCGCCGGCGGCGATGGCGGTGATGGTCTTGCCGACTGGCACGGTGACTTGCACCGGGAGAATGCGGGCGGCACCTGTGCCGTCGCCGAGCCGGCCGTTTCCGTTGTCGCCCCAGGCGTAGAGGGTGCCGTCGGAGGCGAGGGCGAGGTTGTGGGAGTCGCCGGCGGCGATGGCGGTGATGGCTTTGTTGGCCAGCGGTGTACCAGCGACAGTGACCGCGATCGCAGTTCTCTCGAAGAGGGAGGCGTTGGGGTTCCCGAGTTGGCCGGAGGCGTTGAAGCCCCAGGCGTGGAGGGTGCCGTCGGAGGCCAGGGCGAGGCTGTGGCGGCCGCCGGCGGCGATGGCGGTGATGGTCTTGCCGTTCAGCGTGCTGGTGGTGGAGATCGCGGTGGGGCTGGGTTGGCTGCTCGCGGTCGAGCCGATCCCGAGCTGACCTAGGTTGTTGGAGCCGAAGGCGTAGCCGGTTCCATTGCGCAGCACCAGGGTGTGGTCCGCCGTGCTGGAGCTGGCGACGGAGAACGCGCCGTGGGGGTCGGGGGTGCCGGGTCGGCCGGGGCGGTAGTTGAGGTCCCAGGTGGCGAGGGTGGCGGAGCCGGTGCTCGTCGTCGCGGTCAGTCGCAGGGTGGTGGGGATGGTCGGGACGACGCCGGGGAGGTAGCGGACGGTGATGGTGGCCTGCCCGCTGGCGTCGGTGGTGGTGGTCGTGGTGGTCGCGGCGTTGGTGGGGTGCAGGGAGAGCCAGTCGGTGGTGGCGGTGGTGTTGCCCGGAAGGCGCTCGAGGCTGAACACCACGGCGGTGCCGGCCGCCACTGGCGAGCCGCCCTGGGTGACGGTGGCGGTGAAGGTCTGGGTGGTGCCGCGCTGGTAGGCCGAGACGGGTCGGGTGGCGTCGGGCAGGAACGCGGTGACCTGGACCTGGCCGGAGGCGGCGAAGGCGGGCGCGGAGGCCAGCACGGTGATCGCGGGGGCCGCCCACACGGCGGCCGCGGCGCCGCCGACGACGCTGCGTCGGGATGGACCGGCGGTGCCCGCTGCTGTGGTGGCTTTGGCGTCAGGGGAGGGACTGGTGGGCTGGGGCATGACGATGCTCCGTCGGGTCGATGCACGCGTGGGGGAACGCGGGCGCTGGGGAGGCCTAGGGACCCGAACCTAGCGGACGGTCGGCGCCGCGTCCCGCGAACGCGCGATCGCCGCCCAGTGACGCGGCGGACGTCCGCCGATTCGGCCGTTACCGCATGCCAGCGGCCGGACCCTGCCACACTGAGGTGCAGTCCTCCCCGTCCCGGCCCTTCTCCCCCGGAGGCCGCCCTCATGCGCGTCCACATCGTCGGCATCAACTTCTCGCCGGAGCCGACCGGCATCGCCCCGTACACGACCCGCATCGCGTCGGGCCTCATCGAGCGCGGTCACGACGTCCGCGTCACCACGACGTTCCCGCACTACCCGCAGTGGCGCATCGGCCCCGAGTGGGCCGGCTGGACGCGGCGGCAGGTGGTCGAGGGCGTGCCGCTGAAGCGGGTGCGTCACTACGTGCCGGCCGATCCGGTGGGCGTCCCGCGGGCGCTCTCCGAGGTCAGCTTCGGCGCCCGCGCGGTCGCCAGCTCGTGGTCGCGGCCGGACGTCGTGCTGAGCATCAGCCCCGCGCTGCTCTCGTCCTCGATGGTCGTGGCCCGCGCCCGTGCGGCCGGGGTGCCGGTGGGCGTCCTCGTGCAGGACATCTACTTCGTCGGGCTCCAGGAGACCTCCCGCGGCCGCGCCGCACGGGCGATGAGCCGCATCGAGCGGCGCACGCTGCAGGCGGCCGACGGCGTGGGCGTCATCCACGACCGGTTCCGCGCCCGGCTGGTCGCCAGCCTCGGCGTCGACCCCGAGCGGATCGTCGAGCTGCGCAACTGGACGCACGTGCGCCAGCCCGTGGGCGCCGAGCGGTCGACCGTCCGGGCCCGCATGGGCTGGGGCGAGGAGACCGTGGTGCTCCACTCCGGCGCGATGGGCCAGAAGCAGGACCTCGGCGCGGTCGTCGAGGCCGCCCGGCTCGCCGAGCGTCGCGGGCTCGCCTTGCGCTTCGTGCTGATGGGCGACGGCGGCGAGCGGGCCCGCCTGGAGGCGCAGGCCGCGGGTCTGTCGGCGGTGACCTTCCTCGACCCCGTCGACGAGCGCCACTTCGCCGACGTGCTCTCCGCCGCCGACGTGCTGCTGGTGCACGAGCGTCCCGGCGTCGTCGAGATGGCGGTGCCCTCGAAGCTGACCTCGTACTTCAGCGTCGGCGTGCCCGTGCTGGCCGCCACCGACGAGCACAGCACCACCGCCGAGGAGATCGCCCGGGCCGACGCCGGTCTGGTCATCGCACCCGGCGACCCCGAGGAGCTGCTCGAGGGCGTGCGCAAGATCGTCGTCGACGAGCGGCGACCGCTGTGGTCGCAGAACGGTCCGCTGTACTGCCGCGAGGTGCTCTCGGAGTCGGCCGCGCTCGACCGCTACGAGGCGTGGTTGGCGCGGCTCGCGGGCTGAGCCGCTGGTCGGGCCGGCCAGCGCAGGAATCCCCGGATATCCGGGGAAACCTGCACTCCGTGACGCGCTGGGCACCTCCGGAAGGCTTGCGAGGTGCCGTACGCGTCACGGAAGGCTGACGGAGCCCGTCAGCCGAGCTCGTCACGGTGGTCGAGCCTGTCGAGACCCCGCCGGGCGGAGCCGTATCCGGCTAGCCCCCGACGACGCCGGCGGCCGGCGCGAGCACGGTGGCCCCGGCGGGCACGTCGCGGGTGACCAGCGCGGTGGCGCCGACGGTGGCGCCGGCGCCGATCGTCACGCCGCGCAGCACGGTGGCGCGGGCGGCGACCCAGCAGCCGTCCTCGAGCACGATCGGGGCGTTGTCGAACTCGAAGGTGGGGCTGCGTCGGTCGTGGCTGCCGGTGCACAGCAGCACGTCCTGCGAGACGCACACCTGGGCGCCGATGCGGATCGGCTCGAGGTTGAGCAGCCAGGCGCCCTCGCCGATCCAGGAGTGGTCGCCGACGGTGAGCCGCCACGGCCAGTGCACCCGCACGCGGTGGCGGATCAGCACGCCGTCACCGATCGTCGCGCCGAAGGCCCGCAGCACCGCGATCCGCACGCGGGCGGGCACCCACCACTGCTGGACGACGCCGGACGCCAGCAGCCAGGCGGCCTGCACCCAGCGGGGCCGGCCGATCTCGTAGCCGGCTCCGGTGAACCCGGCGAGATCGCGCATGCGCTGAATCGTAGGGGGGTGCCGGTCGCCTAGCCTGCGGTTCCGTGAGCGCCGCCGAGACCGTCCCGCGGCGCATCGACGGCCTGACGATGCTGCGCGGCCTGGCGATCGGCCTGGTGCTGCTGCGCCACTCCTTCCCGGGCGTCTTCGGCGGGGCGGGGCTGGTGGGCGTGGTGGTGTTCTTCGCGCTCTCGGGCCACCTCATCACCGGGGTGCTGCTGCGCGGCCTGGAGCGCACCGACCGGCTCGACCTGCGCCGCTTCTACCTGCACCGGGCGCTGCGGCTGCTGCCGGCGCTGGTCGTCCTGCTCGTGGTGTTCGTGGTGGTGACGCTGGTGTGGGAGCCGATCCCGCGCGACCGCACGCGCGTGGTGCGCAGCGTCGTGCTGGCGCTGACCTACGTCATCGACCTGCCGTGGTTCCCGCGGCCCTCGCCGGGACTGAGCCACCTGTGGACCCTCGCGGTGGAGGAGCAGTTCTACCTCCTCTGGCCGGCGCTCCTGGCGCTGGCGACCCGCGCGGCGCGCCCACGGCGGGCGCTGGTGGCGCTGCTCGTGGTCGCCGGCTCCACCCTCTGGCTCGCCTCGCTGGTCACGGTGCTGAGCGTCGAGCGGGTGCGTGACGTCTACCCGTGGCCGACGTCGTGGGGCGTCGTCATGGTCGTCGGCGCCGCCTCCGCAGTGGCCGGCGCCCGGCTCGACCGCCTGCTGCCCCCGAGCGCCCGCCGCACCGTGCTCGCCGCAGCGGTGGCCCTCGTCGTCCTGCTCGGGCTGTCGCTGCCCGACCTGCGAGACGAGCCGCTGGCCTACCTGCTGGTCGGTCCGGTGATCGGCGTGGCCACCGTCGTGCTGATCCAGGCCGCCCGTGCGCGGCCGCACGTGCGCTCGGCGCCGGCCCGGCTGCTCGTGGGCCTGGGCACGATCTCGTACGCCGCCTACCTGTGGAACTACCTGCTCGTCCGGTGGGTCTCGCCGTTCCGCGACCCCGAAGGGCTGGACGCGCTGCTGGTGCTCGTCCTGACGCTCGCCGTGGCCACCGCCTCCTGGCAGCTGGTCGAGGGCCCGGTGCAGCGGTGGCGGGTGCGACGCGGCATCTGAGCTGGCGCGCTCGTCCGACGTCCTGACGTAGCGTCGACGTGGAGGTGATCGACATGTCCGTCGTGAGCGCGCGTGAGTTCCATCGGTCACCGTCAGCGGCCAAGCGGATGGCTCGGGAGGGGCCGGTCTTCGTCACCGACCGTGGCCGGCTCAGCCTGGTCGTCCTCGACATCGCCGAGTACGAGCGGTTGACCGGGGCGCAGAGCCTCCGGGATGCCCTGCGCATGGACGAGGAGATCGACGTCGAGCCGGTCGTCAGTCGCGACGTCCCCGGCGCGGCCGACCTGTGACCCCGGCTGTCTCGAGAGTGGCGACGCGCAACGTCCGCGACTTCCGCGGCATGGGGCTGAGCCTGATCGACCCCGGGAATCCCACATGACGGACAGCCGTCCCATCATCCGAACATCCGATTGGGACCCGTCTCCCCGCCCGGCCTACTCTCGACCCATGTCCTCGACCTGGCTCACGAAGCGACGCGCAGTGGATCACTGCCGCGTGCGCTCGAGCCTGTGTCGGCGCCGCTGACGGACGCGCATCCCGGCCGGAGCCCTGCTCCGCACCCGTCGACCCGCCTCCGTCCGACGCCCCTTCCCCAGGCAGCAGCGACCACGAGGTAGGACCCATGTCCGTCCAGTCCCAGCCCGGCGCCGGCACCACCGGCGCCACCCCCGCCGGCATCGACCCGCGGGGCCCGCAGTTCACCGCCTCGATCACCGTGGTGGTGCTCGTCGCCATCCTGGCGCTCCCGAGCACTCCCGCCACGGTGCTCGTCGCGCTCCAGACGGCGCTGTTCGCGCTGGGCGCCGTCCGCGGCGTGCAGCACACGCCGCACGCCTGGGCGTTCAAGCGGTTCGTCCGGCCGCGCCTGGCGCCGCCGACCGAGCTCGAGGCGCCCGAGCCCCCGCGGTTCGCGCAGGGCGTCGGCCTGGTGTTCCTGGCCGTCGCGCTCGTCGGCTACCTGGCCGGCGCGACGCTGCTCGGCCAGATCGCCGTCGGCTTCGCCCTCGTCGCCGCCGTGCTGAACGCGGTCTTCCGCTTCTGCCTCGGCTGCGAGATGTACCTGCTGATCAAGCGCGTCACCGCCTGATCCCTGCCGGTGATCGAGCTCGTCGAGATCCCCGGACACCTCGGTGATCGAGCTCGTCGAGATCCCCGGACCACCCAGCACAGCCCGCCATCACACCGCCAGCAACCGAAAGAGAGATCACCATGAGCCGCGAGAGCGCACTCGTCACCGCCCAGTGGGTGGAGGAGCACCTCGGCGACGACAAGATCGTCCTGATCGAGGTCGACGAGGACACCACGGCCTACGACAAGGGCCACATCAAGGGGGCCATCAAGCTCGACTGGACCACCGACCTGCAGGACCAGGTGCGGCGCGACTTCGTCAACAAGCAGCAGTTCGAGGAGCTCCTCTCGGCCAAGGGCGTCGCCAACGACGACACCGTGGTGCTGTACGGCGGCAACAACAACTGGTTCGCCGCGTACGCCTACTGGTACTTCAAGCTCTACGGTCACCAGGACGTCAAGCTGCTCGACGGCGGCCGCAAGAAGTGGGAGCTCGACTCCCGCGAGCTCGTCGACGACGAGGTCTCCCGTCCGGCCACCTCCTACACCGCGCAGGAGCAGGACGCCTCGATCCGCGCGTACCGCGACGAGGTCGTGGCCGCGATCGGCACGCAGAACCTGGTCGACGTCCGCAGCCCCGACGAGTACGCCGGTCGCCTGCTCGCCCCGGCCCACCTCCCGCAGGAGCAGGCGCAGCGCGCCGGCCACATCCCCACCGCCGCGTCGGTGCCGTGGAGCAAGGCCGCGAACGACGACGGCACCTTCAAGTCCGACGACGAGCTGCGCGAGATCTACACCGAGGCCGGCGTCGACTGGAGCAAGGACACCATCGCCTACTGCCGCATCGGCGAGCGCTCCTCGCACACCTGGTTCGTGCTCAAGGAGCTGCTCGGCCAGGACAACGTCAAGAACTACGACGGCTCGTGGACCGAGTACGGCTCCCTCGTGGGCGTCCCGGTCGTCCTCGGCGACGAGGCGGGCGAGGCCTGATGTGCGGCGCTACCGCGGGCGGTCTCTCGCTCGACGGCGTCAACGTCGCCAAGGAGGCCGTGGTGCAGGGCCAGGTGCTGCGCGCGGGTGAGCCCGTGCCCAACGCCTACGTGCGCCTGCTCGACCGCCACGGCGAGTTCACCGCCGAGGTCCCGACGTCGGCGTCCGGCCACTTCCGGTTCTTCGCCGGCGAGGGCGAGTGGACGCTGCGCACGCTCGCGCCGAAGGCCGACCCGGTCGACCGCGCGGTGGTCGCGTCGGTCGGCTCGGTCGCCGAGGTGACCGTCGAGATCTGACGGACCGCGCCTGCACGGCCCGGCTCCCCCAGCAAGGGGAGCCGGGCCGTGCTGCTTCGTTGCGGGCCGGCGAAGTTCCGGTTTCACCGAGATGACGCGCGGTGTTCATCTCCGGACAGTGGTCTAGACCAGCGGCGAGTCGTCGTCCGGATTCTGATCGAATGCAAAGAGCCGCTCGCCTTCCGTGAGACGGTTCCTTACGCATCCGGTCTAGGCCACTTGGCCGGTCAGCCTCCCCGGGCCGCCTCCCCATGCTCCCGCGAACCCCCGAAGGACCAGCCATGAAGAAGCTCCTCGCCGCCGGCGCCACCGCGCTGGTGCTGCCCGCCTCCCTCCTCGCCATGCCGCACGCCGAGGCCTACGACGGCGCCAGCTCGACGTCGGCCCGGTTCTCCACGCCCACCTCGTCGGGCCAGAACCAGCCGGTCGACATCTCGCTCACCATCGGCGCGTCCAACTCGCCCCGCGTGGTCGCCGCCCCCGGCGCGCGTGCCGCCCGGGTCAGCCAGCGCGGCGTGCTGAAGCTGGTCGTCAAGATCGGCCCCGAGGGCAAGTGGAAGCAGCGCAAGGCGTACTCGAAGATCGTCACGATCGGCAAGAAGTACACGTTCACGACGCCGCGCCTGAAGTACAAGGGCACGTACCGCGTCGTCGCCCTGTTCCGTCCGTACAGCTCGACCGTCTACAACAAGTCGACGACGCGCTTCAAGATCCGCGTCCGCTGATCGGTGGGTCTCGGGCAGCAGCGTCGGCGCCTCCAGCGGCGCCTTCGTCGTTCGCTCCGACGCCTCCGCTCCACCCGGCTCGGCCTTCCACGCCGTCGCCGCACCCGACTGCTCGTCGGCGTCGCGGCGGCGGCGTCGGTCGTCCTGGTGCTGCTGGTGGCCTGGCGCGCCTACCAGGTGCGCAGCGGTCTGGACGCGGCGCGCGATGACGCCTCCGACCTGCGGCGGGCGCTGAGCGAGGACGACCCCGCCGGCGTCACCGCCGCCCAGCAGCGTCTGCTCGAGCACGCGTCGAGCGCCGGCTCCGCGGTGAGCGGGCCCGTGTGGTCGACTCTCTCGCGGCTGCCGCTCGTCGGCGACGACGCCCGCGCCGTGCGGACGATCGCGCGGGCCGCGGACGACCTGGCGGCCTCGGCGCTGCCGTCGGTCACCGAGGTGGCCCAGCAGCGGGCGCGGCTGGTGCCGCGGGGTGGTCGCCTCGACCTCGCCGCGATCGCCGAGCTCCGCGATCCGGTCGACGCCGCCGCGCAGGCCACCTCCCGGGCGCGGTTCCGGGTGCAGCGCATCGACGCCGACGGCCTGCTCGGGCCGGTCGCCTCGGGCGTGCGCGACGCCGTCGCCGAGATCGCCGACCTGGACGACGCGATGCGCGCGTCCCGGCTGGCAGTGCGCCTGCTGCCGCCGATGCTCGGCGCGGAGGGCGACCGACGCTACCTGCTGGTGGTGCAGAACTCCGGCGAGGCGCGGGCCACCGGCGGCCTGGGCGGCGCCGTGGTCGAGCTCGACGCGCGCGGCGGGAAGATCAGCCTGAAGCGGCAGGTGCCCGGCAACACCCTGGTGTTCCCGCGGCCGGTGCTGCCGGAGACGGCCCAGGAGACCGCGATCTTCGGCCCCACGCTCACCAGCGACTTCCGCGACGCCAACTCCACCCCCGACCTGCCCCGCGCCGCCGAGATCTGGCGTGCGCTGTGGCGCGAGCGGTACGCCGGCCGGGTCGACGGCGTCGTCACGATGGACGCCGTCGTGCTCGCCGACCTGCTCCGCGTCACCGGCCCCGTCACCGTCGAGGGCGTGCGGTTCACCGGCGACGACGCCGTGCGCCTGCTGCTCGCCGACACCTACCGTCGCTTCCCCGACCCCGACCGGCAGGACGCCTTCTTCCAGGGCGTCGCCTCCACCGTGTTCGAGCGGGTCACCCAGGGCACGGACGACGCGGGCGGCCTGCTGGGCGTCCTGGCCCGCGGCGTCGACCAGCGTCGGCTGTTCGTCTACAGCGCCGACGCCGCGCAGCAGCGGCTGCTGGCGCCCACCCGCATCGCCGGCGCGCTGCCACGGCGCCCCGGTCCGGTGCCCCAGGTGGGCCTCTACCTCAACGACGGCTCGGCCTCGAAGGTCGCCTACTACCTGCGCTCGCAGGTGCGGGTGGCCGGCACCGAGTGCGTCGGCAACCACCAGGTGCTGCGCCTGGCCGCCCGCCTCACCTCGACCCTGACCCCGCAGCAGGCGCGGACCCTGCCCGACTACCCGGCCGGGTCCTTCGCCCGCCGTGGCCTGACCCGCGGCACCTACGTGCTCAACGTGCTGGCCTACGGCCCGGTGGGCGGCTCGATCGACACGCTCACCGTCGACGGTCGTCCGATCGAGCCGGTGAGCACGCTCGACGACGGCGACCGTCCGACCGCCACCAGCGCGCTGACCCTCGCCCCGGGCGAGAGCGTCGACCTGGAGTGGACGATGACCACCGGCGCCAACCAGCGCCTCGCCCCCGAGCTCCAGGTGACCCCCGGCGCCTCCCCGGTCGACGCGATCGCCGGCGACTCCGCCTGCTGACGCCTGCGGTGCTCGACTACCGCATCGGTGGTCGAGCGCGGCCCCGGTGGTCGAGCCTGTCGAGACCCCCGCACCCGCGCAGGGCCCGGTGGTCGAGAGCCGCATCGGTGGTCGAGCGCGGCATCGGTGGTCGAGCCTGTCGAGACCCCTGCACCCGCGCAGGGCGGTGACTCCGGCAGGCTCGACCACCGCGGTGCCGCCAATCCGGGATGTCTCGCGCCACAGCGATCGGACGGCCCTGGCCCTCGCGCTCTGTCACGCTCCAGACCATGCGTCGTCCACGAGTGAACCGCCGCCTGGTGCGCATCGTGGCCGGTGTGGTGGGGCTGGTCGTGCTGGTCGCCGGGTGGCGCGTGGTGCAGGTGGCGCGCGATCTCTCGGCGGTGCGGGAGGCGGGGGCGCGTGCGCGCGACGCCGCGTCGGCCGGCGATCTCGCGGGGGTCCAGGGGGCGGTGCGCGACGCCCGGGGCCACGCGCTGGACGCCGAGGCCGGCACCACCGGGCGGGTGTGGGCCGTGCTGCAGCGGCTGCCGCTGGTGGGTGGGGACGCCCGCACGGTGGCGACGCTCGCCGAGGCGTCCGCGCGGCTGACCGCGGCCGGCCTGCCGCTGGTGGACGCGGTGGCGCGGGCGGACGGACGCGGCGCGCTCGGCTCGCCGTCCGACGGCCTGGACGTCGCCGCGGTGGCTCGGATCGCGCCGCTGCTGAGGTCCGCGGCCGGCGTCGCGGACTCCTCCCTCGCCGACCTCAGGTCCGCAGACGACGACCGGCTGGGCCCCGTGGCCTCCGGGCGGGAGAACGCGGTCGCCGAGCTCGGGCCGGCCGTGGCAGGACTCCGTCGGGCCGCGCGGACCGCGGCGGCCGCCCCCACGCTGCTCGGCGCGGACGAGGAGCGCCGCTACCTCGTGGTGGTGCAGTCCAACGCCGGGGTCCGCTCCCTCGGCGGCTACGCCGGCAGCCTGCTCGAGGTCCGTGTGCGGGACGGTCGGGTCGTGCTGGGCCGCACCACCACAGCCCACGCGTTCGACGGCGTCCGCTACCGAGGGCTGTCGGCGGCGACGCGACGGGTCTTCGACGCGCGTACCGCCGAGCTCACCCAGGCCAACCGCGTGCCCGGCGTCACCGAGGTCGGCCGGCAGTGGGCGGCGATGTGGGCGGCGCGGTTCGACGAGCGTGTCGACGGCGTGCTGATGCTCGACACCGTGTCCCTGGGCTACCTGGTCGACGCCGTCGGCGGGGTGCGGGTCGACGGCCGCACGCTCGACGGCACCCGCTTCCGCGATCTCGTCCAGGCCGGCGTCTACCGCGACCCCGACCCGGTGCGTCAGGACCGCCTCCTGGCGCGTGCCGGCGCCGCGGTCGTCCTCGGGCTCCGCGACGCGGGCCCTGACGCCGCGCTGCTCGAGGCCCTGCGGCGCAGCCTCGAGGAGGAGCGGCTGCAGTGGGCTCCGCAGCGGGCCTCGGTGGCCGCGGCGGTGCCGGCGACCCGGCTCCTCGAGCCCGCGGACGCGGCGGTGCTGGTCGACGACACGGTCAACCGCTTCGGCTCCAAGCTCGGACGGTTCCTGCGGGTCGAGGTGGTGCCCGGCTCCTGCGGCCGGGCCACCCAGGACGCCCGGGTGCGGCTGACCCTCGACCGCGCCGCCGGCGCCCGGTCGCTGACCCCGTCGGTCACCGGCGTGGCCCGTGGTGCTGCGGTGCGGTTGCGGGCCGACGTGTTCGTGCTCGGCCCGCGCGGCGGGGCCGTGCGCGGCGCGGGCTCGTCGGTCGGACGCTGGCAGGGGCGCGAGGTGAGGCGGGTGTCGGTCGCGCTGGCCCCCGGCGCCTCGATCACCCTGCCCGTGCGGTGGCGCCCGTCGGGGACGCCGCCGGTGAGCCGCGTCGTCCTGCCGGCGCCTGCGGTGCCCGGCCCGGCCTACCGCTCCCTCTGCTAGCCCGACCGGGCCTCAGCCGTAGAACCGCGCGAGGTTGCCGCGGGCGGTGCTGGGGCTGCCCGCGCTGCTGAAGGTGCCGGTGACGTAGATCAGGCCGTCCTGGTCGACGGCTGCGGCGGTCACTCGCGGCCGGTCGCCGCCCGTGAGAGCCGGGTCGCCGAAGCCGGTGTCCAGGGAGCCGTCGGCGTTCAGCCGCAGCAGCAGTCTGCGCGACACCTTGCCCGAGCCGAACGTGGTGAAGTCGCCCGTCAGCAGCACCTTGCCGTCCGCCTGCAGCGTCACGCCGTAGGCCAGGTCGTCGAGCTGCGTGGGCTGGAAGCCGGTGTCGAGGGTGCCGTTGGCGGTGAGGCGTGCGAGCCCGACCCGCGGTTGCGACTTGACGGTCGTGAAGCGGCCGGCGACGAGGACCTTGCCGTCCGACTGCAGCGCGAGCCCCGTGCCCGTCGGGAAGCTGGTGCCACCGAGACTCGCATCGCCGAATCCGGTGTCGAGGGTTCCGTTCGAGTTGAACCGGGCGAGTCCCCCGCGAGGGGTGTCGCCGGGGCCGGCGGTGTTGAAGTTGCCGGTGACGAGGATCTTGCCGTCGGGCTGCACCGCCAGGTCGTACGCGATCACGTTGGTGAAGCTGATGGTGGTGCTGAGCAGGTTCGGGTCGGCGAAGCCGGTGTCGAGGGTGCCGTTGGCGTTGAGCCGTGCGAGGCGTCCGACCGTCGTGCGATCGGGCCCGGCGGTCCCGAACCTGCCGGCGACGAGGATCTTGCCGTCGGGCAGCACCGCGATCGCGTAGACGGCGTCGTTGAGCCCGGGGTTGGCGAAGCTCGTGTCGAGCGTGCCGTCGGCGTTGAGGCGGACCAGACCCTGTCGGGGCGTCGCGTCGGGTCCGACGGTGGAGAAGATGCCCCCGACGAGGATCTTGCCGTCCGGCTGGAGGGCGATGGCGAAGACGCTGCTGCTCAGTTGGGGGCTGGTGAAGCCGGGATCGAGCGTGCCGTCCGGCGTGAAGCGAGCGACGCGGCTCCTCGCGACCTGGGGGGTCCCGGCCTGGGAGAAGTCACCGGCCACGAGGATCTTGCCGTCGGGCTGGACGAGGAGCCCGTTGCCGTTGCTCAGCGACCCGGCGTTCAGGCCGAGGTCGGCGACGCGGGTGTCGAGAGTGCCGCCGAGGGTCATCGGGACGACGGCGTTGGCGGTGCCGTAGTCCGGGATGTCGAGGGTGACGGTGATGGTGGCCGGCATCGGACGGGTGGTGGTGCGGAAGGCGAGGCGGTAGATCGCGGCGGTTCCTCGGGCGCCGGCGATGGTGAAGCCGGTGGTGGAGGCCCCGCGGTCGTCGTAGACGACGACCGGTGCGGGCGCGGTGGTGGGGGCCGGGTCGAGGGCGAGGTAGACGACGCCGGTGCCGCTCGAGGCCAGGCCGGTGGTCTCGGTGACGGTGGCGCTGCGTCCGGAGGAGGCGAAGGCGGGGGCGGCGCTGAGCACGGTGATCGTGGGGGCTGCCCACACGGCGGCGCTGACGACCGAGCGTCGCGTCGGTCGGATCGCAGTGCCGTGGATGCGGGGGATCTCGGGCATGGCGGCGGAGGAGGCCTTTCGCTTGGCTGGCCGGCCCTGGGGGAGGGGTGCGAGGCGCAGTCCAGCGTAGGACTCGCGACGCCGTGCCGTCGGGCGCTCGCGGCGATCCGAGGCGAGTGGTCTCGACCAGCGGCGGCGTCCGCGACCCCGACCAGGAGCTCGACGACAGGGCCGTCCGAGGAGGCGTCAGCCCCGGCGTCGCCCCCCGGCCTTCGCAGGCGCGGCGCCGACGTCGGTGGTGTAGTAGCCGGTGTAGTAGCCCGTGCCCGACTCCTTGCGCGGCACCCGGTTCACCACCACGCCCAGCACGCGGCCCTGCACGGCGGTGAGGGCGGTCAGGGCGTCGGTGAGCTCGGCGTCGAGCGTGCGGTTGTGCGAGACGACGACGATCGCGCCGTCGCACTCGCGCGAGAGCACCGCGGCGTCGGTGACGGGCAGCAGCGGCGGGGCGTCGATGATCACCATGCCGTCGCGGGCGAGCTCCTGGATCAGCCCCTCCATGGCCTTCGAGCCGAGCAGTTCGGAAGGGTTGGGCGGGATCGAGCCGGCCGCCAGCACGGTGAGGCCCTCGAAGTCGGGGCTCTCCTGCAGCACGTCGTCCAGCGTCACGCGGCCGATGAGCACGTCGGTGAGGCCGGCGCCCTCGACGAGGCCGAAGCCGTCGGCCACCGAGGGGCGGCGCAGGTCGCCGTCCACCAGGGTCACGGGCTGGCCCGAGATCGCGATCGCGGCGGCGAGGTTGGCGGCGGTGGTCGACTTGCCGTCGCCGGGCTGCGGCGAGGTGACGACGATGATCTTCGGCGGCTGGTCGACGTCCATGTAGGAGATCGAGGTGCGCAGCTTGCGGAACGCCTCGCCGGCCTCCCAGCCCGACGAGCCGGCGGTCTTCGAGACGGCGAGCTGGGCGACGCCGGTGCGCTCCTCGGTCTCGAGCTGCTTGATGCCGGGCACGCGGCCGACGACCGCGACGCCGTACTCCTTGTCGAAGTTCGTCGACGACTTGAGGCGACGGTCGAGGCGCGAGCGGACGACGGCGTACGCGACGCCCAGCAGCAGGCCGAGCGCGATGCCGAGGGCGAGGTTGCGCGAGGGCTTGGGCGAGACCGGAGCGGTGGGCAGCTCGGCGGCCTCGACGGGCTGGAGCACCGCGCTCGGCTGGTCGGCGCCGTCCGGGTTCTCGATGTTGGCGATCTCGGCGGCGGTGGCCTTCACCCAGGCGTCCGCGAGGTCCTGCGCGCGGCGCGGGCTGGAGGCCTTGGCGGTGATCTTCAGCAGCGGCGTGTCGAGCGGCTGGTCGACGCTGATCGAGCCGATCAGGCCGGCGGGGTCGCTCTTCAGGCCGAGGTCGTCGATGACGCGCTGGGCGACCGAGCGGCTGGTGGCGATCTCGACGTACGCCTTCACCTTCGAGCGGGCCAGCGTGTCGTTGATGACGCCGATGTTCGGGTCGTTGGTCGGCAGACCGGCGCTGCCGTTGCTGGTCGGGTTCGCGATCGTCACCAGGCCGTTGGCGTTGGCGGCGTAGACCTTCGGCTGCGTCAGCGTGTAGCCCGCGGCGAGCCCGGCGCCGAGCGCGGTGAGCACCAGCACTCCGATCCAGTAGGTGCGCAGGACGCGGAGGTAGTCGCTGAGTTCCATCGGCGCGGGCGCCCTTTCTGGGGGACTGGCTCGGGGAGAGTGCGAGGATCGGCGGCGTGGGTGAGGAGTCCGACCGGCCCGTAGGCCTGGATCTTAGGGCGATCGGCGTGCACGTCAGGGTCGAAATCCGCGGAAGTGGCAACCGTCTCGCGGAGTCCGCGCTGCGCCGCGCCTGGGTCCGCTGCCTGATGCCCGCCGGAGCATCCGTCGAGCCGGACGCCGTGCTGCCGGTGGTGCTCGACGACGACCCCGCCGTCGTGGCCGGCGCCTACGCCGCGGGCGACGTCGCCTACGACGATCTCGCCGCGGTGGTGCACGAGGTGTCGCCGCGGGTCACCGACCTCGCGCTGCGCGTCCGCGCCCTGGACGACGTGCTGCTCCTGCACGCCGGGGGAGTGTGCGACGCCGCCGGACGCACCGCGCTGATCGTCGGCCCGTCGGGCGCCGGCAAGACCACGGCGGTGCGCCGCCTGGCGCCGCGGTTCGGCTACGTCTCGGACGAGACCATCCCGGTGGCCGACGACCTCTCCATCACGCCGTACCCCAAGCCGTTCTCGGTGCTCGACCGCCGCGACCGCTGGAAGTCGCAGCACGCCCCGGACGACCTCGGCGCCGGGCCGACCCCCGCGGCCGCCCGGGCGGCGGCGATCGTCGTCCTCGACCGTCGTCCCGAGCAGGTGGGCGTCGAGGTCGAGGAGCTCGACCCCCTCGAGGCGATCGGCCTGCTCGCCGCTCAGTGCGCCTTCCTCGCTGCCCGCCCCTTCCCCCTGCGCCGCCTCGCCGCGCTGGTGGACGCCGCCGGCCCCGTCCGCCGCGTCCGCTACGCCGAGGCCGACGACCTCGCCCCCCTGATCGAGCAGTGGCTCGAGCCGGTGGTCGAGCTTGTCGAGACCCCCGCACCGACGTCGGTGGTCGAGCCGACGTCGGTGGTCGAGCCGGCGTCCTCGGTGGTCGAGCTTGTCGAGACCCCCGCACCCCGAAGCCAACCCGAAGCCCCGACCTATCGCCTGGCGCCCTTCCACGACCTCCACGTGGCCCCCGACGGACGCGCCGCGCTCCTGCGCGGCGACCAGTACCTCGTCACCTCCCCGGAGGCCGGCGCGGTGCTCGCGCACGCCTACGAGCAGGGCTCGGTGACGTCGGCCGGGGCCGCAGCCGCCCTCGAGTGGGTGGGATGTCTGTCAAGCACCTCGGCGTCCGAGGTCGCGGCCTCGATCGTTCAACAGCTCGCTGACCTGGGCATTCTCATCCCAGGTGACCAGCACGCATCCGGCGTGTAACACCCCGGCAATCCGATGGACTAGACCGGTGTCCCAGATGCCGTCAGAGCGTTGGCGCTGCGCGTGCCCCCACCCCTACTCTTCTGCCTAGGCAAGGATGCCTAACCCTCCCCTGAGTTTGCCTGACCGCCCACCGCGGGCGGTTTCCTGATCGGAGCACCCCCATGACGTTCGACCACCCCACGCCTGCTGAGGACGCGGCCGGCGACTCTGGGCTCTCCCGCCGTTCGCTCGTCCGCACCGGTGCCATCGGCGCCGTCGCGGTCCCCGCCATCACGATCGCCTCGGCCGCCCCCGCGCTGGCCGCGACGACCTCCGCCACCGACAGCGGCGCCACCACCCTGGCCGCCAACCTGCAGGTGTTCCGGGCCAACAAGAAGCTCCGCACGATCGTGACCATCACGAACAGCGGCACCTACAAGACCCTCGGCCTGTCGGTCTCCCTGACCTACAAGTGCCTCAGCTCGCTCCCCGTGGCCGAGCTCGTGCCGGTCGTCGGCGGCCTCCTCGGTGGCTCGCTGACGGACGCCACCTCCACCACCCCCGCTGGCTGGTCGGTCTTCAAGACCGGCAGCATGGTCCCGCTGGTCGGCAACCTCACCGAGTCGCTCCTCGGCTCCGTGACGTTCCGCTTCGTTGCCCAGACCCAGCTCGCCCCGGGCCAAACGGTCGTCCTCGAGCCGACCATCACGGTTCCGGCTGAGAAGCCCCTCTACCTGGTCGGCGGCACCGCCAACCCGGGCTCGGGCCTCCCGGCGATCCTGGGCTCCATCAGCCTCTGATCGGCTCCGCTTCCGCCTGTTGAAGGCCCCCGTTGCTCTCCGGAGCGGCGGGGGCCTTCGGCGTTCTCAGCGATGACGGAATCGAGCGGCGCTCATCACAGGAAATCTCGGGGAAATGGGAAACGTTCTCGCACGGCCATTGAAGGAATGGTCGAGAATCGCAAGGTCGGTACAAGGGGAGGAGCAGGGTGACGACGGAGATCTCGGTGGACGTCCCCGTGCGCGCTGAGGGCATTGCGTTCGTCGAGCGGCCCGGACGAGTCGCTTTGCTCGACCCGTCGCGACCTTCCGAGGCGCCGACGATCCTCGTCGGGTTCGCCGCGGATGTCTGGATGGCGATCGACGGCATCCGCACTATCGAGCAGATCGCCGACCACGTGGCGCCCACCGATCTCCCGATCGAGCAGGTGCGTCCTCTGGTCGCTGAGGTGGTGAAGGGCCTGAGGGGGCGGCGACTGTTGGAGGACCGCGCATGGTGACCCAGCAGGAAGAGCGGCTCACCCTCGACCCTGACGAGGCCGTCGAGCTGGGCTACGTGCTTGCTCTGAAGCTGGCCGAGTCGCACGGCATTCGCGCGATGGCGATCAAGGGACCTGTCGCTCGCTCACACGGCGTGAGGCCGCCTGGAGATCGCTCCATCGACGTCGACGTGTGGGTCGACCCCGCGTCCTGGGACACCTACTGCGCCGTGCTGCGCGACGCCGGCTGGGAGATCGGAGTGCTGCATCGCTCAGCCAGCATCCTTCCGATCCACTCCGATGCGTTCGTGCACCCGCTCTGGCCATGCGAGATCGATGTGCACCACCGCTTCCCCGGATTCCTAGCCGAGCCGCAGCTGGTCTTCGACACTCTCTGGGAGCGGCGCGCGCCTTCGCTGATAGCTGGATTGCAGCTCGTCGGCTGTGACCGTCCGTCGTCGGTGTTGATCGAGCTCCTGCACCACCTTCGAGGAGGCCCGCAGCGGCGCCCGCGGCTGGCCTGGTTGATCGATCGTCTGGGGACGCTGGACGAGTCGGCGCGCGATGAGCTCGCAGCACTCGCGCAACTCACGGGAGCCTGGGAGGCTCTCGAGGGAGAGCGCGAACTTCTTGGCCTGCGATCGCAGGCTGTTCCCGCGCCCCCCCTGGTGGAGAAGCTCGAGGACTGGCGTCTGAAGGTGGCCGCCGGCGACGCACTCGCAGTCCCGGCGCTAGCGGAGCTGCGTCGGGAGTCCGTCCGTCGGTGGCCGGGCCTGATCTGGCGCACGATCTGGCTCACCGATGACGAGATCCGGGAGAAGCAGCCAGGCATCTCGCCCACTCGCCGCGGACTCCTGGCGGCACGCCTTCGGCGCGTCGGATGGGGGCTGAAGAGCCTGCCTGCTGCGCACCGCACAATGAGGACGACCACTCGTCCACGCCGTGACCGGCCGCGCACTGTCGTGATGGACGCGTTCTGGTGGGTCAGCGGCCCGCAGTCTTTGAAGAACGTCGAACGCGGCATCATCGAGGCATGGGTTCAGCGGTTCCCTCGGGATCGTCTGATTCTTGTGGTCCGTCGGCGTGACGCTGCCAACGTCGATCTTCCAGGGCCGAACTGCTCGGTGGTCGCGACGCGCCTTTACCCGCAGGCGCTCGTGGCTTCGGTCGTCATTCCCATTGTCGCGTTCCTTCACCGTGCCGATGGAATGCTGGTCCACAACTTCGCCCCTCTCTTCGGTCGCGGCCGTTTGGCGCTGATTCACGACCTGATGTTCGAGACCAACCCGGAATGGTTCACGAGCAGGGAACTGTCATATTTCCGCTGGATGACTAGACTCGCCCCTCGAGCCGATCTCGTGCTTTCCACGAGCGTCACCGAAGGCCAGCGGATCAGGTCCCAGGCTCCGCGGGCCTCAGTCGCGACGGTAGGCATGGGCTTGGAGCCCGCACTTCTCGATCCAGAAGCGTCCGTCACCCCCGTCGCCGATCTTCTCGAAGGCCGGTTCGTCCTGACGGTCGGCCGACTGAACGTCCGCAAGAACCTCCAGACCGTGGTCGACGGGGTCCTCGACTCCGGACGGCTCGACGCCGACATGCCCCTCGTCGTCGTGGGCGAGCGCGACGGCGCTTGGGAGGACCTGGATCGCTCCGTGCTGGCAGCCGTCGAAGATCGGCGGGTGCGGTTCACCGGCTTCGTCGACGACGCGCAGCTCCGGTGGTTGTTGCGCTCCTGCTCGGTGTTCATTTGTCTTTCGCTCGACGAAGGCTTCGGGCTTCCGCCCGTGGAAGCACTGGCAAGCGGCGCGTCGGTCATCGCGAGTGACATCAGTGTCTTCCGGGAGACGCTCGGGGCTTTCCCCAATGTCCAGTTCGTCGACCCCAGAGACCCGGCCGCTCTGGCCTCGGCTGTCAGGAATCACACGGGGCGGCCTGCGGATGACGGCGCCCGGCAGTTGGTTGCAGAATCGTTCGCTTGGCCGTCAGTGGCTGCGCGAATCCGGCTCTCGCTTGAGGAGGTCATCGCATGGTGACTGCCGCGGTCGTCTATTGGTATCCCGAGGACGGCCTTCCGATGGATGGTGGCGGGCAGCGCGCGGCTGCATGGCTCGCTGCACTGCGCAGCCTGGGCTTCGACACCAAGCTGGTGTCGATCCATGACTCGACGCCGTCTGGTGATGACACTGCAGGCTCACGCCTGGGTAGCCTCAAGCGAGCAGTTCTGCCGATGCCATTCGCGCGCCACCTACCGCCGGACGCGCTGGACGCCGACATCTGTGTGGTGACGGTTCCAGCGGTCATGCCGCATGCAGCCAAGGTCCGAACCCCGGGGTCGCTTGTCTTCGACTGGATGGATCTCTGGAGCGTGAACGCGCGCAACATCGGCGACGCCTCGAACCTGAGTCGGCTTGGAGGCCGGCTGCAATCGACCAGATGGAGACGCGTGGAGATCGGTCTCACGGACCGGTGGCCGAGTGCGTTCGCTGGCTACGGCGACCTAGTCGCTTCTGGCGGCCGGCGTTCTGTGAAGTCGAGTTGGCTCCCGACACCGGTGCGTCGACGTCCGCAGCCTGCTTCGCACGTCGGGCTCCGGCGGGTCGGGTTCATCGGGAACCTCCACTATCCGCCGAACGTGATCTCGCTCCGGTCGTACCTCAGTCAGAATGCGATTCGATTCGAGCAAGCTGGAATCGAACTCGTCGTGGGCGGGTACGGCAGCGAGACAGCCGCTACCTGGGGGTTCCCGGTCACGGTGATCGGCGAGATCGGCGACCTAGACGAGTTCTACGAGAGCATCGACGCCGCCGTCGTGCCGATCGAACACGGAGGAGGCATCAAGGTGAAGGCGATTGAGGCCTTGGCCTACGGCCGACCCGTCTTCACCACTCCTCACGTGCGGGAGGGCTTCAGCCCTGAGTTCGCGCCGTATCTGCTCTCCGCGGATGCGCTCTTCGCGGGCGCTGCGGTTCGGGCCGCTCCGGTGCCTCCTGAGCTCTTCGACCAGCACTTCTCGCACGAGGCCTTCCGCAATGGCGTCGGCCGCATCCTCGAGTCGGTGCGATGAGCGCCGCGGCTTCAGACGGCTCGGTGGCCGTGGCGATCATCCACTTCCACCATTTCCCGGATGTCCTCGACACCATCGCCTCGGCGCTCGAGCAAGGTGTCGATCCTGGGATGGTCTGCGTGATCGACAACGGTTCGGACGATGGCTTCGGTGCTGCCGTCGCCGGGCGATTCCCGGGCGTCACCGTCGTCGAGAAGCACGAGAATCTCGGATACGCCCATGCGGTGAACGCCGGCGCCGCGTGGGCCACTGCCCAAGGGGCGAAGCGACTCCTGGTCATGACCCATGAGGTTCGCCTTGCCCCGAGCGCGCTCTCCCTGCTGACGGATGGGCTCGCTCGAGGCAGCGATCGGGGAGTCGCCGCTACGGCGCCTTTGGTGCTGCGTCGATCCACTCAGGAGGTCTGGTCGGCGGGCGGCGACCTGGACGGCCAGTTGATGCCGGTTGCCCGCAGCGCGTTTCGCGATGAGCCGCCGTCCTGGGTCGACGGTTGCTGCTTTTTGGTCGACCTCGCCGCCTTCCGGGCGATCGGAGGGATGCACGAGGGGTTCTTCCTCTACATGGAGGAGATCGACTTCTTCCTCCGCCTCGCCGATTCCGGACGGTCTGTGGCGGTCATCCCGGAAGCGGGCGCGGAGCAGGAGCCTGGAGGCATGAGTCTCTACTTCTCCGTGCGCAATCGGGTGCTGTTGGCCCGTCGCCGAGGCCGGCCCATGCTCGCGGCGAGGGTTGCTGCCGAGCACGCCCTCAAGGCGGTCGTCGAGGCCGGCCTGCGAAAGCGTTCGCCCCTCCTACGGCGGCAGAGGCTTCTGGGCGCGCTCCACGGCGTTTCGGCCAAGCGGGACGGATCAGCCGTCCTCACAGGTACATCGGTACGACGGATCGGGGCGGGGCGATGAAGGCATTGGTTCTGTGGGCGGACGACCACAGCGCAAACCTGGGAGTCCGCGTGCTCGCGCACGGCGCCGCCGCGCTGATCCGCGACGTCTTCCCGGACGCGGAGGTGCACTTCCAGGACTTCGGAAGTCCGGAGCTCGGAATCAAGCTGACCAAGAAGTCGCTGGTGTTTGACCGGATCCACCGAGACACCTCCGTCCGTGAGGTGGTCGGCGACTTCGACCTGATCGTCGACACAGGGGCGGGAGACAGCTTCGCTGACATCTACGGCGCGGAACGCATGCTCGTGATGACGGAGACCCAGGCTCTCTGCCGACGTCTGGGCAAGCCGCTCGTGCTGATGCCGCAGACGATCGGTCCCTTCGACACCAGGCTGGGTCGTTGGCGATCCGCCAAGACCCTGAGGTCGGCGGCCGCAGTGATAGCTCGCGATGCCACCAGTCGTGACTACTGCGCGAGGCGCGGCACCACCGCTGTCTTGTCCACCGACGTCGTCTTCGCACTTCCGCAGCCGCGGACGGACGCGTCGGCTCCTACCCATGACGTCGTCCTGAACGTGTCGGGCCTCCTGTGGGGAGCCTCCGACCACGTCGATCCCGACCACTATCGGTCGTTGATCCGCGACCTGATCGGCAAACTCCGCGAACAGGACCGCAACGTGACGCTGCTCGCCCACGTCCTCGCGAACCCGTCGGCCGACGACGACGAGGCCGAGCTCAATGCGCTCGCCGAGGCCTTCGAGGTCGAGGCGATCGTCCCCACAGATCTGTGGGACGCGCGCGAGGTGGTGTCGCGCTCGAATGTCGTCCTGGGTTCGCGCATGCACGCGTGCCTCAATGCCTTGAGCACCGGTCGGCCGACCGTGCCGCTCGCGTACTCGCGCAAATTCGCGCCGCTCATGTCCGGGGTCGGCTGGGCTCATGGTGTTGATCTCCGGGAAGGGCCCACGGTGCCTGAAGTGCTCACGGCCCTAGACCGCGCCGAATCCGATGACGTGGCGCTGGCTCACGTGAGGCTGCGAGCCGAGGAGCTTCTGGATGAGGCACGCAACGTTCTGAGGGCGCTGTGAGCAGCCCCCGGGGTCTTCACGACCAGATTCGCGACGTGCTGGCCGCGGACAACTGCAGCGGCTGCGGACTTTGCGCTGCTCTCGACCCCCAGGTCACTCTCGAGCTCAACGGCGACGGCTACCTGCGTCCCCTGGCGCCCGAGAATGCCCCGGCGCCGGCGGGCGCCGCGGAGACATTCGCCGCAGCCTGCCCGGGCCGGATCGTTCGGGCGCCGGTGGATCCGGGCGGCAAACGGCACCCGATTCTCGGGCCCTACCGAGCGGTCCTCTCGGCGTTCGCAACCGACCCCGAGCAACGGACGGCAGGCAGCAGCGGCGGGGTGCTCACTGCGATCGCCGCATCGCTCCTTGCCAGTGGTGCTGCGAGCCGTGTGATCGGCGCGAAGGGATCCCCCGAGAGGCCACGGCTGACGACGACAGTCAGCGCAGAACGAGCCGAGGACGCAGCCTCGATGGCTGGGAGTCGCTATGCGCCCGTGGGAAACGCGTCGGTGCTGCCGAACGGGCCTCAGGACATCTTCATCGGCAAGCCCTGCGAGGTGTCCGCAGTCAGGTCCGTGGTCGGAAGTGGGCCTGATGCACCCCTGCTGATGTCGTTTTTCTGCGCGGGCACGCCTTCGCAGCATGCCACCGATCGTCTTCTCGTCGATCTCGGCATGCCGAGCATGGGTGAGCCGACCAGGCTCCGCTATCGCGGAGGTGGCTGGCCCGGAACCTTCAGAGCTGAAGCTGGAGATTGGGCGGGAGAAACCTCCTACGAGGAGTCATGGGGTAGAGCGCTAGGCCCAACGGTGCAGTGGCGGTGCAAGGTCTGTCCGGATGGGACGGGCTGGAGCGCGGACGTCGTCGCGGGCGACTTCTGGCAAGCAGATAGCCGCGGCTATCCGCAGTTTGTCGAAAGTGATGGCGTCAGCGCGCTCATCGCTCGGACCGATAGGGGTCAGCGGCTCGTCGAGGCAGCGCTTGGAAACGGAACCATCCACGCAACGAAAGCTGAAGCCACCGAAATTGCCGCGGTTCAGCCACTCCAAGTCGAGCGCCTGACCACATTGTATGGCCGCCGACTTGGAGCCGCTGCAGCCGGCAAGTCTTTGCCGAGGTTCGTCGGTTTCCGCCTCGGATTTCACGTGGTTCGGCACCCGATTCGAAATCTTCGGTTCAGTCGGGGCACCTTCGTGAGGGCGAGGTCGGCCTAATGAGTCGCTCGCGACCGAGCCGACATCTGGTTGGCAACGTCGCTCCGTTGGTATCCGGCGTATTGACGGCACCTTTCACCGCGCGAGCGCTTGGTGCTGACGACCGAGGCACCCTAGCGATCCTTCTACTCGTGGCCAGCGTCCTCGCGGTGGCGATGAATCTCGGTGCTGGGGTTCTCGCGCGAGCTGCAGTTAGCGCCGATCGACAACAGGCTGGGGCGTGGTTGGCATACGCGCGGCGGCAAACCTACTTCGCCGTTCTGGTGTCCATCCTTGTCGGGCTCACCTTCTCAAAATTGCTTGGCCTCAATTTGATCGATGCGGCCGCCTCGACGTTTCTATGTGCGGTCGCCGGGGCGAGCCCGTGGCGAACAGTAGCTGCAAACGTCTTGATCTGCTTATCGCAGGAGGACGAGTACGGGACTGCGAACATACGCCAAACACTAATGACCGTTGCTGCAATCCTTGGTTTGGCTGCGCTGGGGCTACTGACGGTAGCGAGCGCTGTTTTCGCAACGACACTAGGAATCGCGGCCCAGCATTTTTCAATATTCCGATCGATAGGTGCGCTCCATATTCCGCGGCAGGGCCCAGTGGCCTGTGGCCCTCGGGCAGTCGCTCCAGCGGCCGCGAGTCAGATCGCGGATTCGACAGCCGGGCGTGTTGATTCAATCTTGTTCGCAATGTCTGGGGCGCGTGCGACTTTGGGAATCTATGCGATCGTCGCGCTTGTGCCTCAGGTCGTTACGCAAACGATCTTGACGATCGTGCAGCGGTCGTATTCTGTAGCGCCCGAGCTTGATTTGGCCAAGCGAACGGTCAATCTCTATGCCATCTCCTTGGCGGTGTCTGTGACCCTCGCTGGGGGCGGGCTATTGGTTGCAAAACCAGTCATGCCAATCGTATTCGGAAGAGAATTCGATCCCCCGTGGTTCATGCTCTTGGCCGCTTTTCTTTTCGCGGTGGCGCTCGGATCGTTCGGTCCACTCGCTGTCGACGCGGGCATCAGGCGAGGGCCATGGATTGCAATTCTGGCTTCGCCGGCATTGTCCGGGACCGCGGGGTGGTTGCTAAGTTCGGCGGCATCCACTCAGGTTGCGATATCGGCGGGAGCCATGATGCTTTGCGGTTTGGGCTACACAGTCTCGCTCGCCGCGAGGACCGGCCGTTGGCCGGAGCGGAGGACGATCCTGAAATTGCTACCGCTCCGATAACTGTCGGGAAACCGCCAGTTCAGTGCGGGCTGCTGATGGCGCTGCCCGCTGCGGAATCCTTGCCGGAGTGGTCGACAGTGGCTCTTTGGCCTCGGTGACCTATCCGAGATCGATGCGGCAAATCGCTATGAGATATGCCAAGGAGAATGGCAAGTAGAGCGACGATCGGAATCCAGACCTCTAGAGCGAGTATTGATCCGAAGGCAAGGCCGGTTATCGTCGCTACGTGAAGAGCTCGAACCGAAGTTCCGATCCGTCGAATTACCCCGAGGGACACCGCTGCCCAAAATGCGACCCCTAGCAGGCCAAACCGAATGGCTGCAAAGACATATTCGCTGTCAACGGTTTTGCTGGCGTCAATCGGCCCTAGGGCAGTCGGGATGACTAGGTGGCCGATGGGAATCCTTCCCATCCCGGTTCCAAGAGGGTTTCTTTGTAGTTCTGACGACAGTTGACCGTAAAGCGCCGTCCGATACTCTGCGGACGCAACGACTGGGTCCGACGAAGAAACTGCGCTACTTTCTGAGATTCCTCGAATTACGCTGGGCCCGGCTGCGATCAAGATTACTAGAAGAAGTGCTGGGGCGAGTGCGCCAGCGGCGCGAGTACGCTGGATCGAGGATACGGCGACGGCAGTCCCAGTGCCAATTAGAAGCCAAGCGATAGAACTGCGTGAGCCAGTGCTGAGCGCACCCGCGATGAGTAGAGATACCAAGCTCGCGCGAACAGCAAAGTCGCGTACGAGCTCTCTTGACGCAGCGAATGGAACCGCGACGACGCAAAACCAAGCCAAGACTAGAGTCTGAGGAAGGAATGCTCTCGCCCGCAACTCACCTCCTCGGCGGGCACTGTCAATGAAGTAACTCCCCCGAAATAGATAATCTCCTCCAGCGCGCTCAAGAAGTGCCAGGACCGCGGCGGCGACCGCGAGACCGAGGAAGGTCCTGAAGATCGCTCGGGACGCCCGGGGATCCGTGCCGATTCGTCGGCCCAACACAAAGGCGATAGGGGCAATTGCCAGGATGGCTGCGGAGAATCTGAAGTCCTGATTATCGCTACCACGCGCGAGCCCGACGCTGAATGTCAGGAGATAAAGCGCGCCTGCGGCTGTAGGTCGCGCGCGACCCGACCGCGTCCTAGTGAGGATTAAGGCGCCTGCAATGATGATCGCAAAGACGGCTTCACGTGAATAGCTGAGGACCGGAGTCGCGATTGCGAGCGCCAGCCAGACTGCGCCTAGGACTGACAGCTCTCGGCCCGCAAGCTCCGTTGAAGGAGGGCGACGATCTGAACCACCTTGGTCCATTTGCATCGCCTCTCTCCGATCTCGTGGGACGCGCATCAGTTAGACGACGTCAACGAGCCGAGAATGAACTGCCCTGCGGGCGGGTTCGTATGCCTGCGCTACCTCACCGAGACCCGCGACAAGGCAGGCACCGTCCTCAGGAGTCAGGTAGGCCGAGTCGCCGCGGGCGAGAACGACGTGGTCGCCCTGCGCATTGACGACTTCGACGTCGCCCCCGGTGCAGATCAGCAGTGAGCGACGGCTGGCGACCAGCGGCACGCCGTCAGGCTCCGCATGCGAGACCTGGGTGAGTGCGAGGGCGAACTCCACGTCGGAGGGGCTGAACACCTCGGTGTCGGCGAGAGCGAACTCGGGGTTCACGCGGGCGATGCGAGCCATGCCGGTGCCGCCGAGGCAGCTCACGAGGCCGGCCGGGTCGACGTGCTTGCTGGTCAGGCCGGCCCGCAGGACGTTGTCGCTCGAGGCCATCACCTCGAGGCAGAGCCCCTTGAGGTGCGCGTGGATGATGCCGGCGCCAAGGTAGGCGGCCTCGCCGGGCTGGAGCGTCATGCGGTTGAGCATCAACGAGATGATCACGCCGACGTCGTCGGGGTAGTACTCGGAGATCTCGGTGGCGGTGGCGTACGCACGCTTGATGTCCAGGCCCAGCTTGGCCAGCGCGCGGCAGGCGCCCACGACCTCGCCGACCTGGGAGGCGGAGATGTCCTGGGTCAGCAGCCACTCGACGCGGCGCACGATGCCGGCGAAGCCGGGGTCGGCACGCAGGTCGTCCGCGAGCCGCTGGGTCAGCGGGGTCTCCAGCGGCGCCAGCACGCGGAGGATCTCGACGGTGGGCCGGAAGCCGATCAGGGAGTCGAAGGTGGTCAGCGCGTAGACCATCTCCGGCTTGTGGTTGTCGTCCTTGAAGACGCGGTTCGGCGCGGTGAGCGGGATGCCGGCGGCCTCCTCGGCCGCGAAGCCCTCCTCGGCCAGCGGCTTCGAGGGGTGCACCTGCAGCGAGAGCGGCTGGTCGGCGGCGAGCACCTTCAGCATGAACGGCAGGTCGCCGCAGAGATCGGAGAGCGGCTTCTCGGTGCCGTCGGCGTCGATCGCGGTCGACGGCTGGAGCGGGTGCGTTCCGATCCAGACCTCGGCGACCGGGGTGCCGTCGGATCGCTCGCCGAGGAAGCGCGGGATCGCGTCTGGGGAGCCCCAGGAGTAGTTCTGCACGCCGTTGCGAAGCCGGTACATGGGCAGCAGCCTAGGAGGGCTCAGGCCTCCGTGTCGGCGGACCTGGCAGAGCGGTTCTGTGAAGGGGGTCTCGACAAGCTCGACCACCGGCCTGAAGCGCTCGACCACCGATCTTGACAAGAACGACCGCCAACCGCGCGTGTAAGCCAGTGGCGGGGCGCTAGCGTCCCCGTCGTGAGTGTCAACGGCGAGGCGGCGGCTCCGATGCGACTGCTGACCGTCTGCGTCGGCAACATCTGTCGATCGCCCCTGGCGGAGCGGCTGCTGCGCGAGCGCTTCGCCGCGTCGCTGCCGCCCGGGCTCGTCACGGTCGAGAGCGCCGGCGTGCAGGGGCTCGCCGGCCGCTCGATGGAGCCGCACGCTGCTGCCGAGCTCGAGCGGCTCGGCGGCGACGCCGAGGGGTTCGTCGCCCGCCGCATCGACGCCGACATCGCGGACGGCGCCGACCTGATCCTCGCGATGACCCGGGAGGTGCGCTCGGAGGTGCTCACGGTGCAGCCGCGGGCGATCAAGCGCACCTTCACCATCGCGGAGTTCGCCCACCTGTGCCGGTATGCCGTCGAGCAGGACGCCCGGATTTACACCGTGGCCGAGCTCGTCGCCTTCGCGGCGAAGCACCGCAGCGTCGCCGCGGCCTACGACCTCGACGTGCCCGACCCCATGGGTCGGTCGGTCGAGGTGCACCGGGAGGTCGCCGACGTGATCGCCGGCCACGTGCACGTGGTCAGCGCGCTGCTGGTGCCATTGGTCCGCGCGCAGAACGCGTAGGTGCGGGGGTCTCGACAAGCTCGACCACCAGGTCTCGGCTCGACCACCGGGTTTCGACAAGCTCGACCACCGTGGCCCGGCTCGACCACCGTGGCCCGGCTCGACCACCGCGGCTCGGCTCGACCACCGGGTTTCGACAGGCTCAACCGCCGAGGACGCGCAGCAGGCCGCGGATGAGCTCCTCGATGCGGGCGGTGGAGGCCTCGGCGGCCTCGGCGCCCCTGTTGAAGGGGTCGGGCAGATCGGCGGGCTCGGCGCGGCCGATGCGGGTGGCGACGGCGGCGAGCAAGGCGGCGCGGTCGGGCGGGGTGGCGTCGAGGGTCTCGGCGGTGGCCACGAACTGGCCGAGGCTGAAGACCTTGCGGAAGAGCGCCGGGGTCTCCTGCAGGATCGCCGCGCGCTGGTTGGCCGACGCGGTGAGCACCAGGTCGGCCTGGGCCACCAGCTCGCGGGTCAGCGGGCGGCTGCGGAAGCCGGACACCGACACCCCGCGGGCCACGAGCGTGGCGGCGACGTCGCCGTCCACCGGCTCGTCGACGAAGCCCTGGGTGCCGGCGGAGGCGAACTCCAGGCCGGCGTCGGGGCCGGCGAGCGAGGTGGCCAGCAGCTCCATCGAGGGGGAGCGGCAGATGTTGGCGGTGCAGACGAACAGCACGCTGAACGGCGCCGCGGTGCTCGCCGCACGTCGCGGCTGGCTCACCGGCGCGGCCTCGGCCTCCGGGGCCACGGGCGGCAGGTCGAGCAGGCCCGCGTCGCGCAGCGCCGCGACGACGTCCTCCAGCGCGTCGTCGATCGAGCGGCCGGTGGTGTCGACGCGCACGTCGGCATCGTCGGGCTCCTCGTAGGGAGAGGAGATGCCGGTGAACTCGGGGATCTCCCCGGCACGGGCCTTGGCGTAGAGGCCCTTGCGGTCGCGTCGCTCGCACTCCTCCAGCGGCGTGGCCACGTGGATCAGGAAGAAGTCGGCCTCGGCGTCCTCCACCAGCTCGCGCACCTGCGCGCGGGTGGCGGCGAACGGGGCGATCGGGCTGCACACCGCGAGCCCGCCGTGCCGCGCGATCTCCGCGGCCACCCAGCCGATGCGCCGGATGTTGGTCTCGCGGTCCTCCCTCGAGAAGGTCAGGCCCGCCGAGAGGTGACGCCGCACGACGTCGCCGTCGAGGGAGGTCAGGGTGCGGCCCTGCTCGAGGATGCGGTCCATCAGCGCCCGCGCGAGCGTCGACTTGCCGCTGCCCGAGAGGCCGGTGAAGAACAGGACGAGCCCGCGTCGCTGTTGCTCGGCGCCGTCGAGCACCGCGGCCACCTCGTCGGGCAGCTCGCCGGTGCCGCCGACCGCCGGGGCCGAGGGGCCGGGCAGCGCCAGCACGGGCGCTCCGCCCGCGTAGGCCTCGACGACCGTGACGCCGAGCGCGTGGTCGGCCTCGGCGTCGCCGTGCGCCGCGAGCGGCACCGCCACCACGGCGGCGTCCGGCAGCAGCGCGGCGGCCGCGAGCGTGGCGCGCAGCAGCGTCACCGGGCTCAGTCCGGCCGCCTCCTGCGGAGTGCCCTCGCCGACGAGCGCCAGCAGCACGACCGGGCGCGTGCCGATGCGGGCCAGATCGGTGCGGGTGAGCGGGCCGGTGACGGGGACGACGGTGCGTCCCGCGTACCGCTCGCGCGACTCCGCGGGGGTCAGCCGCAGCCGCCGGAACGGCCCGTACGCCGGACGGCCCAGCGCCTCGATCGCGCCGCCCGGCAGCGTGACGCGGGCCAGCGGCAGCCCCTCGGGGTCGACCAGCTCGACCCCGCCGGCGGCCTCGGCCGCGGCGCGCACCTCGTCCGGCAGCTCGAGGGTGACGAGCGGGTGCTCGCCGAACCGGCTCAGCGGCGAGAACGCCCCGCTGACCAGCAGCTCCAGGTCGTCGAGCTCGCGCGGACGGGGGCAGTGCTGGGGAAGGGCTGGCACGCCCCGCAGTGTGTCAGCCGCAGACGCGCTCGCGCAGGCCCATCCAGGCCACGAGCCGGTCGACGTGCGCCGCGGCGTCGAAGCGCGAGAGCCGGCGCCACCGCTCGGCGTCCGAGAGCCGCTCGGAGGTCAGCTGCGCCGCGGTGATCGCCTGGCGGGCGGCCTCGGGGGTCCACGAGCCGTCGTCGAAGGGGAAGGTGACCCCGCCGCCGACGATGTCGAGGCTCTCCGCGGCGCCGCCGCGCGGGTTGACGATCACCGGCACGCCGAGCGCCATCGCCTCGACGGGCACGATGCCGAAGTCCTCTACAGGCGGGAAGAGGAACGCGTCGCCGCCGCGGATGATCGCCCGCATGAGCGCGTCGGAGGGGTTGATGACGAACTCGACGTCGGCCTTCAGCTCGCGCGCGAGCTGGCGCAGCGCGTCCTCCTCCGGGCCCCGGCCGCAGACCACGAGGCGCTGCCCGGCGGTGGCGGCGAAGCGGATGGCGAGGTCGAGACGCTTCTGGTGCGCGAACCGCGAGGCGGCCACCAGGTAGCCGGTGCCGACCGAGGCCAGGACGGCCTGGTCGTGGGCATCGAGCGGCTGCCGCGTGCGCAGCGCCTCGAGCTCGACGGGCGGGTAGATGACCTCGGCGTCGACGCCCCAAGCGTGCGCGGCGCGCTCGCGGACGAACGCGCTGTTCGCGGCGTAGTGGGTCTTCGGGCTCACGTGCTTGCGGTCGAGCCGCCGCAGCATGGGGGAGACCAGCCGGGCCACGGGCGTCTGCGCGCGGTCGTCGAGCTCGGGGGCCCACAGGTAGCGCGGCGGGGTGTGCGCGTAGACGTAGACGGGCACGCCGGCCCGATCGCCCGCGCGCCCGACGTGGTGGGCCAGGGAGTGGCTCGAGGCCAGCACCCAGTCGTAGCCCCGCACGTCGAGGTGCCGCCAGATGCGCGACATGAACGGCAGCGCCGGCGCCTTGCGTCCCCTCAGCGCCGAGCCCGCGAGCCACGACTCCCGCACGGTGTGTCCCTCGTACCGTGCCGCGTCGTCGTCCCACAGGCAGAAGATGTCGGCGTCCGGGAAGTGCTCGGCCCACGCGTCGACGACGCGTTCGGCCCCCCCGGTTGGCTCGATCCACTCGTGGACAATCAATCCCCCCATAACCGTCTAACTGCCTCTCCATGACGCGGGTTACGCATCGATCTGGGTGTACGAGTGTTTTGCTTTCCGGCTCGGGCGGGCTGACCAGTCAAGACAGGTCTTAGGCCCCTTGACCTGCGGTTGTCCGGGATCGTCCGGGAAGCCGCGCGATGGTCTGGATGTCTGGACCAGCGACCGTCTGGGGCCGCCGTCCGAACGATCGGTTGGTTCCCTCCGGGCTTCGGTGACAAACCCGCGATCGGATGGGGTCTCGACATGCTCGACCACCGGGGCGGGTCAGGCGCCGGCGACCTGCGAGGCTGGACGCCATGACGTCCCACGTGCCCCTGGTCGAGATCCGACGCGACGGGTTCCTGGAGGGCCGCCACCACGGCACGGTCGTGGCGCTCGCGGCCGACGGGTCGGTCGACTGGGCGCTCGGCGATCCCGACGCGCCCTTCCTGCCCCGCTCGTGCAACAAGCCGCTGCAGGGGCTGGCGATGCTCGAGGCCGGTCTCGACCTGCCGGACGAGCGGCTGCTGGCGCTGGCCTGCGCCTCCCACTCGGGCGAGCAGATCCACCTCGACGGCGTGCGGGCGATCCTCGAGCGGGCCGGCCTGCCCGCGTCGGCCCTGCAGACCCCGCCCGACCTGCCGCTGGAGCCCCGCGTGCGCGACGCCATCCTGCGCGCCGGCGGCGAGGCCGCGCCGATCGTCATGAACTGCTCGGGCAAGCACGCCGCGATGCTGCTCACCTGCGTGCAGCGCGGCTGGAGCACCGACGACTACCTCGACCCCGCCCACCCGCTGCAGCACCGGATCGTCGCCACCTTCGAGCGCCTCACCGGCGCGCCGGTCGCCCACCACACCACCGACGGGTGCGGCGCCCCGCTCCTGGCCACCTCGCCGGCGTCGCTGGCCCGCGGCTTCCGGGCCCTCGCCCTGGCTGCCGAGGGCCCCGAGCGACGCATCGCCGACGCCGTGCGCCACCACCCCGAGATGGTCTCCGGCACCACCCGTCCCGAGCGGCGGCTGCTGGCCGAGCTGCCCGGCGCGATCGCCAAGATGGGCGCCGAGGCCTGCTTCGTGCTCGCCCTGCCCGACGGCCGCGCGCTCGCGCTCAAGATCGAGGACGGCGCCGACCGCGCCTGGCCGCTCGTCGCCGCCGCAGCCCTGCGCCGGATGGGCCTCGAGGCGCCCGTGCTCGACGAGCTGATCGAGCAGCCGTTGCTCGGCGGGGCCCGTCGCGTGGGCCTGCTGCGCGCGGTTTTCTGAGGATCTCGACGCCGCCGAGGGGTGGTCTGCTAGCGGCGCTAGCAGCGGCCTCTACGCCTGCGAACTGGCCTTTGTGACTCGATCCACAGCCTGTGGGTTTGAGGTTTGCTAACTGTTGCTAGCACACTGGAGGCATGGCGAAGGGCAAGGTGTCGAAGACCGTGGGCACCCTCGGCGACTACCTGAGGGAGCAGCGCGTCGGCGCCCAGCTCTCGCTGCGTCAGCTCGCCGAGCAGGCCGGCGTCTCCAACCCCTACCTCAGCCAGATCGAGCGGGGACTGCGTCGACCCTCCGCCGAGGTGCTCCAGCAGATCGCGAAGGCGCTGCGCATCTCGGCCGAGCAGCTCTACCTCCGCGCCGGCATCGTCAGCCCCGACGATGGCGTCGGCGGCAGCGTCGAGCTGGCCATCCTGGCCGACACCGCGCTCACCGAGCGCCAGCGGCAGTCGCTGCTCGACGTCTACCAGTCCTTCCTCGCCATCAACCAGGCCGCCCAGGCCGCCGGGCCCGACCCGACGGACGAGCCGGCCCCCGCCCAGGACGGGCCCACGCCCGCCTGACCGTCCGGTCCGGCGACCCGCCGGGCCACCATCCGTCCGACCTCGGACACGAAGGAGTGCCACCGCCATGGCCAAGAAGATCGACCTCCCCACCCTCGAGCTCCCCGACCTGTCGAACCTCGACCTGCGCACCGAGGCCGCCAAGGGCCTCTACGCCGGTGCCGGCGCCCTCGACCTCGCGCTCGAGACCGTCCGCGCCCAGGTCACCGAGTACGTCAACGACGTGCAGACCCGCCTGCTCGAGGTGCAGAAGGACCTCGAGGAGCGCCTCGCGGTCGTCTCCGGCAAGCTCGCCGACCTGCAGAAGACCGTCTCGGGCGTCGAGCTCGAGCCCACCAAGGTGCGCACCCAGGCCACCGGCGCCGTCAACACGCGCGTCGAGGCCCTCACCGAGGAGGCCAAGGCCCGCCGCGCCGCCATCGAGGCCCGCGTCGCCGAGCTGCAGGCCGAGGCCCGCGCCCTGCCGGCCAAGGTGCAGACCGCCGTCTCCGAGAACGTCGCCACCGCGTCGGCCGCCTACACCGACCTCGCCAAGCGCGGCCAGGTCGTCGTCGCCCGCATCCGCAAGCAGGAGGGCGTCCAGGACCTGCTGAAGAGCGCCCGGGAGGCCGTCGAGGCCGTCGAGGACGCGCTCGACGCCGTCGAGGACGCGATCGAGGGCGCCATCGAGAAGCCGGCCCCCGCGAAGAAGGCCCCGGCCCGCAAGGCTCCGGCGACGAAGGCGCCGGCCGCGAAGAAGGCGCCCGCCGCCAAGAAGGCCCCGGCTGCGAAGAAGGCCCCGGCGAAGAAGGCCGCGACCGCCACCAAGTCGGCCGCCACCAAGACCGCCACCACCGCCAAGACCGCGGCCAAGAGGGCCACCGGCACCGCCAAGACCGCCGCCAAGAAGGCCGCCGGCACCGCCGAGACCGCCGCCGCCAAGGCCGCGGACGCCGTCGACAAGGCCTGACCCACCCCGCCGCTGCGGCGGCGACCCGCACCACCCGCGACGCGGTCGGCCCCTCCGGGAGCCGGCCGCGTCGCTGCGTCCGCGCCCGGAGCCCGCGGGTGAGGCACCTGTGCGGCGCGCTTCGCTAGGCTCGCCGCGTGTTCGAGAGCGTGTACGAGGTGCAGAGCGGCCTGAGCCTGATCGTCTTCGTGGCCTTCCTGGCGGTGAAGCTCTTCGCGTTCGTCTCCGCGCTGCTCTTCGAGGCCCGCGCCTACGAGGCCGCGAACAAGCTCACCAAGCCGGCCTGGGTGCTGATCACCGGCCTCGGCATCGTCACGCACCTGATCTCGATCGGCCCGCTCGTCAGCATCGGCTTCCTCATCGCCGCGTTCGTGTTCATCCTCGACGTGCGGCCCGCGCTGCGGGGGCTGTACCGGCGCTGACGGCAGCTGCCGTCCGGAAGCGCCTCGACTCAGCCCTGCAGGTAGCGGCGCAGCGTCACCCGTGCGTCCTCCGGCACGAAGCCGGTGGCCCGGATGCGGCTGAGGTCGAGGGTGCTGTGCACCGGTCGCGGTGAGAGATCCTTGCCGGCTCCGTACGACGCGGTGTCGGTCGGGGAGACGTCCTCGCGGTCGCGACCGCACAGCTCGAAGACCTCGCGGGCGATCTCGAGCCAGCTCATCGTCGGGCCGTCGCCGGTGAGGTTGTAGACGCCGTACGGCGCCTCGACGTCGAGGAGATGGCGGGTCGCCCGCGCCAGCTCGGTGGTGAAGGTCAGCCGGCCGAACTGGTCGGCCACGACGCTCGGCGAGACGCCGTCGTGGGCGAGTCGCTCCATCGTCCGCACGAAGTTCTTGCCGTCGCCGACCACCCACGAGGTGCGCAGCACGTAGTGACGCGGAGCGACGCCCACGGCGATGTCGCCGGCGGCCTTGGTCTGGGCGTACACGCCGAGAGGCGCGTACCCCTCCTGCTCGTCGTGCGTCTCGGCGATGCCGTCGAAGACGTAGTCGGACGAGTAGTGCACCAGGGTCAGCCCGTGCCGCGCGGCCGCCGCCGCGAGCAGCGCCGGCGCAACGGCGTTCGCCGCCCAGGCCGCCCGCCGCCCCTCGGTCGTCTCCGCAGCGTCGACGGCGGTGTACGCGGCGGCGTTGAGGATCAGGCCGTACTCCGACCAGGGGAACCCGGCCACCGCCTCGGGGTCGGTGATGTCGAGCTCGTCGAGATCGACGCCCACCGCGTCGGGGAACACCTCGAGCAGCGCCCGGCCGAGCTGGCCGCGCGAGCCGACGACCAGGGTGCGTCGGGGCTGCATCGGCACGACGGCGTCGAGCGTCGGGTTGGCGCGGTCCTTCTCCGAGACGTCGGCCTCTGCGAGGTCGATCGGCCAGGCGATCGCGGCGCTCGGGTCGTCGAGCGCGAGCGCCGGGTAGGCCACGCCGGGACGCCAGTGGTCGTTGACTAGGTAGGTGTACGCCGTGCCGTCCTCGAGCGCCTGGTAGGAGTTGCCCACGCCGCGCGGCACGAAGACCGCCACGCCCTCGTCGATCTCCACGCTGAACGTCGCGCCGAACGACTCCCCGGCCCGCAGGTCGACCCAGGCGGCGAAGACCCGCCCGGTGGCCACGGAGACGAACTTGTCCCACGGCTCGGCGTGGATGCCCCGGGTCGCGCCGCGACGGGTGTTGAACGAGATGTTGTTCTGCACCGGCCCGAAGTCGGGCAGCCCGAGGGCGACCATCTTCTCCCGCTGCCAGTTCTCCTTGAACCAGCCACGGTCGTCCCCGTGCACCGGCATCCGGACCACGAGCAGCCCGGGGATGGTCGTGGTCTCGACCGCCAGCTCCACCGTCACTGTCCCTTCGCGGCGTAGGCGGACTCGACGGCCTGCTTGTGCGGCCGCCACCAGTCCTCGTGCGCGCGGTACCACTCGATCGTGTCGGCGAGGCCCTGCTCGAAGTCGGTGAAGCGCGGGCTCCAGCCGAGCTCGGTGCGCAGCTTCGTGGAGTCGATCGCGTAGCGCAGGTCGTGCCCGGGACGATCCGTCACGTGGTCGAAGTCGTCGGCCGGGCGTCCGAAGTGGCGCAGGATCTGCTGGACGACCTCGAGGTTGTTGCGCTCGCCGTCGGCGCCGATCAGGTAGGTCTCGCCGATCGCGCCCTCGCGGAGGACGGCGAGGACCGCCGAGGAGTGGTCGTCGGCGTGGATCCAGTCGCGGACGTTCTGGCCCGCGCCGTACAGCTTCGGCCGGCCGCCGTCGATGACGTTGGTGATCTGCCGAGGGATGAACTTCTCGATGTGCTGCCACGGGCCGTAGTTGTTCGAGCAGTTCGAGATCGTGGCCTGCACGCCGAAGCTGCGCACCCAGGCGCGCACCAGCAGGTCCGAGCCCGCCTTCGTCGAGCTGTAAGGGCTCGACGGGTTGTACGGCGTCCGCTCGCTGAACCGCTCGGGATCGTCGAGCTCGAGGTCGCCGTAGACCTCGTCGGTGGAGATGTGGTGGAGGCGGATGCCGGCCTTGCGCACCGCCTCCAGCACGCTGAAGGTGCCCACGACGTTGGTCTGGACGAACGGCGACGGGTCATGGAGGGAGTTGTCGTTGTGCGACTCGGCGGCGAAGTGCACGATCGCGTCGTGCTCGCCGGCCAGGCGCTCCATCAGCGGCGCGTCGACGATGTCGCCGACGACCAGGCTGACGCGGTCGGCCGGCAGGCCGTCGAGGGATTCCCGTGACGCTGCGTACGTCAATTTGTCGAGAACGGTGACGCGCAGATCCGTGTTCGCCACGACGTGGTGCACGAAATTCGACCCGATGAAGCCGGCGCCACCGGTCACGAGGATGTGATCCATGGCTGAATGCTAGGGAATCCGGGGCATGCCCCGTCAGGCATCCCTACGCTTTCGAGAGTGAAAGGGATCATCCTCGCCGGTGGCACCGGCTCGCGCCTGCACCCCATCACGCTCGGCATCAGCAAGCAGCTGATGCCGATCTACGACAAGCCGATGATCTACTACCCGCTCTCGACGCTCATGCTCGCGGGCATCCAGGACGTCCTGATCATCACCACGCCCCACGAGGCGGACGGCTTCAAGCGGCTCCTGGGCGACGGGTCCCGCTTCGGCATCTCGATCACCTGGGCCGAGCAGCCGTCGCCCGACGGCCTCGCCCAGGCGTTCGTCATCGGTGCCGAGCACGTCGGCGACGATCACGTGGGCCTGATCCTGGGCGACAACATCTTCTACGGCGCCGGCCTGGGCACCCGCCTGCGCCGCTTCGAGGACCTCGACGGCGCCGCCGTCTTCGGCTACCGCGTCGCCGACCCCACCGCGTACGGCGTCGTGGAGTTCGGCGAGGACGGCCGCGCACTCTCCTTGGAGGAGAAGCCAGCCCAGCCGAAGAGCCCCTACGCCGTGCCCGGCCTGTACTTCTACGACTCCAGCGTGGTCGAGCACGCGGCCCACCTGCGCCCGTCGGCCCGCGGCGAGCTCGAGATCACCGATCTCAACCGCATCTACCTCGAGCAGGGACGCCTCCACGTCGAGGTGCTGCCCCGCGGCAGCGCCTGGCTCGACACCGGGACGGTCGAGGACATGAACGACGCCGCCAACTACGTGCGCGCCATCGAGAGCCGGCAGGCCAGCAAGATCGGCGCGCCCGAGGAGGTCGCCTGGCGGATGGGCTACATCGACGACGAGCGCCTGGCCGAGCTCGCGCAGCCGCTCGTGAAGAGCGGCTACGGCCGCTACCTGCTCGGGCTTCTGGACGAGGCGGAGTCCAACGTCCGCGACTGAGCCTCCACCCACGCGATCCGCGGTCGTCCGAGGGTCTCGCTGATGGCCTGCTCGTAGGCCGCGCACACGTCCGGCCAGTTGTAGTGGGCCGCTCCGCGCTCGCGGGCCCGCGCCCCCCGGTCGTCCGTCGTGGCCATCTCGGCCAGCACCGTCGAGGCGATCGAGGCCGGATCGGGCGCGCAGTAGACGGCCGTGTCGGCCAGCACCTCGCGGTTGTAGACGGTGTCACGCGCGACGATGCGGGCTCCGCAGGCCATCGCCTGCACGAGCGCGGGGTTGGTGCCGCCCACGCTGTGGCCGTGGAAGTAGACGCCCGCGTGCTGCCACAGCGCGAAGAGGCGACGATCGTCGCTGATGTGACGCATCCAGTGGATGTTCGGATGAGTGGCATCGAGCCGCTCGGCGCGGGCGTCGATCTCGTTGCCGGCACCCGAGGTGCCGACCAGGATCACCGGGTGGTGCTCGGCGATGGTCTCGGCTGCCGTCAGGAACTCGTTGATGGTGTTCTCGGGCACGAATCGGGCCACGATCAGGACATATCCACCGCTGGTGAATCCAGGCTCCACCGGCAGCTCTCCGACCGGCTGACCGCCATAGGGGATGAAATATCCGTCCCGTCGGAACGTGCGGCGCCAGTAATCGCCGATGGCGTGCGCGTCGAACACGAGGGAATGCGCCATCCGGCCGCTGAGAACCGCGCCCCAGCGGAAGATCCGCTTCGCCCACGGACCCCATTTCTGTCGCTCCCACTCGATGCCGTCGACGTTCAGCACGATCGGCACCCGCCGCAGGCGCAGGAGCGGCAGCCAGTAGCCGTTGGCGCAGTTCATGACGAGCGCCACGTGCGGGCGGTGGAAGAACGCGTGCAGGCAGGCGGTCAGGCCGAAGGTCAGGGTGCTCAACGCGGTCGAGTCGACGCCGCGGGTGGTGACGACGCGCACCCGCGGGTCGAGGTCGGGGTCGTCGAGCTTGATCTGGCCGGGGCGGCCGTAGACGACGACGTCCCAGCCGGCGTCGACCAGCGTCGGCGCCAGCTTGCGCACGGCGGTCTCGAATCCGCCGTAGTAGCTGGGGTATCCGCGGGTCCCGATGATGGCCACGGTGCGTCGCTTCATGTGTTCCTTCTGACGTGGGGGGTCAGCGGAGGGTTGGGGAGGGCTTGCTCGTGGCGGTTCAGTAGGCGCCCTTGCTGCCGAGCACGGCGCTGACCGTGCGGGCCAGGATGGTGAGGTCCTGCATCATCGACCAGTTGTCGACGTAGTAGAGGTCGAGGCGCACGGCCTCCTCGAAGGAGAGGTCGGAGCGGCCGGAGACCTGCCAGAGGCCGGTGAGGCCGGGGCGCACGTGCAGGCGACGGGCGATGTCGCCGGTGTAGGTGGCGACCTCGGACGGCAGCGGCGGACGCGGGCCCACCAGGCTCATGTCGCCGCGCACCACGTTGACCAGCTGCGGGAGCTCGTCGAGGGAGAGCCGGCGCAGCAGCTTGCCGGCCTTGGTGATGCGGGGGTCGTCGGTCATCTTGAACAGGCCGCCCTCGAAGCCCATCTGCTCCTTCAGCGCGGCCAGCCGCGCCTCGGCGTCGACGACCATCGTGCGGAACTTCAGGCAGGAGAACTCCTCGCCGTGGCGTCCCGTGCGGGTCTGGCGGAAGAGCACCGGGCCGCGGTCGTCCAGCCAGATCGAGAGCGCGATGAGCGCGAGCACGGGGGCGAAGAAGGTGAGCAGCGCGGTGGCGCCGACGACGTCGAAGAGCCGCTTGGCCAGGCTGCCGGCGTCACGTGCCGTGGGCGGGCTGATGTGCATCAGCGGCAGGCCGCCGACCGGACGCACGCGGATGCGGTCGCTGGAGATCTCGTTGACGCTCGGCGCGATGATGATGCGCACGCCGTGGCTCTCCAGGCTCCACACCAGGCGCCGCATCTCCTCGCTGGAGCCGATGCCGCCGCCGGCGAGGAAGACGGTGTCGATGGTGTCGCTCTCGGCCAGCGCGACGACGTCGCCCAGCGTGCCGAGCACCGGGATGCCGCCGTGGGTCTCCTCGACGGGCTGCTCGCTCAGCGCGCCGACGAGGTCGTAGCCCAGCCACGACTCGCGGCGCAGCACCGCGGCCACCTCGTCGACCTGGGCCGGGGTGCCGACCAGCAGCGCCCGCTGCCGCAGGATGCCGTGGCGGCGCGCCGCGTGCAGCAGCCGGCGCAGCCCGAGGCGGGCGAGGAGGATCAGCACGGTGCCGAGCAGGAAGACGGTGGCGAAGAACGCCCGACTGAGCTGGAACTTCGCCAGGTAGCAGGCGACGCCGACCAGGGCGGCGGTGTAGATGCCGGCGTTGACGACCCGCTTGAACTCGTCGGTGCCGGCACCGAAGACGTTCTCGCGGTAGCCGCGCAGGAGGTAGGTGATGGTCACCCAGGCGGCGAGGATCAGCGGCCCGACGACGAGGGCGGAGCTGGTGAGGTCGACCTGCCCGATGCCGACCGACAGCTGCTGCCGGGCGGCCACGGCGACGACGACGGCCAGCACGATCGCGCCCGCGTCGAGCACCACGGCGGTGGACGGCAGGAACCGCAGGGCGCGGCTCGCGGTGCGCGTCTGCACGAACCTGCTCGTGCGATCGGCCAGGATCGACAAGTGGGGCTCCAACGGTGGTGGCGTGGGGGAGGGGCGGGCGGGCCCGCACCCTGATTCTCGGTCAGGTCCGCCGCTAGGCACCGGTGCTCAGGGAATCTGGCCCGGACGGACTAGGTGGGGTGACTCAACTGTGCCAGGCCCGAGTGACGGTCAGGTTTCGGGGAGCCCCCCGAACGGCGTCCGTGTTTCGTGCGCGCGGTGGAGTTTCGGACGGTGTGGCGTGGCGCACACTCGTTGGCATGCACCTGCTCACCTGGATCGCCGGCGGCCTCGCCGCCTGGACGTGCGCCGCGCTGCCCTTCGCCGTCGTCCTCGGGCGCCACGTCGACCGCCACCAGCGCGGTGACGACGTGCGTCGTCCGGTCGCGGTGCTCGACGCCGGCTCGCACGCCGCCTGACCTCCGCCTGATCTCAGCCTGACCGCCGCGAGCGGCACCGGACGGGCCGTCGGCGGTCGCGTCTAGGCTGACCGGGTGCCCGTCGACCCCGGTATCGCCGTCCTTCTCGATCTGATCGCCCAGTCCGGCTACCCGCCGATGCACGAGGGCACGCCCGAGACCGCCCGCCGCGGCTTCCGGGCGATGACGGTCGACTCCGTCCAGCCCGACCAGGTCGTCGCCGTCGACGACGTCGTCGACACCACCGTCGCCGGGGTGCCGGTGCGGGTCTACCGGCCCGCCGCGTCCGGCCCGGTGCCGACGCTGGTCTACCTGCACGGCGGCGGGTTCGTCATCGGCGACCTCGACACCCACGACCAGACCTGCCGACGGCTGTGCAGCGGCGCCGAGCTGGTCGTCGTCTCGGTCGACTACCGGCTCGCGCCCGAGCACCCGTGGCCCGCGGCGGTCGACGACGCGCTCGCCGTCGCGCGGGCCGTGGCCGACGACCTCGACGCCTACGGCGGCGCGGGCCAGGGGCTCGGCGTCGGCGGCGACAGCGCCGGCGGCAACCTCGCGGCGGTCCTCGCCCAGGAGCTGCGCGACCAGGTGACCGGCCAGCTGCTGATCTACCCGGCCGTCGACCCCGGCGGCGACTACGCCAGCCGCACCGAGAACGCCGAGGGCTACTTCCTCGAGGCCGCCACGATGCTGTGGTTCTTCGCTCACTACGTCCCCACGCTGGCCGAGGACGCCTCGGTGCTCGCCGACCCGCGCCTCGCGCCGCTGCACGGCGACCTCGACGGCGTGGCGCCGGCGGTCGTCGTCACCGCCGAGCTCGACCCGCTGCGCGACGAGGGCGAGGCCTACGCCGACGCGCTGCGGGCCGCGGGCGTCGAGGTCGACGCCGTGCGCTACGACAGCCTGGTGCACGGCTTCATCGACATGGGCGTGCTCAGCCCCGCCGCCGCCAGCGCCGTCGACGACGTCGTCGACCGCGCGAAGCGGCTCCTGCATCGCACGCATGGCTGACGCCCCGCGTCGCGGACGCCTCTGGTGGCTGCTGCTGGCCGCCACCGCCGGCTACGCCGCCTTCCTCGCGTTCGTGCTCTTCGAGCCGTCGAACGACGTGCCCTCGCGCAGCATCGCCGCGATCAGCCGCCGGCTCGCCGCCGAGGGGCTGCCGCGGGTCGTCAGCGACTTCGCCTACGTCGACTTCTGGTGCAACATCGCGATCATGCTGCCCTTCGCCGGGGCGCTCGTGCTGCTGTGGCCGCGGGTGCCGTGGGAGCGCTGGGTGGTCGCGGAGTTCGCCGTGGCCGCGGGGGTCGAGATCACCCAGGCCGTCGCGCTGCCGCACCGGGTGCCGGCCTTCAGCGACGTCGTCGCCAACACCACCGGCGTGCTGCTCGGCGCGGGCGCCATGACGCTGGTGCGGCTCGCCGTCCGTCCGGTGACCGCACGAGGAGAGGACGGCTGACGTGGCCATCCCGCGCACCGTCCACTTCGTCTACGGGCTGCGTCCGCAGACCGACCCGTTCCCGCTGCACCACTTCCTGGCGGTGCGCTCGTGCCGGCGGGTCAACGCCGGCTTCGACGTCGTGGTGCACGTGCGCGCGACGCCGTGGGGCCCGTGGTGGGAGCGGCTCGTCGCCGAGCCCGGCGTGCGGATCGCGCCGATCGCCGAGCCGGGCGTCCGGCTGGGCGACTCGCCCCCGGAGCTCGAGGCCTACCGCTACGCCCACGAGTCCGACGTCGTCCGGCTGGAGATCCTGCTGGCCGAGGGCGGCGTCTACGCCGACATCGACTCGATCTTCGTCCGGTCCCTGCCCGACGCCTGGCTCGACGCGCCCGCGGTGATGGGCCACGAGCTGCCTCCCGACGGCGCCGAGGGCTCGCTGTGCAACGCCTGGATCGCCGCCGAGCCCGGGTCGGCGTTCGTCGAGCAGTGGCTGCGGGAGATGCCGGCCGCCTTCGACGGCTCCTGGAGCAACCACTCCACCCTGCTGCCCTACCGCCTCAGCCGGCAGCACCCCGAGCTGGTGCGGGTGCTGCCGGAGTCGGCGCTGTTCGCGCTGCGCTACACCGCCGAGCACCTCGCCGACCTGCTCGAGCGCGACGTCCCGCTGCCCCCCGACGCCGTCAGCCTGCACCTGTGGGAGCACCTGTGGGCGGCGCCCGAGCGCCGCGACTTCTCCCACGTGCACGCCGGCCTGATCACGCCCGCCTACGTGCGCCACGCCCGCACCACCTACGCGCGGCTCGCCCGGCCCCACCTGCCCGACGACGTCCGCGGCTCGCGCGCCGCCTGGCTGCGCGACCTCGCGCGGCTGCGCCTGGAGCGGCGGGCCCGCAGCAGCGACGCCCTGCGGAGGCTCGTGCGCGCGGTGCGCTGAGCCCGGTGGCCGAGCAGGCGTCGGTGGTCGAGCAGGCGTCGGTGGTCGAGCCTGTCGAGACCCCCGCACCCGACGCCGGGCGTCAGGTGAAGACGCGCACGATCCGCTGGGCCGACGCCCCGTCGTAGGCCGTGAACGCGCCACCGGCGACGAGGCGGCCGTCCGGCTGGACCACCAAAGCCGTGACCTGTGCGTCCGGACCGACACCGGGGCCGAAGGCAGGATCGGCGGATCCGACCGAGCGCAGCCGGGCCAGCGTCGCGGCGGCGCCGCCTCCCAGCGCCGTGGGCTGACTGCCGACGAGGATCCGCCCGTCCTCCTGCACGACGATCGAGTTCACGAGACGCGTGTCGTCGCTCCCGACCGCCGCCGAGAACGCGGTGTCGAGCGCTCCCGTCGCGCTGAGCCGCGCGATCGACGGAGCGGGCGCGCCGTCGTAGGAGGTGAAGGAGCCGCCGGCGAGGATGCTGCCGTCGGCTTCGAGGGCGAGGCACTGCACCCGGCCGATGCCACCGTCGAAGCCGGTGCCGACCACGAAGTCGGCGTCGCGCGTTCCGTTCGTGTTCAGGCGGACGATGCGATTGGCCGACGTGCCGGCGAAGGTGAGGAACGAGCCCGCCACGATGATCATGCCGTCAGGCTGGCGCAGCACCGCGCTGACCGAGGAGCCGAACCCGGCGCCCGTCCCGGGAAGGAAGGTCTCGTCGCGGGTCCCGTCGGGGCGAAGACGGACCAGCCTCTCGGCCGCCCCGCCGAAGGAGGTGAACTGCCCGCCCACGAGGATCGTGCCGCTCGGCTCGACGACGATGCTCTGGACGGCGTTGTTCGGCTCGGGGCGCTTCGTCCCCGCCGGGAACGTCGGGTCCGGCGTCCCGTCCGGCTGGAGTCGGAGGATGAACTTCCGAGCGAACGCGCCCAGCGTGCTGAAGCCGCCGCCGACGAGGATGCTGCCGTCGTCCTGCACGGCGAGGGCGAGCACCGACGGCTTGTTGAAGGCGCCGCCCAGGTTCGTCACGAAGTCAGCGTCGACGCTGCCGTCGGGCCGCAGCCTGACGAGACCGTTCCGTGCCGGGCTCGTGCTGGTCGTGAAGGCTCCCGCGACCAGGATCGAGCCGTCCTGCTGGATCGCCATGGCGGTGACGAGGTTGCCGAGCGATGCCGCGAACGCCGCGTCCCGGGTGCCTGCCACTCCCAGCTCGACGGTGGTCGGCGGGATCGCGCCGTAGCCGGCGATCGTGCCCTGCAGCGAGACGGCGGACGGGGCCGGGCTGGTGGTGGTGGTGAAGCCGAGGCGGTACAGCGCGGCGGAGGTCGCGCCGGTGCCGGTGCGTGACAGCTCCTGGAGTCCGGCCGTGGAGGCGCCGGGGTCGCTGTAGGCGACGACCGCCGACGACGTCGGGAGGGGGTTCGCCGGTGCCGGCTTGAGCAGCAGGACGACCGAGCCGCTGCTGGCGGCGCGATTCCCGCTGCCTCCGACGCTGGAGATCGACGTCGGGCCCGCGCCCGACGTCGCGAAGGCGGGCGCCGCCGAGAGCACCGTGATGGTGGGCGCGGCCCAGACGGCGCCCGCCACGACCGCGCGGCGGGACGCGGACGTCGGCGCGGTGGCGCCCGAGGGGGAGTCGGGGGCGTCGGGGGACGGCAGAGCGGCAGGTCGCGTCATGGCGCAGGCCTTTCGGGGGGTCGCCGGCGCGCGCACCGGCGGCCGGGGGAGGGCGGCTCCTAGGGTACGGGAGCCGCCGGTGGTTCGCGGGCCGATCCCGCGGCCGGCCACGCAGGCGCGTCGGTCAGATCCGGATCCGCGTGACGCCCCGGGCCGCGACCCCGTCCAGCGTCGTGAAGACCCCGCCGACCAGCGCCGTCGAGGTCGAGGCGCTCACCGCCAGCACCTCGGCGTCGAGGCCCGTGCCCAGGCTCACGCGGAAGCCGTCGTCGAGACTGCCGGTGGACCTCAGCCGCAGGGGCCGGTTGACGCCGGAGGTGCCGTTGCGCGGCCTCCAGGGGCGGGCCGAGAGCCGATGTGGGCGGGAGGACCCTCCTGCCCGCGGTGACATGCATGTCACATGCACGTCACCTGGACGCCGTCGTCGTTCCGCGGACGAGGTGGCGGGACTGCTCCTACGGTCGATCGCTGATCTCGTCCTGACCCGACCGCGGAGGCCCTCCCCGATGTCCGACACCGACCGTCCCGCCCCCACGCCGCTGACCCGGCGCGCCGTCGTCGCCACCACCGGTGCCGTCTGGGCCGCGCCGGTGGTGACCACCCTCGCTGCGGCTCCGGCCTTCGCGGCGTCCGCGGGGCGGGCGGCGGCGATCACCGCGGTGACGCCGTCGACGACCTACGTCACCGACGCGGCCACGGCGTCCGGGGTGACGCTGACGGCGAAGGTGACCGATGTGAACGGCGCCGCCGTCGCGGGGGCGGTGGTGACGTTCGCCCTGACGCCGGACGCCGAGTGGCCGGTGTCGTTCGGGTCGTCCGCGTCCGCGGGCGTGCTCACCGCCACGGCGACGACGAACGCGGCCGGCGTGGCCTCGGCGGCGTACTCCTACGCCAAGCCGACACGGCAGGCGCTGCTGGAGACGACGGCGAGCGTGTCGACCCCGTCGGGCACGGTGTCGACCCGGTGGTCGACGCGCTTCCGCGGGTGGGTGCTGCCGCTCGGCGGCCGCCCCAGCACGAACGGCGGCGCCGCGACCTTCGCGATCGCCGGGAGCAGGCCCTTCACCTGGGGCAACGCGGCCTTCCGCGGCACGAGCCGCACGGCCACGGACTACGTTCCCGCCCCGATGGACCTCGTGACCGGTTCGGCGGTGGCCGTGTGGGCCGGCAGCTGGTCCGGCGCGGGCGCGAGTGGCGCCTACCAGGGCTGGGCCGTCCTGCAGTCGGACGGCTCGGTGATCGTCGGTGCTGGCACGGAGAGCGGCGAACAGCTGGGCAACGGCCCGAGGCCGACGTCGGCGGGTGCGATGGTGCGCCGGCCGGACTCGGACCTGCCCGCGGCGGCGGCGCCGCTCGGGGTGTTCGGCTACTTCCACCAGGCCGTCATCGCCGACGGCACCGTCTACGTGTGCGGGCTCGGCCAGTCCGGCGAGCTGGGCAACGGGACGGTGGCTGCCGTCGGAGCGCCGGCGTCGGTGATGCGGGCGGTGAGCAGCAGTCCGAGCAACGGCTCCGAGCTGCCGGCCGGCCGGGCCACGGCCGTCGCCATCTCCGGCTTCGGCAACCAGAACAGCTACCCGGAGGCGGTGGTCGCCATCGCCGACGGGAGGCTCTTCGGCTGGGGCAGCGAGGCCTACCTCGCCGCCGGATCGTCCGCCACGACGGCGCGCTCGGTACCGAAGGCGCTGGTCACCGCGTCGGTCAACACCGCCGCCGCCGGGGTCACGTTCACTCAGGTGTCCGGAGGCTCGGCCTTCTTCGTGGCGCTGGGCGTCAAGGACGGCGTCACCGGCCTGTACGCGTGGGGCAGCGGGGCGTCGAGCGGACGCCTCGGCAACGGGTCGACGACCGACGCCAACGGCTTCCGGATCGCGCCGGTGAGCGTGCTGCCGTCCGGCCGCACTTGGGTCAAGGTCGTCGCGGGCGCCAGCGGAGCGATGGTGCTGAGCAGCACCGGCGAGGTCTGGACGTGGGGCGGGCTGCGCCCCGGCAACGGCGACGCCGCGCCGAACGCAGGGCTCGCCGTCCGGCTGCAGGTCGCCGGCCGCAGGTTCACCGACATCGCCGTCGGCTACAACAGCCTCCAGCTCGCCCTCGCCGACGACGGGACCCTCTACACCTGGAACGGCGCTCTCAACACGGGCGTCACCGGCACCCAGACGACGGTCGGCTCGGGGACCCTCGCGATCGCGACGCCGGTGATCACCACCAACGTCATGGCCGACTGAGCGGACCATCGGCGGTGGTCGGTCCGGTCGGGTCCGACCACCGGGCGTCAGCCGAAGAGGCGCACCACCTTGCCCAACCCGGTGGTGCCGTCGTGCGCGGTGAAGACGCCGCCGACGATCAAGCGACCGTCGGCCTGCCGGACGATCACGTTCACGCCGCGGGCTCCGGACCCGACGCCTGCTGTGCCCGTGAATCCGCTGCCGGTGTTGACGCTGAAGATCGTCTCCCGCGTGCCGGAAGGATCCAGGCGGACGATCTGGTTGATGCCCGTCGTGCCGGAGACGGTGGAGAAGCCGCCGCCCACGATGATCCGACCGTCGGGCTGCAGCGCGATCGCCCGGACCGAGCTGTAGTCGAAGCCCGTGCCGAGGGCTGCGGTGAAGTCCGCGTCGCGGGTGCCGTCGGGCATCAGCCGCGTCAGGCCGACAGCCGCCTGCCCGTCGAAGGTGCGGAACCCGCCGCCGATCAGCACGCGTCCGTCCGGCTGGGCACGAACCGCCCAGATCACATCGAACATGCCCGGCCCCTTGGCCGACCGGAAGTCGGCGTCGCGTCTGCCGTCGGGCTGCAGCCGAACGAGGCTGTTCACGGCGCGATCACCAGCGAAGGAGCTGAAGGAGCCAGCGGCCAGGATGCGGCCCGCCGCGTCGACGTCGAGAGAGGCGATGAATCCGGGGAGGTAGGCCCGGCTGCCCGGATACTCAGCACCGACGCCCACCTCGGCGAGGAAGGCCAGATCAGGTCGCCCGTCGGGGTGCAGGCGCGCGACGCATCCGCTGGGCTGTCCGTCGAGATGGGTGAAGACGCCGCCGACCACGATCTTGCCGTCCGCCTGGACCGCGAGGCTCTGCACGCTGACGATCGGGCCACCCCCGAGCGAGGCGAAGCCGGCGCCGAGTGCAGCGAGGAAGTCGGTGTCGAGCACGCCATCCGAGGTGAAGCGCACCAACGGTCCGGTGGCACGGGTTCCGACCTGCGTGAAGGTGCCGCCGACCAGGATCCCCCCGGCGGCGTCGATGGCGAGGCAGGAGACCACGCGATCGAAGGCCCCGACGTCGAAAGCGGGGTCCGGGCGGCCTGATGGGTCGAGTCGCTGGACCGACCGGGCGTCGCGACCCTGCGCATCGGCGAGGGATCCGCCGACGATGATGCCCCCGTTGGGCTGGACCGCCAACGCGAAGACCTGCCCGCCGATCGATCCGGCCAGAGCCGTGCTGAATGCGTTGTCCCGGCTGCCGGCCTTCACCAGCTCCACGACCGTGGAGGGGATCGTGCCGTAGCCGCGGATCGCGCCGGAGACGGTGATGGTGTCGGGTGCGGGGGTGGTGGCGGTCGTGGCGGTGAGCAGATAGGTCGCGCCCGGTCCGGTGCCGCTCCCGGTCGGTGCGAAGGCGGTGGTGGTGGTGTCGGGCGCGCTGTAGAGGGCGGCGACGTCGGCGACGGTCAGCGGGTCTGCCGGGGCGGGCGTCAGGGTCAGCAGCAGGTTGAGGGTGCGGGTGCGGGCGATGCCGTTGCTGGCGCCGGGCGCGATCGTGCCGGAGGCGGCGAAGGACGGTGCGGCGGAGAGCACGGTGATCGTGGGCGCGGCCCAGACGGCGGTGACGACGGTGCGTCGGGACGGGGTGGGGGAGGGAGGCGTCATGGGGGACCTTCGGCTCGGCGGGCTGCGCTGAGCGTAGGGCTCCCGGGCCGCTCGCTCTCCCGGATCGGCGCATTGCCCCGGAACAGCCCGGCCGCCCCCGCTCGTTGAGCCGGTCATGATCCTCTCGGACTCCCTGCAGATCGGCGACGTGACGGTGACCCGCGTCGTCGAGTGGACCGGCGGGCTGCTCGCCGGCCCCGACCTCCTCCCCGACTCCACGCCGGACGACTGGGGCGACGCCGGGCTCGTGCCGATGGCGCTGCAGGCGTGGGTCGTGCGCAGCCGGGGCGCGACGATCGTCGTCGACCCCGGCGAGGGCAACGACCGGACGCGTCCGCAGGCCCCGGCGCTCGACCACCTCGCCACCGACCACCTCGCCGCCCTGGCCGCGGCCGGCGCGGCGCCCGAGGACGTCGACGTCGTGATCGACACCCACGTGCACCACGACCACGTCGGCTGGAACACCCGGCTCGACGGCGACGCCTTCGTCCCGACCTTCCCGCAGGCCCGCTACCTGATCGCGGCGCCCGACGTCGCCTGGTTCGACCCCGCGCGCGCCGGGCTGCGTCCGCCGGTGCGCAGCGACGCCGAGCGGGTGCGGCGCGAGGGCTCGCTGCAGCTGTGGGCCGACAGCGTCCAGCCGGTGCTGGACGCCGGGCTGGTCGACGCGTGGGAGGGCAGCGTCCACCTCGACGACCAGCTCGCGCTCGAGCTGACGCCCGGCCACACGCCCGGCTCGTCGGTGCTGTGGATCCGCTCCGCCGGCGAGACCGCGGTGCTCGTCGGCGACCTGCTGCACACGCCCCTGCAGCTCGCCCACCCCGACTGGAGCTCCTGCTTCTGCGAGGACCCGGTGGCCGCCGCCCGCACCCGCCGCCGGGTGCTCGAGCAGGCCGCCGACGAGCAGGCGCTCCTCGTCCCGGCCCACCTGCCCGGCCACGGCGCCGTCCGCATCGAACGCGACGGCTCGCGGTTCCGGGTCGTCGAGTGGGCCGACCTGGCGGAGGTGTGAGCGCCGCCGATCGCGCGGTGACACGGTGATCGAGCGGCGACACGGTGATCGAGCGGCGACACGGTGATCGAGCTTGTCGAGATCCCCGCACCCGTGAGGCGGCCCGCGGGGCGGTGGTTTCGGCAGGCTCAACCACCGCGACACGGTGATCGAGCGGCGACACGGTGATCGAGCTTGTCGAGATCCCCGCACCGATCCACAGGTCCTGAAGCCGGACGCCAGGTGACGCCGGCTGCGGGAACGCTGGGAGCGTGCCCTGGGTCTACATCCTCCGCTGCGCCGACGACTCCTTCTACGTCGGCTCCACCGTCGACCTGCCTCGACGACTCGCGGAGCACCAGCGTGGCGACGGCGCCGCCTACACGCGCATCAGGCGACGTCGACCAGTGACGCTCGCGTGGTCCGCCGAGTTCGACTCGATCGAGGTGGCGTTCCGCTACGAGAAGCAGATCCAGGGCTGGAGCCGGGCCAAGCGGTTGGCGCTGATGGAGGGGCGCCTCGAGGATCTGCCGGAGCTGTCGCGATCTCGTTCCGACCCACGCCTCGCCTGACGGGTCGACGTGCGGCCCTGCTTGGGTGCAGGGGTCTCGACAGGCTCGACCACCGGAGGGGTCTCGACAGGCTCGACCACCGGAGGGGTCTCGACAGGCTCGACCACCGGAGGGGTCTCGACAGGCTCGACCCCCGGGGCCTCACCCGGTCGGCCCGGGACGGGCGGGACCGCTTGGCTACCCTCGCCGACGTGACCACGTCCCCCGCTGCCGCGTGGTTCCAGCGCAACACCCACCAGTTCGACGAGTTCCCGATCGAGCGGCTCCAGGCGGTCAAGGGCGACACCTGCGTCTCGCTGGTCGTGCCGGCCCGCAACGAGGCCGCGACGGTGGGCGACGTCGTCACGCGGGTGCGCGAGGCGCTGCTCGACACCGCTGGCCTGGTCGACGAGATCGTGGTCATCGACTCCGACTCCACCGACGCCACCGCGGCGATCGCCGCCGACGCCGGGGCCACCGTGCACGCCGCCCGCGAGATCCGGCCCGACCTCGGATCGGTGCCCGGCAAGGGCGAGGCGATGTGGAAGTCGCTCTTCGTCACCCGGGGCGAGCTGATCGTCTTCATGGACGCCGACCTCACCGACTGGGACACCCACTTCGTGCCCGGCCTCCTCGGCCCGCTGCTCACCCGCCCCGAGGTCGCGCTGGTCAAGGGCTACTACGAGCGCCCCGGCCAGGACGGTCCGCTGGACGGCGGCCGCGTCACCGAGCTCGTCGCCCGTCCCGTCATCGCCCTCGAGCACCCGGAGCTCGCTGGGCTGGTGCAGCCCCTGGCGGGGGAGTGGGCGATCCGCCGCTCCCTCTTCGAGCAGCTCCACGTGCCCACCGGGTACGCCGTGGAGATCGCCTCGCTCGTCGACACCGCCCGCCTGCTCGGCGTCGACGCGATCGCGCAGGTCGGGCTAGGCGTTCGCGCCCACTCCCACCAGCCGCTGCTCGATCTCGGCGCCATGGCCACCCAGCTGCTCGCCGCCGTGCACCGGCGGCGCACCCCGACGCCCGCCACGCCCGCCACGTCCGCAGCCCCGGACGATGACCTCGAGCAGAGCGTCGTCCTGCGGCAGTACCGGCCCCGCGAGGGGCGCATCGAGCCCGCCGAGCGCGTCGTGCGCGTCGGCGAGCGACCACCCGCGAGGAGCGTGGAGTGACCCTCAGACTGCGGCGGCACGAGTTCGCCGACGACCACAAGCTGATGATGGCGATCGTCAACCGGACGCCGGACTCCTTCTACGACCAGGGCGCGACCTGGGCGGAGGACAAGGCGTTCGAGCGGGTGACGACCGTCGTCGAGCAGGGCGCCGAGATCGTCGACATCGGCGGCATCAAGGCCGCGCCGGGCGTCGAGATCGACGCGGCGGAGGAGAAGTCGCGCGTCGTCGACTTCGTCGCCCGGGTGCGCGAGGCGTTCCCGCAGCTGGTGATCAGCGTCGACACCTGGCGCGCCGAGGTGGGCGACGCGGTGTGCCGCGCCGGCGCCGACGTCCTCAACGACGCCTGGGGCGGCGCCGACCCCGAGCTCGTCGACGTCGCCGCCCAGCACGACGCCGCCATCATCTGCACCCACACCGGCGGGGTCACGCCCCGCACCCGGCCCTACCGGCTGGAGTACGACGACGTCGTGGCGTCCGCGATCGCCGACTCGATGGCCTACGCCGACCGCGCCGTCGCCGCGGGGGTGGCCGAGGAGAGCGTGGTCATCGACCCCGCGCACGACTTCGGCAAGAACACCTTTCACTCCCTCGAGATCACCCGCCGGATCGGCGAGATGGTCGAGGCCGGGCACGGACGCCCCGTGCTGGTGTCGCTGTCGAACAAGGACTTCGTCGGCGAGTCCCTCGACCTGCCCGTCGGCGAGCGCCTGATCGGCACGCTGGCCGCCACCGCGCTCTGCGCCGCCGCCGGCGCCCGGATCTACCGGGTGCACCAGGTCGTCGAGACCCGTCAGACCGTCGACATGGTCGACGTCATCACCGGGGTGCGTCTGCCCCGCCGAGCGATCCGAGGCCTGCAGTGAGCACGTCCGAGCAGCCCGTCCCCGCCCGCCGGGTCGTCCTCGTGCCGGGCGTGCTCGCGCTGCTGCCCGAGTACGCCGGCCAGACCGACCCCGTCGCCGAGCTGCGGGACGCCGCGGTCGCCGCCGTCGCCTGGGCCGGACCGGACGCCGTCGTCGTCGCCGAGCCGCAGGGCGAGCGCGTCGTCGCCGCGCTGCGCGACGCCGCGGGCGACCGGCTCGAGCAGGGCGTCGGGCCGGCGGTCGTCGTCGTCGCCAACGGCTCGGCCAAGCGCACCGAGAAGGCTCCCGGCCACCTCGACGAGCGTGCCGTCGGCTTCGACGAGGCACTGGGGGAGGCCCTGCGCGCGGCCGACGTCGAGCACCTGAGACAGTGGGACGGCGCACTCGCCCGGGAGCTGATGGTCGGCCACCCCGACGGGTTCGCCCGCCTCGCCGAGCTGCTCACCGACGCACACCCGGCGCGGGTGGACTACGCCGACGACCCCTTCGGCGTCCAGTACTGGGTGATGAGGTGGCAATGCGAGTCCTGACCGGCGCCGATCAGACCGGCGAGCTCTCCGACGACGACCTGCGCGCGCTCTACGCCGCGCCCACGACGCCCTTCCTGCGCGTCAACATGGTCAGCACCGTGGACGGCAGCGCCACCGGCGCCAACGGCCGCTCGGGCTCGATCAACAACGCCGCCGACAAGCGGGTCTTCGACGCCCTGCGCGACCTCGCCGACGTCATCGTCGTGGGAGCCGGCACCGCGAAGGCCGAGGGCTACCGTCCGGCGCAGCGTCCGATCGTGCTGGTCAGCCGCAAGGCGCAGGTGCCCGAGACGCTCCGCGGTGCGCCCGCCGGCTCGGTGTACCTGGCCACCTGCTCGAAGTCCGACGGCATCGACGAGGCCCGCGAGATCCTCGGCGAGGAGCACGTGCTGACCCTCGGCAGCCACCGCGTCGACCTCCCCCAGCTCAAGCAGACCCTCGCCGACCGCGGCTGGGGCCACCAGCTCTGCGAGGGCGGCCCGCACCTGCTGCGCGACCTCGTCCACCAGGGCGCGGCCGACGAGCTGACCGCCACCTCGGTGCCGCGCATCGTCGCCGGCACCTACCCCCGCATCACCGAGGGCGCGCCCGTCGACGCCCCGCTCTCGCTCGCGCTCCTGCTCGAGGACGAGGGCACGCTGTTCGGCCGCTGGACGATCGGCTCCTGAGCCGGCTCCTCCTCGCGGGTCCCGACGGGCCAGGCCCCTTGTAACGCGGAGTCCCGTGAACTGACCACCACTCCTGACTGGTGGGAGGTTCACGGGACTCCGCGTTACATGCCGTCTCACGTGCCGCGGGCCTGGCCGACGCCGCCCGGCGCCCCTAGGGTGCGCCCATGCACGTGGGCATGACCCTCCCCGTCATGGAGCCCGACCTGTGGGCGGCTCCCGACACCCTCGAGCGCTGGGCGCGCGCGGTCGACGCCGGGCCGTTCGCGAGCCTGTGCTTCGGCGAGCGGGTCGCCTTCGACAACCCCGAGACCCTGACGCTGCTGGGCGCGGCCGCCGCCTGGACGTCCCGGGTGCGGCTGGCCACCACCGTCGTCGTGCCGGCGCTGCACCGGCCCGTGCCCCTGGCGAAGGCGCTCGCGACCGCCGATCGGCTCTGCGGCGGACGCCTCTCCGTGGGCGTAGGGGTGGGCGGACGCGAGGAGGACTACCGCGCCGCCGGCGCCGACCCCTCCGACCAGACGATCGCGGCCATGGCCGGAGCCGTCGCGGCGATGCGCGCGGTGTGGGCCGGCGAGCCCCCCGAGGGCGCGTCGCGCGCGGTCGGCCCGCCGCCGGTGCAGGACGGCGGACCCGAGATCCTGGTCGGCACCCTGGGTCCGCGCACCCTCGCCCATGCCGCCCACTGGGCCGACGGGCTGGCGGGGGTCAGCCTCGACGCCGACCCCGCCGGCATCGAGCGCGTCTTCGGTCTCGCCCGCACCGCCTGGGCCGACGCCGGACGTCCCGCGCCGCGGCTCACGACGTCGTTCTGGTTCGCGCTGGACGAGACCGCCGGCGGCGCCGAGGCGTCCCGCGCCCAGATCCACCGCCACCTGCGGCACTACATGAGCTGGCTGCCGGCGTCGCTCGTCGACGCCCTCGCCCCCACCGCCGGCTTCGCCGGCACCCTGCCCCAGCTGCGGTCGCTGCTCGCGACGCTCGCCGACCTCGGCGCCGACGAGGTGCAGCTCATCCCCACCGACTCCGACGTGACGCAGGTGGAGCTGGTCGCCGGCGCCCTGTAGGGGCCGGCGATCCCCTCGGCGTCGGGGAGCGGCGGGTCAGCCGAAGAGCCGCACGATCCGCTGGGCCGCGCGGATCGGACGCGGGCTGACGCCGACCTGGGTGAACGCGCCGCCGACGGTGATCAGGCCGTCCTCGTCCAGCGCCAGGGCACGGGCCTCGGCGTCGAGGCCGGCGTCGACGAAGGTGGCGTCGACCTCGAGCCCGTCGTCGAGCCGGATGCGCGCGACGAACGAGCGGGGACGGGTCTCCATCTGCGAGTCGAGGACCCCGTTGAAGTCGCCGGCCACCACCACGCCGCCGTCCGGCTGCACCAGGACGGCCCGGCCGACCGCGGTGCGACCCACCTGCCCCAGTCCGGCGCTGTCGAGCCTGTCGTCCAACATGCCCGACGAGTCGTACCGGGCGATCCCGGACATGTTGTAGCTGCTGACGATCGTGAAGTCCCCGACGGCGACCACCCCGCCGCCCCGGAGCACCGCGACGGCGTGGACCGGCCCGGTGACCCCGGCGTCGCCGAACCCGGGGTCGCGCGACCCGTCGGGCAGGAGGCGGAAGAGGCGGGAGACCGAGGTCCCATCGGCCTCGGCGAAGTCGCCGCCGACCATCACGGCCGGCTCCGCGCCCGGCCGCGGGACCAGGGCGAGGGCGTGCACCGCGCCGTCGAGCGCCGGCCGGGTGAACGCCGGGCTGGCCGCCCCGCTGCTCGTCAGCCGCGCGACGTAGCCCTGGACCGGGTCGCCGGCGATCTCGCCGCCGACGTAGACGGTGCCGTCCGGCGCGGCCACCACGGCCCGGGCGAGGCCGGGAAGGGACGCGGGGACGAAGGAGGTGTCGAGGCTCCCGTCGACGGTCAGACGGGCCAGCCACTGCCGCGGCTGACCGGCGACGGAGGTGATGCTGCCGGCGACCAGGATCCTGCCGTCGGCCTGCACCGCGACCGCGAGCACCTCGCCGACGATCGCCGGGTCGGGCAGGTCGAGGACGCCGTCGCGGGTCAGGCGCAGCACGCCGCGACGGGTCTGGCCGGACGCCGAGGCGAAGGCGCCGCCGACGACGAGCCGTCCGTCGGCCTGCCGCGCCAGGGCGTTGACGGGTCCGTCGAGCTGCAGGCCGAGGCGGGCGTCGTGGGTGCCGCCCACGCTCATGGTCACCGACGTCGTCGCGATGCCGTAGCCCGGCACCGACACCGTGACGGTGATGGCCGGCGGCACGGGACTCGTCGTCGTGCTGAACGGCAGCCGGTAGACCGCCGCACCGCCGGAGACCCCGACCGCGCGCAGCGTGCCGGCCGTGGCGCCGCGGTCGGAGAAGGTGACCGCCGGCGCGGGAGCGGTGGTCGGCGCCGGGGAGAAGGACAGGTAGATCGCCCCGGTGCCCGCGCCGATCAGCCCCGTCGCGGTGGGCACGGTGACGCTGGCGCCCGAGACCGCGAAGGCGGGTGCGGCACCGAGGATCGTGATCGCCGGCGCGGCCCAGGCGGCGGCGCCGACGACGGCGCGGCGGGACGGGCCTGCGCTGCTGGCGTCGGCGGCGGTGGGCAGGGACGCGGAGGGGCCGGCGGAGCCGGAGCCGGGGAGGGCCATGCCGTGAGCCTAGGCGTGCTCGAGAGCGGTCGTCACCTGATTCCGGCTCTCAGGACTCGGCGGCTCGCACCACGCCGAGCCCCGCCAGCGCCTCCAGCGCGGCGTCGAGCGCGGCCTCGACCTCGGCCGGGGGAGCCTCGCCGAGCCGCTCCACCACCAGCGTCGCGAGCTCGGTCGACGTTCGGGGCGAGGCGAGCAGCTCCAGCAGCAGCGTGCCGAGCACCGAGAGCCGCGCCACCTGGTCGCCGACCAGCACCAGGGACTCCCCGGCGTCGTCGACCAGCAGGTCGTCCCAGGTGCCGCGCTGCCACACGGCGCTCGCGCCGCTGGGGTCGCTCTGGTCGCCCTGGCCGCTCACGAGAGGAGCCCCTCGACGACGGGCAGCAGCGTGGCCGCCTCGCGGTACCGCAGTCGCCGCACCCCGCCGACCGACGCCGCGAGATCGGCGAGCCGGTGCAGCCCCGCGTCCAGCGCCGCCAAGGACGAGCTCTGCTCGGCGAGGCCGAGCAGGCCGTCGAGCAGGGGCACCGGCTCGAGCACCGGCTCGGCCGGGCCGTCGGGGTCGCGGTCGAGCAGGATCAGCGCGCCCAGCCGCGCCTCGGCCGGGGTCGGCGCTAGGCCCAGGTCGTCCGGGCAGACGGTGTCCTTGGGCCGCCGACCGTCCGGCCCGAGGAGCGAGAGCGGCTTCGGGTAGGGGAGCAGGGCGCCGTCGACGTCGATCGCGGCGGTCTCGTCCGAGACGTAGCCCAGCGTGCGCGCCAGCTCGCGGGTGGCGGTGGTCTTGCCGCGCCCCGACGGGCCGACGAGCACCGCGGTGCGTCCGGTCGTCGGGTGCGCCAGCGCCGCGGCGTGCAGCATGACGAGCCGGCCCACGCCGCTGGCGATCGCGGCGCGCGTGACGCGGTGGGTGAGGTCCTCGAGCGCGTCGGCGAGATCGGCGGGGTCGTCGAGGTGGACCGCGATGCGGTCGGGCCGCGTCGGTTCCGTACCCTGAGCCTCACCAGCATTCACCAGACACCGCCGCCACCCATGCCTGATGCTGTCGGTGAGCGGGTCGATCGCCTCCCCGGCTGGGACGACGTCGACCTGCGCGCCGAGCACCTGCAGACGGATCCCGTCCGTCATCGGCGGCTGAGTCGCGCGGATCGACGCGCATCGCGAGGGGAAACCATTGGAACCGAGAGAGTACCTGCGGGCGCTGCGACGGCACTGGATCGGGGCGCTCCTGATCCTGGTGCTCGCCACCGGAGGAGCCGCGTACTACTCCCACTCCCAGCCGAAGGTCTACGCCGCCGACGCCACGGGCTTCGTGGTGGCGGGCGGCCCGACCGACAACCCGGCTGAGGCCTCGGTCAGCGACAGCCTGGCGAAGTCCCGCGCAGTCTCCTACGTCGCCGTGGCCACCAGCCGCGCCGTCGCCCAGCGCGTCATCACCGCGCTCGACCTCGACACCAGCCCCAGCGCGCTGATCGGCAGCGTCTCGGTCAGCCAGCCCGAGGGCACCGTCCAGATCAAGATCACCACGCGGGCCAGCACCGCGCTCGCCGCCCAGCGGCTCGCCGACGCCTGGGTCGTCGCGCTCGCCGCCGAGGTCAAGAGCATCGAGGACCCCACCGGCGTGGCCACCCAGGCCGCGTCGGTGCGTCCGGTCGAGACCGCGGCGCTGCCCGGTGCGCCGATCTCGCCCCAGCCGCGCCGCGACACCGCCATCGGCCTGCTGCTCGGCCTGCTGCTCGGCGTCGTCTACGCCATCGCCCGCCACCAGCTCGACCGACGCCTGCGCACCGCGAGCCAGATCGAGGAGGACTACGGCCACACCGTCCTCGGCGAGATCCCGATCGCGAAGGAGCTCGACGCCCACCACGGCGAGGCCGGCGTCGCCCTCCAGACCGCCTTCGCCGGCGAGCCGTCCAGCGCCGGCGAGGCGTTCCGCAAGCTGCGCACCAACCTCGCCTACTCCGACGTCGACTCGCCGCCGCGGGTCATCGTCATCACCAGCCCGCGCGAGTCCGACGGCAAGTCGACGATCGTCGTCAACCTCGCCGCGACCATCGCGAGCGCCGGCCGCCCCGTCACCCTCGTCGACGCCGACCTGCGCCGCTCCACGGTGGCCCGCCGCCTGCACGTCGACGACGTCGTGGGCCTCACCGACGTGCTCATCGGCTCGGTCGAGGTGCACGAGGCGCTGCGCGAGTCGCCCGACGTGCCGGGTCTGCGCATCCTGCCCGCCGGCAGCGTCCCCCCCAACCCGAGCGAGCTGCTCGGCTCGCAGGCGATGAGCTCGCTGCTGCGCACCTTGGCCGACGACGGCATCGTGCTGGTCGACGCCGCGCCGCTGCTGCCCGTCACCGACGCCGCCGTGCTGGCCCCGCTCTGCGACGGCGTGCTGCTGGCGGTGTCGTACGCCAAGACCTCGGAGAACGAGATGCGGGCCGCGCTCGGCAACATCGAGCGGGTCAGCGGCCGCGTGCTCGGCGTGGTGCTCAACCGCATCGAGCGCAGCGCGCCCGAGCTGTACTACTACCGCAAGGGCTACTACACCGCCGGCGACAAGGGACCGCTGGCCCGCCTGCGTCCCCGGCGGCTGCGGCGTCGCGGCCAGCGTCCCGCGCAGAAGGCCGCCGCCTCGTCGTGACGACGCCGGTCGGCCGGCTGCGCCACGGACTGCGGCAGCTGCTGGCCGACCGCACCTGGCGGCCGTTCGACACGACGGCTGACGACGCCGAGGTCGACGCCCTGTTGCGGGCCGTGGCGCGCCACCGCGTCGCGCCGTTCCTCGATCGGCACGCGGCGGCGATCGAGGCCCCCGTGCGACTGCGTGACGAGCTGGCGTCCCGCGCGGACGCGGCCCGGCTCTCCTCGCTGGTGCAGATGCGTCGCGCCGTCGAGGTGCACGACGTCCTCGAGGCCGCCGGCGTGCCGTCGCTGGCGCTCAAGGGGCCGTGCTTGGCAGTGCAGGCCTACGGCGACGCCGCGTCCCGCGACCCCGGCGACCTCGACGTGCTCGTGGCGCGCGCCGACGTCCCGCGCTCGGTGGCCGCGCTCGAGGCCGCCGGCTGGACGCCCGACCCGACCTTCCTGCGGCCGGGGCCGGGGGCCGCGTGGCGCTACCTCGGCTGGTCGTACTACGAGATCGAGCTGCGCCGCGGCGCCGAGACCGTCGACCTGCACTGGGACCTCGGGCCCGTGCGCACCGGCCTGCCCGACGTGCCCGCGCTGAGGGCGCGCGGCGCGAACGTGCCGATCGCGGGCGCGAGCCTGCCCACCCTCGCGCCCGAGGACGCCCTGACCCACCTGTGCCACCACGCCGCGAAGGACCACTGGGCGTCGCTGCGCTCGCTGCTCGACGTCGCGGCGCTGCTGCGGGCCGGTGCCGCGCCGGCGGTGCGCACCCCGGCCGTCGAGCGGACGATCGCGCTGGTCGACGCGCTCCTCGGGGTGCGACCGGACGATCCGCGCGCCCGTCCTCGGACGTCGCCCGCACGCACCGGCGCCGACGTCGCGCTCGCGCTGCGCTGGCAGGACGACGCGGTGCGCGCCGCCGACTGGCGGGGCGGGGTGCGGCTCGAGGCCCAGGCCCGGTTCCGCGAGAGCCGCCACCCCCGGGAGGTCGCGCGGTTCGCGGCGTTCAAGGCGCTCGGCGTCGCCGACGACGGCAGCGGCACCCTCGCCGGCCTGCTGCGTCACCGGCTGGGACACCGGGTGGGCGACCGGGGGCGGGCGTCCTCAGCCGGCGGCTGAGGCCCCGGACGCCCCGGCCGCCCCGGCCGCCCCGCACGCCTCCAAGGCCCCACGCCGCAGCAGGTCGGCGACGAACCCCTCGACGTCCGTGCGCACCTGATCCGGGTCGAGCCCGTGCTCCTCGGCGAGGGCGACGACCATGTCGGCGACCGCGATCGGGGCGAGCGTCAGCTCCCAGATCCGCGCGCCGGAGCCCTCCAGCGAGACCAGCTCGTCGTCCGCCGCCAGCAGCACCCGGCGTCCACGCACCAGCGTCTCGGGCACCCCGCGCCGGCGCCGGACGACGTCCGGCAGGGCGGGCGACGAGGGCTCGGAGGGGGACGGCACCGTCCCATCATCACCGGCCCGAGCCCCACCCGGCGTGGCCGGTCCCACAGCACGGATGTGCTCCGAGCGGTCACGGGGCTCGCCGGACCCTGCTAGATTCCGGACGCTCCCCCGTCCGACCCGGGTCTCTCGGCCCCTGCCCTCCCCCCCCCAACCCCTCCCCGTCCGGCCCCGCTCCCCGGGGCACCTGCCGTCGCGCGACCCCGCATCCCCAGCACCGCGCGCCGACCCTCGCGTCCAGAGGTCTCCCCATGCTGCGCTCCCTCGTCCCTGCCTCGCGCCTGCGCTCCCGCGTCGCGGCCGGCGTCGCCCTGCTCACCGTCGCCACCGTGGCCACCGGCGTCGGGACGCTCGCGCCCGCCGCCGCCACGTCGTCCGGCACCAGCCCCTTCACCTGCACCGACGTGTACGTCGTCGGCTCAGGCGGCCAGATCTCCAAGGTCGACCCGGTCACCGGCTCCGCCGCGAGCAACGGCACGTTCGGCGTCGACGCCACCAACGCGCTGGCGCTGCCGCCGGGCGGCGGGCGGTACGCGTACGCCTTCGCCCGCGGCGACAACAAGGTGCTGCGGTTCGACGCCACCACCGGCGCGGTCAGCGCCTTCAGCGCGCCCGACAACGCCACCGCGGCGGGCGTCGTCGCCGGCGCGATCAACCCCGTCAACGGCCTCTACTACTACGCGTCGTCGAGCAGCGGCACCTGGGCGGTCTTCGCCTACGACATCGCCGCCGGACGCGCGATCGGCCAGGTCGCGACCCTGTCGGGCAGCGCGCTCCAGGGCAACGGCGACATGGCCTTCGACGAGCAGGGCACGCTCTACCTGGTCACCAACTCCAGCGAGAACAACGCGTCGGCGGCCGGCACCCTGGCCCGCGTCGACGGCCGGCTGCCGAGCACCGCCAGCACCGCCACGCTCCCCGTCGTCGCGCTGGCCTCGACGCCCTCCGGGTACGGCTCCTACAACTCGATCGCCTTCGACGTCACGGGCCTGCTGGTCATCGGCACCGGCGGCGGCAACCTCCTGCGGGTCACCCCGTCGACCGGCGCGATCGTCAGCCAGACGACGACGTCCGCGCCGATGGTCGACATGGCCTCGTGCAGCGCGCCGTCGTCCACCACCGTCCGGGTCGACCTCCCCCAGGGCCGCTACGCGGCGGGCGACCAGTTCACCGTGACGCTCTCGGGCAACGGGGTCACCGCCGGCGCGGCCGGCAACACCGGCACCACCGCCGGCACCGACACCGGTCTGCAGACGGACGCCGGCGAGCAGGGCGGCCCGGTGCTCACCACCCGCGGCGCCACCTACACCATCACCCAGAGCGCCGCCGGCACGACGATCCCCGCCACCTACGTCACGACGTGGCAGTGCGTGCGCGCCGGCACGTCGACCGTCCTGGCCTCGGGCACCGGCAGCACCGGCACCGTCACGACGCCCGCCACCGCGGCCGACGTCGTGTGCACCTTCACCAACCTGCCGCAGCGGCCGGGCATCGACCTGGTCAAGTCCGGCGGCTCGATCGCCGACCTGGACGGCAACGGCCCCGACGCCGGCGACACGATCGCCTACTCCTTCAAGGTCACCAACACCGGCGCCGTCGCGCTCGACCCGGTCACCGTCACCGACCCGAAGGTCGGGCCGGTCACCTGCCCGACCGGGCCGCTCGCCCCGGGCGCCTCGCGCACCTGCTCCACCGTCACCTACGCCCTCACCCAGGCCGACGTCGACGCCGGGTCGGTGCTCAACACCGCCACCGCGCAGGGCACGACGGAGGCCGGCCCGGTCGTCCGCGACACCGACGCCGTCACCACGCCGATCGCCGGCCGCGCCGGCATCCAGCTGGACAAGTCGGTCGGCCGCACGGTCGACGCCAACCGCACCGGCCGCGAGGACGCCGGCGACACCCTCGCGTACTCCTTCAAGGTCACCAACACCAGCACGGTCTCGCTCAACCCGGTCACCGTCAGCGACCCCAAGGTCGGCACCGTCACCTGCCCGAGCGGCGCCCTCGCCCCGGGCGCCTCGCGCACCTGCACCGCCGCGGCCTACGTGCTCACCCGCGACGACGTCGCCGCGGGCACGGTCGTCAACCGGGCCGTCGCCACCGGCCGTCCGCCGACGGGCGCGAGCGTCAGCGACGACGACACCCAGCGCGTCACGATCCCGCAGTACGCCTCGATCCAGCTCGACAAGCGCGCCGGCGGCGTGGTCGACACCGACGGCAACGGCGTCGACCCGGGCGACACCATCGCCTACTCGTTCGTCGTCACCAACACCGGCACCGTGCCGCTGAGCCCGGTGACGGTGAGCGACCCGCGCCTGACCTCCGTCACCTGCCCGTCGGGCCCGCTCGCCGCCGGCGACTCGCTCACCTGCACCGCCCCGGCGTACGCGCTGACCCAGGCCGACCTCGACGCCGGCTCGGTCGTCAACACCGCCACCGCCGAGGGCACGCCGCCCAGCGGCACGAGCGTCAAGGACTCCGACACCGTCACCGTGCCGGTCGCGCAGCGCGCCGCCCTGCGCCTCGACAAGCGCTCCGCCGGGGTCGTCGACGCGAACGGCGACGGCCTCGACAGCGCCGGCGACACCATCGCCTACGGCTTCAAGGTGACCAACACCGGCACCGTGTCCGTGAGCGACCTCGCCGTCAGCGACCCCGCCGTCGGCCCGATCGCCTGCCCGTCCGGCACCCTGGCGCCCGGCGCCAGCGTCGACTGCAGCCCCGCCACCCACGTGCTCACCGCCGACGACGTCGTCGCCGGACGCGTGGTCAACACCGCCACGGCCTCGGCCGCCGGCATCGGCGGCACCCGGGTCAGCGACGACGACACGGTCACGACGCCGGTCGTCCGCACCCCGCGCCTGGTGCTCGACAAGACCGCGAGCCCGGTCTACGACGCCTCCGGCGACGGCGACCAGGGCGTCGGTGACACCATCGCCTACGCGTTCACCGTCACCAACACCGGCAACCTGACGCTCGACCCGGTGACGCTGCGCGACCCGCTGCTCGGCCCGCTGGGCTGCCCGGCCGGCCCCCTGGCCCCCGGCGCCCAGGTCACCTGCGACGGCGCGACCTACACGATCACCGGCGCCGACGTGGCCCGCGGCCACGTCGACAACACCGCGACCGCCACCGGGCGTCCGCCGGTCGGCGCCGACGTCACCGCGAGCGACTCCACCCGCACGCCGATCGTCTCCACCACCGCCGACCTCGTCGTCACCAAGCGCGCCGACCGGGCCAGCGCCCGACCGGGCGAGCGGGTCGTCTACACGCTCGCCGTGCGCAACGCCGGGCCGGGCGCCGCGCGCGACGTCGTGCTGCGCGACCCGCTGCCGTCCGGCGTGAGCCTCGACGAGGTGCGCGACGGCGGGGCGACGTGCGACGTCGCCGGCACGCCCGCGACCGTCTCCTGCGCCCTCGGGACGCTGGCCGCCGGGGCGTCCGCGCAGGTGCAGGTCGTCGTCGTGGTGCGTAGCCCCGCGGTCGGCGTCGCGGCGGTGCCGCACGAGATCGACGTGCAGAAGGCCGAGGCGCAGCTGGACCTCGAGCCGGGCCAGACCCGCACCCTCGACGTCGTCTGCCCGAGCGGCTACCGCGTCACCGACGGCTCCGGCCGCGTCGACGCCGTCGACCAGGGCACGGGGACGCTCGCGTCGGTGGCCGTCACCGAGTCGCGGGCCGTCGGCGCCGACACGTGGCGGGTCACGGCCGTGAACGGCGCGACCGGCCGCGCCCAGGCCAAGGCGTTCGCGGTCTGCGTGGCGGAGGAGACCGCCGAGGCGGCCGGCCACCGGCACGCGCTCGTCGTCACCCCGGTGCCCGCGCGCACCGTCGACCTCGAGGGCGGCGCCGAGGTCGACCTCGCCTGCCCGGCCACCGCCGTCCCGATCGCCCCGGGCATCCGCCTCGAGGGCGGCGTCGTCCCGGTGGCCTCGCGTCCCGAGGGCGCCAGCGGCTGGCGGTTCAGCGTGCCCGCCGGTGCTCCGGCCGGGGCGCAGGGCACCTTCACGCTCGACTGCCTCGAGCGGCGCACCGCGGAGGCCGCCGGCCACACGCACCCGCTGACGATCGGCGCGCTGCGCACGACCGCGCGGGTCCAGCCCGGCGAGATCGCCGAGGTGCAGCTCAGCTGCCCCGACGACGCGTCCGGCGCCGGCGGCAAGGGCATCGTGGCCGGCTACGACCTGCCGCGCGGCCTGGTGTCGCTCGGCAACGACCCTCGGCCCAAGACCCGAGCGTTCAAGGTCGTCAACACCACCGACCAGACGCTCGAGGGCACCGTCCACCTGCTCTGCCTCACCGCCCGCACCGGCGACGGCGGCCCGAGCGGCAGCATCCGCAACGTCGCCTCGGCCACGACCTCCTCGGTCACGGCGAACCCCGCCGACGACGCCGACGCCGCCGACGTGACGGTCGACGCGAGCCCGACCCCGGCCGTGCCCGTCGCGCCGCGGATCGTCGTCGGGGCCTCGCCCCGCGTCGTCGCGGCCGGAGTGCGCTGCCCGGGGGTGCGCGCCTGCCGCGGCACGGCGGTGGTCGTAGCCGCCCGCACGCAGCGGCTCGACGGCCACCTGGTGCGCCGCGGCACGGTGCTGGCCCGTGCGTCCTACCGCCTCGCGGCCGGACGGGCCACGACGCTGCGGCTCGCGTCCACCCGCGCCGGGCGCCTGGCCTTCGCCAGCGACGACCTCACCCGCGCCGTGCTCCGCCTGAGCACCCGGGGTCGGGGCGTCTCGGTGTCGGTGCGCCGCTGAGCCGGGCCCCGGCCCCGCGTCACCTCCCGGACGCGGACCCGGCCGGGGCCCGCACCAGCGCCCGCCGATCGAGCACGAAGGCGGCCCCGCCGGCGAGCAGCCACACCAGCGACGTCGTCCACAGCGCGGCGACGAAGCCGTGCTCGCCGCCGCCGAAGGCGGCCATGAGCGCGATCGCCGTGGCGCTGCCGGTGGCGAAGCCGAGGTAGCGCAGCACCTGGTTGAAGGCCATCGCGCTGCCGGTCTCCGAGGCCGGCACGAACGGCAGCATCAGCACGGCCAGCGACGAGAACGTGAAGCCGCTGCCGAGACCGCCGAGGCCCATCCACACCAGCGCCAGCGCGAGGCTGCCGTGGAACGTGGCGAGCCCGAGGGTGGCCACGCCGAACACCGCGCAGCCGATCGGCAGCAGCGCGCGCGGGCCGGCGAGCTCGCGCACCCGCTGCGCCAGGCGGCTGCCGACGACGCTCGCCAGGGCGTAGGGCACCAGCAGCAGGCCCGAGACGACCACCGGCTCGCCCAGCCCCCAGCCCTGCCGCGCCGGGTCGGCCTGCACCAGCACCACGGCCGTGGTGAGCAGCGTGTACATGCCGACGCCGGCCAGCACCGCCACGAGGTTCGGGCTCATCATGCCGGGGCGGGTCGCCAGTCGCAGGTCGACGAGCGGCTGCGCGCGCCGCAGCGTCCACGCCGTCCAGGCGGCGAGCACGACGGCGCCGCCGCCCAGCAGCGCGAGCACGCGCGCGTCGTCCCAGCCCCAGTGCTCGCCCTGGCTGACGCCGAGCAGCAGGGCGACCATGCCGGCCGAGAGCAGCAGCGCGCCCGTCCAGTCCACCGGCTGCGGGTCGGCGCCGGGCAGGTGCGGGACGACGAGCACCGCCATGGCCAGCGTGCCGGCGGCCAGCGTCGCGCCGAGCGCGTAGGCCGCGTGGACGCCGCCGAGCTGCGCCACCCACGCCGAGAGCGGGTAGCCGAGCCCGGCCCCGGTGACCGTCGTGACCGACAGCAGCGCCACCGCGCGCGGCAGTCGCGCCGCCGGGACGACGTCGCGCGCCACCGCGATCGCCAGCGGCGTCAGGCCCATGCCGACGCCCTGGCAGGCCCGGCCTAGCACCAGCGCGGGCAGCGGCACCGGCAGCGCCGCCAGCAGGCTGCCGAGGGTGACGATCGTCAGCCCCGCCACGATCACCGGCTTGCGCAGCCGTCCGCTGCCGAGCCGGCCCAGGATCGGCGTCGACACCGCGCCGGAGAGCAGGCCCGTCGTCAGCACCCACTGGGCGCTGCTCAGCGGCACGTCGTAGGTGCGTGCGATCGCCGGCACCAGCGGCGCGCCGAGGCTGCTGACGATCGCGGTGACCGTGGTGAGCAGCACCAGCGCGGTCAGCAGCAGCGTGTCGCGGCTGGAGGCAGGGAGGGCCGACACCCGCCGAGGGTACGGGCGCCGACGGTCGGGCTCAGCGCAGGGCGTCGGGCGTGGGCAGGGCTGGTCCGGCCGGCGGACGCCCGTCGCCGGGCTGGGGGCCGTACCGCTGCTCGACGGCGTCGCCGTCGGCGAGCCCGACGTCGGGGTTGGAGATCGCGATGGCGTCGCGCCCGGCGGCGACCTCGACGGTGAGGTACGCCGCGTACCGCCCCTGCCGCAGCAGTGCGTTCACGCGGTCGAGCGTCGGCACGACGTAGCGGCTGCCGCTGACCTCGACCAGCCCGGCGTAGGTGCTGCCGACGCCGAAGCCGTCCCGGTGGCGCACCTCGGCGCTGACGACGTGCGGCAGCGCGGCGATGCGCTGGCGGATCTGCTCGTCGGTGAGGGCCGGACGGTAGTCGGCGCCCGGGTCGGGCGTCGAGGAGCCGCACCCGGACGGCAGGGCGAGCAGCGCGAGCGGCAGCAGCCGCACCAGCCGGTGCCCCCGCCGACGGAGGCGGGACGGCTCAGCCACCGGGGGTCGCCGTCCCGATGGGCACCGCGAAGGTGGTGGTGGCCGTGCCGGAGTCGGGGATGAACTCCCCGGTGCGCCGCTTCCAGTCGTCGAGCGCGCCCGCGGAATCCGCTCGCGTGGCGGTCTGCCGGTAGGGCTCCTCCCCGTGGGCGCCGCCGACGCTCGGGTCGCGGCGCATCGCCGCGGTGCCCTCGACGTCGCCGGTGACGGTGGTCCAGTTCGCGCTGGCGGGGTTGTCGCGGCCGTCGAGCTTCGGCACGGCGTCCTGCCGGTTCTCGAAGGAGAGCACCTGGACGTCGTCGGGGATCGGGATGCGGGCGATCGGCGAGCCGGCGGTGACGACCGCGCGCACGTCGAAGTCGCGGTCGGCGGCGATCGACGCGGCGATGATGCCGCCCTGGGAGTGACCCACGAGCATCACCGGATCGCCCGGCTTGATGCCGGCCCGGCGCATCGCCTCCTCGACGGCCGCCTGCACCTGCGCGTCGCGTCGGCCCATGAGCTGCACGTTGCTGGTGAAGTCGAAGTAGTTGCCCTGGTGGGTCAGGCCCCAGTCCTCGGTGCCGGGGATCGTGACGACGTAGGCCTGTCCGTGCTCCTCGGTGACGACCTGGTTCACGCGGATCTGCGGGTCGCCGTAGGTGTTCCACTCGGCGGCGAGCAGGCTGTCGACGTAGCGTCCCTCGGGCAGCGAGGCCGGGGGGACGCTGTGCGGCCAGCCGATGACCGGGGCCCCGACGTCCTGCAGCTGGCCGGTCAGCCCCGCCAGCGCCTGCAGGCCGCGGACGGACTCCCCGTAGTCGGTGGTCGGCCAGTGCCCCCCGCTGAGCAGCAGCGCCCAGGGGCCGAGGACGCCCAGCGCCGTGCCCTGCACCAGACCCGGCGCGGCGCGGGTGAGGCCCTCGAGCAGCCAGGGGCTCTCGTAGAGGGTGTCCATGGCGCCGTCGAGGAGCCGGTCGCGCTCGAGGTAGGCGGTGAGGAGCAGCGCCGGACCGGCGGGGGAGCCGAAGGTGACGAGGCCGGCCGCGAGCCCGCCGGCCAGGAGCGTGGGGCCCAGCACGATGCCGCCGACGGCGAGCAGGTCGTCCTGGAGGTCGGCCAGCAGCGCGTCGGCCCCGCGGTAGAGCTCGACCGCGTCGGTGAGCACCGCGCTCACGACCTCGAGCTCGACGCCGAGCCACGTCGCGCTGCCCGGCAGCCAGCCGGCCCGGGCCGCGGCGTCCTCGACCGCCGCCACCTCGCCCGGGCAGAGCACGACGGCCTCCAGCACGGCGCCGTCGACGCTGACCGAGCGGGCGCGCGCGCCGGCGTCGCGCAGCACGTCGCCGGTGAGGTCGAGCCGCGCCTGCACCGCCAGCATGTCGTCGTAGCGGGCCTCGACCCCGCCGGCGCCTCCCGCGACCGAGATGTCGCCGCTCATCGCGGCCCCCCGGCGGCGTCGACGAGGGCGGGCGCGAGCGCGGCGGCCAGGCGACGCAGCAGCGCGCCGTGGTCGACCGGGGTGTGCACGACGTCGGTGGGCGCGGCCAGGCCGAGCTCGACCCAGCCGCGCGTTCCGAGCAGCAGCCGCAGCGCCTGCGCGGGACGGCCGGGCGCGGCGACCACGATCGTCGCCTCGCCCTGCAGCCGGCGCAGGCTGCCGAGCACGGGCGGGAGGTCGTCCCAGCCGGCCAGGCGGCACAGCGCCGCCAGGCGGGCGTCGTCGCCGCGGCGGGCGTGGGTGACGGCCGCGTCGGCGATCTCCGGCGCCACCTGCACGGGGTCGGCCTCCTCGCCCCAGCCGGGGGCCGGCGGCAGGAGCCGCAGCGCCTCCTCGGCGAGCGCGGCCGCCCACGTCAGCGACAGCTCGACGCCGGGCAGCAGGTCGAGGGCCGCCTCGCGCGGATCGTCCCCGCCGGACGCGCGCGGCGCGACCCGGCGCACCGCCCCGCCGGCCGAGCGTCCGTCGCTGCCCAGCCGCGCGATCAGGGCCGGCCCGCCCGTGCGGCTGCTCGCGACCTGCACCTGCACGGCGCCGGCGGCGACCAGGCGGATCGCGTCGGCGGCGAGGTCGGTCGGGACCGCGTCGGACGGCGCCGTGCCGGGCAGCGGCACGACCGCGCCCGCGGGCTCCGCGCCGGACGCCTGCACCCAGGCCGCCCAGTCGTCCTCGTCGGGGCGCCAGCGGCGCGCGTGCGACGCGCGGGGGTCGTCGGCGGCCATCAGAAGAGGCTCCGCACGTGGTCGCGCGCCCACCCGGCGGCGTCGTCGGCGTACTCCCAGGTGCGTCGCCCGGCGTCCTCCACGGCCTCGACGGCGTCGCCCGCAGCGTCGGTGACGTCGTCCAGGGTGCGCTCGAAGGCCGCCGCGGCGCGCTGGAAGGCCTCGAGCAGAGCGCGCTGGCGCTCGTCGATGGTGTCGGCGAGCCGGTCGAGGGCGTCCTCGAGGTGCTCGAAGCGTCCGACGACGCCCGCGAGGTCGCCGGCCCGCTGCTCCAGCTGCGCCTGGAAGTGCGCGGCGGCGCTGCTGCGCCACTCGACGCCTTGCGCGCTGCGCAGCGCTCCCGCTTGGTCGTGCACGGCCTGCCGGTGCTCGCGCACGCTCCGCGCGAGCGACCGGACGGACCCCGAGTCTCCGCCGATCATGGGGCCATGCTCGCAGCCGGGCGCCCGATCGGGAACCCCGCTCGGGGACCCCGACCGCGATCGCTCACCAGCCGAGCAGGTCCGTGGCGAACTCCGTCTCGGTCGCGAGCGGTGCGACCGAGGGGTCCGCGGTCACCGGCCCGGGCCGATGGGTGCGCCCGGCGGCGTCCGTGATCGCCGCCGCGAGGGCGTCGGCGTCGAGGGCGGCGACGGTGATCGTCGACCGGCCCCGGGCGTCCCCGCGCAGCGTCGCCGAGGGCGAGGCGACGACGCGGGTGCCGGCCAGCACGGCCTTGCCGACCAGCCCGCTGGGGCCCTGGTTCGCGTAGGGCAGCAGCATCGCGTCGACGGCGCGGATCAGTGCGTCGAAGCGGGCGTCGTCGAGGAAGCCGTCCTCCACCCGCACTGGACGTCCGGCCTCGCGCAGGGTGTCGACCCGGCGCAGCACGGCGGCGCGGTGGTCCTCGGGCTGCAGCCGGCCGGCCAGGAGGAGGCCCACGTGGTCGGGGCAGCGGGCGAGCGCCTCGAGGCCCAGCAGCACGTTCTTGCGCGGGTGGAGCGCCCCGAGCAGGCCGACCCAGACGACGTCGTCGCGCAGGTCCAGCCCCGCACGGACCGCGGCGACCTCGTCGGCCCCGCCGGCGAGGGCCACCGGGTCGCGCACCCAGCCGCGTCGGGGCGGCTGCAGCCCCGACGACAGCCGCCGGACGCGGGCACCGGGCGCCAGCGTGAGCAGGAGCACCAGCAGCCGCTTGGCCACGAACCGCGGCACGCCGCCCCACGGCTGGTGCGACTCGCGCCGACCGCGCATCACCAGCAGCGTCACCGGCCGACGGCGCCGTCGGACGACCCGCAGCAGGTCGCCTCGGCGCAGCAGGTGGTCCGCCTCCGGCAGCACGACCTGGACCTCCGGCGGCTCGTGGGCGAGCGCCGCGGAGACCGGGTCGTCGGCGACGATCGGCTCCGGCACCGGCGGCGCGTCGGGACGGGCGCGGAGGGCCGCGAGGTCGGCGCCGGCGGCGACCGCGGCAGTGGCGTAGAGCCGCACCGGCGTCCCGGCGCGATGGCAGTGCTCGAGCAGGATCCGGAGGTACCCCGTGCGGTGGCCGTCGCCGAGCACCAGCACGATCGCGACGCCGGCCGCGGGCGGCGCGGCGGCCGTCCCGGTCATGGCGCCCGGTCGGCGAGGACGGGCGGCAGGGCCAGGCCGGGACGCGTCGGCACGCAGTCGCGGTCCAGCGAGCGGCGCGCCTCGGACATCAGGGGCACCCCGTCCCGGACGCGGTCGCGGCGCAGCCAGGTCGTCTCCAGCAGCCGCGGGATCCACTGGTCCGCCACGGGGAAGGCGGCCTCGGCGTTGTTCGGGTGCACGTGGCACGGCACGTGGGTGCGGTGCAGGAGCAGCAGCGCGGCCCTCAGGTCGTGGAGCCGCGAGTGCAGGCAGAGGTCCTGCAGGTGGTGCAGCTCGATCAGGACGACCCGGAACCGCTCGAGCACCGAGGACGGCGTGGCCTGCAGGATCCGGTACTCGGCGCCCTCGACGTCCATCTGCAGCATGAGGTCGCCCGGGGCGTCGATCCCGGCGACGGCGTCGGCCAGCGTCGTGACGCCCTCGTCGGTGCGGCTGTCGAGATGCAGGCGGGTGAAGCGCAGCCGGGGGTCGTCGGCCGGGGGACCCTCGACGGAGGCGTCGAACAGATGCGCCCGGGCGTCCGGGCCGAGCCGGTCGAGCGCCGCGAGGTCGAACCCGATCTCGTCCGAGACGCCGGGGGAGACCAGGTCGGTGATCCCGTCGAGGTCGTCCGGCACGACGTAGCCGCCGTCCTGCGCCGCGCCGAGCCGGACGAACCCGTGCCCGACCGGCCGGGGCGCGAGCAGGCCCAGGGCGTCGAGCACGGCGCCCTCGGCCGGGCGCCGTCCGACGAACAGCCCGCGGGACGCGGCGGAGCGCAGGGCGAGATCGCGCGCGGCGCGGCGGGTCCGTCCGGGGAGGGGTGGGCGCACGGGACGTCCTGGGGGTCGGAACGGGAAGGGCGGCTGCAGCCTAGGAGGTCCCCGCTCCTCCCGGGCGGCTTTCCGCGGCGGCGCTCACCAGACCTCGTAGCCGAGAAGATCGGTGAGCTCGGCGGTCTCCCGCCGCAGCAGCGCGAGGGTGGCGTCGTCCAGCGTCCGCAGGCCGGTGCCGCGACCGCCGGCGCCGACGTGGCTGCGCAGGTGACGCGGCTGCGCGGACTCGATCGCGCGGAGCGTCGCGGGCGTGACCCGCTGGGCCGCCCCGCGGATCGCCGCTGCCGACGCCGTCAGGCCGAGGGCGTCGAGCGCCTGGCCGAGCCCGCGCTCGGGGTCGGCCAGGAGGTCCTCGTACCGCACCACGGGAACCCCGCGATCGAGCCAGGCGCGGGTGTGCCGCGGCCAGGTGTCGAACCGGGGGAGCGGCGCCGGGCCGACGACCACCTCCCGTGCGAAGGCGGCCGGGTCGTCGGTGACGGGGTAGTCGGCGAGTCGAAGGTAGCGGTGGTACGAGACCACGACGTCCGCAGGATGGCGGACCAGCAGCAGGGCCCGTCCGTAGCCGGGCTGCGGCGGCTGGTGCGACTTCACCACCAGCGGGCGGGGCAGCGAGCGGAGGTGGCCCTCGGTCGACTGGTAGATGTCGGGGACGACGTCCCCGAGGACCACCCCCTGGAGGTCCAGCCCCGGGTCCAGGGCGGCCGCGAGCAGGCAGCGCATCCAGGTGCTGCCCGACCGCGGGTACGACACCAGCATCGTGTCGTCGGGGTGCGGCAGGTAGAAGACGCCCGCCGCGGCGCCCGGTCGCAGCCGACGCCGGATCGCCCGGCGCGCCCGGAGGTGCAGCGGGCGCACCGGCCCTCGCGATCGCGTCATCGCCCTGATGGTCCCCCGGCCGTCGGCGGACGCCGTGATCCGACCGAGCGGCGGACGCGACGGCCCCCGCCGGACGAGGTCCGACGGGGGCCGCTGCTGGCGAGCGAGCCTCGGCTCAGGCGTCGGCGCTCTCGAGCTGCACCTGGCTCCAGTTCGTGACGAACTCGGTGCCGCTGCGGCGGAAGAGCTGCGAGACGGGGCAGCGGCGGTCGACCTCGCGCTCGAGCTCGGCGAACTGCTCAGGGGTCGCGTCGGACTCGATCTTGGCGACCACCTCGACGCGATCGAAGTTGGCGTTGCCCTCGGCGCCGCCGACGAAGACGGCGGTGTCGAGGTCGCCCTGCACGCGGAACTCCAGCCGGCCCAGGGTGATGCCGAGGTCCTTGGCGACGATGCTGGCGGTCACCTGGTTGCAGGACGTGAGCGCGCCGAGCGCGTAGAAGAGCGGGCTGGGCGCGGCGTCCTTGCCGCCGAACGCCGGGTAGGCGTCGGTGTGGAAGACGTGCGAGCCGGGGACGGTCAGCGTCTGCGCGACGCCGGTGCCCTCCGCCTCGAGGACGAAGGGGACGACGGTCTCCTTGGGCTTGATCGACATGGGGAGTCTCCGATCGGGTCGGTAGCGGGTAGAGAACAATGCCGATCAACACAGTAGGGAATGGATCCAAGGGACGAGCAGCCGGGGCTCGTCCGACGCCCCGGCCGCGTAGGCCCCGGCCCTACTGGCCCTGGCCCAGCGAGTAGCCCAGCTCGCCGTCGAAGCGGTAGAGGCCCTCGGTCTTCACGACGTCGACGCCCGCCTGCTCGAGCCGGTGCAGCAGCGCGACGACCTGGGCCTGGGTCGCGGTGCCCGGGTCCGCGGCCAGGAAGCGGCAGCGGAAGTGATCGGTGCAGAACGTCTCCGGCAGGCCGTCGGGCCACACCTTGACGCCCCGGTTCGTGATCAGCGCCAGCGACAGCGGGCCGTCGTCGGCCGCGGCGAGCGCGGCGGCCAGGGCGTCGGGGTCGCGGTCGGGGTGGTCGACGAACACGTCGACGCCGTCCATCGTCTTGGTGGCGCGCACGCGGACGCTCGGCTCGACCCGGATCGCCTCCTCGACCTGCGGGTAGCGCACCACCGGGAGCCGCGTGGGCTCCTCGCCGAGACGCGCGGCCACGGCGTCCGCGAACGCCTGCGTGCCCACGGGGGAGGCCGGCGAGCCCATGTCGGCGGTCGCCACGCCGTCCTCGACCGTGCGCAGCCAGGCGTTGTGCAGCCGCTCGGCGACGTCGCCCTGGCCGGCGTGCACGAGCATCATCGCCGAGGCCAGGATCAGCCCGCTCGGGTTGGCGACGTCCTGGCCGGCGATCGTCGGGGCCGAGCCGTGGATGGCCTCGAACATCGCGCAGTCGCGGCCGATGTTCGACGAGCCCGCGAGGCCCACCGAGCCCGCGACCTGCGCGGCGACGTCGGAGAGGATGTCGCCGTACAGGTTCGGCATGACCACGACGTCGAAGATCTCCGGGGTGTCGGCCAGGCGCGCGGCGCCGATGTCGACGATCGAGTGCTCGGCCTCGATCTCGGGGTACTCCGCGGCCACCTCGTCGAAGACCGCGTGGAAGAGCCCGTCGGTGAGCTTCATGATGTTGTCCTTGCTCATGCACGTGACCTTCGAGCGGCCGTGCCGGCGCGCGTACTCGAAGGCGTAGCGCACGATCCGCTCCGACCCCGGGCGGCTCACGAGCTTGAGGCACTGCACGACCTCGTCGGTCTGCCGGTGCTCGATGCCGGCGTAGAGGTCCTCCTCGTTCTCGCGCACGATGACGACGTCCATCGTCGGGTGCTTCGTCGGCAGGAAGGGGGAGTAGGCGACGCAGGGGCGGACGTTGGCGAACAGGCCGAGCGACTTGCGCACGGTGACGTTGAGCGACTTGAAGCCACCGCCCTGCGGCGTGGTGATCGGGGCCTTGAGGAACAGGCGCGTGCGACGCAGCGACTCCCACGCGTCCGGCTCGATGCCGGCGCTGTGGCCACGGTGGTAGACCGCCTGGCCGATCTGGATCTCCTCGATCGCCAGGCGCGCGCCCGCGGCGTCCAGGACCCGCAGCGCGGCGTCCATGATCTCCGGGCCGATGCCGTCGCCTCGGGCGATGGTCAGGGGGGTGTCGGGCGACGCGGTCATGGGGCTCCTCCTCGAGCAGGCGGGATCAGCAGCAATAGAATACCGGAATCATGGTTCTGCAATGCCGGGTGCCGCCTCCATCATGGCCCCGGCGCCACGCCGGGTCACGGGGTGGCGCGATCTGCGCGGGTCATGGGTCTCGACGCGGTCGTGGCCGGGCTCGTCCGGGCTCGTTTGCCGGCCTACTCGATCGGGTAGGTCCGTCGCGTGAGCGATCACCTCATCCCGCTCTGCAGCGTATCGAGCGCCGCCGGATGCGCGGCCGAGCTGGACCGGGAGTACGAGGCAGGCGGTGAGCGGTGATCGCCCGATCCGACGGTCGCCGACTCCACAGCCGAAGGGAGCGCCGATGAGTGACCGTCCGGGTCTCCCCCGGAACCGACGGCAGGCCGCTGCTGTGGACGACGACGGGCGCCGTGGGCTGCGGCAGGTGCCGCTGATGTTCTGGAGGCTCGTGGCCTCGACGATCGCCGGGCTGCTCCTGCTCGCCGCCGTCATCGCGGACTCCGAGACCACCTGTCTCATCGCCTCGGTCATCCTCCTGTGCTCGGCGCTGGCCGCCCGCGACCTGGTGCGCATCGGCCCCAATGGCCCGGTGGTGGTGCCCGGCATCCACGGCGCGAGCGTCGCCGTCCTGATCGTGGTCCCCGCAGCAGCGGCCGACTGGGCCTGGGCGGCCTGGCTGGCCGGGGCAGCGGGCATCGCGTTCACCGTGCAGGTGCTGATCTCGATGACCTGGGGTGACAGGCGCAAGCGAGCGGCTCGTCAGGCCTTCCTGGCCGAGCTCGACCGCGAGTACGAGGCAGGTGGCAGGCAGTGACCGCGCAGCCGTCGGACCCCTTCGTCCGGCTCGAGCTCCTGGCCCCGCCCGGCTGGGTGCGCCTGCCGCTCGACGTCGACCCCGACGCGTGGGCCGCGGAGGAGACCCGCTCGGCGTCCGCGGGCCTGCGTCCCCAAGGCTCCTCGGTCGGGCTCGAGACCGCGACGGAGCTGCTCGCCAGCGCCGCCCGACGGGCCCAGCACCTGTGGGACGGCGACTTCGCCGCACCGGTCTCCCTCGCGCTGCAGCCCGACCCGCTCGGGCGGGTGTACGCCGTGGTCGACGCCTGCCTGTTCCCGATGGAGGATCTCCCGCTCACCCCGGACCGCATCCTCGGCATCGGGTCCGACCACGGCGGCATCCTCGGCGACGTCGAGACCACCGAGGTCGAGCTGCCGGCCGGACGCGCGCTGCGTCATCGCGGCCTGCTGGCGGCCATGCCGGGGCTCGACGACCCGACGTCGTCCCAGGTCACCGAGGCGCTCGCGTACCTGATCACGCCCGTCGACCTGCCCGGGTTCGTGCTGCTCGAGGCCCAGTGGGCCGAGCTCGACCTCGCCGAGGAGATCGTCGCGCAGGTCGATGAGATCGCCGACACCCTGCTCGTGGAGGCCCGGCAGTGACCCTCGGCTACCGGCTGATCGCGCCGGACGGCTGGGACCGCGTCCCGCTCGACGACCGTGCCGAGCGGGCGGTCGGACGCACGCTCTTCGACGCGGTCGCGTCCAGCGTGCGGTGGCAGGTCGGTGACGAGCCCGCCGCCGCTGACGCGGTGACCTCCTGACGCGTCGAGGCGCCGGTCCGGGCCGATCGTCCCGGGCCGCATCGCCCGGCCCGGACCTCAGGGCTCGAGGCCGCTGAGGTCGCCCGGGACGTCGACGGCGTGCTGGCGCAGCACCTCGAGCGGGATCAGCCGCAGCACCGAGGCGTTCGTCGCGGCCAGCCGCACCGGGGCGGCCGCGCCGTCGTGGTGGGCGCGCAGCCAGTTGTGCGCCGTCACGCACCACGGGTCGCCCGGACGCAGGCCGGGGAACCCGTACTCCGGTCGCGGCGTCGCGAGGTCGTTGCCGATCGACGCCTGGTGGGCCAGGAACGCGTCGGTGACGACGGCGCAGACCGTGTGCATGACCCGCTCGTCGCCGCGGGTGGCGCAGCAGCCGTCGCGGTGGAAGCCGGTCATCGGCTCCGTGCCGCACTCCTCCAGCTCGCCGCCCAGGACGTTGCGCTCGCTCACGACGCCATCCGTCCCCCGGCTCCGGCCTACTTGTTCGCCTTGCGGGCTCGGCTGGTGATCTTCGCCCGCTCGTTGGCGTCGAGGACGACCTTGCGGATGCGCGCGAAGTCCGGCGTCACCTCAACGCACTCGTCCTCGCGGCAGAACTCCAGGCACTGCTCGAGGCTGAGCTTCTTCGGCGGGATGAGCTTCTCGAAGTTGTCGGAGGTGGCCGACCGGATGTTGGTCTGCTGCTTCTCCTTGGTGATGTTGACGTCCATGTCGTCGGCGCGGGAGTTCTCGCCGACGATCATGCCCTCGTACACCTCGGTGCCGGGCTCGACGAACAGCACGCCGCGCTCCTGCAGCGAGGTCATCGCGTAGGCGGACGCCGCGCCGGCGCGGTCGGCGACCAGCGAGCCGGACGCGCGGGAGCGGATCTCGCCGGCCCAGCGCTCGTAGCCCTCGGAGATGTGGTGGGCGATGCCGGTGCCGCGGGTGGCGGTGAGGAACTCGGTGCGGAAGCCGATCAGACCGCGGGCCGGGACGATGAACTCCATGCGGACCCAGCCGGTGCCGTGGTTGCTCATCGACTCCATGCGGCCCTTGCGCACCGCGAGCAGCTCGGTGATGGTGCCGAGGTACTCCTCGGGGGCGTCGATCGTCAGGCGCTCCATCGGCTCGTGGATCTTGCCGTCGATCTCGCGGGTCACCACCTGCGGCTTGCCGACGGTGAGCTCGTAGCCCTCGCGACGCATCTGCTCGACCAGGATGGCCAGCGCCAGCTCGCCGCGACCCTGCACCTCCCAGGCGTCCGGACGGTCGGTGGGCAGGACGCGCAGCGACACGTTGCCGATGAGCTCGGCGTCCAGGCGGTCCTTGACCAGGCGAGCGGTGACCTTCGAGCCCTTGGTCTTGCCGACCATGGGGCTGGTGTTGGTGCCGATGGTCATCGAGATCGCCGGCTCGTCGACGTGGATCAGCGGCAGCGCCACCGGGTTCTCGGGGTCGGCGAGGGTCTCGCCGATGGTGATGTCGGGGATGCCCGCGATGGCCACGATGTCGCCCGGGCCGGCCTGCTCGCCGGGCTTGCGCTCGAGGCCCTCGGTGATCAGCAGCTCGGTGATGCGGACGTTCTTGACCTCGCCGTCGCGACGCATCCAGGCCACCGTCTGGCCCTTGCGCAGGGTGCCCTGGTGGATGCGCAGCAGCGCGAGCCGGCCGAGGAACGGGCTGGAGTCGAGGTTGGTGACGTGGGCCTGCAGCGGCGCGCCCTCGACGTAGGTGGGCGCCGGGATGGTCTCGAGGATCGTCTTGAACAGCGGCTCGAGGTCCGCGGAGTCCTCCGGCAGCGTGCCGTCGGCCGGGCGGGTCAGCGACGCGACGCCGGCCTTGCCCGAGGCGTAGACCACCGGGAAGTCCAGCGCGTCCTGGCTGTGGCTGTCGTCCAGCAGGTCCATGAACAGCTCGTAGGTCTCGTCGACGACCTCCTCGATCCGCGCGTCGGCGCGGTCGGTCTTGTTGACGACGAGGATCACCGGCATGTCGGCGTTGAGCGCCTTGCGGAGCACGAAGCGGGTCTGCGGCAGCGGGCCCTCGGAGGCGTCGACGAGCAGCACGATGCCGTCGACCATCGACAGGCCGCGCTCGACCTCGCCGCCGAAGTCGGCGTGGCCGGGGGTGTCGATGATGTTGATCGTCAGGCCCTCGGGTGCCGACGGTCCGGTGTAGCGGATCGCGGTGTTCTTCGCGAGGATCGTGATGCCCTTCTCGCGCTCGAGGTCGCCGGAGTCCATGACCCGGTCGGCGACCGACTCGGCCTCGTGGGCGCTGAAAGCGCCGGCCTGACGCAGCATCGCGTCGACCAGCGTGGTCTTGCCGTGGTCGACGTGCGCGACGATCGCGACGTTGCGCAGGTGGGCGGTGGTGGATCCAGACATGGCGAGACTTCCGGCGAGAGGGGCGCTCCCGGGCGTCGGGGGCGCGTGCGAACGGGCCCGAGGGCCCCGGTGAGTCTAGGGCCGGGGTCGGGTGCGGGCCGATTCGCCGGAGCCCGGGGTGACGCCGGTCTCAGGCCGGGGCGCGGTCGGGCGCGGCACGGCGGTCGAGCCTGTCGAGACCCCCGCACCCGACGCGGTGGTCGATCGAGCTTGTCGAGACCCTCGCGGATCGGTGGTCGAGCTTGTCGAGACCCCCGCACCCGAACACCGGCGGTCGGCTCACTGTTCGGCGGTGGTCGCTGTGGCGGTCATGGCACTCGGTGGTTGCCCGCCGTCTCGGTAGCTCGGGTGTTCCCCTTTCGCCGTCGCCGGCTGCACCTTTGCATCTCTCAGTTGTCTTTGGCTGAGGTTCTCAAAACCCTCATCTGATCTGGGGATATCCACTTCTCTTCGAACGCGTGTTCGCATAGAATCACGCTATGCCCTCTCGGACCCCACGGCTGCTTCGCGACAGTGACGCGTTGCGCGCGGCGATGGCCGCGCGGGCTGCTGAAGAGCAGTCGGCCCGCGAGGTCTTCATCGCGGCCGCGGACTGGGCGATCGCCCACGTCGCCGGGTCCGGTGACGTCGCGGGGTACGTGATCGACACCGGGATGATGCTCCCGCTGGCCGGTGCCGGTGCGCCCGAGGTGCAGGAGCACGCGGTCACCGAGTTCATCACCGCGCTGGGCATGACCCAGCAGGCCGGCTCGTTCTACGTCGGACACGCCCTGGAGGCGTGTGTGCGGTTGCCGCGCGTCTGGTCTCGTCTAGTGAAGGGCGAGCTCGCGGTCTGGCAGGTGCGTCGGATCACCGAGGACACCATCCCGCTCTCCGCCGAAGCCGCTGACCTGGTCGACGCGCGGATCGCGGCGTACGCCCACCAGGTCTCGCGCACCCAGATCAGCAACATCTGCCGGGTCGCGCAGGAGCACGCCGACCCCGGGGACGCGGTCCTGCGTCAGGCGCGCGAAGCCGAGCACCGTCGCTTCGACGTCTGGCTCGGCCAGACCGGTTTCGACGGCACCGTCGACGTCAGCGCGATCCTCGACCAGCCCGATGCCGCCGACCTGGAACGCGCCATCGCGGCCCTCGCCGAGCAGCTGAAGAAGGCCGGATCCCAGGAGACGCTGAACGTCCGGCGCGCGAAGGCCGCCGGCATGCTCGCACGCGGCGAGCAGGCCCTCCCGCTCGAGACCGGCGAGACCCCCACCCGGAACGCTCCGAGCCGGTCGAGGCATCTCACGCTCTACGTCCACCTGTCGGTGGACGCGGTCACCGGCGCCCTCGGCGACGTGGCGCGTTCCGAGGCGTCCCGGTCGCCCCTCGGCGTCGACGTCATCAAGGCCTGGTGCCAGACCGCCGGCACCACCGTGACCGTCCGACCGGTGCTCGACGTCGCGGCGGAGCGCTACTCCGACGCCTACGAGGTGCCGGACCTGATGCGCGAGCAGATCGTCCTCCGCGACCACACCTGCGTGTTCCCGTACTGCCGCCGACCCGCGAGAGCCTGCGACGCCGACCACATCGACCCCTACGAGTCAGGCGGACCGACGGCGTCGTCCAACCTGGCGCCACTCTGCCGCAAGCACCACCGCCACAAGACCCACGACGGCTGGCGCTACAAGCCCGACCCCGACGGCCCACCCGGCAACTACCTGTGGCGATCGCCGAACGGCGTCCGATTCCGCCGCGACCGTCACGGCACCACCCTGGTGGTGGTCGAGCCTGACCCCGGTGGTTGAGCCGCACTCCGGTGGTTGAGCTTGTCGAAACCCCGGTCTCGACAAGCTCGACCACCGACAGCTCAGCTCGACCACCGACAGCCCCGCTCCACCACTGACAGCCCCGCAGCCCGACACCTCCCCGGTGATCGGGCCAGCGGCGCGTGAGGACGTGGTGAGGCCACCCAGGCCCGTCGGCCCTGCGCTGCGCAGGGCGCGAGCCGCGGCCGAGGCTCAGCCGAGCGCGCGGTCGAGCGCCGCCGCGACGTGCAGCGTGGTGCACGGGAAGAGCGGCAGCTCGGAGTCGGCCTGCCGCACCAGCAGCTCCAGCTCGGTGCAGCCGAGGATGACCCCGCCCGCCCCGGCGTCCCAGAGCCGCTCGATCTGGGCGACCACGGTGCGCCGGGAGGCGTCGACGACGCGACCCGCGACGAGCTCCTCGTAGATGATCCGGTTGATCTCGGCGTGGGCCTCGGCGTCCGGCACGTGCACGGTGAGGCCGTGCGAGGCCAGGCGGCTGGTGAAGAAGTCGCGCGACATGGCGAACGTCGTGCCGAGGAAGCCCACCGACGTGACGCCCTGCGCGAGGCAGGCCTCGGCGACGACGTCGGCCAGGTGCAGCAGCGGGACGTCGATCGCCGCCGCGACCTGGTCGGCCACCCGGTGAAAGGTGGTGGTGGCGAGGAGCACGAAGTCGGCGCCGCCGCGCTCCAGACCCTGCGCTGCCTCGGCCAGGACGGCCGCGACGGCGTCCCAGTCCTCGGCCTCCTGCAGGGCCGTGACCTCGGCGAAGTCGACCGACGAGAGCAGCACCCGGGCGGAGGCGAGGCCGCCGCGCCGCTCCTGCACCCCGACGTTGAGCGCCTCGTAGTACACGGCGCTGCTCTCCCAGCTCATCCCACCGATGACACCGATCGTCTGCATGCGCTGAGTCTGGCACCCGGTCGATGACGCCGTGCGGGGCGGTCGCGGGACGGGACCGGGGTCAGCCGTGGTCGGGGCGGACGACCCGCTCGACCAGGGTCAGCAGGCGCGCGCTGAGCGACGCCGCCGACTCCTCGCGGGGCTCGTCCAGCCACTGCAGGACGGCCCGGGCGGCCCCGCCCGCGGCGAACTCGACGGCCAGCGGGTCGGCGTCCGGGTGCGCCGTCCGGAGCCGGTCGGCCAGCCACTCGCCGAGGGTGGCGGACACGCGCGGCACCAGGCCGGCGTCGTCGAGCCGGGCGCCGTAGGCCGCGCGATCGGCCGCGAGGCCCTCGAGCACCGGGGCGAGCGATCCGTCGGAGGGCGGGCCGAGGTCGTCGAGCCGCAGCCGCAGCGACGCGGCGAGCAGCCCCTCGACGCTGCCGAAGTGCTGGTAGAAGGTCGGACGGCTGACGCCCGCGCGCTCGCACAGGGCGCTGACGGTGAGCTCGGGTCCGCGGCCCTCGGTGATCAGCTGGAGCATCGCCTCGCTGAGGGCGGCGCAGCTGCGGCTCACGCGGGCGGCGCGCTGGCCGATGGGGGCTGCGGACGACGTCGCGGACGACGTCGCGGCCGGTCGTGCGGCGGGCGACGGGGCGGTGGCGGCGGCGCGCATCTCCCTCACCCCCTCGTATGTCTTCCGTTCGTCGGCCATTCTTACACGTGTAAGGTACCGCTGGCTCGGGTAGGCAGTGCAGGTGCGCCCACGGTGGGCGGCAGGGACAGGAGACCCCATGGGCTACGCAGAGCTGGCAGGCGCCGCTCGCGCGCGCCGCCGCACCGGCGTGCTCGCCGCCGTGCTCGAGATCGCCACGGTGCTCGCGCTGTTCGGCGTCTACAACGTCGGTCGCCTGATCGCCACCAACCGCGTCGCCACCGCGGACGACCACGCCCGCCAGCTGCTCGACCTCGAGCGCTGGCTCGGCCTGCCGTCCGAGGAGGTCCTGCAGCGCCTGGCGTTCAAGGTGCCCGACCTCATCGCCTTCGCCGACCGCTACTACGTCAGCGTGCACTTCCCGCTGACCGTCGCGGTGCTGGTGTGGCTCTACGCCTTCCGCCGCCCGGCCTACACCTGGGCCAAGTGGGGCCTGATCCTCGCCACCGCCGTCGCGATGGTCGTGCACATCGTCGTGCCGATGACGCCGCCGCGCCTGCTGACCGGCCTCGACATGGTCGACACCGGGGCGCGCGCCGGCCAGAGCGTCTACGCCGGCACCTCGCCGGTGGGCGGCCTGGCCAACGAGTACGCCGCCATGCCGAGCCTGCACGTCGGGTGGGCGCTGCTCCTGGCCGTCGTCCTGGTGCGCACGTGTCGCACCCGCTGGCGCTGGCTGTGGATGGCCCACCCGGTCATCACGATGGTCGTGGTCGTCGTCACCGCGAACCACTACCTGCTCGACGGGGTCGCCGGCTCGCTGCTGGTGCTCGCCGGCCTGTGGGTCAGCGCCCGGCTGTGGGCGCCGGCGTACGAGGCGGCGGGGCTCGCGCAGCGCGAGCAGGCGCCCGAGCCGTCACGTCCGGCGCCGGTCGTCGAGGCCGGCTGAGCGCCGATCGGCCTCACCGGGCCGCGAAGCGGGTCAGCCCTCGCGGTGCACCTTGTGCTGCGCCGCCTGGGCCCGCGGTCGGATGACGAGCTCGTCGATGTTCACGTGAGCGGGTCGGGTGGCCATCCAGGTGATCGCCTCCGCGACGTCGTCGGCCGTGAGCGGCTCGCGGACGCCCGCGTAGACCGCGTCGGCACGCGCCTGGTCGCCGTCGAAGCGCACCAGCGAGAACTCGTCGGTGCGCACCATGCCGGGGGCGATCTCGCAGATGCGCACCGGCTGGTCGAAGAGCTCGAGGCGGAGCGTCTCGGTGACGACCTTCGTGCCGTGCTTGGCCGCGGTGTAGCCGCCGCCGCCCTCGTAGGCGGTGCGTCCGGCGGTGGAGCCGACGTTGACGATCACGCCCGCGCCCGAGGCCACCAGCGCGGGCAGCAGCGCCCGGGTGACCTGCATGAGGCCCAGGACGTTGACCTCGTACATGGCCCGCCACTGGGCGGAGTCCGCCTCGGCGACCGGCGTCAGCCCGAAGGCGCCGCCGGCGTTGTTCACCAGCACGTCCAGGCGCCCCCCGACGGTCTGCGCGAGCGCCGCGACCGACGCCTCGTCGGTGACGTCGCAGATCACCGCGACGCCGTCGATCTCGCCGGCCAGCTCCTGCACGCGCTCGGCGCGCCGGGCCGCGCAGACCACCTGGAAGCCGGCCGCGGCGAGGTGACGGGCCGTGGCGGCCCCGATGCCGCTGCTGGCTCCGGTGACGACGGCGGTGGGACGGGTCTCGGCGCTCATGGCGCCCATTGTGCGCGCCGGAGGGGTGGGAATGGTCCGCGGGGTTGGGCGGTTCTGGTTCGCTGAGTCGAGGAGCCAGACGAGCCGGAGGACGCCCATGGTGCTGCCCGCGGAGCCGGGACCGGTCCGTCGCGTCGCCATGATCAGCGTGCACACCTCGCCGCTCGACCAGCCCGGCACCGGCGATGCCGGTGGGATGAACGTCTACGTCGTCGAGCTCGCCCAGCGGCTGGCCAAGCGCGGCGTGGAGGTCGACGTCTTCACCCGCGCCACCCGCTCGTCCCTGCCGCCGACCGCGCCCTGCGGCGACGGCGTCACCGTCCGGCACGTGCCGGCCGGGCCGTTCGAGGGGCTCACCAAGGCCGAGCTGCCCGCCCAGCTGTGCACCTTCGCCCGCGAGGTGCTGCGCGCCGAGGCGTCCCAGCCGGTCGGCCACTACGACGTCGTGCACTCGCACTACTGGCTCTCCGGCCAGGTGGGCGCGCTGGCCCGCGACCGCTGGGGCGTGCCGCTCGTGCACTCGATGCACACCATGGCGAAGGTCAAGAACGAGGCCCTCGCGCTCGGCGACGCCCCCGAGCCCGCCGTGCGGGTGATCGGCGAGCAGCAGGTCGTCGACGCCGCCGACGCGCTGGTCGCGAACACCGACCTCGAGGCCAAGCAGCTGATCAACCTCTACGACGCCGACCCCGGCCGGGTCGACGTCGTCCATCCCGGCGTCGACCTCGAGCGGTTCCGGCCCCGCCCGCAGGCGGCGCTGCGCCGCGAGCTCGACCTGTCGGCCGAGGCCCTGGTCGTCCTCTTCGCGGGCCGGATCCAGCCGCTGAAGGGGCCGCACGTGCTGCTCCGGGCGGTCGCCGCGCTGCTCGAGCGACGCCCCGAGCTGCGGTCGCGCCTGGTCGTGCCGATCGTCGGCGGGCCGTCCGGTAGCGGACTGGAGCACCCCGAGGAGCTCGCCCACCTCTCGGCCGCGCTCGGGCTCGACGACGTCGTCCGGTTCGTGCCGCCGGTCGACCAGGCCGCGCTCGCCCGCTGGTACACCGCCGCCTCGCTCGTGGCCGTGCCCTCCTACAACGAGTCCTTCGGCCTGGTGGCCGCCGAGGCCCAGGCCTCCGGCACCCCGGTGCTCGCCGCCGCGGTCGGCGGCCTGACGACCGTGGTGCGCGACGGCCACTCCGGGCTGCTGGTCGACGGGCACGCCACCGACGCCTGGGCCGCCTCCCTGGAGCGGCTCCTGCTCGATCCCGTCCTGCTGGCCCGGCTGCGCGCCGGCGCCCCGCTGCAGGCCGCCGGGTTCTCCTGGGACGCCACCGCCGCCGGGATGCTCGACGTCTACGACCGCGCCCGCCGCCAGCTCCGCACGGACCGAGAGGCCACCGCATGACCGCCCAGACCCCCGAGACCGCTCAGAACCCCGCCGACCTGTCGACGCCCACCTCGCCGGCCCGCGACCGGGCCCGCGAGACCGTCGCTGCCTACCTGCGCGCCAACGACCTGGAGTTCGAGGAGATCGCCGAGGGCGTCTTCTCCTTCACCCTGCCCGGCGAGAAGAAGCTGCAGACGGCCGTCCGGCTCGACGTCGGGCCGCACGCGCTCGGCGTGCACGCGTTCGTGTGCCGGCGCCCCGACGAGAACACCCTGCAGGTCTACCGGTGGCTGCTCGAGCGCAACCTGCGGATGTACGCCGTGGCCTTCGGCGTCGACGCCCTCGGCGACATCTACCTCGACGCGCGGCTGCCGCTCGCGGCCGTGGCCGACGACGAGCTCGACCGCCTGCTCGGCTCGGTGCTCAGCTACGCGGACGAGTCGTTCAACGTGCTGCTGGAGCTCGGCTTCGCCTCCTCGATCCGCAAGGAGTGGGAGTGGCGTCGGCTGCGCGGCGAGTCCACGCACAACCTCGAGGCGTTCCGCGGCTGGCTCGAGGCCGGCTCGGACCCGGAGCCCCCGCGCGCCTGACGCCCGTCCTCAGGCCGGCGTGGGCCGCGGGCGGCGTCGGGTGAGCAGCACGCCGCCGATCGCGAGGGCCCCGCCGAGGAACGCCAGCGCGGGCGGCACCTCGTCCAGCAGCCCCCAGGCCAGCAGGGTGGCGATCACCGGCACCAGGAACGTCGTCAGCGACAGCGCCCCGGCGCCGGTGCGCGCCAGCGCGTAGGCCCAGGTCGTGAAGGCGATCGCCGAGGGGAAGACGCCCAGGTAGGCGATCAGCAGCAGGGTGCCCGCGGAGCCGTGGCGGAGCACGTCGAGCAGCTGGCCGGCGAACGGCAGGCAGACCGCGGCGCCGACGGCGGTGGCGGTGAAGGTCGTCTCCAGCGCCCCTGCGGTGGCGAGCACCGGCTTCTGGGTGAGCACGCCGATCGCGTACGCGACCGCGGCGACCAGCGCCAGCAGCACCCCGACGACGTCGCCGGACGCGTGACCCGACGAGCCCTGCGCGATCACGACGACGCCCGCGAACCCCAGGCCCATCCCGACCACCAGCCAGCGGTGCAGCGGCTCGTCGAGGAAGACCGCGGCCAGGAGCGCGACGACCAGCGGGCCGATCTGCACGACCAGGGCGGCGGTGCCGGCGTCGATGCGCCGCTCGGCGGCGTTGAGCCCGATGTTGTAGACCCCGAACCAGAGCACGCCGCACGCGAGCAGCTGCGGCGCCCGGGAGCGGGTCGGCCACCGTCGCTCGCGCCGGGTCAGCAGGAGCGCGCCGAGCGCGACGCCCGCGACCAGCAGCCGACCCAGGCTCAGGGCGCCCGGGGTGACGTCCTCGCCGAGGTGCCGGATCGCGACGAAGGCGCTCGCCCAGAGCAGCAGCGTCGTGCCCGCGGCCACCACCGGCAGCCAGGGACGCTCGGTCGAGGCCGGGGAGGCGGGAGCGGGCACGGTCGGCTCGGAGGCGGTCGGCGGCGAGGTCACGGACCCGACCCTAGGGCGTGGGTGTGGGCAGGGGCTCGCGGGTTTCGGACGCCGCGTCCGGCCGCCGGCGGCTCAGAGATCGAGCTTGTAGCCGAGCCCGCGGACCGTGACGAGGTACTTCGGCTCGCTCGGGTCGGGCTCGAGCTTCGCGCGCAGCCGCTTGACGTGCACGTCGAGGGTCTTGGTGTCGCCGACGTAGTCGGAGCCCCACACGCGATCGATGAGCTGGCCGCGGGTCAGCACCCGGCCCGGGTTGCGCAGGAACATCTCGAGCAGCTCGAACTCCTTCAACGGGAGCCGTTGCTCGCTGCCGTCGACCGTGACGACGTGCCGCTCGACGTCCATCCGCACCGGCCCGGCCTCGAGGGTCGAGGGGGAGAGGTCCGGTTCGGCGCCGCGGCGCAGCACCGCGCGGATGCGGGCCACCAGCTCGCGGGGCGAGTAGGGCTTGGTGACGTAGTCGTCGGCGCCGAGCTCGAGGCCCACGACCTTGTCGACCTCGTCGTCCTTGGCGCTCACCATGATCACCGGGACGCTGGAGGTGGCGCGGATCTGGCGGCAGACCTCGGTGCCGGGGATGCCGGGGAGCATGAGGTCGAGCAGCACGATGTCGGCCCCGTTGCGGTCGAACTCGCTGAGCGCCTCGTGCCCGTCGGCCGCGATCGCGACCTCGAAGCCCTCCTTGCGCAGCATGTAGGAGAGCGCCTCGCTGTAGCTCTCCTCGTCCTCGACCACGAGTACGCGGGTCACGGGCGAACCTCCTGCATCCGATGCATCTGTGGGGTGGCGGCGGTGGCGACGTGGCGGGGGAGGCTCAGGGTGAAGGTGGAGCCCTGCCCCTCCGCCGACCAGACGCGGATCTCGCCGCCGTGGGTGGCGGCGACGTGCTTGACGATCGAGAGCCCGAGGCCGGTGCCGCCGGTGGAGCGGTGACGGGCGGGGTCGACGCGGTAGAACCGCTCGAAGATGCGGTCCAGCTCGGTGGTCGGGATGCCGATGCCCTGGTCGACCACCGAGATCTCGACCTGGTCGCCCTCGACCCGGGTGGCGACCGTGACGGTCGACTCGGGGTCGCTGTAGGCGACGGCGTTGGCGACCAGGTTGGTGACGGCGGCGCCGACCTGCTGCTCGTTGCCCCACACCCGCAGGCCGAACTCGCCGTCGGCGACGACCGCGATGCGCTTGGCCTGGGCGTCGATGGTGCTGGTGTCGATGGCCACCCGGACGACGTCGTCGACGTCGACCGCGACCGGGGCGTCGAGCGGGTCGTCGGCCTGGAGGCGGGAGAGCTCGATGATCTGCTGCACCAGGTTGGAGAGGCGGTCGCTCTCCAGCAGCATGCGGCCGGCGAAGCGCTTGACCGCGTCGGGGTCGTCGGCGGCGTCGGCGACGGCCTCCGAGAGCAGGCGGATCGCGCCGACCGGCGTCTTCAGCTCGTGGCTGACGTTGGCGACGAAGTCGCGGCGGACCTCCTCGACGCGGCGCTCGCGCGTGCGGTCCTCGACGAGCGCGAGCACGACGCGCGACCCGAGCGGGGCGACCCGGGCCGTCACGTGCCGCGCGCCGCCCTCGCGCAGCGGCAGCACCAGCTCGGTCTCGCGGATCTGCCCGTCGCGGCGCACCTGGCGCACCAGGGTGGCGAGCTCGTCGGAGGAGAGCTCCGAGCCGCGCACCAGCCCCAGGGCGTACGCGGGCGCCGAGGCCTTGAGCACGGCGTCGCTGTCGTCGACGACGACGGCGCTGCTGCGCAGCACCGAGAGCACGGCGGCGACCCCCGGCGGCAGCAGCGGCTCGACGACCGGGGCCGGGCCGCGCTGCTGGCGGTCGCTGACGTGCCAGGCCAGGACGGCGGCCCCGGAGACGACGGCTCCGATGAGCGCGGCGAGGAACGCCTGCATCGTCGGATCCACGTGGCTGATCGTACGCACGGCGCACACCGCCGGTTCACCATCCCGAACGACCTTCCGGTTGTTCATCGACCGTTCACACCCGTCGGTCGTCAGGCCTCCTACCATCCGTAGGCTGCCGCCATGCGAGAGGTCTTCCACGAGCAGCTCGACGCCGTCTTCGCCGACCTGGCCGACATCTGCGCCCGGGTCGAGACCGCCGTCCGGGAGGCGACGCGGTCGCTGCTCACCGGCGACGCCGCGATCGCCGAGCAGGTCATCAGCGACGACGTCGCGATCGACCGGGCGCGCGAGCGGGTGGAGGACAACGCCTTCGCGCTGCTCTCCCTCCAGGCGCCGGTGGCCGGCGACCTGCGGGTCGTCGTCGCGGCGCTGCGCATGGTCACCGAGCTCGAGCGGATGGGCGACCTCTCGGTGCACGTCGCCAAGATCGCCCGGCTGCGGGTGCCCGAGCTCGCGGTGCCCGACGACATCCGCCCGACGCTCGAGCGCATGGCCGCGATCGCCGAGGACATGGTGCGCCGGGTGAGCGCGATCATCCTGGCCCGCGACGTCGGCGCCGCCATCGAGCTCGGCCGCGACGACGAGATGATGGACCAGCTGCGTCGCACCAGCTTCGCCCAGCTGCTCTCGGACGAGTGGCAGCACGGCGTCGAGGCCGCCATCGACGTCGCACTCCTCGGCCGCTACTACGAGCGCATCGCCGACCACGCCGTCTCGGTGGCGAACCGGGTCGTCTTCGCCGTCACCGGCGAGAACCCCCGGGCCGCAGGGGCCGAGTGAGCCCTCAGCGTCCCTGGTTGGCGACGGCCGCAGCAGCGGCCGCGGCGGCCTCGGGGTCGAGGTACTCGCCGCCCGCGACCGTCGGCTGCAGCTCGTCGTCGAGCCGGTAGACCAGCGGCATGCCCGTGGGGATGTTGAGGCCCGCGATGTCGTCGTCGGAGATGCCGTCGAGGTGCTTGACGATGGCGCGCAGGCTGTTGCCGTGCGCGGCGATCAGCACCGTGTGCCCCGCCCGCAGGTCGGGCACGATCGCGGCGTCCCAGTAGGGGACGAGGCGGGCGATGACGTCCTTGAGGCACTCGGTGCGCGGCAGCTCGGCGCCGAGGTCGGCGTAGCGCGGATCCCCGACCTGCGAGAACTCGTCGTCGTCGGCCAGCGGCGGCGGCGGGACGTCGAAGCTGCGTCGCCAGAGCATGAACTGCTCCTCGCCGAACTCCTCGAGCGTCTGCTTCTTGTCCTTGCCCTGCAGGGCGCCGTAGTGGCGCTCGTTCAGCCGCCACGAGCGACGCACCGGGATCCAGTGGCGGTCGGCGGCGTCGAGCGCGAGTGCCGCGGTGTTGATCGCGCGACGCTGCAGCGAGGTGTGCACGACGTCGGGGAGGACGCCCGCCTCGCGCAGCAGCTCGCCGCCGCGCACGGCCTCGCCGCGGCCCTTCTCGGTGAGCGCGACGTCGACCCAGCCGGTGAAGAGGTTCTTGGCGTTCCACTCGCTCTCGCCGTGGCGGAGGAGGACGAGGGTGTGGCTCACGGGGGCGTCTCCGCTCACTCGGCGGGGGTCGGGCTGGAGTCGATGCTCGAGCCCTCGGGCTCGCCGCCGTCGGAGCCGATGGAGGCGCCCGGCATCTGGTTCGGCGTCGCGAAGTCGCAGCTGTAGGGCTCGCCCTCGGCCGCGGCGGAGGCCGACGGCGAGGCGCTCGGCGTCGCCTCGGCGCTGGAGGACGGGGACCCGGTCGTGGCGCCGCCCTTGGGGGCGTCGGCGAAGGCGGTGTCGAAGCCCGCGAACTCGTCGCAGTTGGTGACCGTGGTGACGCCGGTGGTGACCGACTGGCCGTTGCTGAAGGCGAAGGTGAGGGTCAGGACGTCGCCGGCGCCGAAGTCGCCGGTGACGGCGATGCGCTTGGTGGCGAGGTCGACGTCGCGCCGGGGGGCGACGTCGATGGCCGGGAAGGTCGCGACCTGCACCTTGGCGTCGCTGGCCGGCGTGACCGACTGCAGCGAGATCGCATCGGTGGCCGAGCCGTTGGAGAGGCTGGCCACGAGCGTGCCCTCGCCCGCGCGGGAGGCGACGACGACCGCGCCGAGGATGTCGACCTCGCCGGAGCGGTCGTTGAGGCCGGCGGCGGGGGTGTAGACGCGGTCGGTGGCGTACCGGAAGCCGCACGACGAGAGGGTCGGGGCGGCGAACGCGAGCGCGGCGACCGCCAGGACGGCGGTGCGACGGACGGGCCGGCGGTGGGGCTGCATGGGCATGACCTTCGGTGTCGTCGGGCGAGGCGAGGCCAAGAGTATCGCCGGGCCGACCTCCCCGACGCACCGGCTCAGCCGCTGAGCCCCCGGGTCGAGCCGACGACGGCCAGGCCGACGAGGCCGAGCACCACCCAGGCGGTCGCGAGGGTGAGCAGCCGCCCGGCGCCGATTCGCAGCCCGACGCGCAGCGGCAGGTGCCGCCAGCCCTCCTCGTGATCGGGCACCAGGCCCCACAGGCCGGTCAGCAGGTGCACCCCGACGCCCAGGAGGGCCGCCACGACGACCATGACGGCGTCCGGCGGCACCCCCGTCGTGGCCCCGCCCCACCCGCCGAGGGAGAGGAACGCCGGGTAGAGCCCGAAGGCGACCGCCCACGGCACCCAGCTGAGCAGCCCGCGGCGCAGCACGTGGTTCCCGAGCCCGGCCACGGCCACCGAGGCCAGGTAGGCCAGGCCCGCGCGCACGCCGTGCGCGATCGACAGCGGCACGAGCACCAGGACGGCCAGGGCGAGCGCGTAGCCGAGGGTGCCGGCGTCCAGGCCGAGGGTCGTCGCCTTGCGGCCGGCGGCGTGCCGGGCGTCGCGGCGGCGGTCGACTAGGTCGTTGTGCCAGCCGAGCACGGTCTGGCCGACGAGGACGGTGACCAGGACGAGCCCGACCTCGCGCCCCGGGCGTCCGGCCAGCGCCGCCGCGAGGGCGAGGACGGCCGCCGTCACGACGCCCTGGCGCGGGTGCGCCGCGCGGACGAGCAGCACGGGGGTCCAGCCGCGCCAGCCGGGTGCGCGGCCCGCCGCGGCCGGCTCGCCGGGCCGGCTCGGCTCCTCCGGCGCGGTCGGCTCGTGCGAGGACTCGAGGGTGGCGGGGTCGTGCGGGGTGGCCCGAGGACGCATGGCGTCAGTATCGACCAGGGCGGGCGGCAGGTGAGGACGACGCCCTGCGACGAGGCCCCGAGGCCGCGTCGAAACATGTCACTTCCGACGGGTTTGAGACCGGCGGAAACGGGGAACGCGTGTGCGCCCACCACAGCCCATGGCCGCCTGTCAACCCTGAGTTGGCTCGGCATCAGGCCTCTGACCTGCGAAAACATGCTGGAACCACTTCTTAGGCCGTGTTAAGATGGAGATCTAGGAAGGGGAACCTGACATATGACTTTCACCGTCGGCGAAACGGTCGTCTACCCGAATCACGGGGCTGCCGTCATCGAGGACATCGAGACCCGCACCATCAAGGGCGAGGACCGCCAGTACCTGGTGCTGAGGATCGTCGCCCAGCAGGACCTCGTGGTCCGCGTGCCCGCCTGCAACCTGGACCTCGTCGGGGTCCGAGACGTCGTCGACCGGGAGGGTCTCGACCGCGTCTTCGACATCCTGCGCGCCGCGCACGTCGAGGAGCCCACCAACTGGTCGCGCCGCTACAAGGCCAACCTGGAGAAGCTGCACTCCGGCGACGTCATGAAGGTGGCCGAGGTCGTCCGCGACCTGTGGCGCCGCGAGCGCGACCGCGGCCTGTCGGCCGGCGAGAAGCGGATGCTCGCGAAGGCCCGCCAGATCCTGGTCTCCGAGCTCGCGCTCGCCGAGCACACCAACGAGGACAAGGCCGAGGCCATCCTCGACGAGGTGCTCGCCTCCTGAGCCTCGGCTCACCGGATCCCACGATCCACCTGCCTCCTCACGACGGCCCCCGGGTGATCCACCCGGGGGCCGTCGTCGTGTCCGGGTGCGGGCCCTAGGGTCGGAGGCATGGACGTCGTCGACCTCGCCGAGCCCGACCTCGACGCCGAGGAGCAGCCGCCCGCGCGGGGCGTCGTCCTGGACGCCGGCCGCGGCCCCCTGGTCTTCGCGCTCGTCCACGGCGAGCCGCTCGTCGCCTGCGCCGCCTGGGCGCTCGGCGAGGCCGGCGTCGACCTGGTCGACCTCGGCCTCGGGGCGGAGGTCCTCGCGGACCTCGACGAGCCGGTGGTCCTCCACGACGCGCTCTGCCCGTTGACCCCGCCGCCGTTCCTCGCGGCCTGCCTGCGGGAGGCCCAGGCGCAGGGCGTCGCCGTGCTCGGCGTGCGCCCCGTCTCCGACACCGTCAAGCAGCTCGACGCCGACGCCGCCGGGGTGGTGACGCTCGGGGAGACCCTCGACCGCGACGCGCTGCTCGCCGTCGCCTCCCCGCTCGCCCTGCCGGCTCCGGTCGTCGCGGCCCTGGCGGAGCGCGGGGTCGCGCTCGACGGCGCCGCCGACCTCGCGACGCTCGCCCGCACGATCCGCGACCTCGGCCTGCCCGTGCGCCTGGCGTGGGCTCCGCCCCAGGGCCGCCGCGTGCACGGCGAGGACGACCTGCGGCTGCTGGAGGCGCTCGACCCGCGCTGACGCCGAGTCGGCCGCCGGGCCGGTCGCGGATCAGTCGAGCAGGCGCTCGGCCAGCGCGACGTCCTCGGGGTAGGTGACCTTGAGGTTCAGCGGCGTGCTCGGCACCGCGACGATCCGCACCCCGTCGGCGAAGCGGTCGACGCACGTGGCGGTGTCGGTGCCCTCGAAGCCGGCGGCGTCGGCCGCCCGGTAGGCCGCCAGCAGGGGAGCGGCGGCGAAGGCCTGCGGGGTCTGCATGCCCGCGACCGGGCCGACGACGGGCGTCAGGTCGCGGTCGACCACCGCGTCGACGGGCGTCACCGGCACCGCTCCGCCGTGCTCCTGCGCGGCGGCCAGCACCGCGGCGTAGAGCGCCTCGGAGGCCAGCGGGCGGGCGCCGTCGTGGACGGCGACCAGCGCGATCCGACCCGCGTCGACGTCCGGGGCCAGGTGCGCCAGGGCCGCCCGCTCCGAGGCGTGCCGGCTGGCGCCGCCCACGACCACCTCGACCTCGGCGTCCTCCGGGAGGTGCGGCTCGACGGCGGCCGCCACGGCGCCGGCCTCGCCCTCCCGCACGACCAGGACGACGCGGTCCGCCACAGCGCACGCGGTGCGCAGCGATCGCGCGAGCACGGGCACGTCCGCCAGCGGGAGGAGCACCTTGTTGAGCGGGACGCCGTCGACCGTCGCGCCCACCCGCGTGCCGCTGCCCGCGCCGAGCACGACCACCGCCACCCGCGCGTCCGCCTGCTGCTGCACGGGCGCAACCTACCGGGGCGCCCGGGAAGGGTTTTCCCAGGTGTTACACGGCGAAACAGAGGAGGTCGGTTCGCTCGCCTAGCGTCCCGAGCGTGCACGGACGGCCGGAGGGGAGCGAGCGATGAGCCCGCGATCGCGGGCTGCCGAGGAGTGGCAGCCGGTCTGCCAGCTCGAGCAGCTCGAGGTGCAGCGCGGCGCGACCGCGCTCGTCCACGGCCAGGCCGTGGCGATCTTCCGGCTCGACGACGAGCACGTCTACGCGCTGGGCAACCACGACCCCTTCGCCAAGGCGTCGGTGATCGCCCGCGGCATCGTCGGCTGGCGCGGCGAGGTGCCGTTCGTGGCCTCGCCGGCCCACCGTCACGCCTTCGACCTGCGGTCCGGGCGCTGCCTCGAGGACGGCACCGTCTCGGTGCCCGCCTACGACGTCAAGGTCGTCGAGGGCGTCGTCCTGGTGGGGCACCGCAAGAGCGCCGCCTGAGGCGTCGCGGGCGCTCGTCGCCTGTGGGCGCGGGCGCATCGACGTCGGCGGCCTCGCCTAGGCTGAGGCGGCCATGACGACCTCCCCCGACGCCCCCGCCGACGCCGACCTCGCGCGGGTGCGCTCCGTGCTCGCGACGGCCGTGCGCGGGCTCGGCGGCAGCGAGCGACCGGGGCAGGTCGCGATGGCCGAGGCCGTCGCGACGGCGCTCGAGGACGCCACCCACCTGCTCGTCCAGGCCGGCACCGGCACCGGCAAGTCGCTGGCCTACCTGGTGCCCGCGCTGCTGCATCGGCAGCGGGTCGTCGTGGCCACCGCCACCCTCGCGCTGCAGCACCAGCTCGTCGAGCGCGACGTGCCGCGGCTGGTCGCCGCGCTGAAGGGCACCGCCGGCGTCGACACGTCCTACGCCGTGCTGAAGGGTCGGTCCAACTACGCCTGCCTGCACCGCATCCGCGAGGGCGTCCCCGACGACCAGGGCGTGCTCGTCGACGTGCCCCAGGGCTCGATGGCCGAGAAGGTCCTCGAGCTGCGGTCGTGGGCCGAGGAGGAGGCCGAGCGGGGCGGCACCGGCGAGCGCGACGCCGCGCCGCGCCACACCGAGCGGGAGTGGCGCCAGGTCAGCGTGGGCCACCGCGACTGCCTGGGCGCCACCCGCTGCCAGTTCGGCCAGGAGTGCTTCGCCGAGCAGGCCCGCGAGAAGGCCCACCGCAGCCACCTGGTGATCACCAACCACTCGCTGCTCGCGATCGACGCCATCGAGGGCGTCCCGATGATCCCCGACTACGACGCCGTGGTGGTCGACGAGGCGCACGAGCTGGTCGCCCGGGTCACCCAGGCCGCCACCGACGAGCTCGGCGCGGGCGACGTCGAGCGGGCCGCCCGCCGCGCGCAGCGGCACGTCGACGGCAGCGAGGCCGACGACCTCGCCGACGCGGCCACCGCGCTGCGCGACGCGCTCGGCGCCGCGACCGCCGGCCGGATCGAGCGGCTCTCCGCCGATCTCGGCGACGCCCTGCAGCTGGTCCGCGACGCCGCCCGCTCCTGCGTCTCGGCGTTCCCCAAGGAGGCCTCGGGCGACGACGCGGACGCCGGTCGCCAGCAGGCCCGCGGGGGCGTGCAGGAGGTCTTCCAGATCGCCGAGCGGATGGCCGCGAACGGCCAGCACGACGTGCTGTGGGTGGCGGAGGGCGGCGAGCGGATCCCGCCGCGGCTCTGCGTCGCTCCGCTGCAGGTGTGGGGGCCGATGCGCGACCGCCTCCTCGCCGACAAGACCGTCGTGCTCACCTCGGCCACCCTCATGCTCGGCGGCGACTTCGGCGCCGTCGCCGGCAGCCTGGGGCTCAAGCCGGGCGAGCAGCTGGGGTCGTCCGGCAGCGCCGCCGGCGCGGCCGCGTCCGACGACGCCCAGCCGTGGCGCGGCCTCGACGTCGGCAGCCCGTTCGACTACGGCCAGCAGGCCATCCTCTACGTCGCCCGGCACCTGCCGCAGCCGGGCCGTGACGGGCTCGGCCAGACCACCCTCGACGAGATCGTCGGGCTGATCGACGCCGCCGAGGGCCGCACGCTGGGGCTCTTCTCCTCGCGCCGCGCCGCCGAGGCGGCCGCCGAGGTCGTGCGGGCGCGCCTCCCGCACCTGACCACGCTCGTCCAGGGCGACGCCCAGCTGCCCGAGCTGGCGCGCCAGTTCGTCGAGGACCCCCACACCTGTCTGTTCGGCACGCTCTCGCTGTGGCAGGGGCTCGACGTGCCGGGCGACACCTGCCAGCTGGTGCTCATCGACCGCATCCCGTTCCCGCGGCCCGACGACCCCCTCATGAGCGCGCGCCAGAAGGCGGCCGACGAGGCCGGGGGCAACGGGTTCATGCAGGTTGCGGCCACCCACGCGGCGCTGCTGCTCGCCCAGGGCGCGGGCCGGCTGATCCGCTCGTCCGGCGACCGCGGCGTCGTGGCGATCCTCGACCCGCGCCTGGCCACGGCGCGCTACGGCGGCTTCCTGCGCGCCAGCCTGCCGCCGATGTGGACCACCACCGATCCGCGGCTCGTGCGGCAGGCCCTCGCCCGGCTGGCGGCGGCTCCGGCCCGCTGAGGCGTCCCGACGCACGCCGCCCCGGACCGACGGGGTCGGTCCGGGGCGGGCGCGGGTGCTGCCGGGTCGGGCTCAGGCCAGGTGCGAGCGGCCCTCGTACTGGATCGTCGACATCCCGAACGCGTCGGCCACGATCGCGGCGACGTCGAAGGTGAACGCCTGACGCACCGAGGCGCGGCCCTTCGGCACCCGCCGGTGGCCCCCGCCGAGGAAGAACGGGATCGGCGCGGTGGCCGGGTGCCCGTGGTTGCCGGGGATCGGGTTGCTGGTGCTGCTGGGGTCGGAGAACCGCCAGCCGGCGTGGCAGTAGACGACCACCTCGCCGGCGTTCGCGCCCAGGCGCAGCGAGAGGTCGCGGCGGTCGTACGCGGCCAGCACGCCGTCGACCGGCGTCGCCAGGGCGATCATCCGCTGCACCGCGGCGTCGCGCTGGGCCGCGGGCCCCGTCCAGTAGCAGAGGTCGGCGCCACCGTTGTCGGCGATGACGACGTTGCCGGCCAGCAGCGGGTCGGCGGCGAAGACCGGCGAGAGGCTGACGAAGCGGTTCGGCAGCGACCAGTCCATGGAGTGGTCGGCGAGCACGCAGACGACCGCGTCGTCCCAGTGCCCGGCGTCCTTGACGGCCTGCACGAAGCGTCCGACCTGCACGTCGGTGTCGGCCAGCGCGAGTCGGCGCGCGACCTGCAGCGTGGTGCCGGTGAGGTCGGCGTGCCCGAACCGGTCGATGTCGCCGAGGTTCACGAACATCAGGTGCGGGTCGTAGTCCTGCAGCATCGCCAGCGCCGCCTGCATGGTGAACAGGTCCGGTGCGTGGTTGGTGATCGGGAGCAGCGGGGCCGGCTCCCAGCGCTGGCCGGCGCGGGTGCCGAAGATGCCGTAGAGGTAGTCCTTCGACAGCACGGTGCCGGTGCGGAAGCCGGCCTTGCGCAGCCGCTCGATGACCGTGACGGCCTTGAGGTCGGTGGGCCGGTCGAGGTCGCGGACGACCTTCTCGGCCCGGTCGTAGACGCTGTTGGCCGGCACGCCCGTGCGGTCGGGCCGCACGCCGCTCATCATCATGACGTGGTTGGGGATCGTCTCCATGATCGGCAGGGAGCGGGCCCGGGGCAGGTTGAGCCCGCCGGACTTGAGCGCGTGCAGGTTGGGCGTGAGGAGCGGCGAGATCTCCGCCGGACGGCAGCCGTCGATCACCAGGACGTAGACGCGGGTCCTGGTCGACGGCTTCGCGACCGCGCGGCCACCGCTCGTGGCTGCGCCGGCGACGGCGTCGGTGCTGAACACCAGGCCGGCGGCCGCCGCGGCGGCGCCCGCCACGACGGTGCGTCGACCGGCCCGGATCTCGCGGGCGCCCGCCTCGAACGGGGACTCGGCGCCCTCGGGGCGCCGCGACTCGGTGCACATCAGGCGGTCACCGGGCCCGCGGCGTCGCTGACGGCGTTCGAGCCGGCGAGCGTCTGGTACGACACCGACCACGTGCTCGGCGAGCCCTTCGTCGCGCGATCGCCGATGACGTACCAGTCGCACTGGGTGCGCTCGGGCGTCACGTCGAGCACGCAGAAGCCGTGGCTGTCGAAGTCGAGGTACTTGATGTGCCGGTTCGCCGCCTTGATCGCGGTCTCGACCGCCACGCTCGTGGTGCGCGGCGGGGTGCCGGTGATGTCCTTGAGGTTGTTCGACGTGACCGAGGCGCCGACGAACTCCACCGCCAGCGAGTCGCCCACGGCGGGGTACAGCGAGGTGTCGGCGGGCAGGTCGGCAGCCCAGCCGGAGTGGATGTCGCCGGTGATGAAGACGACGTCGCGGGTCTGGCCGTCGGCGAGCTGGGCGAAGACCGTCTTGCGGTCGGCGGTGTAGCCGTCCCACTGGTCGACGTTGTACGGGATGCCGTCGGTGGGAACGACGCCGAGCGCGTCGTGCAGCTGCGTGGAGACCGCCTGCGGCAGCGCCGCGAAGGTGACCGGCGCGATCATCACCGGGTTGCCGATGATCTTCCACTGCACCTCGGTGCTGGCCAGCGACTCCCTCAGCCAGGCCATCTGCTCGGCGCCGGTGATGGTGCGGCTGGGGTCGTCGACCTTGCCGGTGTCGGGGCCCGGCGAGCTGACCTGCTCGGACCGGTAGGAGCGCAGGTCGAGCATGCTGATCTCCGCGAGCTGGCCGAAGCGGAAGCGCCGGTAGAGGCGGTCGCCGTCGCCGAGACGCGCGGTGCCGTTCATCCGCACGGGCATCCACTCGTCGTAGGCCCGGTGGGCTCGGGCCCGGCGTCGACCCCAGTCGCCCTCGGTGGCCGGCTGGTGGTTCTCCGCGCCTCCGGACCACTGGTCGTTGGCGACCTCGTGGTCGTCCCACGTGATGATCCAGGGGTACTTCGCGTGCAGCGCCTGGAGGTCGGGGTCGGTCTTGTACTGGGCGTGCCGTTGGCGGTAGTCCGCGAGCGAGAGCACCTCGTGGTCGGGCACGTGCGGGCGGATGTCGACGTCGTTCCTGCCGTTGCCGTACTGGCCAGGGCCGTACTCGTAGAAGTAGTCGCCGAGGTGGACGATCAGCTGCAGGTCGTCACGCTTCGCCAGGCCCCGGTACGCGCTGAAGTAGCCGGCCTGCCAGTTGGCGCACGAGGTGAAGCCCAGGCGCAGGCCCTCGAGCTCGGCGTCGAGCGCCGGGGCGGTGCGCGTGCGGCCGACGCGGCTGGTCTGACCGGCTGCCTTGAAGCGGTAGAAGTACCAGGTGGCGGGCTTGAGGCCGGTCGCGTCGAGCTTGACCGTGTGGTCGCGCGCGGCGGTCGTGACCACCGAGCCGCTGCGGACGATCCGGCGGAACCCGGCGTCGGTGGCCACCTCCCACGCGACCGTCGTGCGCGGGCCGACACCGCTGCCCGGGGTCGCGCCGCGGGTCGGTGTCACCCGGGTCCAGAGGACGACGGCGCCGGGCAGCGGGTCGCCCGAGGCGACGCCGTGCTGGAAGACGCGGTGCGCGGCCGGGGCGGCCGACGCGGCGGGGTCGAGACCGGCGGTGGCGCTGACCGCGCCGGCCGCGCCGAGCAGCGACCCGGAGGCGAGGACGGTGCGACGGCGCACCGCGGGGACGTTGGAGGAGGTCACGCCTCCATCAACGCACCCGTGCGAGAGGGGTGACGCGATCGGGGGCGAACGGCACCCGAAGTTCACCGACTGGTCACCCGCGCCGTGGTGCGCCTCACAGCGAGGCGCACCACGGCGCGGGTGACCGGCCCGGGATCGCTCAGACCCGGCGGAGCACCGCGGTGACGACGCCGAGGATCCGCGCGTGCGTGCCGTCGATCGGCTCGTAGGCGGCGTTGCGCGGCATGAGCCACACGCCCGTGGCGTCGCGCTGCAGGATCTTGACCGTGGCCTCGCCGTCGATGAGCGCGGCGACCATCTGGCCGTTCGTCGCGGTCTGCTCCTGGCGCACGACGACGAAGTCGCCGCTGCAGATCGCGGCGTCGATCATCGAGTCGCCGACGACCTCGAGCAGGAACAGCTGACCCTCGCCGACCAGCTGGCGGGGCAGCGGGAAGACGTCGGAGACCTGCTCCTCGGCGAGGATCGGGCCGCCCGCGGCGATGCGTCCCACCACCGGGACGAGCGCGGCCTCCGGTGCGGCGTCGCCGATGCCGGTCTCGTCGATGCCGGAGTCGTCGGCCGACGAGAGGGTGCGCCGCGCGGCTAGCACCTCGGGCAGGAACACCTCGAGGGCGCGCGGCCGGTTGCCGTCGCGCTTGAGGAAGCCCTTCTCCTCCAGCGACCGGAGCTGGTGGGCCACGCTCGACGTGCTGGTCAGCCCGACCGCCTGACCGATCTCGCGCATGCTCGGCGGGAAGCCCCGCTTCTCGATGGAGTCCTTGATCGTGGCGAGCACCTTGAGCTGGCGCTGGGTGAGCCCGGAGGCGTCCGGCGGACCGTCGGGCAGCTCGGCGACGGAGTCGCCGGCGACCGCCTTCAGTGCGCGGGCCGGGTCGGCGGAGGAGGACGGAGGCTTGCGGGTCGGCATGGACCGACCGTAGGGGAGAGCGCCGACAGGACCAAACATCTGTTCGAACCGGCGTGTCGCGCGTCTCGGCGGGCGTCGTTCGAACATCCGTGCGGCTCCGCTCTTGTGTTCGATCGAACACCTGCTCTATCGTTCGAGGTGTTCGAACGCATGAGCGAGATCGTCCCGGAGCGGAAATGTCGGTGGTCGCCACTAGACAGATCCCGAGCCGGGGCACCGAGCCCCGCTCCCGAACGACGCCCCTCCTACTTCCCCAGGAGCTCCCATGAGCACGCTGATCCTCGAGCCCGTCCGCACGGTCCACGTCGCCCGCACCGGCGCTCCGGCACGGCCGGTCGCCGCCGGCACCCGCTCCGGCGGTCTGCGTCTGACCCGCCGCGGCCGGCTGGTCGTCTTCGTGGCGTCGCTCCTCGTCGCCTTGGCGGCCGGCGTGCTCTGGGCCGCCGGCTCGATGGCCACCCAGCAGGCCGGTCAGCCCGAGCAGACCGAGATCGTGGTCGTGCGCTCGGGGCAGACCCTGTGGAGCATCGCGGCCGAGCACGCCGTCGACGGCGACGTCACCGGCATGGTGCGCCACCTGCAGGAGCTCAACGGGTTCGACGGCGGCGTGGTCCGCGCCGGACAGCGACTGGCGGTGCCGGTCGACTGAGACGTCCCGTCCGGGAGGCACCCCCGGACGGTGATGAGCGTTGGCCGCCTCGACCCCGGCCGACGACACGAGAGGCGGGGGCGGGCCCAGGCGGGCCTGCCCCCGCTGTCGTCCCCGGCCACGTCGATCGGCGCCTGCCGCAATCCGTTCGACCGCGGCGGCGCGGTTTGTGAGGATGGTCCGTCGTGGGGCACGTCGACGTCAGCGCCGTCCGCTTCGACCTCCCGGACGGCCGGGTGCTGCTCGAGGACGTCTCGTTCCGGGTGGGCGACGGCGCGATCGTCGCGCTGGTCGGGGCGAACGGCGCGGGCAAGACCACTCTGATGCGGCTGGTCACCGGCGATCTGGCCCCGCACGCAGGCGCGATCACCCGGTCCGGAGGGCTCGGGGTGATGGGCCAGTTCGTGGGCGTGCACCACGCGAGCGACGGCTCGGCCCCCACCGTCGCCGACCTGCTGCTGTCGGTCGCCCCGGAGCGGGTCCGGCGGGCCGCGGCCGAGGTCGATCGCTGCGAGCTGGCCCTGATGGACCGGGACGACGAGCCGACCCAGATGGCCTACGCGACGGCCCTGGCCGAGTACGCCGAGGCCGGCGGCTACGACCACGAGGTGCTGTGGGACGTCTGCACTGTCGCGGCGCTCGGCGTCCCCTACGACCGCGCGCGGCATCGCGACGTGGCGACGCTGTCGGGCGGCGAGCAGAAGCGGCTCGTGCTGGAGGTGCTGCTGCGGGGCCCTGACGAGGTGCTGCTGCTCGACGAGCCCGACAACTACCTCGACGTGCCGGGCAAGGTGTGGCTCGAGGAGCGCCTGCGCACCTGCGGGAAGACCGTGCTCCTGGTCAGTCACGACCGCGCGCTGCTCGACGCAGTCGCCACCCGGGTCGTCACCGTCGAGCTCGGCGCCGGCGGCCCCGAGCGGGGCAACACCGTGTGGACGCACCCAGGCGGCTTCGCGACCTACCACCAGGCGCGCCGCGACCGGTTCGAGCGGTTCGAGGAGCTGCGGCGCCGCTGGGACGAGGAGCACGAGAAGCTGAAGGCGCTCGTGCACCGACTCCAGGTGAAGTCGGAGTACAACGACGGCATGTCGAGCCAGTACCGCGCGGCGCAGACCCGCCTGCGGCGGTTCGAGGAGGCGGGGCCGCCCACCGAGCAGCCTCGCGAGCAGCAGGTGACGATGCGGCTGCGCGGCGGTCGGACCGGCAAGCGGGCGGTGGTCTGCGAGCAGCTCGGGCTCACCGGCCTGATGCGGCCCTTCGACCTCGAGGTCTGGTCCGGCGAGCGGGTGGCGGTTCTCGGCTCCAACGGCTCGGGCAAGTCGCACTTCCTGCGGCTCCTCGCGGCGGGCGGCACCGATCCCGAGCCGGGCAACCGTCCGGTCGGGGACGTGCCGGTCGAGCCGGTCGCCCACACGGGCCGGGCGCGGCTCGGCGCGCGGGTGCAGCCCGGCTGGTTCGTCCAGTCACACCGGCACCCGGAGCTGATCGGACGCACCCTGCTGGAGATCCTGCACCGCGGCGAGCAGGCCCCGGACGGGCGAGGCCGCCCCGGCCTTCCGCGCGAGCAGGCCAGCCGCGTGCTCGACCGCTACGAGCTGGCCGGCAGCGCGGAGCAGACCTTCGACTCACTCAGCGGGGGCCAGCAGGCGCGGTTCCAGATCCTGCTGCTCGAGCTGTCGGGAGCGACGCTGCTGCTGCTGGACGAGCCGACCGACAACCTCGACGTGCAGTCGGCCGAGGCGCTGGAGGCGGGGCTGGAGGCCTTCGAGGGCACGGTCGTCGCCGTCACCCACGACCGCTGGTTCGCCCGTGGCTTCGACCGCTACCTGGTCTACGGCGCCGACGGCGAGGTCTACGAGTCGTCCGAGCCGGTGTGGGACGAGACCCGGGTGGAGCGGGCCCGGTGAGCGCCGCGGGGCCGGTGATCGAGCCGGTGACGCCGACCGACGTCGCCGCCGTCGCGGCCTGGAACGACGTCGTCCAGCGCGCCGAGCGGCACGGCCGCGAGGCCACGGCCACCCCCTGGACGACGCCCGAGATGCTCGAGCGCCTGCGCGACCCGGTGCGCGGCAGCGTCCTGGAGCCGTGGATGCTGCGCGACGGCCCGACGATCCTCGCCGCGAGCCTGCTGGAGTGGCGCACCCTCGACAACCTCGACCGCGCCGCAGTGGCCGTCGGCGTCGACCCCGCCCACCGCCGGCGCGGCCACGGCTCGCGGCTCCTGGACCACGCCGTGGCCCGCGTCCGCGAGCTCGGACGTCCGCGGCTCACGGCCGACGGCCACTGGCCGATCGACGCGCCCGCGGACGGCGCCGGCACGGCCGACGCCGCGTTCCTGCAGCGCCACGGCTTCTCGCTGGGCGTGGTGGAGATCGTCCGGTCGCTGTCGCTCCCGGTCGGCGAGGCGCACCTCGACGCTCTCGCGGCGGACGCGGCGCGCCACCACGCCGGCTATCGCGTCGTCGCCTTCGCCGGCGCGGTGCCCGAGCCGCACCGCCTCGCCTGGGGCGTGCTCGCGGGCGCGATCGAGGCGGAGGCGCCGACCGGCTCGATCGAGGTCGAGCCCGAGACCCTGGGCCCGGAGGAGCTCGACTCCGCCGAGGCCATGCTCGTGCGCCTGGGCCGCACGCCGTTCCGCGCGCTCGCGCTGGCGCCCGACGGCGACCTCGTCGCCTACACCGAGGTCGTGGCCACCGACCACGAGCCCGATCGTGCGTACCAGGACGGCACGCTCGTCCGCGCCGATCACCGGGGCCATCGGCTCGGCCTCGCGGTGAAGGTCGCGGCCCTGCGGCTGCTGCAGGAGCACCGCCCGGGCGTGCGGCACGTGCTGACCTGGAACGCCGAGGTCAACGCGCCGATGATCCGGGTCAACGAGCTGCTCGGCTTCCGGCCCGTCGAGCGGGCCGGATGGTTCGAGCGGCGGCTCTGACCCGATCGGGCCGGCTCGAGACGCGCCGACGCCCCCGGGCGTCCGGCTCGGGGCCGGCCGCCGGGGGCGTCGGGATCGACCTGCTCGGGCGGCCCCACGGGACCCCACGCCCCATTCCGCCCGCCAGGTCGGCTCATCGGAAGGTCAGGAGTTGGTGACCTTCGCGTCGGAGTCCAGCTTCAGCTGGACGGTGTTGGTGTCGCCGTCGCGCACGTAGGTGACGCTGACGGTGTCGCCGGGCCGGTAGGACCGCACCGTCGCGACCAGCGAGTCGGAGCCGGTGACCTGCGTGTCGTCGACCTTGGTGATGACGTCGCCGACCTTGAGGCCCGCAGCCGCGGCGGTCGACCCGTCGCCGATCTCCTTGACCTCGGCGCCGTTGGTCAGCCCGACGGCCGCGGCCGCCTTGCTGCTCGCGGCGTCGGCCACCGAGATGCCCAGCCGCGCGTGGGTCGGCGTCTCGCCGTCGAGCATCTGCTGGACGACCGGCAGCACCTCGTCGATCGGGATCGCGAAGCCGAGGCCGATCGAGCCGCCCTCCGAGCCGCCGAGCCCGGAGGAGCCCGAGGTGCGGATCGAGGCGTTGATGCCGACGACGTGCCCGGCCATGTCGACCAGCGGGCCGCCGGAGTTGCCGGGGTTGATCGCGGCGTCGGTCTGGATGGCGGGGTAGACGGTGGCGTTGTTGTCGCTGTCGGAGCCCACGTCGACGGGGCGGTTGAGCGCGCTGACGATGCCGCTGGTGACGGTCGACTCCAGGCCGAACGGCGAGCCGATGGCCACGACGTCCTGGCCGACCTTGAGGCCGGAGGACTTGCCGATGGTGGCCGGCGTCAGGCCGGAGACGCCGGACGCCTGGATCACCGCGGTGTCGGTGAGCGGGTCGGTGCCCAGCACCTTGGCGGTGTGCGTGGAGCCGTCGGAGAACGCCACCGTGATGGTGCCGCCCTGGCCGGCCACCTCGACGACGTGGTCGTTGGTGAGGATCTTGCCGTCGGAGCTGAGGATGATGCCCGAGCCGGAGCCGGACTCCTGGCTGCCCTGCACGTAGATCTTCACGACCGACGGCAACACGTCCTGCGCGGCCTTCTCGACCGAGCCGTCGGCGGCGGGCGCGTCGGTGGAGTCGACGACCTTCGACGCCGTGACGGGGCCGGAGCCGATCGTGATGCCGCTGCCGCCGTCGTCGCCGGTCAGGGCGCTCCAGGCCGCGGCGCCGCCGACGCCTCCCGCGCCGCCCGCGAGGACGGCCGCCGCGACGACTGCCGCCACGAAGCGCTTGCGCGAGGCCGGCCGCGGGGACGCGCTGCCGGCGACGACGTCGGTCGGGCCGAACGGCGAGGCGGCCTCCGGGGAGCCGTACGGCGCGTAGGCGCCGTAGGCACCGGCCGCCGCGATGGCGGTGGTCGGCTCCGGCTCGCCCCAGCCGGGGGCGCCGGCGCCGGGGGCCGGGTGCGCCGGCTGGACCGGCTGGACCGGCTGGATCGGCGCGGTGTCGTCGTGGGCCGTCGGGCCGTGCGGGTCGCCCGGGGCCTCGGCGGACGGGACGTGCGGCGCGGGCTCGCTCCGGGTGGGATCGCTCTGGGGGTGCTCGCCCGGGGTGCTGGACGAGCCGTCGGGGTGGTCGGTCATGTCCTCCACCTTCCCCGCCGACCCTGTGATCACCCTGAGTCACCCCTGGGATGGTCCTTGAAAGTCGGACGAGATCCGCGCGGCTCGATCCGGCTGCGAGCATTGAAACCGGAGTGTGCGCTCCGTCACACTCTCCCCATGACGGCACAGACGGCCCCCGACCCCCGCTTCGTCGACGACCGCCTCGCGCACTGGGCGTCCCTGCATCCCGACGAGGAGTGCTTCCGCTACCTGCCGGCCGAGGGCGAGCGCGCCTGGACGTGGAGTGAGTGGCACGACCGCGTGCGCCGGGCTGCGGGCGCCCTGGCCGGCCTCGGCGTCGGACGCGGCGACGTCGTCGCCTTCCTGGACAAGAACCACCCGGCGGGCGTCGAGGTGTCGCTCGGCGCGGGCCTGCTCGGCGCCGCGACCGCCATCGTCAACTTCCGGCTCGCCGCGGACGAGCTCGACTACGTCGTCAACGACTCCGGCGCGTCGGTGCTGGTGGTCGGCAGCGAGCTGCTGCCGGCGATCGAGCGCATCCGCGACGCGCTCCCGCACGTGCGCCACGTCGTCGAGGTGACGCCCGACGGTGCCGACGGCGACGCCTACGAGCGGCTCCTCGCCGAGGCCGAGCCGCGCGACCGGGAGCCCGGCACCGACCCCGACGACACCTACCTGGTGCTCTACTCGTCGGGCACGACCGGGCGGCCGAAGGGCGTCATGCTCAGCCACGCCAACCTCGTGGCCCACACCGTCCACAGCCACGACGGCTGGACGTTCGAGCCCGGCGACGCCTCGATGGTCTCGATGCCGCTCTTCCACGTCGGCGGCTCCTCCTACGTGCTCTTCGGCCTGCACGACGGCGTCCGCACCGTGATGACCCGCGACCCCGACGGCGGCTCGCTGGCCCGCGCGATCCTCGCCGGGGCCAACCGGACGTTCCTCGTCCCGGCCGTGCTCCAGCAGGTGCTGGGGGCCGGGGCGGACGCGATCCGGCTCTTCGGCGCGCTCAAGACCTACACCTACGGCGCGGCCCCGATGCCGGCGCCGCTGCTGCGCGCGGCGATGGAGGCCTGGCCGCAGACCGAGTTCATGCAGGTCTACGGGCTCACCGAGGTCTCCGGCGTCGCCACCCACCTGCTGCCGGAGGACCACCGGGACGCCGCCCGTCCCGAGCGCCTCGGCTCGGCCGGTCGCGCGGTGCCGGGCGTCGAGGTGCGCATCGTCGATCCCGGGACGCTCGACGACGTCGCCGAGGGAGCGCCCGGCGAGGTCTGGCTGCGCACGCCGCAGCTGATGAAGGGCTACCTGAACCGGCCGGAGGCCACCGCCGAGGTGATCACCGCCGACGGCTGGTTCCGCACCGGCGACATCGGCCGGCTCGACGACGGCGGGTTCCTCTTCGTCGAGGACCGGCTCAAGGACATGATCATCAGCGGCGGCGAGAACATCTACAGCCCCGAGGTCGAGCGGGTGCTCGCCGAGCACCCGGCGGTGCTCGAGGTCGCGATCATCGGCGTGCCGGACGAGCGCTGGGGCGAGTCGGTCAAGGCCGTCGTGGCGCTGCGCGAGGGGGCCGTGGCCACCGCGGAGGAGCTGATCGCCCACTGCCGCGAGCACCTGGCCCACTACAAGTGCCCCCGCAGCGTCGACCTCGTGCCGGCGCTGCCGCGCAACCCGACGGGCAAGATCCTCAAGCGCGAGCTGCGGGCGCCCTACTGGACGCGGGAGGAGCGCGCCGTCGGCTGACGCGGACCGGGCGCCTGCCGTTCACCTGCGCCCGGTTGGATGTCGGGCGTGACGAGTCCCCTGCGCCGCGCCGCCGCCGCCCCGCCGCCCCGCACCCTCGTCGACGTCCTGCGCGCCACCGTGGCCGCCCACCCGGACGCGATGGCCCTGGACAACGGGGTCGAGCAGCTCACCTACGAGGGCCTGGCCGAGGCGGCCGGGGCGTTCGCCGAGGAGCTGCACGCGCTCGGCGTCGGGCGCGGCGACCGGGTGGGCGTGCGGGTGCCCAGCGGCACGCTCGAGCTCTACATCGCCATCCTCGGCACGCTGCTGGCCGGCGCCGCCTACGTGCCGGTCGACGCGGACGACCCCGAGGAGCGCGCCCGCGTCGTCTTCGGCGAGGCCGACGTCGCAGCGGTCGTCGGCGCCGAGCTGCGGATCGAGCCGCGCGGCGCCGCGGGGCGCGAGTCGGTCGAGCACGTCGACCCCTCTCCGCAGGACGACTGCTGGATCATCTTCACCTCCGGCTCCACCGGCACGCCCAAGGGCGTCGCGGTGAGCCACCGCAGCGCCGCGGCGTTCGTCGACGCCGAGGCCGCGCTGTTCCTCGCCGAGGACCCGCTCGGCCCCGACGACCGCGTCATGGCGGGACTCTCGGTGGCCTTCGACGCCTCGTGCGAGGAGATGTGGCTGGCCTGGCGGCACGGCGGCTGCCTGGTGCCTGCGCCGCGCGCGCTCGTCCGCAGCGGGCTCGACGTCGCGCCGTGGCTCGAGGCGAACCGGGTGACGGTGGTCTCCACGGTGCCCACGCTGGTGAGCCTGTGGCCGGAGTCGGCGCTGGCCCGGCTGCGGCTGCTGATCCTCGGGGGCGAGGCGCTCCCGCCGGAGGTCGCCGCCCGGCTGGTCGGCACCACGCGCGACGGCCGGCGCCGCGAGGTGTGGAACACCTACGGGCCCACCGAGGCCACCGTCGTCGCCTGCGGCGCTCGGGTCGACGGCGACGGGCCGGTGCGCATCGGCCTGCCGCTGGCCGGCTGGGACCTCGCCGTCGTCGACGAGCAGGGCCACGAGGTGGCGCCGGGCGAGACCGGCGAGCTGATCATCGGCGGCGTCGGGCTCGCGCGCTACCTCGACGACGCGAAGGACGCCGTCGCCTACGCGCCGATGCCGACGCTCGGCTGGGAGCGGGCCTACCGCTCCGGCGACCGGGTGGTGCACGACCCCGAGGGCCTGCTCTTCGCCGGCCGCGCCGACGACCAGGTGAAGGTCGGCGGACGCCGCATCGAGCTCGGCGAGATCGACTCCGCGCTGCTCGCGCTGCCGGGCGTGGTCTCCGCGGCGGCCGCGGTGCGCCGCACGCCGGCCGGCAACCCGCTCCTCGTCGGCTACCTGACGGTCGGCGCCGGCTACGACGGCGCGTCCGCCCTGGCGACGCTGCGGCGCGACCTCCCCGCGGCCCTCGTCCCGCGGCTGGCCGTCGTCGCGGAGCTGCCCACGCGGACCTCCGGCAAGGTCGACCGCGACGCGCTGCCGTGGCCGCTGCCCGACGACCCCGCCGGCGCCGAGCTCAGCGGCATGGCCGCCCGGGTCGCCGAGGTGTGGCGCGAGGTGCTCGGCACCGGCGGCCGCGGCCCCGACGACGACTTCTTCGACCTCGGCGGCGGCAGCCTCAGCGCGGCGCAGGTGCTGACCCGGCTGCGTCCCGAGCACCCCGAGCTCGCCGTCGGCGACCTCTACGACCATCCCACCCTCGGCTCGCTCGCGGCCTTCCTGGAGGAGCTGGCGGCCGACTCCGAGGGCGGGGGAGCGGCGCGCGACCGGACGATCCGTCCGACCCCGCTGAAGACCCAGAGCGCCCAGGTGGCCGCCGCGCTGGGGCTGCGGCTGCTGGCCGCGCCGCGGGCGCTCACCTGGACGGCGCTCGCCGCCCGGCTCGCGCACGACCTCGGCCCCGCCGTCGGAGCCGCGACCCTGACCGACGCGCTGCCGGCGGTCGGCTGGGCCTGGCTGGTGCCGGCGCTCCTGGTGTTCGTCAGCCCGCCGGGTCGGATGCTGCTCGCCGCCGGCGTCGCCCGCCTGTGGCTGGCCGGCGTGGTGCCCGGCGACCACCCCCGCGGCGGCCGCGTGCACCTGCGGCTGTGGGCCGCCGAGCGCTCGGTCGACCAGCTCGGCGCGACGACGCTGGCCGGCGCGGCGCTGATGACCTGGTACGCCCGCCTGCTGGGCGCGACGGTCGGCCGCGAGGTCGACCTGCACACGCTGCCGCCGGTCACCGGCTTCCTGCGGCTCGGGGACGGCTGCTCGATCGAGCCCGAGGTCGACCTCTCGGGCTACTGGATCGACGGCGACCTGCTGCACCTCGGCGCGCTCAGCGTCGGTCGGCGCGCCCGGGTCGGCACGCGCTCGACGCTGTGCCCGGGCGCCGTGGTCGGCGACGAGGCCGAGGTCGCGCCCGGCTCGGCGGTCGTCGGGGCGGTGCCGGACGGCGAGTTCTGGTCCGGCGCGCCGGCGGCGCTGGCGAGCTCGTCGGCCCGCGGCCCGTGGTCGGCGCGTCCGGACTCCCGCCGCGGCTGGTCGCTGCTCTACGGCGCCGTCGGGCTGGTGCTCGCCTCGCTGCCGGCCGTGGCGATCGGCGTCACGGCGCTGGTGCTGCTCGCCCTCGCCGGGCCGCTCGGCATCGCGCCGGAGGTCCCGGTCGACGGCACGGCCGAGGCGGCGGGCCGTCTCGTCCCGTGGCTGGTGCCGCTGGCCCTGCTCGCGGCGCTGCTCGGATCCGTCGTGCTCGCCGTCCTGGTGGCGGCCGTCGTCCGGCTCGCCGGGGTGGGCCTGGAGCCCGGCGTCCACCCGGTGCGCGGCCGGGTCGCGCTGCAGGTCTGGGCCACGATGCGGGTGCTCGACGAGGCCCGCACCTGGCTCTTCCCGCTGTACTCCTCGCAGCTGACCCCGGCCTGGCTGCGGCTGCTCGGCGCGCGGATCGGCGCGGACGTCGAGGCCTCGACCGTGCTGATGGTCCCGAGCCTGACCACCGTCGGCGAGCTGGCGTTCCTTGCCGACGACACCCTGGTCGGCGGCTACGAGCTCGGCGGCGGCTGGCTGCGGGTCGAGCGGGTCAAGATCGGCAAGCGCTCGTTCCTCGGCAACTCCGGCATGGCCGCGCCCGGTCGGCGCATCCCGAAGCGCTCCCTGGTGGCGGTGCTCTCCGCGGCGCCGGCGCGCAAGGTCGCCAAGGCGGGCGTCTCGTGGCTCGGCAGCCCCCCGGCGCCGCTGCGGCGTCCCGACGGCGAGGGCGACGACGCCCGCACCTACGCGCCCGCGCGCCGGCTGAAGGTGGCGCGGGCCGCCTGGGAGGTGGCCCGGCTGGTGCCGATGGCCCTGGCCGTGCTGCTGCCGCTGGGCGTCGGGCTGGTGGGCGCGGAGGTGCTCGCCACCGTCGACGGGCCGCTCGGCGGGCTGCTGGCGACGCTGGCGGTCGGCGTCGCCCTTGTGCTCGCGGGGGCCGTGGCCGCGCTGCTGGCCGCGGCCGCGAAGTGGATCCTGGTCGGACGCCACCGGGCCGGCTCGCGTCCGCTGTGGAGTTCGTTCGTGTGGCGCAACGAGCTGGCCGACACCTTCGTCGAGACGCTCGCCGCGCCGTGGTTCACCCAGCACGTCACGGGCACGCCCGTCCTCGTCGCCTGGTTCCGGCTGCTCGGCGCGCGGATCGGCCGCGGCGTGTGGTGCGAGAGCCACTGGCTGCCGGAGACCGACCTGGTCGTGCTCGGCGACGGCGCCTGCGTCAACCAGGGCAGCGTCGTGCAGACCCACCTGTTCCACGACCGGGTGCTGGCCATGGACGAGGTGCGCGTGGAGCGCGGCGGCACCCTCGGCCCCAACTCGGTGGTGCTGCCGTCGGCGACGATCGGCCGACACGCTACGGTCGGCCCGGTGTCGTTGGTGATGAGGGGCGAGTCGGTGCCCGACCGGACCATCTGGATCGGCAACCCGATCGGGCCGTGGAGCGAGGACGCCGCGCGCGTGCGTCCCGTCGTGACGGCCGCCGTCCCCGCGGACGTGACCGCATGAGCCTGCCGACCGCCGACCCGTACGTCCCCGACCACGGGGACCGCTCGTACGCGGTGCGCCGCTACGACCTCGAGCTCGCCTACGGCGTCGAGGGCAACCGGCTCGCCGGCGAGGCGGTGCTCGACGTCGAGGTGCTCGAGCGCACCGATCGGCTGGTGCTCGACCTCGCCCACCTGGGCGTCGAGAAGGTGCGGGTCGACGGCGCCCGCCTCGCCCGGCACCGTCACCGCGGGCACCGCCTGGTGCTGACGCTGGGGGAGCCGGCCGACGTCGGCGCCGAGCTCGTCGTCTGGGTGCGGTACTCCGGCAGCCCGCGTCCGCTGCGCGCCCGCCATCTCGGCGACGCCGGCTGGGAGGAGCTGGCCGACGGCGTCATCGTCGCGGCGCAGCCGCACGGCGCGCCGACCTGGTTCCCCTGCAACGACCGGCCCGACGACAAGGCCGCCTACCGGATCGCGATCACCGCCCCGGCCGGTTACCGGGTGGTCGCCAACGGCGAGCTGACCTCGCGCCGGCGCCGCGGCAGCAGCGAGACCTGGGTGCACGAGATGGACGTGCCGATGGCGCCGTACCTGGCGACCGTCCAGATCGGGCGCTACGAGACGACCGAGCACGGCGAGGTCGCGGGGGTGGCGGTGCGCACCGCCGCGCCCGCCGGCCTGGACCTCGACGGCAGCCTCGCCCTGCAGCCGGCCATGCTCGAGGCGTTCGCCGACCTCTTCGGCCCGTATCCGTTCGCGGCGTACACGGCCGTCGTCACCGACGACGACCTGGAGATCCCGCTCGAGAGCCAGAGCCTCTCGACGTTCGGGCGCAACCACGCCGACCCCGACTGGGCCCAGGTGCGGCTGATCGCCCACGAGCTGGCGCACCAGTGGTTCGGCAACGCCGTCACGGTCGCCGGCTGGCGCGACATCTGGCTGCACGAGGGCTTCGCCTGCTACGCCGAGTGGCTGTGGTCGCAGGCGGCGGGCGGACGTCCGACCGACGAGCACGCGCGCGAGCACCACGCCCGGCTCGCCGACCTCGACCAGGACCTGCTGCTCGCCGACCCCGGCCCGGAGCTCATGTTCGACGACCGCGTCTACAAGCGCGGCGCGCTCGCCCTCCACGCGGTGCGGTTGACGCTCGGCGACGAGGCCTTCTTCGACCTCCTCCGCGGCTGGGTCGGGGAGCACCTCGGCACGTCGGTCACCACCGACGCCCTGCTCTCCTTCGCCGACGCCCGCACCGGCCACGACGTCACCGGTCTGCTGCGTCCCTGGCTGCACGACACCGACCTGCCCGACCTGCCGCCGGCGTCCTGACGGCGGCCTCGCCCGGCTCCGCCTGTGCGCGGGGCGTCGACCTGCCGCGCGGGCCGGCCGCTCGTCCGCCGGCCGTTCCGTGACGCGTACGGCACCGTGGCGGGCGGCGAGAGGTGCCGTGGGCGTCACGAAGTGCAGGTTTCCCCGGATATCCGGGGAAACCTGCACCACTCCTGAGGCCAGCGGGACGCGCGGGGCTGGTGGGGCAAGAGTGGCGCTGCGCCGACGGGCGGCCGCTTCGCGCGGCGTTGCGTGACGCGCACAGCACCGTGAGGGCCAGTGAGAGGTGCCGTGGACGTCACGGAGCGTCGGTTTCCCCGGGCGCCCGGGGAAACCGCAGTACTCCTGAGGCCCCTGAAACTGAGCGAACCGGACCCCGAGGCCCGGGCCCGTCCCCACGGCAGCCCGTCATGCACGACGCCCCGCACCGGCGAACCGGTGCGGGGCGTCGAGACGTGCGGTGGGGCGGGGCGTCAGCTCCAGCGCTCGGACGCGGGGACGAAGGTGAGCCCGCGGTCGCCGGTGTAGATCTGCTTCGGCCGCGCGATCTTCTGCTCCTTGTCCTGCACCAGCTCGTTCCACTGGGCCAGCCAGCCCGGCGTGCGGCCGATCGCGAACAGCACGGTGAACATCTCCGGCGGGAACTGGAAGGCCTCGTAGATGAGCCCGGAGTAAAAGTCGACGTTCGGATAGAGCTTGCGCTTGACGAAGTACTCGTCCTCCAGCGCGATGCGCTCGAGCTCCTGGGCGATCTTCAGCAGCGGGTTGACGCCGGTGACCTCGAAGACGTCGTCGCAGGCCTTCTTGATGATCGTGGCGCGCGGGTCGAAGTTCTTGTAGACCCGGTGGCCGAAGCCCATCAGCCGCTCGTTGCCGGCCTTGACGCCCTCGATGAACGACGGGATGTTCTCGACGCTGCCGATGCGGCGCAGCATCCGCAGCACCGCCTCGTTGGCGCCGCCGTGCAGCGGGCCGTAGAGCGCGCCGACGCCGGCCGCGACCGCCGAGTACGGGTCGACCTGCGAGGAGCCGACCGAGCGCACGGCGTTGGTGGAGCAGTTCTGCTCGTGGTCGGCGTGCAGGATGAACAGCACGTCGAGCGCCTTGACCAGCCGCTCGTCGGCCTCGTACTTCGACTCGCTCATCTTGAACAGCATCGAGAGGAAGTTCGCGGTGTAGCTGAGGTCGTTGTCGGGGTAGACGAACGGCTTGCCCTGCGCGTGGCGGAACGACCAGGCGCCCAGCGTCGGCATCTTCGCGATCATGCGGACCATCTGGATGTGCCGGTTGTCGGCCTCCGAGATGTGGCGGGCGTCGGGGTAGAAGGTCGAGAGCGCGCCGACCGAGGCCATCAGCATGCCCATGGGGTGCGCGTCGTAGCGGAACCCCTGCATGAACTCCTTGATGTTCTCGTGCACGAACGTGTGGTACGTGATCTCGTGCACCCAGGTCTCGTACTCGGCCTTGGTGGGCAGCGAGCCGTGGATCAGCAGGTAGGCGACCTCGAGGAACGAGGACTTCTCGGCGAGCTGCTCGATGGGGTAGCCCCGGTACTCCAGGACCCCCTTCTCGCCGTCGATGAAGGTCACCGCGGAGCGGCACGACGCCGTGTTGACGAAGCCGGGGTCGTAGACCGCGAGACCGGGAGCGTCCTCGCCGGCCGTGATCTTCCCGAGGTCGGCGGCCTTGATGGTGCCGTCGACGATCGGGACCTCGTACTCCTGGCCCGTGCGGTTGTCGCGGACGGTCAGAGATTCAGTCACGTCCGACAACCTAGTGGGCGCGTCGCGGCGGAGGAACGCCGGGCGGGGTGATAGTCGGGCGCGACGGTTTTGACCGGCCCGCTCGGACGCCCGTAGTCTTGCCGGTCGCGTCCCCTGCCGCCTGGTGCCTTTCCGCTGAGAGGCCCTGGCAGTCCCGGACGGGGCCCGCCGGTCGTCCGGCCGGCCCCCGAGCCGGGCCGTGTTCGTCAGAGGGCGTGAGCACCATCCGGGCGGCGCCGTCGCCCCGGATCTCACGAACGAGAAAGTGAATCAGCCGTGCGTACGTACGCCCCCAAGCCGGGTGACATCCAGCGCGAGTGGTACGTCATCGACGCCACCGACATCGTGCTCGGCCGTCTCGCCGTGCAGTCCGCGAACCTCCTCCGCGGCAAGCACAAGCCGATCTTCGCGCCCAACGCCGACACCGGCGACTTCGTCATCATCATCAACGCCGAGAAGGTCGCCCTCTCGGGCACCAAGCGCACCACGAAGATGGCCTACCGCCACTCCGGCTACCCGGGCGGTCTCTCCGCGACGCCCATCGGCGAGCTGCTCGAGAAGGACGCCCGCAAGGCCGTCGAGAAGGCCGTGTGGGGCATGCTCCCCAAGAACAAGCTGGGTCGGCAGATGCTGAAGAAGCTCAAGGTCTACAGCGGCCCGAACCACCCGCACCAGGCCCAGAAGGCCGTCCCGTTCGAGATCAGCCAGATCTCCCAGTAATCGTCGACGAGAGCGCAGAGGATCATCGTGGCTGAGACCACCGGCACCACCGAGACCACCGAGGTCGAGGAGACCTTCGAGACCAACGAGGCCGGCGTCGCCTACACCTCGGAGAGCACCCCCTCCGCGGAGGCCGTCGCCGCCCGTCCCGCGACCATCGCCCCCGCCGCGGCCACCGGCCGCCGCAAGGAGGCCGTGGCCCGCGTCCGCGTCGTCCCCGGCACCGGCCAGTGGACGATCAACGGCCGCACGCTGGAGAGCTACTTCCCGAACAAGCTGCACCAGCAGGTCGTCAACGAGCCCTTCGCCAGCCTCGAGCTGCAGGGCCGCTTCGACGTCATCGCCCGCGTGCACGGCGGCGGCATCACCGGCCAGGCGGGCGCCCTGCGCCTGGGCCTGGCCCGCTGCCTCAACGCCGTCGACGTCGAGGCCAACCGCCCGACGCTGAAGAAGGCCGGGCTGCTCACGCGCGACGCCCGCGTCATCGAGCGCAAGAAGGCCGGTCTCAAGAAGGCCCGCAAGGCTCCCCAGTTCAGCAAGCGCTGACGCTTTGGGTCGCCTCTTCGGCACGGACGGGGTCCGGGGCCTGGCCAACGGTCGGTTGACCGCGGGTCTGGCCCTGGACCTCTCCTCATGTGCCGCCCTGGTGCTCGGCGCCGACACCCGCCGCGGCGGGGGACGCCCGCGCGCCGTCGTCGGCCGCGACACCCGCGTGTCCGGCGAGTTCCTCGAGCACGCGGTGATCGCCGGCCTCGCGGCCGCCGGCGTCGACGTCGTCCGGCTCGGCGTGGTGCCGACGCCCGGCGTCGCGTTCCTCACCGACGCCCTCGACGCCGATCTCGGCGTGGTCATCTCGGCGTCGCACAACGCCATGCCCGACAACGGCATCAAGTTCCTCGCCCGCGGCGGCACGAAGCTGCCCGACGAGCTCGAGGCCCGCATCGAGGCGCTCTTCGACGACGAGTCGGCGCGCCCCGAGCGTCCCACCGGCGGCGACGTCGGTCGCGTCACCGCCTACCCGACCGCGGTCGGCGAGTACGTCGCGCACCTCGTCGGCACCCTGCCCGGCGGGGGCGACCCCGCCGCCGGCCGCCCGCTGGCGGGCCTGCGGGTCGTCCTCGACTGCGCCCACGGCGCGGCCTCGGAGGCCGGGCCCCGCGCGCTCCGCGAGGCGGGCGCCGAGGTGGTCGTCATCAACGCCACCCCCGACGGCCTCAACATCAACGACGGCTGCGGCTCCACGCACCTCGACCCGCTGCGTCGCGCGGTGCTCGAGCACGGCGCCGACGCCGGCTTCGCCCTCGACGGCGACGCCGACCGCTGCCTGGCCGTCGACCACCACGGCGTGGTCGTCGACGGCGACCAGATCCTGGCCGTCCTGGCCCTCGCGCTGCGCGACGCCGGGCGCCTGCACGACGACACCCTCGTCGTCACGGTCATGAGCAACCTCGGCCTGCTGCAGGCGATGTCCGCCGCGGGCGTCGCCGTGCGGCAGAGCGCGGTCGGCGACCGGTACGTGCTCGAGGAGATGGGCGCCGGCGGCTACAGCCTCGGCGGCGAGCAGTCCGGCCACGTGATCATGGCCGAGCACGCCACCACCGGCGACGGCATCCTCACCGCGCTGCACGTCATGCACCGCATGGCCGCGACGGGGCGCACCCTCGCCGACCTCGCGGGGGTCGTCACCCGACTGCCGCAGGTGCTGGTGAACGTCGGCGGCGTCGACCGCGACCGCTCGGCCACCGACGAGGGCCTCGCCGCCGCCGTCGCCGCCGAGACCGCGGGCCTGGGCGAGCGCGGACGCATCCTGCTGCGGCCCAGCGGCACCGAGCCGCTCGTCCGGGTCATGGTCGAGGCGCCCACCACCACCGAGGCGCGCGACGTCGCCGAGCGGCTCGCCGAGGTCGTCCGGGAGCGGCTGGCGCTCTGAGCGACGTCGCCGCGGACGCGGGCGTCAGAGCTTGCGCAGTCGGACGTAGCGCACCGAGTGGTCGGCGTCCTTGCGCAGCACCAGCGTGGCCCGCGAGCGCGTCGGCAGCACGTTGTCGGCGAGGTTCGGGCCGTTGATGGTGTCCCAGATGCGGCCCGCCTCGGCGACCGCCTCGTCGTGCGTCAACGAGGCGTACTTGCGGAAGTAGGAGCCGGGATCGCGGAACGCCGTCTCGCGCAGCCGCAGGAACCGCTCGACGTACCACTGGCGGATGTGGCTGGTGCCGGCGTCGACGTAGACGGAGAAGTCGAAGAAGTCGCTGACCGCCAGCCCGGTGCGACCGTCCTCGCGGGCCCGGGCGGGCTGCAGGACGTTGAGCCCCTCGACGATGACGATGTCGGGGGAGCGGACGACGACCTTCTCGTCCGGCACGACGTCGTAGACGAGGTGGGAGTAGATGGGCGCCTCGACCTCGTCCTTGCCCGACTTGATGTCGACGACGAAGCGCAGCAGCGCGCGGCGGTCGTAGGACTCCGGGAAGCCCTTGCGCTGGAGCAGGCCGCGGCGCTCCAGCTCGGCGTTGGGGTGGAGGAAGCCGTCGGTGGTGACCAGCGCGACGTTGGGGTGCTCGGGCCAGTGGGCGAGCATGTGCTGCAGCACGCGGGCCGTCGTCGACTTGCCGACGGCCACCGAGCCGGCCAGGCCGATGACGAACGGGGTGCGCGGCGGGGTGCGGTCGTGCAGGAAGCTCTCCTGGTCGCGGTGCAGCTGGCGCGCGGCGCTGACGTAGAGGCTGAGCAGCCGGGAGAGCGGCAGGTAGACCTGCTCGACCTCCTCGAGGTCCAGGGAGTCGCCGAGGCCGCGCAGGCGCGAGATCTCCTCGGCCGAGAGCGGGTTGCGGGTCTCGCGGGCCAGCGCCGCCCAGGCGGCGCGATCGAGCTCGACGTACGGCGAGGTCTCGCGGTGCGACCCGTGCGACCCGTGCGACCCGTGGGGCGCGTGGGCCGGGTGGTCGGCGTGCGGCGCGTGCGGGGGTCCGCCGTCCGCGGCCGGACGCGGGTCCTCGCTCATGGCCGGGATTCTTGCAGCCCCGGCGCGCATGTCGGGGACGGGCCCACGGGTCGTTAGACTCGCTCGCCATGTGCGGCATCGTGGGATACGTCGGGAACCGGTCCGCGCAGGACGTCGTCATCGAGGGCCTGCGCCGGATGGAGTACCGCGGCTACGACTCCGCCGGCATCGCGCTCGTGCACGCCGACGCGCTCGCCGTCGACAAGCGGGCCGGCAAGCTGGCCAACCTCGAGAAGGCGATCGACGAGACGCCGCTGCCGTCGGCCACCACCGGCATCGGACACACCCGCTGGGCCACCCACGGCGCCCCGAACGACCGCAACGCCCACCCGCACCTGGGCGAGCAGCGGCGGGTCGGCGTCGTCCACAACGGCATCATCGAGAACTTCGCCGAGCTGCGCGCCGGCCTGGAGGCCGAGGGCCACGACCTGCTCTCGGAGACCGACACCGAGGTCACCGCGCACCTGCTCGAGCGCGAGGTGCTGGCCGGCGCCGACCTCACCACGGCCATGCAGAACGTCTGCCGGGTGCTGGAGGGCGCGTTCACCCTCGTCGCGGTCGACGCCGCCGACCCCGAGCGGGTCGTCGCCGCGCGGCGCAACTCGCCGCTGGTGGTGGGCCTGGGCGAGGGCGAGAACTTCCTCGGCTCCGACGTCGCGGCGTTCATCGAGTTCACCCGCGACGCCCTCGAGCTCGACCAGGACCAGGTCGTCACGATCACCCGCGAGGGCGTGAGCGTCTCGGGCTTCGACGGCACGCCCGCCGAGGGCCGCCCGTACCACGTCGACTGGGACCTCTCGGCCGCCGAGAAGGACGGCCACGACTGGTTCATGCGCAAGGAGATCTTCGAGCAGCCGCGCGCGGTCGCCGACTCCCTGCTCGGCCGCCGCGGCCGCAACGGCCTGCTGCAGCTGGACGAGATGCGCCTCTCCGACCAGGAGCTGCGCGACATCGACAAGATCATCATCATCGCGGCGGGCACGTCCTTCTACGCCGGCATGGTGGCCAAGTACGCGATCGAGCACTGGTGCCGCATCCCGGTCGAGGTCGAGCTCTCCAGCGAGTTCCGCTACCGCGACCCCATCCTCGACTACTCGACCCTCGTCGTCGCGATCAGCCAGTCCGGCGAGACCGCCGACACCCTGCAGGCCATCCGCCACGCCCGCACCCAGCGCTCGAAGGTGCTGGCCATCTGCAACACCAACGGCTCGACCATCCCGCGTGAGTCGGACGCCGTCATCTACACCCACGCCGGGCCCGAGATCGGCGTCGCCTCGACCAAGGGCTACACGACCCAGCTCGTCGCCTGCTACCTGCTCGCGCTCTACCTCGCGCAGGTCAAGGGCACCCGGTACGGCGACGAGATCGCCCAGATCATGGCGCAGCTGGAGCAGATCCCGGCCGCGATCACCGAGGTGCTCGAGCGGGCCGACGAGGTGTACGCGCTGGCCGAGGAGTACCGCACGTCGTCGTCGTTCATCTTCCTGGGCCGTCACGCGGGGTTCCCCGTCGCGCTGGAGGGGGCGCTGAAGCTCAAGGAGCTCGCCTACCTGCACGCCGAGGGGTTCGCGGCCGGCGAGCTCAAGCACGGCCCGATCGCGCTGATCGACGACGGGCTGCCGGTCTTCTGCATCGTGCCCCCGCAGGGCCGCGACCAGCTGCACGACAAGATGCTCTCCGGCATCCAGGAGGTGCGCGCCCGCGGCGCCCGCACCCTCTGCCTGGCCGAGGAGGGCGACGCCCGCATCGAGCCGTACGCCGACCACGTCGTCCGGCTGCCGCGCGTGCCCGTGCTCCTGCAGCCGCTGGTGTCGGTGATCCCGCTGCAGCTGTTCTCCTGCGAGCTCGCCACGCGGCTCGGCCACGACGTCGACCAGCCGCGCAACCTCGCCAAGTCCGTCACCGTCGAGTAGCCGCGTCATGGCGATCCTCGGCGTCGGCCACGACGTGTGCGACGTCGCCCGCTTCGCCGCCTCGCTGGAGCGGACGCCCGAGCTGCGCGCTCGCCTGTTCCGCCCCGGCGAGGCGACGCGTCCGGTGGAGTCGCTGGCCGCGCGGTTCGCCGCCAAGGAGGCGCTCGCCAAGGCGCTCGGCGCCCCTCCGGGGCTGTCCTGGCTGGACGCCGAGGTGGTCACCGAGCCGTCCGGACGCCCGCGGCTCGAGCTGCGCGGCACCGTGCGCGCCGCGGCCGACGCCCTCGGCGTGGTCTCGGCGCACGTCTCGCTGAGCCACGACGCCGGCATCGCGTCCGCCGTCGTGGTGCTGGAGGGGTAGGTGGGGTGCGTGGTTCGCGCAGGTTTCCCCGGATATCCGGGGAAACCGGACGTTGTCAGGGGAAGTTTCGCCTGACAACGTCCAGTTTCCCC
>NZ_JAIQZK010000004.1 GCF_020075545.1 Nocardioides sp. TRM66260-LWL
TCCACACCGGACTCGCGCACCCGGCCGTCCCCAACTTTCCAGGACAGGAATCTCTGCCACATGCTTGACGCGAGACAGGGCGAGCTGGGGTGTGCGTGTGCGGGGTCGATGTGGATGGTCATCGGGTCCCTCCGGTCTGGTGGTCGGTGTTGGGGGTGCAGGTGTGGAGCTGGCGCCACGGCATGTCGCGGGCTTCGTCTTCGGCGTCGGCCTGGGAGCAGCCGCGCTGCCACTGGAGGTGCTCGACGAGCGCGGGGAAGCGCCAGGCGCGGCGGCCGAGGACGGGGTAGGCGTTGGGGACGCTGGTGGTGTGGCCGTTGAGGTCGCCGGGGTTGAAGGGCCGGTTGGCGGGGGTGAACGGGGAGCCGAGGAACTCGACGGGGGCGCCGCAGTTGATGCAGCGCGGTGTGGTGGTGCGGCGGCGGGTCACTGGCAGCACCCCCGCTGTGTGGGGGTGGTGAAGCAGAGCCCCGGGGAGCAGGCGAGCGTGGCCCGCCGGACGGAAGGGGTGCGGCGGCGCGGGGCGGTGGTGCGCGCGCGGGCTGCCTTCGGCGGAGAAGAAGTCGCCGTTGACTCCCCGGGGTGGCTGGGGGCCGTCCCCGGGCGCGGGTCAGGCCGCGGCCCGGGGACGGTGGTGACGCTGCCCGACCCCCATCGGGTCAGCGTCAGGGTGTCCCGGGCCTGCCGCGCGAGAGGGCGCGGGGTCGACGGGAACACGATCGTGAGGGCGCGCGCGAGGGCGTGGGTGGCGGTGCGGCCGGCGATGCGGGTCAGCGGGGTGAAGGGCTCGGTCATGCGGGCTCGCCCTCCCCGGTGTGGGGGTGCTGCTGGTCGTCGGTGACGAGCCGCAGCCCGGGCGCCTCAGCGGGCCCGCCGGCGGCGGCGGGGGTGTCGTGGCCGGGGTAGCCGTGGACGTCGGGTGCGGTCTGCACCTCGGCGAGGAGCTGCTCGAGCACGGCGAAGTCTGCGCGTGCGGTCGCGGCGGCGACGCGGATCTCGGAGGCGGCCCAGAGCCAGCTGGGGCCAACGTCGTGGAGCCGTCCGGTGCGGACCATCGCCTCGACGATCGCGGCGAGGTCGGCTGCCTCCTGCGAGGTGAGGGACAGGATCACCAGGTCCTGGCCGACGGGGGCGGTGTACTTCACGGCGCCACGTCCTCGGTGTAGGGCCTGTTGCGCCCGCCGTATGCCTCGGCCTTGCAGGGCATGAGCCAGCCGATGTGCTGGCCGTCCTGATCGATGACGGCGGCGCTGTCTGCGTCCGTGCAGCGGAGTCGCCAGCCAAGGGCGGCGAGCGCGGCGAGGTAATGGGCGCCGAACAGGGTCTCCGAGCTGGGGAGTTCGTTCGTCGCAGCACCCATCTGCGTGGCGCGGGACCCGTTGAACTCGTAGTCGAAGAAGACCATGCGGTCGGCGTGCCGATCGGACAGGTCGGCTCGGATCGCAAGGACGCGATCGGTCACCAGCTCCTCGATGGGGGCCGCCGGCGAACCGCACAGCCCAGAGCGGCAGAGGCTCTTCGTGCTCAGGGAGGCCAACCTGCTGGCAGAACTGGCAGTTGCACTCGTGGGGCTCGGCCGGCGGAAGCACGGCGTCCCAGTCCAGGCGGGCGCTCACGGCTTCACGTCCTCGTCCAGGCCGGAGGTCAGGTACTCGTGCGAGAGGTCGAGCAGAAGCTCAGTGCTCCGCAGGGTTCGCGAGGCGGTGAGCACGCAGTACCCGGCGACGACGACACGGTGCCGGCGCGGGTAGTGGCGGCGGCGGAACGCTTCGGTGGCAGCGTCAAGCCGATCGCCGATCGCAAGGACGGCGTCGACGTCCTCCCGGGTGGGTCGCGGGTTCGCGGCGAGCGCGGCCGTCGCGGCCCGGCGCTGCGCGTACAGGTCGACGAGCCCGCGGGCGTCAGCCTCGACGAGGATCGGGAGGCTCACGCGGCACCGCCGGTGGTGTCGTCGGCGTGGAGGAGGGCACGGAGGCGCTGGTTCTCGACGGCGAGGTGGTCGGCGTGCTCGGCGGTGTGGCGAAGCGCGGCAGCCATGTCGACGAGGACGATGACGGCGGCGACGCTGCCGGTGAAGACGATGATCCAGCGGCAGGCGTGGAGCACGTCGGCGAGTGCGGTGAGGTACTGCATGGGGGTGGCTACCCTTCTTCTCGAAGTGGGGAGACCCGGTCTGTTCTTGGCGGAGCGGCCGGGTCTTCTGCTGTCCCGGGACAGGGCGGTGGTCAGGCGGTGGCGGTGAGGTCGCGTTCCCAGGGGGTCTGGTAGCCGCCGGCGCGGTCGATGCGGTCCTGGCGGGCGCGGGCCTGTGCGCGGAGCCGGTCGTCGGCGGCGCGGTCGGCGGCCTTCTGCTCGAGCGCGTCGCGGGTGTCGGGTGCGAGCGCGACGAGGCGGGCGGCGGCGATGGAGGCGTTGAGGGCCTGGTCGAGTCGCCACCGGGCTAGGAGGTCGGTGGAGTCGGCGCGGTCGGTCGGTGGCCGGTGGAGCAGCGCGGGGCCGTGGGTGACGGACAGGAGACGCCGCAGCTGGGTGAGGGCGTCGTGGTGGGTCTGCGCGGCCGTGGAGCCCTGGCCGGCGGTCGCGGTGCTGCACGCGGCGAGCCAGGCGTGGGCCTGGGCGAAGTCCCTGAGGTCGAGGTGGCCGAACGCGGTGGCCTCGGCGTCCCGGCCGGCCGGGGCGGCGACCGCCGGCGAGGCGGGCAGGGCGGTCAGGCAGGCCCGGCAGAACCGGCGGGGCAGCCGGGCGACCGGAGCGTGGCCGGCGTGTACCACGGTCAGCCGCCGGTACGGGCGGCCGCACACCGGCCGGGCGCCGGCCGCGACGTAGCGGCCCGAGCTCGTGACGGGCGCGCCCGGGGCGACGACGTGCACGACACCCGTCGACGCGCGGCGAGCGAGGAGCCCGCCGGCCGCGAGGTGCGCGACCACGCGCAGCGCCGGGGAGTACGACGACGGGGCGCTCACGCTGCGCCGCCGTCGATGACGGTGAGGGCCTGCTCCGAGAGGCGGTCGCGGAGGCGCTCCAGGCCTCGTGCGGTGACGCGTACCTGGGGGTCGGCCTGCTTGCGCTCGCCGGTGCGCTCGTCGTAGTAGCCGGCGGTGACGCGCTCGACGAGAAGGCCGGCGTTGACGGCGGTCTGCATGGCCTGCCAGCGCTGCGCGCGGCGGAAGATCCAGCCGTTGTCGTTCATCCAGTCGAAGAGCTTGCGGGGGCCGGTGGCGATGCCGTCGCGGGCGAGGATCTTCGCGGCGTCGGACACGGTGAAGTCGCCGTCGGCGGCGGCGAGCCCGTTCCAGGCGGCGGCTGGGGCCTCGAGCGCGCGGGCCGCCGCTTGGGCGGCGTCGATGCGTTCCTGCAGTCCACGGATGACCTGGGCGGTCATCTCCTCGAACGAGATCGCGGCCGGGGCGTTGTAGGTGCCGGTCTTCCGGATCGCGGGGAGGACGTCGTGGGTGACCCAGCGCTTGAAGGCCTTCGCCTCGGGGACGCGGCTGCGGATGATCGCCGAGTAGAGGCCGGCTTCGCTGATGACGGTGACGGTCTGCTCGCCGCCAGGGGTACGCACAATGTGCGGACCCTTCTCGTCGTCGTCGAGCATCCGGGTCAGGTCGGAGGCCATGCGGAAGCCGAGGATCCGGGCGACGTCGCCGGCGACGAACCAGGGCTCGCCGTCGATGACGACGACGTGGACCTCGTGGTCCTCGTACCGGAACAGGTCCAGTGCCCCTCCCCCGGCGCTCACGACACCCTCCGGGCAGCGGTGGTCTGGTGGTTGCAGGACTCCCCCATGACCCACGCGTCGAGGCACAGGATGTGGAAGCGCCAGTGCCCACCGGGTCGCCGCTGCGTCCCGTGGAGCTCGCCGGCCTCTGCGGCCTTGCGGACGGTCTGCGGGTGCCGGCTGGTGTACCCGGCGGCCTGAACGGTCGTGTGCCAGATCTGCATCAGGCCACCCGCCTCTGACGAACGCCCAGCGAGCCGGTAGTCACTTCCGGCACGAAGAGGGAGCCCGGAGGGGCGTTCAGGGCCCTTTCGATAGCAGTGGCCGTCTTGGGCGAGCACGTCGTCCGCTCGCCGGACCGCAGGTGGCCAATGATCTGGCGCCCAACGCCCGGCCCGGTCTTTGCCGCCAGAGAGCGATTGGTCTCTCCGCGGAACTCCATGTACTGCCGGAGCGCCTGCGCGCTGATGAGTCGCACCCAGAGCCTCCCTGAGTCGTAGGTCATCTCGTCCTCCTGACCGTAGCCGGATTGGCTAGTGCCTGTCTAGGCACTAGCCAATGTAGCCAGCGGCGGCTACAGGCGCAAGACGAATCTGGCCGCCAAATGCCGCTTACGCCGCTGTAGTTTGTAGCCACCTTGGCTACACGCTTCATTGCTCGGTAGTCATCCCCACCACGAGAGTCCGTAGCCGTGACTGAGTTGTCCGACCTCCTGCGAGCGAACCTGCCGAAGGGCTGGAGCGCGCGTCAGGTTGCCCGCGAGGCCAGGAAGCGTGGCCACAAGCTCAGCGACGCGGCCGCTACCTCGTACATCGGCGGCCGACATGGCACGCCCTCAGATCAAATGCTTGAGGCCCTAGCCGACACACTCAGGATCCCCCTGGCACGGCTGAGATCGGCCGCAGGCCTGGTCGCCCAGGTAGGCGACCCCTGGGTTCCGCCGGAGAGCTCGCGTTACCTGCGCGGAGACCAACGAGCGGCCTTGGAGCGATTGATCGCGACGATGGTGATCCGAGAGGAGGAGGGCCGAGGCGAGCAGGCCGAAGCGAGCTCAGCCGACGACCAGCAGCAGACGTCACGGCCGGCGCTGGCGGTGGCAGATGGCGGCGCAGACGAGGGCGAGGCAGCCGCCGCTGCCGCTCAGGCCGCCGAGTCCGCAGCTGCGCAGCGGAGGGAGATCGCGGAGATGAAGGAGCGGCAGAAGCGTGGCGAGTAGCGGCCCGCGGAGCGTGGCCTGTGGACGCGCGCGCGTTGCTGCTGCAGCAGCATCTACCTCTTCCTCTACCTCTGTGAGCGTTACTTCGCTGCTACCAACGCGTTGGCAACGGCGTTACATCGGTTCGTTTCACGCTCAGCAGGGCTCTTGGGTGCCGTTTCCACAGGCCTGTGGAGAACGCGAGGGCTTGCGATGTTGGCGGCAACAACATCGCGAGAGGTCGCTTTCGCGCCTGTCTAGACCGGGGATCGAACAGTCCAGTTATCCACAGGAACGCGCTTGTCGCAGGGCGCCAAGCTCAAGCAGAAGTTCCACTCCAGGTCGATGACTCCCGAGATGCCCAGCGGCAACCAGATCGACAAGGCAGGCAAGTACCTGCGCGACATCCGGACGGGCCGAATCCCCTCGAGCGAGGTCGACCCCGAGAAGCGCGAGCGGTCCGTTGAGATCGTGACGACGTTCCGAGAGGCGCACGCGGCCCCGATGAACTCGATCCGGATGGGGCTCGAGTCGATGAATCGAAGCCTGCAGCTAGGGGCGGCGATCTCTCAGCGCCACAAGCGGGTTCCGCGGATCGTGCGCAAGCTGACTCGCATGAACGGCACTGGCCTGAGCCGACTCGAGGACATCGGGGGATGCCGCGTGGTCGTAGCTGACATCGCTCAGATGCAGCTGCTGGGAGATCGAATCCGGAAGCGGTGGGCTGCGGACTTCGTTCGACCGCCGCGTGACTACGTGGCCGGCCCTAAGTCGATGGGGTACCGGGCGCACCACTACGTGGTGCGGCGTCACGGGCGAGCGATCGAGGTTCAGGTCAGGACGCAGGGCCAGCAGCGGTGGGCTGACGCGGTTGAGCAGATGGATGCGCGGTGGCTCGAGCTCGGCGCGTTTCTGTCGACGGAGACGATCCAGCTCAAGGACGAGATCGGGCCGACTGCTCTGAGGCGCTACTTCGAACTCGCGGCCGAGATCATCTGGCTCGGCGAGGCCGGTCTCCCAATCCCACCCATGCTGCACACCAACTTCATCCGCGCAAGGACCGAGGTGATCAACGCTGGCTACTACTCAGCCTGACGCGCGTATGCTCTCGTCATGCCCCTGACGATCCACTATCTGCTGGTCTACAGCTACAGCGAGCAGATGCTGATCCGTGAGGTCGCGTTCACCGATGCTGGCGCCGCGACCGTCGCCTATCGCGAGGCCGAGGAAGAGTTCAGGGGCAGGTCAGACCACTTCGAGGTCGTTCTTCTCGGCGCTGACAGCCGCGAGACCATCATGAAGACCCACGGTCACTACTTCGCGTCAACCGGCACCCGCGACGCTTTCGAGGATCTACTCCCCTCCCTCTGAGCCGTCCTCCGCTCTCACGCGGCCAGGCATCACCTCGTACCGATGTCGCTGACCTAGACCAGCGAGCGTCGCTGTCGGTGCTCGCGCCTACCGTTCCCGGGGTGTACCACCCCTGGCGCGCGTTGCGGCATCTCGGCGAGGCCGTGACGATGGCCATCGAGCCGACCGTCGGCAACAAGCCGGCGTGGTACTCCCCCGCGCACGAGCACGTGTCGATCCGGCCTGGCCTGCTCCAGGTCGAGCGCCGCTGCGCGCTCGCGCACGAGCTGGCCCACCGCGACCTCGAGCACACCGGCCAGTGCCGCTACCCCGATGCGACGCGGCAGACGGCGCGGCAGGAGAAGGCAGCCGATCACCTCGCGGCCCGGCGGCTGATCCTGCTGCCTGACCTGATCGACGCCCTTTGCTGGTCGGATGAGCCCGCCGAGGTGGCCGACTGCCTGTGGGTGACGGAGCGGTTCCTGCAGGCCAGGATCGACAACCTGTACGGCGGGGAGGTCGCGATCGTGCGGCAAGCGTTGACCGCGAAGCTCGGCGGCGCGTGACCCATCTCCCGGCGCGTAGAGCGTGGGACCATCGAACGAAGGAGGCCAGGCATGGCGTGGACGGAGCGATTGCCCAGCGGGAAGCATCGCGGCGTCTACCGCGACGCCCAGGGCCGCCGACGTAGCGCCGGGACGTTCGGCCACAAGGCCGAGGCGCTCCGCAAGGCGAGCGCGGCCGAGGAGGACGCGCGGCGACGCACGCGTCGCGACCCGGACGCCTGGAAGCAGCCGTGGGGCGAGTGGGCGAAGACGTGGTGGGCCGCGCGCGACGTCGCGCCTACGACGGCGAAGGCCGACGAGGTCCGGCGCCGTCTCCACCTCGAGCCGCGGTGGGAGAACGTCCCGATCGGGGAGATCACCCGGCACGACGTGAAGGACTGGATCGCGGACCTGCGCACCGAGGGCCGCTCCCCCGAGCTCGTGCGCCGCATCGTGCATCTGTTCTCGGCGTCGATGGTCGCCGCGATGGACGCCGAGATCATCGAGGCGAACCCTGCGGCCCGGCTGAAGCTCGCCGGCGGCGCGAAGGCCCAGGAGCGCTACCTCGAGCGCGAGGAGTACGAAGCCATCCGCGAGCAGCTCCCGACGACCGGGGACCAGCTGCTGGCCGACCTGCTCGTCTACACCGGGATGCGCTGGGGCGAGCTCGCGGGGCTGCACTGGTCTCGGGTGAACCTGCTGAAGAAGCAGCTGCGGGTAGCCGAGACGTTCGACGAGGTCGACGGCCGCATCAAGGCCTACCCGAAGGGCAAGCGGATCCGGGAGGTCCCGCTAACCGACGCCCTGGTCGAGGCGCTCGGCGAGGCCGGCGGCCGCGGCGGTTGCGGGGTCGAGCACGTCGCCGGCGTGTGCAGGAGCAGCCTGGTGCTGACCACCGAGACCGGCCGTCCGGTGCGGAACTCGAACTGGTCGGTGGTGTGGCGCAACTCGGTCGAGCGCGCGGGCGTGGGGCACGTCCGCATCCACGATCTGCGGCACACCTACGCGTCATGGCTGCTGCAGCGCGGGGTCGCGCTCGCTGAGGTCGGGCGGCTGCTGGGCCATGTCTCGACCCAGACGACCGCGAGGTACGCGCACCTGGCCGAGACGCCATGGGACGACATCAGGAGCGCACTGGAGCAGCCGACGCGGAGGGTGGAGTGATGGAGGATCGCTACTGGCGGATGAGCAACGCCAACCCCGAGCGCCGGCGCGAGATCCTCGAGGCGAGGATTCCGGAGGATCAGTCTGGCTGCTGGGAGTGGCCGGGTCGTAAGACCGCGGGCGGGTACGGGGTGATGCGGGCTGGGGTCAGTGGGTCGCACGCGCGGCTCTACGTGCACCGTGCCGCCTACGAACTCTGGGTGGGCCCGATCCCTGAAGGCTTGGTGATCGACCACCTCTGTCGCAACACGCTGTGCTTCAAGCCTCAGCACCTCGAGCCCGTGACGCCAGCGGAAAACACCCGTCGCGGCGAGGCTCCGTCAACCGCGCAGGCGCGCGCCAAGGTCTGCGCCAAGGGACATGAGTACGAGCCTGGGGCCCGGTGCCGGGCCTGCTACAACGCTTGGCAGCGCGAGCGCAGGGCAGCGAAGAAGCAGGCGGTGTCCTGAATGTACGCTCGCGTGGCCGAGACGCCGAGGGACGACATCAGGGCCGCGTTGAGCGTTGCCCCACGATTGCCCCACGACGACGAGGCTCAGGCCTGATTTCACGCCTGAGGGGCGGTAGCTCAGTCGGTCAGAGCAGAGGACTCATAATCCTTGGGTCGTGGGTTCGAGCCCCACCCGCCCTACCCAGTGGTGGCTCACCGGGCGGCCAGCCCGAGGTAGGTCGCGCCGAGGGCGACCGCGAGGACGCCCAGCAGCAGCGTCAGCGCCCGGGTCGGGACGTGCGGCTGCAGGCGGGCCCCCAGGTAGCCGCCGAGCAGGCCGCCCAGTCCGCAGGCGAGTCCGACCGGCCAGTCGGGGGCGATCGAGCCGCTCACCTGGGTCGCGAGCACCGCGTAGGTGGCGGCGCCGACCAGCGAGGTGACGAAGGTCGAGGCCAGCGCCGCCGGCGCGACCACGGCGACCGACAGCCCGCTGCCGACGAGGATCGGCGCGAGCAGCGACCCGCCGCCGATGCCGTACACCCCGCCCACCACGCCGACGACGGCCGCGAGCGCGACCGTCGTCAGGGCGCCCAGCGGCGGCCGTCCGACCGGAGCGGCCAGGACGCGACGGACGAGCCACAGCCCGATCGCCAGCAGCACCGCCCCCACGACCACGCGGAACGGTCGCGGCCCCGGCAGGAGGTGCACGCGGACGATCGAGCCCAGCACCACTCCGGGCGCCGTGCCCCGGAGCAGCAGCCGGGTCAGCCGGCGGGTCTCCTCCGCGACGCCTCCCGACGTCGGACGGCGGCGGTAGCGCCACAGCCCGCCCGGCGCCGCCACCACGTTGAACAGCAGGTTCGTCGGCGTGACCGCCGGGTTGGGGACGTGCAGCACCGCCAGCTGCACCGGCAGCAGGAACACCGCGCCGGAGACGCCGACCGGCGTCGTCACGACCGCGATGCCGAAGCCGGCGAGGAGTCCCAGGACGAGGTCAGCGGGCGGCACGCAGCGACCTCACCACGTCCACGGGTCTCCTCGGAGCCGCGTCCAGCGTCGCGCGCCCGATCGTGATGGGATCTCCCCATGACGAACCCGGCCTTCTCGGAGCCCTCCGCCACCCCGCCCCTGGCGACCCTGCGCCTGCACATGCAGGGCAGCCGCCTCTTCCAGACCCTGACCCCCTCGGTCTACGTCAACGGCGCGATGCAGCGCGTGGCCTTCGGCCCGAACGACATCGTGATCTACGCGGGTCCGACGCACGTGCACTGTGAGGCCCAGTGGATGCGTACGTACGGACAGGCGGACCTGACCTTCGAGGCGACGCCGGGCTCGCTGACCGAGGTCTGGTACGCCCCGCCGGTCAGCCAGTTCTCCCGCGGCAACATCGGCCACGAGCCACAGCGGACCGGCGGCGTCGGCGTGCTGGTGGGGGCGTTCGTCGGCACGCTGCTGCTGATCGCGCTGGTGGTCGTGCTCGTCTCGCTGGGCTGAGCCTGCGGCCCCTGCTCCGCTGCTCGGCGCCGGCTCAGGCGAGGTCGAACTCGAACCAGCTGGTGCAGCGCAGGTCGTCGCGGCCGCTGCGGTCGGCGAGGGCCTCGACGATCTGCAGTCCCCGGCCGGACGTCTCGACGTCCTCCGGCGCGCGGAGCCGCACCGACCCGGCCGAGCCGCGGTCGACGACCCGCACGGCCAGCACCCCGTCGGAGCAGCGCACCTCGATCCGGCAGCCGGCATGGGTGTGGACGATGGCGTTCGCGCAGAGCTCGCCCAGGCAGAGCACCGCGTCGTCGAGCAGGTCGTCGGCGACGTCGTGCTCGGCGAGCCGGCTGCGCAGGAACCTGCGCGCGCGGGCGACGTCGGACGGCTCGTCGCCCATGTCGAAGACCGCGGCCCCGGGCTCGTCGGCGCCCACGAGCGCCGGCCGCCGATGCGCGGCCCGCAGGGCGTCCAGCCGCTCCCCGATGCCGGCGCCCAGGGCGTCGAGCATCGCGACGTCGAGGTCGGCCGGCGGCGCGGGCACGTAGACGATGAAGCCGCCGAGCACGCGTCCCTCCACCGTCAGCGGCGCGGCGCCGACCCCGTGGACGCCCGCCTCGCGCTGTCCCGCGACGAAGTCGGGGAACGCCGACTCGAGCGCGTCGAGGCTGCCGACGGTCGTGCGGCCCTCGCGCGCCGCCACCGCCAGGGGCACGTCGGCGGCGGCGTCGATGGCGCACCAGTCGAGCGACCCCTCCGCGTCGGCGCCGCGCTCGAGGCGGTCGTCGGAGGTGAACAGGAGCCGCCGGCCGCCGCCCTCTGTGAGCGCCAGGCCGACCCGCGAGACACCGTCGAGCCCGGCGAGCAGGGCGAAGACCTCGGTCGCGAAGGCGTCGAGCGCCGTCGGGTCCGCCTCGCTCACGTCGCCATCGTAGGCACCGGTCCAGACCGCGCGAGCGGATCGCTCGGGGCGTCTCAGCCGGCGACCGCCCGGACGGCCAGGTCCGCGAGGTCCTCCCCCGTCAGCCCGGGGTGCCCGTGCACGAGGGCACGCCAGCTGCTCGGCAGCGCCTCGGCCCCGTGCACGGCCCCGAGGAGCCCGCCGGCGATCGCGGCGACGGTGTCGGTGTCGTCGCCGATGGCGATCGCCGCCGCCAGCGCCTCGGCCGGCGAGGTCGTCGCGTGGATCGCCGACCAGGCGGCCTGGAGCGCCGTCACCACCCAGCCGTTGGGCCGGAAGCGCGCCGGCGGGCCCTGCTCGGCCTCGTCGAGCCGCGCCGCCCAGAACGCCCGGGCGTCGGCGGCGAGCGCGTCGAGCCCGATCCGGACAACCTGCTCGCCGGTCAGCACGGCGTGCCGGATCGCGAGGGTCCACAGGACGCAGGCGTCGCCGGCCTGCGGATCGTGGTGGGTCAGCAGGCTCACCCGGCGGGCCGCCAGCGCCGCGGCCCCGGGGTCGTCCAGGTGCGCGAGGGCGACGGGAGCCGTGCGCATGAGGGAGCCGTTGCCGCCGCTGCGGCCCGTGCGCTCGTGCACCGCCCGGGCCGAGGCGACGGCGGCCGCAGCGGTGGGCGCGCCGGCCGGCACCGCGCCGAGGACGGCGCGGGTCTGGATGCCGATGTCGGGCGGTCCGCTCGCGGCCCAGGCCACGAACCGCGCCGTCACGGCGTCGAGGGCCGCCTCGTCGCGCAGGTCGGCGCCGGTGGCGGCGACGTCGAGGACGGCCCAGGCCATCGTCGTGTCGTCGGTCCACTCCCCCGGGGCGAAGCCGCCGAGGCCGCCGCCGATCATCTCCGGGCCCTCCGGGCCCAGCGGCGCCGAGCCGAACTCGTAGCCGGCGCCGAGGGCGTCGCCCACCGCGGTGCCGAGGACGACGCCGCGCACGCGGTCGAGCCGTGCGGCGTCGAGGACGAACGGGACTCTCATCGGGACTCCTCCGCGCTCAGCCCGAGGCGGCGCGCGACCTCCGGGCCGCCGGCAGCGGCGACGATGGCGGGCTCGCCGACCACGACGAGGACGTCGGTGGCGCGCGACATGCCCACGTAGAGCCGCTCGCGGGCGCGGTCGCGCGGCTCCGGCTCGTTGAGGCACAGCACGACGCAGGCGCGCTCGAGGCCCTTCGAGCCGAGCACGTGGCCGTAGAACACGTCCTCGCCCTCCCAGAAGGAGCGCCAGTAGCCGACCTTGCCGTGCCGCTCGACCTGGGCCGTCTGCTCCGGGTGCCGGTGGCCGGTGGTCAGCAGCGCCACCCGGCCCGGCTCCCAGCCCTCCTCGAGCAGCTGCTCGACGGCGTCGTCCGCGGCCTCGAGCACGGCGTCCGGGCCGGGACCCGCCGCCACGAACCGGACGGCGGGCCCCTCGCCGCCACGCGCCTGCATCCGCGACGGGGCGAGCGGGCCGAACGCGTCGTGGATCTGGCGGGTGTTGCGCAGGTTGTGGTCGAGCACGAGCGGCACGAGCTGCACCGGCGGGCGTCCGAACCGGGCGAACAGCCGCTGGTTCTCGTCGGCGAAGACGAACAGGCCGCCGTCGCGCTCGTCGCGCAGGGCGCCGAGCAGCGGGGCCCACCAGGACTCCGCGAAGTCCTGGGCCTCGTCGACCACGACAGCGTCGAAGCGGCGGCCGTCGGGGAGGTGGGCCGCCTGCTCGGCCATCAGCGCCGGCAGGCGCGACTCCCAGAAGTCGCTGTCGTCGTCGCGCGCCATCTCCAGCCCCCAGAGCCGCCCGAGCTCCTCGTAGGTGCCGACGAACGCAGGGCGGTGCCGGCGCGGCCAGCCGGCGACGACCCGCTTGAGGTACTCGGCGAGCCCGACCGAGTAGCACAGCAGCGCGACCCGCTCGGCCGGTCGTCCGCCGCCGCCGCGGCTGAGGTCCTTGGCCTTCTGCAGCGCGAGCACGGTCTTGCCCGAGCCGGCGCCGCCGCGGATCTCGACCCTCCGGAGCAGCCGGGTGACCTGGAGGACGGCCGCCTGCTCCTGGGTGAGCCGGTCGGCCTCGTCGGCCCGCGCCTCCGCGTCGGCGTTGGGGTCGAAGGCCGTGTGCGCGCGGCCGGCGAGGATCTCCGCGACGAGCTCGACGTCGTCGAGGGTCGGGATGCGACAGCCGTGCGCGAGTCCCCAGGCGTTCTGCGGGAGGCGCTCCCCGAGCAGGGCGAGCTCCTCGAGGTCGTGCAGGGCCCACCGGGGCAGCTCGGGCACCGCGAACTCGTGACCGAACCGGCTCGCCGGGGCGACCACGCCGTGCGACCACGCCACCCGTCCCCGGCTGCCCCAGCGGGGGTCCTGCTCGACGTAGCGCCGCAGCGCGTGCTTGGCGTCGCGCGCCTGGTCGACCGGCCAGCACCGCTCGGGGCCGCGGGCCCGGCTGATCCACCAGCCCTCGTCGTCGTGCCACAGCGACCCGCCCTTCACCTCGAGGACGAGGACCCCTGCGTCCGGGATCAGCGCGACCAGGTCGGCCTCGTGGTCCTTCTGCTCGTCGGTGAGCCGCAGGTTCGGCAGCACGAGCGAGCCGCCGGGCAGGCTCTCGCACGCCCGCCGCCACACGCGCTCCTCGGAGGCGGTGACGAACGTGGGGCTCTCGGGGATGCTGCGCGCCGGCATGGCGGCATCCTGACGCGCGCCGCCGACAGTCGCCAGGACTCCCGGGCGCACCGGCAGCCCGATCACCGGGTGGTGTCGGGCTGTGGGCCGTGCGTGCGGTGGGCGAGCTGGCCTGTCGGTGGTCGAGCTGGCCTGTCGGTGGTCGAGCTTGTCGAGACCGGGGTTTCGACAAGCTCAACCACCGGGGTCAAGCTCGACCACCGGGGTCAGGCTCGACCACCACCAGGGTGGTGCCGTGGCGGTCGCGCCTGAATCGGACGCCGTTCGGTGATCGCCACAGGTAGACACCGGGTTGGTCGGGTCCTGCTGGCTTGTAGCGCCAGCCGTCGTGGGTCTTGTGGCGGTGGTGCTTCCTGCACAGCGGCGCCAGGTTGGACGACGCGGTCGGCCCGCCAGACTCGTACGACTGCACGTGGTCGGCGTCGCAGGCCCTGGCCGGGCGGGTGCAGTAGGGAAACACGCAGGTGTGATCGCGGAGGATGATCTGCTCGCGGATCAGGTCCGGCACCTCGTAGGCGTCGCTGTACCGCTCGGCTGCCAGGTCGAGGATCGGCCGGACGGTCACGGTAGTGCCGGCGGTCTGGCACCACGCCTTGATCACATCGACACCCAGCGGCGACCGGGACGCCTCACTGCGAGCGACGTCGCCCAGCGCGCCGGTGACGGCGTCGACCGAGAGGTGCACGTAGAGCGTGAGGTGTCGTGAGCGGGTCTTCGTGGTGTTCTCGATCGGAGCGGTGTCGAGCGGAAGAGCCTGCTCGCCACGGGCGAGCATCCCCGCGGCCTTGGCGCGCCGGACGCTCAGCGTGTCCTCCGAGCCGGCCTTCTTCAGCTGCTCGGCGAGGGCTGCGATGGCACGTTCGAGGTCAGCGGCGTCGGGCTGGTCGAGGATCGCGGACACATCGACCGTCCCGTCGAAGCCGGTCTGGCCGAGCCACACGTCGAATCGTCGGTGCTCCGCCTCCCGGGCCTTTCGCAGGATCGCGTCCTCGGGGTTCGTGTGCTCCTGTGCCAGCCGGCAGATGTTGCTGATCTGGGTCCGCGACACCTGGTGGGCGTAGGCGGCGATCCGCGCGTCCACCAGGTCAGCGGCTTCAGCGGAGAGGGGGATGGTGTCCTCGGTGATCCGGCGGACCTGCCACACCGCCAGCTCGCCGCGCAGCAGCCGCGACCACACCCGAGGCAGCCGTACGCACGCCTCGAGCGCGTGGCCCACGTAGAAGGAGCCCGCCTGCTGCGTCATGCCCAACGCGGTGATGAACTCGGTGACCGCGTGCTCCTGCACCTCCGGCGCCCCGGGGCCTGCCAGCGGAAGCATCATCCCGGTGTCGATCACATACCCAGCTACGTCACCGGACCCGGCCACGTGAGCGATCGCCCAGTCCGCGGCGGCGATGAAGACCTCGCGCTCGGACTGCTCAGCGGCAGCCCGCGCAGCCATGGCCGCGCGCAGGGCGTCGCTGTCACGCAGCAGGCGAGGGGTCCGAGAGGGCATAGCCTGATTCTATGCGAACACGCGTTCGAAGAGAAGTGGATATCCCCAGATCAGAGGAGGTTTTCGAAGCAGCGACCACAGCCAACTGAGAGAGACGAACGGTGAAGCCGGCGACGGCGAACGGGGAACACCCGAGGTACCGAGACGGCGAGCGACCACCGAGTGCCATCACCGCGTCAGGGACCACCGCCGACCAGTGAGCCGACCGCGAGCACGGCGATCGGGTGCGGGGGTCTCGACAAGCTCGACCACCGACATGCGCTCAACCACCGGGGCCGCGCTCGACCACCGAAGCGCGCTCGACCACCGACATGCACTCGACCACCGGGGCCGCGCTCGACCACCGCGACTCCCCGTCAGAGCAGCACCGCGCCGACGAGGGCCGCGCCGACGACCACCCCCCACGGCGGGCAGCGGAGGCGCTCGAGCACCAGGTAGGCGGCGAGCGCGAGCAGGGCCGCACGCCACGAGGTGACGCCCTCGGAGAGCACGGGGTCGTAGAGCGCGGCGGCGAGCAGCCCGACGACGGCGGCGTTGACGCCCATCAGCGCGCTGCGCGCGGGCGCCGACGTGCGCAGCCGCTGCCAGAAGGGCAGGGCGCCGAGCACGAGCAGGGCGGCGGGCAGGAAGATCGCGAGCGTCGCGACCACCCCGCCCAGCACCCCGTCCCGCAGCGAGCCGAGGAAGGCGGCGAAGGTGAACAGCGGACCCGGCACCGCCTGGGTGGCGCCGTACCCGGCGAGGAAGTCGGCGCGGTCGACCAGACCGGGGTCCACCAGGTCGGACTGGAGCAGCGGCAGCACGACGTGGCCGCCGCCGAAGACCAGGGCGCCGGCGCGGTAGAAGATCGCCGCGAGCTCGGCGAGACCGCCGAACGCCGTGCCGACCAGCGGCAGCACGACCAGCAGCGCCGCGAAGAGGCCGAGGCAGCCGACCGCCAGCCGGCGCGGCACCTCGACCAGCGGCGCGAGGTCCGTCTCCGTGCCCGAGGGGACGAGCGGGCGCAGCAGCACGAGGCCGAGCAGCCCTGCACCGACGATGAGCAGCACCTGCGTCGCCGCTCCCGGCAGCAGCACGGCCAGCAGCAGGGTGACGACGCCGATCGCCGCGCGCCGCGCGTCCGGCGTGAGGGAGCGCGCCATCCCGAGGACCGCCTGCACGACGACGGCGACGGCGGCGGCCTTCAGCCCGTCGATCCAACCGGCGCCGGCGAGATCGCCGGACCGTGCGACGACCAGTGCGAACGCTCCCAGGGCGAGCGCCGAGGGGAGGGTGAAGCCGACCCAGGCGGCGAGCATCCCGAGCAGGCCCGCGCGCTGCAGCCCCAGAGCCATGCCGACCTGGCTCGAGGCCGGGCCCGGCAGCAGCTGGCACAGGGCGACGACGTCGGCGTAGGCCTGCTCGCCGAGCCAGCGCCGCCGCACGACGAGCGCGTCGCGGAAGTAGCCGAGGTGCGCGACGGGGCCGCCGAACGACGTCAGCCCGAGCCGCAGGAACACCGCGAGCACCTCGCGGGCGCTGCCCCGCCCGGTGTGCGCGTCCGGACCGCCCTCCGGGCTCACCGGACCCTCCGCAGGACGCCCACCAGCGCGATGCCGCCGAGCAGGTTCGCGACCAGGACGACGCCCACCGCCAGGCCGATGGACCGGTCGTAGGCCGCTCCGATCAGGGCACCGCCGGCCAGCAGCGACGCGCCGCGCACGAAGGCCAGCCAGCCGAAGCCGACGGCGCGGGAGGCGCCGGGCACGAGCTCGGTGACGACGGCCTTGGCGGTGGAGTCGAGGACGCCGTTGACGACGCCCCACACCGCGATGCCGAGCAGCACCGGCCACACGGCGTGCGCGAACGCCAGGGCGGATCCGGCCGCCGCCACCGGCACGGCCAGCAGCGTCCAGGGGCCGCGCGCGTCGTAGACGCGGCCGACGAGCAGCCCCGCGGCGCCGTCGACCGCCATCGCGACGGCGAACAGCAGCGGCACCTGCGGGGCGGTCAGCACGCCGGTCGTCTCGGCGTGGAAGGCCAGCAGCGGGAACGACACGACGCCCAGCGAGAGGACGCCCAGCGCGGCGGCGTAGGCCCAGAAGAGGCGGGGCAGCGCGGCCGGCGGGGCGGGCGCCGGGGCCGTCCCCGCGCTCGCGCCGCTCGCCGCGCTCGTCGGCTCCTCCTCGTAGGAGCGCGGGTCGGGCACCCGGCCGCGCAGCCACAGCAGCAGCACCAGGACGACGACGCCCGGCACCGCGAGCACGCCGAAGGCGAGGCGGTAGTCGCCGTCGCGCCAGCCCAGGACCGCGGCGAGCAGGAGCGGGCCGAGCACCGCGCCCGTCTGGTCGAGGGCCTGGTGGACGCCGAACGCGCTGCCCCGACCGGTGCGCGCCGAGGCGTACGACAGCAGCGTGTCCTTCGCCGGCGATCGCACGGCCTTGCCGAGCCGCTCGGTGCCGTAGAGCAGGAGGGCCGGCACCAGCGCCCCGGTCGCCCCGACCAGCGGCACGCTGAGCACCGTGAGCGCGTAGCCCAGGATCGTCCACGTCCAGTAGCGCTGCGTGCGGCGCACCGCGTAGCCCGAGACGACGCGCAGGCCGTAGCCGATCAGCTCGCCGACGCCGGCGACCAGGCCGACGACGAACGCCGAGGCGCCGAGCGTGGCGAGGTACGGGCCGATGATGCTGCGGGCGCCCTCGTACACCATGTCGGCCAGCAGGCTCACCACGCCGAAGGCGACCACGAACCGCCACGGCGTCAGGGCGGGACGCGGGGGCGCGGGCGCGGACGCGGTCACGGCGCGAGTGTGTCAGGCCGCTCGGGCCGCGCGGGTCTGTCCGGCCGCTCGGGCCGTGCGGCCGCGGCCATGACGTCGTCGAGCGGACGTCCGCCCGCCACGGCGCCGACCTCGCGGAACCACTCCCGTCCGAGCACGGCCCGGGCCAGCGGCCCGGGGAGGCGACGCAGCACCGTCACCGTCCGCAGCCCGCGGCCGCCGGTCTGCTGGCTGCCGTGGGCCGCCAGCGCCTCGATCTTTGCCGGCACGAACGCGCGCACGTCGACCCGGTGCGTCAGCTCCTCGCGGGCGAGGTAGGAGACCGCGAGCCGCTCGAGGTCCATCTCGGGCGCGCCCGGCAGCCGGTGCAGCAGCCGCGCCGCCCGCAGGAGCAGGGCCCGGTCGACGCTCGCCTCGAGCAGCCGCAGCCGCTGCCCGTCGGCCGCGGCGAGTCGGGCGGCCGCGCGCGCGACCCGGTGCACGTGCACGTGGTCGGGATGCCCGTAGCCCCCCGACGGATCGTAGCCGGTGAGCACGCCGGCGGACTCCTCCGCGAGCACGGCGTGCAGCTGGGCGGCCGGACCGTCGACGCCGGCCGCGGCGAACCCGCCGTCGACGTGGCCCAGCGGCACGACCCGCGCGACGCCGAGCCGCGCGGCGGCCTCCTCCAGCTCGGCCAGCCGTCGACGTCCGAGCTCGGCGCCGCTGCCCCAGGAGGGGTCGGCCAGCCCGGCCGCGCCGTCGGTCGCGGTCACCAGCACCGTCCGGTGGCCCTCGGCCGCCGCCCGCGCGAGCGTGCCGCCGGTCAGGAGCGACTCGTCGTCGGGATGCGCGTGGAAGGAGACGAGGGTGGCCACCGGCCCAGGATGTCGCACGCGGGACGCGCGCACGGCGAGGAGTGGTCCAGTCCACCCGTGCAGGGAGGCCCGCAACACCCGATAGTCAGGTGGCAGACAGATTGACGACCCGACACTGAGGTCGAAGTCCCGGGCACCAGCGTCGGCGCCCGGAGGAAGGCACGGATGAGCGCGGCACCCACTCGGGCGCGTGGCGCCGCCTCCCTGGCGGTCTCCGCTGCGGCCCTCGCCCTGGGGGTCGGGCTGCTCGCCCTGCTGCCCCTGCTGCTCGGCACGACCTGGCGCGAGATCTCCCGGATCATCGGCGCGGTGCACCCCGGGGTGCTGCTCGGCCTGGTGCTCCTGTGGGCGGTCGGCCTGCTGATCCACCTGCCGGTGCTGTGCAAGGCGCTGCCCGGCCTCAGCGCCCGCCAGGCCCTCGGGCTCAACCTCGCCGGCTCCGCGGTGACGAACGTGATGCCCGCCGGCGGCGCGGCCGGTGCCGGGCTCGGCTTCGCGATGGCGCGCAGCTGGGGCTTCACGGCCGAGGCCTACGCGGCGTTCGCCCTGGTCAGCAATCTGTGGAACGCGCTCGCGCGGCTGCTCGTCGGCGTCGGCATCCTCGGCACGGCGGCGCTGCTGGGCGTCGACCTCCCCGGCGGCACCGCCGGGGTGGCGCTCACCGCGCTCGGCCTGGTCGTCGTGCTCGGCGGCGCCTCGGCGCTCGCCCTGCGATCCGAGCCCGCCGCCGCGGCGGCCGCCGACCGCTGCGAGCGGCTGTGGCACCGCCTGCGCTCGTTCGGCCCGCGCGGACGTCGTCCGGCCCCGCCCGTCGGCGGGCTGCGGGCGCGGGTGCTGGCCAGCCGGCGCGACCTGATCGTCAGCGTCGCCGACGGCTGGGCGACGATGACCGTCGCCGTCGTCGCCTACGTGCTCTGCCAGGGCCTGCTGCTGGTCGCCTGCCTGGCCGCCGTCGGCGCCGACGCGTCCCGCACCGCCATCTGCATCGCCTTCGCCCTCGAGCGGCTGCTGACCCTCGTGCCCCTGACGCCCGGCTCCGCCGGCCTGGTCGAGCTCGGCGGCGTCGCCGCCCTCCACCTGCTCGGCGTCGACGCCGCGGACGCCGCCGCCGGCGTCCTGCTCTACCGGACGCTCACCTACGCGGCCGAGATCCCGATCGGCGGCGCCGTCGCGCTGGCCTGGCTGCACGGCCGCCGACGCCGGCCGCAGCCCCCGGCGCCCGAGCCCGTGGGCCGTCCCGCCGAGGCGGACGGGGCCGCCACGGCCGGGGCCGCCACGACGTCGCCGACGGAGGTCGCCGCATGAGGATCGTCCACGTCACTGACACCTACCTGCCGCGGGTCGGCGGCATCGAGCTGCACGTGGCCGATCTCGCGGCCCGCCAGTCCGCCGACGGGGCCGACGTCACGGTCGTCACCGCCCGGACGCCCGGCACGGACGCGCGGCCGCACCGCTCGCCCGAGGGCGTCCGGATCGTGCCCGTGCCCAGCGTGCCGGGCGCGCTCGGCGTCGACCGCCGGCTGCGGCGCGTGCTCGCCGACCTCGACGCCGACGTCGTCCACGGTCACCTCAGCGTCGCCTCGCCGTTCGCGTGGGCGGGGCTGCGGCAGGCGCGGCGGCCGCGGGTCGCGACCCTCCACTCCATGCTCCCGGCGCACGCCGGGCTGGTGCGGGCCGGCCTGCGGGTCGCGGTGCCGGCCGGGGAGGTGGCGTTCACCGCCGTCAGCCGGGTCGCCGCCGACCGCCTCGCCGCCGCGCTGCCCGAGGGCGTCGAGGTGGGGGTGCTGCACAACGGGATCGACGCCGATCGCTGGCGGCTGACGCACCGGCCCACCGGACGCTTCGAGATCCTCGTCGTCGGACGCCTCGCCGCTCGCAAGCGCACGCTCGTCGTGGTCGGCGCGCTCGCCCGGCTGCGCGACCTCGCGCCCGACCTCGACTGGCACGCCACGATCGTCGGCGACGGTCCGCAGCGCGCCCGGGTCGTCGACGCCGTGCGCCGCCACCGGCTCGAGCGCCACGTCCACCTGCCCGGCGCGCTCTCGCGCGAGCAGATCCGCGACCACCTGGCCCGGGCCGACGCGTTCGTCGCCGCGGCCACGCTGGAGTCGTTCGGCATCGCCGCGCTCGAGGCGCGCTGCGCCGGGGTGCCGGTCGTCGCGATGGCCGCCGGCGGGGTCACCGAGTTCGTCCGCGACGGCGTCGAGGGGCTGCTGGCTCGCGACGACGCCCATCTGGCGCCTACGCTGCTGAGGCTGGCCCAGGATCCCGCGCTGGCCGCACGGATCCGCCGCCACAACGCCGAGGTCGCCACCGGCATGGAGTGGACCTCGGTGCTCCGCGAGCACCGCGAGCTCTACGCCCGCGTGCGCGCCGACCACCTCTCGGGAGCCCTGCAGTGACGATGACCGACCCGCGCCCGAGCCGCTCGACGGCTCGCCCCGCCGAGGCCGCCCCGCCGAGCGCGTGCAGCGCGCACGAGCTCACCGGCTGGCGCCGCTACCTGACCACGCCGCTGGCGATCTCCCGGATCGTCCTGCTGCTCGGCCTCATCACCCTCGGCAGCGCGGCCTCGCCCACGCTGCACGACCGGCTGCGCGCCCTGGCCCACCTGGTGCCGGGCGCCGTGCCGGCGGCGGCCACCACCGCCGACCTCGCCGTGGCGACCGTGCTGATCGTCGTCTCGCGGGCGGTGCGCCGCGGCAAGCGTCGGGCGTGGGCGCTGTGCGTCGTGCTGGTCTCGCTCTCGATGGTCTTCGACCTCGCCAAGGGCCTCGACGTGGAGGAGGCGGCGTTCGCCGCGTTCCTGCTCGCGCTGCTGGTGCTCGGGCGTCGGCACTTCACCGCGCGGCCCGATCCCCGCTCGACCGGCCGCGTGCTCACCGTCCTGCTGGCCGGGCCGGTCGTCGCCACCCTGCTCGGCACCCTCTGGCTGAGCGTCGACCGCTACGGCCAGGCCCCGGGCACCACGCTCGGCGAGCGCTTCCGCGAGGCGGGCCACGGCCTGCTCGGCCTCCCCGGCCCGATCCGCTGGACCTCCGAGCGCGCCGACGACGCGTCCGCGATCGCGCTGGCGGTGCTCGGCCTCGCGGTGCTGCTGGTGCTGCTGCTGGCCCTGATGATGCCGGCCGACGGCCCGCACCCGCTCACCGACGAGGAGGACGCGCAGGTGCGCGGCCTGCTCGCCCGGCACGGCGCGCGCGACTCCCTGGGCTACTTCGCCACCCGCCGCGACCGCTGCCTGCTGGCCCTCCCGACCGGACGCGCGGCCGTCAGCTACCGGGTGCTCGGCACGGTCTCCCTGGCGGCCGGCGACCCGCTCGGCGAGCCCGACTGCTGGCCCGACGCGATCGCCGCGTGGCTGGAGGAGTGCGAGTCCTACGGCTGGTCGCCCGCGGTGCTCGGCGCCGGCGAGGCCGCCGCCGAGGCGTACCGGCGGGCCGGGCTCGACGCCCTGGAGATCGGCGACGAGGCCGTCCTCGACACCGCCGGCTTCAGCCTCGAGGGACGCGCGATGCGCGGCGTCCGGCAGGCCGTCACCCGCTGCCAGCGGGCGGGGCTGAGCGCCACCTGCGCGCGCGTCCGCGATCTCGACGACGCCCAGCGCCGGGAGATCCTCGACTCCGCCGAGGCCTGGCGCGAGGGCGCCGAGCGCGGCTTCTCGATGGCGCTCGACCGCGTCGCCGACCTCGGCGACCCCGAGGCCGTCGTGGTGTGCGCCCGCGACGCCGACGGGGTGCTGCACGGCGTGCTCGGCCTGGTGCCGTGGGGCCCCGACGGCCTCTCGCTCGACCTCATGCGCCGCCGCCGCGACTCCGCCAACGGCATCGTCGAGCTGCTCGTCGCCACCCTCGCGCTCGAGGCGGGTGCCCTCGGCGTGCGCCGGGTCTCGCTCAACTTCGCCGTGTTCCGCGGCGTGTTCGCCCGGGGCGACCGGGTCGGCGCCGGGCCGGTGCTGCGGCTGTGGTGCGCGGTGCTGCGGTGGGCCTCGCGCTACTGGCAGATCGAGTCGCTCTACCGCTCCAACGCCAAGTACCACCCGGAGTGGAGCCCGCGGTTCCTGTGCTTCCGGCGGGCCACCGACCTGCCGCGCATCCTCACCGCCGCGCTGCGCGCCGAGGGCTTCCTGGTGCTGCCCTCGCCGAGCCTGCGGCTCCCGGGCGCGCGACGTCCCGTCACCGAGGGGACGTCGGTCGACGCCTGACGCCCCGGCTCTGGAGCAGCGGAGCGGCGGAGCGGCGGAGCGGCGGAGCGGCGGAGGGTCAGTCGGCCGCGCCGGGCGCGTCGACGACGAACCGCGCCCCGCCGAGCGTCGCGTCCTCGATCCGCACCGAGCCGCCGGCGAGGGTGACGACGTCGCGCACGATCGCCAGCCCGAGCCCCGCGCCGCCGGCGTCGCGGGCCCGCGCCTCGTCCAGCCGCACGAACCGCTCGAAGACCGCCTCCCGCTCGGCCGGCGGGATGCCCGGCCCGTCGTCCTCGACGACGAGCACCGCGCGGCCGCCGGCCTCGCCCAGGCTCACCAGGACGCGCTCGCGCGCGTGCCGCGCGGCGTTGCCGAGCAGGTTCGCCACCACCTGCGTCCACAGGACGGGGTCGCCGTGCACCCGCGCGGCGCCGACGCCGTGCCGGTCGATGACGAGGCCGCCGTCGCGCACGCGCAGCCGCTCGACCTCGCCGTGGACGAGGTCGTCGAGGTCCAGCACCTGGGTGGTCGCCACCGCGCCGTCGTCGAGCCGCGCGAGGGTGAGCAGGGCGACGACGAGATCCTCCATCCGCTGCTCCTCCGCCGCGACCTCGCGGGCGAGCTCGACGGCGCTCGTCGACTCCGGGTGCCGCTGCGCCACCTCCACCAGCTGCCGGACGACGGCCAGCGGCGAGCGCAGCTCGTGCGAGGCGTCGGCGACGAACTGCCGCTGCCGGCGCTGGGCGGCGTCGATGCGGTCGAGCATCCCGTTGAGCGTGGCCGCGAGCAGCGGGATCTCGTCGTCGCCGGGCGGCACCGCCAGCCGGCGGTGCAGGTGCTCGGCGGTGATCGCCGCGGCCTCGCGGCGCATCACCTCCACGGGGCGCAGCGCGCGTCCGACCGCCACCCACACGACCGCGCCGACGAGCAGCACCGCCAGCGGGACGCCGGCGGCGACGAGCCCGTAGGCGACCCGCATCGAGCGGTCGAGGTCCTCCTCGGAGGTGCCGACGACGACCAGGTGGCCCGACGCCGCGCGCTGCGCGACGACGGCGAACCGGTCGTCGAGCACGGGCACCGCGATCCCGGCGGCGTCGCCGGGCGTCCGGACGATCGGGGTGGTCAGCTCGGGATGGTCGGTGGCCAGGATGCGGCCGGCCCGGCCGAGCACCTGCAGCACGACGTCGTCGCGGCCCGACGCCACCGCCGCCTCGGGCGTGCTGCCGGCGGCCAGGCGCGCCGCGACCGACGCGGCCTGCTGGCGCGCGCCCTCGAGCAGCGAGCCCTGGAGGCTCTGGTGCAGGGCGCCCAGGAAGAGCACGGCGCCGGCCAGCGCCGCCAGCAGCGTGACGCCGACCGCCGCGAGCGTCACCTGCACGCGCAGCCGGTGACGCAGCCCGCCGCTCATCCGTCGGCCCGGAGCCGGTAGCCGGTGCCGCGGACGGTCTCGATCGAGGCGCGGCCGAACGGCCGGTCGACCTTGCGCCGCAGCCGCCCCACGTACACCTCGACGACGTTCGGGTCGCCGTCGAAGTCGAAGCCCCAGACCGCCTGCAGCACCTGCTGCTTGCCGACGACCACGCCCTGGTTGCGCAGGAGCACCTCCAGCAGCGCGAACTCGCGGCTGGTCGTCTCGATCACCGCCTCGCCCCGCCGCACCTCGCGGGTGGCCGGGTCGAGCGCGAGGTCGCCGCAGGTCAGCACGGTCGGCCGCTCGGCGACCTGCCGGCGCGCCAGCGAGCGCAGCCGGGCGAGCAGCACGTCGAAGGCGAACGGCTTGGTGACGTAGTCGTCGGCCCCGACGTCGAGGCCCGCGATCATGTCGGGTCGGGCGTCGCGGGCGGTGAGCATGAGCACCGGCGTCCAGTCCTCGCGGGCGCGCAGCCGGCGGCACACCTCGAGGCCGTCCAGCCCCGGCAGCATGACGTCGAGGACGATCACGTCGTAGCGGTGCTCCTCGGCGTGCCAGAGGGCCTCGGGACCGTCGACCGCGACGTCGACGGCGTGGCCCTCCGCCTCCAGACCGCGGCGCAGGGCGGTCGCCAGCCGCGCCTCGTCCTCCACCAGCAGCACCCGCATGTGCCGACCCTCCCCCATCGGACGGTGCGGCGTCCCGGTACCCGGCGATCGCGCCCGGATCTGTCAGTCCGCTGTCAGGCGCGGCGTCCAGGGTCCTCACCATGAGCACGACCACCACGACTCCCCCGGCCCGTCCCGACGCGCGGGCCCTGCTGAACAAGGTCCCCGAGGTCACGCTGTGGTTCTGGGTGATCAAGATCCTGTGCACCACCGTCGGCGAGTCGTTCGCCGACTACGTCAACGAGACCCTCGGCTTCGGCCTGACCAACACGACGATCCTCTTCACGGTCGTGTTCGTGGTCGTGCTCGGCGCCCAGCTGCGCGCCCCGCGGTACGTGCCGGGCCTGTACTGGCTGACGGTCGTGGTCGTGAGCGTCACCGGCACGCTCTACACCGACATCCTCACCGACCAGCTCGCCGTGCCGCTGTGGATCTCCAGCGCGGTGTTCTCCGCCCTGCTCGCCGTCGTCTTCGGCATCTGGTACGCCCGCGAGCGGACGCTCTCGATCCACTCGATCGTCACCCTGCCCCGTGAGGCCTTCTACTGGCTCGCGGTGCTCGTCACCTTCGCGCTCGGCACCGCCACCGGCGACTGGACGCTCACCCTCACCGGGTGGGGCGCCGGCACCTCGATCCTGCTGCCCGCCACCCTGATCGCGATCACGGTCGTCGGCTGGCGGATGGGCGGCAACGCGGTCCTGTGCTTCTGGGTCGCCTACATCCTCACCCGCCCCCTTGGCGCCAACATCGGCGACTTCCTCGCCTCGCCCCGTGACCCCCAGGACCTCACCGCCGGTCTCGGCCTGGGCACGCTGGGCACCAGCCTGGTCTTCCTCGGCGCCATCCTCGCCACGGTGGTCTACCTGACCGTCTCGAAGGTCGACGTGATCGGCTCCGGCAGCACCGCGACGCCCGCCGTCACGGACGCGCACCGCCGTCTCGGCCGCGAGCGCGCCGTGCTCGCCCTGTTCGGCGTCGTCGCCGTCGGCACCGCCGGGCTGCTCACCTACACCGACAGCCAGCCCCACGCCTCCGCGCTCGACGACGCCCCGGCGCCGTCCTGCTCGGCCGGGAACGCCCCGACCGACGACGCCGCCGCGCACCAGCTGCTCGTGCAGAGGTTCCCCGCCGCCGACGTCACCACCTTCGCCACGCTGACGAAGGACATCCGCACCGCCGTCGACGCGGGCGACGCCCGGGCCGCCGGCACCGCCGCCACCGCCCTGGAGAGCGCCTGGGACAAGCGCGCCGACGCCCTCACCGCCACCGACTGCCAGGCCTGGACCTACGTCGACCAGCGGATCGACCCCGTCCTGTCGTCCGTGCGCGCGCACCGGCCCGAGCAGGCCACCGAGGACGCCGCCCTCACCCGGCTCGCCCGCACCCTGGGCGGCTGACCCGCACCACCCCGATCCGGCCCGGCCGGACGACCACCCCTAGGGCGTCGTCCGGCCGGGCCTCTGCTGTCTACCGTCGGCGCCACCCGCCCACGAAGGACGCTCCCCATGTGCTTCTCCCCCGAGATGGACCTCGCCGCCGGCACCGCCGTCACCCTGGTGGGCCTCGACGCGCTGCGGCACGTCACCCGGCCGCGCCAGTGGCCGCTGGCCGCCCTGCCCGTCGTGTTCGGCGTGCACCAGCTGGTCGAGACGCTCGTCTGGTGGGAGCTGCAGGGACGGCTCACCGGGAGCGTCCTGGGCCAGGAGTGCCGGGTCGCCGGATCGGTGGCGGCCTGGGCCTACGTGCTGATCGCGATCTGCGTCGTCCCCGTGCTGGTGCCGGTGGCGTTCGCGGCGCTGCGCACGAGTCGTGCGCCGGCGGCTGACGTCGTGTTCGTGACGGCCGGGGTCGTGGTGGCGCTCGTCGGCCTGCACGCGCTGCTGGACGGGCCGCTCGGCCGCCGGATCGAGGGGCACCACGTCGCCTACTCCGTCGACCCGCCCGTGGCCACCCTCTTCGTCGCCGTCTACGTGCTCGCCACCTGCGGGCCGGGACTGGCGGCGCGCTCCCGTCCGCTGCTGGCCTTCGGGGCGCTCAACCTCGTGGTGGTGGCGCTGCTGGCCTGGCTGATGCAGGACGGCCTGATCTCGCTGTGGTGCGTCTGGGCGGCGGTCACCAGCGTCCTGGTGGCGGTGCACCTGCGACGCGAGGCGCAGCGGGCGCCCGCGGCCGCGCCGGCGCTCGCCGACCGCCGGATCGACGCCGGCACCTGACGCCGGCACCCGACGTCGGCACCCGACGCCGGCACCTGACACCGGGACCTCAGGAGGCCGCGAAGGCCGCCTCGAGCACGTCGAGCGCGTCGTGCAGCAGGGCGTCGGAGATCGACAGCGGCGGCAGCAGCCGCAGCACGTTGCCGAAGGTGCCGCAGGTCAGGACGACGACGCCCTGCCGGTGCGCGGCGCCCGCGACGGCCTTGGCCAGCGCGGCGTCCGGCTCCCCGGAGGCGGGGTCGACGAGCTCGACGGCGAGCATCGCGCCGCGTCCGCGCACCTCGCCGATGCGGGCGTCGCGCTGCCGCAGCTCGCCGAGCCGGGCGGTGACCAGCGCGTGCACCTCGCGGGCGCGGGCCACGAGCCCGTCGGCCTCGATGGTCTCGATCGCCGCGAGCGCCGCGGCGCAGGCCAGCGGGTTCCCGCCGTAGGTGCCGCCGAGGCCGCCCACGTGCGCGGCGTCCATGATCTCGGCGCGACCGGTGACGGCCGAGAGCGGGAGTCCGCCGGCGATGCCCTTGGCGGTGACGATCAGGTCGGGCACGACGTCCTCGTGCTCGCAGGCGAACATCGCGCCCGTGCGGGCGAAGCCGGTCTGCACCTCGTCGGCCACGAACACCACGTCGTTCGCGCGGCACCAGGCGAGGAGCGTCGGCAGGAACCCCTCGGCGGGCACGATGAAGCCACCCTCGCCCTGGATCGGCTCGATCACGACGCAGGCGAGGTTCGCGGCGCCGACCTGGGCCTCGATCTGGGTGATCGCGCGGCGGGCCGCCTCGGCGCCGTCGAGGCCGCCGTCGCGGAAGGGGTACGACAGCGGCGCGCGGTAGACCTCGGAGGCGAACGGGCCGAAGCCGTGCTTGTAGGGCATGCTCTTGGCGGTCATCGCCATCGTGAGATTGGTGCGGCCGTGGTAGGCGTGGTCGAAGACGACGACGCCCTGCCGGCCCGTGTGCGCGCGGGCGATCTTGACGGCGTTCTCGACGGCCTCGGCGCCGGAGTTGAACAGCGCGGTGCGCTTCTCGTGGCCGCCGGGCGTCAGCCGGTTGAGCGCCTCGGCGACCTCGACGTAGCCGGCGTAGGGCGTGACCATGAAGCAGGTGTGGGTGAAGGCCGCCACCTGCGCCTGCACCGCCTCGACGACGCGGGGCGCGGCGTTGCCCACCGTCGTCACCGCGATGCCGGAGCCGAGGTCGATCAGGTGGTTGCCGTCGACGTCGACGACGATGCCGCCGCCGGCGCGCTCGGCGAAGACCGGCATGGTGGTGCCGACGCCGGCCGCGACGGCCGCCGACTTGCGCTCCATCAGCGCCCGCGAGCGGGGGCCGGGCAGCTCGGTGACGAGCCGGCGCTCCTGGGCCGGGGCCCCCGCGGCGGGAGCGGACGGGGTGGGGTCGGCGGTGAGCGTCACGGGGTCCTCCAGGCGGCACGGGCTGAGGAGATCAGTGTCCGAGGCGACGCCCATGCTGTCCAATGCCTGATCGGCGCGGAAACCATGCTCGTCGGGCATGGGATGCCTAGGCTGCGGCCATGGAGCTGCGCCACCTCCGCTACCTCGTCGCCACGGCCCGCGCGGGCGGCGTCACCGCCGCGGCCGCCGAGCTGCACCTGACCCAGCCCGGCCTCTCGCGCCAGCTGCGCGATCTCGAGCGGGAGCTCGGCGTCGACCTCTTCGAGCGGCGTCCGGGGCCGCTGCGGCTCAGCCGGGCGGGCGAGGAGCTGCTGCCGCTCGCGGCGGCGGCCCTCGACGCCGCCGACGAGCTGCGTCGCGCCGCGGCCCTGCGCGCCGAGGGGCGGCTGTCCCGGCTGCTCGTCGCTGCCCCCACCGTCACGCTCACCGACGTGGTGGCGCCGTTCGTCGCCGGCCTGGCCATCGACGACCCCGTGGTCGACGCCCGGGTCGCCGACGGCGTGACGGCGCGGGCCATGCTGCTCGACGGCGTCGACCTCGCTCTGGCGCCCGCGCCGGCCGCGGCGCCCTTCGTGGCGCGTCCGCTCGCGACCCTGCCGGTGTGGGCCTGCGTGGCGCCGGCGCACCCGTGGGCCGCGCGCGGCACGGTCGGCGTCGGCGAGCTCGCCGACGGCGCGGGCGGCGCCGCGATCGTCGTGCCGCCGGCCTTCACCGCCCGCGCCGCCCTCGAGACGGCGCTGGCGGCGTCCGGTCGCGCGCTCGGCGAGCACGTCGAGGCCGGGACGGGCGCGCTGGCGCAGGCGCTCGCCGCCGCGGGCCGCGGCGTGGCGATCGTCTCCGACGAGCCGCGGTTCGGGCTGCGCCCGGTGCGCCTCGCCGACGACGACGGGCGGCCGGTGGTCGTCCGGCTGCACGCCTCGTGGGACCCGCGCCCGGCCACCGGCGCCACGGTCGAGGCCCTGGTCGACCGGCTCGCGGCCTTCGTCGACCGGGCCTACCCGGCCGCCTGATCCGACGGGGGCTCAGGCCCGCCGGGCGGGCTCGGGCACGACCTCGACGACCACGTCGCCGAGCCGGCGCAGGTCGTGGCGCAGCGAATGCCGGGCCTCGTCCGCGACGACGCCCGCCTGCACCAGGTCGAGCCCGGTGGCGCCGACCACGCGGGCCTCGGCGTGCAGCGTGTGGCCGACCCACCGCAGGCGCACCCGCTCGACCGCGACCACGCCGTCGACGTCGGCCAGCGCCGCACGGGCGGCCGCGACGTGCGCGGGGTCGACGGCGTCCATCAGCCGGGCGCCGACCTGCGCGGCCGCCGAGCGCAGCACGCCGACGATCGCCACCGAGATGAGCAGCCCGACGACCGGGTCGGCCCACTCCGCCCCGAGGGCCACGCCGAGGGCGCCGACCACCACGGCCAGGGAGGTGAACCCGTCGGTGCGCGCGTGCAGCCCGTCGGCCACCAGCGCGGCCGAGCCGATCTGGCGACCGACCCGGATGCGGTACTGCGCGACCACCTCGTTGCCCGCGAAGCCGATCACGCCGGCCAGCGCGACCGCCCAGACGTGGTCGACCGCCCGGGGATCGAGCAGCCGGCGGATCGCCTCGCCGGCGGCCAGCACGCTCGACAGCGCGATCATCAGCACGACGACGACCCCCGCGAGGTCCTCCGCGCGGCCGTAGCCGTAGGTGAGCCGGTCGTTCGCCGGACGCCGGGCGAGCGCGAAGGCGGCCAGGAGCGGCAGCGCCGTGAGCGCGTCGGCGACGTTGTGCAGGGTGTCGCCGAGCAGCGCGACCGATCCGGTCAGCACGACCACCGCGCCCTGGGCCGCGGCCGTGACCCCGAGCAGCGCGAGGCTGAGCCAGAGCGCCCGACGGCCCCGCGCGTCGGCCTCGAGCGCGTCGTCGACCTGGTCGGCCGCGTCGTGGCCGTGCCCGGCGCCGAGCAGGTGCCCGCCGAGGTCGCGCAGCCGGGCCCACGGGCCGAGCCGCCCGTGCCCGTGTCCGTGCCCGTGCCCGTGGCCGAGGTCGTGGTCGTGCGGGGAGTGGACGTCGTGGCTCATGCGGGCCGCACCCCGCCGCGTCGCTCAGCCCGGTGATGCGCCGGCACCACGTCCAGCAGGTGCTCGACGTGGCCGACGGCGTCGAGCACCAGCTGACGCACGTGGCCGTTCTCGACCCGGTAGAGGGCCGACGTGCCGACCCGCCGGGTCGTGACCAGCCGCGCCATGCGCATCTTCGCCAGGTGCTGGGAGACGGCCGGCACCGGGCGCTCCAGCGCCGCCGCGAGCTCGGAGACCGAGCGCTCGTCGTCGAGGAGCAGGCCGGCCAGGCGCAGCCGCGTCGGGTCGGCCAGCATGCGCAGCACCTCGACGGTGAGCGTGACGACGTCGTCGTCCCACGGCATGGCTTGCGTGTTTGCGTGCATGCGCAAACACTAGCGGAGGGCTAGAGACCGGCGGCCACCGCCGGGGCCAGCTCGGTGCGTCCGCGGCGGGCCCGCGCGGCGCTCACCGTCACCGCGCCGACGCTGCCGAGCACCGCCCAGGCCGCGAGCACCAGCAGGGGCCGGACGATCGCGTGCCCGTCGAAGTAGAGGAGCCCGCGCAGCAGGTCGACGCCGGCGCCGTTCACCAGCCACGGCCCGACCGCGCCGAGCGGCGTCGGGAGGAAGTCGTAGGGCACCGCGCCGCCGGCGGTCGGGTTGCCGAGCACGACGAAGAGCAGGATCACCAGGCCGGTGCCGGCGGTGCCCAGCAGCGCCTGCAGGGTCACCGCGACGGAGGCGACCGCGTAGCCCACGAGCGCGCAGGCGAGCGTCGCGGCGAGCAGGTGACCCTCGAGGAGGCCGAAGGACAGGCGGGCGAGCGCCACGACCGCCACCGCGGAGACCAGCGCGTACGCCGCCATGCCCCCGAGCCGCTCCAGGGCCAGGCGTCCGCGGGCGGCCGCCGGGGTTGCCAGCAGGCTGAGGACGGTGACGCCGAGGTAGCCGCCGAAGGCCATGACCAGCACGAGGTAGAAGGGCGCGGTGCCGCGACTGTCGGCCTGCGGCAGCGGCGCGACGTCGACGACGTCCAGCCGCCGGCCCTCGCGCGACTCCGCGTCGCCGACCTGCTGCCGGATCAGCTGGGCCTGGGCGACGCCGGCTGCGCTGGCCACGTAGAGCCGGTCGGTCGTGTCCGAGCCGCCCCCGCCCAGCACGAGCGCGCCCGCGGCGTCCCGGTCGACCTCGACCGCGGCCCGCGCCGAGGCTGGATCGGCCGCCACGCGCACCTCGACGGCGTCGCCGCCCTCCCGCTCCAGCCCCGCGGCCGCCTGCCGGGCCGCGCCGGCGCCGCCGCCGCCCGTCGTGGCCGCCACCGAGATCGGCACCTCGTGCGGCGAGGGGTCGTGGAACGCACCCAGGTAGCTCAGCGCGAAGAGCACCTGGAGCACCACGACCGCGACGAGCGCGCCGACGATCACCCGCCGCGGCGGACGCTCCGGCGGCACGTCGGCGCGGTGCGAGTGGGCTGCGGGGGCCGAGGAAGCCGCGGGGCGGGACGCGTCGCTCACGGGGGCCAGTGTCGCGGCCGCGCGGCCGGCGTTCCACACCCCCGCGGGCTGACCCGTCCGGTCCTCCACCGACCCGTCCGCGAGACGATCGGTTCCGAAACACCTAGGAAGAACCTAGGATCCAGATCCATCCCCAGCGGTCTCGGAGGACCCCTCATGCCCCGTCCCATCCCCCGTCGCGTGCGACGCTCCCTCGTCGCCGCGACCGCGCTCGGCCTCGCCGCCGCAGCCGCGCTCGGGCCCCTCGGCGCCTCCGGACCGGCGAGCGCGGCCGACCGCACGCCGTTCGTGCTGGTCGGCACCAGCGACGTCTTCGACTCCGGTCTCGTGCAGAACGTGCTCGAGCCGGGCTTCGAGCAGGCCTATCCGCAGTACGACCTGCAGTACGTCAGCAAGGGCACGGGCGCGGCCATCGCGTTCGCCCGCGCCGGCACCGCCGACGCGATGATCGTCCACGCCGCCAGCCTGGAGAACCAGTTCGTCGGCGACGGCTACTCGCTGGAGCGCTACGGCCGGGCGACGTTCTGGGGCGACTACGTGCTCCTCGGCCCGCAGGACGACCCCGCCGGCGTGCTCGACGGCGCGCCGCGCGACATCGCCACCGCGTTCGAGAGGATCGCCGCGGCCGGCGCGCAGGGCAAGGCGAACTTCGTCTCCCGCGGCGGCACCCCCGGCACCACCGTGCAGGAGCACGCGATCTGGGCGCTGACCTCCCCCGGCGAGAGCCTCACCACCTGCACCGTCAGCGCGAAGGACGGCGGCGGCTCCTCGCCGAGCACCGCGTCGGGCGCCTGCTCGAACCCGATCTCGTACCCGTCCTGGTACCACGCGACCGGCCTGACCCAGGGTCCGAACGTGCTCAACGGCTCGGTGTGCAACTACGACGGCGGCGGGTGCTACGTGTTCACCGACCGCGGCACCTTCGCCTACCTCCAGTCCACCGGCCAGGCGCAGAACCTGCAGATCGTCACGCGAGACAACTCCCCCGACGCGCGGGGCGGCCAGCCGCTGCTCGTCAACTCCTTCCACGCCTACGCCGTCAACCCGGCGAAGTTCGCCGACACCCCGAACGTCTCGCTCAACACCCCGGCGGCGCGCGCGTTCCTCGACTGGGTCACCAGCAGCGACGTGCAGACCCGCATCGGCGGCTACCTCGCCGACCGGGGCGCCCCGTTCCTCCCGTCGGCCGCGCCGCGCATCACCGGCGCGCCGACCCGCAAGATCGTCGACCGCGGCGCGTCGGTGGGCCTGCGCGGCACGCTCGCCAACGTGGTGCCCGGCACCCCCGTGCTCGCCGGGGTCAAGGTGCGCATCTACGCGGTGAAGCCGGACGAGATCCCGGCCCGGCCGCGCGCCGTCGGCACGGCGACCACGAACCGGCTCGGCCAGTGGTCGTTCGCCGTCCGCCCGAGCGCGACGACCTTCTACCTGGCCGGCACGCTGCGGCTGAACGAGATCGTCGACGAGCGGCTCGACCCGCCGTTCGGCGACATCCTGGTCGGCGGCTCGAAGCGGCTCGGCACCGTCAAGGTCCGGCGCTGAGCCGCACGGCGGTCCGGCTCGCCGCCGCGCTCCTCGGCGCGGCGGCGGGCCTCCCGCCGACCCTCGTCGTCGCCCACGCGGCGCAGGCGGCCGAGCCGGCCGGCGTGCGGATCGAGGTCGTCACGGGCGCGGGCACCGTCGTCGCCACCCGCACCGTCACCGCCGACCAGCTCTACTGCGCGCCCTCGTGCGAGGTGCGCGGCGCCTACGCACTGCGGACCCCGTCCGGCGACGCCTCGACCACCGACCAGGCGCAGTGGACGAGCATCGCGACCCTGATCCGCGACGCCGGCGCCGATCCCGCCCGCGTCACCTACGCCGAGGTGCTCGACGCGACCGGGGTGAGCCACCCGGTCGACGGCGCGCGTCTGCTGCCGGCCGACGGCGACCCCGCCGGGGGACCCGACCGGGTGCCGGCGGTCGCGACCAGCGGCTCCTCGGTGGCCTACGTGCGGCCCCTCCAGGGCGCGGACGACGCCAACCTCACCGCCGACCCCGACGCCAACGGCTACTTCCAGACCAGCCCCGCGCAGGGGCAGACCCTCGTCGTGCGCGCGCACCTCACCGGGCGCTGGCTCCGGCCGGCCGTCACGGTCACGCCCACCGCCCCCGGCACGCGCCGGACGCTCGCCGCGACCCTCGCCGACCCGCCTCCCGGCCTCGCCTACGCCTGGGACCTCGGCGACGGCGCCCGGGCGTCCGGACCCCGGGTCGCCCACACGTGGACCGCTCGCCGGGCGCCGTACGTCGTGACCCTCGTCGCCACCGCGCCCGACGGCTCCTGGGGCCGCGCCCTCGCGGTGGTCGCCACCGGCGCGACGCCCACGCCCAGCCCCAGCCCCACGCCCACTGCGTCGCCGGGACCCGGGCCGTCGCGCGAGCCATCGCGAGGGCCGGGACGCGCCGGACCCGCCGGGCCGCAGCCCTCGGCGGCGCCCGGGCCGGGCACGGCCGGCCGTCCCGGGGACGCCGCACCGGGCGCCACGAGCGGCGCGACGAGTGGCCCGGTCGCCCCGACCGCGCCGTCAGCGCCCTCCCTCAGCGCACGCCCGTCCGCCTCGTCGACCCCCGCCCCGACGACGCCGGCCGGCGAGCCCGTCACCGGCCTGCTCCTCGCGGCCGAGCCGCGGGCCGGCGGCCTCACCCTCCCGACGCCGCCCCGTGGCTCGGCGGCCGACGTCGCGCAGCCCGGGGCGGCCGCGGACGGTCGCCTGCACCTGCCCGGCTGGGCGCTGGTGATCGGCCTGGTCGCCCTGCTCTACGGTGGCGCCCTGGCGCGCGAGCTGCGCGCCGGACGCGGCGGCCGCATCGGCCGCACGGGGCGCGGGGAGGCCTGATGGAGCGGATCTACGACGCGGTGTTCGCCGTGTCGGCCGCCCTGGAAGGGCCGGTCGTGCTCGCGTCCCTGCTCGCGCTCCTCGCGGTCGTGGCCGAGGCCGGCGTGTTCACCGCGGAGGTCGTGCGCCGGCGCGGCCGCTCGCTCGAACGGCTCGAGACCGCTGGCACGGCCGCCCGCGAGGCGCTGGCCGACGGCGACCTCCCCGCCGCCCAGCGCGCGGCGGCCGACGTCGGGCACGGCGAGGCGATGGTCGAGGCCGCCCGGGCCCTGGTCGAGGTGAGCGCCCGGCCCCAGCCGGACGCCGGCGTCGCCAAGCGCCTGGCCGACTTCGACGTCCGCTGCGAGCGGCGGCTGGCGCGCACCCGGCTGCTCGTCCGGCTCGGCCCGGCGCTGGGCCTGATGGGCACCCTGATCCCGCTCTCCCCCGCGTTGGAGGGCCTGGCCCGCGGCGACGTCGCGACCCTGGCCGACAACCTGCGGGTGGCCTTCTCGATCACCGTGCTCGGCCTGCTGGTCGGCGCGGGCGCCTTCGCGCTCTCCCTCGTGCGCGAGCGGCTCTACGGCCAGGACTTCTCCGACCTGGAGTACCTCGCGGCGCTGCTCACCGAGCCGGGCTCGGGGCCGTCATGACCTCGGTCTCCCGCCGCGCGCACCGGCGTCACGACCGGGCCGGCGACCCGCTCGACGGGCTGGTCAACCTCTTCGACCTCGGCATCGTCCTGGCCGTGGGCTTCCTGCTCGCCGCGCTCTCGTCGATGTCGCTCACCGACGCGCTGCGACCCGCGGGCGCCCGGCAGCAGCCGCAGGTCGTCGTCCCGTCCGACGCCGCGGTGCAGGACGTGCCGTCCGACGGCGGACGGGTCGTGGGCCGCGGCCAGCGGGTCGGCGAGGTCTACCGGCTCGCGGACGGCCGGCTGGTGTACGTCGTGCCGCGGGAGGCGAGGCCGTGAGGTTCTTCCTCGACGGCCTCGCGGAGGCGTGGCGGATCATCGTCGGCGGCGAGCCGTGGCTGTGGCAGCTGGTGGGCGTCACGCTGCAGGTGGCGCTGATCAGCACGGCGGTGGCCCTCGTGCTCGGACTGCCCGTGGCCCTGCTGCTCGGGCTCGGACGCTTCCGCGGCCGCGGCGTCCTGATGACCCTGGCCAACGCGGGCCTGGGCCTGCCCCCCGTGCTGGTGGGCCTGGTGCTCGCGCTGCTGATGTTCCCTGCGGCGCCGCTCGGCCGGTTCCAGCTGCTGTTCACGCTGAAGGGCGTGCTGATCGCCCAGACCCTGCTGGCCCTGCCAGTGATCGTCGCGCTGGGCGCGGCCGCGCTCCGCGAGGTGCCCGCGGGCCTGCTCGACCAGGCCCGCGCGCTGCACGCCGGACGCTGGCAGGTGGGCCGCCTGGCCGTGCGGGAGGCCCGCACCGGCCTGCTGGCGGCGATCATCGCCGCCGTCGGCTCCGGGCTCTCCGAGGTCGGCGCGGTCGTGCTCGTCGGCGGCAACATCGAGGGCGTCGACCAGACCCTCGCCAGCGCCGCGCTGCAGCGGGTCGAGGCCGCGCGGTTCTCCGAGGGCCTGGCCATCGGCATCGTGCTGCTGGGCCTCATCCTCGTCATCACCGCGCTGCTCACCCTCGTGCAGTCGGGTCGCGCGCTGCGCCGCGTCGGGACGTCGTCGTGAGCGCCGACATCACCCCTGCTCCTCCGGGCGCCCCGGCCGGGCTCACCGCGCTGCGGCTGGACGCGCTGACGGTGCGGCGGGGCCGGCGACCGGTCGTGCTCGACGTCGACCTCACGCTCGCGGCCGGGGAGACCGTCGCCCTGATCGGCCCCAACGGCGCCGGCAAGTCGACGCTGCTCCAGGCCGCCAGCGGCCTCCTCCCCGCCCACCGGGGCCGCGTGACGGCCACCGGCCGCACCGCCACGGTGCTGCAGGACGTCCGGCTGGCCCGGCGCAGCGTCCGCGCCAACGTCGAGCTCGCGCTGGCCTGGTGGGGCGTGCCGCGCCGCGAGCGTCGGCGCCGGGTCGAGGACACCCTCGAGCTGCTCGGCGTCGCCCACCTCGCGCGCCGCCCCGCCGGCGCGCTGTCCGGCGGGGAGGCGCGTCGCGTCCACCTCGCCCGCGGCCTGGCGGTGCGCCCCGACGTCCTGCTGCTCGACGAGCCGTTCGCCGGCCTCGACCCGCAGGCCCACGAGCGGCTCGTCCTCGATCTCGGACCGGCCCTGGCCGCCAGTGGCGCCGCGGTGCTCGTCGTCCTGCACGAGCGACGCGACGCCTGGGCGCTCGCCGACCGCGTGGCGGTGCTCCTCGAGGGCCGGCTGGCGGCGCTGGACGCCCCCGAGCGGCTCCTCGCCGCGCCGCCGAGCGCCGCCGTGGCCCGCTTCCTCGGCTACGAGTCCGAGCTGCGCCTGCCCGACGGCTCCCGGCTGGTGCGCGATGTCGACGTCGTCCTCGATCCCGCGGGGCCGCTCGGGGGCCGCGTGATCCGCACCCTGCGCCGCGAGCACGACGTCCGCCTGCACGTCGCCACCGACGCCGGCACCGTCTGGGTCGCGGCTCCGCTCGCGCCGCCCACGCCGGAGGTCCGGCTGCGGGTCGTCGGCGGCTTCCCCGTCGACGCCGCCGACCCTGACCTAGCCTGAGCGTCATGACCCTCCTGCGCATCGGCGAGGTCGCCTCCGCCCTGGGCGTCAGCGTCGACACGCTGCGCCGCTGGGAGGCCGAGGGCCGGGTCGCCTTCGAGCGACGCAACGGCCAGCGCGTGCTCGACGCCGCCGCGCTGCCCGGGCTCACCGCCGCGCTGGCCTCCCGCAACCGCTCCTCCAGCGCCCGCAACCGCTTCACCGGCGTGGTCACCGCGGTGCGCACCGACGCGATCATGGCCCAGGTCGAGCTCGCCTGCGGCGACTACCGCGTCGTCTCGCTGATGAGCGCCGAGGCCGTCGCCGAGCTCGGGCTCGAGGTCGGCAAGCCCGCCACCGCCGTCGTCAAGGCCACCAACGTGGTGGTCGAGGTGGAGGGGGTCAGCGGGTAGGGCTGGCGCCGTCGGTTTCCCCGGTCGACCGGGGAAACCGATCGATGAGGGGCGAAGTTTCGCCTGTCATCGATCGGTTCTGCCCGTCCTGATCCCTCCCGACCCGCCGAGGTCGACCCCGCGGGTCGTCCGGGACGACGCCTCAGGGCAGGTCGCCGGTGAGGAACTGGGCGGTGCCGCCGCCGAAGGACCAGTCGGCGGGCCCGTTCTCGACGATGCTCACCATCAGGTCGCTGGACGCCACCCCGCAGCGCTCCTCGAGCACCTCGGCGAGCCGACGGTAGAAGTCCTGCTTGGCGGGCTCGGTGCGCTGCCGGCTCGTCACCCGGATCATCACCACGCGGTCGGTGCGCTCGAAGCCCAGCCCGGTGTCGAGCAGGACGAGCTCGCCCGGGTCGTGCTGGGTCAGCACCTGGTAGCGGTCGGTGTCGGGCACCTCGAACGCGGCGACCATCGCCTCGTGCACCGCGTCGAGCAGCGTGCGCAGCTCCTCGGGGCTGCGTCCGCGGACGACGTCGACGGCGATGAGCGGCATGGAGACCTCCGGGGATGCGGGACGGACGCCCTCGACGCTAGGTCGCGCGCCTGTCCGCCCCCTCACCCTCAGGGCGGGCGGGGCGGGACCCTCGGGCATGATGGCGCTCGCCCATCCCCTGCCGGGTCGACTCGACGGCCCGCACGCCTCGGAGGACTCCCGCATGAGCAAGCGCATCCGTCACGAGCTCACCTACGACGCCCCGCTGGCCGACGTCGCCGCGATGCTCGCCGACCCCGCCTTCCGCGAGCGGGTCTGCGCCTTCCAGGGCGTCACCCGTCAGACCGTCGCGATCGACGGCTCGGGCGCGGGCATGACCGTGAGCATCGACCAGGTGCAGCCCGCGAAGGGCATCCCGGCGTTCGCCACCAAGTTCGTCGGCGACGAGGTCAACATCGTCCAGCAGGAGACCTGGAGCACGGTCGACCGCGCCGCGCTCACCGTCACCATCCCCGGCAAGCCGGGCGAGATGGAGGGCACCGTCACCCTCACCGAGGCCGGCGGGGTCACCACCGAGGTCGTCGACCTCGAGATCAAGGTGCGCATCCCGCTCGTCGGCTCGAAGATCGAGGGCCTGATCGGCGACCTGCTCACCAAGGCGCTGCGCGCCGAGAACAAGGTCGGTCGGGAGTACCTCGCCGGCTGACGCAGGGCCCGGACGGCCCTCGGCTGGCGACTCAGTCCGCGAGGCCGAGGAGGTCGCCGACCTCCTGGGTGGCGTACCACGCGAGGTCGTCGTCGGCCTCCGCGCCGGGCTCGACGTCGACGTGCACGCTCGCGACGTGCCGCCAGGGCGCGGCCAGGCCCACGGTCGGGACGTCGACGGCCAGCACCACCCGACGCGGGTCGTCGCTCCCCGCGGCCCGCTCGGCGGAGGCGACCGCGGCGTCGAGCAGCGCGTCGTACTCCGCCTCCTCGGAGGTGTCGGAGGCGGTGACGGCCTCGGTGGTCGGCACCTCCCCCGCGGCGTGGAACCGCGCGAGCTCGGCGTAGGTGGCCGGCACGTACGCGCGGGTCACGGCGCGGCCTTGCTGCTGCGACGACGGCCGCGCGGCACCCGCGGGCGGGTGCCGGTGACGGTGTCGAGGAGCTCGTCGAGGGCCTCGGTCAGGCATTGGCCGAGCACGTCGGCGTCGGGCACGCGCGCGCCGTCGGCGGTGATGCCGTACGCGACGCTGCCGTCGTAGCTGGTGACGCCGATCGCGAGCGCCTGGCCGGGCAGCAGCGGCGGCACGGGGTAGGTGAGCTCCATCCGGGCGCCGGCGGCGTAGAGCGGCGACTGCGGGCCCGGCACGTTGGTGACCATCAGCTGGAAGCTGCGCCGCGCCTGCTCCGCGGCCACGCGCGAGCCGATCGCGTGGAACGTCGTGGGCGCGAAGCCCGCGATGCCGGCGAGCCGGTTGGCGGCCACGCCCCGACCGGTCTCCTTGTGCACCTGGAAGGAGTAGGAGACCTGGTGCAGCCGCACCACCGGGCTCGGCTCGGCGATGGGCAGGTCGACGAAGTGCGCGGCGATCTGGCTGCCGAGCGACGTGGCCTCCAGCTCGCGGTCGATGACCGACACCGGCACCAGCGCTCGCACCTCGCGGAATCCCCGCAGGGACTCGTCGTGGGTGAGCAGCCAGCCGCGCAGACCGCCGGCGATGGTGGCCAGGATGACGTCGTTGACGGTGCCGCCGTGCACCTCGCGGATGCGCCGGTACGCGGCGAGCTCGGTGACGACCGAGACCACCTTCCGCTGCTGGGAGTGGGCGGTGAGCATCGCGCCGGTGCGCCGCGGACGCCGGCCGGTGAGGCCGGCCGCGGTGCGACGCGCCGTGCGGCGCCACTGGTCGGCCGTGCGCATCACGGCGTCGGACGTGGTGTGCACGGTGTCGGAGAGGAGATCGGGCGAGGTCAGGGTGCCGACGACGGCGTCGGCCACCAGGCCCGCGCCGGACGGCGGGCGCTGGGGCTGCCACTCGTCGGCGCCGAGCACCTTCGGCGTCGGGCTCGCGTCGAGCAGCACCTGGCCGAGGTCGACGGTGTCGACGCCGTCGACGAGCACCTGGTGCGCCTTCGACAGCAGCGCCAGGCGTCCGCCGGCGAGCCCCTCGACGAGGTACATCTCCCACAGCGGCTTGGTGCGGTCGAGCGGGCGGGACACGATTCTCGACACCAGCTCGCGCAGCTGGTCGGGCGTGCCCGGCCGCGGCAGCGCGGAGCGCCGCACGTGGAAGCCGAGGTCGAAGTCGGGGTCGTCGACCCAGACCGGGTTGGCCAGGCGCCCCGGCACCTGCAGCAGCCGCTGGCGGTAGCGCGGCACGAAGGCGATGCGGTCGGCGATCAGCTCGAGCAGACGCTCGTGGTCGAAGCCGGAGTCGCCGGGGTCGAAGATCTCGACGGTCGCGTTGTGCTTGGGCGTGGCCGGCGACTCCTCGGCCAGCAGCGCGACCTCGCGCGCTCGCAGTCGGTGCACCACCGCGCCCTCCCTCCCTGGCCCATCCACTCGCGTGCGATTCTGTCAGAGGCCGCCGCGGCGGCCCCGCCCGTCCCACCGCGAAGGATCTCCATGCGCCTGGCCGCCACCGCACTCGCCTTGACCGCCGCCCTCGCCCTCGCCGGCTGCGGCGGCAGGGCCGACGCCCCCAGCACGACCCCCGCCGCGCCCACCACGGCCGGCGGGACGCCCTCGGGAAGCCCCTCGGGCTCGGCCTCCGCCGACGCCTCGCCGTCGACGCCCGCCGGCACGACGATCGACGTCACCGTCACCGGCTCGGACGTCCAGCCCAACGGCGAGCGGGTGAAGGTGCCCGTCGGCCAGCCGGTGACGCTGCGGGTCACCGCCGACGCGCCGGGCGAGGTGCACGTGCACTCCACGCCGGAGCAGGAGTTCGAGTACCAGAAGGGCGTCACCGAGCTGACCCTGACGAACCTCGACCAGCCGGGCATCGTCGAGGTCGAGTCGCACACCCTCGACAAGCTGATCCTGCAGCTCCAGGTCTCGTGATCGGACTCGTCGTCGCCGCGTCCGACGTGACGCGCGACGTCACCTCCGCGCACAGCATCGGCGGCGCCAAGGACCTCCCGATCCCCGCCGGTCTCGCGATCGCCGGGGCCGTCGCCGCCCTGGCGGTGTCCTTCGTCGTCCTGGCGATCGCCTGGCGCACGCCGCGGTTCGAGCCCGGCACGGACGGCCGGGCGCTCCCGTGGCTGACCGCCCTCGTCGACTCCACCGCGTTCCGCCTCGGCGCCCGCGTCGTGGGGCTGCTGGTCGTGGGCTGGGCCGTGTTCGCGGCCGTCTTCGGCCAGGACGTGCTCAACAACCCGTTCTTCGGCATGTTCTACGTCTGGCTGTGGGTCGGCCTGGTGCCCGCCAGCCTCCTGCTCGGGCCGGTGTGGAAGGCGATCAGCCCGGCGCGCTCGGTGCACTGGCTGGTCTCGCGCGCCACGGGCGGCGACCCGGGTCGCGGCCTCTACGAGTACCCCGAGCGGCTCGGACTGTGGCCCGCGGCCCTCGGCCTCTACGCCTTCGTCTGGCTCGAGCTGGTCTACCCGTACTCCACCGAGCTCGGGCCGGTGCGGCTGTGGGTGGCGGTCTACGCGGCGGTCATGCTGCTCGGCGGAGCGCTCTTCGGCGAGGTGTTCTTCGAGCGGGCCGACCCCTTCGAGGTCTACTCCTCCATGGTCGCCCGGCTGTCGGTCTTCGGCCGCCGCTCCGCCGAGGTCACCGGCACCGCTGCGCGGGGCGGACGTCCGCGACCGCCCGCCGACGCCGGCCAGATCGTGGTGCTCAGCCCGCTGAGCAACCTCTCGTCCCTGCCCGCCCGGCCCGGGCTGATCGCCGTGGTGTCGGTGCTCTTCGGCAGCACGGCCTTCGACTCCTTCCGCGACTCCACCCACTGGGTGCGGTTCATCCAGGACACCCCGGTGATCCGTGATCGCGTGTGGGCCAACCAGCTGGCCAACAACGCCGGGCTGCTGGCCTTCGTGCTGCTGGTCGCGCTGGTGCTCGTGGTCGGCACGGCGTCGACCGGGGTCGAGGCCGGCACCCGACGACGCGGGCTGCCGGTGCAGTTCGCGCACTCGGTCGTGCCGATCATCGTCGGCTACGTGGTGGCCCACTACCTCTCGTACTTCGTCGAGGTCGGCCAGGACACCGTGATCAAGGCCAGCGACCCGCTGACGAACGGCTCGAACCTGCTCGGCACCGGCGACCTGACGGTCAGCTACTGGCTCTCCTACCACCCGACGTTCCTGGCCAACACCAAGGTGCTGGCGGTGGTGATCGGCCACGTGCTGGGCGTCGTGGCGGCGCACGACCGCGCGATCCGGCTGCTCCCGGCCCGCCACCACGTCACCGGGCAGCTGCCGCTGCTGGTCGCGATGGTGGGCTTCACCGCCGGCGGCCTCTACCTGCTGTTCTCCGCCTGAGCCGACCCCCGGACGCCGGCGGCTCCGGCGCGCCGACGAGGTGGGCGGCGAGCGTGCGCACGGCCCGGGCGGCCGGACCGTCGGCGTCGACGATCGCCGCGCCGGCGGCCTGGGCCCGGTCGACGCCGGTGGGATCGTCGGGGACGATGCGGATCGCGAGCGCCTCCCCCGCACCCGCCAGCACCCCGCGCAGGGTGGCGACGATCTCGCGCTCGGACCAGGCCAGGCTCCCGCGCATCCGGTTGAGCACGGCGACCTCCGGTCGCACGCCGATCTCCCGCAGCTCCGCGACCCCGCGGGCGAGCCGGGCCAGGCCGACCGGATCGGGGGTGCCCACCGCGACGACCGCGTCGGCTGCGTCGAGCGCCTCGAGGGTCAGCTGCTGGCGCGGCGGCCGTCCGGCGAGCTCCGCGGTGGGATCGTCCTCGAGGCTCGCGCCGACGTCGACCACGACGTCGGCCTCCGCGGCGAGGGCGGCGAGGAGCCGCTCGAGGACGCCCACGCGCACCTCCGCCCACCGGTCGGCCCGCGGCAGCCCGGTGACCACGCCCCAGCCCGCCCCGACGCCGCGCACGAGCGAGCCGGCCTCGGCCTCGAGGCGTCCGGCGGCGTCGAGCCGGGCCGCCGCGAGCAGGCCCGAGACCTCCTCCACGACGCCCAGCTGCAGGGCCACCGTGCCGCCCTGCGGATCGGCGTCGACGAGCACGCAGCGGCGTCCGGACGCGGCGAGCGAGGCGGCCAGGCCGACGGCCAGCGTGGTCCGCCCCGGGGCGCCCGCCGGCCCCCACACGACGTGGACGCGGCGGTCCGGTCCGCCCGGCACGAGGGGCCCGGAGGTCTCGTCCGGGACGGCGAGGGTCGAGGACCCGGACGGCGCGGACGTCGGCGGCGTCGCGGGCGGGGGCGCCGAGGACGTCCCCCGCCCCTCGGCGGCCATCGCCTCGACCAGCGCCTCGACGTCGGTCTGCGGCAGCACCCGGCGGGCGCCCACCCGGTCGGCGTGCGCCTGCGCACGCTCGGCGGCGGGATCGTCGGGGCCGGGTCCGACGACCACGGGCGCGACCCGCAGCGCCCGGAGCCGATCGAGCGCGGCGGCGTCCAGCCCGACGGCGTCCAGGCCCACCACCGCGACCGCCGCCTGCCCCGTCGTGGCGCTGGCCAGGAGGTCCTCGACGTCGACGCAGCGCTTGAGCACCACGACGTCGCGACGACCGGAGAGCGCCGCCAGCAGCGGCGCCTCCCAGCCGGCGCCGGCCGCGGCGACCAGCGCGACGACGGGCCCGCTCATCGGGGCGACCCCGGCCGCCGGCGCTCAGCCACGGCGGACCACCGTGACCTGCGGGCTGGTGACCGCTCCCAGCGCGCGGAAGAAGCGGGCGGCGTCCGCCTCCGGCACCGCCAGCACCAGCCGCCGCCGACCGCTCACCGCGAAGCTCTCCTCGGAGGTGCGGGCGTCGACCACCGTGACCCCCGACAGCACCGGCGCGCCCCCGCCCGCGCCGCCCGAGCCGCCCGCGCCGCCCGTGCCGCCCGCGCCGAGCAGGTAGACGTCGACGACCGCCCCCTGCTGCACGGAGTCGGGCACCTGCTCGGGCTCGACGGCGATCGGCACCTCGACGGTGCCGGTGACCGTGCCGAGCGCAGCGCGCGGCACCAGCTCGCCGGCGCCGACCGGACGCAGGACGCCGGCGCCGCTCGGCAGCGGCTCGTCGGCGGGCAGGTACCGCCCGAGATCGGCCGCGGAGTCGAGGCGCACGCGGGTGCGGACCAGGTCGTCGGCCCGCAGCGGCGCCCCCGCGCCGAGATCGGCCCGGGCCGCCCACACCGGGACGGTGTCGTCGGCCGCCGCCACGACCCGCGCGCCCAGCAGCACCGAGCCGGCCACCAGGGCCAGGCCCACCCAGAGCCGGGGATCGCGCCATCCCGGGGGCCGGGTGCGCCCGGCGGGCGGGGTGTGCGGCGTGGGCGGCGCGGTGCGCGACGACAGGGAGGTCCCGAGGTCCATGCAGTCCGTCTTCCGGATGCGGACGGGCCGCAAACCGCTCATCCACAGGCGCGCGGGGCGGGCCGACGGGCGCCGGCACGCGGGTGCGAGACTGGGACCCATGGTCGCCTCGCCACGCTTCCTGACCCTCGCCGACGTCGCCGAGGTCCTCAACACCTCCAGTGCGCAGGTCTACGCGCTGGTGCGGCGCGGCGAGCTGCCGGCGATCAAGATCGGCGGACGCGGCCAGTGGCGCGTCGAGGGCGAGCGGCTCGAGGAGTACATCGCCCGCATGTACGACGAGACGCGCACGTTCGTCACCGAGCACCCCTACGCCGAGAGCGACCTCGAGCAGCACACCTGATCCGGCACCGCCGCTGACGCCGCCGGGCCGCGGGCGGGGCTCAGCCGATCTGGCCGTCGAGCCGCACCGGCAGCGTGCGCTGCTCGCCGTCACGCACCACGGTCAGGCCGATGGTCTCCCCCGGCTGGTGCGTGCGGATCGCGACGATCAGCCCGATGCCGTCGGTCACGCGCGTGCCGTCGACCGCGGTGACGAGGTCGTCGACCCGGATGTCGGCGTCGGCCGCCGGGCCGCCCGGGGTGATCTCCTGGATCACCGCCCCGGGACGCTCCGAGCCGGTGTCGCCGCCCGTGCGCACCTGCGCGCCGATGACGGGGTACTGCGCCTTGCCGGTGCGCAGGATCTGGTCGGTGGTGACCACCACCTGCTCGATCGGGATCGCGAACCCGACGCCGATGCTGCCCGACTCCGTGCCGGCGCCGCCGCCGGTCGTCGCGATCGCCGAGTTCACGCCGACGACCTGCCCGCGCAGGTCGACCAGCGGCCCCCCGGAGTTGCCCGGGTTGATCGCGGCGTCGGTCTGGACGGCGTTGATGTAGGACGACTGGTCGGCCGACCGACCGGTCGTCACGGGGCGGTCGAGGGCGCTGACGATGCCGGCGGTCACCGTCGAGCCCAGCCCGAGCGGCGACCCGAAGGCGACGACGGTCTCGCCGACCCGCAGCCGCCGCGATGCGCCGAGCCGCGCCGGACGCACGCCGTCGAGCCCCTCGACCGCGAGGACGGCCAGGTCGTAGACCGGGCTGCGGCCCACCACCCGGGCCCGGTGGCGATCGCCGGCCTGGTCGACCACCGTGATCGGCCCGTCGTCCTCGGCGGCGGAGGCGACGACGTGGTTGTTGGTGATGACGTGGCCCTGGCGGTCGAGCACGAACCCGGAGCCGGTCGCGCCCTCGGCGTCGCCCTCGTACTCCGCGACGATCTGGACGGTGGAGGGCAGCAGCGTCCGCGCGACGCTGGCGACCGACCCGTCCGGCACGGTGGCCGGCGCGGCGTCGCCGAGGTCGACGGCGGAGAGACCGCCCGGCACGAGCAGGTCGTTCGCGGTGGAGCGCTGGTAGAGGGCCGAGCCGGCCAGCCCGCCGACCAGGCCCAGGACGAGCGCGAGCAGGCTGATCAGCGGCCACGCCCAGGCGCGCGGCGCCCGCCGGTCACGGGGCCCACCGGGCCCGCCGGGCTCACCGAGATCACCGGGCTCCCTGCGCGCCCGGCCGGGCTCGGGTCGGTAGCCCGCCTGCTGCGCGCCGGGGTACGAGAGCGGCACCGTCGCCGGGGCGGGCTGCCACGACGTCGGGGCGCCGCCCGTCCGGTCGTGCCCCGGGTCGTATCCGGCGCCGTACGCCGGGTCGTACGCCTGGCCGTAGGCGGGGTCCGGTCCGTAGGACGGGGTGGCCGGAGAGGTCGGCGTCTCGCTGCCATACGCATAGGGGTACGGGGGCGGCGGGTCGAGAGGCGGGTCGAACGGCCGGTCCACGGGCAGGGAGGGGTCGGACGCCTCGGGCACGTCCGGCGACGAGGGCTGCTCGGGATCCTGCGGGCTCACCGCACCATCATGCCGGGCGGGGCGTCACCGCCCACGCCCGCGCGGGGGACGGGACGCTCAGCGCACCAGACGGCGCACCGGCACGAGATCGCCCGTGCCGGGCACCCGCACCGACACCGTCGGGGCCGACGGGGGCGTCGGCGCCGGACGCTCGGCGCTGGCGCCGAAGGTCAGCACGCCCATCACCGCGGCCCCGGCCGCACCGCCGCCCAGGGCGGCGAGCGCCAGCGCCCCGCGACGCGGCCGGTCGTCCGGACGCCGTGCCGCCGCCGGGGAGCCCGCCAGCGGCGAGCCCGTGGACGGGGGCCAGGGCGAGCCGAGCGGATCGTGCTTGAGCAGCCCCTTCAACGCGTCGGGGGCGGCGCCGACCGCGCCGGGCGCGCCCAGCCCCGAGAGCCGGGTCTTGATCCAGCCCTCGCGCTCGACCAGGTCGCGGCACGGGTGACAGGCGTGGACGTGCTCCCATGCGCGCTCGGCCTCCTGCTGCGGCATCTGGCCGTCGAGGAGGGCGCTGACCCGCGCGCCGAGGTGGCCGATCACCGGCTTCCCGCCAGCGTGCCGGACGCCGGACCGGAGAAGCGGGTGCGTCCGTCGCCCGGGGCGCGGTGGGCCAGGGCGGAGCGCAGCATCGCGCGGCCACGGTGGATGCGCGAGCGGACCGTGCCGATCTTGGCGTCGAGGATCGTGGCGATCTCCTCGTAGGAGAGCCCCTCGACGTCGCACAGCACCACGGCGGCGCGGAAGTCGGGCGGCAGGGTCGCCAGGGCGCGCTCGACGTCGTCGTCGAAGCGCTGGTCGTGGTAGGCCGCCTCGGGCGCGGCCTGCGGGCTGGTCAGCCGCGCCGCGCGCTCGTCGGAGAGGGCGTCGAAGCGGATGCGCTGCCGACGGCGGGCCTGGTCGAGGAAGAGGTTGGTGGTGATGCGGTGCAGCCAGCCCTCGAAGGTGCCCGGGGTGTAGGTGTCGAGGGAGCGGAAGACCCGGACGAAGACCTCCTGCGTGAGGTCCTCGGCGTCGGGCCGGTTGCCGGTGAGGCGGTAGGCGAGCCGGTAGACGCGGTCGGTGTGGCGCTCGACGATCTCGTCCCACGTGGGGACGCCCGCCTGGGGGGCCTGCTCGCTCATCGCACCTCTTCGGGTCCTCATCGGACTGCTCCGCCGATCATCTGCCCTCCCGGACGCTAGCGGCCACCCCTGAGGGGAGCCTGTGAGCGAGGCGCTCTCGCACCCCGTCGAACGGTCCGCGGCCCGGCGGGGTTCCCGCGATAGGTTGCGCCCATGACGAGCGCCCCGCTGCCTCCCGTGTCCCCCGCGAGCTGGACCTACGCGGAGACGTTCGTCGGCGAGGACGCCGTGCTGGCCGCCGCCCGCGAGCGGGCCGAGGAGGTCGGCGTCGTCCCGGTCGGCAGCGGCGCCGGCGCGGTGCTGCGGTTCCTGGCCTCGACCCTCGACGCGCGCTCGGTCGTGGAGGTCGGCACCGGCACCGGCGTCTCCGGGCTGTGGCTGCTGCGCGGCATGCGCGCCGACGGCACGCTCACCACCGTCGACATCGAGGCCGAGCACCAGCGCCTGGCCCGCCAGACCTTCACCGAGGCCGGCATCGCGCCGCAGCGGGTCCGCACCATCTCGGGCGCGGCGCTCGACGTGCTGCCGCGGCTCACCGACGAGCACTACGACCTCGTGTTCTGCGACGGCGAGAAGACCGAGTACGCCGCCTACCTCGACGAGGCCCTGCGGCTGCTGCGACCCGGCGGCGTCGTCGTGTTCGACAACGCGCTGTGGCACGACCGCGTCGCCGATCCCGCCCGGCGCGACGAGGAGACCGTCGCGGTGCGCGAGCTCGGACGCGCGGTGGCAGCGCACGAGTCGCTCGTGCCGGTGCTGCTGCCGGTGGGCGACGGCCTGCTGTGCGCGCGCCGGCTGCCCGAGGCCGGCTGAGCAGGCTCCGGCCGGCCCTGAACCGGCGCCGCGCCGGTCAGTCGAGCTCGGCGGCCGGCGTCGCGAAGCCGTCCCAGCCCTCCGCGAGCCCGAGCACCTCGCACGGCTCGACGAGCGCCGGCGGCGCACCGACGACCCGCGACAGCGCGGTGCCCGCGCCACCGACCTCCAGCGCCTCCTGGTGACGCTGCCGGCTCGCCTCGTCGGCGAAGAGCAGCACGCACTCGAACCACGCCCCGCGCACGGCGCGCCACTGCGCGAACCGCAGGCCGGCCTGCCCGGTGTGGCGGTCGTGCTCGGGTCCGGCCACATGGGTGGCGAGCTCGTCGACGACGTCGTCGGCGGTGTCGACCAGCGACCAGCGGACGGTGAGCCCGAGCAGCGGCCGGACGGACCGGCTCACCGCGCGCCGACGCCCGCGAGCGGGTCGGCCGAGCCCAGCCAGGAGAGCAGGAGGCGGGCGCCGAAGCCCGACGGCCCGGCGCTCCACTCGTAGGACTCCGACGGGGAGTCGCCGACCGAGGCGAGGTCGAGGTGCGCCCACGGCAGTCCGCCGGTGAAGTGCTGGAGGAACAGCGCCGCAGTGATCGCACCGGGACCGCCGGCCGCGTTGTCGGCGTCGGCCACCGGCGAGGCCAGGCGGTCCTCGTAGGCCGACAGCAGCGGCAGCCGCCACAGCGGCTCGCCGGCCGACTCGCCGGAGGCGCGCAGGGCGTCGGCCAGGGCGTCGTCGGAGGCGAAGAGCCCGCCGGTGCGCTGGCCCAGCGCGACCTTGACCGCGCCGGTGAGGGTGGCGACGTCGACGAGCGCGGCGGGGCCGATCTCGGCGACGGCGTAGGCGAGCCCGTCGGCCAGCACCAGCCGGCCCTCGGCGTCGGTGTTCGTGACCTCGCTGGTGCGCCCGCCGTAGTGCCGGACGACGTCGCCGGGGCGCATCGAGGAGCCCGACACGGCGTTCTCGGCGCAGCACAGCAGGCCCACGACGCGCACCGGGCACCCGACGTCGCGCAGCGCGGCCATGGTGGCCAGCACGACGCCAGCACCCGACATGTCGCGCTTCATCGTGGCCATGGCCTCGGCCGGCTTGATCGACAGGCCGCCGGAGTCGAAGGTGATGCCCTTGCCGACCAGGACGACCGTGGGGGCGGACGCCGCCGCACGGCGTCCGCGTCGGCCGGAGGCCTCGGGGGTGTAGTCGAGACGGATCAGCCGCGGCGGCGTGGCGGAGCCCTGGCCGACGCCGAGGAGGCCGCCGAAGCCCTCGGCGGCCAGCTGCTGCTCGTCCCACACGCGGTGCTCGAGGCCGACCTCGTCGGCCAGCGCGATCGCCTGCTCGGCCAGCCAGGCCGGGCTCTTGAGGTTCGAGGGGACGGTGGCGAGCATCCGCGCCCGCCATCCGGCGGCGCCGATCGCGACGGCCCGGGCCAGCGCGGGGGCGCGCTCGGGGCCGCAGCCGGCGAGCACGACCTCGGCGGCCGGTCGCGCGGCCGGGCCCGAGGAGCGCCAGTGGAAGCCGTACGACCCGAGCACGACGCCGACGGCGAACGCCTCGAGCCCGGCGTCGTCGGCGAGGGCGGCGATCGAGGTGGCGACGCGTCGACCCGGCACCTCCTCGGCCGGGGCCTCGCCCGGCGCCGAGACCGAGCGACGCGCCACGGCGCGGGCCAGGGTGGCTCCGGCACGGCGCAGGGACGTGGGCGAGACGTCGCCGACGCCCAGGAGCAGGACCTGCCGCAGCCCGGGGGCCGCGGTCGTGCCCTCGAGCACGGGCACGCGGACGACCTCGCCGACGCGTCCGGTGTGCCGCTCGAGCTCGAGCAGCGCCAGCAGGTCGAGGTCGAGCAGCTCGGCCAGCTCGGCGGCGCCCGGACCGAGCAGCGGTCCGGTCGCGGTGGTGGCGTCGCCCGTGGCGGGCGCGGCAGGGTCGGCGTGACCGGCGGGCTCGGAGGCCCCGACGGCGTCAGCGCCGGCGTCGGGACGATCCGGCGCGAGCACCGGGACGACGACGACGTCGACCCCCTCGATCGCCGACACGGCGTCCTCGCTGAGGAGCAGTGCGGGCGGCGAGACCTGCGTGGGCAGGTCCGGGCGGGGGGTCGACGTCGTCGTCACCATCGAGAGGGGGTCGGCGTCAGCCGACGACTGCCTTGAGGGCATCGCCGAGCGCACCGGCCTCCTCGGCGTTGAGCTCGACCACCAGGCGGCCACCGCCCTCGAGCGGGACGCGCATCACGATGCCGCGGCCCTCCTTGGTGACCTCCAGCGGACCGTCGCCGGTCCGCGGCTTCATCGCCGCCATGCGGCACCTCTTCCCCAGTCGTGCGTGCAGTGAGCGCCCATTATCCCCCATCGCCCCGGTGCCCCGGGCCACCGCCCCCCACCCGGAGGGCGGGGCCGGATCAGACCGTGCCGCGAAGGTAGACCCAGGTGAACAGCACCGTGGCCAGCAGGAGGCCGACGTGGGCCAGCACCGAGAGCCAGGGGCCGCGCGTCCAGGCGTCGGCGGCGCCGCTGTGCGCGTGGCGTCCCTTGCTCGGGAGCCAGCGCATCAGGACGGCCAGGCCGGCCAGCGAGGCGACCCACCAGCCGCCGAGGGCGAGGACGCCGGCGCCGGGCCCGCCGAGCAGGGTGTCCGGGCCGGCCAGGAGGAACGCGCTCCACAGCACCGACGCCGCCAGGCCCGCGCCGGTGTGCAGCGCGAGGAGGCCGGCTCCGACGGTCGGGGTCGCAGCGCGCAGCCGCACGCGCGTCAGCACGACGACGACCAGGCCGAGCCCGGTCAGCGCGCCGACCACGGCCTCGATCGGGGTCACGCCTCCTCCCGGGACTCCTGGCTCCGGGCGTCGCGCTCGGGCTCGGGCTCGGGCTCGGGCTGGAGATCGGGCGCGGCCTCGCGCTCGGCGGCGAGCCGGTCGAGCAGGGCGTCGACCTCGCTCATCCGGTAGCCGCGGAACGCCAGGGAGAAGCGGACCCCGCGCAGGTCGTCGGCGCGCAGCGGGCCGTCCGCGGGCAGCAGGGTGTCGGGACGGTCGCCGAGGTCGTCCTCCATCGGCGCGCCGCGGCCCGCGGCGACCGCCGCGACGCCGCCCATGACGAGCACCACGAGGATGGCCAGGAACCAGGTCATGCGTCCCTCCCGGAACGGTCGCGGGGGACGTCGCGGGAGGCGAGCATCGCGGCGACGGCCTCCTCGACGTCGTCGGTGACCACCATCATGTCGAGGTCGGCGGCGCTGATCGTGCCGGCCGCCAGCGCGGTGGCGCGCAGCCAGTCGAGCAGCCCGCCCCAGTACGCGGTGCCGAGCAGGACGATCGGGAACCGCGTCACCTTGCGGGTCTGCACCAGCGTCAGGGCCTCGAAGAGCTCGTCGAGGGTGCCGAGGCCGCCGGGCAGGACGACGAAGCCGCGGGCGTACTTGACGAACATCGTCTTGCGCGCGAAGAAGTAGCGGAAGTTGATGCCGAGGTCGACCCAGTCGTTCAACCCGGCCTCGAAGGGGAGCTCGATGCCGAGCCCGACGCTGACGCCGCCGGCCTCGCTGGCCCCGCGGTTCGCGGCCTCCATCGCGCCGGGGCCGCCGCCGGTGATGACCGCGAAGCCCTCCTCGGCCAGCCGGCGTCCGAGGGCGACGCCCTGGGCGTAGGCCGGCGCGTCGACGGGGGTGCGCGCGGAGCCGAAGACGCCGATCGCCTCGCCCAGCTCCGCGAGGGCGCCGAAGCCCTCGACGAACTCCGCCTGGATGCGCATCACGCGCCACAGGTCGGTGTGCGGGTCGAGGCGGCCCTGGTCGAGGAGGCGCTGGTCGGTCGTCGAGGCGTCCGTCCGGGTGCGCCCGCGGCGCTGCACCAGGGGACCCTCCGCGTGCTGCGCGGGGTCGAGGGGGGCGCTCATCGGGCCAGCCACTCCCGCAGCACCCGGTGGCAGCGCTCGATCTCCTCGACCGCGACGCGCTCGCCCTGCGTGTGCGCCAGCAGGGGGTCGCCGGGGCCGTAGTTGACGGCCGGGACGCCGAGCGCGGTGAACCGGGCGACGTCGGTCCAGCCGAACTTGGGCTGCGGCTCGGCCCCGACGGTGGCGACGAAGTCGCGGGCCGCGGGCCGGTCGAGACCGGGGCGCGCGCCGGGCGCGGAGTCCGTGACCACGACGTCGAGCCCGGCGAAGACCTCGCGGACGTGGGCCAGCGCCTCGGCCTCGCTGCGGTCGGGGGCGAAGCGGTGGTTGACGGTGACCACGCAGGAGTCGGGGACGACGTTGCCCGCGACGCCGCCGCGGATGCCCACGGCGTTGAGGCCCTCGTGGTAGCGCAGGCCGTCGACGACCGGCTGACGCGGCACGTAGGCGGCCAGCCGCTGCAGCACCTCGACGGCGGCGTGGATGGCGTTGACGCCGCGCCAGCTGCGCGCGGAGTGGGCGCGCACGCCCGAGGTCGACACCTCGACCCGCAGCGTCCCCTGGCAGCCGGCCTCGACGCCGGCGTTGCTCGGCTCCATCAGGATGGCGAAGTCGGCCTCCAGCAGCTCCGGGTGCTCGCGGCTGAGCCGGTACAGGCCGTTGGACTCGGCGTCGATCTCCTCGGCCTCGTACAGGACGAACGTGAGGTCGCGGGTCGGCGTCAGCTCGCCGCGTCCGACCTCGTGGGCGAGCCGCAGGACGACCGCGTCGCCGCCCTTCATGTCGCACGCGCCCAGGCCGTGGAGGACGCCGTCCTCGAGCCGGGCCGGCAGGTTGTCGTTCGCCGGCACGGTGTCGAGGTGGCCGGCCAGCACGACGCGCTCCTCGCGGCCGAGCGCCGTGCGCGCGACGATCGTGTGGCCGTGCCGGACGACGTCGAGGTGCGGCAGATCGCGCAGCGCGTGCTCGACGGCGTCGGCGATCACCTGCTCGTGCCGGCTCTCGGACGGGATGTCGACCAGTCGGCGGGCGATCGTGACGACGTCGGCGCCGAGGTCGAGGACCGCCGCGGGGGCGTCGCTGGCGGTCGGATGCACGGGCTCAGTCAATCAGACCACGGATCTAGAACACGTTCTCATCGTGCCGTAGTCTCCGCCCATGCGCCACGGCATCGTGCTCTTCACCTCCGACCGCGGCATCACCCCCGCCGCCGCCGCACGCGCCGCGGAGGAGCGCGGGTTCGCCACCTTCTACGTGCCGGAGCACACCCACATCCCCGTGCGACGCACGGCCGCGCACCCCGGCACCGGCGACGAGACGCTGCCCGACGACCGGTACCTGCGGACGCTGGACCCGTGGGTCGCGCTGGCCACCGCCGCGGCGGTGACCACCCGGATCGGGCTCTCGACCGCCGTGGCGCTCCCGGTGGAGTCCGACCCGATCACCCTGGCCAAGACCATCGCCTCCCTCGACCACCTCTCCGGCGGGCGGGTCGCGCTCGGCGCGGGGTTCGGCTGGAACACCGACGAGCTCGCCGACCACCACGTGCCCGCCGAGCGCCGCCGCACGGTGCTGCGGGAGTACGTCGAGGCCATGCGGGCCCTGTGGACCCAGGAGGAGGCCGCCTACGCCGGCGAGTTCGTGTCCTTCGGACCCTCCTGGGCCTACCCGAAGCCCGCCCAGGCGCACATCCCGCTGATCATCGGCGCCGGCGGCGGCCCGAAGACCTTCGCCTGGATCGCCCGTCACGCCGACGGCTGGATGACCACCCCCACCCAGCAGGACATCACCGGCAGCATCGAGCGGCTCCACGCCGCCTGGCGCGAGCACGGCCGCGAGGGCGTCCCGGACGTCCGCGTGCTCATCACCTTCCGCCCCGACCCCGCCGACCTCCAGCGCTGGGCCGAGCTCGGCGTCACCGAGCTCATCTGGGGCGTCCCCGACGCCGCCCCCGACGCCGCCGAGGCCCACCTCGACAAGCTCGCCGCCCGCCTCGGCGTGGCGCCGGCGGCACTGGTGGGATGAGGCATCCAGTTTCATCGGCTGACCGATGAAACTGGCGCCTGCACGGTGGAGCTTCATCGGCCAGGTGCCGGTTCCGTGCGGCACCAGACCGCCCATGGCGACAGGTTCAGCGGCTGACCGCTGAAGGTCCAGCGGTCGGCCGCCGGAACCATCGGTGGGAGTTCACAGCTTCGAACGCCCACCGACAGGTTCGGCGGCTGGCCGCCGAAACTGTCGTCGGCGCGTCCCCGGGCCCCTCAGGCCCGCGCCACGCCCACCGACACCGCCTGGCCGTCGCCCACCGCCAGGTCGGCGGCGGGGTCCTCGACCACCGTCGACGACGTGGCCAGGGTCTCGGCGGCGATCAGGTCGCGGTGGGCGTCGAGGGCGGCGCGGACGGCGTCCTCCCCCGGCCGCACACCGAGGGTGAGCGCGATCCGGTCGGAGACCTCGAGGCCGGCGTCCTTGCGCGCCTGCTGCACCGCCCGGACGACGTCGCGCGCGAGACCCTCGGCGGCGAGCTCGGGGGTGACGACGCAGTCGAGCACCACGAAGCCGCCGGCCAGCATGCCGATCGCGACCGAGTCGTCCGCGGATCCGGCCACGGTCTCCAGCGCGTACTCCCCCTCGGCCAGCGCGAGACCGCCGGCGGTGACGACGCCGTCGGCGTCGACCGACCAGTCGCCGGACTTCGACGCCCGGATCGCCACCTGGACGTCCTTGCCCAGCCGGGGTCCGGCGGCACGGGCGTTGACGGTGAGCCGCTGGGAGACGCCGTAGGCGCCGGCCTCGGCGGAGTCGGCCGCCAGCAGCCGCACGGAGCGGACGTTGACCTCCTCGGCCACGATGTCGACCAGGCCGGGCAGGCCCGCGAGCGCGTCCGGGTCGGGCACGACGACGGTGAGGGACGACAGCGGCAGCCGGGTGCGCAGCGAGCGAGCCTTGCGCAGGGCCGAGGTCGCCGAGCAGATCTCGCGCACCTGGTCCATGGCCGCCACCAGCGCGTCGTCGGCCGGCAGGGCCTCGACGGCGGGCCAGTCGGCCAGGTGCACCGAGCGGCCGCCGGTGAGGCCGCGCCAGATCTCCTCGCCGACCAGCGGCAGCAGCGGCGCCGCGACCCGGCACACGGTCTCCAGCACCGTGGCGAGGGTGTCGAACGCCGGCCCGGAGACCGCGGCGTCGTCGGACCAGAACCGCTCGCGGCTGCGGCGGATGTACCAGTTGGTGAGCACGTCGAGGAAGCCGCGGACAGTCTCGCACGCCTCGGCCACGGCGTAGTCGTCGAGCGCCGCGGTGACCTCGGCGACCAGGTCGCGGGTCTTGGCCAGCAGGTACCGGTCGAGCACGTGCGGGGAGTCGACGGCGTCCAGCCGCGCGTCGTGGCCCGACGCGTTGGCGTAGAGCTGCAGGAAGTACCAGCTGTTCCACAGCGGGATGAGCACCTGGCGCACGGAGTCGCGGATGCCCTGCTCGGTGACGATCAGGTTGCCGCCGCGCAGGATCGGGCTGGACATGAGGAACCAGCGCATCGCGTCGGCGCCGTCGCGGTCGAAGACCTCGCGCACGTCGGGGTAGTTGCGCAGCGACTTGCTCATCTTGTTGCCGTCCGAGCCCAGCACGATGCCGTGGCTGACGCAGCTCTGGAACGCCGGCTTGTCGAACAGCGCGGTGGCCAGGATGTGCAGCGTGTAGAACCAGCCGCGCGTCTGCCCGATGTACTCGACGATGAAGTCGCCCGGGAAGTGGCCCTTCGCGGCGGCGGTGCCGTCGAACCAGTCGGCGTTCTCGAACGGGTAGTGCACCTGCGCGTACGACATCGAGCCGGAGTCGAACCACACGTCGAGCACGTCGGCGACGCGGCGCATGGTCGAGCGCTCGCCCTCGGGACGCGGGTCGTCGGGGTTCGGACGGGTCAGCTCGTCGATCCACGGCCGGTGCAGGTCGCGCTCGCCGTCGGCGTTGCGGGGCAGCCGGCCGAAGTCGCGCTCGAGCTCCTCGAAGGAGCCGTAGACGTCCAGGCGCGGGTACGCGGGGTCGTCGCTGCGCCACACCGGCACCGGGGAGCCCCAGAACCGGTTGCGGGTGATCGACCAGTCGCGGGCGTTCTCCAGCCACCGGCCGAACTGGCCGTCCTGGATGTGCTCGGGCACCCAGCGGATCTCGCGGTTGAGCTCGAGCATCCGCTGCTTGATCGCGGTGACCTCGACGAACCACGACGAGACGCCCTTGTAGATGAGGGGCTCGCGGCAGCGCCAGCAGTGCGGGTAGGAGTGGTCGTAGGTCTCGCGGCGCAGCAGGATCGTGCCGGGCGTGACGGCGCCAGCCGCCTCGCCGGTCTCGCCGCGGGTGGCGGCCTTGAGGTGCTCGATGACCTGCGGGTTGGCGTCGAAGACCTGCATGCCGGCGTACTCGGCGACGGGCGCGGTGAACCGGCCGTCCTTGCCGACCGGCATGACCGCCTCGATGCCCTCGCGGTCGGTGACCTCCTTGTCGACCTCGCCGAACGCGCCGGCGGTGTGGACGACGCCGGTGCCGTCGGTGGTGGTGACGGCGTCGTCGGCGGCGACGACGCGGAAGGCGTTCGCGTGGCCGGCGTAGTAGGCGAACGGCGGGGCGTAGGTGCGGCCGAGCAGGTCGGCGCCGCGGTAGCGGCCGAGGACGGCGGGCTCCTCGGCGTCCGGGAAGAGCTCGCGCTTGTACGCGGGCAGCCGGGCCTCGGCGAGCAGGTAGCGGGCGGTGGCGCCCTCGACGCCCGGCACCGGGCCCTCGACCACGACGTAGTCGATCTCGGAGCCGACCATCACCGCGAGGTTGCTGGGCAGCGTCCAGGGCGTGGTGGTCCAGATCAGCACGTGGGCGCCGTCGAGCACGGGGTCGTCGCCGCGCTCGTCGAGGCGGTAGCCGACGGTGACGGCGGGGTCCTGACGCCGCTGGTAGACGTCGTCGTCCATGCGCAGCTCGTGGTTCGACAGCGGCGTCTCGTCGTTCCAGCAGTAGGGCAGCACGCGGAAGCCCTCGTAGATCAGGCCCTTGTCGTAGAGCGACTTGAACGCCCAGATGACCGACTCCATGTAGTCGGGGTTCATCGTGCGGTAGTCGTTCTCGAAGTCGACCCAGCGGGCCTGCCGGGTGACGTAGTCGCGCCACTCGCCGGTGTACGTCATGACCGACTCGCGGCAGGCGTCGTTGAACCGGTCGATGCCCATCTCGACGATCTCGTCGGTGGTCTTGATGCCGTTGAGCCGCATCGCCTCGAGCTCGGCGGGCAGGCCGTGGGTGTCCCAGCCGAAGCGCCGCTCGACCCGCTTGCCGCGCATGGTCTGGTAGCGCGGGATGAGGTCCTTGACGTAGCCGGTGAGCAGGTGGCCGTAGTGCGGCAGGCCGTTGGCGAAGGGCGGTCCGTCGTAGAAGACGAACTCGCCGGAGCCGTCGGGCCCGGCGTCACGCTGGTCGATGGAGGCCTGGAAGGTGCCGTCGGCCGCCCAGTAGGCGAGCACCCGCTCCTCGATCTCGGGGAAGCGCGGGCTGGCGGGGACGGCGCCGTGGCCGTCGGTGGTCACCTTCGGGTAGGTCATCGCGGGTCCTGATCTGGTCGTCGACGGGAGTCTGCTCTGACCAGGGACGACCCTCGCGGACCGCGGTACCACCCTGCTTGCCCCGCGCTCGGGGCCGCTTCGTTGACGGCTGTGACGGGCCGGACCCGTCCGGGTCTACTGGGCGGGCGGACCCGCTGTTCTTCCGGAGGCTCGCCGCTGATGACGGCTCGGACGCCTGTGACGCCAGCGTACGGGCGGGGCGGCGGCGGGGTCGAATCATCTCGACGCGCCGATCGACGTGCGCGGCGACCTGATCGAGGTCCGCGACGTCGCGGTGCACGTGAGGAGCACGCCCGTCACTGCGGCCACGCCGACCTGCTGCGCGAGTGCGTGGACGGGCGCGTCGGCCAGCAGCCGCCGCTCCCTAGAGTGGATGCCCGTGACGACCTCCGCCTGGGGCTACGGCCTCGCCACCGTGACCACCGACGGCGCCGTGCTCGACGTCTGGTTCCCGACGCCGGCCCTCGGCGCGCGACCCGACGACGCCGAGGCGCCGGCCGAGCTCGCCGACCTCGCGGGCAGCGACCACGCGCGCCGGGTGCGGCGCGAGGTGCGGCTGGTCGAGATCGCCGACCTCGACGCGGCCCCGGTCGACACCGCGGACGTGTGGCTGCGCCTCCACCTCCTCTCGCACCGTCTCGTCCGGCCGCACGGCCTGAGCCTCGACGGCGTGTTCGGGCTGCTGGCCAACGTCGTGTGGACCTCCGCGGGCCCGTGCGCCGTGCAGGGCTTCGAGCTCACCCGCGCCCGGCTGCGGGCCCACGGCCAGCACGTCACCGTGTTCGGCGTCGACAAGTTCCCGCGCCTGGTCGACTACGTCGTCCCCTCGGGCGTGCGCATCGCCGACGCCGACCGCGTGCGTCTCGGCGCCCACCTCGCCGAGGGCACGACGGTGATGCACGAGGGCTTCGTGAACTTCAACGCCGGCACGCTGGGCGCCTCGATGGTCGAGGGCCGCATCTCCGCGGGCGTGGTGGTCGGCGACGGGTCGGACGTCGGCGGCGGCGCCTCGATCATGGGCACCCTCTCCGGCGGCGGCACGCAGGTGATCTCGCTCGGCGAGCGCTGCCTGCTCGGGGCCAACTCGGGCCTGGGCATCCCGCTGGGCGACGACTGCGTCGTCGAGGCCGGCTGCTACGTCACCGCGGGCACCAAGGTGTCGCTGTTCGAGGAGGCCGGCGGCGGGTCGCGGGTGGTCAAGGCGCTGGAGCTCGCCGGCGCGAGCAACGTGCTCTTCCGGCGCAACTCCCAGACCGGCGCGGTCGAGGCGGTGCCGTGGAAGGGCCAGGGCATCGCGCTCAACGCCGACCTGCACGCCAACTGAGCCGGGGCCCGGCCTGAGGTCTGCCTGAGAGGCCGGCGAGAGGTCGACGAGAGCCCGTCCCGTCCGCTCGGATCGCGCCGGTCGGCTGGTTAGGCTCACCTCATGTCGACTGCGAGGGGCCGCCGTGCACCCCGCACGGTCGCCCGTCGCGGCACCGGCCTGCGCCGCACCCTCGCGGTCACCCTCGCGCTCGCGATCGGCGTGATCGGCGCGGTCGCGCTCGGCGTCGACCGGCTGGTCAAGCCGTACCTCGGACTGCGCGGGTGCGTCGCCACCGTCGACGGCCGCAGCGTCTCCCTGAGCCTGGAGCAGGCGGAGAACGCCTCGGTGATCGCGGCCGTCGGCGTCCGACGGGGGCTGCCGGCGCGCGCGGTCTCGATCGCCCTGGCCACGGCGTACCAGGAGTCGAAGATCCGCAACCTCGCCGGAGGCGACCGCGACTCCCTGGGCCTCTTCCAGCAGCGTCCGAGCCAGGGCTGGGGCACGCCGGAGGAGATCCGCGACCCGGTGTACGCGGCCAACGCCTTCTACGACGCGCTGGAGAAGGTGCCCGACTACCGCAGCCTGGAGATCACCCAGGCGGCCCAGGCCGTGCAGCGCTCGGGCTTCCCGGACGCCTACGCCGACCACGAGGACGACGCCCGCGTGCTGGCCTCCGCGCTCACCGGGTTCTCCCCCCACGCGCTCACCTGCACCGTGGAGCCCTCGGCCGACGCCGCGTCGGGCGACCTGGATCGCAGCGGCCTGACGCCGCGCGCGGCGCGGGTGCGCACCGAGCTCGAGGACGTCTTCGGCCGCCAGTCGCTCGGCGGCTTCGCCCCGGGCGGCGTGCGCACCGGCCACATGCCCGGCTCGGCGCACTACGACGGACGCGCCGTCGACGTGTTCTTCCGGCCGATCACCCCCGCACGCCGGGTCGACGGCTGGGCGGTCGCGCAGTTCCTCGTCGCCCAGGCCTCGCGCCTGCAGATCGCCACCGTCATCTACGACGGGATGATCTGGACCGCGCGCCGCTCGGGGCAGGGCTGGCGTCCCTACAGCCCGGCCTCGCGCTCGGGCGACCGCGCGATCCTCGAGCACCGCGACCACGTGCACGTCGACGTCTTCGCCTGAGCCGAACCGCTGCTGGCTCGGGCCGGCTCGGCCTGGCTCAGGCCGGTCGGGTCGGCCGTCAGGCGAGGCGGGCGACGGCGGCCTCGACGCGCTCGTCGGTCGCGGTGAAGGCCACCCGCACGTGCTGGGCGCCCGCAGTGCCGTAGAAGGCGCCGGGCGCCACCAGGATGCCGAGCTCGGCCAGGGCGGCGACGGTGGTCCAGCAGTCCTCGTCACGGGTGGCCCACAGGTAGAGGGACGCCTCGGAGTGATCGACCCGGAAGCCGGCGGCCTCCAGCCCGGCACGCAGCCGGGCGCGTCGGGCGGCGTAGCGGGCGTGCTGCTCGGCGACGTGGGCGTCGTCGTCGAGCGCGACGGCCATCGCGACCTGCTGGGGGCCGGGCAGCTGCAGGCCGAGGTTCTTGCGCACCGCCAGCAGCTCGGTCACCACCCGCTCGTCGCCGACGACGAACGCGCAGCGGTAGCCGGCCAGGTTGGACCGCTTGGAGAGCGAGTGGACGGCCAGGATGCCCTCGGACGAGCCGCCGCAGACGTCCGGGTGCAGCACGGAGACGGGCTCGGCCTCCCAGGCGCACTCGAGGTAGCACTCGTCGGAGACCAGCAGGGTGCCGCGCTCGCGGCACCACGCGACCACCTCGCGCAGGCGCTCGGGCGGCAGCACGCGGCCCGAGGGGTTGCCCGGGGAGTTGAGCCACAGCAGCGCCGGGGCCTCCTCGCCGAACGCGGCGAGGTCGTCGGTGGCCACCGCCCGGGCGCCGACGAGCGCCGCCCCGACCTCGTAGGTGGGGTAGGCGAGCGCCGGGTAGCCGATCAGGTCGCCCGCGCCGAGGCCGAGGTGCAGCGGCAGCGAGGCGATGAGCTCCTTCGAGCCGACCACGGGGAGGACGTGCTCGAGCCCGAGGCCGACGACGCCGTGACGGCGGGCCAGCCAGTCGACGACGGCCTGCCGCGTGCGCGGCAGGCCGATCGTCGTGGGGTAGCCGGGGTTGTCCGCCGCATCGCGCAGCGCCTGCTGGACGATCTCGGGCGTGGCGTCGACGGGCGTGCCGACCGAGAGGTCGACGAGGCCGTCGGCGTGCGCCCGGGCCTTGGCGGCGTAGGACGTGAGGCGGTCCCAGGGGAAGTCCGGCAGCCGGCCGGAGACCGGCGCCGGCGAGGCCATGCGGGTCAGTGGTCCTGGTTCTGCGGCGGGAGCGCGGCCACGAAGGCGTGGTCGTGGTCGATCTCGCCCATCTTGGCGGCGCCGCCCGGCGAGCCGAGGTCGTCGAAGAAGTGGACGTTGGCCTCGTAGTAGTCCTTGCTCTCGGCCGGGACGTCGTCCTCGTAGAAGATCGCCTCGACCGGGCAGACGGGCTCGCAGGCGCCGCAGTCGACGCACTCGTCGGGGTGGATGTAGAGCATCCGCTTGCCCTCGTAGATGCAGTCGACGGGGCACTCGTCGACGCACGCGCGGTCCTTGACGTCGACGCACGGCTGGGAGATGACGTAGGTCACCGGGTTCCTCCTCGGGACGGCGCTGGCGCGCGCGATCGGATGCTCGGCGGTCAGCCTAGTATCCGAGCGTGGTCGATGAGCGGGAACCCCACCCCGTGGGCAAGCACCTGCTTGGTGCCCACGTCGTCGGACAGCGCGTGGTCGTGCGCCGTCGCCTGAGGGGACGCGGCCCCACCGGCGGCCCGGCCCTCACCGACGTCCTCGGCACCTGCCTGACCTGGGACGACGCCGAGCGCTACTGCGTCATCGCCCCCGAGCAGGGCGAGCCCGTGCGCATCCCGCTCGGCGAGATCGTCTCCGGCAAGCCGGTGCCGCCACGGCCCTCGACCCGGCTCCGGGTGGGCGCCCGGGAGGCCCAGGAGCGCGCCGGAGCGCTCTTCCCGCGGCTGCGGACCACCCCTCTGGGCCCGTGGACGCTGCGTCACGACCCCGCGTCGACGTCGCGCCGGGCCAACTCCGCGCTGGCGTTCGGCCCGTCGGGCGACGTCGATCCGGCCCTCGTCGAGGAGCTGGCCGCGTTCTACCGCGAGCGCGACCTGCCTCCGCTGGCGGCCGTCGAGGTCGACGCCGTCGAGGAGGAGCTGCTGCGAGGGCTGGGCTGGGTCGAGCACCGTCCCGGCACGGACGCCGTGCTCGCGCTGGCGTCCGTGGCGCGGGCCGCGCGCGCGGCGCCGTCCGACCTGCCCCCGGCGCGGATCGAGCCAGTCGACGGCCTGACGGTCGTGCGGGTCGGCGACGACGCCGTGGGCAACGGCGTGGTCGATCGCGACTGGCTGGGCATCGGCGGGGTCTCGGTGGCCGAGCCCGCCCGGGGCCGGGGGCTGGGGATGGCGGTCGTGGCCGCGCTGCTGGAGTGGGGCGCCGAGCAGGGCGCGACCACCGCGTACCTGCAGGTGCAGGAGGGCAACGAGGTCGCGCGGCGGCTCTACGCCGGCCTCGGCTTCGTCGACCACCACCGCTACCGGTACCTGACGCCGCGGTCCTGACCGCCCGCGCGCCGCGCACTCCGGTTTGATCTCACATTCGGGGATCGCGATCCAGCATGCGGGACGCACATGCCGATGAAGCCGATCGGCTCACTACGGTTTCGTCATGTCCGTCACCGCTGCCGTCGTCACCGCCCCCCGCGTCCTGCTCGTGGACGGGTGCGAGGCGTGCGCGGGCCGGACGACGGTGCTGCGCGGTCAGGCCCGCGCCGGCGAGGGCACGCTGCGCTACGTCGAGGTGAGCCTCGACGCCGGCGCCACCTGGGACGAGGCGTCGCTCACCGGCCCGAACCTGCCGGGCGTGTGGGTCGAGTGGGAGCACCCGTGGACCCCGTTGACCCCGGGCGTCCAGGAGGTGCGGCTGCGCGTCACCGACGCCGCGGGCACGGTGCGCGAGGGCGTCACCGCCCACCTGCACGTCGACTGACGCGCGGGCCTCAGCCGCCCGCGCCCGTGCAGATGACGCGGTCGGCGGCGATGTAGGTGGTGCGGAACCGCTGGGTGCGCACCACCTCGCTGCTGCCCGGACGCCGGAAGGTGCGGGTGACGTCGACGCTGAAGCCCGGCGCGCCCGCGTTCGGCACGCAGTCGGCGGTGGCGATGCGCCGCACCGACGGCTGCGTGACGTCGTAGCGCGGGCCGGTGCTCGAGGAGACGTCCCAGACCTTCGTCGACCACATCGTCACGGTGATCGAGCCGCGGGAGGACGGCGTCGAGGGCACCACCCGGGTGTCGACGAGCACGCCGTAGCGGGTGTCGTTGCGGAAGCGCAGGTCGACCGAGCCCCAGGCGACGGTCGCCTCGCGGCCCACCGGGTAGCGGTCGATGTAGAGCGAGTGCGCCTTGTGCTCGACGTCCTGCAGGCCGGCGAAGAACATCGCGTTGAAGGTGGTGGTGGCCACCTGGGAGACGCCGCCGCCGAGGTCCTCCTTGAAGATGCCGTCGCTGATGATGAAGCCCTTGGTGAAGCCGTTCTCGACCGTCCGCTCGCCGACGATGCCGTTGAGCGAGAAGGTGCGGCCGGGCGGCAGCACGATGCCGTCGATCAGCTCGGCCGCGCGGCCGATGTTGACGTTGCGGTACTCCGCGTACGGGAAGTAGGTCGTGAACGAGGAGACCTTCTCCCGGATCCGCCAGTCCGTCGCCTGCTTCGTGGTGATCTTCGGCTGGGCGGTCGTGGCGCGCACGGTCACCTCGCGGCGTCCGGACGGCCGGGTGAGGGCGTCGAGGAACGCGCGCTGCAGGTCGGCGGAGCGGTACCGGACGCCGACCCGGGCGGGGCGCACCTGCGGACGGCCGTCGACGAGCACCACCGTGGCGTCGACCGGCTTCTCGGCAGCGCCCAGGCGCGGCGCGACGAGGGCGGCGAGGGCCGCGGCGTCGACCCGCGGCACCAGCACGCCGTCGCTCGGCTCCATCGACAGCACCGAGGCGTACTGGCTGGGCCGCAGCTCGACGTCGGTGCGCCCCAGGCGCAGCGTGATCGCGGCCGACATGGCGGGGTTCGCGAACTCGTCGAGCGCGCGCTGGAGGTCGGCGGCGTCGATGTCGGGGTCGGTGACGGTGGCGCTGAGGTCGATCGGCGCGGGCGGATCGGCGAGGAACGCGGCCTCGAGGGCGTTGCGGGCGGCCTCGACGTCGATCGCGCGCCCCGGACGCGGCGCGGTGGTCTCGACGCCGGTGGCCGTGAACCGCACCTGGGCGTCGCGCGGCTCCTCCCCGTCGCGCTCGGACAGCCCGTCGAGGAACGAGCGCATGCGCGCGGCGTCGACCCGCACGACGGGATCGAGGCGCTGACGGTCGGTGAAGTGGCTCCACAGGCTCCGCGGCGACCAGCCCGTCGGCCGCTGGGCGGCGGCGACGGAGGCCGCGTAGTCGACGCTCAGGCCGGCGTCGGCGGGGTCGACCTCGCGCTGACGACCGTCGACGCGCACCGCGAGCGGCGTGGCGACCCGCGCGGCCAGGCCGTCCTGGAGCCGGGCACGGGCCTCGTCGGGCGCGAGGCCGCCGACGCCGATCCCCGCGATGCGGGTGTCGCGCGGCAGCCGGTCGCCCGCGAGGGCGTGGGCCGCGGCGTACCCGCCGCCGACGAGGAGGACCAGGACCACCACGATCGCGACGACCGCCGAGGCCCCGCTGCGCTCGCGTCGCATCGACTGCATGCGGGCGATCCTACGGAGCGGGCGGAGCCGGATCGGCCTCGGCGGGGTCGGCGCCGACGGCGCGACGCGGCCGCTCCAGCGTGACCGCGGACCCGAGGGCGAGCACCATCGCGATCGCGAGCAGCGCGTAGCCGAGCACGTCCTGGCCGACCAGGTAGTCGCCCTCGGGACGCGCCTGGGCCAGCAGGTAGACCGTCGCCGCCCAGGCCAGCGCGAACGCCAGCCGCGCCGAGAGCCGGGGCGGCAGCGCCGCGAGCGTCGCCACCGCGGTGGCGACCCCGAGCACCATCCCCCACCACAGGCTGTGGACGAGCGTCGTCGCGGCACCGCCGAGCGCGCCGCCGAGCACCGAGCCCACCGCGACCGCGGCCCGGAGGAGCGGCCCGGGACGGCGCACGGCGCCGACCGACGGCGCGCCGGGATCGCTCACGCCTCGACGAGCCCCGCGAAGAGGTCGGACTCCAGGCCGTCGTCGCCGACCGGACCCGGCGTGCCCTTGACCAGTCGGTAGACCTCGACGCCCATCGCGGCGGCGCCGACGTTGTTCGACAGCGCGAAGAACGGCCCGTCGGTGGCGACCTGGGTGGGGTAGGCGCGCAGGGCGTCCATCTTCTGCTCGACGTGGGCGCTGGCGTCGACGGCGCAGGTGAGGTCGGCGTCGGGCACGACGAACGGCGGCAGCGGGCCGTCGGGGTCCATGCCCTCGAACGCGGTCTGGTCGCCGGCGTCGCGCAGCATCCGCAGGCCCGCGCGCATGCGGCTCTCGGACATCGCGCCCCAGTAGACCTTCGCGACGTCCCACGCCTCGCCCAGGTCGCGGCGGTACGAGGGGGCCGCGGCCAGCAGCACCGCGTACATGGCGACGCGGTGCGCCTGGATGTGGTCGGGGTGGCCGTAGCCGCCGAACTGGTCGTAGGTGACGAGCACCTGCGGGCGCACCTCGCGGATGACCTCGACGAGGTGGTCGGCGGCGACGGTGAGGTCGGCGCGCCAGAAGGCGTTGTCGTGGATGTCGTCGGCCGGCACGGCGTAGCCGTCCTCGTGCCACTTCATGCCGGAGTCGCGGAAGCGGCCGAAGCCGCCCAGCCAGCGGTGGTCGGTGACGCCGAGGGCCCTCATGGCGTCGGCGATCTCGCCGCGGCGGTGCTCGCCCAGACGGTCCTCGCGGTCGGCCGCCAAGTGGGCGAGCTCGGGCACGAGGATCTCGCCCTGCTCGCCGGCGGTGCAGGTGACCAGCGTGACGCCGCGACCCTCCGCGGCGTACTTCGCCATCGTGGCCCCCTGGCCGATGACCTCGTCGTCGGGGTGGGCGTGGACGAGGAGCAGGCGCTGGGCAGGCGGCATGGGCTCAGCCTAGTGGCGGCCGCTTGAGCCGCCGCGGGGCGTCGGGCAGCGGCAGGGCGGGACGCGGCGCCGGCGCGGGGGCGTCGTCGACCAGCCAGCCGTCGACCTCGTCGAGGAGCAGCTCGAGCAGCAGGACGGGCGCGTCGGTGACGACCGCCCACGGCTGGTCCTCGTCGTCGTCCTCGCCGGCGAGCCGCTCGCGCTCGAGCAGCGCCTCGTAGCCGTCGGCCCGCAGGCGCTCGGCCACGCCGCGGGCGTCGTCGTCCTCGAAGAGCACCGCGCGGCGCCAGCCGGCCGCCTCGGCGCGCAGCAGGACGAGCAGCTCGGGCAGGAACGCGGTGTCGGACTCGAGCCAGGCCGGCGCGTCCGGCCCGCTGAGCTCGTCGGGGCCCAGCCAGCGCAGGGCGTCGTGGGAGACCCCGTCGGCCTCGGGCTCGGCGGATCCCCGCGCCCGGACGACGCCGACGCGCAGCGTCCGGCCGGCACCGAGGTCGACGCGCGTCGCCAGCCAGCCCTCGACCTCGACGTCGACGCCGAGCTCCTCGCGCAGCTCGCGCCTCAACGCGGCCGCGGGCTCCTCCCCCGGCTCGACCTTGCCGCCGGGCAGCTCCCAGCGTCCGGCGAGCGCGGGCGGGCCGACGCGGCGGGCCGCCAGCACGCGGCCGCCGCGCAGCAGCGCGGCGCCGACCACCAGACCGGCGGGATCCTCGGGGTGCGACACGCCCGCGATGCTAGTGCGATCGGCCCGCGCGTCCGGACCGCGCCGTGGTGGATCGACTCGATCGGGAATCACCCGGAATGCGCCGTTCCCGCCCGTTCGGGCCCGATTTCCCGCAGGCCCCGCCAATGCCGCGGAGAAAGGCCCGCACCACGGCCGGGCGAAGGGAGGAATGCCGGAATGCGTCGAGCCGCGGAGGCGGGAATCGTGGTGATTCCCGCCCCCGCGGCTCATCGTCGTGCGAGCGATCCGGGGCCGATCCCAGCAGCGGCGGAGGACCGGTCCCGGACCGCGTCCGGTGGGCCGTCGGTCAGCGGACGGCCTTGCGGTTGGACGTCCCCTGCTTGGTGTCCTCGGAGGAGAGGACGCTGGCGACGTAGGTGGAGCGGCTGTTGCCGTTCGTGTCCTTGACCAGGATGAACGTGCGACCCGCGACGCCGACCTTCGAGGTGGCCACGAGCGGGCCCTTCTTGCCGGTCGAGGTGATCTTGTAGATCTTGATCGTCGCGCCCGCGGCCTTGGCCGTGGTGTCGACGGTCAGCTTGTCGGAGTACGGCCCGTTGTCGGGGCCCGACAGGACGACCCGGATCGGGGTCTTCTCGGCCGGCGGGGTGGTCGCGTCGCGCACGACCACCTGGTCGGTCAGGGTGCGGGTGCCGGTCGGGCCGCTGATCGCGGCGCTGACGGTGGCGGTGCCGGCGCGGGTGCCGATGAAGGTGTAGTAGGCCTCGCCCTTGGCGTTGGTCCGCGTGGTGAAGTTCGAGTCGCCGGTGCCCTCGGTGCCGGGACCCTGGCGCAGGAACGACACGTCCACGCCCTCGATCGGCTGACCGGCCGAGTCGAGCACCCGGACCGTCTCGGTGACGGCCTGGCCGACCAGCGCCTGGCTGTCGACGTCGTCGTCCAGCGTGGCCATCGCGGTGGCGATGGTGAAGGCGTAGACGGTGTACGACCGGCTGCCGGTCAGCGTCTCCGTGCCGGGCACGGCGACCGGGGGCGTCGAGGCGTCGTAGGTGCTGGTGTCGGCCTGCCAGGTGCCGGTGACGGTGACCTCGCCGGTGCCGGTCGAGCGGTAGGCGTAGACGTCGGCGTCGTCCGCGAAGTCGGACGTCACGTTGGTGGTGTTGAGGAACGTCTGGCCGGCGCCGGTGGCCGAGAGGTCGACGGACTCGCCGCCGACGACGTTGCCGAACTGGTCGGTGACCTTGACGTCGAAGGCGACCTCCTGGTCCTGACGCACCTGCGGCAGCGCGGTCGACTCCTGGAACTGCGCCGGGGCGAAGGCGATCTTGACGTCGCCGCCGTTGAGCGGGTCCGAGCTGTCCCACTGGCCGGTGGCCGAGCCGGTGGCGGAGCCGGCCGTCGCGGTGATCTTCGCGTCGACCAGGCCGTCGTCGTCGAAGCCGGCGTCGCGGGCGATCGCGGTCGTGACGACGACCTCGCCGTTCTCGTCGGTCGTGGCCTTGATCGAGGTGCCCAGGTTCTTCAGGTTGCCGGCGTCGGCGCCGCGCACCGGGGTGGTCGCGGGGGTGCCGTCGGTGAAGAAGCCGTGGTCGAGGGTCAGGGTGACCTCGGTGTTGGCCAGCGGCTGCGGCTGGACGCCGGTCTGGGTCGGGTCGCTGTCCGCGGAGACCGTGACGGTGTACGACTTCGTCAGGCCCGGGGTGCTGGCCGAGCCGAAGTTGCCGACGACGTCGATCTGCGCGGGAGCCAGGCTCACGAGGAAGTCGACGTCGGCGGTCTCGGTGCCGCCGAGGGCGCCGGCGTCGGCCGTGACCGTGCCGGACTCGGGCGTCGCCGGGGTGGCGGGGTCCTTCACCTCGACGGTGAAGGTGCCGGCCAAGCCCGTGGAGTAGGTGCGGGTCGGCGCCGGGTTGCCGGTGGCCTGGACGATGCCGGCGTTGCCGCCCGCGTAGTCGACCGCGACCGTCCGGCCGGCCAGCGCGGTGCCGTCCTCGAGGGCGACGGTGCCGACGACGGTGGCGGTGCCGCCGATCGCGGCCTGGGCGCGCTTGGGCTTGAGGCTGAGGTCGGCCTGGCCGGCCTTCACCGAGAGCAGGCGGGAGACGGCGATCGCGTTGTTGCCGAGGCCGTCGGCGCCGAGGCGGCCGAAGAGCTCGTAGGTGCCCGACGGGCCGCTGGGCAGCGCGACGGTGAACCGGCCGTTGGTCTCGCTGGCCTGCTCGGAGTAGACGGTGCCGCCCTGGGCGTCCTTGGCGGGCACGTACTGCACCGGGCCGCCGTTGAAGGGGGTGATCGCCCAGTAGTACTGGAGGGTCTGGCCGGTGGTGTCGAAGTTGCGGCCGTTCTGGTCCTTCACCTGGACGGTGATGTCGCCGGCGGCGTACTCGTCGACGTCGAAGGCGGCGCCGTCGGTGGAGGTCGCCACGAGGCTGGTCGGGGCCGCGGCGTACTGGCCGACGGTGAGGTCGGAGGACTTCACGTCGCCGAGCACCGGCTCGTAGCCGTTGCTGTTGGTGGCGTCGGCGTAGTAGGCCTGGCTGGAGCCGCCGGCCTGGGTGAAGGTGGCCTGGCCGTCGGCGTTCGTGAACTCCGTGGCGTTGGCGCCGACGACGCCCACGCGGGCGCCGGCGATCGCGTTGCCGCGCTGGTCCTTGACCGTGACGGTGACGGCCGAGGAGCCCGGCGAGGGGACGTTGGGGTCGGCGGCGACGGCGGTGACCGAGGTGATGGTCTGCTTGTACAGGCTGAACGCCTCGGTGTCGTCGGTCGCCGCCAGTGCGCCGGAGCGGACGAGCAGCTGGTCGCCGTTGCCGTAGGCGTAGCCGGTGATGTCGAGGACGGCCTTCCACGCGTTGACGCTGGAGCCCGGGGCGGGCGCGGCGGGCACGGCGGTCGGCGCGGAGAAGGTGTCCGTGCCCTGCAGCCAGGTGACGCCGACGCTGCCGGCGTACGACGCGGTGCCGGAGACGACGACGCTCTGCTGGTCGTTCGGGGCGGCGTACGGGGACTGGAAGACGCCCAGCGCCGAGCCGGCGGTGACGTTGGTGCTCGCCTCGGTCGAGCTCGCGGTGATGGCGGCGGCGTCGGTCTGGGCGCCGGCGACCGCGCGCACCTGGAGGCCGGCGGCGCCGATCAGGCTCGCGGGCACGGCCCACTCGTACGCGAAGGCGCCGTCGTCGGCGGTCGCGGTGCCGATGGGGGTCCAGGTGGTGCCGTTGAGCGAGTACTCGAAGGACACCGAGGTGACGCTCGAGCCGGCGCGGGCGGTGAGGCGGACGGTGGAGTCGGTGCCGTCGTTCAGGGTCGAGACGGTGCTGCCCGGCTGCGGGCTGACCAGCTCGACGCCGGTGGTGCTGCCCAGCGCGAGGGTCGCCGCGGAGGCGGTGGAGGCGAGGAACGGGAGACCCGTGATCGCCAGGGAGGCGATGGCGGTGGCCGCCAGGCCTCGGGAGATGCCGCTGCTGTTCATGAAAAGAGGTTCCTTCCGGCGGTTGCATGCGCGCCGGGATGGCCCCGGGAGCGCGACGGCGGCATTTCGCCCATCGGGGGGAAATGCGACCGAGACGGCGTCGAGCGACGCCTGAGATGAGTGCCGAACCTAGGTTTAAAGAACCTGGACTAGACCGTTTGTGCGGCGCCGGATTTTACTTGCACGAAATCCGCACGAGCCGCTCGATCTGTGGCCTGATGCGCGCGAGACCCCTGTCACCCCAGAAGCGAGACCCCATGGCGCCGGATGCCGCACGCTCCGAGCCGTCGTCCCCTCCCCCCATGGCGGACGACGGCCGCGCGGACGCGCCCCGGCGCCGCGGCCGGCCCCAGCGGCTGCCGTTCGACCCCACCCCCTTCGACGCCGCCGAGCTCGACCCGTGGCCCCGCGTGGCCTGGCTGCTGGCCACGACCCGCCTGCTCGGCGAGCGCCGCGACGACGTGGCCGCACCCGCCACCCGCAGCGCCTTCGTGGCGAGCCTGCGCGAGCGCGGCATCCCCGCCGACCTGACCCGCATGAGCCGCTGGGAGTCGGGGCAGCACCCGGTGCCGGCCCGGGTCGTCCTGGCCTACGAGGCGGTGCTCGGCCTGCCGAGCGCCGGCCTGCTGGCGCTGGTGCGCGAGGTGCACCGCACGAGCGGACGCCCCGGTCCGCCCGCCGTCATGGTGGCGCCGGAGGAGCCCGACGCCGACGGGCCCGACGTCGAGACCCTGCTGGAGAGCGCGCTGACCGCCGCCGAGCCGGTCACCGGCGGGGACTGGCTGCGTCTCGGCCTGGGCCTGACCCGGTTCACCTCGGTCTTCCTGCCGCGGGCGGTGTGGAGCGTGCTGTGCGCCCGCCTGCTCGGCGAGATCGCCCGTACCTCGGGACTCGACCAGCTGCGCCGCTACGAGGCGGCGGTGCTGCTCATCCAGCACCCCCACGGCCAGGCGCCGATGGTGCGGGCGCTGGGCGAGTGGCTCATGCGGAACGACGTGCAGGTCGTGACCCCGATGCTGGCCCTGCTGCAGGAGATCGACGTCGACGCCGCCAACGGCCTGATGCTGCGGCTGCTCGACGCCGACGTCGCCGCGATCCGCGACCACACCCTCGGCGTCGCCGCGGTGAAGCTCGCACGCGGGCACGTCGACGCCGCGACCGTCGCGAGCCTGGAGCGGCACGGCGTGCGGCACATCGGCGACGCCCACCACCCGCTGCGCGTCCAGCACGGGCTCGACGTCGCGGCGCACCTGCCGTCGGACGCCTTCGAGTCGGTCGTCCAGGCTGTCCCCGACCGGCTGGTGCGCTCCCGCGCCGAGCTCGCCCGCGAGCACGGCGAGCTGCTGCCGGCCAAGCTGGGACGCGCGCTCGCCCGCGCCGTCAGCCTGCGCGCGCAGCGGCCCTTCCTGAGCGCCGGCGGCGAGTCGGACCGGATGCTGACGCACCTCGTCCACGAGCTGCTCTGCCACGTGCACGAGCCGCGGCGCACCACCGCGGGCCACCTGCTCGCGGCCAGCCCGTACCGCCGGGCGCTCGAGACCGCGCTGCTCAGCATCGCCGACGACGACCGCGACCTCGTCGCCCAGCGGGCCTGGGACGCGCTGCGCACCCTCGGCCACACCGCGCACCCCGCGGTGGTCGCCGACCGCGCCGCGGCCGAGCGTCGTCCCCGGGTGGCCGTCGCGGCGCTGGCGGCGCTGCGCTGCAGCCCGCGTCCGCTCGGCACCGTGCAGGCCAACGCGCTCGTGCGGGTCGTGCGCGAGCACGCCGAGCCGGCGTCCGAGACCGTCGCCCACGCCGTCACCGCGCTCGCGCTGCGCGCCCCCGAGACGCTGCCGCGCCTGCTCGACCACGGCTCGGGCCCGGCCCATCTCGGCCTCACCCGTGCCGTACGGTGGTGGCGCGAGGTCGGCTCGATGCTGGTCGACGACGACGCGGAGAGGTGAGGGAGCCGGGTTGAGCGAGCGCCGTCCCCCGTGGGTCTACGACGCCGGGGAGGAGCCCGATCCCCGCTTCAGCCTCGCCAACGAGCGCACCTTCCTCGCCTGGGTGCGCACCTCCCTGGCCCTGATCGCCGGCGCGGTCGCCCTGCACTCCCTGGGCGTCCCGGACGTGCCGTGGGCGCGGGCGACGCTCGTCGTCCTGCTCGTCGGCCTGGGTGCCGGCATGACCGTCCTGGCCTACCTGCGGTGGGCCCGGGTCGAGCGGGCGATGCGCCTGCGCGAGCCGCTGCCGGCCTTCTCCGTGGGGCTGTGGATGACGATCGCGATCGTCGTCATCGCGGTGCTGCTCGCCGTCGTGCTGCTGCTCGGCTGAGCCGCCCCCGCCGTCCGGGAGGCCCGATCGCGGTCGCTCAGGAGCGGACGACGATGCGGCGCGGCGTCCCCGAGGCGAGCTCGCGCTCGAGCGCCGCGGTCAGCAGCGCGACCAGCGCCTCGAGCTGGATGTCGGCCGAGGCGCCGACCTCGACGTCCGAGCCGTCCAGGGCGCGGGCCGCGAGCCCGGCCTTGGAGTCGATCAGCTCGGCGATGCGGGTGTCGACCGTCTGCGCGGCGATGACCCGCCAGGCCGTCACCGGCTCCTCCTGGCCGATGCGGTGGATGCGGTCGATCGCCTGGGTCTGCTCGGCGTCGGTCCACGGCAGCTCGGCGAGCACCAGGTTCGAGGCCACCTGCAGGTTGAGGCCCACGCCGGCGGCCATGAGCGAGCAGACGATCACGGCGACGTCGGGGTCGGTGGTGAAGGCGTCGATCGCCGCCTGCCGCGCCTTCGGCGTCTGGTCGCCGCGGATCGAGGCGTAGCGCAGGCCGCGCTTGGCGAAGACCTCCTCGGCGACGTCCATGACGTCGATGTGCTTGGCGAAGAAGACGACCTTGCCGACGTTGCGCGCCAGCTGCGCGGCGTAGTCGGCGGCCAGCCCGGCCTTGGCCTGGCCGATGCGGCGCACCATGGTGAAGACGTTCTCGCCGTCCTTGCGGTCGGCGCCGTCGGCGAGCTCCCAGCCGGCCACCCGCCGCACGAGCTCCTCGTCGATGCCCTCGGTGCGCACGCCGCTGGTGCGGGTCTCGAGCGCGGTGAAGTAGCGCTCGACCATCCGCCGCGCGAGCTCGCGCTCGGCGTCGCGGATCGAGCGGCCGGCGGCGTCGTCGAGCTCGACGGGCAGGTCGGCGACGCGACGGGCGGGCAGGTCGGCGGCGACGTCGAGCTTGCGCCGCCGGACGATGCCCATCTCGATCACGCAGGCGCGGGCGGCGCCGTAGAAGGCCGGCTCGGCGGGCGTGAGGCCGGTGTCCTCGAGGCGGTCCATGAGCCGGCCCAGGGGCTTGACGTCGTCGATCCAGCCGAGCAGCTGCCAGATCGCGCGGAAGTCCTCGAGGTCGTTGATCAGCGGCGTGCCGGTGAGGGCCATCATCAGCGGCCGGACGGTGCGCGCCCGGATGCGCTCGGAGAGGTGCAGCACGTGCTGCGAGCGCTGGGACGTCTTGTTCTTGATGAAGTGGGCCTCGTCGACCACCATGCCGCGGAACCCGAACTCGCCGAGCCAGCCCACGTGCCGATCGAGCACCTCGTAGTTGACCACCACGATGTCGGCGAACCCGTCGACGTCGTCGCCGTCGCCGTGGATGACCGTGACGGCCCGCTGCGGGGTCCAGCGCGTGGCCTCGCGCGCCCAGTTGGTCTTGACCACGTTGGGCACCACGACGAGCAGCGGGAACGCGTCGGCGGCCTGGGCCGCGAGCAGCGCCTGCGCGGTCTTGCCCAGACCGGGCTCGTCGGCGAGCAGGTAGGTGCGGTGGCCCTGCGCGGCCGACGCGACGAGCTGCGCCTGGTGGGGCATGAGCTCGAGCCCGGCGGGCACCAGGCCGGTGAGCGGGAGGGACGACGCCTCGGGCAGAGGCATGCAGGCCGGGGCCCCGCCGACGTACTCGAAGGAGCGGAAGAGCGGGCCGAGCAGCTCCCAGCCCGACAGCCGGCGCGCGACGCCCGAGCCGGGCTGCGCGCCGGAGAAGTCGGGCACGAGGAACGGGTTGGCCAGTCGGCGGGCCACCACCGACTGCGGCACGACGCGGCGCTCGACGTGCAGCGCCAGCACGCCGTCGGCCTCGGGGTCCTTCTCGGCCTCCTCGACCACGGCGTCGTAGCCGGCGGCGCGGAGCATCTCGGCCTTCAGCTCGCGCGCCGACTCGCTCAGCTGGGCGTCCTCGGCGAGCAGGGCGAGCAGGGACGGCTCGCGCGCGGCGGTCTTGGCGAGGATTGTCGCGATGCCGTCGAGCCGCTTGAGCTCCTCGCCGCGCTGGTGCTCGGTGAGCTCCGCGGCGGCCTTGAGCCGGGCACGCTCCTCGCGCACGAGCAGGGCGACCACCTGGAAGGTGCTGCGGGTGCGGGAGTCGACGCGTCCGCGCTGCACCGCGATCTCGACCTCGCGCACCGCGCGGGCGAGCACCGGGATCAGCCCGTCGTTGTCGAGTCGGCGACCGTTGCGACGGCGCTGTCCGCCGCGCTGCTGCGCGCGACCCGAGCCTCCGCCCTGGCCGCCCTGGCGCTGACCGCCTCGAGCCACTTGCCCCTCCTGCACGGCACGTCCTCGTGCCGGTCCGGCACCCCGGCCCCGCGGGTCGAGGTGCGACGCGCCCACCCCGGCGCGGGGCGGGCGACGATGCTCTCCGGAGCCGGCTGCTGCAGGCCCCGCATCGTCCGGTGGGACGCGACGGGCGTGCGACCGGACGAGGGCAGCGGCGGCGCCTGGGAAACGACACGGCGGCGTGCTGCCACGCCGAGGATAGCGTGCGGCACGCCGCCGTGCGGGAATCCGCGCCGGTCGGTGACCGGCCGCAGACCCGGACGTCCGGGGCGGGGACGTCAGAGGGTGCTGGTGTCGATGACGAAGCGGTAGCGCACGTCGGAGGCGAGCACCCGCTCGTAGGCCTCGTTGATCTGCTCGGCGGAGATGACCTCGACGTCGGCGGCGATGCCGTGCTCGGCGCAGAAGTCGAGCATCTCCTGGGTCTCGCGGATGCCGCCGATCTTCGAGCCGGCGAGGCGGCGGCGGTTGGTGAAGAGGTTGAAGATGCCGAGGCTGATCGGCTCGCCCGGGGCGCCGACGTTGACCATCGTGCCGTCGAGCTTGAGCAGGCCGAGAAGGCCGCCGAAGTCGAGGCTGGCGCTGGAGACGGTGTTGACGATCAGGTCGAAGGTGCCCGCGAGGTGCTCGAAGGTGTCGCTGTCGGACGTCGCGTAGTAGTGGTCGGCGCCGAGCCGGAGGCCGTCCTCCTGCTTCTTCAGCGACTGCGAGAGCACGGTGACCTCCGCGCCCATGGCGTGGGCGATCTTGACCGCCATGTGGCCGAGGCCGCCCAGCCCGACGACCGCGACCTTCGAGCCGGGGCCGGCGTTCCAGTGGTGCAGCGGCGAGTAGGTGGTGATGCCGGCGCACAGCAGCGGGGCGGCGGCCTCGTAGGGGATCGACTCGGGCACGTTCAGCACGAAGTCCTGGTCGACGACGATCGACTCGGAGTAGCCGCCCTGGGTGACGGTGCCGTCGCGGTCGGTGGAGCCGTAGGTGCCGATCTCGCCCTTCAGGCAGTACTGCTCCTCGCCGGCCTTGCAGTTCTCGCACTCGCGGCAGGAGTTGACCATGCAGCCGACGCCGACGCGCTGTCCGACCTGGAACTTCGAGACGTTCGAGCCGACCGCGGTGACCTCGCCGACGATCTCGTGGCCGACGGTCAGCGGGTAGGGGACCTTGCCCCACTCGCCGCGCACGGTGTGGATGTCGGAGTGGCAGATGCCCGCGTAGCGGATCGCGATCTGCACGTCGTCGGCCCCCACGTCACGGCGCTCGATGGTGGTGGCCTCGAGCGGGTCGGTGGCGGACGGGGCGGCGTAGGCCTTGACGGTGGTGGCCATGTCTTCCTGCTCCTCATGCATGGGGGACGGGTGGCGCCGGCGGGTGGCCGACCCCTCGACGCTACGCGCGCTCCCGGCGCCTCCCGAGGCCCTCAGGGGTGAGCGCACCGGGCCGCCGCGGACGAGGCCCGGATCACACCCGTGGCTAGGGTGACCGACGTGCGCGACCCCTGGGACGACCTCCTCGCCTGCTGGCGCGAGCGCCGGACGGCGGCGCTGGCGACCGTCACGTCGGTGCGCGGCTCGGCGCCGCGCGAGGTGGGCTCGGCGATGCTCGTGCGCGACGACGGCACCGTCGTCGGGTCGGTCTCCGGAGGATGCGTCGAGGGCGCGGTCTACGAGCTGGGACGCGAGGCGATCGCCACCGGGCGTCCCGTCCGCGAGCAGTACGGCATCGCGGACGAGGCGGGCATCGCCATCGGCCTGACCTGCGGCGGCGAGATCGAGGTCTTCGTCGAGCCCGTCTCCCCCGCGGCCTTCCCCGAGCTCGAGGCCGTGGCGGCGCTCGTCGACGCCCAGCGTCCGGTCGCGATCGCGACCGTCGTCGAGCACCCCGACGTCGCGGTGGTCGGGCGCCGGCTCCTGGTCGGCGTCGACGACCAGCCGTCCGAGGCGTCCCTGGGGTCGGCCCGGCGCGACGCCGCCGTGCGGGCCGACGCGGCCGGGGTGCTGGCCTCGGGCCGCTCCGCCACCCTCACCTACGGCCCCGACGGCGAGCGCCGCGGGCTCGGCATGCGGGTGCTCGTCCAGGCCTTCGCGCCGCCGCCGCGGCTGCTGGTCTACGGCGCGGTCGACCACGCCGCCGCCCTGGCCTCGGTCGGGTCGTTCCTCGGCTACGACGTCACCGTCTGCGACGCCCGACCGGTCTTCGCCACGCCCGAGCGGTTCCCGGCCGCGGCCGAGGTCGTCGTCGACTGGCCGCACCGGCACCTGGCGGCCGAGCAGGCGGCGGGGCGCGTCGACGCGCGCACCGCCGTCGCGGTGCTCACCCACGACCCGAAGTTCGACGTGCCGCTGCTGACCGTCGCCCTGCGGCTGCCGGCGATCGGCTTCGTCGGCGCGATGGGGTCGCGCCGCACCCACGACGACCGCCTGGCCCGTCTGCGCGCCGCCGGGCTGGACGACGCCGAGCTCGCGCGGCTCTCCAGCCCCGTCGGGCTCGACCTCGGCGGACGCACCCCGCAGGAGACGGCCGTCAGCATCGCGGCCGAGCTCGTGGCGGCCCAGTGGGGCGGCTCGGGACGGCCGCTGCGCGCGGTCGCGACCCCGGTCCACACGCCCCACGCCTGACCGCTCGACGGGTTGGTGCTCGCGACAGCGAGCACCCGACAACGTTGTGCCGCCCCACATAGATCGAGTTATGTGGCGCGTGTCACGCTGACGGCCGCCGGCCTCCCTCCCCTGCCCCCCAGCCGGGCCGGCCTCTCGGGGGGATCCCCAGCCTGGAGCAGTCGATGACGACACCGACCGTCGAGACCACGACGTCCGATCACGAGGACGGCCCCGGAGGCGTCGAGCGCCGGCGCTTCCTCGGCTACGTGCTCGCCGGCACGACGCTCGCGGTGGCCGCCGACCTCAGCCTCGGCACGCCGAAGGCGATGGCCGCGATCCCGTCCGCGCCGCAGATCTCCGACGTCTACGACCTCGAGGACCTCCAGACCGACGCCGCGCTGCCGACGTCGGCGCTGATCTCGATCACGATCCGCGAGAACGGCACCGCGCACTTCGAGTTCCCGCGCGCCGAGGTCGGCCAGGGCATCATCACCTCGACCGCGATGATCATCGCCGAGGAGCTCGACCTCCCGGTGCGCCGCGTCGAGGTCACGCTCGCGCCCGCCCGTCCCGAGCTGCTGCTCAACCAGCTCACCGGCGGCTCCAACACCACCTTCTCCACCTACACGCCGGTCCGCGTGGCCGCGGCGCTGGCCCGTCAGCAGTTGCTCGCGGCGGCCGCGATCGAGCTCGGCACCACCGCCGACCGGCTGGTCACCATCGCCGGCGTCGTGCGCGACCCGCTGACCGGACAGAGCCGCAGCTACGGCGACCTCGCCGTCAGCGCGGCCAGCCAGGTGCTCAAGACCGTCGAGGTCGCGCTGCGTCCGGAGAAGGACTTCAAGGTCATCGGCAAGCCGCACTCGCGGCTCGACGCCCACGACGCCGTCACCGGGGCGAAGAGGTTCACCACCGACCTGAAGGTGCCGAACGCGCTGCCGACGATGGTCTGCCGCGCCCCGCAGCACCAGGGCACCCCGAAGCGCCTGCTCAACCGCAGCCAGATCCTCCGGATGCCCGGCGTCACCCACGTCGCGCAGGTGCCCACGGGCATCGCGGTGCGCGCGCGCACCTTCGGCCAGTGCATCGACGCCGTGCGCGCGATGCGCGTGGAGTGGAACGCCGGCCCCGCCGACGGCCAGTCCGACGCCACCGTCCTGAAGGCGCTGCGCGCGGCGGAGCTGCCGCTGGTCGTCCCGTCCACCCCGCTGACGCAGACGATCGACGTCGACGTCGCCTTCGCCTTCCGCTCCAGCGCGGCGCTGGAGACCTACAGCGCGATCGCGGACGTCCGGCCCGACCGCGCCGAGATCTGGGCCGGCCTGAAGGTGCCGATCCTGGCCCAGCAGAACATCGCCCAGATGGCCGGCCTGCCGCAGGACAAGGTGAAGGTCCACGTCATCACCAGCGGCGGGTCGTTCGGCCACAAGCTCTTCAGCGACCACGCCCTCGAGGCCGCCACCATCTCCAAGGCCATGGGCGTGCCGGTCAAGCTCATGTGGCACCGGGCCGACGAGCCGCGTCAGGGCCGACTGCACCCGATGGCCACCTCGCGTGTGCGGGCCTCGATCCTCGCCGGGCAGGTCGTCTCCTTCGAGCAGCGGCACACCAGCGTCGTCACCGACTTCAGCCACGGCCTCGGCGAGATCCTCACCTCCACCGCCGACGAGCTGCCCACCGGGCTGGGCGGCTACGGCTTCTCGCAGTCGATCTTCCTGCTCACCCAGCAGCTGCCCTACAACTTCGGCGTCGTCACCCAGCTGCTCAACGAGACCGACGGGGCGTTCAAGACCGGCTCGATGCGCAACATCTACTCCCCCGACGTCGCGGTCGCCGCCGAGCTGGCGATCGACCAGATCGCGAAGGCGCTCAAGGTCGACCCTGTCGAGTTCCGCACGGCCCACCTCAAGGACCCCCGCGTCGTCAAGGTGCTCGAGACGGTCGCGAAGGCCGGACGCTGGGGGCGCCGCCTGCCGAAGGGCGTGGCGCAGGGCGTCGCGGTGCACAAGGAGTACAAGGGCTGCACCGCGGTGCTCGTCGAGCTCGACTGCCGTCCGACGACGGTGAACCGCGACCTCGGTCCCGAGACCGTCACCGGTCCGCGGGTCACGAAGGCGGTCATCGCGGTCGACCCCGGCCTGGTGATCAACCCCCGCGGACTCGAGGCGCAGATGCAGGGCGGCTTCATGGACGGCCTCGCGCTCACCCTCACCAGCAGCTGCCACCTGCGCGACGGGAAGTTCCTCGAGGCCAGCTGGGACAACTACTTCTACACCCGGCAGTGGAACGTCCCGCCGCAGGTCGAGGTGCACATCGTCGACTCCGGCGTCACCACGCCCGGCGGCGCCGGCGAGGCCGCCGTCGGCACCTCGGCGGCCGCGGTGGCCTGCGCCTACGCCCGCGCCACCGGACGCATCCCCGAGATGTTCCCGATCAACCACGGCACGATCTCGTTCAAGCCGAAGACCTTCGTCCCCCCGATCCCCCCGGCGCCGACCAACGGCCTCAAGACCGCCCGCTGACGGCGTAGGAGACATCGACATGCCCAAGCAGACGTTCATCCTCAACGGCGAGAAGGTCACCGTCACGGTGGAGGACGACGTGCGGCTCCTGTGGGTGCTGCGCGACATCCTCGGCGTCACCGGACCGAAGTACGGGTGCGGCATCAACGTGTGCAAGGCCTGCACCAGCCACATCAACGGCAAGGCGTTCAACCCGTGCTCGGTGCGGGTCGGCGACCTGCAGTCCGACGACGAGGTCACCACGATCGAGGGTCTGGCCGACACCGCTCCGGGCCCGGGCCTGCACCCCATGCAGAAGGCGTGGATCGACCGCGACGTCGCGCAGTGCGGCTACTGCCAGCCGGGCCAGATCATGGAGGCCGTCGCGCTGGTCAGGCGGCTGCAGAAGGAGGGCCGGCCGCTGCGGGAGTCCGACTTCGACTCCATCCGCAACATCTGCCGCTGCGGCACGTACACGCGCATCCGCGAGGCGATCGAGCAGGGCGCCCGCGCCATGGGGCGCTCGTGACGGTCGGCTGAGGCGGGACCCGCACAGCACGCCGGCGTGGCTCAGGCCGCGCCGGCGTCGGCCCGCAGGCGGTGGGCCTCCGCGGCGAGGTGCAGGTGCACCACGTCGGCCGGACGGCGCAGGTCGCGTCCGGTCAGCGTGGCCAGCTTGCTGAGGCGGTAGCGCACGGTGTTCGCGTGGCAGTGGAGCGCCGCGCCCGCCCGCTCGGCCGACCCGTCGGCGTCGAACCAGGCCACGAACGTCTCGAGCAGGCGCTCGGCCTCGCCCGCGGGCAGCGGCGCGAGGGCGCCGGCGAGGTCGGCGCGGAGGTCGTCGGCCAGCGTCGGCGCGCCGAGCAGCAGCCCCGCGACGCGGGCGTCGTCGTAGGCCGTCACCCGGCCCGGCGCCGCGGCGTCGCGGGCCAGCCGCGCCTCCGTCACCCCGGCGGGGACGTCGGCCAGCGTCGGGTGGACCCGGCTGACGCCGACCCGGCGTCCGGCGAGCGGGACGTCGCCGAGCGCGACGAGGGCCGCGGCCAACGTCCCGCGGGCGCCCGGCGCGAGGGTCGCCAGACCGAGGTCGCCGTCGGCCTCGGTGCGCCAGGCGGAGCGGACGCCGAGGCCGGCGAGCACGGACTCCGGCGTGGGTCCGCTGCCGGCTCCCCCGTCGGCGCCGGGGTCGGCCTCGGCGTGATCGGCGGCGATCACGGCGAACGGGCCGCCGAGCGGCAGGCCCAGCACGTCGGCCATCTCGGCCAGCGTGCGACCCTGCGGCGGCGCGCCGGTGAGCACGGCCGTCAGCGCGGACTCCCGCAGGCGGGCGTCACGACGCAGCTGCTCGACCTCGACCTCGCGGTAGGCGGCGGCGAGCTCCTGGGAGTAGAGGTCGAGGGCCGTCCACAGCCGCTCGCCGGAGGCCAGCAGCGCGCGGGCGGCGTCGGGGTCGGGGCCGCACAGCTCGACGAGCTCGTTCCACACGCTCAGCACCCCGAGGCGGTAGGCGTGGAGCACCGGCGGCAGCGGCACCCCCTGGGCCGCGCGGACGCGTCCGGTGTGCCGCGGCGGGGCGAGCGGGGTGCCGTCCTCGGAGATGAGCGACTGGACGATGCCGACCAGGTTCGGCCGCACCGACTCGGCGAGCTGCTCCGGCGTGACCGCGGTGCGGTAGACGGCCTCGGCGTCGCGGATCTGGGCGCAGACCCGGGCCGTGAGGCCGTCGAGGTCGTCGAGCACGCGCCGGCAGGCGGCGACGACGCGGGGGTCGGTCGGCCGGGCACGCCCGTCCGACCGCGGAGGGGAGGCGGTCACCTCCCCACCCTGCCACACCCGCTGTGACGACCGTCACCGGCGGCGTCGGACCGAGAGCCCCTGCGGACGAGCACGAGCCCCGGCCGGTCGGCCGGGGCTCGTGGACGGAGCGGAGCGGGGTCAGCGCGAGACGGGCAGACCCGGCAGCCCGGGCGCACCGGTCGGGACGGGCACCGACGGGGCGCCTCCGCCGAGCATGCCGATGAGGCCGTCGACGGCGTCGGTGACCGTCGAGACGGCGGTGCGGACCGGGCCGGTCAGGGGCGTGGTCGCGCCGCCCGAGCCGCTGTCGAGGGCGTCGGCGACGGTCTCGACGACCGGGTCGAGCGCGCTGCCGAGCGGGCCCTTGGTGGCCGAGGGGCTCGGGCTCGGCGCGGTGGTCGGCGTCGGCTCGGCCGACGGGCTCGGCGCGGCTGGCTCGGTGACGGGCGAGGACGGGGCCTCGGACGGCTCGTCGCCGTCGCCGACCTGGATGACCGGACCGGGAGCGTTGGGGTCGTCGCGCTGCTCGTCGCCGAAGCCGCGGGTGCCGGTGGACCCCGTGAGCGTGAGGCCCTGCGGCAGCGCGGCGGCCGACGGGCTGGGGTCGTCGAGGCCGTCGATGAGCCCGTCGATGAGCGTCGGGCCGTCGTCGGTGGCGTCGGCGCTGGGCTCCGCGGCGGGCGCGGCGGCCGGCGTCGGGTCGTCGTCACCGAGCAGGTGCACCCCACCGGCGACGGCGCCGCCGAGCAGCAGCACCGCAGCGGCGACGAGGAGGGGCGTGCGGACGCGGTGCCGGGCGGCCTCGGCCGCCGCGGCCTCGCCCGCAGGCTCCTCGACGGGGGCGGCGTCGGCGGCGACGGGGGCCGCGGCCACCTCGGCGTCGAGCGCCTCGGGCGCGCTCTCGTCGGACTTCTTCCTGCCGAACATGAGGACTCCTGCTGTTCCGGGGGGAGGGAGCGGGCATGCCCTCGCGGGCATGCTCCGGCGTCGAGTCTGGGCCATCGGACGTGACGGCGCCGAGCGTATCGGGCGGTCCGTCTGTGACGGTCATCTCGGGTCGCTCGCGGGCACCACCGGTCCAGACGGGTGCGAGGCGACGACGCCCCCGGACGCAGCGATCCCGCCCGGGGAGCCGGACGGGATCGGGGTGGGCCCTGCCGGGCCTCGGTGGAGCTGAGGGGATTCGAACCCCTGACCTTCTCGATGCGAACGAGACGCGCTACCAACTGCGCCACAGCCCCAGTGCGCCTCGCGGCGCGTCGGGAAGGCTAGCACCCGCGGCGACCGGTTCCGAATCCGGCCGGGCTGCGGGCGGGAGGCCTCAGGAGCCGGTCGCGCGGCCGCCCTCGTCGCTGCGGCGGACGTCGCGGCGACGCTGCTCGTCGGCCTCGCGGGCGATCGACGCGTCGGCCTCGGTGCGGCCCGACGTCCACACGCCGGTGGAGTCGAGGTCGATGGTGCGCACGCTGCGACGCACGGCCGCGGGCTTGGCGACGTAGGTCGGCAGGGTGACCGGCACGGGGTCCCAGAGGCCGGGCGCGGTGACCGGTCCGTCGACCACAGCGGCGTCGACCGGAGCGGACTCGCTGACGACGGGCACCTCGGAGGTCAGGTCGGGGTCGAGGTCGGCGAGGGAGGCGTCCTCGACGGCGGTGGCCGCGGCCTCGGCCAGCGACGGCCGCGACCGGACGCGCTCGGCTGCGGACCGTGCGGGACGCCGCACGGCGCCGAGGCCCCGCTCCTGGCGCACCATCAGGCGGCACGCGACCAGCCAGGCGATCAGCAGGGCGATCGGCGCGCTCGTCCACGCCCACCCGACGACGCCCGCAGCGGCCAGGGCGACGACGGCGAGGAGCAGACCGGTCAGGGTGCCGAGCACGCGGCGGCGGCGCTGCGCCGCACGACGGGCCGCCTCCCGGCGGACGGCCGGCGGGACGCGGCGGGCCACGGGCTCCGCCCGGCGCTGCTCGTCGGCGGCCGGGGCGGCCGCGGCGGCCGCGGCGGCGGGGCTGGTGGCGGGGCTGGTGGCGGCGGTCGGCGCGGCGACGCGCGGGGCGGGCGCCTGGACGGCGGGCGCCTCCGGCGTGCGTCCCGGCGTCACGACCAGACGGGCGCGGCCGCGGTCGGTGGGCTCGCGGCGGGCGAGCACGCGCATGGTGGTCGAGAAGCGGTCGATCGAGCGGCTGCGGTGGACGTCCTCGTGATACCGGAGCGCCTTCGGCACCAGGTAGGCCGCCCACGCGACGGCCAGGGCGACGAAGATCAGTCCGCTCAGGTCCACGGCCGCAGCCTAGGAGCGCGACGAGGGCGTGAGGCGGATGTCAACCCGTGTGTCGCATATTGCTCGTGTGACGGACACGTTCCGATCAGGACGGGCGAAGTCGATCGATGACAGGCGAAGTTTCGCCCGTCATCGATCGGTTTCCCCGGTCGACCGGGGAAACCGACGGTCCTCGCTCACCCCGGATCCCGCACCAGCCGCTCGCACAGCCCGAGCGGCACCTCCTCCTTGGTGACGGCGAAGAGCCGGTGGTCGCGCCAGCCGCCGTCGATGTGCAGGAAGCGTGGGGCGTAGCCGATCTCGGGGATCCGCAGCTTCTCCACGACCCGCAGCGAGTTGGAGTTCTCGGGGCGGATGGCGATCTCGATGCGGTGCAGGCGAGCGGAGGTGAAGCAGTGGTCGATCACGAGCGCCACCGCGCGGGGCATGACGCCGCGGCCGGCGGCGTCCCGGTCGATCCAGTAGCCGATCGAGGCGAACTGGGCCGAGCCGCGCACCACGTTGTTGACGGTGACCTGGCCGACGAACCGGCCGTCGAGGTCGATCGCGAAGGGGTAGGTGCGGCCGGCGCGCGCCTGGGCGCGCAGGCGACGCACGAGCGCGCGGAACGTCGTCGGACGCGGGTCGCTGCCGGGCGGCACGGTGGCGTCCCAGGGCGTCAGCCAGGCGGCGTTGCGGGCCCGGGCGCGCTGCCACGGCCCGGCGTCGGAGCCGCGCAGCGGCCGGACGACGACGTCGGGGTCGCCGGGCGGCGCGACGTCGAGGTCACGCCAGCGCAGGGTCGCCGGCCACGCCTGGCTCAGCCGGCCGGCGGCACCGCTCAATGGTCGCTCCCGACGATCTGCTCCAGCGCGTGGCGCAGCACGGGCTCGAGCACCGCGAGGGCGTCCTTCACGCCGCCCCGCGAGCCGGGCAGGTTCACGACGAGCGCGTCGCCGGCGACGCCGGCGAGGCCGCGGGAGAGCACGGCGGTCGGGACGCCTTTCGCGACGCCGTGCGCGCGGATCGCCTCGGCCAGGCCGGGCACCTCGCGGTCGAGCAGCGGGCGGGTCGCCTCGGGCGTGCGGTCGGTGGGCGTCAGGCCGGTGCCGCCGGTGGTGAGGACGACCCGGGCCCCGGCCGCGAGCGCGGCGGCGATCGCGTCGCCCACCGGGTCGCCGTCGGGCACGACGGCGGGCGCGTCGACCTCGAGGCCCTGGGCCTGCAGGAAGTCGACGATCAGCGGGCCGGTGGCGTCCTCGTAGACGCCCGCGGCGGCGCGGTTGGAGGCCACGACGACGGCCCCGCGCGGCGACCCGGCGCTCACGGCAGGTCCGCCCGCGTCCAGTCGCCGGAGCGGCCGCCGGACTTCGCCTCGACCCGCACGTCGGTGATCACCGCGCCCTTGTCGACCGCCTTGACCATGTCGATCACGGTGAGCGCGGCGACGGTGACGCTGGTGAGCGCCTCCATCTCCACCCCGGTGCGGTCGGCGGTGCGCACGGTCGCGGAGATCTCCACGGCGTCGTCGGCCACGTGCAGCTCGACCTCGACGCCGGAGATCGCCAGCGGATGGCACAGCGGGACGAGGGCCGGCGTCTGCTTGGCGGCCATGATGCCGGCGATCCGGGCGACGGCGAGCGCGTCGCCCTTCGGCACGCCCTCGCCGCGCAGCAGCGCCACGACCTGGGGCGAGACGAGCACGCGCCCCGACGCGGTGGCGGTGCGGGCGGTCACCTGCTTGCCCGAGACGTCGACCATGCGCGCCGCTCCCGAGGCGTCGACGTGGGTCAGCCGGTCGCTCACGACGCACCCCCGTCTCGGGAGGCGGGCGCCCACGACGGCAGCGGGATCACGTCGACCTCCGCGCCGTCCTCGACCGAGGTGAGCTCCTCCGGGACGACGATCAGCGCGTCGGCGTGGGCGAGGAAGCCCATCAGGTGCGAGCCGGCGCCGCCGACCGGCGTCACCGTGCCGTCGGCAGCGAGGCGCCCGCGCAGCAGCTGGCGGCGTCCGGCGGGCGAGCCCACCGCCCCGACCAGCCGGGCGCGCACGGTGGGGGTGGTCAGCGCGTCGTCGGGCAGTCCGAGCTGACGGCGCAGCGCGGGCTTGGCGAAGACCTCGAAGGACAGGTACGACGAGACCGGGTTGCCCGGGAGCGTCAGGATCGGCACCGACCGCGGCGCGTCGCCGTCGGTGCCCGAGCGATCGAGCAGCAGGCCGAAGCCCTGCGGCTTGCCCGGCTGCATCGCCACCGGCCCGAACCACACCTCGCCGTCGGCGGGGTCGAGCGCGCGCAGCGCCGCCTTGACGACGTCGAAGTCGCCCATCGAGACGCCACCGGAGGTGACGACGAGGTCGACCCGCGGCAGCAGCCGCTGCAGCGCCGGCCAGAGCCCGTCGACGTCGTCGTCGAGCCGGCCGACGTGCACCGGCTCGACGCCGGCCTCGAGCGCGGCGGCGGCCAGCAGCGTGGAGTTGGAGTCGTAGATCGCGTCGGGGCCCAGCGACTCGCCGGGCGCGCGCAGCTCCGCACCGGTGGAGACCACCGCGACCCGCGGCCGCGGGTGCACCCGCGCCGTCGGGCGTCCGATCGCCGCGAGCAGCCCCAGGTGGCGCGAGGTCAGCCGGGTGCCGGCCTCGAGCAGCAGCGCCCCGCGGGCGACGTCGTCGCCGACCGGCCGCACGTGGGCGCCGGCCTGCGGCGTCTGTCGCACCTGCACCGTCTCGGCGCCGGCGTCGGTCCACTCGTAGGGGACGACCGCGTCCGCGCCCGGCGGCAGCGGCGCGCCGGTCATGATCTTGACCGCCGTGCCCGCCTCGACGACCGCCTCCGCGCCGGCGCCCGCGCCGATCGAGCCCCGCACCGGCAGCGCCACGGGGGCGTCGTCGGCCGCGCCGACGAGGTCGGCGGCGCGCACCGCGTAGCCGTCCATCGAGGAGTTCGCGAAGGACGGCAGGTCGAGGTCGGCGTGCACGGCCTCGGCCAGCACCAGACCGTGGGCCTGGAGCAGCGGCACGTCGCGCGGCGGCAGCGGCGCGACGGCGTCGAGGATGCGGCGCAGGTGCGCCTCGAGGGGGACGGCGGCGTCGGGCACGCTCAGCCCTCCAGCACGGTCTGGGGATCGAGGCGGGTGGTGGAGCCGGTGCGCACGGCGGCGTCGCCGCGCACCGCCACGCCCTTGCCGAAGACGACGTCGCCCTCGACCCGCAGCGAGGACGCCTCCTTGAGCGACGGCGCGCCCTCGGGGAAGCGCTTGTCGAACTCGCCGACGAGCTTGTAGTAGCGGGCGTCGAGGTCGACGAACGGCACCGCCGGGGCCACCTGGTCGAGCACGAAGTCCTCGCCGATCGCGTAGACGTCCGAGCGCAGCACGAGGAGGTCGTTGGTGGTCTTGACCGGGACGAACCGGTCACGGCCGACCTCGATCAGCGTGGCGCCCTCGAAGACCTCGATCGCGGCGCCCATCGCGGTCTCGATCTGGATCACCTCGGGGCTGGAGGCGTCGCCCGGGTCGACCGTCTTGACGTTGCGGATGAGCGGGAGGCCGAGGATGCCGTCGCGCTGGTCGAGCAGGTCCTTCATGGCGCGCAGGTCGAACCACAGGTTGTTCGTCGAGCAGTAGGCGTGCCGGCTGAGGTCGGCCAGCGCCGCCTTGTCCTCCGGCAGGGTCTGCGCGGTCTCGCGCAGCACGATCCGGCCATCGGCCTTGCGCCGGGCGAAGTGGCCGCCCTTGACGTCGGACGGCGTCCGCCGGACCGCCTCGATCGCGAACGGCGCGCCGGAGGAGGCGAACCAGCCCGCCACGCGGGCGTCCGGCGTCGCGCCGAGGTTGTCGGAGTTGGAGACGAAGACGCGCTCGTACCCGGCCTCCAGCAGGGCGTCGAGGAGCCCCGTGCCGCGCAGCGCGGTGTAGAGGTCGCCGTGGCCCGGCGGACACCACTCGAGCTCGGGGTCCTGGGGCCAGCTGACGGGCGTGAGGTCGGAGGCGAGGAGCTTGGGCTCCTTGTTCTGCAGGAACTCCAGCGGCAGGCCCGCGACCGGCAGGTCGGTGTAGCGCGCCAGCGCGGCCATGGTGTCGCCGCTGGTGCGGAAGGAGTTCATCAGGATCAGCGGCAGCGGGGCGTCGTAGCGCTCGCGCAGGTGCAGCACCTGGCGGGCGATGATGTCGAGGAACGACAGCCCGCGCCGCACGCACAGCAGCGACTTCGCGCGGTCCATGCCCATCGAGGTGCCCAGGCCGCCGTTGAGCTTGATCACCGCGGTCGTGCGGATGGCGGCGGCCGCGACGTCGTCGGGCACGTCGACGTCGGCCAGGGAGTCCATGCCGACCGGATCGATGCTCGACTCGGGGATCATCCCGGTCTCGCCGTGCTCGAGGAGCCGGTGGTAGTGGGCGAAGGTCTCGATCGCGACGTCGTCGATGCCGGCCGTGCGCATCTTCTCGCGTGCCTGCTGCAACCCGGGGGAGGTCATGTCGGCCAGCCTAGGCTGACCCGCGTGTGCGCGTCGCAGGCCCCGGGCAACTCGGCGGGAGACGCCGCGCACGCGACACCGCGCACGGCGAAGGCGGAGCTGCGCGATCGGCTCCTCGCGGCCCGGCGCGACCGCCCCCCGGCCGAGCGGGCGCAGGCGGCCCGGTCCGTCGCCGCGCATGCGCTCGCCGCGCCCGAGGTGCGCCGGGCGACCACCGTGGCCGCCTACGTCGGCGTGGGCGCCGAGGTCGGCACCGCCGCGCTGCTCGCTGGCCTGCGCGCCGCGGGCGTCCGGGTGCTCCTGCCGCTGCTGCGGCCCGACGCCGACCTCGACTGGGCGGTCCTCACCCGCGAGGAGGACCTGCGCCCGGCGTCCCGGGGGCTGCGGGAGCCCGAGGGCCCACCGCTGGGGCTCGAGGCGATCGCCACGGCCGACGTCGTGCTCGTGCCAGGCCTCGCGGTCGACGACGCCGGGCGGCGGCTGGGGCGCGGCGGCGGCTCCTACGACCGCGCCCTCGCACGCGTGCCCGTCGGCACCCCGGTGTGGGTCCTCCTGCACGACGACGAGGTGGGCGTGCCCGTGCCGGTGGAGCCGCACGACCGTCCGGTCACCGGGGCCCTCACGCCGTCCGGCCTGGTGCGCCTGCCCCGCCGGTGAGCGGGGGGCCAGGTCGCTCGGCGGTCGGCGGCCCGGGTCCGCCGACTCAGCCGTCGGCGCCGGGCACCAGCCGCAGCCGGTCGCGGGCCGCGGCGTCGACGGCCGGCCGACCGAAGGCCCACGGCAGCGTCTCGCCGCGCGCCCACAGGTCGGTCTGGTCGGTGTAGTGCGCGCTGAACGGGTGCCCGGAGACGCCGGTGAGGCTGATCCACCGGGACGCGTCGAGGTCGGCCAGCGAGACGACCATCCGCATCGACGGCGCCGTGGTCACCGCGTACGGCCGCGCCGAGGACGACGCGGCGTCCCACGAGGCGGCGTCGACCGCCGAGGTGCCCCCGCCGACGAACCACGGACCGCGGTTCACCAGCGCCTCGACCGGCGCGATCCCGCTCTCCCCCAGGGTCGGCGAGCGCAGGTCGAGCCGGTGCACCCGGCCCCACGTCCAGCCGGAGAGGTCGCGCGACATCAGCCGGGTCAGCTCGTCGCGGCCCTGCAGGAGCGCGGCGCGCAGCACGTCGTCGCGGGTCTCGCGGACGGTGGGCGTCGTGACGTCGTCCCAGAACGGGTCGTCGGGGCGCTCCAGCAGCGACTCCATCACCGCGTACCAGCGCTGACCGCCGTCGGGCCACAGGTCGCGGGGCAGCTCGTCGTGGAACGTGCGGGCCAGCAGCGCGCGCCACACGGCGTTGAAGTAGGCCGCGGCCGCGCTCTGCGGACCGTCGGCCGGCTGGGTGAGGTCCCAGCCCTCCAGCAGGCGCTGCGCGTCGCGGTAGAAGGGGTCGGACAGCGGCACCCGCAGCAGCCGCGGGACGAGCGTGGCCGCGATCGGGTTGCGGGAGTCGAGCTGCAGCGCGGCGAGGTCGTCGACGCCCACCCGGCCGCCGTCGGCCAGCATGCTGCTCAGGCGGTCGCGGATGCGCTGGGAGCGGTAGCCGCGGTCCCAGTCGCGGGTGAGCAGGTAGGGGTAGTCGCGGCCGACGACCGCCTGGTTGGCGGTGACGACCAGGCCCTCCCGCGGGTCGAGCACCGAGGGCAGGGCGTCGAACGGGACGTACCCGCGCCACTCGTTCTCCGGACGCCAGCCCGCGACCGGCAGCCGCCCGTCGCCCGACACGCGGATCGGCACGCGGCCCGGCGCCTGGTAGCCGATGTGGCCCCGCCGGTCGGCGTAGACCAGGTTCTGCGCCGGCACGGCGAACGACGCCGCCGCGGCGCGGAAGGAGCGCCAGTCGGTGGCGAGGTCGAGGTCGAGGATCGCGTCGGCCGTCGGCGCGGGGTCCAGCGCGGTCCAGCGCAGGGCGACGCCGGTGCCCTCGCCGAGGCGTCCCTCGGCGGACGCGGCGGCTCCGACGCGACCGCCCCGACCGGCCGTCGTCGCGCGGGCGGCGAGGTCGTCGCCCGCGGCCAGGCCGGCGTCCGGGAGGTCGGAGAGCAGCGGGCCGTGCCGGGTCGCGCGGACGGTGAGCCGCTCGTCGGCCTGCCCGCGCACGCGGATCGTCTCGGTGCGCACCGTGAGCGGGCGCAGCCGGCCGTCGTCGAGCCACCGCCGCCCGCGCAGCCGCTCGACGTAGAGGTCGGTGACGTCGGCGCCGAGGTTGGTGAAGCCCCAGGCGATGTCGGCGTTGTGGCCGATCAGCACCCCGGGGACGCCGGAGAAGGTGAAGCCTGCGACGTCGAGGGGGCACGAGGTCGACACGGTGCGGCAGTGCAGGCCCATCTGCATCCACACCCCCGGCAGGCCGACGCCGAGGTGGGGGTCGTCGGCGAGGATCGGACGCCCGGTGACCGTGTGCCGGCCGGCGACCACCCAGCTGTTCGAGCCGACGCCGTCGCCGCGCCCCAGCCAGGCCGGCGCCGCGGTCAGCGCCCGACCGGTGCGGCGCAGCGCGGCCACCTGGGCGGCGTCGAAGGCCGGACGCAGGGGCTTGCGGGTGCCGCCCGCGCGGGCGTCCTGCTGGTAGACCCCGTCGACCACCGCGCCCTGGGTGACGATCGGCGCGTGCCGCCGCTCGTCGTAGGGCGGGAAGAGCTGTGCGGCGCGGCGCGGGCCGACCGCGGCGATGCTGAGCGCGCGGTCGATCTCGTCGTCGAGGTTGCCCCGCAGGTCCCAGGCCATGGCCTTGAGCCAGGCCAGCGAGTCGACCGGCGACCAGTCCTCGGGCCGGTACCGCAAGCCGCCGGCGGCGAGCACCGCGTACTCGACCCCGAGGCGGGTCGTCCCGCGGCTGTGCAGGTAGGCGTTGACGCCGCGGGCGTAGGCCTCCAGGAACGCGCGAGTGTCGGGACGCACCAGCGCCAGCTCGCGCTCGGCGACCCGGCGCCAGCCGAGGGTGCGCACGAGCCGGTCGGACGGCAGCGCCTCGGGCCCGAACAGCTCGGCGAGCCGGCCGGCGGTGGCGTGCCGGCGCACGTCCATCTCGAAGAAGCGCTCCTGGGCGTGCACGAAGCCCTGGGCCGCCGCGAGGTCGGCCACGGAGTCGCCGTAGAGCTGCGGGATGCCGTGCGCGTCGCGCACGACCTCGACCTCGGCGCCGAGGCCCGGCAGGGTCAGCGTCCCGTCGACCTGCGGAAGGGGACGCCGGGCGACGACCGTCCCGCCGATCGCCGCGGCGATCAGCACGAGGACCAGCGCGACGCTCCCCCAGGCGCCGAGCCGCAGCGGTCGCGGCAGCGCCCGGAAGGCCTCGAGCCGGGCACGGACGGACGGGCGGCGGGACGCGTCGGTCATGGTGCGGCCATGGTGCCACCCGGCTCGGACGTCCCGTAGAATTGGCACTCGCGCCATCCGAGTGCCAGGCGCACGCCACTCCGATCTGCCGAGGGACCCGCATGCCCACCTACCAGTACGCCTGCACCGAGTGCGACCACGCGTTCGAGCAGGTCCAGAAGTTCTCCGACGACGCCCTCACCGAGTGCCCCCAGTGCCACGGCCGGCTCCGCAAGGTGTTCAACGCGGTCGGCGTGGTGTTCAAGGGCTCCGGCTTCTACCGCACCGACTCGCGCTCGGGCTCCTCCACCTCGTCGACCTCGTCGACCTCGTCGACCTCGTCCAGCGCGAGCGCGTCGTCCGGCGGCACGGGCTCCTCGGGCGACTCCGGCTCCGGCAGCTCGACCAGCACGAGCACCGGCAGCACATCGGGGCCCTCGACGAGCTCCTCGGCGTCCTGACCGCGCCGGCGCCCGCGCGTCCGGCGCCCTGTGGAGGGCCCGCACGGACGGCACCGCGGTCGGCCTAGCGTCGCGGGCATGTCCCTCGAGCAGGCCTTCCCGACCGTCGTCACCGGCTCGCGACGCCTGCGGCGCGCGGTGCGCGCCCGCCGCCGGCTGATCGGCGTCCTGCTGCTCGGCGCCGCCGCCGCGCTGTCGCTGCGGCTCCTCCAGCCGCCCGCGACGCCCACCGAGCCGGTGCTGGTGGCGGCCCGTCCGCTGGCCGCTGGCCAGGAGGTCTCCCCCGGCGACGTCCGCGTGGCGCGCTACGCCGTCGGCACCGCGCCCGCCGACGCCGTCGCCGGCGCCGCGCCGGTCCTCGGACGCCGGGTCGCGAGCGCCGTCGGGCCCGGGGAGCCCGTCACGCCGCTGCGGCTGCTGGGCGCCGAGGTGACTCCCCGGACGCCGGGCCGGGTGGCCCTGCCGGTGCGCCTGCCCGACGCCGCGCTGGTCGAGCTGCTGCACCCGGGCGAGCGGATCGACCTGCTCGCCACCGGCTCGACCTCCGCCGCCGCCGGGTCGACCGTGGACGAGGACGCCGACGCCGCCGTGGTGGCGCGCGACGTCGTCGTCCTGGCCGTGCCGCCGGCCTCGACGACCGCGGTCTCCGACGCGCCCGGGCGTCCGGTGGTGCTCGACGTCGCCGCCGACGACGTGCCCCGCATCGCCGCCGCCGCGGCCCGCCTCCTGCTCGGCTACGCCTGGAGTGACTAGCGTGCGGGGCGTCCCCGAAACCCGAGTCCCGAACCCCACGAGGAGCACCCCATGCTCGGCGGCTTCAAGAGCTTCATCCTGCGCGGCAACCTGGTCGACCTGGCCGTCGCGGTCATCATCGGCACCGCGTTCGGCACGGTCGTCACCGCGTTCACGGCGTGGCTGACGGCGAAGATCCCGAGCGCCGGGTCGGTCTTCGCCGACGCGAAGTCCGGCAGCCTCGGCTTCTTCCTCAACGCGGTGATCTCCTTCGTCATCCTGGCGGCGGTCGTCTACTTCTTCGTCGTGCTGCCCTACACGCGGGTCAAGGAGCGCTACTTCCCGAGCGCTCCGCCGGGAACCCCCGAGGACGTCCAGCTGCTCCGCGAGATCCGCGACCTCCTCCTCGCGCAGCAGGGTGGTGCCGCCGGCACCGGCACCGGCAAGCACGTCTGATCCGGGCGGCGTCGCCTACGGTCGGGGCATGACTCCCCCCACCGCCCGCGCCGAGGAGCTCGCCCGGCGGCTCCTGGACGCGCAGGTCGCCCACCACGTCGAGCGGCTCACCGGCGACACGCTGACCGTCGAGGTCCGCGCGCTCGCCACGGAGCTGCTCGCGGCGGCCGAGGCCCATCCGATCGCCGACGTGGTCGACGTCGAGGCGGTCGCCGACGTCGTCGAGCGCGCCCTGGCCACCGTGCCGCCGAGCGCCGCCGTCAGCGGGGTGATCGAGATGGCCACGACCCTGGTGCTCGACGGGCCCGAGCGGCCCCACGCCGTCGGCGCGCTCGTCGACCGGCCGCAGGTGGAGCGGATCGTCGACGCCGTGCTCGCGCTGCACCCGCTCGTCGAGCAGCGCCTCGACCGGCTCGCCGAGGCCCCGACGGTCGGCGTCGTGGCGTCCCGCTTCATGGGCCGCATCGTCGGCGAGGTCCTCGAGGCCAACAAGGCCGTGGCCGGCAAGGTGCCGGGCCTGGGGTCTCTGGTCAGCCTCGGCACGGGGGCCGCGACGAAGGTGATCGGCGCGGCCGACAAGCAGCTCGACGGCCTGCTGGGCGACGCCGCCGGACGCGGGGGCGCGCTGGCCGTGCGGCGCCTCAACCGGATCCTGGTCGAGACCCTGCGCGACCCCGCGACCCGCGACGCCGTCCTGCAGGTGTGGGACCTCGTCGCCGCCGAGCGGGTCGCCGGCGTCGACGACCCGGACGCCCGCACGCGCCTGGTCGCGGTGGTCGACGCCGCGCACGAGGCGGTCGTGGTCGCGGCCGGCACCCCGGAGGCGGCCGCCCTGGGGCGCACCGTCGTCGAGGCGTTCTTCGAGCGGTTCGGCGGCTACACCGGTCCCGAGCTCCTCGACGAGCTCGACCTCGACCGCGACGCGCTGCTCGACGACGTCGAGCGCCTGGCGCCGCCCGTCGTCCGGGCGCTGCACGACTCCGGCGCGCTGGAGCGGCTGCTGCGTGCGCGGCTGGCGCCCTTCCACGCCGATCCCGCGACGCTGGCCCTGCTGGAGGACGCGCTCGGCTAGGCCGTCAGACGGGGCCGTGGTGCGGGGGCACCTGCTCGCGCAGCCAGGCGTCGGCGTCGCGCGGGGCGGCCGCGTCGCGGGGGTCGCGCTCGTCCGAGGTGGTGGCCGGCTCGACGTCCCCGAAGACCTCGGCGAGGCGGCGGCGACGTCGCCACTCGGCATCCCGCTGGGCGGAGGGCTGCTCCGGCTGCTCCGGCTGCTCGGCGTCGCTCACGTGCACAGCCCGGCCGACTTCAGCGCCTGCGTCTGGGCGGTCGTGCGCTTCGCCCTCTTCGTCGCGGACGAGCCGTCGGGCACGTCGGCGGCGCTGATGGCGTCCTTGGTGGCGCTCGCGGTGAGCGGCTCGTCGTCCTTGACCCGCTGCCAGACGCCGTCGGCGGCGGGCGTCCACACGAGGTGGTTGGGGTTCTGCGGGTCGACGGTGTTGGGGATCGTCGTGAACTTCACCTCGCCGAGCCCGATGCCCGCGACGGTCGAGCCGAGGTCGGCGATCTTGAGCAGGTCGCCGAGGCCGCGGTCGAGGGTCAGCGACTTGGTCGCCGCCTGCAGGAAGCCGAGCAGCCGGTCGGGGCGGGCGAGGGTGCCGGCGGAGACCACCGAGCGCACCATCGAGGCGATGAACGCCTGCTGGCGCTTCATCCGGCCGACGTCGGAGCCGTCGCCGACGGCGTGCCGCTCGCGGACGTAGTCGAGCGCCTGCTCGCCCTTCAGCACCTGGGTGCCGGGGTCGAAGTAGATGCCGCGGCGGCGGTCGTCGATCACCTGCGGGATGCACACCTGCACCCCGCCGATCGCGTCGACCATGCCGCGGAAGCCGCGGAAGTCGACGACGACGAAGTGGTCGACGCGGATGCCGGTGAGGCTCTCGAACTGCGCGACCGTGCACGCCGGGCCGCCGATGCCGAAGGCGGCGTTCCACATCTGGTAGGTCGCGGGCGGCACCACCTGGCCGGCGAGGCTCTTGCAGGCGGGCCGGTCGACCATGGAGTCGCGCGGGATCGAGATGCCGTAGGCGCGCTTCCGGTCACCCGAGACGTGCAGCAGGATCGTGGTGTCGGAGCGCTGGCCACCGCCGACCTGCTTGTCGACCGCGTTGCCGACGCCGTCGCGGGTGTCGGAGCCCATCACCAGGATGTTCAGCGGCTCCTGCGGGCCGGTGGCCGGCGCCTTCGTGGGCCGCGGCCCGACGATCTGCTGGTCGATGTCGACGAGCGTCAGGTTGGCGTTGAGGTCGCGGTAGACGTACGCGGTGCCGAGCCCGGCGACCAGCGCGAGCGCCAGGAGGGTGACCAGGACGCCGAGGCCGACCGAGTGCCGACGCCGTCGCCGTGCCCGGCGCTTGCCGCGCACGGGGGCGCGGCGGGAGGGGGCGTCGGACGGGCTCACGGGGCGCCATTCTGGGAGACGTTCCTGAGCGTCTCCAAAGCGACGGGCTCGGCGACGGCGGCGGATCGGGCGGCCCGGCTGCCGTCCGGAGGCGCCACGCGGGCTAGGCTCCGACCGGCCGGGCCCGTCGGGACGGCCGCGCCCCAGTAGCTCAGTGGATAGAGCAGCCGCCTCCTAAGCGAAAGGTCGCCAGTTCGACTCTGGCCTGGGGCACCAACACCGACTCTTTCAAACTGGCGCCGTTGCGCCTTTTTTCAAACTTCGACCGCGTCTCGACTCGCCGATAGACCTCCTGGTCGATCGCGGTCGTGAGCTGATCGCCCTCGGCGATCTCGCGAAGCGTCGCGTAGGGCTCGTTGAGCTGACCGTCGGTTGCGAGATCTCGCACGTAGAGGTGACTGAAGAGCGCCTGGTTGAGCGTGCGCCGCTCCCTCGGCCGCGCCTGCTCATAGGCGGCACCCATGTTCTCGATGAGATCCAAGGCGCAGCGCAGGTTCTCGCGAACCTTCTCTTGGCTAACTTCCATGGTGCTGAGCCGCTGCTCAGCGCTCGCGCGCTGACGCCCGAGCCGCTCCTGCTCGCTAGCGAGCAGGTCCAACGGCACGGCACCCGCGTAGTGAGCTTGCAGCAGCTTGGCTTGCTGGTCCTTCACCGTGCGCAACTGCGTCAGCAGCGTCTGGCGCTCGCCCTCCTGCACGGCCGCGACCTTGTCGAGCACCGCAGTCAACCTGGCTTCGACTGACTTTCGAGCAACCGCCGACAACTGCACCGACTTGTAGAACGCAACGACCTCGGACTCGACATCACTGATCAGCACAGCCTTCGCGGTGCAGTCGTTGCGCTTCTGATGCCGGCTGCCACAGACGAAGTAGGGATAGACCGTGCCGTAGTTGTTCTTGGCATGAGTGATGATCAAGCGAGCGCCACACGAGCCGCAGAAGACACTGGACTTGAGGTAGTGGTTGTGAGAGCGCTCCTTCTCACCCGTCCGCTTTAGCTTGAGCATCTCTTGCACCTTGTGCCAGGTCGCCTCGTCGATGAGCGGCTCATGACGACCGGGGTACTCGACCCCCTGCCAGACGACGACACCTCGGTAGTAGGGCGACCGAAGCATCTGGTGAACTTGACTCACCGCCAGTGGCTTGCTCGGCCGCTTCGCAGAGGGACGCGAGGCGAGGCCCCGATCTGCAAGCTCGGCCGTCAGCCGATTCAGGGACCACTGGCCAGTCGCGTAGGCCTCGAATGCCCAGCGAATATGAGGGCCACGCTCCGGATCGACCTCGACCGTGCGCACTTCGCGGCCCTCTGCCGAGATGATCCGTGTGTTGCGATAGCCGATCTTCGCCATGCCGACGGTGCCGCCACCCTTGGCCTTCTGGCTCATCCCCTTGAGCACCTCAGTCGCCAGGTTGCGGCTGTAGTACTCGGCGAACGAGCTCATGATCCCGTGCAGCAACATGCCGTTGGGCGTCTCGTCGATGTTCTCGGTTGCCGACACGAGTGCCGCTCCGGCGGCCTGAATCGCGAGATTGATCTCGACGTCGTCGACTCGGTTTCGCGCGAGCCGGTCGACCTTGTGGACGATCACGTAGTCGACTGGTTGCCGCGAGATGAAGTCGAGTAGCGTCTGCAGCTGTGGGCGGTCGGCCGACCGTGCTGACTCGCCGCGATCGACAAATTCAGCAACGATCGATGCGCCAAGTGACTCCGCCTTGCGAGCGTTCGCTTCCCGCTGCGCGGGGATGGAGTACCCCTCGGGATCACCTTCGCGGTCAGCTTGCTCCTTCGTGCTGACGCGCAGGTAAGACACGGCGCGAGTCGGCCCACCCGCCTCACTCATGCCGCCACCGTTCTAGCGGATGTCAGCCGGCCGTCCGCGCGAAAGTAGTCGGCGATCGGACGCCGGTCATCTCCGATGAGGCCCAGGAAGATCAGGCGGTTATGCATGGCTTCGACGCTGACCTTGAACAGGCCGGCCAGGGCCTCCTCGTCCTGTATGCCACTTGCGTAGGCGCGCTTGACCCAGGTGCGCGGCATCAGAAAGCAGGCGGCGAAGTAGTTGCAGACCAGCTCGATCTGTTGGTCGTGCTTCGTCTGGTCACCGCGGCCAAGGTGCTTGTAGGCGACCTTGTACGACGGGTGGTCGAGGACATGCTTGAACTCGTGCGCCAGCGTGAAGCGACGCCGCCCGGTCGGACCATCTCGGTTGACGACGATCAGCCACCGACCGTCGGCCCACTGCGAGAAGCCCGCCAGGCTCGGCATCCGGTGGCGGGGCTCCATACGGACCTCGATCTTCGGCAGCTCAGTCAGACGCGCGACGTCGACCGCCGGCCCCGTGATACCGAGACACTCGATCAACTTCGCGGCCTGAAGCTCGGCGACCTGATATGCCTCCGACAGCGTCAAGGTGCGCTGCGGCATCAAGCCGCGAACGTCTCTAGTGATGTTTGCTCGTTCCATGGTTCCCCTCCTCTCGGTTACTCCCCGTCGCCTTGTAGCGGGCGACGATCGCTTCAATCTGCTGCTTGGCCTCGGCTACGGCGTCTTCCGGCAGGTCGTACTCAGCGCGTAGTAGTGCCTCCACGCTCGGCAGATCCGTCGGCGTTGGCAGGCCGGCGACCAGGAACAGGTCACTGGTCCGCAGCTCCAGAACAGGAGCGAGACGCATCAGCACAGCCGGCGCCGGCTTCTTCACTTCGTCGCGCATCAACCGAGCCACGATCGTGAGCTGTACGTCAGCGGCCTCTGCCAACTGGCGCAGACTGAGGCCTGCGTCCTGACGGGCGGCTTCCAGGTATCGCCCAAGGGTCATATCGTTCTCGGACATGGTGATGGTCCTCCGTCTACTAGCTCCAGTGTACAACGCCTGTACACATTTGTGTACGTAGAATCGACAACATCTGCTGCCGACTCATCGCTCGATGCCTTCGTCGAGCTCAACGAGCGTCTGTTCAGTTGTCTCAGCCGCGTCCGGCCGCGGTAACCACTGAGGTCGAGGCCGCCGAGGCGCCTTCTCCAGCGCACCGGTTTCGAACGCCAGCCAACTTCGGGCCCGCCTCACCTCGTGCGCGCTCAGGCCGGCGATCACGCCGCGCGTCGGCGGCGCGGGGCCGTGCAGGGCGTTCTGCAGACACTCGGGGGCGACCACGCAGCGCGCGCAGATGTTCTGCGCTGCCTTGCGCCGCACCACATCGCGCTGGAAGTTGATGTCGAAGAACTTGTGCGCGACGAGTGGGTTCAACTCCAGGCAGGCCGCGCCGTCGAGGTTCCTGGCTCCGTAGGCCCCAAGTTCGAGCTCCCCCGTGCGGGGAGAACCGTCGTGGTTAGCGCTAGGCATCACCGGCCTTCAGATCCGGATTTCTCATGAGTGCTCCTTTCGTTAGGTTGCATGCGACTGGACGGTTCGACACTCATTCATCGAACGCCGCCAGCAGAGTGACGACCGCTCGACCGCTAAGGCAGACTGTGAACAGATCAGTCGCCGGGTAGGGCAGCCGACGAAGTAGCGTCGTAACGGCCTCCAGGCGGCCGTCTGACGTCACGACCAAGACCACGCGAGGCACGGTCCCACTCGGGCCACCGAGGCCGCGGGCGACGAAGCCGAGATAGTTCCGGAGCTTGCGCTCAAGCGCAGGCAACGACTCTGAGCCGAGGTCGATTTCGACCCACCAGTGCATGGTGAGGCTTGCCGATTGCAGCCGCAGGTAGGCGTCGGGCTTCAGGTAGTTCCCGAGGCCATCGGGCATCCAACTGGCAGGCTCGGTGACGTACGTGGCGAGCTGGTAGTCGGGATGGCGGCGCAGGGCAAGGACAAGGTCCGCAGCAAGCTGGCTGGTCGCGATCGTGTGGGCCGTGAACCGGTCGGTGTATGGCCTTGTTGGCCGAGCAGCAGCGGGAAGGGCAATGGCATGGCCGGCTGCAGTCAGTCGGTAGATGCCGCTGGCAGAACCTTTTGCGCTTCCCCCGACGCGGCGATCAACAAGCTCGAGCAGATTCCAGTCAACGAGGCGACGCAGTACGCGGCCGCGCACGACAGGGAGGCTCGACGGACTGAGATCGTCGAAGGCCAACTGCTCAAGCTGTTGGCCGGTAGCCAGCCTGAGGCGGGCAACCCAGTCGAGGACCAAACGGTCACGCTCTGACAGCCTCGACTCCAGCCACTGGCGGCGGTTGGCGGAGATTCGGTGCGCACTCATGCAGTGGCCTCCGAAGGCGGCCACTCTTTCGGCAGCCTTGCAGGGCCGTCTCCGCAGGTCAGCTGCGCTACGACCTCAAGCGCGAGATGAACGCTGATCTGAACAGCGAGAAGAACGTCGGTCACGATTCGCCTCTACGCGTCTCTCGACCGAAGCTCCGACCGGGCCGACTCCATCTGTCTCGGGCCGATCGAGCTGACATCGCGGCTTCGATATCGGATCGCGCCATCCCGTAGCGGGCAGCAGCCTCCGTTGCCAGGCGCCTTGGATCGGTGATCGCGGCAGGCAAGGGGAGAGTGGTGCCAGTGACCGGCATGAGCGTTTGGCCACCGACGGAGGGGCGGATCGCCACCTCGAAGGCCTGGAGCCCTTGTAGGTCATCCTTCGTCAGCGGACTGAAGCGCCGCTCAAGGATCCGGGCGTCGTCGTAGTCGACGGCGAACGCAAGCTGGGTTCGGACCGTTCCGAGGATGGCGGTTCGGACAGCGTCTGACAGCTGCGCGACATATTGGTTGGCGAGTGTAATGCCGAGCCCATAGCCGCGGGCTTGAGCCAGCATGTCGGCAATCGCGAGCGGCAATCGGACGATGTCTTGAGCCTCGTCGATCACCGCGAAGGCGGGCCTTCGCTGATCGGCCGGTACCGCAGCGCGAGTAAGCGTTGCCTGCCACAGCGCGGCCACGCTGAGCGCCCCGAGGAGACTGGTGGTCTCAGCGCCGAGCTGACCTTTATCCAGCGCCAGCAGGATCGTCCGGCGCTCCGTGAAGATGTCGGTGATGTCGATGCCATCGCTCTGTCCGAGCATGAGGCGAATCGCTGTGCGACTAGTGAAGGCGTCAAGCTTGTTGAGGGTCGGACCAATGACCTGGGCACGCTCACCGTCACTCATCGCGTCATAGCGCTGCCAGAACAACGCGAGATCCGCGGGCAGGGTTGCTCGACTGAGCAGATCACGGCGAAAGGCCGCGTTCGTGAGGAGCGGGCTCAACTCCACCAGGGTGTACTGCTCGTCGCCGGGCGCTCGCGCAAGTGTCAGCGTGCTGAGTCCGGAGCGCATGACCCAGTCAGTGCGCGGCCCCCAGAATCCGTGCCACAGCTCTCTGAAGATGTGGACCACGTTGTCGACGACGAGTTCCCGGCTGGACTCGGACCCAAGGTGCTGCAGCACGTTCAGACCGACAACCTGACGACGATTGCTTGGGTCGATGACGACGATCCGCTCCTCGTCGGCAGGACGCACGCGGGCCAGGATGTCCCGCACGAGATCACCCTTGACGTCGATCACGAAGGTGCCGCGCTGCTGCTCGATATCTTGGAGCACTGCATTCGCGAGGAGCCAGCTCTTCCCAGATCCGGTGGGCCCTACGTAATAGGCGTGCCGAAGGCGATCGACGGTCGACAGCGCGAGGGGACGTCCCTCTTGTCCCGGGTAGTTGCTGTGCGCTAGCACGAGACCGCGCCGAGGCAGAGACGCTGGGGCAGGCAGCTGCCGAGCAGCTCCGCGGCTCACACCAGGGATGACTAAGCCCCCGACCGGCAAGCCCGCGATGCCCGCCACCTCCTTGGCGTTCAGGAGCAGCGGCCAGCGCACGAGCGGCAGCCGCAGTCCCTGGAGTCGGGCAGCGGAAACACGGCTCGGCGCGTACCGGCGCACCAGCCGAACTCCGGGCGCATTGAGAGTCTGGAAGCTGCTCCAGCTGCGGCTGATGAGCCTATGCGCGGTCGCGGGGCTTGGGCCCGTAACGCCCATCCGCAGACTCGCCAACAGGAGTGGCGCCTCGTACTTCCTTCGAAGCTGGCTGACCGCCTCCGCGTCGATCGGCGCCTCACCCTCGATGAGCCACGTCAGCCGCTGCGTGTGAGCACTGGATGGCGCTTGCTTGACCGGACTCGGCGTTCCCGCGGAGGTGATGACGAGCTGACTGACGAGGCCGTAGCCGGCCGGCATCGGCTGCAAGCTCGATAGGAAGGCGTCAGTTGCAACCTGAGTCCGATCGACGGCAAGTGGACGACTGCGGCTGGTAATCGCCAGTTCGAGGCACTCCCGCATCCGCGGCCGCCGGTAGTCCTGGAGTTCCTGAATGCGGACGCCTGGCAGGGTGGCTTGCAAGCTGGCGAGGAGTGCTGACTCGTTCTGCGGCGCGAGGAGCAGCACGTGAGCCACACCGCGGCTCGTGCTCACGGTCTCAATGACCAGTGGAGGAAGCGGTAGAAGCGACCAGTTCGGTCGGTGGGTGATGGCGCTCGCCGCGGTGAAGAACGCAGTGAGATCGTCCACCGACGCGCCAACAGGCAGCGTGATGCGGAATGCCTTCAGGCATTGACGCCAAGAAGCTGCCTCAAGGTGCCGCGCGAACACCACGGCGCCGGCCATAGCGAGGCCGGCGCCGAGGAGCACGAGCGGAAGCGTCACGCTGCGTCTCCGGTTGCGGCACCCTCCGACTTCTCCTTCGCCTCCCGCGCGATCTGGCGTTCAACCATCGCCAGGATCACCTGAGCGAGGAGGCCAGTATCCACCTCGTCTCGCAGCGTCCCGATGATCCGAATTCGACGATTTCCCATGCTGCCTTCCTCCTTACCCCTACTTCTTCTTGTACACATTTGTGTACATCTCTGCAATGTTTTATGCACAACGGGGCGCTAGCGCCGGAAGAGCAGGCTGAAGATGAAGCTCAGCACCACCAGCACGATGAGCGATGGCAGCAGGGGCGCGAGCAGCTCGAAAGCCACCCGCGCCCCTGCGGCGACCGCGAGCACGATGAGCAGAGCGCTCATCACAGAACCCGGCAGCGCCGGCCCGCGGTTGTTCATCTCTAGCTGCGGCGCTCGCGCACCGAATCCCGCATCGCTGCGAGCGTCGCCCGCGTCACCTGCTCCATGCGGCGCTCTGCGTCCAGACGTCGAGCGAGGATCTCGCTTCGCGGCCTTCCGCGCCCCACTCGCCACCCCACCAGGACGCCCACCGCCAGGAAGTTCATCGCGATCCCGACGACTACGGCGGCGCTCACGACGAACCGCCGAGGCTGTCGTCGATCAGGTCATCCAGAGTTGCACTGACGCCGCGCAGCAACTCCTCGGCGAGCGAGCCCGCTTCCGGGAAGAGGGCCAGGAACCGCGACGCCTTCTCCTTGATCTCCTCAACCAGCCCGTCGCAGCCCACCGAGGCCGGCAGGTAGTAGATGACGGCGTCCATGACGTCGATCTACTTCCGGCGCATCTCGCGACGGGCGTCCTCGATGACCTCGAGAGCCATGAGCACGTGGTTGTCGGCCAGAACCGCCAACCGACCAGCCAGCTCCGGAGCCTGCTGCTCCAACTGCTTGTGCATGCCGTTCACCCGCGCCACCGCCATCATGGCAGCGCCGGTCAGGTACGACAGCTGCTCGACCTTCTCGGCCGCGACATCGGTCTCGTCGGCAACCCGTGCCCGCCGGACCTGGGCCACGGTCGCACTGCGCTCGATGGAACGAGCAGCCCGACGGTTGTCGCGCGAGATGACGCCACCTGACGAATACGGGACAATGTCGCTCACTTGGCCACCTCCCCAGCGTTCACGATCGGCATGTCCGGGTGGTCCAAGCCCCACTCGGGACTGAACCAGAAGCAGTCTCGTTCGATGTATTCGTCGGGCTCCATGGCATTCTCACCTCTCTAGCCGGAAGCAACGGTCGTTGCTCGCCCTCCAAGATTGAGATCAAGCACCCTTCCAATTCATCCCCGCAAAATGGGAAATATTCCCATTTCGTGGAGTTGAAACGGGATTCAGTCTTGACATATGTGCGAAACTGTTCAAACATGAGTTAGTTGGACCAGTTTTCAAACCACCAGCCTGGAGAGTTCAAGCATCCGCCTGCTGAGCGGTCTCCTTTCAGGCTGGAAATGCTCAGCCAGCAACACATACTGGCACTCGGACGTGCCGTGATGCTGAACAGAGATGCGGAGTTAGACGCGACCCGAACAGAACGCTCAGGTCCCGACTATTTCGTTCGCAGCGTTATCGTCTCCCAATACCTCGTCGACGCTTTTCGCTCCGATCTGCGGCGCTACCTGACCCGAGATCTGGACACCGGCCTGTCGTTCTACCTTTCCACGCTGCGCGGACACGAGGACGAACATGAAAACATCTTAGCGATGATGGTGGATTGCACGCCCGCGTTCTTTCCCGACTTGGATGATGCGAAAAAGCGAGGTAGATCGATCTTGTCGCGCGCGCAGACTGACGAGTTGCTCGCAGTGCTTGCTGAGGTCGAGAGAGATGCCAGCTTCGTTCAGGACGATGCCCTAATCATGATGCACCGGCTGTTCGACGGCGAGGTGCTGGAGTCCGACCAGATCGCTCGCTACAAGACGGACTAGATTTGATGGGGTCGGCGCTGGCACTCTCAACTGGTGACTGAACCGCGCGGCAAAGGGCTCGACTACCAGATCGGTGTTGCATGCCGACGGCCACTCGATGCCGTGTTCCTGCCGAAGAGCTACGCGGCTGACCTCGCCAAGTTGCCCGACCTGGCCGCCGAAGTTGCTCGGGTCCGACCCTTGCACTGGAAGTCGTCTCCCAACGAGGCGTTGTACGTCACGCTGAAGTCCGCCGCAGCAGCTACGGGCAAGGACACATCCCCGCCGAACTTCCTGCCGATGGGTTGGGCTGAGCTCGCTGGCGTGATGATCGGGCGGGCAGATCCGCCAAACAAGCGGCTCGATTACAATTCGCGACTCAAGCTGATCCGCGACACCTTCACTCGCTCGGTCGACACCGAATCCGAGAGAGCTCTTCGTGCGCAGTTGTGGATCCACTTCGCGACCGCCTTGAGGGAGCTGGACGTGGCGCAGGCAGCGCCGCAACAGGCCGCGTTCGAGGACCGGTTCAAGGGAGAGATTGCTCGCGCCGAGCTCTACTCCGAAGCTCGCTGGTCGCTCCGGCAGGCAGTGCGGACGGTGGTGCTGCGCGGCGAGTCGGGCAACGGCAAGACCTATCTTGCGCGCCAACTCGTCCGCGATGAATACGCGGGTCGCCGAGTGCTCTGGCTCGGAGAGGACGTAGGTAACCCGTCGCCTTACGATCTTGCCCTGACTGCCTACTTGGAAGAAAAGGGCATGTCCCAGCAGGCCAATGGCGGTGCTGCTGCACGAGATGCAGCCCTACTCAGACTGCTACATGATCCAGAGAGTCTTGACCTACTCGTGCTGGACAACGTGTCACACGGGCGGGCTCGCCTCCTACTTGAGCAGTCCGCTGTGCAAGCCTTGCTCACCAGTCGATGGGAATTCACCCTTCCTAACACGTCATCTGTCCCAGTCGGTCCCTACTCTGAACCCGAGGCAATCGCCGCTGCGCGAACTGGCTTCGAGAGGGCGACGGACTCGGAGATAGCGCGGTTCTGCGGCGAGGTTGGATATAGACCCCTCGTCATTGATATCGCTTGTCGGCTCGCGACCAACACCCAATTCCGCCTCGACGATATCAGGGAGACAGTACACCTAAACGCGGCTGAGGCGATCGATAGTTTTGCCGAACTCGTCCCGTCTTACTCGAACGCCACCGGCGACCGAGTTAGTGCGACCATGACAGAGGTCTATCGACGCTTGGCCGACGCCGTATCGTCGAACGTATCCAGCGCGGTGGTTTTGGACGTTCTTCTTTGGCTGCCGCGAACATCGAGCGTTGGACTCGTCTGCACAATCGCCGAGGGACTGTCGCCGCGAATAAATCTCACAATGGCGGCTGGAGGAATCGCGCGGCTGAGTTTGCTGGGCGTTATTGACATAAGCGGCGACGAAATTCAGATGAACGATCTGACGAAGAGCATGCTTCGCGCACTACAGTTTCAGCGCTCTAGTGCCGCGATCTCTGCGTTCTTCTACAAGGCTTCTGAGCACATCGACATGGCATTGATTCGAGGTGCCATCAATCGCGGCGAATGTCCCGTCACGTCTTTGGAGCGGAAATATCTTGACGCGCCTGCGCGGGACGCCTACTGGAAATTCCATGGATCGAATCTGCAACTTTCGCAGATGGTTTACGAAATGTTTGCGAAGGACCGATCCGTGGGCCTTATGCAAGTCGCGCCTCTGGAATACATAGCATTCCAGCGCGATTTTGAACTCTTCGAGAGTGGTCGCGTCAACGAATTTGCCTTTATCGAAGCCCCCGCCGAATTGCCCGCCGTGGTGACAAGTTCGCGGGGTAGACGAAAGCTCCTGCGGCACCGACTAAAGCTAGTGTCGGCTTACATACTCGTCCACAATGTCGCGCTCCGCTCGAGCGGCATTGACGAGGCGGCCCCGCCGTGGGGTTACGGCGTCCGCATTTGGCCCACTGCGCCACGCAACGATTGCGCACATTACCTCGTGTCAATCTTCCCGTCCAACGTCGCAGCCAGCCTCGGCGTCAACGTCTGGTCGCGGTGTGGAGAGAATTTTGTTCCACTCGCTACTCTAAAAGACGCGCAGCAATGCGATTCGTGTGAAGCCTTCGAACCTGATCCAACTCATTCTGACTACCGGCTTGACATCTTGGCGATGCTGAAGGTTCTCGATGTGGCTTCAGCGCCATGGGAGCGCAGCTACGAGATTTTTTCAGCAGTCACTGCAATTTACCTCGAAATTGGAGAGCTCCCTCCGCTCGGGATAGATTTTCTCGATATCTCTGGTGCCGATCCTCATACTAGAGTTATGCACGCATGTTGGTATGCGATCTCAAGCTTGGCGTCCATCGCGGACAAGGACTATCGCTCCTCGGGATGGCAGGAACGAGCCGCACCGTACCTCCAGATGGGAGTGGATGCGTTACGCGGAGGTCGCGACCTACTGACAGCCGACGAGACAGCGATTATCGCCACCATCCTTGGCTGGCGGGACCTGGAGTTGGGTCCGGCGAATCGGGCCGCGGAGCTATCTGCGATCGCGATCCAAAGCTTTTTGAGCGCAAGCGACGAAGTTGCGCGGGAGTGGTTATGGCAGGCGGAACTGTTGGCAAAGACGGCGGCTTCCGGACCGAGCCCAGCGTGAGAATCAACCTCTCTAGGCACGAAGCCAGGGACTGCCCCCAGTTGGGTTGACACCTGACCTCTGAGGTTTCGGCCTCAGGAGGAAGGATTTCCCCGTGGCTAAGCCCTATCCCCAGGAGTTCCGCGACGACGTCGTGGCCGTGGCCCGCAAGGGCCAGGCGCCGCTGGCGCAGATCGCGAAGGACTTCGGCATCTCCGAAGGCTCGTTGACGAACTGGCTGAAGAAGGCAGACATCGAGGACGGCAAGCGCCCCGGCCTGACCGAGGCTGATCGTGCCGAACTGCGTGAGGCGAAGAAGCGGATCCGGCTCCTGGAGCAGGAGAACGAGGTTCTCCGCCGGGCGGCTGCCTACCTGTCCCAGGCGAACCTGCCGGGAAAATAGTCTTCCCGCACGTGGCGAGAGATGGCCGCGGCCGGCGCCCGCATCCGGGTGCCGGTCGCGGTGGCGTTGCGGGTCCTCAAACTGTCCAGGCAGGGCTACTACCAGTGGCTGGCCGATCCTGTGTCCCAGCGGGACTGGGACGACGCGCACCTCATCGACAAGCTCTACGACATCAACGAGGACGACCCGACGCTGGGCTACAGGTTCCTCACCGACGAGCTCGACCTGCAGCACGGTGTCCTCGTCGGGGAGAACCGCGTCCACCGGCTGTGCCGGATCGCCGGGGATCACCGCCTCGCACCACAAGAAGCGAGCAAGGCCGGCTCCACCGGACCGGCACCCCATGACGACCTCCTCGCCGTGGTCGATGAGCACGGCGTGGTGCGGCACGAGTTCCTCGCCGACGGTCCGAACAAGGTGTGGCTGTGGGACATCTCCGAGCACCCCACGCGCGAGGGCAAGCTCTACGTCTGCGCAATCAAGGACGTCTGGTCCAACAGGATCGTCGGCTACTCCATCGACACCCGGATGAAGTCCTTTCTGGCCCAAGCGGCGCTGCGCAACGCCATCGCGCTGCGCTCACCAGTCGGCACCGTGTGTCACTCCGACCGGGGCGGCCAGTTCCGCGCCAAACGCACCCAGCAGCTACTCGCGCACCACGGCCTGACCGGGTCGATGGGCCGCTCCTACGGCGCCGGGGACAACGCCAGCATGGAGAGCTTCTTCGCCCTGCTCCAGAAGAACGTCCTCAACACCCGCCGCTGGGACACCCGCGAAGACCTCCGCCTCGCGATCGTCACCTGGATCGAGACCAAGTACAACCGCCGACGCCGTCAACGCGGCCTCGGCAAGCTCACCCCCGTCGAGTTTGAGATGATCTACGCGACCGCAGCAGCGGCCTGATCCCCGCACACCCCGAGTGTCAACAAGACCGGGGGCAGTCCCCCATTTCATTGTTCACTGCGTCGACTCTGACACTCGTGGCGGACCCCGCCAGCTTCTCGAACACGGCGAGGAGATCTCCATGGTGGCTCTGGTCCAGTCGCCTCGGGGCTTGAACCACTTACCGGACCACGCAGCGGTCAGACCGCGGACCAGCGCGACAGCACGGGCACGGAACTCGGGCGGATATGGGAGAGGCACTCTTGGAGCCTTTCAGTTAGGCCCTCGACTCATCACCAGGACTGGAACCCAAGCTGTAGGGCAGGTCAAGATGTCACCAACACGTGCAGCAGTCCCCTTTTCAAGCAAGGGATGTCCTCACAGATACGACGTCAATCAAATCGCAACAGACCTGAACAGCTCCACGAGTGATCTTGCACGGACTCTAGCGGCACCCGCCTTGAAGCCGTAGGGTCAGGACCACACTCAACTCACTCGGACAAGAGTGTCCCCTCACAAAGATTGGGATTTCGCGTGCACTCAAAGTTCAGGGCTAGCAGCACCTTTGCTGCAGGCATCCTCCTAGCCACTGCTGGCCTCACTGTGGCAACCCAGCCAGCCGCTCTGGCAACACCACCCAACCTCGACTCCACTAGTTCTGTCACTACCGGGGACGGAACTCGAACCATTCCCGCTACTGGTGACTCCATCACCGTCTTCAAGCTCAGTTTCACTGCTGATTCGACCAAGAACTATTATGTTTCGACATCGATCACAGAATCGCAGCCTTCCAGCACTAGTGACGAGCTTCTGTACAGTCAGGTGAACTTGACCTGCGCCGGCCAGGGAACTCAAGTCCAGGGCTCGACAACCAACACATTCGCGGGTCAATCCATCACCGTGACTCCGCGAATGGTTTACGACCCCCAGAGCTCCGGTCCTGTCACATGTTCAGTGACGGCCAAAAGTGGGCGGCCCCGGCCCGCGAGCCCTGACACCCAGCCGAACAGCAACTATTGGACGGTCGACACCGGGTCAAAGCTTTCAATTAGCCAGGGAATGGATTCATGGACTGGAGAGGTCGGCCAGACATCGCCCAACAGGCTCTTGACTTCGTCGTCTCCAAACTACACGCCTTCTAGCGACGAAGTCTCGCTGCCGAACTCGCTTACGTCCTTCGATCTCATCAGTGATCACAAGCTGACGGTTTGCACCTCAGACAGTGGTGGTGCCGGCGGAGAAGACGGCGCCGACTGCTCCGGATACATCGACAGGAACGGATCCTCGACCGTTCAGCTCACCGTTAAGGTTCGCCAGAAGTACAGCAATGGTGAGTGGTGCGGCTCGAGCCAAACCGTGATCAGCCGCAGCATCGACATTTCTCGAAACAGGCATCACGTCATGTCCTTCAATAAGGTGAACATCGATCCTATCGTGGGTTGCGCTCGCCGATTCGTGATCACAACCAGTTTCGAACTAGCAAGTGGCAGTACCGCCACGATCGTTCATGGTTCATACGAGAACACGCTTCTAACCTCCTGATTCGAGCAAACCAAGCCGCCCTCCGCGTGATCCAGCGGAGGGCGGCTTGCAATATGGGCCTCACTTTGGCTGAAATCTCCGCCTCCGATCGCCCTCCTGCATTCGTTTCAATTCATTCGCAAAATCGGTGACTCGCGCAGCATTCGGGTCGGAGTTCCTGGGAGTAGCGGGGTTTGAGGGCCGACGATGGGCCGTGAAGACGTAGACGGCCGCCAGCTGGACTGAATCATGGCTGGTCCCCACCGGGCAGGGGACACGTAATCCGATCACGCGACGCTCAGCAAGCGTGGGTGTGCGATGCGGTGAGGTCTTGGGGCGCGAGGATCGGTCAATCATGCCGGCCCGGCCGAGGGTCCGATAGCGGTCGGCCCATCGCTTGGCCGTGGTCACCGAGCAGTTCCATCGTTCCGCGGCCCGTCGTAGCGTCCAACCCTTGTCGACGACGAACTGGGCCAGACGCAGGCGGCCGGCAGGGTTAGCGTGGGGCACCAAAGTCTCCGTTTGTGAGATTCGAATGCTTGATCGCTTCACACCTCACCCGGAGGCCTTCGTCATCGTCTAGCGGCACGCCGTACCTTACGTCCGTGGTCAGTACAGCTAGCGGACGATTTGCAGCAGGATCGTCAGCCGGTCGGCCGGGGCGTGCACGCGCATCGCAGCACCGGAGCGGTGGAGCACCTGGGAGCGCACCCAGAACTGCGAGGTGCAGCCCTTGCGGTGGTGGACCTTGATCCGCCCCCGGTTGAAGACCATGGCGTGGTGGATCGCCGGGGTCACCTTGCGGCTGCCCGTAGTCGACCTGACACGGTGCGCAGGCGTGGCCGCTGCGGGTGAGCTGCACGACGATGAGGCGGGTGCGCACGCGGGTGCCCTTGCGGCTGACGCGGCGGCCGCACAGGTCGCGGCCCTGGGTGGTGGAGTCCTTGCTTCCGCCGGGGGAGGAACAGGTGGTGACCTTGTGGTCGGCGAGGATCTGGAAGGAGCTGCCGGCGCCGATCCATACGCGGCGAGAGATCGTCGTCCAGCTGCGGCGGTGCTTGCTGAGGATCTTGGAGCGGGAGGTGTTGACCAGGGTCCGCGACCACAGGCCGAGGGGGCGGCTCATCGACAGGTAGGAGCCGTGCGAGACCTTCCAGGCGTTGCTGCGGTGGCTCCGCCAGTTCGGCCGCGGCCGCTTGCCGGTCGCCCGGACGGTGCAGGTGATGATGCCTGTACGCGGGGCGCGGTAGATGAACCGCGGCGTCATCAGGCTGCGGTGCTCACGCACTAAGTTCTGCGTCGAGCCGGCATTACCGACGCCGCCCGGACGCGGGTTGCATGTCACCGATACGCCAGCCATCAGCACTGGGTCCGAGGTCGAGCGCGGCTGTGCGGCGTAGATCTTGGCCGTGATGAGACGGCGCTCGCCCTTGCGAACGCGCACGCGCATCGCGAAGATCCGCACGGTCCGCTCAGGCTGCACCGAGGTGGCCAGCCGCGCCGCGACGGTGCGCGGCATCACCGAGGTCGGCGTGCGCGGCGCCGAGCGGACGCTGCTGCGCTGGGCGTCGCTCCGGACCTCGCCGGCGTGCGCTGGAGTGGCGAGACCGGCATCGGCGCTCAGCGCTGCCAGCGGTCCGACGATCACGGTCACTACCGCCGTCAGCAGCAGCGCTGCCCGACGCCGGATCCGTCCGTCCTTCGCGGCCACCGAGGCCGCACGCTCATGCCCGATCATGGCCCCCCCACGCGCGGGCATACCGTAGACAGGCCGCGGGCAGGATGTTAGACGAACTGCCGAACGAACTACGTGGGTTTCGATCAGCGTGCATCTTGGGGGAGCGCAATCCGGGATGACACCTGTAAAGGCGACTTCCTGTCCGAGATTCCACTCATGAAGACCTCGCACGGTCGGAGTCACGAGCAGACATTCAGGTTTCGGTTGTAGCGCTGCTTGTATGTCACCTGGCGTGCGATCGCCTGAACTAGCGACGTACGCGATCTCGGACCCGTCGCGCGAGACTGCGGAGTCGGTCACCCGAGGAGGGCGCGGCTGGAGGGAGTGCATTCGGAACTGGCGCCGTGAGCTCGCTGGTCGCTGGCAACAGACGTGAATCAGCGGATGCCCAGAAGTCATTACTGAGTGCTGCCGCGACGGTGGCAAGGTGCCAGGTCCGCATGACCTCCTGGCGGTTGCTCGGCCGCTCGGAGAGGACCATCTCCTCGACGCGTCGTCGATCCGCGATCTGCCAGAAAGCCGCGGGAGCGTCCATGACAACCGAGACAAGCTCGGCCCTGACCTCGGGCAGATCAAGACGCCAGTTGAAGGATGCCTGGTCACCGTGGGCGCCGATGACGGGAGCGCGAGCGTCCCAGGCTTCGCGCTGGCGCGGATCCAATGGCGCCGACTCGTCGAACTTCCAGCGCCGCCCGGCGAACCGCACATTGCGCAGCTGCGGCGCAAGGTCGTCGAGGAGTTCCGCGATGAGGCGCTCGCTCATTCGCTCCGCAAGTGAGACGGCTCGCACCGATCTGACAACCTCGTGGTCGAGGTACGGCCGCTGCGCCAGCGAACCAATGCTGGCAGAGCCCCGCGCCGCCCCGGTCCAGCGGCCGGTGCGCTGCACGACGTAAAAGTCCTCGAGCGCCGCTGCGCCCGTCCGCTCGGCGTCCGTCAACCACACCTGTGCGTCAGCCTCAAAGGCAGCCCTCGTGTCTCGCGTGAGCCGCTTCGCCGAGCCAAACAGTCGTCCCCGCATGTAAGTAAGCACCGCAGCCGGATCGCTCGGATCCTTGACCGCACCTGCGTAGTAACCACGCAGGATCTCCCCGCCGCTCCCGCCGAAGGGGTTCATGGCCGGCTTGTAGACGTCATCAATGCGGCCTACTCGGTCGTACCCAGTGAGCATGCCGTCCGCGAGGACCACCGCCTCCTTGAGTCGGCCCTGGACGTCGACAGTGACCTGGGACTCCGCGACGGTCGCGCCCATGGGGGGCGTGACACGGTGCGGTACGCCGAGGGCTGCTGCCACCTCGGTCGCGACAATGACGTCGGGGTCATCCGGTAGCCCAGAGGTGCGGGTGGAGACCGAGACGTCGGCGGCGCGCAGGAGCGCGACGATGAGCCGCGAGTCGCGGCCGCCCGTCAGACCGAGCTGGACCTGCTCGCCCGCAGCCCGGAGCGGTTCGACGCTCGCACGGAGCGCCTCTGCCAACGGCAGCGGCTCTGCTGCGAACTCGACGGGTGCCACGCTCAACCCGCCGGAGGGGGTCAAGCGCACTGCGGTCGCCGGGCGCAGTGCGCGAACGCCCTCGAAGGAAGACCGATCCGTCACCGCGTAGCCGGCGCTGATGATGCTCGCCAGTCCGACCGGATCGTGATGAGGGCCGGACGGATCTGCGACCAAATGAACAAGAAGCGCGCGATTGCCCACCACCAGAAGTTCAGGGGTCTCCGCATAGAAGACCGACTCTGCTCCGGACGCGCACGTGAGACTGACGACCCCTCCGTCGCTGCCCCCGATCGCCGACCACACGCCGCCCTGACGCCCGAGGGGCTCCCCACGGAGAAGCAACTCCGCGTCGAGCGGCTGCCCGATCGTGTAGCCGGAGAACCCGAAGACGGCCTTGTCCTCGCCCTGCCGCTGGAGAAGCGGCCTGTCCGGCTGCACAGGTTCGTTGCTCCAGGTGAAAACTTGGGCCTGACGATCACCGGAGGCCCAGGAGTCGACGCCGCCTCTGCCGTCAGCGAAGGGCAGACTTCGGCGGGCAGCGTCTTGCACCCGCTCGGAAATCTCGAGGCCCGATCGACGGACGACGACGCCCAAGAACACCCGCATCAGCCACTCCATTCGTCGGTCCGGAGGCTAGCGGATCATGGCCGACATGACGTAGCGGCCAGGGCCGAGTACGCCTACGACTACTCACGCCCGACCTATCGGGGGGGCGCGCTGCAGGAACTGGTGACAGTTCGGGTGGGTTAGGCAGCGGTCATCTTGGTCTCGTACTCGATGGGGGTCAATCGGCCTAGGCGGTCTTGGCGGAGGCGCCGGTGGTAGTCGCGTTCGATCCAGGTCACGATCGCCAGCCGGAGGTCTTGGCGTGTCTGCCAGGTGCGGCGGGTGTCGAGGACCTTGCGTTGAAGGATCGAGAAGAACGACTCCATCGCGGCGTTGTCTCCGGCCGAGCCGACCTTGCCCATCGAGCCGACCAGGTCATGGCGTCGCAGTGCCCGCAGGGCGGCGTGAGCTCTCATCTGAGAGCCCCGGTCGGAGTGCAGGATGCAGCCGGCGACGTCTGCGCCTTCCATCTGCCGGCGGGCGACCGCGTGCTCGATGGCGTCGACCACGATCCGGGCCTTCATCCGTGACTGGATGGAGTAGCCCACGATCCGGTTGGAGTAGACGTCCTTGATCGCGCAGCAGTACAGCTTGCCTTCCAACGTCTTGTGTTCGGTGATGTCCATCAGCCACAGCCTGTTCGGCTCGGCCGCGGTGAACATGCGCTTGACGTGGTCCTCGTGGGCCGGGAGGTCGCCCTTCTTGCGCTTCTTGCCGTTCTTCGGCGTGCCGTAGGAGGACCACAGCCCGTTGCTCGAGCACAGCCGCCACGCGGTCCGATACGCCATCGGGGCCCCAGCACGACGGGCGTCATCGGCCAAGACCCGGTAGCCGGCGGTCGGGTCATCGACATGCGCTGCGGTCAGAGCTGCGACGCGATGGGCGCGCAGCTGCGCGGCCGGGCCGACCGGACGAGCCGCCCACCGGTAGTAGGGCTGCCGGGCGAGCTTGAGCACGCGACACGAGACCGCGACAGGGACACCCGCTTCGGCAAGCTCAGCGACGAGCGGGTACTTCATTTTGGGGAGCCACCCAGTTTGAGATTCGCCTGCGAGAGATAGGCGGCTGCCCGGCGCAGGACCTCGTTCTCCTGTTCCAACAGCCGTACCCGCTTGCGCAGCTCGCGGGTCTCGGCCTGCTCCTCACGGCTGGTACCGGGACGCTCGCCGTCCTCGATGCGGGCTTGGCGCAGCCACTTCGACAACGTCATCGGGTGAACCCCGAAATCGGCCGCGATCTGCTCAAGGGTCACCCCCGGCTCACGGCCGCGAGCGATCGCCACGACGTCATCGCGGAACTCCTGCGGATACGGCTTCGGCACAACGACATCCTTCCAGGCCACCCCCTCGGGCAAGCCAGATCAGATGTCACCAGTTCCTGCACCGAGCCCGGGCATCTACGGTGGCCGATCGGCCAGATCGCGCCAATCTGTGCCCGGGGCTCAGGCCGGCGGGGTCGACTGATGTCGTGCACTCGCCGACAGTCACCGCCCGCTACCTCGCGATGTGGCTTGCCATCTTGGTGTTCACTCCCCTAGTTGGCGTTCCAGTCTCGATCTCTTCGGCATTCGCTGCGGTCGATGCGGACTCGGTCTCAGCGACCCTGACTCCATCCGCCCAGGTCCGGCGCAACGGCGAGAACCAGAAGCTCGGCTATCTGAAGATCAGTGCACCAGGCACCTACATGGCAACGCTGTCGGCGAACATCCGAGACGACAGCGTCGATCCGATCCAGATGGCGTCGATCTCGCTCATGTGCAAGGAGCGGACGAAGACCCTAGATAAGCTCGGGACCGCTGCGAACATCTTTCGCGGCGAGACCTTTCCGCTCACCGTTCGCGTCTACTTCACCATCAAAGAGCGTGGTGCGTGCTTCGGATACGGCGCGACCATGACACTCAGAGGATCGTCGGCATCGCTGAGCAGGCGGGCCGTTCGAGCGACGGCGCTACTCACGGTCGCGGGACCAGTGTCAGCAACGACCGTAGAGTCTCGAAGGTTCATCAACGATGATCCGGGCAGCGATCGGTACACCCATCGCTCGTTCCTCGCGCGTTCGCACCAGCAGACACATGCGGCGGGCCTGACGACCTCGGCAGCGCCGGGGACCTCGGCCCTGCTGACAGGGAGCGCCTACCTCACGAGCTGCGTCAGTGATGGAGGCTCGCGTGACGCCAGCACAGGCGGCCGAGAGCTGTGCGTGCCCTCTGTCATCAAGCACGGGCAAGACGGCTCGCTCATCCGTGTTCGACTGGTGGCCCGTCAGTACGCTGCGGACGGTGGAGCTTGCGCCACGACGGTCGTGCCGGGTACGACCCGCAGACTGCGAATCAGTGCGCGGCGCCACCATCTCCCTGTATCGCTGCAGGGCAACGTCACCTTGCCATCCAACGCAAGGTGCACCGAACGCGTGTCCACGTGGATTGAATTGACCGTGCTCTCGGGACCAGCGGTCGTAGTGCACTTCCCGAACACCGTGACTGCCTTCAGACCCCTATAACCGGGGGGCGGACCTGCCCGACCTCGCCATGAGGCCGATCCTGGTTGGTCCAGCCGACGTATTCGGCGACGTCGTTCTCGACGTCGGCCACTGAGATGCGCACGGATCTCGAGCTACAGCCGAGAAAGAACGACGCTTCGGTGATAAGATAGATACGATGGCAAGAGAAATAGAAGTCAAGATCACCCATGCCGACTTTGCATACGAAGAGTTAATCGTTGCAATCTCGTCGAGGTACGAGTTGAACTTCGCCACTCAGGTCGACGAAATTTTTGCAGCCACGCCGATTGACGTGCTCAATCCCACGGCTGGTACGGTCATTTGCCGCACGCGCACAGTCGGAGACGAGGCACCCATCCTGACCGTCAAGCGCCGACGCTCACACAACCTTGACCGCGACGAGGAGGAGGTTAAGGTTGAGTCGGTCCAGGCCATTACTCGCGTGCTGGCCCTTATGGGTTTCGGGCACGTCGCGCAAATTTCGAAACGTCGCGCATGGACTCGCCTGACTGACGAGCTAACGATCTGTATTGACTCTGTCGACGACCTCGGGGTCTTCGTTGAGATCGAGGCACTCATTCAGTCAACGTCGAGCGGTGGCTACTCAGCATCCGAAATCCAGCAAGCTCTCCGACTTGTAGATCCGAGGCTCGCAGATCTTATATATCGGCCGGGCTATTCGATTGTCGAAAAGGGATACGATACCTTGCTGCTAGAGATGAATAATTCCTAAAACTCGGCCCTACAATCGATCTCGTCGGCGACGACCTTGCGCAGATCGGAATATCGGTCGTCGCGGAAGAAATCCCCAGGAGTACCGGAAATCGGATTTATGTCAAATTGCCCCAGGACGCGTTGACCCACGGACTGTATGAGTCCTATCACCCGCGCCTCATGGTCCGCATCCGTCGGCATGTCCGTATCAAACTCGGATAACGCCACTCGAGGTACGTCGAGCGCAACTGCCAAGGCGCACCAATTTCCGGTGACTGGATCGTGGTGCACCTCATCCAGGACAAGCGGGAGATTCGCAGAGATATGAGTCTCAAGACGCTCGAGGCAGACGTCATCGAGTTGTGCGATTCCTCTCCGCAACGCGAGGTACCTTGGGTCAGAATCGGCAGTCAAATTTTTTTCAATCATGATTAATCCATAATGTCATATCGGAACAGATATCTCAACAACTACATGCACTAATGAATCGCGCTATTGATTACGTCAGGTATCCCGGTTGTGACCCACGCTACGGCAACGGTTGCCGCATATGGAGCTAGTTGCCTGATCCGCTCCTTCCACCGTGGCGTTTCCAGGGAACTTGTCGGCGTAACAACGCGCAGCAGGTCATCTGTCATAACCTCATCCAATCGGAGTAGCACGAGCGAGGCGAAGCCCGTGCCGACATCAAGCTTAATGGTTCGCTTGCTTGAGTTCATGACGGCAATTTCGGGCCGGCCGACGAACTGCGGATCGATTTTGATGCTTGCAACATTGAGTCCGTCGGCAGCGAGCGAAACTCGAGAGACAACCATACCCATGACACTTTTAGACAGTTGAACTTGTTCGCGGGTCCGAATTCGAATACATTCACCAGGCGACAATTGGATTTTTCCGTTTGCCTTGACCCATTTTGTATCGAATTGATAGTCACCGGAAGCATGCAGGTCCAAAACGACTCGCTCGTTCGTCGTGAGCGCACGACCAACTACATCGAGAGCAGGATCCTCATGGTCCTGAACCCTTACGCCAAACGATGCCCACTGGTGCAACTGGAGAACCGCCAACTTCGTTCCACCTTCTAGAGCTTGTGCCGCGAGGAAACGATCTGCGTCCGCTTGAGAGCGATAATCTAACAGTGCCGCCTGCGAAGGACGGCCGCTTCGTCGCACGCCGGACCGCCCCAGCACCACTTCACCCGTTGCACTTGCGGAACGTTCGGCTCCACAGCGGCCGATGGTCGCGACTGGCCCAGCGTGTCACCCGAGGCGCACAGCGAACCGCCTCGGGATGTCCGGAAGGTTGATTCGTCGACAGGATCTCTCGCATGTCACGTCCCTCGAGGTACCAACCGAGTTACGTGAGCGCGCGGTGCCAACGGTGATCGAGTCCAGGCGGGACTACCCGCACGAGACCGCAGCGATCAGGTCAGTCGCAAGCAGGCTCGGGATCACCTCGACATAGTCACTCGGGAGATGGCTGCGTCAGGCAGAGATCGACGATGGTGTTCGACCGGTAAACCGCCGAAGGGCTCACTGAGATCAAGGCGATAAAAAGGAAAGTCAACGGGCTTCGGCGGGGCGAACGAGATCCTGAGACGGCCTCGGCTTTCTTGGCGGCCTCGACCGCCCCAACAGGCACTGATCGACTGCGTCGCCGATCAGAAGGACGAGTTCGGGGGGCAAGCCGATCTGCGGGTGCTGAACGAGCACGGCATCAAGATCGCCTCGTCGACCTTCTATGAGGCCGAGTCACGCCCCCCTCGCGCCGGCAAGTGCGCGACGCGGAGTTGCTGGCGCTGATCGGGGCTGAGAAACAGCGGCAGAAGCTCATCCGCTGCTTCGGTGCACGAAAGATGTGGCGGCACCTTCGCGCAACTGCCGCCGATGCACCTTCGCGCCTCAATCGAGTTTAGTCCAGCGCGTTCAGCCCGTCAGCGGAAAGGAAACGGGCCGATTCTCGCGCGCCATCACCCTCCGGATTCAGGTGTCACGATCGAGGCCACTAGCTCCGCCTCATCAGCTGGGCGTCCCTGATGATGAGTCGCTTGCACCAAGAGGGACCGCGTCGCTTCGTCATTGAGGTGTCCAACTCGGCGTAACCCGAAGGCGATCGAGCGCGAATCCAGGCTGATGGCCACGTTCACGGTCTGTTTTTCCATCCCGACCTTTGGTCCGATACAGCCCGTGACTCCCCTTACGATGAGCTCCGCACCGGAGCCAGTAGCCGATTCGAGGCCGGCATCGGCGGCCGCGTCAACCAGCGAAGCAATCTCGTTCTTGAGCAGCTCGAAATGCTTCGACCACGCCCACGAGGCTGCTGGCGGGCAATTGTCTGCTTGTCCAAATCGGCTATACCCGTCGGGATCGAAGACGCAAAGATCGAGGGCGAGCACCGGCAGATGCACGACCTCGCCGAGCTTGATGTGACGCGGCTTGTGGTCGAAGAAGGTCGCGAGTTTCACGTTTTCCGCACGATTCGCAACTTTCGCGTCGAATGACTTCACGCGGGCCAGGACCCAGTGGGCTGGTACGTTCTCGCCCCGCTTGCCCGTCCCTCGGACCATCACTTCGCACGGCTGCGCGAGCAGAATCAGGTGGTACTTGCTCTCTGGCTTCCTGCCTGCCAAAACCTCGTGGGGGTCGACGATCTGGAAGATGTCCCCGGGCTCGATCGGCTGAGCCAAACCCGCTAGATCAGACGCGCTATCGAACATCTCGGACGCTACGAGCCCGGCCACCTCGTCTTGATCAAGGTCACCTCCTGCGCTCGGGATGAGCAGCAGCGCCTCATGCAACGGGTCCAGCGTCGTAGCCGTCAGATCGTCGGCTCGTAGCGCTGCTGCAATCGCTCGGCGCATCACCGTCCGGAGTGGACGCATGAGGTGATCCGGTTCGTGGGCTCCCTCTGTGACCGCAGCCGCAAACATGCTCAGGAGCTGGAAGTCAGAAGTGCGACCGAGCAGCTCGACGGCTGCGTCGTGTCCTGCTTCAAGGGCCTGCCCCAGGACATGACGCAGACTGCCAAGATGCTGTCGCATCAACACCCCGAGCAATCGATGCGCGAATCTGCGGGGATCCTGCGAAAGTTGCGACTTGCTCAGCACAACAAAGGCGTTGCGGTCGAGATCGTTCGCTTCGGCGATCTCTTCCTCAAGACCCCGTTCGTCCGCCGCGGTCTGGGCTGAATGCGTTAAAAGACAGCATCGGAGGTCGCCTACTCCTTCGCCAGCGAGGAGATCGCCGACGATGCCATCGCCAGCATTGGTGGCGGCACCCTCTCGCGAAAAGTCGCGATCAACTAAAACCAAGGTGGTCACGCCGTCTGCCACGACGGCGCGGCCGCCAGCGGCCTGCCACTCGGCCAACGTCAGAGCCTGGTAACCGTGGTCGGCGAACAACGTCTCCAGCGCCGGTCGACTCGACACGTCAGTCACGTCCTCGGGGTCCACGACACCCGGCGTCTCGTCCTCGACTTCTGAAAGCACGCAGAGTTCCGTCAGGCGGGACTCTGCGGCCAAGGGAAGGTCACCCCGCACGACGTCGACGGCAGCATCAATCTCCAGCACCTCACCGTCGGCATCCATGAATAGGTCGCGCAGCACTGGGTCATCAACGAGGTCTGTAAGTGGCAACGCTGCCGTCTGAATCCGAGCAACGACTACTGCGGGGTCGAAAGGGACTTCCTCATCATTGAGAACATGTTCGTCGTCGATACTGATGACGCGTTCTACACCCAGTAGATCGAGTACAGAACTGACCGCCATCCGCACGCTCTCAGTATCGTTTGGCAGTTCCTCGGCTGGCTCAGTCACCACTCGGCTGCTCCGTCGTCAGGCGGCTGAATTCGATGTGAAACTCTCGTCGGCGACCGTCATCTCCGCGCGCTGGCGAAAGCTCAATAGTGGCGCCCTCGGGTTCGAGGAGTTGGCGGACGATGAAGAGCCCAAGGCCCCGGCCGTCGCCACGCTTACTAGATATGAACGGCTCAAAAATCAGGCCCTCGAGGTTGGGGTCGATGCCGGGTCCGCTGTCGGCGATCGCGAGGAATGGCCGCTCAATCGAAACGAGGACGGACCCTGAGTGGCGCGATTGGTTGATCCAGTATTCGCTATTCAATATCAGGTTATCGAGCACCTGTGAGAGTCGGCCCGGACTGATGTCGACAACAAAGTCCTCGACAACACCGACGCTCATTCGGATGTCGTACCCGAGGTTCGCCCAACGACTGGCGAAGTGCTCAGATACTTCTGCTAGGAACGTTGACATCGTGACCGCCTGACGCCGTTCACGACGATAACGAAGCGCGGGATTCAGGTGCGCAATCTGACGTGTAAGGGCGGAGGTCGCCGACATGACGTGCTCGGCGTAGGTACGAACCGTCAGCTCATCGACAGGTGACTTCAACCGACGTAGCAACCCTTGCGTGCGCTGTCGCAAGCGATCGACGACCTGACTGACCTCGTGCGACAAGGCTTCGGCGGTCAATCCCAGCGCCACCGTCTCCCACGCCTCGGCCAACTGTGCTTGAACGGTGTCGAACTGCTCGCGAATTACGACCAGCGCATCCCGCTGCCGTTCGTATGACTTACGCATTCCGTCGATGTCTGCTGACAGGTGGTTGATCGTGCCGAGGAACTGGCGGAGTTGGTCAGCCGCTTGCGCGAGTTGCTCCCGATCACCCGGGAACAGTGACTCCTCGGACTCAAGTTCGCGCCCTTGAGCGGTTTCGAGCGCTTGTTCCACCGTTTTACGGGTCTGATCGAGGCTCGACAGCAGCTTATCGACCTGCGCCCGCTGCTGCTCGGTGTGTTCAATCAAGACTGTCGGACTCGGCTCCACCTCTCCGCCGACTGATGCAGCGGTGAACTCCGCCAGATATTCGTTGAAGCTGCGCCGCAGAAACGTTTGAACCGACTCCGTGAAGCGCCGCCACCGCTCCATGATCGCCAAGAAGCTCCGGTACGCGAGGGTGTCGCGGAATTGCTCTCGACTGCTCGTCTCCTCGAGTGCAGGGTTTCCCGCTGCCGTCAGATCGATAAAGCCGATGATGTTCTCGGGTCGCAGGTTGTAGAACGACGCGCCCGACGACCACCGCGACGCTAGGTCGAGCCAGTCCTTCGAGATGGGGATGCCGAAGCCGTCTCGGTAGATGCGGACGCCGTTTATTTCCTTAACGAAGGTGCTGTAGTCACGGGCTGAATTGAACACGTCGGGCACGTCGTCGCGCAGGCGCACCATGTCGACCTCACCCGCAAACGGCCCAGGGTCAACCGGCACCCCGTCCTCACGCGCTACGCCGTCGATGTCCATAAGGGGGAACCGTCCGCTAAACCGAACGAAGTGGTCGTCGCTGGCATGCAGAGTGAAGCTCTGCACCTGATCAGCCTTGCGGTCCAGAAGCCATGCCAGGAACGCGGCGCCACCGTCTTGGGCCATGGCACGATCAAACGTCGCGCGTTTGTCAGCGCCGCCCCTGTCTGGCCGGAAGTAGTCCTGAGTGGCCGAACCATGGACCATCAAGACTTGGTCCTTATAATTCAGTTCGTAGCGGAGCATCGCGTTGGACCGCACCGCGGTCGGCCGCTCCAACAGGTCGATCGGCTGACCATCGACGTTCAGCGTCAAGCTGAAGCCACGCTTGCCAAAGGGCGAGATCATGGCCGATAGCCGACGCTCAAGATCTCGCAATGCGTCACCACGCCAGTGCCCGAGGTCCCGAAGACCACGAATCGTCAGGGTCGTGCCATGGGCGTTCAGCGGTGCCGATTCGCTCGTCAGCTTGAACCGAACACTGTCGAGACGTTCCGCAGATTCGTACTGATCCCACGGGATGCTTAACCGGTGCGCCACGCCGCTGCCCTGAACCACCGTGTAGAGGTCGACAACGCGGCCGAGCCGCTGGGTTCCCAGACGGCCGAGACCCTTGTCGCCAACCGGCGTTCGCCCCTTCTCGGTCATGCCGTTGCGACGCTTGAGCTCGCGCTTGGGGCTGCCGGAGACGGTCAACCACGCCTGGACGATTTGCTCGCGTGACATGCCGGTGCCGCGGTCGATGACCGAGATCGCTCCTCGAAGCAGTTCGGCACCATTCGCATCCGGGTCAGTGACCTCGCCGCCGTCGGCCGTGGTGACGATCTGGGTATCCACAGAGATCCGAGCTGTGGCACTGTCCGCGTCGTAGGCGTTCTTAGCCAGTTCCACCAAAGCCTGGACGTCGTCCTGAATCATCTCTTCGCCAAGCCGAAAGACGACAGATGGATGGACTGAAAGGGTCAGCCCATCGATTGGTCCGTCATGCTCCGCTCCGCTCACGATGACACACTATTGGTAAGTAGCGTAAGCCTGCGGAGCGGCGCCGTCCGCGCCACCCTGAAGCACCAAGATGGATTCCGTGCCCATGGTTGCAACGCTGTCATTGCGAATCGCCATACGCTTCCGCCCGTTCGGGATCGAGCGCGTGAGCGTCACGACCTCCGAGCAACCACGAGAGGCGGCCAGCTCAGCGACGATCCGCGTCGTCGGGACACGGTTCCCAGAGATGCTGCGCTCTCCGAGGGTCCAAAACTGGAACGCCTTCGGACGCAGCTGACCGTTAATCTTCTCCATCGCCTCGTCAAGATCGCACACGAAGGTCGCGAACCGCCTCAGCCCATCACCCGGCAGGTCCGTGAGCAACTTGGCTGTGGCGCGCACGGAGTCGGACCGTTCCATCAACGCACTGAGCCGCTCCGCGAGATCTGATGGAGCATGTCCTCCGAGGCTGGCGGCGTCCGTTCGATAAGGGCTGTCAATCAGCTGCTCCAGTTGATCCTGACCATCGAGGTCAGCGGGGTCAATCCAGCGCAGAGGCAGATACGCGTACTGGCCGTACGGCACGGTGGTGCGGTTGTCGCCGTACGGGGGTGAGGTCATAAGGACGTCGGCTTGATTCGGCGACGGAGCGAGTTGACGTACATCGGCTCGTCGGCAGTCGATAGCACCCCTGTAACGGCCGCCCACCTGCAGCAGGGAGGCTTTGGCGAGAGCCGCCCGCTCGACGGACGCCGCGGCGACGTTGTCGGCAGCGATCTGCTTGAACTCGGCCAGCGCGTCCAGATCGCGAGCCGCGAGTGTCTTTTCGTCATAGACGTGCAGCTTGAAGGTCGAGGTCCGGGAGTTGCTGACCTGCCGCACCGTCGCGGCGAGACACACCCAAAAGAATCGGCGGACATCGGAGCCTGGCAAAGCGCGAATGGCACGATGCAACCGCGTGAGCTGGACGGCGACATCCTCGGGGAACCACTTGTCGCGACCACGGAAGTCCAGGCGATCGGATCGAGCATCGTCGATGGCCGCATCGATCACGGACTCCAAGGACCGACGGAGTGTTGACTCTGACAGGGGGCGCGCCTTCACTCGGAGTAGCAACACCGCCAGCGGGTTGATGTCCGTTCCACGGAAGTCAAGCCCACGCAACATCGACTCGGTGAGCACGGTCCCGGATCCGGCAAACGGGTCGAACACAGTGCCACCGTCTGGCTCTACGGCAAGCCATGCATCGAGCAGCGCAGCCTGCACTTGGGGCACCATCATTGCCGGATAGTTGAAGAGGGCATGCCCCATCGTCCTTCGGCTGTTGGTCGCGAACGTCCAGAAGTCTGGGTCGCCAGCCATCGGGGCGATCAGCAGCTCGCGCAGGTCATCGGGTGCTGACGGGCTCGCCACGGCATCCTACCTCGCTCCTCGACCAGGTCACAGCCGCGGTGGCCTAGGCCTCCGCGGCTGCAGGTAACTGACTGCCCATCCGTGTTCAGGTGCAGGCACTGCGAGAGTACCAACCCAAGTCCAGTCTGGGCGGGATATTCCCCTGCCACCAGCACGTGTCGCAACTAGCGTCAGGCAGGTGCGAGTCGATGCGTTCGGTGTGCCAGACACCCTGCTGGGTCCATTGCCGGACGAGTTCTATGGGGCTGTCGGGCGCATCATCTGCTTGTCCGCACTCCTAGAGAACAAGATGCTCTCGCTGTATCAGGCGTTGACGGGCTCGCAGCAGGATGAGCACACCCGCCTACCGCTATCTGAGTTAGTCAATCGCTGTTCGGCGGTCGTGTCCGCCGCCGGACCAAGCGACACTCGGGACCGCATGAGCACATACCTCGTCCTTGTCGATTCAGCCACAAAAGATCGGAACGACTACGCGCACAACTTGTGGCCGGCGCAACCGGACGGGCAGTTCTTCGGCTGGCGCCCCGGGCGCGCCACAAGAGCCTCCGACAACGAAGACCAGATGACGAGCAAGAACTTCGCGGACCTCCAAGGCACGATCGACCTGCTCGTTGCCTCCCTCGCCGAGTGGCCACACTGCTTCGCGCTTGTTTCGGGAACTCCCGACGAGTTCAGATAGGACGGCGTCTTAGGGCGGGGTGAGTAGGTCCAGCGGCTGAAGTTGGAGCGTGATCGCGATTCGCTCGACGCTCTTGAGAGACAAGTTGCGTTCGCCCCGCTCCAGGCCCCCTACGTAAGTGCGGTGATAGCCCAGGAGGTCAGCGAACGCTTCCTGCGACAACCCGCGGGCACTGCGGTAGCGCCTGAGGTTCTCCCCCATTGCGCGTTGCAGGTCGCCCTCAGCCACGACTCAAACCGTGGCGGACCGCTACTTGAGGGTCTACAGACTTATAAGTAGCATCAGGTGTTCCGACGAGCGATGGAGGTAGCAGTGAGCGGTGGTTCCTGGACGTACGACGAGCGCGTCAGCTTCAAGCAACGGGCGTGGACGGCCCTCGATGCGGCGCTGGCGACCGTGAGGTCTCTTCGGCGGCGAGAGTCCACACGAAGGTGAAGCCGGTGCCGGCCTGAATCCAGCCGGGTATATCAATGGTCAGCTCCCTGCCATCTGCTTGGGCGGGGAGCTGACTCACGTATGGGCGCCTACTGGTGGGCACCATGTCAGTCACGCTCATGCGCGAGATGTCGGCCGAGGAGTAGTCCACTTGGACAGAGACGCCCCTTGCCGGCTGGGCGATCGCGAGGAACAGGCGATGGTTCGCGGGATCCGCAATGGTCCGATACGTGTGGCGCACCCGGACGGGTCGTTGTTCGCGAACGATGTCGTCGCCGATCGAGACACTGTAGGTCTGCCCAGACTTGCGTTGCAGGCGCCTCACCGGACGCTCCTCACCATCAACGCTGAAGGCGAGCAGTTCGAAGCTTGACGGGTCGCTCGGGTCGAAGCCGGGGCGGGGCGTCATGAGCCAGGTTGAGGTTCCCGGGACGTCGGTGACGAGCTCATGGAACTCATCAAGGTCGCCGGTGCAGGCGAAGCGTTGTACCGATCGACTGGGCACGACGGTGTACTCCCAAGAGACTAGGATACCCAGCCGTGAGACGTCAGCCCGGTGGTCCCGGTCGCCGGAGGAAAGTCGAACTTTCACTTCAACGTCGTACCAACGCTCCGGTGTCCGAACCGCCTGGTCGCGGATGTCTTCATAGACTTCCTGCGCGAAACGATCGTCTCCCAGCCGGAGTGAAAGAGCATTGGCTATAAGCTGATCGAGCGTGGCGTCCGTCGCAACACCGCGCATATTCTCCGGGCTGTCCGTGAATCCTGCAACGACAGCGTCTCGGAATGCCGGCGCTGACTCACTCAGTAGTCGACGAATGCGTTCATCCTCACGCATCTCTTTGTCGCGGGCATCAGCGAAATCCCATGCGATTCCAAACATGCCTGCCGCTGCCAAGGTTCCACCGATCTCGCCGATGGGTCAGAACGAAAGCCATTGCCAACCACCCCGGAGGTCAACGTACTTCGAGAAACTGAGCAGCGCTACGCCAAGCATGAATGATGCGAGCGCAACAAGTACTACCTTCAAGTGATAGATCCGGGCGAGTGGGTTGTCATTCGAATTCATACTGCTTAGGTATTATGAGGCAAATGACCAGTTGTGCCAACTGGCATTCCGATCGACGTAGTAGATTTCAACCGGGCAAGCCCGCAGACTACTAAGCGCCAGCCTCCCAATCCCGGCTCCGCGACCGAACAGTTCCCCGGGCGTACGGTAGACCAGATTCACTCTCGCGATACCCGCCATAGACGGTCCTTGGTTGCAGTCAACTGGCGGCGAAGCTCCTCGGACTCGCTTGACATTGCCACCAGCCGGCTGACCAGGAATCCACCAACAATGGCGACGATGCCAGCGGACGATTGTGCGGGCGTCGCGAGGAGCGGGCCGGGATCACTCATAGATCGAGTCCGTGAGCCCTTGCCAGCAAGTTCGCCGCATGTGGATGACCGCGCTCTTGCAAGATCGGAATCCAGACGTGCATAGGCGGAGTATTGCTTTGATAGTGCGGTCCTGGTCCAGTCCGAAAGCCCGCCACCAGGTCCAGAACTGAGACCGCAACCGGGACCACCGGACAACCCGCCACCCGGGCCAGAGCTCAGCCCCCCGCCTGGGCCTGACGACAGGCCACCGCCCGGGCCACTGCTGAGTCCTCCTCCTGCTCCTGATGACATACCACCACCGGGTCCTGATGACATCCCGCCGTCCGGGCCTGTCGATGCACCATCACCGGGACCGGTTGAGAGACCACCGCCCGGTCCCGTGCTAAGTCCACCGCCAGGTTCGGTTCAACGATCACGTGGCCACGGCATCAGAGATTATCTTTCAGCCACTTGCCACCTCTATCGGTGAACCCGAACCATGCAGCGGCATCTCCGGTCACATCAATCACCAACAACTCGTCGTTGCTGTCGATCAAGCCGCTATTAACCAACTCGTCGCGAAGCCCAGTCGCCGACTTGTTCGTCTTCACCAGCCAAGTGCTGTCGAGGTGGTGCCACCATGCGCCTTGGCTCTTGATCAGCTCGATCAACTGATCATACTTTTGCCCCTTTGCGTTGAGATCATACCCAACGAGTAGCGTGTTCATACGCTTTCTCCCTCCGCTCGCCGCAGCAAGCCTTTAGTCAATTTGGTTTGTCTTTTCCCACCCGTGACTGTTGGTGTTTGCCAGGCATTCTCTGTGACCCTTAGGTCCTCATGGGTGTCCGCACGTCCTCGTAACCGTGCGCTCTTCATTAGAGTTGATGTAAGGCTGATTGCATTTTACTGCTTTCCGCTTGAGCTTAGCAAGCACAAGCGATTGGATACTGTTTTCGTAATCAATGGAGAGCAAAGTCATACCAAGAACAATCAATCCCAAATATCTATAGCATCACCATGAGTTGAGGCAGCTCTACCTCAGGTTTCCAGAAACCTTCATCGTGCTCAGCCCAACCAACCAGTGGGTCGTTCACGACCACTACTAAACCCAAAGCGCCGCGTCCGATAAGCAGGTCCTCCTCGAGCGAGACTGTCTGAATAGGGAACGGCCGTCACTCCCCCAGGCTGCCGGCAAGGCCTACCACCAGCTGCGCCGCTGCTTCCAGATCGCCAGTCACTACGGCCAAGGCGACCCACTGCGCTTCGTCCGAGCGCTCATGAGTCTGACCGCTTCAGACCAGGCTCTCCTGAACGGCGACCGGGATCTCCGTCCACGCGCTCGTGTGGCCAGTGCCGGACATCGAGTTGCTCACCCAAGCACGAATTTGCATCGCCGAGGCGACGCAGTCTGTCATCTCCGACGACATCGATCAGGCTGCCTAGCCCCGCAGCCCGGATGACCGCCACCCAGGCGCCCGCAGCTCAACGCCGAGCTTCTTCAGCTGCCGCCCTACCGTGCTGGCGTACACCCCAAGTCGCTCACCGATCTCAGTCGTCGTTAGACCCGACTCGTATAGCTTCACGATCTCCTCGAGCTGCTTCTGCGTCAGGCGCTGCCGCGTCCGCACCAGCACCCCCGCCTCAACCAGCACCGCTCGAATCGTCTGGTGATGCAGTCCGTGTTCCGCCGCTAGCGCCTTCACGGTCTCACCGGCCACGTAGCGCTCGACCATTCGCTCGCGAAGCTCGGCCGTCTGTTTCCCTAGTTCAGAACGAGTTTGTGGTCGATCCGCCAGCTCCGCAGGAGAGTCGGAAGCCGTGGCTAACTGGGGTGGATCAAAGTTGGAAAGACTTGAGACTAGGTGCACCAAATTCTACTAATATTGTAGACATTCACCCCTGTTAGTTACGTCCAACTCGCAGCCTCCGGTACACGGAGGCTGTTGTCATTCTTGCAAGCGCCGACATAGCCACCCCTGTTGGGAGTTTGACTCCAGTCAGGTCGATTTGGCTCCGGTACATGATTTTGAGCCACATTCGGAAGATCACGACCCCTGAGCGTTGTACCGGTCCTGTTGTGAATAACGCGTCGCACCTGGGTCTTCCTGCTGTCATACTGTGACTAGAGGAGTTGTTAAATGATCAGTAAAGACGAGTTGCTCGCACAAGCCGCAGTGTTCGACCTTAACGAGGCGGACGTTCAACGCGATTATCTCTTTGGATGGCTCATCTCGGGCATCTTTCGAGAGTCAGAGCTCGCCGACCATGTGGTTCTGAAGGGCGGCAACGCTCTACGCAAGGGCTACTTCCCGGGCACCAGGTTCTCCGACGACCTCGACCTGACGAGCGAGCAGGGCATCGGGGCTGAGCACCTCCTCGAACAAATGAACGGGGTATGTCGGTTCGCCGAGGCGCAGACGGGAGTTCGCTTTGATATCGATCGCAACCGCGTCACCAACGAGCGAATGATCGATGAGACCAAGCGTCTGTTCAAGCTCAAGCTGTACTTCAAGGACTTTATCGGTGCACAGGACCACATCACACTGAGCATCCGCATGGACGTGTCTGAGTTCGACCGCCTTCACCTTGCTCCGCAGACCCGGCAACTCATTCATCCTTACTCGGACTCGGACGCTTGTGCCGCCGAGATTCGATGCATTAAGCTCGAAGAGGCACTGGCCGAGAAGATGAAGTGCCTGCTACAGAGGCGCTACTGCTACGACCTCTTTGACCTCGTCTACTGCGCGTTTGTCAGTCAAGACATCGAGATCGACCGCCGGGAGATGCTCGATGTCTTCCTGCGCAAGACCGTCTTCAGTCGCAGTCCAGGTTCAGCTCGTGCCTTGCTGCTGGACCTGCCCCTTGACCTGTTTCGCGGCTACTGGGGCAAGGTCCTTACGCCGAAAGCCAGCCGCTTCTCGTTCGACGATGCGGTTGCCCAGCTGCGGACTGGTCTCGACTCAATCTTCGGTACCAGCGGCTCTCAAGCACTTGCAGCCTCTGCCGCGTTCTTCCCGTCCCGATGGCGGAACATCATCCTGCAGGCTGGTAGTGAGCAACGCCTGCTGCGCATGACCTACAACAACGCGACCCGACTAGTCGAGCCGTACTCCTTGGACTACAGGGTTCGCAAGTCTGACGGTGTCGGCCAGGAGTACTTCTTCGGCTACGACACCACTGGCGGTCGGTCCAGCGGACCCTCGATCAAAAGCTTCCTACACCAAGGCATCCAGGACATGGTGATCGAAGATGAGAAGTTCGAGCCTCGGTTCCCGGTTCAGCTCAGCAAGTCGGGTGACAGCGACCGGGCCGCTTACTTCGCCGGCACGCGCTCGACGTCAACGCGACGCTCGTCGACCTCAGGACCAAAGCACCGCGTGCAATGTCCTTACTGCAGCAAGACGTTCACGCGAAAGGTGCGAACCACAGCGCTCAATCCACACATGGACCGGTTTGGTAACCGCTGCTACGGGCGGCGCGGAATGTACCTCGGGTACTTCTAGGAGACGAGGACTGAGATGCGCTTCCCATCCACGCCACAGATCGAGCAGGAGATCGCACGAGTCCGTTCGCTGACACGCGACCTACTCGCTGGCTACGTAGCTTGGGGCCCCGAGCTCAAGTATGGCGACACCTACCAGGCGGTCTACGGTGACGTGTTTGACTTCGTGAACTTCCGCATGGAGTCCGTCGAGAGTTGCCTGACCCTGCTCGACGACAGCAAGGTCTCCGACTCGCTCGCGCTCTGCCGAAGTCTGCTCGAGAACTACATGGTCTTCGCGCTGATCTGCCGCGGGCGCAAGTACGTCATGGTCCAGGATCTGACCTCTCTCGATACTGAGAAGTTTAAGGAGGAGCTGGCAAAGGCCGAGGCAGCTTGGCAGAAGAGCGCGACAGACGGGACCACCTCGCTGATCGCGGTTCGCAAGTACCCGGACGCGAACCGGCATATCGAGTACGTCTACGACGACATCCGGTTCGACGACGGTGAGCCCGCACCAGTGTCCATTTACTATTTCCATCTCGATGAGTTCAACCCGGAGGCTATGCGGCTTAAGGATGAGGACTATTTCGAGTACTACCCGATGCCACCTGACGTGCGCCGTAGCGACGCCAAGTATCGCCGCGAACAACTCGCGCGCTACCGCTACATTCTGTCCTACGACAGCCTCAAGCGATCGCTACATCTGAACGGTCTGCTCGACCGCGCCGCGCTGCTTCGGTTGGAGGCGCATTACACATTTCTCGGCCAGTACCTCCACCCGACCAAGGGCGCCATGCGCCGCCTGCGCAACGACGACAATTGGTACGACGGTCGTCCTCAGATCGGCATGGACCGCTCATACCGGCAGTCGGCCGAGCTTCTGGCCAGCGTGTATGTCTTGCAGCTTGCGATCAGCTTCATCGAAGAGATTGTGAACTACTTCGATGCGCAGCCGAAGCGGGACGTGGTGTTCTCGGGGACGACCCACCTTCACGAGCTTCTGGACGATGCAAAGTCATCAACGTCCTACTTCTGGTTCTTAACTAACGAGCCGTCTGAATGGGATCGCTACAACTGGTGTGTCCACTTCGCCTCGAAGGAAGACATCGAGTCGTGGGGTGGCTACCTGAATTCGCCCACTGAAGACATCAAGTTCAACAAAAGCATCTTGGGCAATCTCGAAAGCGCGCTACGACGAGTATCGAACGTCAAAGCCGGCGACTACATCCCGCCGATCTAGGCCTCATACTGCCTCCACTAATCGGAGACCAGTCATGCCAAGAACAACAGATAACGAATATTTGCAGCGCCGTCGAGACGTTCGGCAGCTCTGGTCCAGATTCTCAGAAACCTTCATGGTCCTCAGCCCCACCGACCAATGGCGCGTCCACGACTATTACCAAACCCAGAGCACCGCGACAGATGACCAACTGCTCCTCGAGCGAGACAGTCTGAGCAGAGAAGGGCCCTCACTCCCCCAAGCCGCCGGCAAGGCCTACCACCAGCTCAACCGCTGCTTCCAGATCGCTAGCCACTACGGCCAGGGCGATCCACTGCAATTCTTTCGAGCCATCATGGCGCTGACCAAGTCGGAGCAGGCGATGCTCAAGCAGGAGACCGGCATCTCGATCCACTCACTTCGTCAGACCAGCACCGGACATCGAGCAGCTGACCCGGGCATTCATCTCTATCGCCGAGGCCCAACGGGAGGCCACCGACCAAGACCTCGACCAAGCGGCCTAGCTTCGCTCGTCTGCTGGCCGCCACCCGGGCGCCCGCAGCTCGATGCCGAGCTTCTTCAGCTTGCGCCCAATCGTGCTGGCGTAGACACCGAATCGCTCACCGATCTCGGTCGTCGTGAGTCCTGATTCGTACAGCCGCACGATCTCGTCGACGTCACCCTCGGCGAGTCGCTGCCGCGTCCGCACCATCGCGCCAGCCTTCGCCAGCACTGCCCGAACCGTCTGGTGATGCAGCCCATGCTCAGCTGCGAGCGCCTTGACCGTCTCGCCAGCTGCGTAGCGAGTGACCAGCTGAGTACGTACCTCGTCGGCCTGTTTCTGCAGGTCAGCTCTGGTTTGCACCTGCTTCGTCTCGGCCGCCGAGGCTCCGGGAGTGCTTGTTAACTGGGGTGGTTCAAAGTTCGAAAGACCTGAGAAGAGGTGCACCCGCGGCGTCACGCGCCCGCGGCGCCGTCCGGATCCTCCCCCGCGGTCGAGGCGTCCGGCATCACCACCACCCCGCCGAAGCGGGCCTCGTCGATGCGGAACGGCCGCCCGTCGATCAGCACCCGGTGCCCGTCGGTGACCTCCGCGCAGATCTCGCCGGTCGACCGCCCGACATCGTCGACGTAGTGCGCGACGAATCCGCCGCCGAACCCGGTGTTGAACCCGGCGACCCGGCGTCCGGTGCCCGGCTCGACCGCGCGGGACTCGCAGTCACCGCAGACCCTCCCGCGGTATCGCGGGGAGCCGAGGTCCTGCACGGCGCCGCACACCGGACACGGTGAGACGAGGGGCTCCTCGCTCACCGAGGCGTCCCTGGGACGTCGACCAGCAGGCTCATCGAGCGCTCCCGGGGCGCGGCCCGATCGGCGTCCGGGTGTTCGGGGCCGTGCGGACCATGGGCTCCTCCTGCGTTCGTGGGCGCGGGGAGGTTTGCCCGATGGCCGCCGCGTCGAAACGTCGGAGGCACCGGGCGGCGCGACGGGTCAGAGCAGGCCGACGACCACCAGGACGGCCGCGACGACGGCGGCCCACACGGCGAGGTTGAGCGCGACCACGACGAGGAGCAGGGCGAGCGTCACGCCGTCCGTCCCGGCGTCGACGGCGAGCGGGGCGGCGTCGCGGCGCCCGGCCGGGGCGTCGTCGACCACGAGCCGCAGGGGGCTGCTCGGGGACGGAGGGATCGAGGGCAGGGGCTGGGGAGGCATCTGAGGAGTCCTTTCGCCGGGGCGCGCAGTCGACCCGGTCGATTCCACAACGAGCACTACGGTCGACGGTGCCGCGCGTCCGGTATCCGGTCTGGACCAGTTCACACCCGTCCACCCGCCTCCGCAGGCGGCGCGGAGCCGGTCTGTGGCGCAGAACACGGGCGCGGACCCCCCGACCGGACGTTTCCTCCCCGGCTCACGCGGGAGGCTGACCCCCATGGGGTTGGGGAGCCACTTCGGACGGATGCGTCGCGCACGACGCTGCCGACAGCGCTACGGGTACGGCAACTGCCCGCACCGGGAGCGGCACAGCCCCGGTCCGGTGCCCCAGGAGTCCACCGACATCTGGTACGCCGCGCTGCGCGACGAGCACCGCGACGACCCCCGCTGACCGGCGCTGACCGGCGCCGACCGGACCCTGCCCGGCTCCGCGCGGCCCCGTCAGCCGGCTCCCAGGGCGTAGACGCGGGTGGCCGTCCGGCCCTCGCCGTCCCTGGCCTGCACGGTGACGGGGCCGGTGCCGGGTGCCGACGGGATCCCGGCGAGGACGCCCGCGGACGACAGCGTCAGGCCGCTCGGCAGGGTGCCGTCGACCACGCTCCAGCTCACCGCGCCGTACCCGCCGCTGGTGCGCAGGACGGTCGAGAGCGCCCGTCCGACCGTGACGGCGGGCAGGGTCGCGGTGGTGACCGTGAGGACGGCGCGCGGCGTGATCCGCGCCGTCACGACGACCTGGCGGCCGTCGGCGTCCCGGATCGTCACCGGCACGCTGACCGCGGCGGCGGTCGTGGGGGTGCCCGAGAGCGTGCCGCCGTCGAAGGACCAGCCCGCGGGCGGCTTGGCGCTCAGCTGGTAGGGCCCGGTGCCGCCGGAGGGGACGACCGTGGCCGAGGCCGCCGTCCCGACCGTGGCGGCCGGGGCCACGACGGTGGCCGTGAGCGCGGGGACGACCCGCACCGCCCAGGTGGCCGTGGCGGTCGCGCCCGTGGCGTCGCGGACCGCCGCCGTGACGCTGAGGTCGCCGACGGCGAGCCCACGGGCGGTGAGGCGGCCGCCGGCGTCGATCGTGACGCCGGGGGGCAGGTCGACGCCCGACCAGGTGTACGGCCGCGTGCCGCCGATCGCCGCGAGCGGCACCGTGGTGACGGCGCCCGCGACCAGCGAGCCGTTGCTCGGCAGCCCGGTCGTCGCGACCCGCACCGGGCCGCTGACGGCCAGGGTGAACGTCGCCTCGCGCGGACGGCCGTCGGCGTCGACCACCCGGACGCCGAACGTGGCGACGTCGGCCTGCGTGGGCGTGCCGGTGATCTCCCCGCTCGCCGAGACCGTGGCCCAGTCCGGCGCCCGCAGCGTCGTGACCGTGTAGGGCGCGACGCCTCCGGTGAGGCGCAGCGTGCCCCGGTAGGCCACGCCGGTCGCGGCCGTCGCCGGCGTCGGGGCCGCGACGGTGGGCGGGGCCGCGATCCGCAGCGCGAGGTCGCGGGTGGCGGTGAGGCCGCGGGCGTCGGCGACCTTCACCGACACCGTGAACGACCCGGCCGCCGAGGGGCGGCCGGCGAGCACGCCGGCGGGGCTGAGCGTCAGACCGGCGGGCAGGCGTCCGGACGCGAGGCTCCAGGTGACGGCGCCGGTCGCCGAGCTGGCGAGCGTCGCGGAGTACGGGACGCCGAGGGTCGCCGCGGCCAGGCTGGTCGTGCTGACCACCGGGGCGTCGCTGTAGGTGCCGCCGAGCCGGAGCGTGTAGGTGCCGAGGGAGCCGTAGTCGCTGAAGGCGGCCGTCCCGGTGCCCTCGACGGTGGCGTAGTAGGTGCCGGCGGGCAGCGCGAGCGCGGTCAGGGAGGCGCCCGTTCCGCTGACGACGCTGGGGCCGCCGACGACGAGGTCGGGATCGCTCGTGGCGATCTGCGCGCCGGTGGAGTCCAGGACGCGCAGGGTCGCGTCGAGGTCCGGGGCGACGGGGCTGGTGTCGACCGAGACGTCCACGCTGGCCGGCGCGGCCAGGGTGAAGGAGAAGGCGTCGACGTCGGCGCCGGTGGCGATCACGCCGGTGCGACTGGGACCGGCGACGGCGTCGCCGAGCGCGGTGGCGGTGGCGGGGGTGTCGCCGTGGTCGTCGGCCCGCGTCGTCGCGCCGTGGCCCTGCATGACCGCGAGGGCGTCCTGCTGGTTGTTGGCCCCGGCGTACTCGCCCCGGGCCCACTGGCTGAGCGGCTGGTAGTAGCCGACGCCCATGATCGGGGCCCATCCGTTGGCGCCGCCGTAGTAGCCCTGGCTGCTCGTGCCCTGGTGGGTCAGGCCGAGCGTGTGGCCGGCCTCGTGCGAGACGGCCTCGGCGATGTTCTTGGCGCTGTAGCCGAGGCCGCGGGTGAACGCGAAGGCCGGCTGGTAGTAGTCGTGGTTCGTGTAGTCGTCGAGCACCCCGAGGTAGGCGACGCCGCCGCAGCCGCACCTCGACTGGCCGACCGTGTCGTTGGTGATGACCACGCGGGTGCCGTAGGCCTGGTCGGCGGCGCTGGTGCGGTTCAGCGCGTCGGCCGCCGGCTGCTCGGTGGTGACGTCGACGTCGAAGGGGGCGTAGTCCTCCGCCACGATCGCCCACACGTTCTGGAGCACCACCTTCTCCGCGTCGGAGAACGCGGGGGTCGCGTCCATGCTGAACGCCGGGAGGGCGACGGTGGCGGCGCCGCCCCACTGGCCGGCGTTCCAGGCGGTGTTCGTCAGCGTGAAGCCGTCGGCGTCGAGGTAGATCGTGCGCGGCGCGCCCGGACGCGAGTGCAGCTGGAAGGTCGAGCCCAGCGGCGCGACGGGATCGGTGGTGGTGGTCGCCGCGCCGGCCGGGACCGCGTCCGCGGGCTGCGGGCCGAGCACCGGGTCGGCGACGCGGTCGAGGTAGAACGCCTTGCCGCAGCGGTCGAGCCACAGCTCGTCGGGCACGCCGGCGGACGCCTCGTCGGCGGCCGCGGCCTCGACGCTGGCGGTCAGCTCCGCTGCGTCGCCCGGGTTCGCCGGCTGGTCGGGGATCGGCGTGCCTGCGGCCTCGAGGGCCGCGGCCGGCGTGGGCTGCGCGAGCACCGGCGCGCAGGGCGCACCGGTCGCGGCGGAGGCCGGCGGCGCTGGGACGCCGAGCGCGGCGACGCCGGGCAGGAGCAGGACCAGACCGGCGAGGGTGCGGCGCAGCGGCGCGACGCGGCCGGCGGGGTGCGTGGATGACGTGGGGTGCATGGGGGCTGCTTCCTCACCTCGGGCGGCTTCCTGCCGCCGGGCCTGGAGGTGTCGTGGCTCGTCCGTGAACGGGGGGACCTCCAGGGTGACGCGACGACGGCCCCGGCGTCATCGGGAGCGGCGCGGAAATGGCCGAACGGACAGCCCGGAGTGGTCCTGCCGGGCCCCGGGGGATCCCGCACGCCCCTGCCGCTCGGGCCGGCCCGCACGCCGGGGCTAGCCTGCCGGCATGCACCGCTTCGGCTCCGTCCTGCCGGTCGACGCCCGCGGCTGGCTGCTGCTGCAGGAGCGGGACGGCCACGCGCGCATCGACCCCGACCGCTGGGGCCTCTGCGGGGGCCACCTCGAGCCCGACGAGGAGCCGCTGGACGGCGCGCTGCGCGAGCTCGCGGAGGAGACCGGCGTCCGGCTGCGCCCCGACGACCTCGTGCCGCTCGCGGAGGAGCCGGTCTTCCACGAGGCCTACGGCACCTGGGACACCGCGTGGGTGTACGCCGCGGCGGTCGACCTGACCGACGCCGACGTGCACGCCACCGAGGGACGGCGGATCGTGTTCGTCGACCCCGAGCGGGCCCTCGGTCTGCCGCTGAGCCGCCTCACCGGGCAGGTGCTGCCGCGGTTCGTCGGCAGCGCGCTGCACCGGCGGCTCGGCGTCGAGCGCGGCTGAGCCGGCCCAGGCTCGGGAAGGGGCTCGGGACCGCGCCCGGGACGCGGCTCAGGACGCGGCGCGGGCGAGCGCCGCCGCGCCGACGATGCCGGCCTCGGCGTGCACGGTGCTGGCGACCAGCCGCGGCAGGTCGCGGTGACTGCGGCCGGGCAGGGCGCGCTCGAGGGCGGCGCGGGCGGCCGGCAGGTAGAGGTCGGCCTCGGCGGCCAGTCCCCCGCCGACCACGACGGCCGCGGGGTCGATGACGGCGCACAGCGTCGCGACGCCCTCGCCGAGCCAGCGGCCCAGATCGGTGACGAGCTCGCAGGCCAGGGGGTCGCCGGCCCGGGCGGCGGCGATCACGCAGCGTCCGCTGACCAGCTCGACGGACGCGGGATCGCCCTGCGCCCGGTGGGCCAGCAGGCCGGCGGCCTCGTCGGGACGCTCGACGACGGCGCGCCGGGCGCGACGCGTCAGGGCGCCGCCGGAGACGTACTGCTCCCAGCAGCCCCGCTGGCCGCAGCCGCACGGCTCGCCGTCGGGGACGACGCGCAGGTGGCCGAGCTCGGCGGCCATCCCCTGGCTGCCGCGGAGCAGGCGGCCCTGGGAGACGATCGCGCCGCCGAGGCCGGTGCCGAGCGTCAGGCAGACCAGCTCGCGCACGCCGCTGACCTCGCCGAAGCAGAACTCCGCCCAGCCGGCGGCGTTCGCGTCGTTCTCGACGACGACCGGCAGCCCGGTGAGGGCCGCGAGGCGTCCGCCGAGGTCGTGGTCGCGCCAGGCGATGTTGGGCGCGAACCGGACGGTCGCGGCGTCGCCGGCGACGAAGCCCGCGGCCGCGACGCCGACGGCGCTGACGGCCTCGGACCCGCCGACCCGGCGGCCCAGGCGGGCCACCAGGTCGGCGATCGAGGCCTCGATGCCGCCGGGATCGGCGGCGGGGGTGTCGACCCGGTCGTGCACCAGGACGACCCCCGTGGCGTCGACGACGCCGGCGGAGATCTTGGTGCCGCCGACGTCGACGCCGATGGTGTGGGTCATCCTCGTCCGCTGCTCGAGCGGGCCCGGCGCGAGACCGAGTCGATAGCCACGGCCAGCAGCAGCACCAGACCGGTGACGACGTAGCGCACGGAGGCGTCCACGCCGATCAGGTTGAGGCCGAACTGGATCGAGGTCAGCACGAAGATGCCGAGCAGCGCCGACCACGCGGAGCCGCGACCGCCGAAGAGGCTGGTGCCGCCGATGACGGCCGCGGAGATGGCGGTCAGGTTGGTGTCGGTGCCGCCCGAGGACTGCGAGACCGACGTCAGCTGGCCGGCGGCGAGCAGACCGCCGAGCGCGGCGAGCACGCTGCAGGAGACGAAGACCGAGATGTAGACGCGGTCGACCTTGATGCCGGCCCGGCGCGCCGCCTCCTCGTTGCCGCCCACCGCGAAGACGTGCCGGCCCCAGCGGGTGCGGCGCAGCGCGAGGTCGACGAGGACGACCAGCACGACGAAGAGGATCGTCAGGTACGGGATGCCCCGGTCGATGCCCAGGTAGTACGCCGCGTAGAGCAGGCCCGCCAGCAGGGCGACGGCCTTGACCGCGAGCAGCGTGAGCGGCTCGGTGGACAGGCCGGCCGCGCGACGTCGACGCCACGTGAGCAGGCGGGCGCCGACGTAGAGCAGCACCGCGAGCGCCATGAGGCCGTAGGCGGCGCCGCCGGTGACGAACTTCTGTCGCGCGAAGACGATCAGGCCCGAGGTCGGCGGCAGGTTGACGCTGCCGTTCTCGCCGAGCGTGCGCAGCTGGAGGCCGAGCAGCGCCAGCAGGCCCGCGAGGCTGATCACGAACGACGGCACGCCGACCTTCGTGTACAGCAGGCCGTAGACCAGGCCGACGGCGACGCCGGCGCCGATGGCGGCGGCGATCGCGATCCACAGCGACTGCGCGTGGTAGGTGACCAGCACGGCCATGATCGAGGCCGACAGGCCCGACATCGAGCCCACCGACAGGTCGATCTCGCCGAGCAGCAGCACCAGGACGATGCCGAGCGCGATGATGCCGACCGGCGCGGCGAACTGGGCGATGCTCACCAGGTTGCGCGAGGAGAGGAAGGTCTGCGCCTGGGTCTGGAAGACCACGGCGATGATGACCAGGCCGACGACCACCGGCAGGCTTCCGAGCTCGCCCGAGCGCACCCGGCGGACGAACGCCAGGACGGCGCCGACGAGGCCCTGCTCCTGGATCAGCCGCTCGTCGAGCAGGTCGGCCGGAACGCCGGCCGCGGTGGGGTCGGCGACGGGATCGGTGACGGGCGCGCTCACGCGGGGTCTCCCTTGTGCAGGCCGACGGTGGCCGGCTCGGCGGTCTCGGTCTCGGTCGCCCGGCGCTCGGCGCGACGGGTGACGGCGTTGTCGGACGCACCGGTGATGGCGGCGACCAGGTCGGCCGTCGAGGTCTCCGCGGTGCGGAACTCGGCGGCGTTGCGCCCCAGGCGCAGCACGACGATGCGATCGCTCACCTGCTGCACGTCGGCCATGTTGTGGCTGATCAGGATCACGCCGAGGCCCTGCTCGCGCAGTCGCTCGACCAGGTTGAGCACCTCGGCGGTCTGGGCGACGCCGAGGGCGGCCGTCGGCTCGTCGAGCATGACGACCTTGGGCGCGCCCACGAGGCTGCGGGCGATGGCCACGGTCTGCCGCTGGCCGCCGGAGAGGCCGGCGATCGCGATCCGCACCGAGGGGATCTTGGCGGAGAGGCTGCGCAGCAGCCGCCACGCCTCGGTCTCCATGGCGACCTCGTCGACGAACCCGCCGCGGCGGATCTCCCGGCCGAGGAACAGGTTGGCGACGACGTCGAGGTTGTCGCAGAGGGCGAGGTCCTGGAAGACCGTCGCGATCCCGAGGTCCTGCGCGGCGGCGGGGCCGTCGATGGTGACGTCGCGGCCGTCGAAGCTGATGGTGCCGCCGTCGGGCTGGTAGACGCCGGACATCACCTTGACCAGCGTCGACTTGCCCGCGCCGTTGTCGCCCACGAGGGCGACGACCTCGCCGGCGCCGACGTGGAAGTCGACGTCGGTGAGGGCCTGCACGGCACCGAACCGCTTGGAGACACCCCGGAGCGCGAGGACCTCGCGCTCCGGGGCGACCGCGACTGCGGAGTGGCTCACTTGATGCCCAGGGTGTCGCAGAACGACTTGTAGTCCGCGGTGCAGATGTCGCTGGCGGAGTAGAAGCCGTCCTTGACGACGGTGTCGGCGATGTTGTCCTTAGTGACCACGACCGGGTCGAAGATGAAGGACTTGACGCCCTGGAAGTCGGTGGTGTCGCCGACGTCCTCGCCCTTGGCGACCGCGACCGCGACCTCGGCGGCCTTCTCGGCCTCGGTCTTGATCGACTTGTAGATCGTCATGAACTGCTCGCCCGCGGCGATGCGCTGGATGGCGGCGAGCTCGGCGTCCTGGCCGGTGATCGGCGGGAGGTCGGTGGCCTTGACGCCCGCGCCGGTGAACGCGGCGATGACGCCGCCGGCCTGGCCGTCGTTGGCGGCGTAGACGCCGGCGATCGTCGACGGGTCGTGCTTGGTGAGCTGCGCCGTCGTGAACTTCTGCGCGTTCTCGGGGCTCCAGTCGGGGTTGTCGTACTCCCCGCCGTCGAAGATCTTGACGCCCGAGGCGTCGATGATCTTGTGCGCGCCGCTCTTGAACTGGGCGGCGTTCGGGTCGGTGGGGGCGCCGTTGAGCATGAGGATGTCGCCCTTGTTGCCCAGGGCGTCGACCAGGGACTGCGCCTGCAGCTCGCCGACCCGCTCGTTGTTGAACGACATGTAGTAGTCGGCGCCCTCGATGAAGCGGTCGTAGGCGATGACCGGGATGTTGGCGGCCTTGGCGTCGGAGACCATGCCGGTGGCGCCCTTGGCGTCGACCGGGTCGAGGACGATCGCGGCGACCTTCTGCGTGATCGCGGACTCGACCTGCTGCTGCTGCTTGGCGGGGTCCTGGTCGGCGTTGGCGTAGGTGACCGTGCAGTCGCCGCACAGCTCCTTGACCTTGGCCTCGAAGAGCGGCTTGTCCTGCGACTCGTACCGGGTGGTCTTCGTCTCCGGCAGCAGCAGGGCGATGGTCTTGCCGCCCCCGCCCGAGGCGGCGTCGCCGCCGTTGCCGGTGCTCGAGTCGTTGGCGCCACAGGCGCTGAGGGAGCCGAACGCGATGACACCGACGGTGGTGCCAAGCGCGAGACGACGGATGGCTCGTGCCACGTGGGGTCCTCCTGTTTCGTGGGCGCCGACAGCGCCTCGGTGGCATGGAGTGTTGCCCGTCACAGGTTTGTCGTCAAGAGATGAATGCAAAACCGTGATCTTCCGGCCTAGGCCAGGTTTTGCTCCTGACTCTTGACGGAGACCACCGTCACACCCCTACAGTCCCCGGCATGACCTCGGCCCCCGTCACCCCGGCGCATCCGCCTGCGCGCGGCGACGTGGCCCCCGGGTCGACCTCGTCGCTGCGCGGCGCCAACCAGCGTCGGGTGCTCGCGGTGCTCCAGGCCGCCGCCGGCGCCGAGGCGCTGAGCCAGGCGGCGCTGGCCCGCGAGACCGGCCTCGCCCCGGCGACGGTCTCCAACATCGTCCGCGACCTCGCGGCCGCCGAGCTGGTCGAGACCACCGTCGGCGCCGGACGCCGCGGCACCACCGTGCGCATCGCGCGCAGCGCCGGCCTGGTCGCGGGCATCGACATCGGGCACCGCCACGCCCGGGTCGTCGTCGGCGACCTCACCGGCGAGGTGCTCGCGCACGACCGCCGTCCGCTGGGCGCGGCGCACCCGAGCGAGGAGGGGCTCGACCTCGTCGCCGCCATGCTCGAGGGCCTGGTCGCCGATCTCGGACGCGAGACCGACCCCGGCCCGCTGCGCTCGATCGGCTTCGGGCTGCCGGCCCCCATCGCCCGCACCTCCGACGGCCGCGAGGTCGTCATGGAGTCGGCGATCCTGCCCGGATGGGTCGGGCTCGACGCGCGCCAGGCCGCCCAGGAGCGGTTCGCGACGCCCGTCCACGTGGAGAACGACGCCAACCTCGGCGCGCTGGCCGAGCACACCCGCGGCGCCGGCGTCGGCCACGGGACCATGGCCTTCGTCAAGGTCTCCTCCGGCATCGGCTCGGGCCTGATCATCGGCGGCGAGCCCTTCCGCGGCTCGCTCGGCACCGCCGGCGAGATCGGCCACCTGACCCTCGACGAGCAGGGCCCCATGTGCCGCTGCGGCTCCCGCGGCTGCCTGGAGGCCTACGCGTCGGTCGGCTCGATCGAGACCCTCCTGGCCGAGCGGCTGCCCGAGGCCACCTTCGACGAGGTGGTGGCCGCCGCCGCGGACGGCAACGTCGTCGCGGCCCGGGTCTTCGAGGACGCCGGCCTCCACCTGGGCTGGGGCCTGGCGATGCTGGCCAACCTGGTGAACCCCAGCGCCATCGTCGTGGGCGGCGACCTCGCCCGGGCCGGCGACCTGGTGCTCGACTGGGTGCGGGTGGGCCTGCGGCGTCACGCCCTCGCCTCGGTCGCCCAGGACACCGTGGTGTGCGCGAGCACGCTCGGCGACCGCGCGTCCGCCATCGGGGCGCTGGCGCTGGCGGTGCGCACGGTCGAGCTGATCCCGGCCGGCGGCATCGGCTGAGCGTCCCGGATTCCGGGGATCGACCCCCGGCCCTGCACACTGGACGCCGTCCCCCGCCGTCGCCTGCCACCGGAGGTCCAGCATGCACCAGCGAGGCGTCCTCGCCTGGTGGGCCGGAGCCGTCGCCGTCCTCGGCCTGCTCGTCGTCGGCGGCCCGCTCGCGCACCTGCTGACCTCTCCCCCGCCCGCCCTGGTGGCCGAGGCGCTGCCGGCGCAGCCCGGCACGACGCCGGTCGGCGAGGTGGCTGCGCTGCCCGCCGCCGAGGCCTCGCCCGGCGCCGGCGTCGGCTCCTCCGCCCGCCGCGGCGCGGCCAGCGGGTCGGCGGCGCCCCTCGGCTCCGACGGCGGCACGTCCGCACCGCAGCCCAGCGCTGCGCCGACCAGCGGGGTCGGGCGCACCTGGCTGCAGGGCAGCGCGCTGAGCCAGCGGATCGGTGGCTACTCCTACCGCTGGTACGACGACGGCCACATCGAGCCCGACCCGGCCTGGGTGCGGGCGAACATCCGCACCGAGGCGGTGCCGATCCTGGGGCAGGTCACCTGCCACCGGCTGATCATCTCCCAGCTGCGCGCCGCGCTGACCGAGATCCAGCGCGAGGGACTCGCCCCGCTGATCCGGCCCGACGAGTACGCCGGCTGCTACAACCCGCGGTTCATCGACCGCGACCCCTCGCGTCCGCTCTCGCTGCACGCCTTCGGCATCGCCTTCGACCTCAACACCCGCACCAACGCGCTCGGCACCGCCGGCGACATGGACCCGCGCATCGTCGCGATCATGCAGCGCTGGGGCTTCGCGTGGGGCGGGTACTGGACCTCCCGGCCCGACCCCATGCACTTCGAGCTGTACGCGCTCAAGGGCTGACGCCGCGTCCGGTCGTCCGCGTCGTGGGCGCCGGCCGCCCCCAACGCTTGTAACGCGGGGTTCGACCCCACTGGTCGCCCCTCATGAGGGGTGCACAGATGGTGGGAACCCCGCGTTACATCGGGTCCGTCCGACCCCGCCCAACGCTTGTAACGCGGAGTCCCGTCAACTGACCACCCCTTGTGACTGGTGGTCAGTTCACGGGACTCCGCGTTACATGGGGGCGGGCCGGCCGAGGGCCCGGCTCAGACCACCTCGAACCGCATCCCGGCGGCGACCAGCCGGTCGAGCAGGGACGCGCCCATCGCCTGGGCGGTGGTGACGCAGCCGGCGGTGGCCGGGTTGTCGTCGAAGGCCAGGCACAGGGCCGACTCGGCGAGCATCTTGGCGGTCTCGTCGTAGCCGGGGTCGCCGCCGGAGACGCGGGCGTGCAGGGTGCGGCCCTCGGTCTCGGCGACGACGTCGACGGTGAACCACGAGCGCTCCCGGCGTCCGGCCGAGGGGCCCTCGCCCTGCTTGACCCGCGAGAGCAGGGCGCGACGCAGCGGCGGGACGTTGGCCACGACGCCGATCGCGCCGACGCCGGCGGCTCCACCTGCGGCGTAGCGCAGCGTCCGCGTGCCGGCGAAGTGGCTGTAGGAGAACCGCGGGCCGTAGGAGTCCAGCGCGGCGGCGCTGCGGACGATCACCTGGGGGTCGAGCGTGGGCAGCGGGAGCAGCCAGTAGCCGAGCAGCCGGTCGCGGCCCGGACGCCCGGCGACGGCGCGCACGCTGCGTCCCTCCGGACGCGGCTCGACGGCGCGGCGGGCCCGGTAGGCGGCGCTCATCTGACGGGCCCGCGCGAACGCGCCGACCGCGGAGTGGAAGGTGCCGCCGGAGAAGGTGGCGTTGCTGCGCACCACGCCCCGCACGTCGACCGGCGCCGTGATCGGCCCCAGCTCGCGGAGCGCGAAGTAGACCCCCAGGTCGTGGGGCACGGAGTCGAATCCGCAGGCGTGGACGATTCGCGCCCCGGAGGCGACGGCGCGCTCGTGGTGGCGCACGTACATGGTGTCGACGAACTCGGGCTCGCCGGTGAGGTCGACGTAGTCGGTGCCGGCCTCGGCGCAGGCCGCCAGCAGCGGCTCGCCCAGCTGCAGGTAGGGCCCGACGGTGGTGGCGACGACCTTGGTGCGCCGCACCAGCGCCGCGAGCGAGGCGGCGTCGTCGACGTCGGCCTCGAGCAGCGGCAGCGCGGCGAGCGCCTCGGCCCGCTCGGGGTGCCGGCGCACCAGCCGCTCGCGGACGGCCTCCAGCCGGGCCGCGGAGCGTCCGGCCAGCGCCCACCGCAGGTCGGCGGGGCCGTGCGCGGCCAGGTAGTCGGCGGTCAGGCCGCCGGTGAAGCCGGTGGCGCCGAACAGGACGACGTCGAGGTCCGCGGCGGGCTGGGAGGGGTCGCTCATGCGGCTCATCCAACCACCGGCCCCCGCGGCCCGACGTAGGCTCTCAGCATGTGCCGCAGCATCCGTCAGCTCCACAACTTCGAGCCGCCGGCCACCGACGACGAGGTGCACGCCGCGGCCCTGCAGTACGTCCGCAAGATCGCCGGCACGAGCGCTCCCTCGCAGGCCAACCGGGCCGCCTTCGACGCCGCCGTCGCCGCGATCACCGAGGTCACCCGCGATCTCGTCGACTCCCTCGTCACCACCGCGCCGCCGAAGGACCGCGAGGTCGAGGCGGCCAAGGCGCGGGCCCGGGCCGCCGTCCGGTACGCCCGGCCATGACGCTCTCCCCCGTCGTCCGCCCGCTGGCCGGCGTCCGCTCGGTCACCGGCGCGAGCCTGCCGCGCGAGCCGGAGGCCGCCGACCCGGCACGCGCCGAGGAGGCCCTCGCGCTGCTCGCCCCGCGGCGGCTCGTGGTGCTCACCGGCGCCGGCCTCTCCACCGACTCCGGCATCCCCGACTACCGGGGCCCCGGCGCTCCCGAGCGCACGCCGATGACCTTCCAGGAGTTCTGCTCCGGCCCGGAGGCCCGCCAGCGCTACTGGGCGCGCAGCCACGTCGGCTGGGGCCGGATGCGCCGTGCCGACCCGAACGCCGGCCACCGCGCGGTGGCGTCGCTGGACGCCGGGCTGGTGATCACCCAGAACGTCGACGGCCTGCACGAGCGCGCCGGCACGCCACGCCTGGTCGCGCTGCACGGCCGGATCGCCGACGTCGTGTGCCTCTCCTGCCGCACTGTGACGCCGCGCTCGACCCTGCAGGAGCGGCTCGCCGAGCTCAACCCGGGCTGGCTGGCCGAGCACGCGGACGCGCAGGTGCGTCCCGACGGCGACGTCCTGCTCGACGACACCGCCGGGTTCGCGGTGCCCGACTGCCCCTGCGGCGGGGTGCTCAAGCCGGACGTCGTGTTCTTCGGCGAGAGCGTCCCGCGCGAGCGGGTGGCCCGCTGCTTCGCGGCGGTCGACGCCCTGACGCCCGCCGACGGCGCCCTGCTGGTGGCCGGCTCGAGCCTGGCGGTGATGAGCGGCCTGCGCTTCGTGCGCCGTGCCGCCAAGGCGGGGGTGCCGGTGGTGCTGGCCAACCGCGGCCGCACCCGCGGCGACGAGCACGCGACGTGCGCCGTCGAGACCGACTGCACGACGTTCCTGACGCGGCTCGCGGCCCTGCGCTCCTAGCGCGTGGGCCCGGACGGGTCAGCGCTCGTCGAGCTCCTTGCGCCACTCGGCGAGCATGTCGAGCACCGACTGGGTGGACTCCAGACCGCGTGCCTCGGGACCGCCGTCGGCCTCGTCGAGCCGCTCGCTGGCCTGCTCGGGCGGGAGCCGGACGCCGCGCTCGACGACGTAGAGGGTGTCCTCGAGCTCGAAGCGCAGGTCGGCGACCCAGCCGGAGTGGTACTCGCCGTCGACGTCGAGCAGGACGAGGTCCTCGCCCGGCTCCAGGGCGCGACGCAGGCGGGACTCGACGTGGCTGACGATCAGCGGACCGCGCATGGCGGTCAGCTCGGCCCCGGTGTAGGGCAGCTCCACGAGTTCCACGGTGAGAACACTCTCCGACATCACTACGCCCTCCCAGACGTCTCATGCCCATGGGGGCATCGGTGCTTCGTCAGGGACAACGCGGCGGATGGGCTCAGGTCACGCCCGGGACCGCTGGTCCAGACCAGTGGCGGGCGCTCGGGGGGAGGGGTCGGATCACAGCCGCCGCACGAAGATGTGGTCGGCGGCCTCGGGGGCGATCTCGGCGGACTCACCGGAGGCGCCGACCAGCACGCCCTCCTCGGTGGGCACCACGGTGACCGTCGTGTCGGGCAGGGCGCCCACGCGCCGCAGCGCGCTCATGAGGTGCTCGTCCTTCTGCATCTCCTCGGAGATGCGGCGGATCAGGACGCGCCCCTCCCCCGCGCTCGCGGCGGCGGAGAGGGACTCGACCCCGGTCATGAAGTCCTCGGCGACCTCGTCGCCGCCGAGCTCGTCGAGACCGGGGATGGGGTTGCCGTACGGCGAGGCCGTCGGGTGGTCGAGCAGCTCGACGAGGCGTCGCTCGACGTTCTCGGAGATGACGTGCTCCCAGCGGCACGCCTCTTCGTGCACGAGCTCCCAGGGCAGCCCGATGACGTCGGTGAGCAGCCGCTCGGCGAGTCGGTGCTTGCGCATGACGCGGGTGGCCAGCCGCCGCCCCTCGTCGGTGAGCTCCAGGTGACGGTCGCCCTCGACGGTGAGGAGGCCGTCGCGCTCCATGCGGGCGACCGTCTGGGAGACGGTGGGGCCGCTCTGGTGCAGGCGCTCGGCGATGCGGGCTCGCAGGGGGACGATGCCCTCCTCCACGAGCTCGTAGATCGTGCGCAGGTACATCTCGGTGGTGTCGATCAAGTCGCTCACCTCCCCATTCTTGCCTAAGCGGATGACAGGGCGGTGACGGCGACGCTGCGGCGGGCGTCCCGAAGGGGTGAGCGGGTGGGTGCGGCCTGGCAGGGTGAGAGGCATGGCCGACCGTCCCACCGCCGTCATGTGGTTCCGGCGCGACCTGCGCCTGGCCGACAACCCCGCCCTGTGCGCGGCCGCCGCGGACGGCGCGGTGCTGCCGCTGTTCGTGCTCGACGACGCCCTGTGGAGGCCGGCCGGACCCAGCCGCCGCGCCTACCTCGCAGCGTCGCTGCGCTCGCTGGACGCCTCGCTGCGGCAGCGGCAGACCCGGCTGAGCGTCGTCCACGGCGACCCGGTGCGCCGCGTCGTCGAGGCGGCGCGGGCCGTGGGCGCGACCCGCGTGCACGTGGCCGCCGACTACGGGCCCTACGGCGCGCGGCGCGACGCCGCGGTCGAGGAGGCGCTGGCCGAGCACGACCTCGAGCTGGTGCGCACCGGCTCGCCCTACGCGGTCGCGCCCGGCCGCGTGCGCAACGGCTCGGGCGAGCCCTACAAGGTGTTCACGCCGTTCTCCCGCGCCTGGGCCGCGCACGGCTGGCGCGACCCCGTCGAGGCGCCGACCGGCTCCGGCTGGGTCGAGCTGCCGGAGAGCCGGACGACGGGGATCCCCGACGTCGCCCTGCCCGACGGCCTGGAGCTGCCCGAGGCCGGCGAGCGCGCGGCGCTGGAGCGCTGGACGGAGTTCCGCGAGCGCCTCGGCGACTACGCCGACCACCGCGACCTGCCGGCGATCGAGGGCACCTCGCGGATGTCGGCCCACCTGAAGTGGGGCGAGATCCACCCGCGGACGATGCTCGCCGACCTGGCCGGGCCCGTCGCCCACGGCAGCGGGTCGGCCCAGACCTACCGCTCCGAGCTCGCGTGGCGGGAGTTCTACGCCGACGTCCTGCACGCCCGCCCCGAGACCGCGCGGGAGTACCTGCGCGGCGAGTACGCCCGCATGCAGTACGACGAGCCGGGCCGCGCGTTCGAGCGCTGGCAGGAGGGACGCACGGGCTTCCCGATCGTCGACGCCGGCATGCGCCAGCTGCGCGCCACCGGCTGGATGCACAACCGGGTGCGGATGATCGTCGCCAGCTTCCTGGTCAAGGACCTCCACGTGGAGTGGCAGCACGGCGCCCGGCACTTCCTGCACTGGCTGGTCGACGGCGACCTCGCCTCGAACAACCACGGCTGGCAGTGGACGGCCGGCAGCGGCACCGACGCCGCGCCGTTCTTCCGGGTGTTCAACCCGACGTCGCAGGGCCGCAAGTTCGACCCGAAGGGCGCCTACGTGCGGCGCTGGGTCGAGGAGCTCGCCGACCCCGGGCAGGTGCCCGACCCCCACGACCCCGACGCCGACACCCGCTCGCTGGTGGGCTACCCCCGGCCCATGGTCGACCACGGCGCCGAGCGCAAGGAGGCGCTGGCCCGCTGGGAGGCGATCCGCTGAGCGGCCGACCCGCCCGGCGGACCCGGGCGGCCCCGTCCGGACGTGCGCCGGGTCACGTCGGTCTGGAACAATCTCCGACATGTCTTTGAACGATCCAAACGCCACGCCGTGGTGGCGCGACGCGGTCATCTACCAGGTCTACGTCCGCAGCTTCGCCGACAGTGACGGCGACGGCATCGGCGACCTGCCCGGCATCACCGCACGCCTGCCGCACCTGCGCGACCTCGGCGTCGACGCGCTGTGGATCACGCCCTTCTACACCTCCCCGCAGAAGGACCACGGCTACGACGTCGCCGACTACTGCGACGTCGACCCGCTGTTCGGCTCGCTGGCCGACGCCGACGCCCTGATCGAGCGGGCCCACGGCCTGGGGCTCAAGGTCGTCGTCGACCTGGTGCCCAACCACTCCTCCAGCGCGCACGCGTGGTTCCAGGCCGCGCTGGCCGCCGAGCCGGGCTCGCCCGAGCGCGCGCGCTACCTCTTCCGCGACGGCCGCGGCGTCGACGGCTCCGAGCCGCCGAACAACTGGCGCTCGGTGTTCGGCGGCCCCGCCTGGACGCGGGTGCCCGACGGCCAGTGGTACCTGCACCTCTTCGACTCCTCCCAGCCCGACTTCGACTGGCGCAACCCCGAGGTCGGCGATCTCTTCGAGTCGGTGCTGCGCTTCTGGCTCGACCGCGGCGTCGACGGCTTCCGGGTCGACGTCGCCCACGGCCTGGTCAAGGAGGCCTCGCTGCGCGACCAGGTCGTCGAGGAGGGCGAGGAGCCGGCGTCCGGCGCCGACGTCAACGGCGAGCAGGAGCGCTCGATGGTCGAGCGGGTGCTGCGCGACGAGCCGATGTGGGACCAGCCCGAGGTGCACGACGTCTACCGCCGGTGGCACCGCGTGCTCGCGGAGTACGACGGCGACCGGATGGACGTCGCCGAGGCCTGGACCCAGACGCCGGAGTCGATGGCCCGCTTCGTGCGTCCCGACGAGATGAGCCAGTCGTTCAACTTCGCCTGGCTGGTCTCGCCGTGGTCGGCCGAGGCCTTCGCCGAGGTCATCACCGGCACCTTCGACGCGCTGGCCGAGGTCGGCGCCTCGCCGACGTGGGTGCTCAGCAACCACGACGTCATCCGCCACGTCACGCGCTACGGCGGCGGCGAGCAGGGTCTGGCCCGCGCCCGCGCGGCCACCATGACCATGCTCGCGCTGCCCGGATCGTCCTACCTCTACCAGGGCGAGGAGCTCGGCCTGGAGCAGGTCGACGTCGAGCCGCAGTTCCGGCAGGACCCCTCGTGGTTCCGCACCGGCGAGGTCGGCCGCGACGGCTGCCGCGTGCCGATCCCGTGGTCGGGCGACGCCGCCCCGTACGGCTTCGGCCCGGGCGGGGAGCAGCCGTGGCTGCCGCAGCCGGACGACTGGGCGCCGCTGACCGTCGAGGCGCAGGCCGCCGACGAGGCGTCGACGCTGGCGTTCTACCGCCGCACGCTGGCCGCGCGACGCGACCTCGTCGGCACGAGCGTCGAGATGCTCGACCTGGGGGCGGACGTCCTCGGCTTCCGCCGCGGCGTCGGCGAGCGCGCCGTCACCGTCGTGCTCAACTGCGGCGCGACCCCGGCGCCGCTGCCGCAGGGCGAGGTGCTGCTGTGCAGCGACGCCTCCGGGCTGCCCGCGGATGCGACCCTGCCGGCCGACACCGCCGTCTGGCTGCGGGGCTGACACCGACCCGACGGACGCCGGGCGTCGGGGCTCAGGCCCCGGCGTCCGGCTCGTCGAGGGCCAGGTTGTAGGCGGCCAGCTCGTCGACGAACGCGGCCAGCCGGGCCGGGCTCCACGAGCCGAGCCGCTCGTCGATGAACGAGCGGCGCTGCCGCGAGACCTCGTCGAGGCGCCGCAGGGCGTCGTCGCTGACCGAGACGAGGTGGGCCCGGCCGTCGGCGGGGTCGGGCGTGCGCTCGACCAGGCCGAGGTCGATCAGGTGCTGCAGTTGGCGGCTGATCGCGCCCTTGTCGATCTGGAAGTGGCAGACCAGCGACGCCGCGCGCACCGGCCCGGTCTCGGCCACGTGCGCGAGCAGGAGGTAGGAGGACGACTGCAGCTCGGGATGCACCGCCCGTGCGCGTTCGGCGATGATCCGCCGCAGCCGGCGGACCAGCCCGCCGACCTCCTGCTCCAGGCGGAGCAGGAGGTCGGTGCGCGCGGGGGCGTCGGCGTGCAGGCTCATCGGGTGCGGATGCTACCGGCCAGCTCGCCGGTGGCCTCGGGCGCGGCGGCCGCGAGCCCGGCGTCCTCGTCCAAGCCGGCGGCCCCGTCGGAGGGCACCAGGTCGTTGGTGGTGCGCAGCGGCACCTCCCGGATGAACAGCACGCACACCAGGGCCAGCACGGCGAACGGCGTGGCGACGAGGAACAGCTCGCCGAACGACTGGCCGAAGGCCGACTCGAAGACCGCCCGCACCGGGCCCGGCAGGGCGCCGAGGTCGGGGATCTCGTGGCTGCTGTGGCTGTCGGAGGCGACCCCGATGGACGCCAGGCCGGCCTGGGCCTTGTCGGCCACCCGGCTGCTCAGCAGCGCGCCGAGCACGGCGACGCCGATCGAGCCGCCGAGGGAGCGGAAGAACGCCACGACCGAGCTGGCCGCGCCGAGCTCGCTGAGCGGCACGTTGTTCTGCACCGCCAGGACGAGGTTCTGCATCGTGGCGCCCAGGCCGATCCCGAGGACGGCCATGAAGGCGCCGACGACGACCAGGCTGGTGGTCTCGTCGATCGTGCCGAGCAGGCCGAGGCCGACCACGACGAGCACCATGCCGCCGACCAGGTAGCGCTTCCAGCGGCCGGTGGCGGTGATGATGCGTCCGGTGCCGATGCTCGAGACCAGCAGGCCGCCCACCATGGCGATCGACATGAGCCCGGCGTGCGTCGGGGTCATGCCGCGGGCGGTCTGGAAGTACTGCGAGAGGTAGACCGTCGAGCCGAACATCGCGACGCCGATGAGCGTCGAGGCGGTCGTGGCGAGCGCGATGGTGCGGTCGCGGAACAGGTGCAGCGGGATGATCGGCTCGCGGGCCACGCGGCCCTCGACGACCATGGCCGCGACGAGCACGACGACGCCGGCGACGACGAGCACGGCGGTCGTGGCCGAGGCCCAGGCGAACTGGTTGCCGGCCAGGCTCACCCACACCAGCAGGATGCTGACGCCGGCCATGATCAGGGTCGCGCCCAGCACGTCGACGCTGGCCTCGCGGCGGACGACGGGCAGGTGCAGGGTCTTCTGGAGCAGCACGAAGGCGACCAGGGCGATCGGCAGGCCGACGAAGAAGCAGCCGCGCCAGCCGAGGGCGGAGTCGACGATCACGCCGCCGATGAGCGGCCCGGAGACGGTGGCCAGCGCGAACACGGCGCCGATGTAGCCGGAGTAGCGGCCCCGCTCGCGCGGCGGCACCATCGTCGCGATGACGACCTGCACCAGCGCGGTCAGGCCGCCGACGCCGAGGCCCTGGACGACGCGGGCGCCGATCAGGGTGCCCATGTTCGGGGCCAGGGAGGCGATCACCGAGCCGACGACGTAGACGACCAGCGCGGTCTGCACCAGCAGCTTCTTGCTGTAGAGATCGGCCAGCTTGCCCCAGACCGGGGTGGTGGCGGTCATCGCGAGCAGGGTGGCGACGACGACCCAGGTGTAGCCGGTCTGGCTGCCCTGGAGGTCGGCGACGATCCGCGGCAGCGCGTTGGTGACGACCGTGCTGGAGAGCATCGCGACGAACATCGCGAGCAGCAGGCCGGAGAGCGCCTCGAGGATCTGCCGATGGGTCATCGGCTCGTCGGCACGCGGCGGCTCGTGGCCGGCGGCGTGCTGGGGCTGCGGGTGTCGCTCGCCGCGGTGCGCGCCGGCGTGGTGGGCCGGGGCCGCCGCGGGGCGGGGATCGAGGTGGGTCACGTACGCGTCCTTCATGCTGACCTAAAGGTTGTCTAGGTCAACGTTATTCCGCGGACGCGCACGCGCCCAAACGCGCCAATCCCTCCGGGTGCCCCGGCGGGTGCCCGGCGGGTGCCCCGGCGGGACGCCGTCAGCCGGCCAGCGAGCTGCGCAGCCGGGGCGTCAGCGCGGTGAGCGCCGTCAGCCGGGCGGGGATGTCGCCGAGCGGGAGGATGTCGTCGGCCAGGCCGGCGCCGACCACGGCCCCGGGCATGCCCCAGACGACCGAGGAGTCCTGGTCCTGGGCGATCACCACGCCGCCCGCCTTCGAGACGGCCTCGCAGCCGATCCGTCCGTCGTGCCCCATGCCGGTGAGCACCAGCGCGACGCAGCCGGCCCCGTAGATCGCGGCGGCGGAGCGGAAGAGCGCGTCGGCGGCGGGCCGGCAGAAGTTCTCCTTCTCGCCCTGGTCGAGGGTCGCGACGACCCGGGCCTCCGAGCGTCCGAGGCGCAGGTGGAAGTCGCCCGGCGCCACGAGCACGCGTCCGGGCGCCACGACGTCGCCGGCGCGCGCCTCGCGCACCTCGAGGTCGGTGAGCCGGTCGAGCCGCTGGGCGAGCTGGGCGCTGAAGACCGGCGGCATGTGCTGCGCGATCAGGATGGGCAGCGGGAAGGTCGCGGGCAGCGCCGTCAGCACCTGGCACAGGGCGTCCGGGCCGCCCGTGGAGCAGCCGATGACCAGCGCGGTGGGGCTGGGCAGGTCCGGGCTGGTGCGGCGATGCCGCACCAGCGCGCCGCCGCCGACGACGCGGCGGGCGCCGGCCAGCGCCTTGATCCGCGGCACGAGCTCCGCGCGCACCTTCGCCATCGACTCGGTCACGCTGCCCGCCCCGGTCGGCTTGGCCACGTAGTCGGACGCGCCGCGCGAGAGCGCCTGCAGCGTCGCCGCGGCGCCGCGCTCGGTGAGCGTGCTGAACATGATCACGGGCAGGCGCGGATGCGCGCGGTGGATGCGCTCGAGGGCGCCGAGCCCGTCGAGCCGGGGCATCTCGACGTCGAGCGTGACGACGTCCGGCCGCAGCCGATCGACCATCACGATCGCCTCCTCGCCGTCGCAGGCGGTGCCGACCACCTCGATCTCCGGGTCGCCCGACAGGACGGTGGAGATCAGGCGCCGGAGGACGGTGGAGTCGTCCACCACGAGAGCCCTGATCACGCCGGGCCCATCGGCACCGACGTCGACCCACCTGAGCGAACGCACTGGTCTGGTCTCGACCATCCGGCTGCCGACGATCCCTCAGGTGACCCCCGGTGGCACCGATGGTCCGGACGTGATCTCCGAGACCAACTTCGGCTTCGTCGCCGACCTGCTGCGTCGGGAGACCGCCATGCTCTGCGAGCGCGGCAAGGAGTACCTCGTCGAGGCGCGCCTGCTGCCGCTCGCCCGCCAGGCGGGTGACCCCGACGTCGACCACTACGTCGACCGACTCCGTCGCGACGCCGGCGAGCGCGCCCGCGCCGTCGACGCCCTGACGATCAACGAGACGTCGTGGTTCCGCGACCTCGCCCCCTACCAGGCGTTCGTCGACGACGTGCTGCCGCGCCTCCTCGCCGCCCGGGTCGACACGCGTCGCCTGACCATCTGGTCGGCCGCCTGCTCCTCGGGCCAGGAGGCCTACAGCCTGGCGATGCTGCTGGACGAGCACCTGCCGGCCGGCTGGACCGCCCGCATCCACGCCACCGACGTCTCGCCGACGATGGTCGAGCGGGTCCGCGCCGGCCGCTACTCGCAGGTCGAGATGAACCGCGGCATGCCGGCCACGCGCCTCGTCAAGTACTTCCAGCGGGTCGGCAGCGAGTGGGAGGTCCAGCCGCAGCTGCGGACGATGGTGACCACCCAGGTGATGAACCTGGCCGCGCCGCTGCCGCCGCTGCCGACCTTCGACGTCGTGCTGCTGCGCAACGTCCTCATCTACTTCGACCACGCGACGAAGCAGTCGATCCTCGACCGGGTCCAGGCGACCATCGCAGAGGACGGCTTCCTCATGCTCGGGTCGACCGAGACCACGCTCGACCTCGAGACCACCTGGACGCGCGAGTCCGCCGGTCCCGCGGGACGGGTCGTGCTGCACCGCCCACGCCACGGACGCGCCGTCAGCCGGCCGTTCCCCGATTCGTCATCCCCCGCGGCGAGCCCTCACCTCACGCTCAGGACAGGAGCCTGACCACCATGCACGCACTGATCATCGACGACTCCAGGACGATGCGGTCCATCCTCAAGCGCATCGTCCACGAGATCGGCTTCGAGACCACCGAGGCCGCCAACGGCCAGGAGGCCCTCGACGTCCTCGAGGCCGGGCTCGTCCCCGACCTGTGCCTCATCGACTGGAACATGCCGCTCATGGACGGCTACACCTTCGTGACGCGGGTGCGGGCCGACGAGCGGTGGCGCTCGATGACGCTCATGATGGTGACCACCGAGAGCGAGCACGGGCAGATCGTCCGCGCGCTGGCCGCGGGCGCCCACGAGTACGTCATCAAGCCGTTCACGGCCGACGCCATCGTCGAGAAGCTCGAGCTCCTCGGCCTCGCCGTCCGGGAGGTCCCGGCATGATCGCCATCGACGAGCCCACGATCTCCGACGTCCACGCGGTCGTCGAGGAGGTCTGGACGAGCTTCCTCGGCTCCGACGAGCCCATCCAGATCGGCGCCTCGACCGAGACGACGAGCCTCGTAGACCGGCTGATGCTGGACGACGACACCTGGACCGCCGCCATCACCGTCACCGGCGCGTGGGAGGCGATGATCCTGATCAGCGTGCCCGTGCCCGCGGCCGGCCTGATCACCGTCGGCATGCTCGGCCTGGACCCCGCCGAGGCCGAGACCTGCGGCCTGGAGGACCTCACCGACGCCCTCGGCGAGCTCGTCAACATCGTCGGCGGCGGCGTCAAGAGCCTCATGCCCGGCCCGAGCGCGCTCTCGCTGCCGCTCGTCGCCCAGGGCGCCATCACCTCGACGTCGAACCTCGAGGAGGTGTGCGCCGTCGACCTCACCTGGCACGGCCACCCCATCCGCGTGTCCATCGACGTTCCCCGCACCACCCACGGCATCGGAGGCTGAACCGTGTTGATCCTGGTCGTCGACGACTCCCGCGTCATGCGGCAGATCGTCATCCGCACCCTGCGGCAGTCGGGCCACGGCGGCCACGACATCGTCGAGGCGGAGAACGGCCGTGAGGCGCTCGAGCTGTGCACCACGCGCAGCGTCGACCTCGTGCTCTCGGACTGGAACATGCCGGAGATGAGCGGCATCGACCTGCTGGAGTCGCTGCGCGAGCGCGGCTCCACGGTGACGTTCGGCTTCGTCACCTCGGAGGGGTCGGACCTCATGCGCTCCCGGGCACAGGCGGCGGGGGCGCAGTTCCTCATCGCCAAGCCGTTCACCCCTGAGGCGTTCGACGCCGCCCTGAACGCCGCCAAGGTGGGCTGAGGCGTGACCACCCTGATGACGCACCTGCCGGCGCCGAAGGAGGTCAAGGACCTCATCTTCGGGCTGCTCGACAAGCCGATCGCCCTGCGTCCCGGCCCGCCGTTCGCGGTGAGCCCGCTCTACCCGGCGAGCATCGCCTCGTTCGTGGACGACTCGCTCGTCGTGCGGGCCGTCGTCGCGCTCGACCTGCCGCTCTCGGCCTACCTCTCCGCGGCCCTGGCCCTCGTGCCGGTCGCCGGCGCGGAGGCCGCGATCGAGGAGCAGCGGCTCAGCCCGCCGCTGGCCGAGGCCCTGCACGAGGTGTTCAACGTCTTCGCGACGCTGTTCAATGTGGGCGACTCCGCCCACGTACGCCTCTACAACGCCACGCCCTCGGGCGAGCCGCTCGCCGCCGACGCCCGCAGCCGCACCCAGATCCTGGGCCGGCGCGAAGACCTCGTCGTCGACATCACCGGCTACGGCACCGGACGCCTCGCGATCGTCCTCTGCTGAGCCCCGGCGCCCTGCGTGCCGACGGCCCGCGACCCTCCCTCGGGTCGCGGGCCGTCTCGCCGTCGGGCGTCACTCGGTGGTCGAGTGGGGCTCCGGTGGTCGAGCTCGTCGAGACCCCCGCACCCGACCGCTGACGGCGGCTAGTGGTCGACCAGCCCCGGTCTCCTCACCGCTCGCCTTGGTCGCCGTGGCGGTCATGGCACTCGGTGGTCGCTCGCCGTCTCGGTACAGCGGGTGTCCCCCTTTCGCCGTCGCCGGCTTCGGCGTTGCTTCTCTCAGTTGTCTTTGGTTGGTGCCTTGAAAGCCTGCTCTGATCTGGGGATATCCCCTTCTCTTCGAACGCGTGTTCGCATAGAATCAGGCTATGCCCTCTCGGACCCCCCGGCTGCTGCGTGATAGCGATGCCCTGCGCGCTGCGATGGCCGCACGTGCTGCCGAGGAGCAGGCGGCCCGTGACGTGTTCATCGCCGCCGCGGACTGGGCCATCGCTCATGTCGCCGGGTCCGGCGACGTCGCGGGATACGTCATCGACACCGGGATGATGCTGCCGCTCGCGGGTCCTGGGGCTCCGGAGGTTCAGGAGCATGCGGTCACCGAGTTCATCACCGCACTCGGCATGACCCAGCAGGCCGGGTCCTTCTACGTGGGCCACGCGCTCGAGGCCTGCGTCCGGCTCCCTCGCGTCTGGTCCCGCCTCGTGAAGGGCGAGCTGACGGTGTGGCAGGTCCGCCGGATCACCGAGGACACCATCCCGCTGTCGGCCGAGGCAGCCGACCTGGTCGACGCCCGGATCGCCGCCTACGCCCACCAGGTGTCGCAGACCCAGATCTCGAACATCTGCCGGGTCGCGCAGGAGCACGCCGACCCCGACGAAGCGGTCCTGCGTCAGGCGCGTGAGGCCGAGCACCGCTGCTTCGAGGTGTGGATGGGCCAAGCCGGCTTCGACGGCACCATCGACATCTCAGGCCGCCTCGACCAGCCCGACGCCGCCGACCTCGAACGCGCCATCGCCGCGCTGGCCGAGCAGCTGAAGAAGGCCGGCTCGGAGGAGACGCTGAGCGTCCGGCGCGCGAAGGCCGCCGGGATGCTCGCGCGTGGGGAGCAGGCCCTCCCGCTCGAGGCCGACGGCGGGCCCGGAGCCACCGCGTCAGCGACGCCGTCCCGGTCGCGGCACCTCACGCTCTACGTCCACCTCTCCGTCGACGCCGTCACCGGAGCCCTCGGCGACGTCGCGCGAAGCGAGGCGTCCCGCTCACCGCTCGGCATCGACGTCATCAGGACCTGGTGCCAGACCGCCGGCACCAGCGTCACCGTGCGGCCGGTCCTCGATCTGGCGGCCGAGCGCTACAGCGACGCCTACGAGGTGCCGGATCTGATGCGGGAGCAGATCATCCTCAGGGACCACACCTGCGTGTTCCCGTACTGCCGCCGGCCGGCGAGATCCTGCGACGCCGACCACGTCCAGTCCTACGAATCCGGCGGCCCCACCAGCTCCTCGAATCTCGCGCCGCTGTGCCGCAAGCACCACCGCCACAAGACCCACGACGGCTGGCGCTACAAGCCCGCCGGACCCGACCAACCCGGCGTCTACCTCTGGCGATCACCGAACGGCGTCCGCTTCCGACGCGACCGCCACGGCACCACCCTCCTCGACCCACCCGAGCCCGACGGCGGCTGAGCGCCACCGCTACGCACCGCCCCGCAGCCCGACACCACCCGGTGATCGGGCCACGGGCATGCCCGGGGCCTCAGCCGGCGAGACCGGGGAGGGGCGCGGTGCCGAAGGCGACGTCGAAGCGGTCGCACCAGATGACGGCGCTGCGGATGCCCTCGAGCGAGGCCGAGTCGGGGATCGCGTAGGTCTGGTTGCCGCGCGTCGCCTTCAGCTTCCCGAGGCGGACGTACGAGCCGTCGTCGTAGCTCCCCCACGAGCCGCCCGACGGGGCGGACGAGAGCCACACGTGCACGTCGGGGCCGTCGCTGGTCGAGAGTCCCTCGAGGCGCAGCACCCGCTGACCGTCCTCGAGTCGCAGCAGCACCGCACGGCCGGACGTCTCGTGCTCGGCGTCCTCGAAGTCGCCGGACGAGAGCTCGCGCACCACCGGCACGGCGGACGGGGACGGCGTGGCGGACGCCTCGATCGTCGGACTCGACGCCGGGTTCGACGGGGCGCCCGAGACCGCGCCCGGGAACGGGGCCGCAGATCGGGTGGGAGCGGCGGGTCGGGCGTCCACCGGGTCGCCCGCCGAGGGCCGGCCGCGCGGCGTCGGCTTCGGAGTCGGCGTCGGCGCCGCGACGGCGGGGGTCGAGGACTCGACGGCCGAGGCCGGGGAGGACGGCGTGCCGACGGGAGCGGACGGGGAGCCGGGGACCCGAGGCGCGAGGTCGGCGGCCTGGGGCGCCGAGGTCTGGCGGACGCCGAGCGGCGCCGTCTCGTCGATCGTGCTGGAGGTGAGCAGCCGCCAGGGCTGGAACCACCAGCCGCCGAGCGCGAGCAGCGCGACGAGGGCGACGACGAGGAGGGCGGGGGGTCTGCGCATCACGGCGGGCTCCGGACCGTCGGGGGAGGGTGGTCTGCCCTCGACGGTAGGGCGGAGCCGGGGTCCGGAGCAGGGGTCGGACGCCGTCGTCACCGCACCGTAAGAAGTCGCCCGGATCCCTCAGGTGCCGTCCGGGACGGCCGATGCCACCCACGAGCGAGGACTGCTCGACACCGCCGACGGACCGGCACCCGCCCCTGCGAGCCGCAGGGGGACCGCCCCAGCGCGCTTCCGCGCTGACCGTTCCGTCGGAGGTCAGATCCCCGTGTCCGTGCCCCTGTACGCCGCGAGCGACGCCGTCTCGTCGGTGCTCGGCTACGCGCTGGACGGCATCGCGCAGCGCCAGCGCGTGATCGCCGACAACATCGCCAACATCGACACCCCCGGGTTCCGGGCGACGGCGGTGGACTTCGAGTCCTCGCTGCAGGCGGCGATCAGCGGCGCGGGCCCCGACGGCGTCCAGTCCGCCCTCGCGAACGCCACCCCGGCGCTGCTGCCCACCAACACCCCGGTCGGCGCCAACGGCAACGACGTCGACCTGCGCAAGGAGACCCTCGCGGCCATGCAGTCGCAGTTCCAGTACCAGATGGTCGCCCGCGCGGTGACCGACCGCTTCGACCTCGTGAAGACCGCGGCGGGAGCCGTCTGATGGGCGCCTTCGACGCGCTGAGCATCGCGAACTCCGGGCTCGGCTTCCACCAGACCTGGCTCGACGCGCTGTCGTACAACATCGCGAACGCCAACACGATCCGCCCGACCTCGCAGTCGGCCTTCCAGGCCCAGATGGTCGTCGCGCAGCCGCTGGCCGGCGGCCAGGGCGTCGCGGTCGGCGGCCTCGCCTACTCCGACGCGCAGGGCGTGATCGTCAACGACCCGAACAGCCCGCTGGCCGACGCGAACGGCAACGTGCGGGCGCCGGCGATGGACATGTCCGCCCAGATGACCCAGCTGATCATGGCCCAGCGCGGCTTCCAGGCCAGCGCGCAGGTCACTAAGTACGCGCAGGACACCTACTCCACCGCCATCGGGATCGGTGGCCGATGAGCGTCAACGGCATCGAGGCGGTCGGCTTCACGCCGATGGTCCCCACCCAGGTGGCCGCGCCGGCCACCGGCCCGTCCGCGCCGACCGCGCCCACCGGCCCGAACGCCCCCGGCGCGCCGAAGGTCGAGGGTCCCGACTTCGGCCAGCTCGTCGCCGACGGCCTCCAGCGCCTCGACGGCGTCCAGCGCACCAGCGACCGGCTCGCCGTCCAGGCCGCCAGCGGCACGCTCACCAACCTGCACGACTACACGATCGCGGCCACCCAGGCGGCCGTGACGACCCAGGTGACGGTGGCCGTGCGCAACAAGGCCGTCGAGGCGTTCAACGAGATCATGCGGATGCAGGTCTGAGGATGAAGGACTCCCTGACCCGCGCGCTCGCGGGATACCGCGCCCAGTTCTCCGCCTTCACGGCCGGCCAGAAGGTCGTCGCGATCGTCGGCACCGCCGCCCTGCTGCTCGGCGGCTTCATGGTCTACCGCTGGGCCTCGGCCCCGACCTACGCGCCGCTCTACGCGAACCTCTCCTCCGCGGACGCCTCGGCGATCACCCAGGAGCTCGACTCCACCGGGGTGCCCTACCAGCTCAGCGACGGCGGCAACACGATCCTCGTGCCGCAGGACGCGCTCTACCAGGCCCGGCTCGACGTGGCCGGCAAGGGCCTGCCGTCCTCCAGCAAGGCCGGCACCGACCCGTTCGCCAACAGCGGCATCGCCAGCTCGGACTTCGAGCAGCAGACCAACGTCCGGATGGCGCTGGAGAGCGACCTCGCCACCACGATCGAGCACATCCAGGGCATCTCGACGGCCGTGGTGCACCTGGCGATCCCGCAGAAGCAGGCCTTCTCCGACAACCAGAGCCCCACCACCGCCTCGGTGCTCGTGCAGACCGACCCGGGCGCGAGCCTGACCCCCGGCCAGGTGCAGACCATCGTCCAGCTGGTGTCCTCCAGCGTCGACGGCCTGGACCCCAAGAACGTCTCGGTGGCCGACTCCACCGGCCGGGTCTACACCAACCCGGGCGCGGACGGCTCCGACCCGATGATGCAGGACCAGCAGGTCGCGGCCGTCCAGAACGACCTGCAGACCAAGCTGCAGGCGATGCTCGACCGCGTCGTCGGCCCGGGCAACTCGACCGTCCAGGTGACGCCGGTGCTCGACTTCGACAAGAAGGTCACCGACATCACCAGCTACACCCCCGACAGCAAGAACCCGGTCTCCTCGCAGACCACCTCGGAGGAGAAGTACCAGGGCCCCGGCGCCGCGAACGCCGCCGGCGGGGTCGTCGGCCCCGACGGCCAGCTGCTCGGCGCCAACGCCGCCGGCTCCTCGGCGTCGAAGTACGACAAGAAGGCCACCACCCAGGACCGCGCGATCGGCAGCACCGTCCAGCGGGTCGAGAGCACCCCCGGCCAGATCAAGTCGCTGCACATCGGCGTCGCGATGGACGCCGCGGCGACCAAGAACGTGCCGCTGGCCAGCATCCAGAAGCTCATCGCCTCGACGGCCGGCGTCAACGTGCCGCGGGGCGACACCATCCAGGTGGCGCAGGTGCCGTTCGACCGCTCCGCGGAGGCCGCTGCCCAGCAGGAGCTGCAGGCCGCCCAGGCGGCCCAGTCGTCGGCCTCGCGCAACGACCTGATCCGCAAGGGCGCCCTGGCCGGCGTCGTCCTGCTCGCCCTGCTGCTGGCCCTGATCAAGAGCCGCAAGCGCGCCAAGGCCCGGGCCGAGGCGACGACCTACCTGGTCGAGCAGCTGCGCGAGCAGGCCGCCCAGCAGCAGGTGCTCGAGCAGAGCAACGCCCTGGCCCTCGAGGCCGCCGAGCACACCCCGGAGGACGACATGCGCGACGAGCTCTCCGCGCTCATCGAGCGTCAGCCCGAGGACGTCGCCTCGCTCCTGCGCGGCTGGCTGACGGAGCGCTGACCCATGGCCACGACCCTCACCGGCGCCGGCGCCCGCAAGGCCGCCGTCCTGCTCGTCCAGCTCGGCAAGGCGAAGGCCGCCAGCGTGCTGGCCCACCTCAGCGAGAGCGAGGTCGAGGCGGTCTCCAGCGAGATCGCCCGGCTGGAGTCCGTCAGCCAGGGCGAGGCCGGCGCGGTGCTCCAGGAGTTCCACGACATGATGACCGCGCGCGGGCACATCGCGCGCGGCGGCCTGGGCTTCGCCCAGCAGGTGCTGGAGCAGACCATGGGCTCCGAGCGCGCCGCGCAGATCATCGAGCGGCTGCACGCGGCCGCCATCCAGATGCCCTTCCAGTTCCTGCACCAGGCCGACCCCGCGCAGCTGCGCTCGTTCATCGTCGACGAGCACCCGCAGGTGATCGCGCTCGTGCTCGCGCACATGACGCCCGACAAGGCGTCCCTGCTGCTCTCCGGGCTGCCGCCGGAGCAGCAGGCGCAGGTGGCCCACCGGATCGCGGTCATGGACCGCACCTCGCCCGACATCATCCGGGCGGTGGAGTCGACGCTGGAGCGCAAGCTCTCCTCGATGCTGCAGCCCAGCGACATGTCCCGCGTCGGCGGGCTCGACCCGCTGGTGAACATCATCAACTGCTCCGACCGCGCGACCGAGCGGCAGATCATCGAGGGCCTGGAGTCGCTCGACGGCTCGCTCGCCGAGGAGATCCGCAGCCGGATGTTCATGTTCGAGGACATCGTCCACCTCGACGACCGCTCCATGCAGATGGTGCTGCGCCAGGTCGACACCAGCCAGCTCGCGCTCGCCCTCAAGGGCGTCTCGGAGCCGGTGCGCGACAAGGTCACCCGCAACCTCTCCAGCCGGGCGGCCGAGGGCCTGGTCGAGGAGATCGAGCTGCTCGGGCCGGTGCGCCTCAGCCAGGTCGAGGAGGCCCAGCAGGCCGTCATCCGCTCGATCCGCCAGCTCGAGGAGCGCGGCGAGATCCTGGTGCGCCGCGGAGGCGACAGTGACTTCGTCGAGTGAGTCGCCGGGGCTGCCCGGGCTGCCCGAGAGGGTCGTGCGCGGCGACGGTGCGACGGGCGCGGCCGTGCTGGCCACCCCCGACCTGCGCCGCGGCGCGTGGACGCGGCTCGGCGACGCCGGGGTGCTCGGCGACGCCGTCACCGAGCACTCGCTGGCCGGACTCGCCGAGAGCGCCCGCGTGGCCGCCCAGGCCCAGGGCTACGCGACCGGCTGGGGCGAGGGACGCCGCGCCGCCGCGGAGCTCGCCGCCGAGGCCGAGCGGGCGGCCGAGGAGGCCCGCGCCGCCGCCGAGGCCCGCCGCGCCGAGGAGCACGCGCTCGCGATGGCCGCGCTGACCCGCGCCGCCGCGGAGCTGCAGCGCACCGCCGCCCGGCTCGCCGCGGAGCTCGAGGACGAGGCCCTGCGCCTGGCCCGCGAGCTGACCGCGCAGATCGTCGGACACGAGGTGCGCAGCAGCGCCGACCCCGAGGGCGACGTCGTGCGGCGGGCGCTCGCCGTCCTGCCCGCAGGCCTGCCGGTGACGGTGCGCCTGCACCCCGCCGTCGCCGCCTCCGCCGCGGCCCGGATGCTCGACGACCACGACGTCACCGTGCGGGCCGACGCGACGCTCGGCCCCGCCGACGCCGTCGTCGAGACGCCGACCTCGATCGTCGACCTCGGCATCGAGGCCGCGCTCGCCCGCGTCCGCGAGGCGCTCGCGTGAGCCCCGTCGGCGCCGCCACCCTGGACGCCGCACGCGACCGGGCCCGGCGCGCCGCCGCGCCGCTGCGGCTCGGGCGCGTCGAGGAGCTCGTCGGGCTGCACCTGCGCGTCGTCGGCCTGCGCGCCGCGGTCGGCGACCTGCTCGAGATCGTCCCCTCGGCGGGGGCCGGCGAGCCCGTGCTCGCCGAGGTCGCGGCCAGCGCGACGTCCGGCCTGATCGCCCTGCCCCTGGGCCGCACCGCGGGACTGCAGGCCGGCGACCCGGTGCGGCACACCGGCGGTCCGCTGCGCATCCGCGTCGGCGAGGCGCTGCGCGGACGCGTGCTCGACGGCCTCGGCCGTCCGGTCGACGGCGGTCCGCCCCTGGACGACCCCGCCCTCGGCCTCGCGCTCGCGGACGTCGACGGCACCGCGCCCGACGCACTCTCGCGGCCCCGCATCGACACCCAGCTCGGCCTCGGCGTGCGCGCCCTGGACGCCCTCGTGCCGTGCGGACGCGGCCAGCGGCTGGGCATCATGGCCGGCTCCGGCGTCGGCAAGTCGAGCCTGCTCTCGATGATCGCCCGAGGCACCGACGCCGAGATCTCCGTCATCGCCCTGATCGGCGAGCGCGGCCGCGAGGTGCGCGAGTTCGTCGAGAACGACCTCGGCCCCGAGGGCCTGGCCCGCTCGGTGGTCGTCGTCGCCACCTCCGACGCCCCGCCGGTCGAGCGGCTGCGCGCGGCGTTCGTGGCCACCCGCATCGCCGAGTGGTTCCGCGACGCCGGGCGGCACGTCGTGCTGATGATGGACTCCCTGACCCGCGTCTCGATGGCCCAGCGCGAGATCGGGCTGTCGGCCGGCGAGCCGCCCGCCACCCGCGGCTACCCGCCGTCGGTCTTCACCCTCATGCCGCGCCTGCTGGAGCGCGCGGGCACCTCGCCGTCCGGCTCGATCACCGGCCTCTACACCGTGCTGGTCGAGGGCGACGACCTGCAGGACCCGATCGGCGACACCGCCCGCTCGATCCTCGACGGCCACATCGTCCTGACCCGTCGGCTCGCCACCGCCGGCCACTTCCCGAGCATCGACGTGCTGGAGTCGATCAGCCGCGTCACCGGCGCCGTCACCACCCGCGAGCAGCGGGCCGACGCCACCGTCCTGCGCCGCATGCTGGCCGCGCACCGCTCGGTGAAGGAGCTCGTCGAGATCGGCGCGTACGTCTCGGGCACCGACCCCGACGCCGACGCCGCGCTGGCCCGGATGCCGCGCATCGACGCGTTCCTGCGCCAGGACATGGACGACCAGACGCCCACCTCAGAGACCTGGGCGCTGCTGAACGGCCTGGTGGCGCCGTGAGCCGCACCCGGCACGACCCCGGCCTGCACGCCGTCGCGCGGGTGCGCGGCGTCCGCGAGCAGGACAGCCGGCTGGGCCTGCAGCAGGCGCTGCGCGAGCTGCGTCAGCGCGAGGCCGACCTCGCCGCCCTCGAGGCGTCGCTGCGCGAGCACGGCGCCCGGGTCGAGGGCGACCTCGGCTCGTTCGCCGCCCTGCGGCTCTCGCTGCTCGGCCTGCGCGAGCGGATGGTCGAGGCCCGGGCGCAGGTCGCCGCCGCCGAGGGCGTCGCGCGTGACGCCCACGCCCGGTGGAGCTCCGACAAGGCGCGGCTCGGCGCCGTCGAGGGACTGCTGGAGCGACGGGCCGAGGAGCGTCGGGTCGAGGCCGGACGCGCCGAGGCCACCGAGCTCGACGACGTCGCCGGCCGGCTGTGGCTGCGGGCCGCCCAGGAGGCCACGGCATGAGCCTCTCCGACGTCACCGCGCGGATCGCGCAGATCCAGGGCCAGCTCGCGGCCTTCGCGCCCGCGCCGACGGCCCCGGGCACCGCGATCGGCAGCGGCACCGCCTTCGCCGCCCAGCTCGCGGACGCCTCCGGCACGGCCGCGACCGGCCTCCCCGCCGCGGGTGGATCGGCCGGCTCGGGCTCCGGCGACGCCGTCGTGGCCGCCGCCAAGCGGTACCTCGGCGTCCCGTACGTGTGGGGCGGCACCGACCCGCAGAAGGGCCTGGACTGCTCGGGGCTGGTGCAGCGCGCCTACGCCGACCTCGGCGTCGACCTCCCCCGGGTCTCCCGCGACCAGGCGAAGGTCGGGACGCCGGTGGCGTCCCTCGCCGACGCGCGCCCCGGCGACCTGCTCGCCTTCGGCTCCCCGGTGCACCACATCGGCATCTACGTCGGCGACGGGAAGATGATCGAGGCCCCGCGTCCGGGCCTCGCCGTGCGCGTCACCGATCTCTACGACACCCCCAGCGCGATCCGCCGGGTGCTGCCGGACGCCGCGGCCGCCGCGCGACCGCTCGTCGGCGGATCGTCCGTGCAGCCTGTCGGGGTCGCGACGCCGGGCGCGACCGGAGGCGTCACGGGCGTGCCCTACGCCGACCTGTTCAACCGCGCCGGTGCCGCGCACGGGGTGTCGCCCGCGCTGCTGGCCGCGATGGCCCGCCAGGAGTCGGGGTTCGACCCGCGCGCGGTCAGCCCCGCCGGGGCCCGCGGGCTCATGCAGCTGATGCCCGCGACGGCGTCCGGCCTCGGCGTCTCCGACTCCTTCGACCCCGCCCAGTCGGTCGACGGCGCGGCCCGGCTGATGCGCCGGCTGCTCGACCGGTTCGGCGGTCGCGTCGACCTCGCCCTGGCCGGATACAACGCCGGTCCGGGCGCAGTGCTCAGGTACGACGGCATCCCGCCGTATCCGGAGACGAGGAACTACGTCCGTTCGATCATGGCGATGGTGAGGGCCGCATGACCGTGTCTCCTGCGCTTCCGGCGCCGCTGCCCGGCATCCCTGCTCCCGGTGCGCCCGGCAAGCCCGGGGCGCCCGGGGTGGTGCCGGCGCTCGCCGGCGGCGTCGCGACGGCCGACCTGCCCGGCGCGCTCGGCGCCGTCCTCGCCTCCGCGGGCGACGACACCGCCGCCGGCTTCGCGGCGCTCGTCGCCGGGCTCCTCGGCGCCGCGCCCGCCGCCGCTGCCGTCGCACCCACCGCGCCCGCTGCGCCCGCTGCTCCGGCAGCGTCCGCCGGTGACGACACGGAGGTCGAGACGAAGGTCGGCGCGAAGGCCGACGAGGGCGACGACGCCGCGCAGATGCCCGTGGTCGACGTGGCCGCGCTGACCAGCGACCCCGCCGTCGCCCAGGTGCTCTCCGCGCTGGTCGCCGCCGGCCTGACTCCGGTGCCGGCCACTCCCGCCACCCCGGCGACCCAGGCGACCCCGGCGACCCCGGTCGCGCCGGCGTCGCCGCGCCCGATCGACGCGGCACCGGCCCCGACGACCGCCCAGCCTCAGGCCCTCCCCGCCGGCGCCCCGAGCGCCTCCCCTGGCACGACAGCGCCGACCGCGCCGACCGCGGCCGCGGCTCAGGCCGCGACCGTCGCTCCGGCCGGCACGCCGAGCCCGGTCGCCGCCACGCCCGGCGCAGCGTCCGCCGTGCCCGCCGCGTCTGCAGAGCCCGCTGGCCACGGATCGCAGCCGATCGCCCGGCACGTGGCACTGCTCGACCGTCGCGAGACCGTCCGGACCGAGACCGCGCCGACCGCGCCGGCTCAGACCGCCACCGCGGACGCCTCGGCACCGGCTGCGACCGCAGCGCCCGCCGACCCCACGACCACCGCACCGGCTCAGGCCCTCCCCGCCACCGGCACGGCACCCGCACCGGCGCCCGCCCCGGGGATCGCTCCCGCGGTCGCGCCGCCGACGCTCGTCCACCCGCTGGCTCCCGGCCTGGACGTCGCGCGCGCCGTCCCCGGGCAGGTGCACGGCCGGGTGGTCGCCGAGGTGACCCGGCTGGTCAGCGCCGGCGGCGGCAGCCACCGGATGACGCTGCGGCTCGACCCGGGCACCCTCGGCGAGGTGCGGATCGTCCTCGCCGTCCGCGGCGACGACGTCCGGGTGCGGCTGGCCGCGCACGACCAGGCCCACGCCGCGCTGGCCGCCGCCGCGCCCGAGCTGCGCCGCCTGCTCGAGGGCCAGGCCGGCGTCGACGCACGCGTGCTCGTCCGCGAGCTCGCCACCGCGCCCGCGGGCCCGGGCTCGCAGGAGTCCGGCCACCAGCCCGGCCAGCAGTCCGGGCAGCCCTCCGGGAGCCACGGCTCCCCCACCGACCCCGGCTCGGGTCAGCCCCATCGGGGCGCCGACGGCCGGCAGCCAGGACCGTGGGCAGGGACGCCCGCGGCCCCGTTCGCCAGGGATGGCATCCGGGAGGCGGCCCTCGCGCCGGCGACCGGCGATCGGCTCACGTCGCGGCAGGGCCTCGACGTGAGCATGTGAAGGAGGCGGCCGTGTCGATCTCGGCCACCGAGGGCGTCGGCGGTGCCGGCGGCCTGGCGTCGATGGTGACCCCAGCGACGTCGTCCACCAAGAAGGACGACAAGGAGATGTTCATGCAGCTCCTCGTCGCCCAGCTGAAGTACCAGGACCCGACGAACCCCGCCGACACCTCGCAGTTCCTCGCGCAGTCGGCGCAGTTCACCTCGCTGGAGAAGATGCAGGCCGTCGCCGACCAGACCCAGCAGCTGTTCGCCGCCCAGATGGCCTTCGGCGCCAGCAGCCTGGTCGGCAAGCAGGTGAGCTACACGCTCGCCGACGGCACGAAGGGCGCCGGCTCGTGCAGCGGCGTCAGCTTCGAGGCCGGCGGCCCCGTGCTCGACGTCGCCGGCACCCCGGTGCCGCTGGCGCAGGTGACCACCGTCGGCGACGCCGCGGCCGTCACGAAGCCGAGCACCGGCACCGGCACCGGCACCGGCACCGGCACCGGCGGAACCACGTCCGGCACCACGCCGGCCGCGCCCGCGTCCTGATCCACCCATCCCGCACCGTCCCCGGCTCCCACCGTCCCGAGAGGCTCCACCATGCTCCGCTCGCTCTTCGCCGGCATCTCCGGCCTGCGCGCCAACCAGACCGCGCTCGACGTCACCGGCAACAACATCGCCAACGCCAACACCATCGGCTTCAAGTCCAGCAGCACCGTCTTCTCCGACACCCTGAGCCAGATGCTCACCGGCGCGTCGGCCGGCAACGCCACCCGCGGCGGCACCAACCCGGTGCAGGTCGGCCTGGGCGTGCAGGTCGCCGGCATCCTGGGCAACTTCAACCAGGGCTCGACCCAGACCACGGGTCGCGGCACCGACCTGATGATGGAGGGCGACGGCATGTTCGTCGTCAAGATGGGCAACGAGGACCAGTACACCCGTGCCGGCGCGTTCACCTTCGACGAGACCGGCACCCTCGTCACCCCGACCGGCGCGCGCGTGCAGGGCTACGCCCTCGACGCCGCCGGCCAGCCCACCGGCGGCCTGATCGACGTCAGCAAGACCGACTTCACGAACGTCCTGCCCGCCGTGCCCGCCGGCACCACGCTGACCTCGTACACGATCGGCTCCGACGGCACCCTGCGCGGCGTGTTCTCCGACGGCGTGCAGCGCGACATGGCCAAGCTCGCCATCGCCGACTTCAACAACCCGATGGGCCTCGAGCGGGTCGGCCAGACCGCCTTCCGCGCCTCCGCCAACTCCGGCCCCGCCCAGCTCGGCGTCGCCGGCCAGGGCACCCGCGGCAAGGTGACGGCCGGGGCGCTGGAGATGTCGAACGTCGACCTCGCCGCCGAGTTCACCAACCTGATCCTCGCCCAGCGCGGCTTCCAGGCGTCCTCGCGCGTCATCACCACCTCCGACCAGGTGCTCGAGGACCTCGTCAACATCAAGCGCTGACGCCCCGGCTCCCCGAGCCGCCTCCCACGCACGCCCCCGCGGGGCCTCGCCGGATCCCGGCGGGGCCCCGCGCGACATGTAACGCGGGGTTCCGCACGTCTACGCACCCCCAATATGGGTCGACCAGACGGGTCGAACCCCGCGTTACCTGCGGACGGGCGGTCCGCGGGCGCGACCCGCCGACAACCCGCCGAGATCCCGCCGAGAACCCACCGATCGGACGCTCAGGTCCGGCCCGGAGAGGCCGATCACATCTCTGCGACGGCCACGGACGGCCGTCACCCCCACGCGCACCAGGAGGGTGCCCCATGATCACGCTCACGCGTCTGTCCGGATCGGTGTTCGCCCTGAACTCCGACCTGATCGAGCGGGTCGAGAGCACCCCGGACACGATCATCACGTTGGTCGACGGCAAGAAGTACGTCGTCGCCGAGTCGGTGAACGAGGTCATCTCCATCGTCCGCGCGCACCGCGCGGAGATCGTGGCCCTCAGCGGCTACGTGCGCGTGCCGGCGGTCGACCAGCACGGCTACGCCCTGGTCGCCCCCCACGAGCCCCCGGAGCAGGCCGGCGCGCGTCGCAGCGCGCTCCCACGGCCCTCCCTCACCGTGGTCTCCCCCCAGACCACGGACGAGGGCCGGACGGGTCGCCCCGACGCCCCCCGACGAGGCGAGCCCGTCCGGTCCGTCCCCACCGACGAGACCGCGACGCACGACCAGACCGTTCCCGAGGAGCACCGCTGATGGACATCGCCACCCCGGTCGGCATCGTCGTCGCCTTCGTGGTCATCATCGTCTCGATGGTCATGGAGGGCGGCAACCCCGCCAGCCTGATCGCCCCGCCGGCGATGATCCTGGTCTTCGGCGGCACCCTCTTCGTCAGCATGGCCGGCGGCACGATGGGCGACCTCAAGATGTCGCTCGGCGCGCTGAAGACCGCGTTCACCGGCGGCGTCAAGCCGGCCGCGGACGTCGTGCCGGCCGTCGTCCAGCTGGCCGACAAGGCCCGCCGCGAGGGCCTCCTCGCGCTGGAGGAGATGGTCAAGGACATGCCCGACGAGTTCCTCGTCAAGGGCGTCACGATGGCCATCGACGGCACCGACCCCGACGAGGTGCGCGACATCCTCGAGGCCGAGGTCGCGGCCAAGAAGAAGGCCGACAAGCAGGCCGCGAAGTTCTTCGCCGACGCCGGCGCCTACGCGCCCACCATCGGCATCATCGGCACCGTCATGGGCCTCGTGCACGTGCTGGAGAACCTCGCCCAGCCGGCCGAGCTCGGGCACCTGATCGCCGCCGCGTTCCTCGCGACCCTGTGGGGCGTGATGTCGGCCAACGTCATGTGGCTGCCGATCGCCAGCCGGATCAAGCGGCTCAGCGAGCTCGAGGCCCAGCGCATGGAGCTGATCATCGAGGGCGTGGCCGCCATCCAGGCCGGCTCGAACCCGCGCGTCATCGCCCAGAAGCTCACCTCGCTGCTGCCGGGCGACCAGCAGCCGCCCGCCCAGGAGGCCGCCTGACATGAGCGGTCACGGGGGGCACGGCCGTCGGGCCAAGCACGAGGAGCACGAGGAGCACGAGAACCACGAGCGCTGGCTCGTGACGTACGCCGACATGGTGACGCTGCTGATGGTGCTGTTCATCGTCATGTTCGCGATGAGCCAGGTCGACCAGAAGAAGTTCCTGATGCTGAAGGAGGGCCTGGCGGCCGGCTTCGGCGCGTCCGACTCCATCCTCGACGGCAACACCTCGATCCAGGACCAGCCCGGCATGTCGGCGATCGGCCCGATCGCGCCGAACCTCACCACCGCCGACCTCAGCGTCGAGCAGTCCAAGCAGGTGGACGAGGCGGTGGAGGCCGGCATGCAGCAGCAGTCCGCGCAGGCGCAGCAGCGCCAGTTCGCGGCGGCGCGCGCGGAGGTGCAGCGGCTCGACGGCGTCCGTCAGGCGCTGATGGCCGCGCTGAAGGCCAAGGGCCTCGCCGGCGACGTGCGCACCAGCTACGACGAGCGCGGCCTGGTGGTCAGCCTGGTCTCGCGGCACATCGTCTTCGACGCCGACTCCGCCGTCCTGACCCCGCGCGGCGCGGCCGTGGTCGACGCCCTCGCCCCCGCGCTCAAGGCGCTGCCGGAGGACCTGGAGATCGACGGCCACACCAACCAGGAGAAGGTGAAGCCGAAGTACTTCGCCAGCGACTGGGACCTCTCGGCCGCCCGCGCGGTCACCGTGCTGCGGCGGCTCAACGAGCGCTTCGGGGTGCCCGCGGACCGCCTGCGCCTGGCCGCCTTCGGCGACACCAAGCCGCTGATCCCCGTGAGCCGACCGGACTCCCAGGAGATCAACAAGCGCGTCGACGTCATCGTGCTCACCGGGCTCTCCGCCGACAACGCCGCCCAGCTGCCCGATGCCGCCGCGTCGCTCGGCCTGCCGTCGGTCGGCACGCTCTCCGGCGCCCGCGCCGCGCAGGACCGCACCGCCGCCGGCGTCGACCCGTCCGACCCGACGGCCGGCGCCGACGCCGCCCGGGCCGGGGCCGAGCCCGACCCCATCGGCCGGGCCGACGCCGGCGCGTCGGCCGCCGCGCCCGCCACCCGCACCCCGGCCCGCACCGCCGGATCCGACACCCGCCCCGACACCCGCACCGCCCGAGGAGCCATCCGATGAGCGCCACCGCCGCCGCCCCGGCCGCCGAGGAGAAGAAGGGGGGCAAGAAGAAGCTGATCATCATCGTCGTCGCCCTGCTCGTCGTCGCCGGCGCCGCCTACTTCTTCCTGCTCAAGCCCAAGCCGGCCGACGCCGCCAAGCCGAAGCCGGTCGCCGGCGTCGTCACCCCGCTCGACCCGATCCAGATCAACCTCGAGGGCGGCCACTACCTGCGCGTGGGCATCGCCCTGCAGCAGACCGACAAGGCCGCCGAGGCCCTCGACGGCAGCAAGGCCCTCGACGCCGCGATCGAGCTGTTCAGCGGCAAGAGCATCGAGGAGCTCTCCAAGCCCAAGGAGCGGGTGAAGCTGAAGAAGGAGCTCGTCAAGGAGCTCGAGCACCTCTACGAGGACGAGGTCATGGACGTCTACTTCACCCAGTTCGTCATGCAGTAGCCGCCCACCCTCCGCCCACCCTCCGATCGGGCCACCGGCCCCCGCCCGTCCGGGCCGGGAGCGGCCGCCCGACCGGACCATCTTCACGCCCCGTCGCGCTCGACCGGGCGTGTCGAGGCGACGTTCGGCTCAGGTGCCCCACGCCCGGGCCGATCCGGGGCGGCGTGAGCATCTCGCCCGTCCCGGTCTCCGCACCGGCCTCCCCACCGGGCCGCACCCGTCGGCGCAGCAGCCGCGGCGGCACGCCCACGCCCTACGACTTCCGCCGGCCGATCCAGCTCTCCCGCGAGCACCAGCGGATCCTGCAGCTGGGCTTCGACGGCTTCGCGCGCCAGGCGACGACGGTCTTCACCTCCGCCCTGCGCAGCGTCTGCGCGGTCTCGCTCACCACGATCGACCAGCGCAGCTACAGCGAGTACGTCGACTCCCTCGACGCCACGACCTACCTGACGCTGTTCACCACCGACCCCATGCCCGGCCGAGGCATGCTCGACCTGCCGCTCAACGCGGTCATGTCGTGCGTCGACCACATGCTCGGCGGACCGGGCGCGGCGTCGCAGCCGAACCGGCCGCTCACCGAGATCGAGAGCGGCATCATCAGCGGCCTGGTCGAGCGGCTGCTCGCCGAGATGCGCTACTCGCTGGCCGCGATCGTCGCGCTCGACCCGCAGGTCACCGGCGTCGAGTACAGCCCGCAGTTCGCCCAGGTGGCCGGGGCCGCCGACGTCATGGTGGTGATCGAGCTCGAGCTGCGCATCGACGAGCGGCCGCACCGCATGTCGGTGTGCCTGCCGTTCAGCGGCCTGCATCCGCACCTGGCTGCGGCCGCGGCGCCGGCGCCGGTCTCCGGACGCGAGCGCGCGATGCGCGCCGAGGCGGCCGAGCTGCTCCAGACCGCCTTCCAGGACGTGCCCGTCGACGTCGGCGTGCGGTTCCGCACCACCGGCGTCGAGCCGTCCGTCCTGGCCTCGCTCCAGCCGGGCGACGTGCTCCGCCTGGCGCACCCGGCCGCCGCGCCGCTCGACGTCACCGTCGACGACACCGTCTTCGCCCACGCCACCGCCGGAGCCCGCGGGCCCCGGCTGGCCGCCCTCATCGTCACGACCCCGCAGGAGACCCGATGACCGCCTCGCCCGACTCCGGCCTCTCGCCCCAGGCCCGCCTGGCCTTCGAGACCGCCACGGCGCTCGCCGAGGTGCTCCCGGCCAGCGAGCCGCTCGCGGCCGGCGACCCGCAGCCCGGCACCGAGCACGTCACCGGCCTGTTCGCCGGCGCGGCGGTCGCCGACCTCACCGGCGCGGTCACCGGACGCATCGCGGTGCTGGTCGGCGAGGAGCTCGTCGCCGCCCTGAAGTCGAGCCCGATGGGCGGCCTGGACCTCGCCGCCGCCGTGCAGCCCGCGCTCGACGCCGCCGCCAGCGCGCTCGGCGCCCAGGCCTCCGCCGCCCGCGGTCTCGACCTCGCCCTGGTGCTCGACGAGCTCGTCGGCGGCACCGGGCCGTTCACCGCCGTGCCGCTGCTGGGCAGCGGCATCGCCGCCGCCGTGCTGGTGCCCGACACGACGCTGGAGACCGCCGCGACCGTGCAGGCCTCCGGTGGCGCGGCCGGTGGGCCGTCCGCGGCGAGCCCGGCCGCGGAGGCGGTCGCGGCGCCCGCGGGCGCCGCGGTCGCGCCCGTGCCGGCCGGCATGCCGATCCCGCAGGTGCCGCCCGCCGGAGCCCCGGGCTACGAGAACGTGACGTCGCTGGCGGGACGCCGCGGCATCGAGATGCTGCACGGCGTCGAGATGGAGGTGACCGTCGAGCTCGGCCGCACCCGCATGCCGGTGCGCGAGCTGCTGGCGCTGGCGCCGGGCACGGTCATCGCCCTCGACCGCGCCGCCGGCAGCCCGGCCGACCTGCTGGTCAACGGCCGCCTGATCGCCCGCGGGGAGGTCGTCGTCGTCGACGAGGACTTCGGCCTGCGGATCACCGAGATCCTCGACCAGCAGGCGCTGGCCTGAGGCCGGACCGGCAGCGAAGGAAGGACACCCCATGACCGAGCTCGCCCTGCGGATGGTCGCCTCGCTGGCCGTCGTCGTCGGCCTGCTGCTGCTGGCCGCCCGCATCGCCGGCCGCCGCTTCCGCTCGTCCTCGGACGCCGAGATCCAGGTGCTGCAGCGCCAGTCGATCAGCCGCGGCTCGCAGATCGCCGTCGTGCAGGTGCGCGACCGCGTCCTCGTGCTCGGCAGCACCGAGCAGCAGGTCGCGCTGCTGACCAGCTTCGACGCCGACGCCGCCGACGCCGCCGATGCCGCCGATGCCGCCGAGCGCGAGGGCGACGAGGCGGACGGCGCAGACGACGGCGATCTCGCCGCCGTGCTGACGCTGGTCGCCCCCGTGGTCGAGGCCGCGCCGGTCGTCGAGGCCGCGCCGGTCGTCGAGGCCGCGCCGGTCGTCGAGGCCGCGCCGGTGGTCGAGGCCCAGACGGTGGTCGAGCCCCGGACGGTGGTCGAGCCCCGGACGGTGGTCGAGCCTGTCGAGACCCCCGCGCCGACCCACCGGGCCGCGCCGCTCGCAGCGCACACGGTCGAGCCCGTCGAGCCCGACCTGCCCCGCAGCCGGCCCCTGCCACCGGGCCGCACGATCTCCCGCGACCCCTTCGGCCCGCGCATCCCCGGCAGGCACGCCGCCGCCGTCGAGGAGACGCCCGCCTTCGTGATGCCCACCGCCCCGGTGCTCGAGCCGGTCGCGGCCGACCCGGCGCTGGCGCTGCTCGGCGAGCTCGACCAGCGCAGCGAGCTCGACCGCCTGCTCGACGCCGCCCTCGAGGCCGCGCCCACCCGGCCGTCGCCCCTCCCGATGACCCCGGCGGTCCCGGCCGCCCCGGCGGCCGAGCGCCGACCGTCCCGCAAGGAGCGCGCCGAGGCCAAGCGGCAGGCCGCCCTCCTGGCCCGCGCCCAGCGGATCCTCGCCGCCGAGCAGGCCGCGGCCGCGAAGGCCGCCACGCCCGCCGCCGGCCAGCCTGCCAAGGCCGGCAAGCCCGGGGGCAAGGACGCGCTCGCCGGCTCCGTGCTCTCCACCCAGACCTGGCGCCAGGCCTACCAGGCCGTCACCGGACGGGCCTCCTGAGGTGATGGCGCGCCCCGGGCGCGCGCTCCTGGTCCCGGGGGCGCTGCGTGCTGCCCTGCGGACGACCCTGGCGACGCTGCTGGCGGTGCTCGTCCTCACCACCGGCGCGCTGCTCGCGCCGGCGCAGGCCGCGCCCGGCGACCCCACGCCCGGGGTCTCGACCGGCTCGACCACCGACAGCGGCACGACCACCGGAGACGGCGCGACCACCGGCGCTCCCCGCTCCTCCGGCACCACCGACCCGGCCGGCCCCCGAGGCCCGCAGGGACCGAAGGGCACCACCGGCAGCGGCGACGGCTCGGTGACGATCGACGTCGGCAGCCTTACCGACAAGCCCAGCCAGTCGATCGTCCTGCTGATCGTCCTGACGCTGCTCTCGCTGGCCCCGGCGATCCTGCTCACCTGCACCAGCTTCACCAAGATCCTCGTGGTGCTGGGCCTGACCCGCAACGCGCTCGGCCTCCAGCAGACCCCGCCGAACCAGGTGCTGGCCGGCCTCGCGCTCTTCCTCAGCCTGTTCATCATGGCGCCGGTGCTGAGCCAGATGAACAGCGACGGCGTGCAGCCCTACCTCGACGGCACCAAGACCTCCTCGCAGGCCTGGGACGACGGCCTCGCCCCGCTGCGCGCCTTCATGCTCGACAACACCGACGACGACGAGCTGACGATGCTCACCGACGTCGCCCGGCGCGACCAGCCGAAGACGCGCGAGGACGTCCCGATGACCACCCTGGTGCCCGCGTTCATCCTCAGCGAGCTGAAGGACGCCTTCATCATCGGCTTCATCATCTTCATCCCGTTCCTCGTCATCGACATCGTCGTGAGCGGGGCGCTGATGGCGCTGGGCATGATGATGATGCCCCCGGTGATGGTGTCGCTGCCGTTCAAGCTGCTGCTCTTCGTGCTCGTCAACGGCTGGGGCCTGATCATCACAGCCCTCGTCCAGAGCTATCAGACCTAGCGCCCCGACGACGCCCGCGATGAGACCCGACCCGACCCGGGAGATGACCCGATGACCGACAACGCCGTCGTCCAGATCGCCCTGAAAACCATGATGGTCGCGCTGCAGCTCTCGGCGCCGATCCTGCTCACCGCGCTCGCGGTCGGCTTCGCGATCTCGCTGTTCCAGTCGATGACCCAGATCCAGGAGTTCACCCTCGCCTTCGTGCCGAAGGTCGTGGCGGTCGGCGTGGCCCTGCTGGTCAGCGGCAACTGGATGCTGCACACGATGATCTCCTTCACCCAGGAGCTCTTCGCGATGATCCCGAGCCTGCTGGCCTGAGCCGCCCGGACCCGCCAGGACCCGCCAGGACCCCGCCCGTGACGCTCACCTTCGCCGGCCAGCCGCTGCTGGCCTTCCTGCTCGCCGCCGTGCGCATCCTCGCGTGGCTGGCGGTGGTGCCGCCGTTCAGCACCCGCGCGGTGCCGGCGATGGCGAAGGTGGTGCTCGGGCTCGGCCTGGCGTTCGCGGTGGCCCCGCTGCTGGCGTCCTCGACGATGCCGGCCACGACGCCGGCGCTGCTGATGACGGTGCTCACCGAGACCCTGATCGGGCTGGCGATGGGCTTCCTCACCGCGCTGCTCTTCCAGGCCGTCGCGGCGGCCGGCTCGATGATCGACGTCTTCGGCGGCTTCGCCCTGGCGCAGGGCTTCGACCCGCTCGGCATGCAGATGAACACCGTCTTCGGGAAGTTCCACCAGATGCTCGCCACGATGCTGCTCTTCGCCACCGGCGGCCACCTGCTGGTGATCGGCGGCCTCCTGCGCACCTTCGAGCTGCTGCCGATCGGCGACTCCCCCGACCTCGACGGCGCAACGTCGCTGCTCCAGCGCGCCTTCGGCGTCTTCTTCACCACCACCGTGCAGATCGCGCTGCCGATGATCGCCGTGCTCTTCGTCGTCGACCTCGGGCTGGCCCTGATGACCAAGATCGCCCCGCAGCTCAACGCGATCAACGTGATGTTCCCGGCCAAGATCGGGCTCACCCTGCTCCTGCTGGGCCTGTCGTTCCCGGTGCTGCCGGTCGTGATCCAGCGCCTCACCGACCTCTCCATGCAGCTCATGGCGAGCTTCGCGGGCGCCTGAGGGGAGGCGGACGTGGCGGAGGAGAAGACCGAGAAGCCCACTCCCAAGCGCCGCAAGGAGGCGCGCAAGGAGGGGCAGGTCGCCCGGACCCAGGAGATCGGCCCGTGGGCGGCGCTGGCCGTCGTCGGCCTCGCGCTGCCGGCGCTGCTGCGCCACGAGGTCGCGACGATGGCCGACTTCATGCGCTCCTGCCTGCACGCCCTGGAGGACCCCAGCACCACCCAGGCCACCGACCTGCTCGTGCAGGGCGCGGGACACGCCGCGGTCGCGGTGCTCGTCCTGGGCTGCGCGGTCCTGCTGGTCAGCGTCGCCGGCACGCTCGGGCAGGGCGGCTTCTACCTGGCCACCAAGGCGGTCAAGCCGAACCTCAAGAAGCTCAGCCTGGTCCAGGGCGCGAAGCGGCTCTTCGGCCCGCACGCCCTCTGGGAGGGCCTGAAGACCCTGGCGAAGACCGCGGCGGTCGGGCTGCTCGCGTGGTCGACGATCCGCGGCGTCATGCCGCTGCTCGGCGGGCTGCACCCGATGGACGAGGTGGTCGCCACCGCCGGCGACCGGGCGCTGGGCATGCTCCGCGACGTCGCGATCGCGGGCCTGCTGCTCGCGGCCGCCGACTACGGCTTCCAGCGGCGCCGCATCGGCAAGCAGACCCGCATGACCAAGGAGGAGGTCAAGCAGGAGAACAAGCAGGCCGAGGGCGACCCGATGCTCAAGGGCGCGATCCGCGCCCGGCAGCTGGCCGCCAGCCGCAACCGGATGATGGCCGACGTCCCCGTGGCCGACGTCGTGCTGGTCAACCCGACGCACGTCGCCGTCGCGCTGCGCTACCAGCCCGAGCGCGGCGCGCCGGTCGTCGTCGCGCGCGGGGCGGGCGTCGTGGCGGCCCGCATCCGCGAGATCGCCGCCGAGCACGACGTCCCGCTGGTGCAGGACGTGCCGCTGGCCCGCGCGCTCTACGTCTCCTGCGAGGTCGGCACGGAGATCCCGCCGCAGCTCTTCGCCGCGGTCGCGCAGATACTGGCGTTCGTCATCGCCCGCCGCACCCAGGGCGCCCGCGGCGGCTCCCACCGCAGCCCGCGTCCGGTGCAGCAGGAGCTCCCCGACCTCCCCGCCCGCGGCCGGCGACGCCGCGTCCCGGAGCCGCGCGCCGAGCTCGGGTCGCCGGCGGCGGTCGAGCCCCGGACGGCGGTCGAGCCGCGGACGGCGGTCGAGCCCCGGACGGTGGTCGAGCCTGCCGATACCCCCGCGCCGAAGCACTCAGGTCTGCCCGCCCTGGGCCGATAGGCCCCTCGACGCAAGGACTGCGTCGGCTCGCCACGGACGGCCGGATCCAGAACGGACGGACCCCGCGTGGCCCTCAAGCGCCTGACCCAGCTCGGCGTGCCGGTCGGCATCGTGTTCATCGTGGTGATGCTGGTCATCCCGCTGCCCGCGATGGTGCTCGACCTGCTCATCGCCTTCAACATCACCATGGCGCTGCTCGTGCTGCTGACGGCGATGTTCGTGACCCGGCCCCTGGACTTCGCCTCGTTCCCGGCGATCCTGCTGGTGATGACGCTGTTCCGCCTGGCGCTCAACGTCTCCGCGACCCGGCTCGTGCTGCTCGACGGCTTCGCCGGCAAGGTGATCGACACCTTCGGCCACTTCGTGGTCGGCGGCTCGCTGATCGTCGGCCTGATCATCTTCACGATCCTGCTGATCATCCAGTTCGTCGTCATCACCAACGGCGCCGGCCGCGTCGCCGAGGTCGGGGCGCGCTTCACCCTCGACGCGATGCCCGGCAAGCAGATGGCGATCGACGCCGACCTCAACTCCGGCCTGATCGACGAGGACGAGGCCCGCCGGCGCCGCAAGGAGGTGCACGCCGAGGCCGACTTCTACGGCGCGATGGACGGCGCCTCGAAGTTCGTCAAGGGCGACGCGATCGCGGCCATCATCATCACGCTGGTCAACCTGGTCGGCGGCTTCGCCGTCGGCATGGTGCAGAAGGGCATGTCGCCGGGTGACGCGGTCACCACCTACTCGCTGCTGTCGGTGGGCGACGGCCTGGTGTCCCAGATCCCCGCGCTGCTGCTCTCGGTGGCCACCGGCCTGGTCGTCACCCGCTCGGCGAGCGACGGCGACATGGGCTCCGACATCATCCGGCAGGTCACGGCCCAGCGGCTCCCGATGCGCATCGCCGGCTTCGGCGCGATCAGCCTGTGCCTGATCCCCGGTCTGCCGAAGATCCCCTTCCTGCTGGCCGGCGGCTCGCTGCTGATGCTCTCGGCGCGGATCGAGGCCCGCGAGCAGGCCGACGCGGCCGCCGCTCCCGCCGAGTCGGTCGGGGCCGCGCTGGCGCCGTCCGGCGACCGGCCCGACCAGCTGGCCGAGGAGATCCAGGTCGACCCGCTCGGCCTGGAGCTCTCCGCCGACATCGTCGACCTGGTCGACCTCAGCAGCGGCGGCGACCTGCTCGAGCGGGTCAAGGCGCTGCGCCGCAAGGTCGCCGGCGAGCTCGGCGTGGTGCTGCCGCTCGTGCGCACCCGCGACAACATCGACCTGCCCAGCCGCACCTACGCGATCAAGCTCTTCGACATCGAGGTGGCCCGCGGCGAGGCGCCGCCGGGCACGGTCCTCGCGATCGGCGACTATCTCGGCTCGCTGCCCGGCGAGCCCACCGTCGAGCCGGTCTTCGGCCTGCAGGCCAAGTGGATCCCCGCCGAGCTGCGGCACCAGGCCGAGCTGTCCGGGGCCACCGTGGTCGACCGCTCGGCGGTGATCACCACCCACCTGGCCGAGGTCGTCACCCGGCACGCCTCCCGACTGCTCGGTCGCGAGGACGTCCGGCTGCTCACCGACGTCGTCAAGCGCACGCACCCGAACGTCGTCGAGGAGCTCACCCCGGCGCAGCTCTCGCTGGGCGAGGTGCAGCGTGTGCTCCAGCAGCTGCTGGAGGAGGAGATCTCGATCCGCAACCTGGTGCGCATCTACGAGGCGCTCTCGCTGCGCGCGGCGGCGACCAAGGACCTCGACGCGCTCGTCGAGGCCGCCCGGGTGGCCCTCGGACCGGCCGTCGTCGCGCCGCACGTCGTCGACGGCGTCGTTCACGTCATCTCCTTCGAGCCGTCCTTCGAGCAGCGGATGCTGGAGTCGATGCGGCCCGGCGAGCAGGGCTCGGTGATCGTGCTCGACCCCGTCTCGCTCCAGGCGGTGATCGGCGGGCTGGCGCAGCTGCTGGTCGACGCCGAGAACCGCAACCTGCGGCCGGTGCTGGTCTGCGCGCCGCAGCTGCGGGCGGCCGTGCGCCGGCTCGTCCGGCCCGCGATCGAGCGGCTGCACGTGCTGTCGTACACCGAGCTCTCGGGCCTCACCGGCACCGTGCAGGTGCGCTCGGCGGGCGTCGTCTCGGGCGACCGGGCGATGGAGCCGAGCCGATGAGGATGGTCTCGACGCCGGTGCTCGGCGGCGCGGCGCTGGTCACCGCGCCGATGCTGTGGCAGGGCCTGGTCACCGGCGAGCGTCCGCTGGAGCCGACGCTCGAGCGCTACCTGATGGTGGTGGTGGGCGTCTGGCTCGCCCTGTCGGTGCTGGAGATGCTCGTCGGCGCGGCGCCCCGGGTCAGCCGCGACGGCGCCGACGGTGACGGCGGGGGCGGCGCACGCCCCCTGGACGACGGACGGCCCGCAGGCTCGACCCTCGGGTGAGGGTCCGCCCCGGTGGACGTCCGGGGCCGCCTGCGGGCCGGGTGGCTGCGGTGGATTCGCGGGGCGTGCCCTGCGGTCCGGCGCAACGCGCTGGTGTCGCGGGGTGCCTAGCGGGCAGCCACCTCACGCGTCCGATCAGAAACCATTCTGCGGATCACCTCCTTTCCCGTGTACGACGAGCGTAGGTCGGGGAGGCGGGCCCGACAACGGCATTTCCCGCGGGCGTCGCGCAGCGCCAGCGGGGCCTGCTCCGGCTACTTCGCCGAGGCGCACTGGGCGACGTCGGTGCCCAGGCCGCTGAGCACGGTGCGGTCCTGCTCGGTGCCCTCGAAGCCCTCGTCGCCCTTGACGAAGGCCTTGAGGGCGTCGTCGGAGAGGTCGGAGTCGACGAGGACCTTCGCCACGCAGTCGCGCTGGGCGTCGGTGAAGCCAGTGACGGTGGCCTCCTTGCCGAGCACCGAGGTGCCCGACTTGATCGAGTCCGCGACCTCGGACCGGCTCGGACGCCCGCCCGAGCCGGCGTCCCCGGAGTCGTCGTTGCCGCCGCAGCCGGTGAGGGCGCCCGCGGCGAGCAGGGTGGCGACGGCGACGAGACCGCCGGTGCGGCGCAGGACGGACGAGCGGGTGGGGGTCATCGGAGCTCCTCGAGCGCTGGGGCCGACGGGTGGCCGGCCGGGGGCCGACGACGGACGCCGCCGGACCCCGGAAGCCTACGGCGCGGATCCGGGCCGCGGGACCTATGGCCCTCGTCACAGCGCGGCGCTAGTCTCCGGCGAGTGAACAGTCGTGCACCGCGCTCCCGTCGCCCCCGTCCCGCCCGCGGCCTCTCGGCCCGCCTCGGCGGCATGCTGACCAGCGGCGTCCTCGCCGCGGGCGGCCTGCTGGCCGTCGGCGCCGTGGTCCCCGCCTCCGCCGCGCCGGCCCCGGTCGGCCCGGCGTTCAGCGTCCCCACTGCCACCCTCGACGCCGCCGTCACCTGTCGCGGCGACCTCGCCGGCTCGGCGCTGACCCCGGTGCTGCTCGTGCCGGGCACCACGCTGACCCCCGAGCTGAACTTCTCGTGGAACTACGTGCGGGCCTTCGACGCCCAGGACCGTCCCTGGTGCACCGTCGAGCTCCCCGCCAACGGCATGCTCGACATCGCGACGGCCGGCGAGTACGTCACCCGCGCGATCCGCACCATCTACGCGAAGGCCGGCGAGCGCCGCATCGACGTGCTCGGCTTCAGCCAGGGCGGCATGGTGCCGCGGTGGTCGCTGAAGTACTGGCCCGACACCCGCGAGATGGTCGACGACCTCGTCAGCCTCGACGCCTCCAACCACGGCACGGCGTCCGCCTACCCGGTCTGCCTGCTCGGCTGCGCGCCGTCGGTGTGGCAGCAGCGCTCGACCTCGCGGTTCCTCGCCGCCCTGAACTCCGGACCCGAGACCTGGCCCGGCATCAGCTACACGCAGGTCTACACGGCCACCGACGAGGTCGTGTTCCCGAACTTCGACCCCGTCGCCAGCAGCCCGCTGCGCACCGGCCAGGGCCAGATCCGCAACGTCCAGGTGCAGTCGCTGTGCCCCGTGCACGTCTCGGAGCACCTCTCGATGGGCACCACCGACCCCGTCGGCTACGCCCTCGCCCTCGACGCCCTCGACCACCCGGGCACCGCGGACCCCGCGCGCATCCCGGCCTCGGTGTGCCTGCAGCTGCTGCACCCCGGCGTCGACCCGGTCACCTACCTGCCGTACATGACCCAGGTCATCGCCACCGCCGGCCAGCAGCTCGTCCTCGGCCCGCGGGTCTTCTCCGAGCCCGCGCTGCCCGCCTACGCGCGGGGGTAGTGAGCCGTCGGGCCCGCAAGTGCAGGTTTCCCCGGATATCCGGGGAAACCTGCACTCGCTGACGCGGAAGGCACCTCACGGCACCCGCAGAGGTGCCGTTCGCGTCACGGAACCAGCAGGACGCGCCCGCGCCCGGGGCGTCAGCCGCGCGCGATCGCCCGGCCGGCGTTGCGGCCGGAGAAGATGCAGCCGCCGAGGAACGTGCCCTCGAGCGCGTTGTAGCCGTGCACCCCGCCACCGCCGAAGCCGGCGGCCTCGCCGGCGGCGAACAGCCCCGGCACCGGCTCGCCGTCCGGGCCGATCACCCGGCTGTCCAGATCGGTCTGCAGGCCTCCGAGGGTCTTGCGGGAGAGGATGTTGAGCCGGACGGCGATCAGCGGGCCGTGCGCGGGATCCAGGATCCGGTGGGGCTTGGCGACCCGGACCAGCCGGTCGGTCAGCGAGCGCCGCGCGTTGGCGATCGTCATCAGCTGCACGTCCTTGGAGAAGCCGTTCTCGACCTCGCGGTCGCGGGCGACGATCTGCCGCTCGATGTCGGCGAGGTCCAGCTGCGGCCCGCGGGCCAGCCGGTTCATGCCCTCGACCAGCGCGGGCAGCGTGTCGGCGACGACGAAGTCCTCCCCGTGCTGCTTGAACGCCTCGACCGGCGGCGGGGCGCCCTTCGCGGCGCGGGTGCGCAGGAGCAGGCGGAGGTCCTTCTCGGTGAGGTCGGGGTTCTGCTCCGAGCCGGAGAGGGCGAACTCCTTCTCGATGATCGTCTGGGTGAGCACGAACCACGAGTAGTCGTGGCCAGTGGCCAGGATCTGCCGCATCGCGCCGACCGAGTCCGCGCCCGGCACGCCCGAGGAGCCCACGAGGCGGCGCCCGTGGGCGTCGAACCACATCGACGACGGCCCGGGCAGGATCCGGATGGCGTGGTCGGGCCAGACGGGGTCCCAGTTGTGGATGCCCTCGGTGTAGGCCCACATGCGGTCGCGGTTGACCACGCGTCCGCCCGCGGCCTCGGTGATGGCGAGCATCCGCCCGTCGACGTGCGCCGGCACGCCGGAGATGAGGTGCCGCGGCGCCGGGCCGACGCGCTCGGTGGGCCAGGTGCGACGGATCAGCTCGTGGTTGTGGCCGATGCCGCCGGAGGCGACCACGACGGCGTCCGCCCGGTGCTCGAACTCCCCCACCACCTCGCGGCTGGACGAGACGCCGCGCGCGGCGTCGTCCGGGGCGAGCACCGCGCCGCGCACGCCGACGACCGCACCGTCCTCGACGACCAGCTCGTCGACGCGGTGCCGGAAGCCGAAGGCCACGCGGCCGGCCGACTCGGCCTCCAGCACCGACGGGACGAAGGCGTCGACGACGCCCGGCCCGGTGCCCCAGGTCAGATGGAAGCGCGGCACGGAGTTGCCGTGGCCCAGCGCCGAGCCGTCGCCGCGCTCGGCCCAGCCGACCATCGGCAGCGAGCGCAGCCCGAGCGCGCGCAGGTAGGAGCGCTTCTCGCCGGCGGCGAACTCGACGTACGCGCGGGCCCAGCGCTGCGCCCAGGAGTCCTCGTCGTCGAGCCGGTCGAAGGCCGCCGAGCCCTGCCAGTCCTGCCAGGCGAGCTCGACGGAGTCCTTGACGCCCATCCGCCGCTGCTCGGGGCTGTCGACGAAGAACAGCCCGCCGAGCGACCACCACGCCTGGCCGCCGAGGTTCGCGCGGTTCTCCTGGTCGAGCACGAGGACGCGCCGGCGTCCGACCGAGGCGGCCTCGTGGGCGGCGACCAGGCCGGCGAGACCGGCGCCGACGACGATCGCGTCCCAGGTGCGGGTGGTGGCATCGCTCATGGGGCCGACTCTGCCACCCCGGCGCGGCCGTCGGGCGGGCCGTCCGCATGGCCCGGTCGGACCATGGGCGCCTGACCCCGTCCGCGGGGCCCGGGGGCCGGACGGCGGCTCACCGACCGCGCCGGCCGGCCGATCGGGAGGTCATGCGCGCCGCGATCCCCGTCCTGGGGCTGGTGGCCGTGCTGGGCCCCTCCGCCGCCGGCCTCGCGTCGGCGGCGACCCCCACCACGCCCCCCGTCCCCCGCCCTGCCCACCACGCGTCCGGAGCCGCCGGCTCCCCGGACTCCCCCACCCCGACGTCCGCCCCGACGTCCGCCCGGCCGTGCCGGCTGCTGCCCTACCAGCCGCGGTACGGCGCGCCGGGTCGAGCCGGCGACGCCGCGACCGGCGGGATGGCCGCCCAGACCCTGGTGGTGGTCGTCCCCCGGACGACGTGCAACACCCCGCGCTCCCGCTGGGACGCGCGGGGTGCCGACTGACGCGGATCCGGCCGGGCCGGACCCTCAGCCCGCGACCGCGCCGGCGAACTGGCTGGCGTGGAGTCGCGCGTAGGCGCCGCCGGCGTCCAGCAGCGCGTCGTAGGTGCCCTGCTCGACGATCCGCCCGTCCTCCATGACGACGATCAGGTCGGCGTCGCGGATGGTCGAGAGCCGGTGCGCGATGACGAACGACGTGCGGTCGGCGCGCAGCGCGGCCATGGCCTGCTGCACCAGCACCTCGGTGCGGGTGTCGACCGACGAGGTGGCCTCGTCGAGGATCAGCAGGGCCGGATCGGTCAGAAACGCCCGCGCGATGGTCAGCAGCTGCCGCTCGCCCGAGGAGAGGTTGGTGCCGTCCTCGTCGACCCGGGTGTCGTAGCCGTCGGGCAGCGTGTGGACGAACCGGTCGACGAAGGTGGCCCGCGCGGCGGCGCGGATCTCCTCCTCGGTGGCGTCGGGCCGCCCGTAGGCGAGGTTCTCGCGGATCGTGCCGGCGAAGAGCCAGGTGTCCTGCAGCACCATGCCGATGCGGCTGCGCAGCGCGGTGCGCGAGAGCGACGCGACGTCGACGCCGTCGAGGGTGATGCGACCGCCGTCGAGGTCGTAGAAGCGCATGATCAGGTTGACCAGGGTGGTCTTGCCCGCACCGGTCGGACCGACGATCGCGACGGTCTGACCCGGCCGCGCGACCAGCGAGAGGTCCGCGATCAGCGGACGGTCGGGGGTGTAGGCGAAGTCGACGTGCTCGAAGGCGACCTCGCCGCGAGCGGCCCGGCCGGTCTGCGGCGTAGCGTCGCCGGTGACCGGCTCCTCCCCGGCGTCGAGCAGCTCGAAGACCCGCTCGGCCGACGCGACGCCCGACTGCAGCAGGTTGGCCATCGAGGCGACCGTGGTCAGCGGCTGGTTGAACTGGCGGGTGTACTGCACGAACGCCTGGACGTCGCCGACCGAGAGGGTGCCGGACGCCACTCGCAGGCCTCCGACGACCGCGACGAGCACGTAGTTGAGGTTCCCGATGAACATCATCAGCGGCATGATCAGGCCGCTGATGAACTGGGCCTTGAAGCTCACCTCGAAGAGCCCGGCGTTGTGCTCGGCGAAGGTCTCCTCGACCTCGGCGCGGCGGCCGAACACGCTGACCAGCGCGTGCCCCGAGAAGGCCTCCTCGATGTGGCCGTTGAGCTGCCCCGTGCGCCGCCACTGCGCCACGAACTGGCCCTGCGAGCGTCGCATGACCGCGCGGGTGACGAGCAGCGAGATCGGCACGCTGACCAGGGCGATCAGCGCGAGGGTCGGCGAGATCGAGAGCATCATCGCCAGCACCGAAATCACGGTCAGCAGGGAGGTGAGCAGCTGGCTCATCGTCTGCTGGAGGGTCTGGCTGACGTTGTCGATGTCGTTGGTGACGCGGCTCAGCAGCTCGCCGCGCGGCGAGCGGTCGAAGTACGAGAGCGGCAGGCGGTGGATCTTCTCCTCGACCTCCTGGCGCATCGCCCGGACGGTGCGCTGCACGACGCCGTTGAGCAGGTAGCCCGCCAGCCAGCCGAGCAGCGCCGCGGCGACGTACACGCCGAGCGTCAGGGTCAGCCAGGAGCCGACGGCGCCGAAGTCGACGCCCTGGCCGGGCACGACGCCCTGGGCCCGGGCGACGTCGGGCAGCTGCGACTCCGGCACGCCCTCGAGCCGGCGTCCCAGGAAGCCGCGGACGACGAGGTCGGTGGCGTGCCCGAGCAGGCGCGGACCGACCGACATCAGGACGACGCTGACCACGCTGAGCGCGATCACGGCGATCGCCGGCACCGCCTCGGGACGCATGCGGCCCACGAGCCGCTTCGCCGACGGCCCGAAGCTCATCGCCTTCTGCGGCACGACGGCGCCGGCCATCGGGCCGTGGCGGGGGCCGCCGCCGGGCGCCTCGATCCGCTCGGTGGCCTTGAAGCCGGCGGACTTGTCCACCGGCGCCCCGCCGCGCGGGGACGACGTGCCGCTCACGCGAGCACCTCCTCGGCTCGCTCGGCCCGGTCGGCCCGGTCGGCGGCCGTGATCTGGGAGTCCACGATCTCGCGGTAGGTCGGGCAGGTCGCCAGCAGCTCGTCGTGGGTGCCGGCGCCGACGACCCGGCCGTCGTCGAGCACGACGATCCGGTCGGCGTCGCGGATCGTGGAGACCCGCTGGGCGACGACCAGCACCGTGGCGTCGCGAGTGACCGGACGCAGCGCCGCGCGCAGCCGGGCGTCGGTGGCGAGGTCGAGGGCGGAGAAGGAGTCGTCGAAGAGGTAGACGGCCGGCCGGCGCACCACGGCCCGGGCGATCGCGAGCCGCTGCCGCTGACCGCCCGAGAAGTTCGTGCCGCCCTGGGCGACCGGCGCGTCGAGACCCTCCGGCAGCGCCTCGACGAAGTCGCGCGCCTGGGCGATCTCCAGCGCCCGCCACATGGCGTCGTCGTCGGCGTCCCGGGCGCCGTGGGCGAGGTTGGAGCGGAGGGTGCCGCTGAACAGGTACGCCTTCTGCGGCACCAGGCCGAGCTCGGCCCACAGCGTCTCGGGGTCGAGGTCGCGCACGTCGACGCCGCCGACCCGCACCTGGCCGCCGGTCGCGTCGAAGAGCCGCGGCACGAGGTTGACGAGCGTCGACTTGCCGGCGCCGGTGGAGCCGACGACCGCGACCGTCTCGCCCGGCCGGGCCACCAGGTCGACGCCGTGCAGCACCGGCGACTCCGCGCCGGGGTAGGCGAAGGTGACGTCGACGAGCTCGAGGTGGCCGCGGCGGGCGGGGTCGAGCGCGAGCGGACGCTCCGGCGGGCGCACCGAGGTCTCGGTCTGCAGCACCTCGACGATGCGGTCGGCGCACACGGCGGAGCGGGGCACCTGCATGAGCATGAAGGTCGCCATCATCACCGACATCAGGATCTGCATCAGGTAGGCGAGGAAGGCGGTGAGGGCGCCGGGCTGCATCTGGCCGGCGTCGACCCGGTGCCCGCCGAACCAGATGACGGCGACGCTGGAGACGTTCACGACCAGCATGACGAGCGGGAACATCGTGGCCATCCAGCGTCCGGCCCGCGTGGCGACGTCGGTGAGGCCGTCGTTCGCGCCGCCGAACCGCTGCGTCTCGTGCCGCTCGCGGACGAAGGCCCGCACGACCCGGATGCCGGTGATCTGCTCGCGCAGCACCCGGTTGACCTCGTCGATGCGGCCCTGCATCTCGCGGAAGCTCGGCACCATCCGGCTCACGACGAACCCGACCGAGACGAAGAGCGCGGGCACGACCACGAGCAGGATCCAGCCGAGGCCGACGTCCTCGCGCAGCGCCATCACCACGCCTCCGACCATCATGATCGGCGAGCTGACGGCGATCAGGCAGGCCATGACGACGAGCATCTGCACCTGCTGGACGTCGTTGGTCGTGCGGGTGATCAGCGACGGCGCGCCGATCTGCTGCACCTCGCGCGCCGAGAAGGTGCCGACCCGGCGGAAGAGGTCGCGACGCAGGTCGCGGCCGAAGGCCATCGCGGTGCGGGCGCCGAACCACGCGGCGCCGAGCGAGCAGACGATCTGGGCGACCGAGACGGCCAGCATGACCCCGCCGAGGCGCCAGATCGTGCCGGAGTCGCCGGTGACGACGCCCTCGTCGATGATCCGGGCGTTGATGCTGGGCAGGTAGAGCATGGCGATCACGCCGGCGCCCTGGAGCAGCAGCACGGCGAGCAGCCAGGCCCGGTGGGGCCGCAGGCGCTCGCGGAGCAGGGTGGTGAGCATGTCAGCGATTCCTTCGGCTGGAGGAGGTGGCCTCGAGCAGTCCGTGCAGGAGGGTGTCGACGACCTGCTCGGGTGCGAGCAGGTGGCCGTCGGAGATGTGCGGATGGGTGCCCGCGAAGGTCAGCAGGCGCAGGCGGTGGACGAACTCCTCGGCCGGCACGGTGAGCCGCGCGGCGTCCTCGCCCACGACGCCGACCATGAGCTCGACCAGCCGGGCGCGGTGCTCGTCGGCGTGGGGGTGGTCGTGCGCCGGCGGCTTGACCAGGCCCACGCGCCGCATGAGGTCGAAGGTGGCGCGCCAGCGCTGCTGGAGGACGGCCACCAGGCGGCGCAGCCGCTCGTCCAGCGGCTGCGCGGGGTCGATCTCGGCGATCCGGTCGAAGATCTCGCCCGGCTCGAAGGCGCGCGCGACCGCGAGGTCGACGAGCTCGTCCTTCGACTCCACGACCCGGAAGATCGTCCCCTCGGCCACGCCGGCCGCCTCGGCGATCTGCCGCGTCGTCACCTCGCGACCGTGCTCGCGCAGCAGGCGCAGCGTCGTCACGACGAGGTGCTCGCGCCGCTCCTCCGGCGCCATCGGACGGGCGCGGGCGCGGGTCGGCGTCGGCATGACGTCCAGGGTAAGTGAGTGAGTGCTCACTCACAAGGCGACCAGCGTCGGTTTCATCGGTCAACCGATGAAACTGGCACTGGGCCGATGAAGTTTCAGCGTGCAGGCGCGAGTTTCATCGGTCAGCCGATGAAACTGCCGAGCCCTCTACGGCGCCAGCCGCTCCAGGCCCCACGCACCGTCGGCCCGGCGCCGGTAGACCAGCCGGTCGTGCAGGCGCCCGGTGCGCCCCTGCCACAGCTCCACCGCGGACGGCCGGACGAGGTAGCCGCCCCAGGCGTCGGGCACGGGGACCTCGCCGCCGGCGAAGCGGGCCTCGGCGTCGGCGTACGACTCCTCGAGCTCGGCGCGCGAAGGCACCGTGCTCGACTGCCGCGAGGCCCACGCGCCGAGCTGGGACGAGCGCGGGCGCACCGCGAAGTACGCCTCGACGGTGGCGCGCGGGAGCGGCTCGGCGACGCCCTCGACACGCACTTGCCGCTCGAGGTCGTGCCACGGGAAGAGCAGGGAGCAGCGGGGCTCGGCGGCCAGCGCGGCGCCCTTGCGCGAGCCGTGGTTGGTGTAGAAGACGAAGCCCTCGGCCGTCAGTTCCTTGAGCAGGACGATGCGCGCCGACGGCGTGCCGTCGGCGTCGACGGTGGCCACGACCATCGCGTTGGGCTCGTGGACGCCGGCCGCGACGGCGTCGTCGAACCAGCGGGAGAACTGGGCGAGCGGGTCGGCGGCGACGTCGGCCTCGTCGAGGCCGGCGCGGGCGTAGTCCTCGCGCAGACCGGCGAGGTCGAGGTGCACGCCCTCCCCGGCCGCCGACGGGCCGGACGCGGAGTCGGACGCGGAGTCGGACGACGCGGGATTCGATGCGGGCGCCATGTCCTCGACGGTAGAGGGTGGTGCAGAATGCGGCCGACATCCCCTCATCGCGCGTCACGCGCGCGATCGGGCCCCGATCGGGCGCCCCACCGAGCTGACGAGGAGCCAGACCCATGGCCGAGGTACACCACGGACTGGAAGGCGTCGTCGCCTTCGAGACGCAGATCGCCGAGCCCGACAAGGAGGGCTCCGCCCTGCGCTACCGGGGTGTCGACATCGAGGACATCGTCGGCCGCGTCCCGTTCGAGAACGTCTGGGGCCTGCTGATCGACGGCTCGTACACGCCGGGCCTCCCGGCCGCCGAGGCCTACAACCTGCCGGTGCACACCGGCGACGTCCGGGTCGACGTCCAGGCCGCGATCGCGATGCTCAAGCCGGCCTTCGGCTTCGGCCAGACCTACGACATCACCGACGAGCAGGCCCGCGAGGACCTCGCCCGCGTCGCGGTCATGGTGCTCTCCTACGCCGCCCAGTCCGCCCGCGGCCTCGTCGCCCCGGTCGTGCCGCAGAAGGTCGTCGACGAGGGCGCGACCCTCGCCGAGCGCTTCCTGATCCGCTGGAAGGGCGAGGCCGACCCCAAGCACGTCAAGGCGATCGACGCCTACTGGAGCAGCGCGGCCGAGCACGGCATGAACGCCTCCACCTTCACCGCCCGCGTCATCACCTCCACCGGCGCCGACGTCGCGGCCGCGTTCTCCGGCGCGATCGGCGCGATGAGCGGTCCGCTTCACGGCGGCGCCCCCTCGCGCGTGCTCGGCATGATCGAGGACGTCGAGCGCACCGGCGACGCGCAGGCCTACGTCAAGCAGCTCCTCGACTCCGGCGAGCGGCTGATGGGCTTCGGCCACCGCGTCTACCGCGCCGAGGACCCCCGCGCCCGCGTGCTGCGGCGCACCGCCCGCGAGCTCGGCGCGCCCCGCTACGAGGTCGCCGAGGCGCTGGAGAAGGCCGCCCTCGCCGAGCTGCGTGAGCGCCGCCCCGACCGCGTGCTCGAGACCAACGTCGAGTTCTGGGCCGCGATCGTCCTCGACTTCGCCGAGGTCCCGGCGCACATGTTCACCTCGATGTTCACCTGCGCGCGCACCGGCGGCTGGTCGGCGCACATCCTGGAGCAGAAGCGCACCGGCCGACTGATCCGCCCCTCGGCGATCTACACCGGCCCCGCCGCCCGCCCGGCCGACGCGGTCGACGGCTGGAAGGCCGAGTGGGCCGGCTGAGCCGCCCCCGCTGACGCCACGAGGGCCGTCCCCCGCTTCGGGGGACGGCCCTCGTCTCTGTGCGGTCGCGAGCGCGAGCCCGGACGGCGCGGCTCAGCCGATCGCCGCTCCCCCGATCCCGCCGACGGCACCGCCGACGCCGCCGACGACCCCGCCGACGGCGTCGGTCAGGCGTCCGACGAACCAGCTGGTGCGGCCCATCCCGCCTGCGACGTCGAGCGAGATGTGCACGTGGTCGCGGTGGCGCAGCGTCGGGGAGCAGCCCTTGAGCTGCTTGCAGCCGGCGTTGAGGTAGGGCTGCGGACGGAAGCCGTCGTAGCTGGAGTAGATGCGGTCGTTCCAGATCACGTACATGACGCCGAGCCGCCGCGCGCGGGCGTCCTGCTCGCCGTGACCGTCGGTGGCGAAGAGCCAGTCGAGCAGCTCGCGGGCCGCGACCCGGCCGGCGTGGGTGCGGGCGCTGACCATCCAGTCGAGCGCGCGTCCCTCCTTGTGCTCCGAGCGACCGCCCACGTCGCAGGCGCGGCTGATGCCGCCGGGCGTGCCCGGGAAGCGCCGGTCGAGGTACTGCATGAGGTAGACCGCGCCCGGCTTCGGCTTCGGCGAGCAGCGGGTCTGGGGCTGGTACTGCGCGTAGCCCTCGATCGGCGGCAGGGGCGCGCGGGCGAAGGCCGGTGCGGCCGTCGCGACGAGCGCCGCGAGGACGGCGAGCAGGCGGAGGAGGTGACGGGACCGCCGGCGGGGAGCGGCGGCCGTGGTGCGGTGGTCGTGGGTGCTGGCGTGGAGGTGCACGGGACGTCTCCGAGACATCGACGACGCCTGCGGACGGGGGCGCAGGCCATTCCGGGACGGCCCCGGAACTCCGCGACGTTATGTCGCGCCTGCGGGGCGGCTCCGGCGCTTCGCCGCCGCTCTGCCCGAAGGGACACGACCCGTCCGGGCGGCGGCTCCTCCGTTCGGTCAGACCTGCAGCGGCTTGCCGAAACAGCGGGACAGCGGCGCGTCGCGGTAGTAGCCGAACCCCGGCACCGGCAGGTAGCCGGACGACTCGTAGAGCGCGATCGCCTCCGGCTGCGCGAGGCCGGTCTCGAGCACCAGCGCCCGGGCGCCGTGGGCGGCGGCGTCGGTCTCGAGGTGGGCGAGCATCCGTCGGGCCAGCCCGCGCCGCGCCCAGGCCGGCCGCACGTACATGCGCTTCACCTCGGCGGTCGGCGCGAGCCCGAAGGCCACGACCTCGCTGCGGCGCCACGCGCCCGTGGCCACCGGCTCGCCGTCGAGCCGCCCGAGGAAGAACGAGCCCGCGGGCGGCTCGAACATCAGCGGGTCGAGCGGGGTGTCGTCGGGGCTGCCGTAGCGGCGGACGTACTCCTGCTGCACCTCGGCCACGAGCAGCGCGACGTCCGGGTGGCCGAACGGCACGCGCTCGATGCTCCAGCCCCTGCCGGAGGTCTCAGGCGAGCGATGCTCCGCAGCCGTCACAGAACCTGGCCTCCCGATCGTTGCGTGCGCCGCAGGCGCGGCAGTACGGGCCCGCGGTGCGCCCGACCCCGAGGAGCCCCTCGCCGTCGGTCAGGTACTCCGCGGACTGCTTGACGACGGGCATCGTCTCACCTGCGACGTAGCGGGCCTGCAGGCCGAGGAACCCGGCGCCCAGCATCCCGAGGCCGATCACGGCGGCGAACCCGCCCGCGGCGAACGTGAGGATCGACCCGAACCCCGAGCCGCCGTCGTCGAGGCCGGCGGAGACGTCGGAGGCGTCGGCGGCGAAGGAGCGCAGGCCGACGACCAGCAGCACGGCGCCGACGCCGAGCAGCACGCCGCCGGCGACCCGGAGGAACAGGCGCAGGCCGGGGCTCGAGGGCGGGCGGCGCTGCGGGGAGGCGGCGGGCGGGATCGTGTTCACGCACGCAGCCTCCCACTGCGGGCCCCCGCCCACACCTGGGAGGATGGCCCCGTGACGACGCCCGACCTGCACATGCCCGCCGACCTGCTGCCGGCCGACGGCCGCTTCGGCTCCGGGCCCTCGCGCATCCCGGTCGAGCGGCTGCAGCGGCTGGCCGACACCGGCACGTCCCTCATGGGCACCTCGCACCGCCAGGCGCCGGTCCGCTCCCTGGTGGCCCGCGCGCGCGCCGGGCTGGCCGACCTGTTCGCGCTGCCCGACGGCTACGAGGTGCTGTGGGGCCTGGGCGGCTCGACGACGTTCTGGGACGTCGCCACCTACGGGCTGATCGAGCGGCGCAGCCAGCACCTCGTCTTCGGCGAGTTCACCGGGAAGTTCGCCACCGCGGCCGCCGAGGCGCCCTGGCTGGACGAGCCGTCGGTGCTGGCCTGCGCCCCCGGCGCGCGCACCGCGGCGGTGGCCGACGCGGACGTCGACGTCTACGCCTGGGCGCACAACGAGACCTCCACCGGCGTCATGGCGCCCGTGCTGCGTCCGGACGGCGCGGGCGACGAGCAGCTCGTCGTCGTCGACGCCACCTCGGGCGCGGGCGGCCTGCCGCTGGACCCCGCGCAGGTCGACGTCTACTACTTCGCGCCGCAGAAGGGCTTCGCCTCCGACGGCGGGCTCTGGTTCGCGCTGGCCTCCCCGCGGGCGATCGAGCGGATCGAGCGGATCGCCGCCTCGGGCCGGCACGTGCCGGCGTCGCTCAGCCTGGCCACGGCGCTGCAGCAGTCGCGGCTCGAGCAGACCTACAACACCCCGGCGCTGGCCACGGTGTTCCTCATGGCCGAGCAGCTCGACTGGATGCTCGCGCAGGGCGGCCTGGACGCCATGGTCGCGCGCACGACGGCGTCGTCCTCGCACCTGTACGGCTGGGCCGAGGCGCACCCGCGCGCCACCCCGTTCGTCGCCGACCCCGCCCACCGCTCGCTGGTGGTCGGCACGATCGACCTCGCCGACGACGTCGACGCCGCCGCGGTCGCCGCCGTGCTCCGCGCGAACGGGATCGTCGACACCGAGCCGTACCGCAAGCTCGGCCGCAACCAGCTGCGCATCGCGATGTTCCCGGTCACCGAGCCGGACGACGTCCGGGCGCTCACCGCCTGCCTCGACTGGGTGCTCGAGCGCCTCTGAGGGCCTCGGGGCCCGGTCTGGACCGGGACCGACAGCCCCTGCCCCCGCCCTCCGACCTGGCTAGCCTCGAGAGGTGGCCAGCCACGGCCCTCGGGCCGAGCACGACCCTCTGCCGCTCCCGCCCTCGCCGCGGGAGCGCTCGCGGACGCGCCTGCGGGTGATCCCGCTGCTGCTCGCCGCCGTCCTGGTCTTCCTGCTCACCGACGTGCTCGTGGACGTCACCGACCGGCCCGCGCATGCGGCGTCCTTCCGCTCCGGCACCACGACGCACCGGCTGGACGTCGACGGGCTGCACCGCTCCTACCGCCTCTACCGTCCCGACGCCTCCGCCGCGCCCCGGCCGCTGGTCGTCGTCCTGCATCCCGGGTTCGGGGACGCCGCGCAGGCCGAGCGCGACTACGGCTGGGACGCCGTGGCGCGGCGCGCGGGCCTGCTGGTGGCCTACCCGGACGGCTACCGCGGCAGCTGGAACGCCGGCACCTGCTGCGGACCGGCGGCCGAGCGTCCCGTCGACGACGTCGTCTTCGTCCGGGCGGTCGTGGACGACGTCGCGGCCCACGTCCCGCTCGACCGCGGCCGCGTCCATGCCGTCGGGTTCTCCAACGGGGCGATGCTCGCCGAGCGCCTGGCCTGCGCCACCGACCTCCTCGCCGGCGTCGCGGAGGTCGCCGGCCTGCGCGTCGTGGCCTCGTGCGCGCCGCCCGCGCCGGTCTCGGTGCTCTACGTGCACGGCACGGCGGACGCGAACGTCCCGTGGTCCGGCGGCCCCGGCACCGGGCCGGCCGCCGTCGCGGGCCAGCCGCGGGCCGCGAGCCTGGACGACTGGCGCCGGGTCGACGCGCCGTGCGGCGCCGTCCGTCGGACGAGTGACGCCGGGGTGGAGCGGTCGACGACCCGCTGCGCGGGCGGACGTCGGGTCGACGCGGTCCTCCTCGACGGGGCGGGCCACCAGTACCCGGGAGCCCGCCGACGTCCCCTGGTCGAGCGCACGCTCGGCCTCCCCCCGCCGTCGCGGGCGATCGACGCCACCGCCGAGATCTGGGCCTTCCTGGCGGCGGTCCCGGCCCGGTCGCCCCGGTGATCAGTCCCGGGCGAGCAAGCGCAGCGTCGCGCGCTCCCAGGCCGCCTGCTGGACGTCGGGCTCCTCGTCGCGCACGCGGCGCACGGCGGCGGCGATCGTCCGGTCCTGCTCGAACGCGGTGATCACCCGCGGGTCGACGTACGAGGAGCGGGCCAGGGCCGGGGTGTTGCCGAGGTGGGCGGCGACCTCGCGCATCGCCCCGGCGACGGCGCGCCGGCGTCCGGCCACCGTCGGCCGCAGCGCCGGGTCGTCCGCGGCGCGCGCGAGGGCGACGGCGGCGGTGACCGTGCCGTGCCAGGTGCGGAAGTCCTTGGCCGTGGCCTGCACCCCGGTGGTCTCCTGCACGTAGGCGTTCACCAGGTCGGGCAGCAGCGCGCGCCAGCGACGCTCGCGGTAGCCCAGCAGCCGTGCGTCGTCGGTGCGCCGACGGCGCATCACCTCGAGCGCCTCGACGACGCCGGCGTCCTCGATCTCGATGCGGTGGCTGACGCCCGACTTGCCGACGAAGGAGAACACGAGGGCGTCGTGCCGGCGCCGCACGTGCCGCCGCTCGAGCGTGGTGAGGCCGAAGGAGCCGTGGGCGTCGGCGTAGACGTCGTTGCCGATCCGGAACGCGCCGAGGTCGATGAGCCGCACCGCCGCCGCGGCCGCCCGCTCGAGCGGCATGCCGCTGCGGCCGAGGTCGTCGAGCACGCGGCCGCGGGCGTCGGCGAGCACGCGGCCGAGCCGCTGCACCCGCTCGAACTTCTCGGCGTCGCGACGCTCGCGCCAGGCCGGGTGGTAGAGGTACTGGCGCCGGCCCGCCGCGTCGGTGCCGACGGCCTGCAGGTGCCCGGTCGGGAACGGCGTGATCCACACGTCCTGCCAGGCGGGCGGGATCGCCAGCGCCCGGATCCGCTCGACCGCGTCGTCGGGCAGGCGTCCGCCGTCGGCGTCGCGGTAGGAGAACCCGCGGCCGGCGCGACGGCGGGTCCACCCGGGCTGATCGGGCGAGGTGCGACGCAGCCGGGGCATGCGCGGCACGCTAGGCGTCGGGGCCGTCGGTCGGCTTCCCCCCGCCGGACGGGCGCGGTCAGTTGGGTCGCAGCGCCCGGGTGAGCACGAACACGCCGCCGGCGAGGATCCCGCCCCAGAGCGCCCACAGGCCCCACCCGCTGATCGAGATGCCCGGCATCGGCGCGGCGATCTCGGTGGGCGCCGCGGCCGGCGCGGGAGCCGAGGACGACGTCGCGCCGCCCGCCACGGCCGCCCGCACCGACGGCGGCAGCGTGATCCGCAGGATCGGCTGGTCGCGGCCCTCGCTGCTGAGGAACACCCGGTTGCGGCCATCGACGGCGATGCCCTCGCCCTGACGCTGCCGGGGCAGGTCGAAGGAGCCGACGCGACGCAGGCCGGGCCAGGCGTACACCGTGGCCGAGCCGTAGCCGCGGACGACGAGGTGCCGGCCGTCGGGGAAGAAGGCGGCGTCGGTGGCGATCGGGATGGTCGAGCCCACCGGCGTCAGCCGGTTCTGCCCGTCGGCGCTGAGCACCTCGGGGGCGGCGAAGACGACGCCGCCGGTGAAGCCCTTCGTCACCACGTACAGGCGCCCGGTGCGGGGGTCGACGACGAGGCTCTCGGCGTCCTGCGCGCTGTCGGGGTAGGTCAGCTGGAAGATCGTCGGCTCGACCCGTCGGGTGCCCGGCCCGACCGGGATCCGCGCGACCGAGATGCTCTGCCGTCGGCGGTCGTTGTCGCCGATGTCGGCGACCCACACCTGGCCCGATCCGGCCGGCGCGAGCGCCTCGACGTCGGTGGGCGAGGCGGCCCAGTAGGTGACGCCGACCGTGCGGCCGGTGCGGTCCAGGGTGAAGACCCGCCCGGTGTCGCCGGAGTCGTTGGTGGTGACGAACCGGTCGCCGTCGACGACGAGTCCGGACGACTCGGTGATCGAGGAGTCCTGCACCGTCGCCACCGGGGTCGACGGCACGCCGGTGGCGGCGTTCGCGCCCACGCCGGCGCCGACCAGGAACGGCACGAGGGCCAGCACGGCCCCCACGCGGTCGGCGCGCAGGATCCTCCGGGTCCGCGGACTCATCCGGCTCAGCCCTCCAGCAGGGTCGCGAGCCGGGGGCTGACGCCCCAGGCGTCGACGAGGTCGTCGTACTCGGTGCGCAGCGAGCCGCCGGCCACCGGTGATCCGGTGCGCACGCAGCGCAGGAGCGTGTTGCGCGGGGTGTGCTGGCTCTCGACGAACTGCACGACCTCGACCCGGTAGCCCTGCAGGCGCATCAGCGCGGCCCGGACGCCGTCGGTGAGGGTGTCGGCCAGCCGCTCGCGCAGGATGCCGTGCCGGGTCAGCAGGGCGTAGGGGGCCGGCGTCGGCGCCCGGCGCAGCTGTGCGGCGAGGTCGTGGTGACAGCACGGCGCGGCCAGCACCACCGGGGCCCGCCAGGCCACTGCGCGCGCCAGGGCGTCGTCGGTGGCGGTGTCGCAGGCGTGCAGGGCCAGCACCACCTCGGGCGCGGGGTCGAGCGCCACGCCGTCGATCGTCCCCTCGACGAAGCGCAGGCTCCGGCCCGCCCCGAGGCGCTCGGCCAGCGCCTCGCCGTGCTCGCGCGACTGCTGCTTGACGTCGGCGCCGACCACCTCGACCGGCAGGTCGCGGACGTGGCTCAGGAACCGGTGGGCGGCGACGGTGAGGTAGGCGTTGCCGCAGCCGAGGTCGACGACCCGCAGCGGCTCGTCGGCCGTCGGACGGCGCAGGTGGCCCTTCTCCAGGGCCTCGGCGACCGCGACGTCGAGCTGGCGCAGGAACTCCTCGACCTGGCGCAGCTTCGACTGCCGCGACGGCTTGACCCGCCCCTCGGCGTCGGTGAGGCCGAGCTCGCGGTAGACCGGGTCGTCGATCGGGAGCAGCCGCTCCTTGTCGCGGTCGTGACCGCGCCCGACGTCCGCGGGGGCGGTGCGCTCGGCGGTGTGGACGACCGCCTCGAGCCGCTTGGTGACCCGCACCTGGTGGGTGTGGGTGAGCGTCTCGACGTGCCAGTTCCCGAAGGGCTCGTCGATCAGGTCGTCGACGGCGTCCTGCGCCTCCTGGCCGACCGCGTGGTTGCTGGTGTGCGCCTGGGTGGCGTCGTAGGCCGTGAGCTGCAGGTGCCGGCCGGCCTTGAGGTCGACGTAGCGCAGCTCGACGCGGCGCCAGCGCGGCGTCGTCCCGCGCTGGCGTCCGGAGGCCACCGCCCGGACGAACGTCTCGGGTGCGAGCACCTCGCTGCGCATCCGGTTGAGCACGCGGAGCAGCGGCTCGGTCATCGGCGGGTCACCGTCCGCCCAGCACCGAGGTGAGCAGCACGATCAGCAGCAGCAGGCCGAGGGCCACCGGGATGACGAGGCGACGCTGCTGGGGGCTCACCGGGCCGCCCCGGCACCCGGAGCGGCCGCAGCGCCCGCGCCGACGCGCTCGGCGAGCAGCTCGGCCAGGTGCAGCGCCCGCACGTCGGCGAGGTCGTCGAGCTGGATCTTGCAGCTCATGCCGTCGGCCAGCACCACGGCGTCGGGGTGCGAGCGGACGGCCGGCAGCAGCTGGGTCTCGGCGACAGCGACCGACACCTCGTAGTGCCCCTCCTCGACGCCGAAGTTGCCGGCCAGGCCGCAGCAGCCGCCGACCCGCGTGACGCTCGCGCCCGCTCGCCGGAGCAGCGCCTCGTCGGCGGCCCAGCCGAGCACGGACGCGTGGTGGCAGTGCGGCTGGGCGACGATCTCCACGCCCGAGAGGTCCGGCAGCGGCACGTCGAGCCGGGTCAGCAGCTCGGCGAAGGTGAGCATGCCGCGCGCGACGACCTCGGCGCGGGGGTCGTCGGTGAGCTCGCGGGCGTCGCTGCGCAGCGTGGCCAGGCACGAGGGCTCGAGACCGACGACGGGCACGCCGGACTCGACGTACGGCGCGAGCGTCGCGACGGTGCGGCGGACGATGCGCTGCGCGGCGTCGAGCTGCCCGGTGGTCACCCAGGTCAGGCCGCAGCAGGCCTTCTCGTCGATCACCCGGGCCCGCAGGCCGACCGACTCGAGGAACGCCAGGGCGGCGGTGCCGGACGTCGTCTGGAAGTGGTCGGTGAAGGAGTCGGCCCAGATCCACACGTCCGGCGCCTGGTCGGCCGCACCCCGGCCCGCGAGCCGGGCGGCGCGATCGGTGCGGCGCGCCTGGCGGCGCAGGGTGCGGTCGGCGAAGGTCGGGATCGAGCGCCGCTGGTCGATGCCCGAGGTGCGGCGGGCCAGGCGCGCCACCGGCTCGAGCCGCAGGGACGCGTTGGCGAGCCCGGCCACCGGCGCGGTCAGCCGCGCCCACATCGGCAGCCTCCCGAGCACGTAGTGGCTGCGCGGACGCAGCCGGCCCTGGTAGGTCTGGTGCAGCGCCTCGGACTTGTAGGTGGCCATGTCGATGCCGGTCGGGCAGTCGCGCGAGCAGCCCTTGCAGGCCAGGCACAGGTCGAGCGCCTCGTGGACGGCCGGGTCGGAGAGGCCCTGCACCAGCGAGCCGTCGAGGGCCTCCTGCAGCACGCGGGCGCGGCCGCGGGTGGCGTCCTTCTCGTCGCGGGTCGCGGCGTACGAGGGGCACATGACGCCGGGCCCGGGGCCGGCCACGCACTTGCCCACGCCGGTGCACCGGTGGACGGCGTTCGCCATCGAGCCGGAGTCGTGGACGAACCGCAGCGCGGTGGGCGGCTCGCGACGCGGCCGGTCGGCGCGCAGGTGCGCGTCGAACGGGTCGGGACGCACCAGGACGCCCGGGTTGAGCAGGTCGTCGGGGTCGCAGATCGCCTTGACCGCCTCGAAGAGCCGGATCGAGGTGGCGTCGTACATCGTCGTGAGCAGCTCCGAGCGGGCGCGGCCGTCGCCGTGCTCGCCGGACAGCGAGCCGCCGTAGCCCTTCAGCGCGTGCGCCGAGGCCTCCATGAAGGCGCGGAAGGTGCGCTGCGCGCCGGCCTCGTCGACCAGCGGGAAGTCGATGCGCACGTGCACGCAGCCGTCGCCGAAGTGGCCGTAGGGCACGCCGTCGAGGCCGTGCTCGTGCAGCAGGGCGTCGAAGTCGCGCAGCCAGGCGCCGAGGTGCTGCGGCGGCACCGCGGCGTCCTCCCAGCCGGAGTAGGCCGGACGCGAGAGCGAGCGGGCGGCCAGGCCGGCGCCGTCCTCCCGGATGCGCCACAGGGGCCCCGCCTCGGCGGGGTCGACGACGACCCGGTGCTCCAGCGCGCCGGCGTCGGCGACCAGCCGGGCGGCCAGCGCCTCGGTCTCCGCGACGCTCTCGCCGGTGAGCTCGGCGAACAGCCAGCCGGCGCCGCGCGGCAGGTCGGGCACGGACTTGCCGGACGCCCGGACGATGTCGACGATCCGCGCGTCGAGGCCCTCGCAGGCCACGATCGGGTGCGCCAGCAGCGCCGGCACCGCGTCGGCGGCCTCGGCCATCGACGGGTAGCCGAGCACGACCAGGGTGCGCACCGGCGCGTCGCGCACCAGGCGCACCTCGGCCTCGAGGATGACGCCGAGGGTGCCCTCCGAGCCGGACAGCATGCGGTCGACGTGCCGGTCGTTCTCGGGCAGCAGGTGCTCGAGGGAGTAGCCCGACACCTGGCGTCCGAACCGCCCGAACTCCATGCGCAGGTGGGCCAGGTGCGCGTCGGCCAGGGCGGCGAGCGCGTCGCCCGCGTCGCCGTGGGGCCGCGGGCCGCCGACCAGCCCGCCGACGACCTCGCCGGTGCCGAGGGCCGAGCGCAGCGCCACCACGTTGTCGGACGCCCGGCCGTAGCCCAGCGCCCGCGAGCCGCAGGCGTTGTTGCCGATCATGCCGCCGACGGTGCAGCGGGTGTGCGTCGACGGGTCGGGGCCGTAGCGCAGGCCGTGGGGCGTCACGGCCCGCTGCAGCTGCGCGTGCACGACGCCCGGCTCGATCAGGGCGGTGCCCTTCTCGACGTCGAGGTGCTTGATGCGGTTGAGGTGCTTGACGGTGTCGACCACCAGGCCGGGGCCCACCGCGTTGCCGGCCACCGAGGTGCCCGCGCCGCGCATCGTCACCGGCACCCGCAGCTCGCGGGCGGCGTCGAGCACCGCCAGCAGCTCGTCGCCGGTGCGCGGTCGGGCGACGGCCTGGGGCGCGATGCGGTAGAGCGAGGCGTCGGTGGAGTACAGCGCGCGGGTGAGCGTCGAGTCGCTGACGTCCTCGACCCCCCGGCGGCGCAGCGCCGCCAGCAGGTCACCGGACGACACGTGCGCGGCCTCGCTCGGACGGGCCGGGTCGGTCTCGACTGCACGGGTGCTCACCGGCCCATTCTCCCATCCGACCCCAGCCCGCATGGCCCGTGCCCACGGCTCCCCGGGGTGACGCCGCTCGCCCCCACCGCGCCTTGTAACGCGGAGTCCCGTGAACTGACGCCCCCTCACGACTGGTGGTCAGTTCACGGGACTCCGCGTTACATGCGGGCGCGGCCCCTCACCAGTGCGTCAGGGAGTCCGCGAAGATCCGGGCGAGGTCGTCGTCGGTGGGCGTGACGGGGGCCGTGGCGAGCAGGCGCTGCTGCTTGAGCGAGCCCTCGACGAGGTCGTCGACGTCGCCCGCGCCGTAGCCCACCTCGGCCAGCCCGTTCGGGATGCCGATGTCGCGCATCAGCCGCCGCAGGACGTCGGGCAGGGCGTCGGCGCCGAGCGAGGAGTCGGCGCCGACGGGGTCGAGCAGCCGCGCGGCGGCCAGGTGACGCTCGGGAGCGGCGTCGAAGGTGAACCGGAACGCCTCGGGCGCGGTGAGCGACACGGCCATGCCGTGCGGCACCATCGCCTCGTCCTGCGGGTAGCCGGCCGGACGGTAGTCGCGCACGCGGCCCGCGATCGGGTACGCGTTGGCGTGCGGGATGTGCACGCCGGCGTTGCCGAAGCCCAAGCCGGCGAAGGTCGCCGCGAGCGCCATCCGCTCGCGGGCCTCGACGTCCGAGCCGTCGCGGACGGCGGGACGGAACGCCTCGGCGAGCAGCGTCATGGCGCGCTCGGACCACAGGTCGGCGATGGGGTTGGCGCCGCAGTAAGGCACCCGCTGCTCGGGGCGCTTGGCCTCGAAGTCGCCGAACCACTTGGCGGTGTAGCTCTCCAGCGCGTGGCAGAGGATGTCCATGCCCGCGGCGGCCGTGACGAGCGCGGGCTGGCCGAGGGTCAGGGACGGGTCGACGACGGCCATCGTCGGACGCAGCGCCGCGTGGCTGATGCCGGTCTTCACGTGCAGCGACAGCACGTCGAGCACGCAGATGGTGGTGCTCTCGCTGCCGGTGCCGGTGGTCGTCGGCACGGCCACCAGCGGCAGCAGCCGGTTGACCGGCGCCTGGGCGCGACCGACGGGCGCGTTGAGGTAGTCCATCAGCTCGCCCGGGTTGGTGGTGAGCAGGTTGACCGCCTTGGCGGTGTCGATCGACGAACCGCCGCCGACGGCCACGATCGCGTCGAACGGGCCGGCGTCGCGGGCGAAGTCGATGGCCTGCTCCATCGAGGCGTCCGTGGGCTCCACGTGCACGGCGTCGAAGACGACGACCTCGACGTCGTGGGCCGCGATCTGCTCCGCGATCCGGGCCGGGTGGCCGGCCGCGGCGACGCCCGGGTCGGTGACGAGCAGCACCCGCCGTGCGCCGAGCCCGCGCAGGTCGTGGCCGATCTCGGCGCTGGCGCCGGAGCCGAACTTCAGGGCGGGCGCGGCATAGGTGAAGACGGTCTCGCTCACGGCGCGACCCTAGCCCGCGCACCTGTTACCCGAGGGTGGACGCCCTGTTCCCCGCGCGTCGCCGCCCCGGACGCAGCATGGGTCGCAGACACCGCATCCATGGGGGGAACACCGTGTCCATCGCGAGCCCGAACGCCGACGCCTTCGACGACGACCTCACCGGCGCCGCCGACCCGGCGGGCGTCGATCCCGAGACGCTGGCCCAGAGCCTGGTCTGCCGCCTGCGCGCGGTCGAGGCGGCGGTGCGCGAGCACGCCGCAGCCGTGCAGGCCGAGACCACGCGGCGCGCCGAGCTGGTCCTCGCGCAGGCCGAGCTGGACGCCGAGCTGATCCGCCTCTACGCCCGACGCGACTCCCACGCCCTGCTCGCGGGCGCCCGGTCGGAGTCCGACCCCGACGCCGCGGACGCGGTCGTCGGCCTCGACGCGCTGAGCCGATCCGCGCTCCGGGCGGCCGACGCCCTCGACGAGCACCTGCGGGGGCTGGCCGGCCTGCGGGGCGTCCGGGGCTGACCGGCCGAGGCCCTCAGCGGGCGGCGAGCCCGGCACGCACCAGCTCGGTGACCTCGAGGCGACCCGCCTCGACGTCGACCACCGGCACCCACGCGACCGCGTCGGTCGTGCCGCCCACCTCGAGCACCCGCGGCGTCGCGGCGACGTCGACGCTGGCGCGGAAGACCAGCTGGACGGCGTGGAAGTCCTCCTGGCGGCCCGACGGCGCGCGCCCGGTGAAGTGCGCGTCGTGCACCGACAGCAGCCGGCCCACCTCGGCGTCCAGCCCGCACTCCTCGTGGAGCTCGCGGCGCACCGCGTCGGCCGGCGCCTCGCCGTGCTCGACGCCGCCGCCGGGCAGCGTCCAGCGACCCGCATGCGGCGCGGTCGGTCCCAGCCGGGTGAGCAGCAGCTCCTCCCCCGCCGCCCCGGCGCGGGTGACGACGGCGACCGCCGCGAGCCGCTGCGTCCGCACGGGCTCGCGGGCCACCAGCTCCTGCCGGGCCAGCGGCACCAGCGGGACGCGTCCCTCCACCACGTCGACGAGCGGGAACCACCGCGCCTCCGCGGTGGTTCCGTCGACCTCGAGCACCCGCGGCTCGGGCGCGTCGTCGGGCACCCGGCCGTCGTAGACCAGCCGCACCGAGTGGTGGTCCCAGCGCCCCTCCCGCTCGACATCGGGCTGGTGCACCGAGTGCACGCGGGCGGTGTCGCCGACGACGACCTCCAGCCCGGTCTCCTCGCGGACCTCGCGCACGACCGCGTCCCGCGGGTGCTCGCCGTGCTCGACGCCGCCGCCGGGCAGCGTCCACAGCTCGGTGGCCACGATCCGCTCGGAGAGCCGGCACAGCAGCACCCGGTGCGCCCGCACGATCACCGCGTACGCCGCCAGCCGCTGCGAGCGCGGCAGCGCGGCCTCGGGGACGTCGTCGGGATCCACGTCGCCAGGCTAGTCAGCCGGGGGCCGGGAGCCCGGCCAGGGGTGCCAGGTCGGGCTGACGGCGCCGAAGGGCAGGTTCTCCAGGGTCGAGGACGAGACGACGGGGTCGGGCGCCTGGCCGCCGAGGTGGGCGGGGTGCCACCACGCGTGCTCGTCGGCGCGCGGACGATGGTGCTCGGCGCGCTGCAGCCCGTGCAGCATCCCGGTGAGCACGTGGCCCAGCCGCTCGGTGACCTCCCGCGGGTCGGCGTCCCGCGGCACCGCGATCGGCTCGCCGACGAGCACGTCGACGCGGCGCCCGCGGGTGAGGTCGGGACGCGGGATCCGGCCGTCGACCTTCGGGCCGGCCGGCCACAGCCGGTTGCCGCCCCACAGCGCGACGGGCACCAGCGGCGCGCCCGTCTCCGCGGCCAGCGCCGCGCTGCCGGGCATCAGGTGCCGCACGGTCGAGGAGAACGCGACGCCGCCCTCGGGGAAGATCCCGACGGCCTCGCCCTCGCGCAGCAGCCGCCGCGCCTGCAGGTAGGCCCCCGCCGGGGCGGCGCGGTCGACGGGCACGTGACGCATGCCGTCCATCGCCCGGGCCACCGGCCGGGAGGACCAGATGTCGTGACGGGTCAGGAACCGCACGTAGCGGCCGCGCGTGACGCCGGCCTGGCCGACGAAGAGGAAGTCGAGGAAGGAGGAGTGGGTGCTCGCCAGCACCACCGGCCCGTGGACGGGGATCGCCCGGGCGCCCTCGATCCGCACGTCGAGCCGGAGCGCCGCGAAGAGCCGCTCCCCGGTGCGGATGCTGCGCTCGTACCAGCGTTCGTCACGGGTCGGCGCGACCGGTCGGCGGCGCACGGTCAGGCGAACGGCGCGCGGGCGTCGCGGGCGAGCGAGCGGCGCCCCGCCCAGCGCCACACCCGGGCCGCACGGTCGCGGTCCTCGTCGGTGACCAGGTTGCCCATCCAGCGCAGCGCCAGGCCCATCAGCAGGTCGGAGCGCATGCCGGCGGGGCCGAGCGTCGCGAGCAGCCCGGGGACGGTGATCAGGCCCGCGAGCCGACGCGCGATCGAGAACGCCTCCCCGTAGTGCTCGCGCAGCAGGTCGGGCCAGATGACCGAGAGCTCGCGGTCGGGCTGCTCGGTGAGCAGGTGGGCGATCATCCGGCCGGTCTCCAGGCCGTAGTCGATGCCCTCGCCGTTGAGCGGGTTGACGCAGCCCGCGGCGTCGCCGACGAGCGCCCAGTTCGGGCCCGAGACGCCCGAGACGGCGCCGCCCATCGGCAGCAGGGCCGACGCGGGCGCGCGCAGCTCACCGGAGAGCCCGAAGGCCTCGCGCCGCTGGTCGGCGTAGAGCTGCATCAGCGGGCGGACGGCGATGTCGGCGGGCCGCTTCGCGGTCGCGAGCGTGCCGACGCCGAGGTTCACCTCGCCGGTGCCGAGCGGGAAGATCCAGCCGTAGCCCGAGAGGATCTGGTCCTGCTCGTCGCGCAGCTCCAGGTGCGAGCTGATCCAGGGGTCGTCGCTGGCCGCCGAGGTCACGTACGAGCGGCCGGCGACGCCGTAGACGGTGTCGCGGTGCCACTCACGGCCCAGCACCTTGCCCAGCGGCGAGCGCACGCCGTCGGCGACGACGAGCCGACGGCAGGCGATCTCGACGGTCTCGCCGGTGCGTCCCGCTCCCCCGGCCCCGGTGCGCCGCTCGAAGACGACGGCCTCGACCCGGCCGAAGCGCATCCGCACGTCGACGGCCCGCAGGCCCTCGGCGCCCAGGGCGCCGGACTTCAGCGCCGTGGTGCGCAGGTGGTCGTCGAGCTCGGTGCGGGCGACCGCGCTGCCCCAGGAGGGCAGGGTGCCGCCCGGCCAGCGCAGCTCGAGGGTCTGCCCGAAGCCGTGGGCGCGCAGGCCGTGGTTGACGGCGTGCGCGCGCACCCACTCCTCGAGGCCCAGCGAGGCCAGCTCGTGGACGGCGCGCGGCGTGAGGCCGTCGCCGCAGGTCTTGTCGCGCGGGAAGGTGGCGGCGTCGGCCAGGACGACGTCGGCGCCCGCCCGGGCGGCCCAGGCCGCGGCGGCCGAGCCGGCCGGGCCGGCACCGACGACCAGCACGTCGGTCGAGGTCGGGATCACCCCGCCATTGTGTCAGGCGACGGGTGATCCCGACCTCGTGGTCGATCAGGCTCAGGCGGCCGCGCGGAACGGCGTGTGGCTGAGCAGGTGGACCTTCGTCGAGGCGCATCCGGTGGTGCGGTGCGCGACGAACTCCGACGCGGTGGCGCCCGGCAGGTACACCCGGAAGCCGTCGACCTTGCGCGGCCGGCAGGTGCCGGTCGGGTAGTTCGACGACACGGCCTCGTGGACCTCGCTCACGGCCTTGCCGCCCCGCTGCAGGACGACGGTGCGCACGGTGCCCGCGGTGCGGGAGGCCGAGGCGCCGATCTGGGTGCCGTCGCCGCCGCCCACGTACGACAGACCGCCGTAGCCACGGATGCTGCACGCGCTGCCCGAGGTATTCGTGACGACCAGCCGGCCGTAGCGCTGGCCGGCGCCGGCGTCGGTGACGCGGTACGACACGGTCACGTCGCCGGGGGTGCACGCCGACGGCGCGGTGCGCGCCGCGGAGGTCGCCGAGGGCGCGAGGTCGGACGGGTTGGCGTAGGCGTCGACGGCGGGGACCGCCACCGCGGCGGTGGCGGCGAGGATCCCGGCGGTCGCCAGCGCGCGGGTCACGCGGCGGGCGGGGCGCTCGGCGTCGGTCTGGGTGGACCGGATCATGCGGATCATCTCCTGGTGTCTTCACGACCGGCTCTCGGTCGTTCCAGGAGTGGGACCCATCCCGGCGCGCGGGAGTTGTCGCGATCGCCTGAGAAGTGCCTGAACGGCGGACGGCCCGCCGGGGTCTCCCCCGACGGGCCGTCCGTCATGCCTCGACTGCGATCAGCTCTGGTACGACCCGAAGTCGAAGTCGTCCAGGGCCACGGCCTGGCCGGTCGAGCCGAACTCGTAGTCGTAGCTGTCGTAGCCGGTGACGGCGTACGCCGCGGCGCGCGCCTCCTCGGTGGGCTCGACCCGCACGTTGCGGTACCGCTCCAGGCCGGTGCCGGCCGGGATCAGCTTGCCGATGATCACGTTCTCCTTCAGGCCGCGCAGGCTGTCGGAGCGGCCGTTGATGGCGGCGTCGGTGAGCACGCGGGTGGTCTCCTGGAAGGAGGCCGCCGAGAGCCACGACTCGGTCGCCAGCGAGGCCTTGGTGATGCCCATGAGCACCGGACGACCCGAGGCCGGCTTGCCGCCCTCGGAGACGACGCGACGGTTCTCCTCCTCGAAGACCACGCGGTCGACGAGGTCGGACGGCAGCAGGTTGGTGTCGCCGGACTCGATGACCGTGACCCGACGCAGCATCTGCCGGACGATGATCTCGATGTGCTTGTCGTGGATCGACACGCCCTGCGAGCGGTACACGTTCTGCACCTCGTCGACGAGGTGCTCCTGCGCCCGACGCACGCCGAGGATGCGCAGGACGTCCTGCGGGTCCTCGGTGCCGACCGTGATCTTCTGGCCGACCTCGATGTGGTCGCCGTCGGCGACCAGCAGACGCGCCCGCTTGGAGACCGGGTACTCCTGCACCTCCGAGCCGTCGTCGGGCGTGACGAGGACCTTGCGGGCCTTGTCGGTGTCCTCGATCTGGACGCGGCCGGCGGCCTCGGAGATCGGGGAGCGGCCCTTCGGGGAGCGGGCCTCGAAGAGCTCGACGACGCGGGGAAGACCCTGCGTGATGTCGTCGGCCGACGCGACGCCGCCGGTGTGGAAGGTGCGCATGGTCAGCTGCGTGCCGGGCTCGCCGATCGACTGGGCGGCGATGATGCCGACCGCCTCGCCGATGTCGACGAGCTTGCCGGTGGCCAGCGAGCGGCCGTAGCACTTGGCGCAGGTGCCGGTGCGGGCCTCGCAGGTCAGGACCGAGCGGACCTTGACCTCCTCGATCTGCGCCTCGATCAGCTCGGCGATCTTGACGTCGCCGATGTCGGCGCCCGCCTCGACCAGGACCTCGCCGGTGGCCGGGTGCACGATGTCGACCGCGGCCGACCGCGCGTACGCGGCGGTCTCGGCGTTCTCGTACTTGACGACCGAGCCGTCCTCCTGGCGCACCGCGATGCGCTTGGGCAGGCCGCGCTCGGTGCCGCAGTCGTCCTCGCGGATGATGACGTCCTGCGACACGTCGACCAGACGACGGGTCAGGTAGCCGGAGTCGGCCGTCCGCAGCGCGGTGTCGGCCAGGCCCTTGCGGGCGCCGTGGGTGGAGATGAAGTACTCCAGCACCGAGAGGCCCTCGCGGAAGTTGGCCTTGATCGGGCGCGGGATGATCTCGCCCTTCGGGTTGGCCACGAGACCGCGCATGGCGCCGACCTGGCGGATCTGGTTCATGTTTCCGGACGCGCCGGAGTCGACCATCATGAAGATGGGGTTCGACCGGTCGTACGCCTTCTCCATGGCCTCGCCGACCTTGCGGCTGGCGTCGGTCCAGATCTCGACGAGCTCCTGACGGCGCTCCTCCTCGGTCATCAGGCCGCGCTCGTAGTCCTTCTGGATCTTCGCGGCCTGCTTCTCGTAGCCCCCGAGGATCTCGGCCTTGTCCGGCGGCGTGGTGACGTCGTCGATCGAGACCGTGACGCCCGAGAAGGTCGCCCAGCGGAAGCCGGCGTCCTTCAGCGCGTCGAGCGAGGCGGCGACCTCGACCTTGCCGTAGCGCTCGGCGAGGTCGTTGACGATCGCGCCGAGCTGCTTCTTGCCCACCGCGTAGTTCACGAACGGGTAGTCCGCCGGGAGGGTGTCGTTGAACAGCGTCCGGCCGAGCGTGGTCTCGAGCAGCTCGCCGTCGTGCTTGACCCGGATCGGGGTCTGGACGGAGATCTCGCCGGCGTCGAAGGCCATGATCGCCTCCGCCTGGCTGCTGAACGAGCGGCCGGCGCCGGGCGCGGACTCGCGCTCGGTGGTGAGGAAGAACAGGCCCACGATCATGTCCTGGGTCGGCATCGTCACCGGTCGGCCGTCGGACGGCTTGAGGATGTTGTTGGTCGAGAGCATCAGGATGCGCGCCTCGGCCTGGGCCTCCGCCGACAGGGGCAGGTGGACGGCCATCTGGTCGCCGTCGAAGTCCGCGTTGAACGCGGTGCAGACGAGCGGGTGGATCTGGATGGCCTTGCCCTCGATCAGCTGCGGCTCGAAGGCCTGGATGCCGAGGCGGTGCAGGGTGGGCGCACGGTTCAGCAGCACCGGGTGCTCGGTGATGACCTCCTCGAGGACGTCCCACACGACCGGACGCGCGCGCTCGACCATCCGCTTCGCGGACTTGATGTTCTGCGCGTGCGAGAGGTCGACGAGCCGCTTCATGACGAACGGCTTGAAGAGCTCCAGCGCCATCTGCTTGGGCAGACCGCACTGGTGCAGCTTCAGCTGCGGGCCCGACACGATGACCGAGCGGCCCGAGTAGTCGACGCGCTTGCCGAGCAGGTTCTGACGGAAGCGACCCTGCTTGCCCTTGAGCATGTCGGACAGCGACTTCAGCGGCCGGTTGCCCGGGCCGGTGACCGGACGACCGCGGCGGCCGTTGTCGAACAGCGAGTCGACGGCCTCCTGCAGCATCCGCTTCTCGTTGTTGACGATGATCTCGGGCGCGCCGAGGTCGAGCAGCCGCTTGAGCCGGTTGTTCCGGTTGATCACGCGGCGGTACAGGTCGTTGAGGTCGGAGGTCGCGAAGCGGCCGCCGTCGAGCTGCACCATCGGACGCAGGTCCGGCGGGATGACCGGGACGGCGTCGAGCACCATGCCGATCGGCTGGTTGCCGGTCTTGCGGAACGCGTCGACGACCTTGAGCCGCTTCAGCGCGCGGACCTTCTTCTGGCCCTTGCCGGTGGCGATCGTCTCGCGGAGGCTCTCGACCTCGGCCGCGATGTCAAAGTCCTGGAGGCGCTTCTGGATCGCCGTGGCGCCCATGTGGCCCTCGAAGTACTTGCCGAACCAGTTCTTCATCTCGCGGTAGAGCAGCTCGTCGCCCATGAGGTCCTGGACCTTGAGGCTCTTGAAGGTGTCCCACACCTCGTCGAGACGGTCGATCTCGCGCTGCGCGCGGTCGCGCAGCTGCTTCATCTCCCGCTCGGCGCCGTCGCGCACCTTGCGCCGGGCGTCGGCCTTGGCGCCCTCGGCCTCGAGAGCGGCGAGGTCCTCCTCGAGCTTCTTGGCGCGGTCCTCCAGGGACTGGTCGCGACGACGCTCGAGGCGCTCGCGCTCCAGGCCGACCTTGCCCTCCAGGCCGGAGAGGTCGCGGTGACGCGCGTCCTCGTCGACCGAGGTGATCATGTACGCGGCGAAGTAGATGACCTTCTCGAGGTCCTTCGGCGCGAGGTCGAGCAGGTAGCCCAGACGGCTCGGGACGCCCTTGAAGTACCAGATGTGGGTGACGGGCGCGGCGAGCTCGATGTGGCCCATGCGCTCGCGACGCACCTTGGAGCGGGTCACCTCGACGCCGCAGCGCTCGCAGATGATGCCCTTGAAGCGCACGCGCTTGTACTTGCCGCAGTAGCACTCCCAGTCCCGGGTGGGACCGAAGATCTTCTCGCAGAAGAGGCCGTCACGCTCGGGCTTGAGCGTGCGGTAGTTGATGGTCTCCGGCTTCTTGACCTCGCCGTGGCTCCACTGGCGGATCTCGTCCGCGGTGGCCAGGCCGATCCGAAGCTGGTCGAAGAAGTTCACGTCGAGCACGGTGGCTGCAACCCTTCGTTGGTTCTAGCTGAAGCTGAGGGAAAGCGGGACGTCGGATCCGCCCGCCCCGGCCGGCGACGAGCGCCGACCGGGGACGGGGTGGGGATCAGACCTCTTCGACCGAGCTGGGCTCGCGGCGGGACAGGTCGATGCCGAGCTCCTCGGCGGCGCGGAAGACGTCCTCCTCCGCGTCGCGCAGCTCGATGCTCGAGCCGTCCTGGGAGAGCACCTCCACGTTGAGGCAGAGGGACTGCATCTCCTTGACGAGCACCTTGAACGACTCCGGGATGCCGGAGTCGGGGATGTTCTCGCCCTTGACGATCGCCTCGTAGACCTTGACGCGACCGGGCACGTCGTCGGACTTGATCGTGAGCAGCTCCTGCAGGGCGTAGGCGGCGCCGTACGCCTCCATCGCCCAGACCTCCATCTCGCCGAACCGCTGGCCGCCGAACTGGGCCTTGCCGCCCAGGGGCTGCTGCGTGATCATCGAGTAGGGGCCGGTGCTGCGCGCGTGGATCTTGTCGTCCACGAGGTGGTGCAGCTTCAGGATGTACATGTAGCCGACCGACACCGGGTCCGGGAACGGCTCGCCGGAGCGGCCGTCGAAGAGCCGCGCCTTGCCGTCCTCGCCGACGACGCGGACGCCGTCGCGGTTCGGGATGGTCGCGCTCAGCAGACCCGTGAGCTCGTCCTCGCGGGCGCCGTCGAACACCGGGGTCGCGACCTTGGAGTTCGGGGCGGCCTTGTCGGCGCCGATCTTGATCAGGCGCTGCTTCCACTCGGCGTCGTTCACGTCGCCGGTGAGGTTGAGGTCCCAGCCCTGCTTGGCCAGCCAGCCCAGGTGCAGCTCGAGGATCTGGCCGATGTTCATCCGTCGCGGCACGCCGAGCGGGTTCAGGATGACGTCGACCGGGGTGCCGTCCTCCATGAACGGCATGTCCTCGACGGGCAGGATCTTGGCGATGACGCCCTTGTTGCCGTGGCGTCCGGCGAGCTTGTCGCCGACCGAGATCTTGCGCTTCTGGGCCACGTAGACGCGCACCAGCTGGTTGACGCCCGGCGGCAGCTCGTCGCCCTCCTCGCGGTCGAAGACCCGGACGCCGATGACGGTGCCGGACTCGCCGTGCGGCACCTTCATCGAGGTGTCGCGGACCTCGCGCGCCTTCTCGCCGAAGATCGCGCGGAGCAGCCGCTCCTCGGGGGTCAGCTCGGTCTCGCCCTTGGGCGTGACCTTGCCGACCAGGATGTCGCCGGTGGTGACCTCGGCGCCGATGCGGATGATGCCGCGCTCGTCGAGGTCGGCCAGCATCTCCTCGGAGACGTTCGGGATGTCCCGGGTGATCTCCTCGGGGCCCAGCTTGGTGTCGCGGGCGTCGACCTCGTGCTCCTCGATGTGGATCGAGGTGAGGATGTCCTCCTGCACCAGGCGCTGGCTGAGGATGATCGCGTCCTCGTAGTTGTGGCCCTGCCACGGCATGAAGGCCACCAGCAGGTTGGTGCCCAGCGCCATCTCGGCGTCGTCGGTGCACGGGCCGTCGGCGATCGGCGTGCCGACCTCGAGCCGGTCGCCGGCCGAGACCAGCGGACGCTGGTTGATGCAGGTGCCCTGGTTCGAGCGGCGGAACTTCGCCAGCCGGTAGGCCGAGTAGGTGCCGTCGTCGTTCATCGACTCGATGAGGTCGGCGGACACGTTGGTGACCACGCCGGCCGCGGTGGCGGTGACGACGTCGCCGGCGTCGACCGCCGCGCGGTACTCGATCCCGGTGCCGACGTACGGGCTGTCGCTGGTGATCAGCGGGACGGCCTGACGCTGCATGTTGGCGCCCATGAGCGCGCGGTTGGCGTCGTCGTGCTCGAGGAACGGGATCAGCGCGGTCGCGACCGACACCATCTGGCGCGGCGAGACGTCCATGTAGTCGACCTCGGCCGCCAGGACCTCGGAGACCTCGCCGTCGCGCTGACGCACCAGCACGCGCTCGTCGACGAAGCGGTTCGCGTCGTCGAGGGTCGCGTTGGCCTGCGCGATGACGTAACGGTCCTCGTCGTCGGCGGTGAGGTAGTCGATCTGGTCGGTGACCTGACCCTCGACGACCTTGCGGTAGGGCGTCTCGACGAAGCCGAACGGGTTGATCCGCCCGTAGGACGCCAGCGAGCCGATCAGGCCGATGTTCGGGCCCTCAGGGGTCTCGATCGGGCACATGCGGCCGTAGTGCGATGGGTGGACGTCGCGGACCTCCATGCCGGCGCGGTCGCGGGACAGACCGCCGGGGCCGAGCGCGGAGAGGCGACGCTTGTGCGTCAGACCCGCGATCGGGTTGGTCTGGTCCATGAACTGCGAGAGCTGCGAGGTGCCGAAGAACTCCTTCAGCGCCGCGACGACCGGGCGGATGTTGATCAGCGACTGCGGCGTGATGGCCTCGACGTCCTGGGTCGTCATCCGCTCGCGGACCACGCGCTCCATGCGCGCCAGGCCGGTGCGCAGCTGGTTCTGGATCAGCTCGCCGACCGACCGCATGCGGCGGTTGCCGAAGTGGTCGATGTCGTCGGCGAGGACCGGGAGCGTGGCCGGACCCTCGGCGAGGGTCTCGGGCAGCGGCAGCTCCTCGCGACCGTCGTGCAGCGCGACGATGTACTTGATCGCGGCGACGACGTCGTCGACGGTCAGCGTCTGCTGGTCGAAGGCCTGGGTCAGGCCCAGCTTCTTGTTGATCTTGTAGCGACCGACCTTGGCCAGGTCGTACCGCTTGGGGTTGAAGTAGTAGTTGTTCAGCAGCGTCTGCGCCGCCTCGCGCGTCGGCGGCTCGCCGGGACGCAGCTTGCGGTAGATGTCGAGCAGCGCATCGTCCTGGCCCTGGGTGTTGTCCTTCTCCAGGGTCAGCATCATCGACTCGTACTCGCCGAACTCCTCGCGGATCTGCTCGTTGGTCCAGCCGAGGGCCTTGAGCAGCACCGTGACGTTCTGCTTGCGCTTGCGGTCGAGGCGCACGCCGACGAGGTCGCGCTTGTCGATCTCGAACTCCAGCCAGGCGCCGCGGCTCGGGATCAGCTTGGCGGTGTAGATGTCCTTGTCGGACGTCTTGTCGGCGGTGCGCTCGAAGTACACGCCGGGGCTGCGGACGAGCTGCGAGACGACGACGCGCTCGGTGCCGTTGATGACGAAGGTGCCCTTGTCGGTCATGAGCGGGAAGTCGCCCATGAAGACCGTCTGGCCCTTGATCTCGCCGGTGTCGTTGTTGGTGAACTCGGCCGAGACGTAGAGCGGCGCGGAGTAGGTGAAGTCCTTCTCCTTGCACTCCTCGACCGTGTACTTGGGGTCGTAGAAGACCGGGTTCTCGAACGAGAGCGACATGGTCTCGGAGAAGTCCTCGATCGGGGAGATCTCCTCGAAGATCTCCTGCAGACCGGACTTGGAGGAGACGTCCTCGCCCTCGGCACGACGGCGCTCGACCTCGGCGGCCCAGCGGTCGTTGCCGATCAGCCAGTCGAAGCTGGCGGTCTGCAGGGAGAGGAGCTGCGGGAGCTCGAGCGGCTCCTGAATCTTCGCGAATGAGATGCGGCGGGGGTGGGAACCAGAGGCGGTGCGCGCGGCCAAGAGGAGTCCTTCGGCGGTTCGGCTCGTCGACGGCGTCACCCCCCACCACTCCGCCGCCTGACAGGCAGAGGGCATCTGAGGGCAGACGCAAAGGCCAAAGGTACACGGCACGAGGGCGCACGGCAACCCGCGCTGTCAAGCGACGCGATGATGATGACCGGCGCCGGGCGGCGGGTCAAGCACCTCTCCACCGGCGCCGCCCCGGACGCCTCGTCACACGGCGCCGCGCGCGGCGCGGTGGGTCAGGAGACGCTGAGGTCGTCGAGCAGCCAGGAGCCGTCCTCGCGCACCATCGTCACCGTCACCTGGTTGCGGAAGACGGTGGGCGCGGTGCGCTTGGCGTTGGTCGTGAGCTGGTCGACGAACGCCAGCACCTGCACGCGGTCGCGACCCGTGCGGGTGACGCCGGTGCTGACGACCTTGGCCTGCACGACCGCCTTGAGACCGGGCGCGTTCTGCTGGATCACCGTGAACAGCCGGTCGTAGTCGTCGCGGGCGTACCGCTGGGTCATGTACGAGCGCGCCGCCGAGGCGTCCTGGTCGAGCGAGCGGTAGTCGTAGGAGAGCACCGGGCCCAGGGCGCGGGCGGCGACGCCCTCGGCCTCGGCGGCGCCGGCGTCGTCGACGGGCGCCCGCACCTGGAGCACCCCGACGACGATCGTGACGACGAGCAGCGCGGTGGCCGCGACGCCCGCGACGAGCAGCGCCCAGGTCGGCACCGTGCGGACCGGGCGGGGCGCGGAGGCGGACTCGGTCGGCGCGGGGTCGTCGACGGCTGCGGCCGAGCCGGCGGGCCGGGCGACGGCCGGGGGCTCCTTCTCGAGCGGGACGGGCGTCGGCTCGGACGTCGACTTGGGGGCCGTCTCCCCGGCGAGCTCGGCGTCGTGCGCGGCCCGCTGGTCGGGGTCGAGCAGCACCTCGGCGGCCTGGTTGAGGGTGCGGAACCGCCGGTCGGTCGGGCCGAGGGCGCCGATCTGCGCCTGCCAGGCGGTGCGGATCTCCTCGGGGGTCGCGTCGGGCTCGACGCCCAGCACGTCGTACCAGGACGGCGTCATGGGGTGGCCTCCCCGCTCGGGGCGCTGGACGGCGTCGGGACAGCGGTGCCGCCCGCGCCACCCGTGCCGTCGGTGGCGCCGCCCAGGGGGTCCTGGCCGGTCGTGCCGTCGCCGCCGGCCCCCTGCTGCAGCTGACGGACGTCGGTGAAGTCGTCGACGAGCCAGCGGCCGTCGATGCGCACGAGCGAGACGACGAAGCGGCCGAGCTGGGGCGGCGCCTTGACGGTCTTGCCCTTGTCGTCCTTGACCGAGGCGTCGATGGCGACGGGCACCAGCACGGACGCGGAGTCGGCGTCGAGGGAGTCGACGCCGGCCCCGAGCACCGAGCCCTTGACCGTGAGGCCGGAGCCGGCCACGCGGGACTCGGGCAGGGTGACGCTCTGCAGGAACGAGGTCTTGAACTTCGGCGTGACGAGCTGCTCCACCGCACTGCGGTACGACGGCATGGTCTTGGTCGTGGCGTCGAGCTGGTCGGGCCCGTAGGTGTTGACCCGCTGCACGAACTCGCGGGCGACCGCCATCACGGCGTCGCGCTCGGGCTGGCTGTCGGTGCCGCGCCGCAGCAGCAGCGTGGCGAGCGTGCCGGCCGAGCCGACGGCCACCACCAGCAGGACCACCAGCAGCACCAGCCGCAGCCGGGCTCCCGAGCGAGCAGGGCTCGAGTCCGGGGACGCCTCGACGACCGCGCGACGGGCCTCGTCGCGCTCGTCCGGATCGGACCGGGTCACCGGCCGGCCGTCAGGGGCTGGAGGTACAGCCACTTCCAGGAGTCGGCACCCAGGCTGGCCGGGGCCTCGCCGTCGACCTGCACCTGGCGCGAGAGCCGCGGGTCGGTCGACGGGTCGCCCCAGTGCAGCCTCCCGGTGGTCGCGTCGTACGAGGCGACGACGGGCGCGGTGCCGTCGGTGTAGTCGACGCCGGCGCGCGGCACGACGAGGTTCTGGTAGCCGCGCGGGTTGCTCTTGGTGATGGGGTCCTTGCACCGCGCGTCGGTGTTCATCGGCGTGTCGGAGCGCACCGGGTCGGGGGACGCCTGGGTCTCCGGCAGTCGCTGCTTGGTGCCCTCGTAGCCGTTGGTGCACGGCTCGGTCGTGGAGAGGATCAGGCCGAAGTGGGCGTCGTAGAGCCCGCCGGGCGTCGCCTTCGCGACGACGCTGAACGCGCCCTCGACCACGTAGGGGTAGATCACCAGGAACTGCTGCAGGCCCGGGATGTTCTTGACGATCACCCGGCCGGTGGTGACGACGTTGTTGAACAGGTCGCCGAGCTCCACCTGGTTGTCGCGGATGAACGTGCGCAGCTGGATGGCCGCGCCGGAGCCGTTGTCGATCAGCCGACGCAGGTCGGGGTCGGAGGCCGCGAGCACCGAGGAGAACTGCGAGAGCTGGCTGGCGAACGTCTTGAGGTCCGAGGTCTGGTCGACCTGGGTGCGCAGCACCGTGTTGGCGTCGCGGATCAGCGCCGTCGTGGTGGCGAAGTTGTCGTTCGCGGTCTGGATGAACGACGTGCCGGTGTCGATCAGCCGCTGGAGCGAGGGACCCGTGCCGGCGAAGGCCTTGCCGAGCTCGGTGATCGTGGTGCGCAGGGCGTCGCGGTTCACCGAGGAGACGGTGTCGCTGAGGTCAGCCAGGAGGGTCTCGGTGGGCAGCGGCGTGCGGGTGTCGGCGGCAGCGACCTCGGAGTCGGCCTTCAGGTACGGCGCCTCGTCCGTCTGCGGCTGCAGCTCGAGGTACTGCTCGCCGACGGCCGAGCGGTTGCCGACCACGGCGAGCGTGTCGGCCGGGATGGTGTCGAAGCGCTTGTCGATCGAGAGGTGCGCGTCGACGCCCGCGTCGGTGAGGACGAGCCGGTCGACCCGGCCGATCTCGACGCCCCGGTAGGTGACCTCGCCGCCGGCGAACAGGCCGCCGGACGACGCCAGGTGCACCGTGACCGGGTAGCTGGTGTCGCGGAAGAAGCGGTCGAGCTTGGCGTACTTCGCACCGGTGTAGGTGACGCCGAGCAGCGTGATGAGGACGAAGACCAGCAGCTGGAGCTTCGTGCGACGGGTGATCACTTCGACATCATCCCCGGGACGAGCAGTCGGACGAGGCTCGGGTCGAACGCCTCGGTCATCTGGCGGAGGGTGGGGCCGCGCTTCGGGTCGACCGGGCCGAGCCCGAGGCCGGGGCGGTTGAGCCCGAGCGCGCCGCCGAGGATCGAGCCGAGCCCGCCGAGCGGGTTGCCCGTGCCGGCCGAGCCGCCCGAGCCGCCGGACGCGCCCGCGCCGGCACCCGGCAGGCCGCCCAGCGGCGGCAGGCCCGGGACGGCGTTGAGCACCTGGCAGACCAGGACGTCCTTGTTCGCCGACTTGCGGCACTCGGTGCGCAGCTGCAGGAGCTCCTGCGGGGTGCTCAGCACCTTCTGGCAGGCCTTGCTGGTGATGTTGCCGCTGCGCAGGCAGTCGAGCACGTTGCCCACGATCTTGGTCGGGTCGAGGTCGCTGGGCAGGAGGGTCGGCAGCGACGTCGGCAGGCCGAAGCCGCCGGAGAGGTCGATCTCGGCCGACAGGTTGGTGTAGTCGCCCATCGCGAGGTCCTTGGCGGTCTGCGGGTTGCGACCCACCACCTCGTCGACGAACGGGAAGGTCAGGAAGCTGCTGAAGGCCTTGACGAAGGCGTCGCCGGAGTTGGCGAGCTCGGTGAGCACCGGCTGCAGCTGCCGCACGGTCTCGATGGTCGAGGCCTTGCTCGCCGAGATGACCCGGACGCCCACGTTGCCGAGACGGTTCAGCGCCTGCAGCACCTTGACGAGGTCGTCGCGCTGCCGGTCGATCGAGGAGATCGCGCTGGGCAGCTCGTCGAGCGCCAGGTTGATGTTGCGCTGCTGGCCCTTCGCCGAGAGCGCGAGCCGGTTGAGCGACTCGATCGCGCGGACGATGTCCTGCTTGCGGTCGGCGAGGTTGCCGGTGAGCGTGGAGATCTGGTTCAGCACGCTGCGGGCCGAGTCCTCGCGGCCGTCGAGCGCCTTGTTGAGCTCGGTCGCGATCGTCTTCAGCTGCGCGACGCCGCCGCCGTTGAGCACCAGGCTCAGCGCGCCGAAGACCTCCTCGACCTCGGGGTTGCGGCCGGTGCGCTGCAGGTCGATCTCGTCGCCGTCGCCGAGCCGGTTCGCGCTGGGCGCGCTGAGCGGCGGCGAGAGGGACACGAACTTCTCGCCGAGCAGGCTGGTCTGGCGGATGTCGGCGATCGCGTTGTCGGGCAGGTCGACCGACCGGTCGATCTTCATGGTCACCAGGGCGTCGTAGCCCTGGAGCTGGACCTTGGTGACCTCGCCGACGGTGACGTCGTCGACCTTGACGGTCGACTTCGGCACCAGGTCGAGCACGTCGCGGAACTGGGCGGTGACCGTCATCGGGTCGTCGCCGGTGCTGGCGCCGCCGGGGAGCGGCAGCTCGTAGACGTCGAACTGGCAGCCGGTGAGCAGCACCGAGCCGAGCGCCGTGGCGGCGAACAGCCGCAGCAGGCGCGGACGGGCGGGGCGCGTCATCGGTTCACCTCCACCAGACCGCCGAGGGTCGGGTCGTAGGAGCGGGCGTTCGGGTCGGGGGCCGAGGTGCCGCGCAGGGCCGCCGAGGCGCCCGGTCGGGGCAGGATGCCCTTGAGGACGTTGCACAGGCTGCTGCCGCCGGGCAGCTCGTTGGCGTAGGTGCAGAGGAAGAGCGCGGGGTTGCTCGTGAGCTGCTTGGCGAGCTGGCCGACGTTCGCGTTGGTGTCGAGCGTGCCGGCCTGCGGGTTGTAGGTGAGCGCCAGGTTGTTCAGCGCCAGCGGACCGGCCTTCAGCGCCTCGTCGAGCTCGGCGCGCCGCTTGACCAGCACCTTCGCGACCTTGTTCAGGCCGGTGATGTCGCGCCCCAGGACGCCCCGGTTGGTCTTGACGAACGAGGAGACCTCGGTGAGCGCGACGCCGAGGTTCTTCAGGGCTGCGGCGAGCTCCTGGCGCTCGCCCGACAGCTGCGTGCTGACGTCGGCCAGCGACTGGCTGAACCGGCGCACGGTCGTGTCGTTGTCGGCGAGCGTCTTGACGAACCGGCCCAGGGCCTTGGTGGAGCCGAAGAGCTCCTCCTTGTTGTCGTCGAGGGTCTGGGTGAGCTTCGAGAGGTTGCCGATCGTCTGGTTGAAGCGCTCGCCCTGGCCGCCGAAGTTCTTGGCGGTGGTCTGCAGCAGGTCGCTCAGGGCGCCGGTGCGGTTGGCGCCCTTCGGGCCGAGGGCGACGGTGAGGTCGTCGATGCTCGAGTAGATCTGGTCGAGCTCGAGCGGGACGGCCGTGCGGTCCTCGCCGAGCACGGTGCCGCTGGCCAGCGTCGGTCCGCCCTTGTAGACGGGCGTGAGCTGGATGTAGCGGTCTCCGACGATCGACGGGGCGACGATGACGGCCTTGGCGTCGGCCGGCACCTGGATCTTGTCGTCGTAGCTCATCTTCACGAGCACCTGGGTGCCCGACGGCGTGACCTCCTCGACCTTGCCGACCGGCACGCCGAGCACACGCACGTCGCTGCCGACGTAGACCGAGACCGTCCGCGGGAAGCTGGCCGTGAGCGTCCGCTGGCCGTCGCCGCCCATCACCGCGATGGCCGCGGCGACGAGCAGGACGACGAGGACGAGCGGCACCGCAGCGCGGCGCAGCAGGTGGACGGCGCTCACGAGACGCCCCCTCCGTTCGGGAGATTCGGGATCGGGAGGAGGTTCTGGATGTAGGTGTCGAACCAGGGGCCCGTGCCGAGGGTGTTCGCGAAGACCCGGTAGAAGGGCGCGAGCAGCCGCAGCGAGTTGTCGATGTTGTTCTGGTTCTTGTTCAGCACCGCCAGCACCCGCTCGACGGTGTCGAGGGTGGGCTTGAGGTCGGCGCGGGTGTCGCGGACGAGACCCGTGAGCTGCTGGGAGACCGTCGAGGTCGAGACCAGCAGCTGGTGCACGGCCTCGCGCCGGGCCACCAGGGCCCGGAAGAGCACGTCGGCGTCACGCATCAGGCCGATGACGTCCTGGTCGCGCGCGTCGAGGGTGGTGCTCACCTTGTTCAGGCTCTTGAGCAGCGAGTTGATCTGGTCGTTCTTCGCCGCGATGTTCGACGACAGCGCCGAGACGCCCTTCAGCGCGGAGCGGAACTCCTCGGGCGTGTTGCGGGTCAGGTCGGCCAGCGTGGAGAGGGACTTGGCCAGCTGGTCGGTGTCGATGCGCGACGCGGTGTCGGCCAGGCCGCTGAAGGCGTCGACGACGTCGAACGGCGAGCTGGTGCGGGCCATCGGGATGCTCGAGCCGTCGTCGAGGCTGCCCTGGCCGGCCGGGTCGAGCGAGACGTACATCGAGCCGAGCAGGGTGGCGACCTTGATGTCGGCGCGCGTCTGGTCGCCCAGGCGCGTGTCGGTGTCGAGGCGCAGGGTGGCGCGGACGTGGTCGCCGTCGAGCTCGACGGAGTCGACCTTGCCGACCCGCACGCCGGCGACCCGGACGGGGTCGTCGGCCTTGAGGCCGCCGGCCTCGGAGAAGTCGGCGTAGACGGTGTCGCCGCCGCCGATCAGCGGCAGGTCCTGGGCGCGGAAGGCGGCCAGGAACAGGCCGATCAGGACGGCGATGCTGACGGCGCCGACGACGACGGGGTTGCGCTCGCGGAAGGGCTTCATCGCAGGTTGCACCTCGGCTGGTTCGTCTTGTAGCCGCCGCTGCCGGGCAGGCCGAGCTCGACGCGGAGGCCGCCGGGCAGGGTCACGGCCGGCACCGCGCAGAGGTAGAAGTTGAACCAGGAGCCGTACGTCGCGGTGCGTCCGACCTTGTTCAGCTTGTTCGGCAGCACCTGCAGTCCGCGGTCGATCTCGCCGCGGTTGCGGTCGAGGTTGTCCGCGAAGCGACGCAGCTGCTTGATGTCCTCGGTGAACGGCACGCGGATGCCCTTGACCAGGTCGGCGGTCTGGACGGCCAGCGCCGAGATCTGGTCGAGCGAGTCGAGGATCGGACGGCGGTCGGCCTTGAGGCCGGCCACGAGCGTCCGGAAGTTCACGATCAGGGCGCTGAGCTGCTTGCTGCGGTCGCCGAGGTTGCTCAGCACGTCGTCGAGGTTGGTGATCAGCGAGGTGATCACCTGGTCGCGGTCGGCGAGGGTGTTGGTGACCGACGCCGTGGTGCGCAGGAGGTCCTCGAGGGTGCCGCCCTCGCCCTGGAACACCTGGACGACCTCGTAGGAGAGCTTGTTGATGTCGTCGGGCGAGAGCGCCTGGAAGAGCGGCTTGAAGCCGTTGAACAGCATCGTCAGGTCGAGGGCCGGACGGGTCTTCGAGGTGTCGATGACGCTGCCGGGCTGGAGGCGCCCGGAGTCGCTGCCCTCCTGGGTCAGCGAGATGTACCGCTGGCCGACGAGGTTGCGGTACCGGATGGTCGCGTGGGTGGCCTGGGTCAGCTCGGTCGCGTTCTGCACCGAGAAGGTGATCTCGGCGCGGTCGCCGTCGTCGGCGACCCGGACGTCCTTGACCGTGCCGACCTTGACGCCCGCGATGCGCACGTCGTCGCCCTTGTTGACCCCGGCGGCGTCGGTGAACATCGCCTTGTAGGTGCTGGCGCTGGCGAAGGTGAAGTTGCCGATCACGATCACCAGCAGGCTGGTGGCCAGCGCCGTGACGAGCATGAAGACGCCGAGCCGGGTGAGGTCGCCGGCGGTCTTGCGGTCGAGCGGGTTGCGGAACCTCATCCGATGCTCACCTTCGCTCCGCGGGCCATCGGGCCGACGAGCAGCGGGCCGAGGTCGGGGACGTCGGCATCGGACACCCCGAGGCCGGGGGCGAGCAGCGAGCGCAGCAGGGCGGTCTCCTGGGGGCTGGCGACGTAGGCGTCGGCGTCGTCGGCGGCGGTGCCGGTCAGGGCGTAGCCCGGGGCGACGCGGCTGGTGCCCTTGCCGGTGGGCGTGTTCACGCCGTCGGCGAAGTTCGGCTGCACGCGCACCGGGTTCTGCTGGTTCCACGGCGGGTTCGGCAGGTTGACGCAGGCCGGTCCGCGGTTCTCGCCGAACACCGGCCGGTCGGCCGGGGTGTAGGCGCGCGGCTGGTTCGGCAGCGTCTCGAGCACGATGTGCAGGGTGAAGTCGCGGAAGGCCTGGGCCTCGCGCTTGCTGGCGTTGAGGATGCCCTGGGACAGGCACGGGAACTCCGGCGAGTACCGGGAGAGCACCTCGAACTGGCGCTGACCGACCTTGCCGAGCTCGATCAGGTTGTCGCCGTTGACCTCGAGGAAGCCCCGCGTGGTGTCGGAGAACGCCGTGATGTCGCGGAAGAGCCGGGTGAGCTTCTGCTCGCGGCCCTCGAGCGTGGTCGTGGTGGTGACGGTGTCGCGGAGGATCTGGCCGATCTGCGGCAGCACCTGCGCGTAGGTGTCGGACACCTGCGAGGTCAGGCGCAGGTCGTCGAGCAGCGCCGGGATCTGCGGGTTGAGCCGCTTGAGGTAGGCGTCGAGGGTCTCGAGGTTCTTGCCGATCAGCTCGCCGCGGCCCTCGAGGGCGGTGGCCAGCGCGTTGAGCGTCATGTTCAGCTGCGCGGGCTGGACCGTGCGCAGCAGCGGGTAGAGGTCGGAGAGGACCTTCTCGACCTCGGTCGAGACCTGGGTGCGCTCGATCACGGCGCCGGTGCTGATCGGCTGCGCGGACGGCTGCGAGGGCACGACCAGCGACACGTACTTCTCGCCGAACAGCGTCTTGGGCACGATCGAGCCGGTGACGTTGGCGGGGATGACGTCCCGCTCGTCGGGGTAGATGCCCAGGGTGACGGTGGCGCCGTCGCCGTCGGTGCTGGTCTTGAGCACCTCGCCGACGATGACGCCGCGGATCTTGACGTCGGCCCGCGACGGCAGCTGCAGGCCGATGCTCGAGGTCTTGAGGGTCACCTCGTCGTAGCTGGAGAACTGCTTCGTGAAGATGGCGTACGTCAGGTACACCAGGCCGACGAGCAGCGCGAGGAAGCCGATGCCGAGCACCTTGGTGCCCGCGCCGAGACGGTTCAGGAGGCTCACCGGATCACCCCGCCAGCCGGACGGTCGTGGTGGTGCCCCAGATCGCCATCGAGAGGAAGAGGTCGATGACGTTGATGGCGACGATGCTCGTGCGGACGGCGCGGCCCACCGCCACGCCCACGCCCGCGGGCCCGCCGGAGGCGTTGTAGCCGTGGTAGCAGTGGATCAGGATCACCGTGACGGCGAAGATCAGCACCTTGCCGAACGACCACAGCACGTCGCCTGGTGGCAGGAAGAGGTTGAAGTAGTGGTTGTAGGTGCCTGACGACTGCCCGTAGAACTGCGTGACGACGAGCGCCGAGGCGGTGTACGAGGCGAGCAGGCCGACGACGTACAGCGGGATGATCGCGATCAGGCCGCCGATGACCCGGGTGGCGACGAGGAACGGCATCGACGGGATGGCCATCACCTCGAGGGCGTCGACCTCCTCGGAGATGCGCATGGCGCCGAGCTGGGCGGTGAAGCCGCAGCCGACGGTCGCGGCGAGCGCGATGCCCGCGACGAGCGGGGCGATCTCGCGGGTGTTGAAGTAGGCCGAGACGAAGCCGGTGAGCGCGGCGGTGCCGAGCTGGTTGAGCGCCGCGTAGCCCGAGAGGCCGACCTGGGCTCCGGTGAAGAAGGTCATGCCGATGATCACGCCGACGGTGCCGCCGATGACGGCGAGGGCGCCGGAGCCGAGGGTCACCTCGGCCAGGATGCGCAGGATCTCCTTGGGGTACCGCACCACCGAGCGCGGCAGGGCGCGCAGGACGCGCAGGTAGAACGCGACCTGCTCGCCGAGCCGGTCGAGGGACCCGAGGGGTCGCTGGTAGATGCCACGGATGCTCGCCACTGGTCTAACCCGTCTTCGGCGGCACGATCTGCAGGTAGATCGTGGAGAGGATGAAGTTGACGACGAACAGCAGCAGGAAGGTGATGACGACGGACTCGTTGACCGCGTCGCCCACGCCCTTCGGGCCGCCGCCGGCGTTCATGCCCTTGTAGGAGGCCACGACGCCGGCGATGAGCCCGAACACCAGCGCCTTGAACAGGCCGATGTAGAGGTCGGGCAGCTGCGCCAGGGCGGTGAAGCTGGCGATGTAGGCGCCGGGCGTGCCGTCCTGGAGGATCACGTTGAAGACGTAGCCGCCGGCGACGCCGACGACGCTCACCATGCCGTTGAGGAACACCGCGACGAGCATGCAGCCGAGCACGCGCGGGACGACGAGGCGCTGGATGGGGTCGATGCCCAGCACCATCATCGCGTCGAGCTCCTCGCGGATCTTCCGCGCGCCGAGGTCGGCGGCGATGGCCGACCCGCCGGCGCCGGCGATCAGCAGGGCGGTGCCGATCGGCGCCGCCTGCTGGATCACGGCGAGCACGGAGGCGGAGCCGGTGAAGGACTGCGCGCCGAACTGCTTGATCAGACCGCCCACCTGCAGTGCGATGACCGCGCCGAAGGGGATGGCCACGAGCGCCGTCGGGATGATCGTCACCGAGGCGATGAACCAGGCCTGCTGGATGAACTCCCGCAGCTGGAAGGGACGGCGGAAGAGCCCGCGCCCGACGTCGAGACCGAAGGCGAACAGCTTGCCCGCGGTGCCGACCGGCGCGAGGACCCGCGCGGAGGTCAGGGATGCCACGTACCCACGCGCTCCGTCAGCTGCCCGTGGTCATGGACATGTTCTCCTCGAACGACCCCGGAGGCGGGGTGACGCCGTTGAGCCGGCACCACTCCCCCGGCGGCCGCTGGGAGCGCCGCGCGATGCCGTTGGACGGCTCGAGCTGCAGCGGGATCGGCGGCAGCGGCGGCAGCTCCTGGCCGGCCTCCGCGGCGAGCTCGTCGGCGTCCTTCTCCTCCGACATGCCGATCGGGCCGACGCGCTGGGCGTTGAGGAACTGGCGCACGACCGGCTCCTCCGAGCTCAGCAGCATCTCGCGCGGGCCGAACATCGCCAGGTGACGGTGGTACAGCAGCCCGATGTTGTCGGGCACCGTGCGGGCGGTGTTGATGTCGTGAGTGACGATCAGGAACGTCGCGTCGATCTGCGCGTTCAGGTCGACGATCAGCTGGTTCAGGAACGCCGTGCGCACCGGGTCGAGACCGGAGTCGGGCTCGTCGAACAGGACGATCTCGGGATCGAGCACCAGCGCCCGCGCCAGACCGGCGCGCTTGCGCATGCCACCGGAGATCTCGCCCGGGAGCTTGTCCTCCGCGCCCAGGAGACCGACGAGGTCCATCTTCTCCATGACGATGCGGCGGACCTCGGACTCCGACTTCTTCGTGTGCTCGCGCAGGGGGAACGCCACGTTGTCGTAGAGGTTCATCGAGCCGAACATCGCGCCGTCCTGGAACAGCACGCCGAAGAGCTTGCGGATCTCGTAGAGCTCCTTCTCGGAGCACGAGGCGATGTCGGTGCCCTCGATGATGATCGAGCCGCGGTCGGGCTTCAGCAGACCGATCAGCGTCTTCAGCAGCACCGACTTGCCGGTGCCCGACGGACCCAGCATCACGCAGATCTCGCCGGCCGGGACGGTCAGCGTCACACCGCCCCAGATCAGCTGCTTGCCGAAGCTCTTGGTCAGGTCTTCGACCTTGATCTCCACGCCCACGGCGGTTCCCCCAGATCTCGAATGCTCCGTGCGATCCGCGTCGGCGCCGGCTGCGCGCGCGAGGGTGCACTGATCAGTAACAACGCACGGTCGACCGCGAGGTTACGCAAGTTTGTAGCCTCCGTCACGTCGCGGCCGGGAATCGAGACGCACCTGTCACCGACCTGCCGGGCCGCTCGCGGACGCCGTCCGCAGACGCGTCGAGGGCGGCCCGTCATGACGACGGACCGCCCTCGGAGGGTGGTGCTGTGCCCGGGCGCGACCCGGGCCGGGATCACTTGAGGCTGACGGAGGCGCCGGCGGCCTCGAGGGCCTCCTTGGCCTTCTCCGCGACGTCCTTGGCGACCTTCTCGAGGATCGGCTTGGGGGCGCTCTCGACGAGGTCCTTGGCCTCCTTCAGGCCGAGGGAGGTCAGGGCGCGCACCTCCTTGATGACGTTGATCTTCTTGTCGCCGGCGGCCTCGAGGACGACGTCGAACTCGTCCTGCTCGGCGGCGGCCTCGGCACCACCGGCGGCGCCACCGGCGGCCGGGGCGGCGGCCACGGCGACGGGAGCGGCGGCGGTGACGCCGAAGGTCTCCTCGAACTGCTTCACGAACTCGGAGAGCTCGATGAGGGTCATCTCCTTGAACGCGTCGAGGAGCTCGTCGGTGCTGAGCTTCGCCATGATGGCGGTTCCTTCCATTCGATGGCCGAGCGCCGCGGGGATCGCGACGGGCCGGGTTTCAGGTGGTGTGGACCGGGACCGACCGTGAGGTCAGGACTCGGTGGTGTCGCCCTCGTCGGAGGTCGCGGCGGCCTCGTCGGCAGCCGGGGCCTCGTCGGCGGGGGCCTCGGCGGGCTGCTCGTCGGCAGCGGCCGGGGCCTCCTCGGCGGCGACCGGCGTGCCGGCACCACCTGCGAGGATCGAGGGGTCCTCCTGGGCCTTCACCTCCAGGGCGCCGGCGAGCCGGGCAGCCTGGGCGAGCGGGGCGTTGAGGAGGTAGACGGCCTGGCTCAGCGAGGCGAGCATCGCGCCCGCCAGCTTGCCCAGGAGCACCTCGCGGGACTCGAGATCGGCCAGCTTGGCGATCTCGGACGCGTCGAGGATGTTGCCGTCCAGAACGCCACCCTTGATAACCAGGGTGGGGTTCGCCTTGGCAAAGTCACGCAGACCCTTGGCCGCCTCGACGACGTCGCCCTTGATGAAGGCGATCGCGGTCGGGCCGGTCAGCAGGTCGTCGAAGCCGGAGATGCCCACCTCGTTGGCGGCGATCTTGGCCAGCGTGTTCTTGACCACGGCGTAGTTGGCGTTCTCACCGAGGGATCGACGCAGCTCCTGGAGCTGCTTCACGGTGAGACCGCGGTACTCGGTCAGCACGGCACCGGTCGCGTCGTTGAAGGACTCAACGATCTCCGCGACGGCTGCCTGCCTGTCTGCCCGCGCCATGGGTCTCCTTCCGGAACTGGTGGAGACCGGCCGGGCGGCCCTGGGACGACGAACGCCCTGAGCGCAGGCTCAGGGCGTGGATCCGCGGGGCGGCTCTTGCTCTGCACCTGCGCAGGTCGTCCGCTGTCGCGGAGCCTTCGGTCGGGCGACTGACGTCTCCCGGCGACCGGCGGTCTCTGGTTACCCGAGAACCGTACGGCCGCGGAGGAGGGCCCGCCAAATCCCGGCGGAGGAGCCGGCCGCCCACCGTCGGGATGGGAGGATCGGGCCATGACCCAGCGCGTCCCGCTCACCAGCCTCTCCCCCGACGACCTCGCGGCGTTCCTGGCCGAGAAGCAGGCGGCCTACACGGCCCTGCAGGAGCGCGGTCTGACCCTCGACCTGACCCGCGGCAAGCCGTCCCCCGAGCAGCTCGACCTCTCGAACGACCTGCTGCGGCTCCCCACCTCCTACCGCGACCGCACCGGCGCCGACGTCCGCAACTACGGCGGCCTCGAAGGCCTGGCGGAGCTGCGCGAGCTCTTCGCCGAGCTGCTCGGCGTCGAGGCCGCCCAGCTGCTCGCCCAGGGCAACTCGAGCCTGACGCTGATGCACCAGGTGGTCACCTCCCTGCTGCTGTGGGGCGGCCCGGGCTCCCCGCGGCCGTGGAAGGACGAGGAGGTCGTGCGGTTCGTCTGCCCGGTGCCCGGCTACGACCGCCACTTCTCCATGCTCGCCGACCTCGGCATCGAGATGGTCACCGTGCCGATGCACCACGACGGGCCGGACGTCGCCGCCGTGCGCGAGCTCGTCGAGCACGACCCGAGCGTCAAGGGCCTGTGGATCGTGCCCACCTACGCGAACCCGTCGGGGTCCGTGTGCTCCCAGGAGGTGGCCGCCGCGCTGATGGCGATGCCCGCTGCGGCGCCGGACTTCCGCATCCTCTGGGACAACGCCTACGCGCTGCACCACCTCACCGACGACGAGGTCAAGAGCGCGGACGCGCTCAGCCTGGCGGCCGCCTCCGGCAATCCCGACCGGCCGATCCTGTTCGCCTCGACCTCGAAGATCACGTTCGCCGGCGCGGGCGTCGCCGTCATGGCGCTCTCCGAGGCCAACAAGGCGTGGTTCCTACGACACCTCGGCATGTCGTCGATCGGCCCCGACAAGGTCAACCACCTGCGGCACGTCGAGTTCTTCGGGGACGCCGAGGGCGTGCGCACCCACATGCGCAAGCACCGCGACATCATCGCCCCGAAGTTCGCGGCCGTCGACGACGCGCTGACCGCCGAGCTCGAGGGCCTCGGCATCGCCGAGTGGACCCGGCCGACCGGCGGCTACTTCGTCAACCTCGACGTGCTCGACGGCACCGCGACGCGCGTGGTCGAGCTGGCGAAGGCCGCCGGCATCGCGCTCACGCCGGCGGGCGCGTCCTTCCCGCACGGCGACGACCCGCGCGACCGCAACATCCGTCTCGCCCCGACCTTCCCCTCCCTCGGCGAGGTCGAGACCGCCATGGCGGGCGTGGCCACCTGCGTGGCGCTCGCCGCGGCCGAGGCGCTCAGCCGCGGCTGACGCCCGGCCGACGACAGAACGCCACCGGGCGACGACCTCGCGGTCGTCGCCCGGTGGCGTCGTGGAGCGTGCGCGGACGCGCGTCAGGCGGAGGGCTGCTCCTCGTCGACCGCGACGTTGCGGGTGCGGTTCGGGTCGACCTGGATGCCCGGGCCCATCGTCGTGGAGACGGTGACCTTCTTGACGTAGCGGCCCTTGGAGCTGGCCGGCTTGAGTCGCAGGACCTCCTCGAGGGCCGCGGCGTAGTTCTCCGCGAGCTGGGTCTCGGAGAACGAGGCCTTGCCGATGATGAAGTGCAGGTTCGCGTGCCGGTCGACGCGGAACTCGATCTTGCCGCCCTTGATGTCGGTGACGGCCTTGGCGACGTCGGGGGTGACGGTGCCGGTCTTCGGGTTCGGCATGAGGCCGCGGGGGCCGAGCACGCGGGCGACCCGGCCGACCTTGCCCATCATGTCGGGCGTGGCGACGGCGGCGTCGAAGTCGGTCCAGCCGCCGGCGATGCGCTCGATGAGCTCGTCGCCGCCGACGATGTCGGCGCCGGCCGCGCGGGCCTCCTCGGCCTTGTCGGCGTTCGCGAACACGAGGACGCGGACGGTCTTGCCGGTGCCGTGCGGGAGGCTGACGGTGCCGCGCACGAGCTGGTCGGCCTTGCGCGGGTCGACGCCGAGGCGCATGACGACGTCGACGGTCTCGTCGAACTTCTTCTTGCTGATGCTCTTGGCCAGCGTGATCGCGGCCAGCGGGCTGAGGACGTCGTTCTTGTCGAACGCCTCGGCAGCCGCGCGGTAGGTCTTGCTGCGCTGCATGATGGTTCCTTCGTTGCTCGTCAGAGGGCGCTCACGGGGAGCGCGAGGAATGGTGGTGTGCGGGCCAGCGCGGCCCTCCCACTCAGGAGTCGATGGTGACGCCCATGGAGCGGGCGGTTCCCTCGACGATCTTCATCGCGGCGTCGACGTCGTTGGCGTTGAGGTCGGGCAGCTTGGTGGTGGCGATCTCGCGGACCTGGTCGCGCGTGAGCTTGCCGACCTTGTCCTTGTGCGGCACCGAGGAGCCCTTGGCGAGGCCGGCCGCCTTCTTGATCAGCTCGGCCGCCGGGGGCGTCTTGGTGACGAAGGTGAACGAGCGGTCCTCGTAGATGGTGATCTCGACGGGGATCACGTTGCCGCGCATGGCCTCGGTCTGGGCGTTGTACGCCTTGCAGAAGTCCATGATGTTGACGCCGTGCGGACCGAGCGCGGTGCCGACGGGCGGGGCGGGCGTCGCGGCGCCGGCCTGGAGCTGCACCTTGACCAGCGCAGCGATCTTCTTCTTGGGAGGCATGTCTCCTCTTTCTCGTGGTCGTCAGCGAGGACGTCGGAGCGTCCTCTGCCACCGGGCGTCGCCCGACGAACGATCGGGCAACCGGACAAGTGTGCCGGGACGACGCCCGGCACGGGAAATCGGAGCCCCGGGCACGCATGCCCGGGGCGTCGCGACGATCGGCGTCAGACGCGCTGGATCTGGCTGAAGCTGAGCTCGACCGGGGTCTCGCGGCCGAAGATCTCGACGAGCGCCTTGACGCGCTGCGACTCCGGGTTGATCTCGGTGATCGTGGCGTGCAGCGTCGCGAACGGACCGTCGACGACCATGACGGAGTCGCCGGTGGAGAAGTCGGCGACCTCGACCGGCTTCTTCGCGGTGACGCCACCCGCGGGCGCGGTGCCGGCGGCGACCGCCTCGGCCTCGGCGCGGGCCACGACGGCCGGGGCCAGCATGTCCTCGACCTCGGTCATCGTCAGCGGCACCGGCTGGTGGCTGTTGCCGACGAAGCCGGTGACCGACGGCGTGTGCCGCACGGCCGACCAGGACTCGTCGGTGAGGTCCATGCGGACGAGCACGTAGCCGGGGAGGACGGTGCGCTTGACCATCTTGCGCTGGCCGTTCTTGATCTCCGCGACCTCCTCGGTGGGGACCACGATCTCGTGGATGTAGTCCTCCATGTTGAGGGAGATGATGCGGTTCTCGAGGTTCTGCTTCACCCGGTTCTCCATGCCGGAGTAGGTGTGCACCACGAACCAGTCGCCGGGCTTGGCCCACAGCTCACGACGGAAGGCCTCGAGCGGGTCGTCGGCGGTGGGCGCCTCGGCCTCCTCCACATCGTCGGCCTCGTCGGCAGCGGGCTCGACGTCCGCGGCGTCCTCGCCGGCGGCGTCGGAGACGTCGGTCGACTCCAGGTCGTCGGTCGACTCGACGGAGACCTCGAGGGCGTCCTCGCCGGTCTCGACGTCGGTGTCGAAGGTGTCCTGCTGCTCGGTCACGACTGCTCCATCAGATCGTCGGACGCCGCACGGCGCCCGGGGGCGGTCGCGCGGACCGCCGGGGACTGGCTCACTGCTGGGACTGGCCGCCGAAGACCGCGAGCGCCAGCTTTCCGAACCCGAGGTCGAGGACGGACACGATCGCCATCACGACCAGCACGAACACCATGACGACGATGAAGTACGTGGTGAGCTGGTCGCGGGTGGGGTAGACGACCTTCCGCAGCTCCGCGACGACCTGACGGTAGAACGTGGCCGGGCTGGTGCGCTTCTCGCTGGGACGCTGACGCCTGCTGTCGTTGGAACCCTCGACCGCCTTGCTGTCCGCCACGTCCTCACCTCGTTCCTTCGTCGATCGTGCGGCTGCCGGTCCGCGCTCGTGCGCGGGCCCGGACTTCACCCTACGCCGCGCCGGGGGACCCGGCGGGCGTCGAGCAGGGCACGAGGGACTTGAACCCCCAACCTTCGGTTTTGGAGACCGATGCTCTGCCAGTTGAGCTAGTGCCCTCCGATGGCCGTCGGCCCCCGGCGCCGCCGGAGCGCGCGCGAGGGTGGGGTCGGCCACCGCGGGTCACTGTACGGGGCGCACGCGCGGGTCGTCCAAACGGCTCCCGGCGGGGGCGGACGCCGCGCCGGGGCCCCGACGGGGGCGGAGCGATCGCGGCACCGGCCCCTAGCATGACGCCATGACGGCCGGCCGGGACCTGCGCACCCTGCCGAAGGCGCACCTGCACCTGCACTTCACCGGCTCGATGCGGCACGCCACGCTGCTCGAGCTCGCCGCTCGTGACGGCATCGCCCTGCCCGACGCGCTGGTCTCGGAGTGGCCCCCGCGGCTCTCGGCGGCCGACGAGAAGGGCTGGTTCCGGTTCCAGCGGCTCTACGACCTCGCCCGCTCCGTCCTGCGCACCGAGGACGACGTGCGGCGTCTGGTCCGCGAGACCGCCGAGGACGACGTCGCCGACGGCGGCCGGTGGCTGGAGATCCAGGTCGACCCGAGCGGCTACGGCGCGCGCTTCGGCGGCATCACCGCGTTCACCGACCTCGTGCTCGACGCCGTGCGGGACGCCTCGGAGCGCACCGGCCTCGGCATCGGCGTGGTGATCGCCGCCAACCGCACGCGCCACCCCCTCGACGCGCGGACGCTGGCTCGGCTCGCCGTGCAGTACGCCGACCGCGGCGTCGTCGGGTTCGGGCTCTCCAACGACGAGCGTCGCGGACGCACCGCGGACTTCGCCGGCGCCTTCGCGATCGCCGAGCGCGCCGGCCTGCTCCTGACCCCCCACGGCGGCGAGCTGCTCGGACCGGCGTCGGTGCGCACCTGCCTGGAGTCGCTGCACGCCGACCGGCTCGGACACGGCGTGAGGACGGTCGAGGACCCGCGGCTGCTCGAGGAGGTCGTGCGCCGCGGCGTCACGCTCGAGGTCTGTCCGACCAGCAACGTCGCCCTCGGCGTCTACAGCGACCTCTCCTCGGTGCCGCTGCCCCAGCTGCTGGAGGCCGGGGCGTCCGTCGCCCTGGGCGCCGACGACCCGCTGCTCTTCGGCTCACGCCTGGCCGGCCAGTACGCGACGATGCGGGCCGCCCACGGCCTCGACGATGCCGTGCTGGCCTCGCTGGCGCGGATGTCGCTGCGCGCGGGCCGGGCGCCCTCGGACCTGCGCGACGCCGCGCTCGCCGACGTCGACGCCTGGCTCACCCGTCCCGCCCAGACCGCCCAGACCGCCGGAGCCACCCACGCCGCCCTCCACCCACGTCCTCCCGGGAGCCCCGCATGACCCAGCCGCCGTCCGATCCGTGGGGCGCACCGCCCCCGCCGCAGCAGCCCCACCCCGGCCCGCCGGGGCAGCCGGGGCAGCCGTACGGCGCCCCGCCCCCGCCCTACGGCGCGCCGTACCCTCCGGTGGGCTACGGCTACCCCGCGCCCACGCCGCTGCCGCCGAAGCACCCCCGCTCGACCTCCGCGCTGGTGGTGGGACTGGTGGCCCTGGCGGGCGGATTCGTCTGCGGCCTCCCGCTGCTGGCCGGCCCGGTGGCGTGGATCATGGGCGCCTCGGCGCGCCGCGAGATGCGGCGCCGGCCGGGCGCGTACAGCGGCGACGGCGAGGCGCTGGCCGGCATGGTGCTGGGCATCGTGGCGACGGTGCTGCTGGTCGTCGGCGTGATCGGCCTCGTGCTCTTCTTCGCCGTGGTGGCCACCACCCCGGAGATCGTCGGCCCGACGACCGGCGTCTAGAGGTCGCAGCCGACCAGCACCGGCTCGGGGACGAGCTCGATGCCGTAGCGGGCGCGCACCCCGTCGCGCACCTCGCGGGCCAGGGCCAGGAGGTCGTCGGCGGAGGCGTCGCCGCGGTTGGTCAGCGCGAGCACGTGCTTGGTGGACAGGCGGGCCGGTCCCGCGCCGTGGCCCTTGCCGAAGCCGGCGTGCTCGATCAGCCAGGCGGCGCTGGTCTTGACCCCGCCGTCCGGCTGGGCGAAGGCCGGCGCCCCGTCGGGCACGGCCTCGGGCGCGACGATCGGGTTGGTGAAGAACGAGCCGGCCGACCAGGTGTCGTGGTCGTCGGGATCGAGCACCATGCCCTTGCCGCGGCGCAGCGCGAGCACGGCGTCGCGGACCTCGCCGAGGTCGACGCGGCCGCCGACCTCGACGCCGAGCGCGCGGGCCAACTCCGCGTAGCGGATCGGCTCGCCGAGCGTGCCCCGGCGCAGCTGGAACGTGACGCTCAGGACGACGTGGCGGCCGGGGTCGGCCTTGAACCGGGAGTGGCGATAGGCGAAGTCGCACTCGGCGGCGGCGAACGTGCGCACGCCGCGGAGCACGCGGTCGAAGACGCGCACCGAGGCGATCGTCTGCGCGACCTCCTGGCCGTAGGCGCCGACGTTCTGCACCGGCGTCGCGCCGACGCTGCCGGGGATGCCCGCCAGCGCCTCGACTCCCGCCCAGCCGCGCGTGACGGCCTGGGCCACGAGGGCGTCCCACCGCTCCCCCGCCGCGACGGTGACCAGGACGCCGCCGCAGGCGACGGCCTCGGCGTCGTCGACGTCCGGCGTGACCCCGCGGGTCGCGACCTCGACGACCCGGCCGTCGAAGCCGGCGTCGCCGACGACCAGGTTGCTGCCGCCGCCGAGCACGAGCACGGGGACGCCCGCGGCGTCGGCCTCGGCGACGGCGTCGATCAGGGCCTGCTCGGACTCCGCGCGCACCCACTCGCGGGCGGGGCCGCCGAGGCGGAGCGTGGTGTGGTCGGCCAGCAGCTCAGACACGGACGACCGCCTTCGGCTGGCCGAGCACCTTCTGCCCGCCGCAGGTGACCTCCAGGGCGAGGGACGCCCGGCCCTCCGCGACGTCCTTGACGAAGCCGCGCACCTCGACGACCACGCCCTCGTCGTCGTCGGGCACGACGACCGGCGCGGTGAACTTGGAGCCGAGCTCGAGCACCTCGGCGTCGCGCGTCCAGGTGGCGACCGCGCGGGCCGCGAGCGCCAGCGTCAGCATGCCGTGCGCGATGACGCCGGGCAGCCCGACGGCCAGGGCCGTGCGCTCGCTCCAGTGGATCGGGTTGCGGTCGCCGCTCGCGCCGGCGTACCGCACCAGGTCGGCCCGGGTGAGCGGGTAGCGCTGGACCGGCAGCTCGGCGCCGACCGCCAGGGGCGAGGCCGGGGGCGAGGGCACGGCCGGTGCGGTGTCACTCATCGGGGCCTCCACGGTGCACGAGGGTGGCGGTGGCGGTGCAGACGAGCGCGCCCGCGGCGTCCCGGATCTCGCTGCGGGTGCCGACGAGGTCGTTCCCGCCGATCGAGCGCAGGGACGCGACGGCCAGCGTCGCGCTGAGGACGTCGCCGGGGCGCACGGGCCGCTCGTAGGCGAACCGCTGCTCGCCGTGGACGATGCGGCGCAGCTCGACGCCGACGTCGTCGAGGAAGTCGTTCATCGCCGCGAAGGCCAGGACGATCGGGAAGGTCGCCGGCACGGGACCGCCCTGCCAGGAGCCGCCCGCCGCCGCGGCGAACTCGCGCACGCGCTCCTCGGTGACCAGGTACGGCGCGGTGGCCGGGAAGGTGCGGCCCACGAGGTCCGCGTCGAGTGCCATGCGCCTCACCCTAGTGCCGCCCCCGGACGCAGCAGACCCCCGGGACGAGCGTCCCGGGGGCCGGTGGTGCTGGGGTGAGCCGCTGGTGTCAGCGGGTCTCGCGGTGCGCCTTGTGGGTGCGGCACCGCGGGCAGAACTTCGCCAGCTCGAGCCGGTCGGGGTCGTTGCGGCGGTTCTTCTTGGTGATGTAGTTGCGCTCCTTGCAGTCCACGCACGCGAGCGTGATCTTGGGGCGAACGTCGCTGCTCTTGCTGGCCACGGGAAGTCCTCGGATCGTCGGTTGAGATGCTCCACCCGGAGCGGCTGGGTGGTAGCGGGGGCGGGACTCGAACCCGCGACACCACGATTATGAGCCGTGTGCTCTAACCACCTGAGCTACCCCGCCATGCGGATCAGGCCGGGGCCTGCTCCCTGAGCCCCTTTACGGAATCGAACCGTAGACCTTCTCCTTACCATGGAGACGCTCTGCCGACTGAGCTAAAGGGGCAACGAGCGAGAACAGTACACAACCGGTTCGGGATGGAGAAATCGGCGCCGTGGGCCTGGTCGGGGGGCTGTCGCGGGGCGGGGCGGGGGTCGCGGGCGCCCCCGTCGGTTTCCCCGGTCGACCGGGGAAACCGGTCATTGACGGGCGAAACTTCGCCCGTCATCGACCAGTTCTGCCCGTCATGACCCACGCTCGGGCCCCGCTCGCCGGCCCGGCCGGCTAGGCCCAGATCGCGGCGGGCGGCAGCGCCTCCTCGAGCTCGTAGGCGAGCTCGAGGAGCCGGGCCTCGCGGCCGCGGCCGGCCCCGAGCAGGACGCCCAGCGGGGCGCTGTCGGCATCCCGGCCGAGCGGCATCGAGAGGGACGGGTCGCCGGTGACGTTCGCGAGCGGCGTGAACGCCACCCAGGCGCGCAGCCGCTCGAGCTGGACGTCGGCGGGCAGGCCGCCGTCGAGGTGCCCGATGGCGGGCGTGCGGTGGCCCAGGGTCGGGGTGAGCAGCACGTCGAACCGCTCGAAGAAGGCGGCCGAGACCCGCTCGGCCGAGCGCAGCCGCCGGATCGCGCCGGGCAGGCGGTGCAGGTGCCGCTGGGCGTGGGCGGCGAGGCCGCGGGTGAGCTCGTCGGTGCGCTCGGGCCGCCAGGTGGGCCCGAACGTCAGGCGACCACCGCGGACGATGCCGAGCGCGAGCAGGCCCCAGTGCAGCAGGAAGTCGTCGGCGAACCCCGCCGGGACCAGCGCCGCGACGTCGTCGAGCCGCTCGACGGAGTGGCCCAGCTCCTCGAGCCGGGAGGCGACGGCGAGCACCGCGTCGGCCGCCTCGGCCGAGGCCTCGCCCTCCGGCCCGGCGGTGGCGACGGCGATCCGCAGACGGGCCCGCCCCGGGCGGGTGATGTCGTCGACCGGACGCAGATCGAGTGGCCGGTAGACCTTCTCGGCCTCGCGCAGGAACGCGGCGGTGTCGCGGACGGTGCGGGTCAGGACGCCGTCGCTGACGATGCGGACCGGCAGGCGCCGCGTCAGCCGGTCGCCGGCGAGCCGACCGCGGCTCGGCTTGAGGCCCACGAGGCCGTTGACGGCCGCCGGGATGCGGATCGAGCCGCCGCCGTCGTTGCCGTGGGCGATCGGGACGGCTCCCGCCGCGACCAGCGCGCCGGAGCCGGCCGAGCTGGCGCCCGCGGTGCGCTCGAGGTCCCACGGCGAGCGCACCGGGCCGAGCCGCGGGTGCTCGGCGGAGGCGGAGAACCCGAACTCGGAGAGCTGCGAGGTGCCGATCGGGACGACGCCGGTGGCCAGCAGCATGCGGGCGAGGTCGCCGTCCGCGCGAGCCGGCCGGGCGCGGAAGGCGTCGCTGCCGTGCTGGGCCGGCAGCCCCGCGACCTCCACGTTGTCCTTGACCACGGTCGGGACGCCGGCGAACCAGCCCGGACGCGGCGCGGCGGCCTCGGCCCGGGCGGCGCCGTAGGTGCGCAGCGCCAGGGCGCCCAGGCGCTCGGCGACCGCCTCGGTGCGGGCGATCGCGGCCTCGACCACCTCCGGCACCGACACCTCGCCGGCGTGCAGTGCGGCGACCAGGCCGACGGCGTCGAGGGTGCCCAGGGCGTCGTCGCGGAAGGCGTGCAGGCGCATGCGGGCAACCTACGCGCGCGGGGCGGCGTCCGGGGGCGTGTCCCGCGGCGGAGCCGGGGCCCGCGTCAGAGCAGGGTCAGAGCCGGGTGAACAGCAGCCAGGCCAGCGCCGGCATCAGCAGGCTGGTGAGCAGCGCCGTCAGGCCCATGCCGAGCCCGGCGAACGCGCCCTCGACCTCGTCCTCGTGCAGCACCCGGGCGGTGCCGATGCCGTGGGAGACCGAGCCGATCGCCAGGCCCCGGGCGCGCCGGTCGCGCACCCGCAGCAGGGTCAGCAGCGCGGGGCCCGCGATGGCGCCGAGGATGCCGACGAGGATCGTCAGCGCCGCCGAGAGGGCGGGGATGCCGCCGAGCGACTCCGACAGCGCGAGCGAGACCGGCGTCGTCGTCGCCTTCGGCGCCATCGTGCGCTGCAGCACGTCCGACCCGCCGAGCGCCCGCACCAGCAGGACGCCGGAGGTCACCGAGACCGCGGCGCCGACCGCGACGATGCCGAGCATCGGCATGACGAAGCCGCGCAGCCGGTGCGCCTGCCGGTGCAGCGGCACCGCGAGGGCGACCGTCGCCGGCCCGAGCCAGAAGCTGAGCAGCGAGACCCGGTCGAGGTAGGCGCGGTAGTCGACGTCGAGCAGCGCGGTGACGGGCGCGACCACCAGCACCGCGACCACCACCGGCTGCGCCAGCGGATGGCCGCCGGTGGCGTCGCGCAGCCGGCACCCGAGCAGGTAGCCGACGAGGGTGAGGAGCACCATCGGCACCGGCGAGGTGCGCGCCCAGTCCAGCAGGTCGCTCATGCGCCCTCCCCCGCGGCCGGGCCGACCGGTCCCGCGGCCTCGACCCGCGCGCGGTCGAACAGGGCCGCCAGCAGGGCGACGACGGCCAGGCCCAGCGCCCAGGAGCCGACCAGGGCCACCGACACCGGCAGCGCGTCGGCCCGCAGCGTGCCGAGGTAGGCGACGATCCCGACGGCGGGCGGGACGAAGAGCAGCTGCATGTGCCGCAGCAGGACGTCCGCCGCCCGCAGGGTGCCGCCGGCGAGCCCGGGATCGCCGCTCGCGCCCGCCGTGATGTCGACCCGCCGCACCTGGAGCCAGGTGAAGAGCAGCAGCATGCCTATCACCGGCCCGGGGACGGTGACGCCGGTGGCCGCGACGATCGCCTCCCCGACGAGCTGGCAGGTCAGCAGGACGGCGATTCCCCGGAGCACCGGGGAAGTGTCTCAGGCGCCGGCGTCCGCCGGCGTCACGCGGGCGCCGCCGAGGAGCGCGTAGGCGGGGAAGGCCAGCAGGATCAGCGTCGCGACGATCCCCAGCCGCCGCGCCCAGACGAGTCGCGCGTCCCGCGAGCCGTCCTGCAACGCGCGGCGCGGCTGGAGCCAGACGATCGGGCCGAGCAGCGGCACGAGGAGCGACAGCAGGCCGAGTCGGAGCATCGAGGCCGCATGCGCGTCGTCGGTCACCGTGTGATCGTAGGACGCCGGCTGCTCGCGCGGAGCGGGATCGACCGGCCCGGGCCGGCCGGTCGTCAGCGTCGCTCGCGCAGCCGGACGTGCGGCAGCTCGGGCGCCGGGATGCGCTCCTGCTCGCCCGCGACGACGCCGAACCGGCCGTCGGCGGCGTGCCCGCCGGCGACCTGCTGCTGCCAGTCGTCCCGCGCGGCCGCGACCTCCTCGTGCGAGCGGCCGACGAAGTTCCACCACATGACGATCGACTCCTCGAACGGCGGTCCGCCGAGGAGCAGCAGTCGCACCGGCTCGGCGCCCGCGCGCAGCGTCACCGAGGAGCGCCCGGGGGCGAGGTGACCGAGCTCGTGGCGCTCCAGCGGCGCGCCCTCGACGAGCAGCGCGTCGGCGGGGGCGCCGAGGTCGACCAGGACCCCGTGCTCGAAGGCCGGGTCGACGTCGAGCCGCAGCTCGGCCCCGGCGTCGAGCAGCACCTCCGCGCCCAGCAGCGGCGTGTGCGTGACGACCGGCGAGCGGCTGCCGGCGAGCTCGCCGAGGAAGACCCGCAGCTCGTGGCCCTCGCCGCGCACGGCAGCCGGCGCGAAGTGCTCGAAGGCGGGCGCGACGTCGCGGGCGTCGGCGGGCAGGGCGACCCACAGCTGCGCGCCGTGGAGCACCGCGGTGCCCGGCGTGGAGTTCTCGGAGTGGCTGATGCCGCGGCCCGCCGTCATCAGGTTCAGCTCGCCGGGACGCACGAGCGCGCGGTGGCCGGCGCTGTCGCGGTGCTCCACCTCGCCGGTGAACAGCCAGCTGACGGTCTGGAGCCCGATGTGCGGGTGCGGCGCGACGACCATGCCCCCGGACGTCGCGACGTCGTCGGGCCCGTAGTGGTCGACGAAGCACCAGGCGCCGATCAGCGAGCGCGAGCGCTGCGGGAGCGTGCGCCGCACCCGCATCGCCCGCGGACCGCCGAGCGGCACGTCGCGCGGCGTCATGACCTCCAGGGGCGCGGCCGCCGACCCCGGCTCGGCGGTGCAGAGGACCTCGTCGGGATCGGCGTGCAGGTTGCTCACGGCGTCGAGTCTGGCACTGCCGGCCGGGTCAGCGAGCGGTCACGACAGCACGACCGGGTCGACCGGACGCTGCTCGCGCTCGTCGTCGCCGGTGTGCGCGTGGTACGCCCCGGCGTCGGAGGGCACCGGACCGGTGGTCGTCGAGCGCTCCAGCCGCACGATGATCGACTTGAACGCCGGCTGGTTGGAGCCCTCGGCCTTGTGGTTGAGCGCGATCAGCGGGTTGGTCTCCGGGTAGTACGCCGCCGCACAGCCCCGCGGCTGCTCGTAGGAGACGACGCGGAAGGCCGGCGCGAACCGGGTGGAGCCGTCGGGCCACTCGCTGATCAGGTCGACCAGGTCGCCTTCGGCGAGGCCCCGCGCGGCGATGTCGTCGGGGTGGAGGAAGACGACGCGACGCCCGCCCTTGATGCCGCGGTAGCGGTCGTCCAGGCCGTAGATCGTGGTGTTGAACTGGTCGTGCGAGCGCATCGTCTGCAGCAGCAGCCGGCCCTCGGGCACGTCGAGCACGGCCAGCGGGGTGCGGGTGAAGACGGCCTTGCCGACCTCGGTCGGGAAGCTGCGGGAGTCGCGCGGCGGGTGCGGCAGCACGAAGCCGCCGGGCTGCTCGACGAGCTCGTCGTAGCCCTCGCAGCCCGGGGCCACCCGGGCGATCCGCCGACGGATCTCGGTGTAGTCCGAGCGCAGGGCGTCCCACGGGAGCGCGCCGACGGCGCCGTCGCGTCCGGCCAGCGTCGCCTCCGCCATCGAGCAGACGATGTCGACCTCCGAGCGCAGGTGCTCGGACGCCGGGGCGAGCGGGCCCTTCGAGGCGTGGACGGCCGACATGGAGTCCTCGACGGTGACCCGCTGCGGACGTCCGCCGGTGAGGTCCTTCTCGCTGCGGCCGAGCGCCGGCAGGATCAGCGCCTCCTCGCCGTGCACCACGTGCGAGCGGTTGAGCTTGGTCGAGACGTGCACCGTGAGCGCGGCCTTCGAGAGCGCCTCCTCGGTGACGGCGGTGTCGGACATCGCCGAGACGAAGTTGCCGCCCATGCCGAAGAAGACCTTCGCCTCGCCGTCGAGGAGCGCCTGGACGGCGGCGACGGCGTCCAGGCCGTGCTCGCGCGGCGGCTCGAAGCCGAACTCGGCCTGCAGGTTGTCGAGGAACTGCGTCGGCGGCTTCTCCCAGATGCCCATGGTGCGGTCGCCTTGGACGTTGGAGTGGCCGCGCACCGGGCACAGGCCGGCGCCGGGCTTGCCGATGTTGCCCTGCAGGAACGCGAGGTTGGCGAGCTCCTTGACCGTGGCGACGCCGTTGTGGTGCTGGGTGATGCCCATCGCCCAGCACAGGACGGTGGCCGAGGACGCCTGGAACATCCGGGCGGCCTCCTCGATCTGCGTGCGCTCGAGGCCGGTGGAGCGCAGCACGGCGTCCCAGTCGAGCGCGCGGACGCCCTCGGCCCACTCCTCGAAGCCGGTGGTGTGCTGCTCGATGAAGGCGTGGTCGACGGCGTCCCACTCCAGGAGGAGCGCGCCGATGGCCTGGAAGAGCGCGAGGTCGCCGTTGATGCGCACGGGGAGGTGCAGGTCGGCGATGCCGGTGCCGTTGCCGATGACGCCTCGGGGCTTCTGCGGGTTCTTGAACCGGACGAGGCCGGCCTCGCGCAGCGGGTTGATCGCGATGATCTTCGCGCCGGCGCGCTTGGCCTTCTCCAGCGCCGAGAGCATGCGCGGGTGGTTGGTGCCGGGGTTCTGCCCGGCGACCACGATGAGCTCGGCGGTCTCGACGTCGTGCAGGCTCACCGAGCCCTTGCCGATGCCGATGACCTCGGCCAGGCCCACCGACGTGGACTCGTGGCACATGTTCGAGCAGTCGGGCAGGTTGTTGGTGCCGTAGGCGCGCACGAACAGCTGGTAGGCGAAGGCGGCCTCGTTCGAGACCTTGCCGGAGGTGTAGAAGATCGCCTCGTCGGGGTCGACGGCGTTCAGGTGCCGGCCGATCGTCGCGAACGCGTCGTCCCACGAGATCGGGGCGTAGTGGGTGGCGCCCGGGCGCAGCACCATCGGCTGCGTGATGCGGCCCTGCTGGCCCAGCCAGTAGTCGCTGCGCTGGCGCAGCTCGGCGATCGGGTGGGCGGCGAAGAACTCCGGGCCGATGCGGCGGGTCGTGCCCTCCTCGGCCACCGCCTTCGCGCCGTTCTCGCAGAACTCCGCGGTGTGGCGGTGCTTCGGGTCGGGGTCGGGCCAGGCGCAGCCCTGGCAGTCGAAGCCCTCGACCTGGTTGAGCCGCAGCAGCGTCTGCGCGGTGCGGGTGGGGCCCATCTGCTCCAGCGAGTGCTTCATCGCGACCGCCACGGCCGTGACGCCGGCCGCCGCGTGCGCGGTGCCGCCGACCTCCACCTTCGACTCGTCGATGTCGTCGACCGGGGGCTTGCGTCGCAGGAGTGCCATGCCACCCATCCTCACCCCGGCGTCCCAGCAGCCCCACCACCCCCCGGGGGGTCCGCGCCGACCCTGGTGGGCACCGCGCCGGCTCCGCTAGGTTGCCGGGCACCCGTCCGGCCCCCACGCCCCGAGGAGCGCCCGTGTCCGACTACCCGCCGCCCCCGCCGCCCCCGCCCGGCGGCACGCCGCCCCCGCCTCCCCCACCACCGCCGTCCGGCCCGTACGGCACGCCCCCGCCTCCCCCGCCGCCCCCGCCCGGCGGGTACGGGGGCGGAGCCGGCGGGTACGGGATGCCGCCCGCCCCGCCGTCCGGTCCCTACGGAGCGCCGGGGCCCTACGGTCCGGTCGGCGGCAGCGGCTGGGACCTCGGCACGGCCTTCTCCTTCGGCTGGAGCCGGTTCCGGGCCAACGCCGGCGCAGCCGTGATCGCGACGCTGATCACGCTCGTCGTCGTCGGCGCCTTCAGCGGCGTCGGCGCGGGCCTCACGTTCGCCGGCGGCGACTCGGCGTTCCTCGCGTTCGTGCTGCGCGCCGTGCAGTCGGGCCTCAGCGGCCTCGCGCTGACGGTGCTCGTCGGCCTCTTCGCCCAGGCGGCGCTGCCGACCACCGAGGGCCAGCCGTTCACCCTCGACCGGTTCCTCGACCTCGGCCGTCTCGGGCCGCTGGCGGTGGCCGGCGCGATCGTCGGCGCAGCGTCCTTCGTCGGGACGCTGCTGTGCGTCATCCCCGGCGTGATCGCCACGTACCTGCTCAGCTACGCGGCGTACTTCGTCGTCGACCAGGGCCTCGAGCCGGTGGCCGCGGCGAAGGCGAGCGTCGACCTGTGCCGCCGCAACCTCGGGACGACGATCGTGTGGGCGATCCTCGGCGGCATCGCCGCCGGCGTCGGCGTGTGCGCCTGCGGCGTCGGCCTGCTCGTCACCGTGCCGATCGTGCTGTTCGGCACGGCCTACACCTACCGCACGCTGACCGGACGCCCGGTCGCGATCTGAGGTCGTCCGCGACGCACGCCACGACGGCCCCGCCGCTCCCGTCACCTGACGGTCGCGGCGGGGCCGTCGGTCGTTCACCCGGCTCCGGGATCCTGCGCGGCGTGCGCATCGCCCAGCTGGCCAACTTCGTCGGACCCGCCTCCGGGGGCATGAGGACCGCGGTCGCCGCCCTCGGCCGCGGCTACGTCGAGGCCGGGGCCGAGCGACTGCTGGTCATCCCGGGCGCCGTCGACCGCACCTACGACACCGAGGACGGCACCGTGGTCGAGGTGCGCGCCCCGCGCGTCGGCGGCGGCTACCGGCTCATCGTCGAGCCCTGGCGCGTGATCGACGTGCTCGAGCGGTTCGGTCCGACCTCGCTCGAGCTCAGCGACAAGCTCACCCTGCTGCCCGTGACCCGCTGGGCGCGCCGGCAGGGCGTCGCGAGCGTGCTGATCTCCCACGAGCGGCTCGACGACATGGTCGCGATGCGCACCGGCGCCGTCCCGGGCACGGGGCTCGACGTCGGCACCCGCGCCTCCATCGGCCTGCTCAACCGGGTGCTGGTGCGCGCCTTCGACAGCATCGTCGTCACCTCGCGCTACGCCGAGCAGGAGTTCCGCTCGGTGGCCGACGCCGTGGGCTGTCCGATCCGCCGGGTGCCCCTGGGCGTCGACCTGGAGACCTTCGTCCCCCGGGCCGAGGGCCTGGCGCCGGATCCGGACGGCGTGCTGCGGCTCGCTCTGGCCGGCCGGCTCTCCCGGGAGAAGTCGCCGCACCTCGCGGTCGCGACGGCGGTGGAGCTGCACCGCCGCGGGCGGGCGGTGCGCCTGGACGTCTACGGCGAGGGCCCGCACCGCGACGAGCTCGAGGAGCTCGCCTCCGGTGCCCCGGTGACGTTCCACGGCTACCTCGACTCGCGCGCCGAGCTGGCCGCGCGGCTGGCGGCGGCCGACGTCGCCCTCTCGGTGTGCCCCGGCGAGACCTTCGGCCTCGCGGTGCTGGAGGCGCTCGCCAGCGGGACGCCGGTCGTCACCGCCGACCGCGGCGGGGCACGGGAGCTGGTCGACCACGCGTCCGGCGCCTGGGGCAGCCCCGACGCGGCGTCGCTGGCCGACGCCGTCGAACGGCTCGCGGGCCGTCCGCAGGCGGCGCTGCGCGCCGGCGCCCGGGCCCGGGCCGAGCGGTTCCCGTGGACGCACGCCGTCGACCGGCTGCTCGCCGTGCACGAGGAGACGCGACGCCTGGCCGTCGCCTAGCGGCGACAGTCCGGGCGGGCGGGGCCGGGCTCAGCGAACGACGAGCTCGGACTCCTCGGCGTGCGCCTCCTCGATGCGGCGCAGCCGCAGGCGGGAGCGCTCGGTGAGCATCGAGACCGCGTAGATGGTCAGCGCGAGGATCGAGACCCAGAAGATCGCCTTGTACGCGCCGGCCATCGACGACTCCAGCGGCGACATCAGCCCGGCGAGCACGCTCACGGCGACCAGGCCGCCGAAGGCGCGGCTCGAGAGCCGCATGGCGCACCAGAACGGCGCGATCCACAGCAGGTACCACAGGTGGACGACGGGGCTGAGCAGCACGAGGGCGCCGACGGCGGTGGCCGTCGCGACGACGGCGCGCTCGGGGCGTCCGGTGGGCGCGCGGAGCGCGGTGATCGCGATGATCACCAGGGCGGCCGCCGTGCCGACGTGCCGGACGAGGCCGAGGAAGGTGGCCGGCGGCGTGCCGAGGCCGACGTGCAGGGCGATCCAGTCGAGGATGCCGCCGACGTCGGTGGTGATCGAGTAGACGGTGTTGACGGTGGCCGGCACGCCCAGGCCGGCGATCCAGCCGGAGCCGATGCCGGAGACGACGCCGAGGCCGAGGAGGGTGGCCACGGCCACCGCGCCCACGCTCGCGAAGCGCCGCAGCCGCGCCGTCATCGGCGCCGCGAGCGGCAGGGTCGCGAGGACGACGCCGACGCAGACCAGGCCGGCCGGCGCCTTGATCGCGGCCGCGAGGCCGCCGAGGATCGCGCCGTAGACCCAGCCGCGCTCGACGGCGGCGACGACGGCTGCGGCCATCAGGCCGACCATGAGCAGGTCGTTGTGGAGGCCCGCGACGCCGTTGGTCATCATCAGCGGCGAGGCCAGGGCGAGGGCCGAGGCGAGGGCGGGGTCGACGCCGCTCCAGCGCGCCATCCGCGGCACGGCCCAGGCGAGCAGCACCAGGCCGAGCAGGGCCACCAGGCGGTGCGCGACGACGAGCAGCCAGGGGTTGCCGGTGTACGACGCGGCGACGTCGCCGAAGATCAGCGGCAGCGGGCCGTACGGCGTCAGGGTGGTGATCCACATCGGGTCGACGGCCTCGATGATGGGTCCGGAGAGCACCGCCGGGCCGTGCTCGTACGGCGAGACGCCGAGGTGGACCATCATCCCCTGGGCGGCGTAGGACCAGCCGTCGCGGGAGAACATCGGCGGCGCGATCAGCAGCGGCAGGCTCCACAGCACCGTCGCGTGCCGGACCAGGCCGAGGGCGACGCCGCGCGCGTCGGCGGTGGCGTCGGCCGCGCGGCCGACGCGGGCGACGTGCCGGCACAGCTGCAGCCATGCGGTGGTGAGCAGGCCGAGGCCGACGACGACGGCGGTGAGGCCGGTCAGGTGGCCGACGTCGGAGTCGCGCATCGCGACGAGGAGCGGCCAGCCCATCGGCACCGAGGACTGCGGCAGGGTGGCGACGACGAGACCGCCGAGCAGCACGAGCGTGCTGCCCAGGACGCCGCGGCCCAGCATGCCGCGGCCGCTGCGCCGGACGGGGGCGCCGATGCGTCCGCCGGTGGCGGTGTCGGTGACGGTGCTCATGGGACTCCTCGTGCCGGTGTCCCACGGGTGGAGGGCGGACGGCGGCAGGCTCGGGGCGGGGAGGGTGTGGTGCACCCGTGGCGATTCTAGGGGTCGACGAGCGCGTGAGCAGGATCCGCGCGGGGGATGCGGCGTGCGAGGGTGCTCACGTCGGCGGCCCGCGGGGGCGCGTCGCTGCGGGCCAGGCCGAGCGCGCCGAGCAGCATCAGCGCCGACGCTCCCCCGATGCCGGCCGCCTGCGCCGCGGTCGTCGGGGCGTCCTGGGCGGCGAGGCGGGCGATCGCCAGGCTGGCCAGCGGCGTGACGACGGTGAGCGTCGCGATCGTCCACGGCAGGTGGCCGGCGGCGAGCGCGCGCTGGCCCACGAGCGTGGAGGCGACGACGCTGACCAGCAGGGCGTAGGCCGGCCAGCCGAGCAGCAGCGCGGGCGGGGCGGCGGGGTCGTAGGCGTCGGCGACGACGTCGAGCAGCACCGCCGTGCTGGCGCAGCACAGGCCCGTGGCCAGGGCGAGCAGGAGCGGGCCGCGTCCGGGACGCGGGTCGCGGGCCAGCGCCGCGAGGCCGACACCGGCCAGGGCGACGGCGCCGAGCGCCACCGCGCCGAGCAGGAGCGGCAGCCGCGCGTCGGCCGCGGCCGACAGCGGCGGCCTGGGCCCGACGACGCCCACCAGGACGAACGCGCCCGCGCACAGCGCGAGCGCCGCGACGATCGCCGGCACGGTCGGACGCCGGCGCAGCTGGCGCGCGGCGAGCAGGAGCGCCACGACGACCTGGAGGCTCACCACCGGCTGCACGACCTCGACCGACGCGCGCCGCAGCGCCCAGGCCTGGAGCGCGAAGCCGCCGACGTTCAGCAGCCAGCCGGCCCACCAGCGCCGGGTCGCCAGCGCGGCCCGGACGCCGCCCGGCGCGGGCGTCCCGTCGGCGACGCGTCCGGCCGACTGCTGGAGGGCGGCGGAGCCGGCGAACAGCACCGCGGCCGCGCCGGCCCCGGCGACGGCCGCCACCACCTCGCTGATCACGGGCCCGGACCCTAGAGGGGCCGGGTGGGCGCCCGACGAACGCCGCGTGAACGCGGGGGTCCGACGCCGACCACCCCCCTGGGCGGATAGGACTCGCGGATCCGGGGAAGAGGAGAGGAGTCGACCGGCGGTCCGGGAGCGAGGGGGCACTCACGCAGAGCCCGGAGCAGCTCGCTGCCGGACCGCTGGTCGCGTCACGACCGCAGGTCGCTCAGGAGCGCCGCGCGGGCCGGGCAGTGTGCGCCGGGTCGCCGTGCGTGCGCCGGTCCTCCTTCATCTCGGCCTCGAACAGGTGCCGCCGTCCGCCGACGAGCCGGTCGCGGGCCTGCTGCTCGAGCTCGCGGAAGGTCGCGTGGTAGCCGTCGTCGTACTCCTCGACGATCTGGAACGTCCACCGACCCTCGAGCACGTTGCGACCGACCAGCTCGCGCTGGATCAGGTCGGCCAGGTCGGCGTGCCCGGCGTCGCGCAGCTGGTCGACCGCCTTGCCGACGGTGAGGTCGGTGGTGCCGCTCATCCGGTGGAAGGCGTAGAGGTGGCCGCGGGCGACCTCCGCGGCCTCCAGCGCCTCGCTGAGCGTGCCGAGGGCCTCGACCGTGGCGTCGTCCACGCCATCGGGGCGCACGTGCCGGTCGTCGGGGCGGTCGGTGTCGGGGTCGGCGGGGGTCTCGGCTCGGGGGTCGCTCATGCGGCGACGCTAGGCGCGGCTCGCGGCCGGTGGGATCACCCGGCCGGCGGCCGCACCCCGCCGTGGATGCCTCGCTCGACGACGAGCGGCTGCAGCACCCGGTGGACGACCGGGGCGGAGATCCGCACCCCGCGTCCGCCGGGGGTGAAGACGGTGAGGCCGTCGTCCTGCACCCCGAGGACGGATCCCCAGCGGCGGGGGCGCGGACGGTAGGCGCGCAGGTCGGCGTCGGGGCGGCCGTCGAGCGCGGCGAGCAGGTTGCGGGCGAGCAGCAGGTCGGCCCGGTTGCGGGCCGAGCCCCGCTGGGGGTCGGTGGCGGCGACGTCGCCCACGGCCCACACCCCGGGGGCGCCGGGCACGCGCAGGAAGGGATCGACGCGGACGAACCCGTCGGCGTCGAGCAGGGCCGGCGGCAGCCAGCCGGTGTTCGGACGCGCCTGCCCGACGGCCCACACGACCGCCTCGACGTCGGCGTCGGGGCCGTCCTCGAACCGCACGGGCCCGACCGTCGGCCCGACCGCCCGCGCGACCTCGTCGGGCAGGAGGGCGCGGCGGCCGCCGTGCACCGCGACGTCGCGGGCGCGCAGGACGGTGCGGAGCGTCGTCCAGACGCGGGGGTGGTGCTCGCGCAGCGCGGCGGCGTGGGGGTGGTGGAGCTCGATCCGGGTGCGCGGGAGGGCGGCGCCGAGGTTCGCGGCGGCCGCGACCGCGGAGGATCCGCCGCCGACGACCGCGATCGACGCGGCGTCCCGCAGCCGCGTGTGGTGCTCGGCGAGCTCGGCGGCGACGGCGTCGGCCGTGCGCACCTCCGGGCGCCGCCAGAACCCCGAGCGGACGCCGGTGGCGACGACCAGCGCGTCGAACGGCTCGCGCACGATCGAGCCGTCGAGCCGGCGGACGAGCGCCGAGCGGGGGCCGGTGGCGGGGCTGAGGTCGACGCCCGTGATCGCGCCGTGCACGGCGCGCACGGCGTCCAGCCGACGCAGCCGCTCCAGCTCCCACCAGTAGCCGCGACGCCAGTCGTCCGGACGCGCGAGGCGCACGCCGAGCTCCTGGCCGCTGAGCAGGCCGGGGGCGGCGCCGACGCCGACGACCTCCACGTCGCGACGCCGGGCGAGATGGCCGGCGACCAGCACTCCGGTGTCGCCGAGACCGGCGACGAGCACGCGGGTCACGTCACCGGGCTCCCGCCGGCCGATCGGCCTCGCGGCCGGGCCCGCAGCCGGGGCAGCAGCATCGGCACCTCGTCGAGCACCTGCTGGTAGGCCGGACGCCGGGCCAGGCTGCGCTCCTCCATCATCGGGATCGAGGCGCCGAGGAACATCGCGAGCATCGCGACCGCGCCGAGCGGCTGCCACCAGACGGTGGCGAGGTCGGGCGCGGCGGCGAGGCCGAACAGCGCCACCGAGACCCACAGCAGCAGCTCTCCGAGGTAGTTGGGATGCCGCGAGCGTCCCCAGAGGCCCTGCCGCATCGGCGTGCCGGGCGGCGCGGTGGCGATGAACCGCAGCATCTGGGCGTCCGCGAGACCCTCGAGCAGCACCGCGCCGAGACCGACGACCAGCGCGACGGCGTCGAGCCAGCCGAGCGGACGCGCGTCGCCGCGGGTGAGGACGTAGAGCGGCACGCAGGCGAGGAACACCTGCAGCGTCGGGATCAGGTGGATCGCGAGCAGGTCGACGGCGACCGGGCCGCCGGGCACCGTGGCCGCGCGCTCGCGCAGGAGCGGGTAGCGCCAGTCCTCGTGGTGCAGGCCGGGGAAGAGGCGGGCCCAGTGCACCGTCAGCCGCACCGCCCAGGCGCCGACGACGACGCCGGCCAGCAGCAGGCGGGTGCGGTCGGCGCCGGGCTCGGAGGTGGCCCACCACCAGCCGAGCAGCAGGGGCGGCGCGACGCTCCAGTAGGCGTCGTACAGGCTCGAGCAGCGGTGCAGCCGCGAGGCGGCGAAGACCACGAGCGTCGCGACGACGTCAGCGAGCAGGGCGTCCAGCCAGCGCCGTCCGGTGGTGGGGCCGAGCGCGAGCCACCCCGCCGCGGCGAGCACCGCGACGGCGTAGACCACCGCGACCCGGACGAGCGACGCGCGTCGGCCCCGCTCGGGCGGAAACGAGAACGTGTTCCAGGTCACGCCCGGAGACTAGTGCGAGGGCGCGGCCTCGCGCAGGCGCTCGAGCAGCGGACCGGCCGCCTCGTCGAGGAAGCGCTGCTGTCCCTCGTCGCCGACCTGGACGAGCGCGACGTCGGTGAAGCCGGCCTCCCAGAAGGCGCCCACCGCCTCGACGATCGCGTCGAGGTCGGGCCCGCACGGGATGGAGGCGGCGACGTCGTCCTCGGTGACGAACTGGCTCGCGCCCGCGAAGCCGGCCGTCGTCGGGAGGTCGGCGTTGACCGCCCAGCCGCCGGCGAACCAGCGGAACTGCTCATGGGCGCGCCGTCGGGCGGCGGCCTCGTCGGGGTCCCAGCAGATCGGCAGCTGGCCGATCGCCCGAGCCCCGCCCGTCGCGCCGCCGCTGATGGTCGGTGCGCCGGGCGTGGAGTTCCAGGTGTGCACGATGTCGGCGGACGGCTCGGTGGCGATGAGGTCGTCGGCCAGCGGCGCGAACCGCGCGATCGCCCGCTCGCCGGCCACGGCCAGGGCGAGCCGGACGGGCTCGTCGGGGAGGTCCCACACCCGCGCGGAGTCGACGGCGAAGTGGGCGCCGCGGTGGGTGACGAGGTCACCCGCGTGCAGCGCGCGGATGATCGTGATCGCCTCCTCGAGCATCTCGTGGCGCGTCTCGAGCGCGGGCCAGCCGCGTCCGACGGTGTGCTCGTTGAGGTTCTCGCCGCTGCCGAGACCCAGGGTGAACCGGCCCTCAGAGAGCAGCCCGAGGGTGGCGGCCTTCTGCGCCACGACGGCCGGGTGGTACCGCATCGTCGGGCAGGTGATGTAGGTCATCAGCTCGACGCGACTGGTCACCTGGCTGACGGCGCCCAGCACCGACCACGCGTACGGCGAGTGGCCCTGGCTGGTGAGCCACGGGGAGTAGTGGTCGCTGGAGACCTCGAAGTCGAACCCGACCTCCTCCGCGCGACGGGCGTAGGAGACGAGCTCGCGAGGACCGCTCTGCTCGGTCATGAGGGTGTAGCCGATGCGCGCCACGAGGGCTCCTTCGCAGACGGGGTGATGCCGACGGGCCGGGTCAGGCCTTGTCGAGCGTGGACTCCTTGTGGGCCGCCTTCGCGCCGGTCTTCTCCGACTCGACGATCCAGTACGGCTCGTCGTCGCTGGCGTTGAACTGCTGCTTCTCGAACTGGAACGGCTTCGTGCGGCGCTCGACTGCGGTGCCGGTCGTGCGGCCCTGGGAGGTGCTCCAGTGGACGGTGTCGCCCTGGTGGATCGGCTGGCTCATGCCGTCCGCCTGCCCGCGCGTCGTCGTCCCCACGCGCCGCCCCTCCCCCTGGATGGGCCGCCGCCGGACGGGTCTCTCAGAACACGCCGCGGCCGCCCGTCACGCCGAGCACCGTGCCGGAGACGTAGGAGGCGTCGGACGGCGAGGCGAGGAAGACGAAGGCCGGCGCGACCTCGGCGGGCTGGCCGGCGCGACCGAGCGGGGTGTTCTCGCCGAACCGCGCCACCTTCTCCGCTGTCTGGGTGGCGGGCTGGAGCGGCGTCCAGATCGGCCCGGGCGCGACGCAGTTGACCCGGATGCCGTCGGCTCCCAGCAGGCCGGCGAGGCTGACGGTCAGGTTCGCGATGCCCGCCTTGGTGGCCGCGTAGTCGAGCAGCGTGCTCGACGGCTCGTACGCCTGGATCGAGCCGCAGTTGACCACGCAGCCGGGGCGCTCGCGCAGGTGCGGCAGCGCGGCGCGGGTCAGCCGCAGCAGCGCGCCCAGGTTGGTGTCGAGGGTGCGGGCGATGCGCTCGTCGTCGATGTCCTCCAGCCCCTCGGCCCGCGCCCACTGATAGCCGGCGTTGTTGACGAGCACGTCGAGCCTCCCGAGCCCGGACTCCGCGACGACCCGGGCGACGAGGTCCTCCGCCGCGCCCGGGGCACGGAGGTCGACCTCGATCGCCAGCGCGCGGCGTCCGGCGTCCTCGACCCACCGGACGGTCTCGGCCGCGTCGTCCGCCTCCTCCGGCAGGTGGGTGAGCGCGACGTCGGCCCCCTCACGGGCGTAGGCGATCGCGACCGCCCGGCCGATGCCGGAGTCGCCGCCGGTGATCAGCGCCGCCCGACCGGCGAGGCGCCCCGTGCCCCGATAGCTTGTCTCGCCGTGGTCGGGGCGCGGCTGCATCGCGTCGGTGAGCCCGGGGTGGTCCTGCTGCTGGGGCGGGAAGGGGGTCTCGAGTCGGTCGTGGGTCATGCGGACCGGTGCCCGGCGGGATCCCCGGACATGCGGGGACGGTGGCTCTCGGTGGCCGAGGCGCCGCGTGGTCGAGCGCAGATCGGTGGTCGAGCGCGGCTTCGGTGGTCGAGCTTGTCGAGACCCCCGCACCCGAGCGCTGACGTTGGCTCGGGCCGACCAGCCGCGGTCAGCTCACCGCTTGTCGGTGGTCGCTGCCTAGGGACAGGCACTCGGTGGTCGCTCGCCGTCTCGGTACAGCGGGTGTTCCCCGTTTGCCGTCGCCGACTTCACCGTTCGTCTCTCTCAGTTGTCTTTGGTTGCTGCTTTGAAAACCTTGTCTGGTCTGGGGATATCCGCCTCTCTTCGAACGCGTGTTCGCATAGAATCGGGCTATGCCCTCTCGGACCCCACGGCTGCTGCGTGACAGCGACGCCCTGCGCGCCGCGATGGCTGCGCGGGCGGCTGAGGAGCAGTCGGCCCGGGAGGTCTTCATCGCGGCCGCGGACTGGGCGATCGCCCATGTGGCCGGCAGTGCTGACGTGGCGGGGTATGTGATCGACACCGGGATGATGCTTCCCCTCGCGGGTCCGGGTGCTCCGGAGGTGCAGGAGCATGCGGTCACGGAGTTCATCACCGCGCTCGGGATGACGCAGCAGGCGGGATCCTTCTATGTGGGGCATGCCCTGGAGGCGTGTGTGCGGCTGCCGCGGGTGTGGGCACGGCTGCTGCGCGGTGAGCTGGCGGTGTGGCAGGTGCGCCGGATCACCGAGGACACCATCTCGCTGTCGGCCGAGGCTGCGGCGTCGGTGGACGCGCGGATCGCGGCGTACGCCCACCAGGTGTCGCGGACCCAGATCTCGAACATCTGCCGAGTCGCGCAGGAGCACACCGACCCCGAGGACGCGGTCCTGCGGAAGGCCCAGGAGGCGGAGCACCGCCGGTTCGACGTGTGGCTCGGCCAGACCGGCTTCGACGGCACCGTCGACGTGTCCGCGATCCTCGACCAGCCCGACGCCGCCGACCTCGACCGCGCGATAGCAGCCCTCGCGGAGCAGCTGAAGAAGGCCGGCTCCGAGGACACACTGAGCGTCCGGCGCGCCAAGGCAGCCGGGATGCTCGCCCGTGGGGAGCAGGCCCTCCCGCTCGAGCCCAGCGGCGGCGGCGGTGCGGCTGCCACACCGTCTCGGTCGCGGCACCTGACGTTGTACGTGCACCTCTCCGTCGACGCCGTCACCGGAGCCCTCGGCGACGTCGCTCGCAGTGAGGCGTCCCGCTCACCGCTCGGGATCGAGGTGATCAAGGCGTGGTGCCAGACCGCAGGGACCAGCGTCACCGTCCGCCCGATCCTCGACCTCGCAGCCGAGCGGTACTCCGACGCCTACGAGGTCCCCGACCTGATCCGCGAGCAGATCATCCTCCGCGACCACACCTGCGTCTTCCCGTACTGCCGCAGACCCGCCCGGTCCTGCGACGCCGACCACATCGACCCCTACGAGGCCGGCGGACCCACCGCGTCATCCAATCTGGCGCCGCTGTGCAGGAAGCACCACCGCCACAAGACCCACGACGGCTGGAGATACCGACCGTCAGGACCCGACCAACCCGGCGTCTACCTCTGGCGCTCGCCGAACGGCGTTCGATTCCGACGCGACCGCCACGGCACCACCCTCCTCGACCCACCCCAGCCCGACGGCGGCTGAGCCCCACCGCTACGCGCCACCTCGCAGCCCGACACCACTTGGTGATCGGGCTGCTGGCGCACCCGGCGGACAGCCGGGCGAGGGGACGGCGACGGACGAGCTGCCGATCAGCGCAGGACGGCGACCGAGTCGAGGAGGATCGAGCGGGATCCGGTGGGCTCGATGCGCAGCCGGCCGGTGACCGTGCGCCCCAGGGCCACCCGCACCTGCCGGTAGCCGTCGCTGGACGACGCGACGCAGCGGCTGCCCGGGAGCGTGCGGCCATCGAGCGCGACCCGGAAGCAGAACGGCGTGCTGCCGCGGGCGGTGAGCAGCACCTGGGAGCCGGTGACCGTGCCGGTGCGGAGGACGGCCGTGGTGCCGAGCACCGTCAGCGTGTCGCCGACGCGTCCGCCGGTCGTGCGCCGGGACGAGCCGGTGACCGCGACCTCCCGGTCGTCGAAGGGCACCGTCGTGCATCGGGCCGCGCTCGTGGGCGAGAGGTTGCCGACCTCGTCCCGGGCCCGCACGCGGAAGCACGCCTCGCTGCCGGGCTCGAGCCGCTGGCTGACGCGGGTGGCCGTGGTGCGCTGCCACGCCGCGGGCGACTCCCAGGCGGCGGGCTCGCGAGCACCGGCCGGGGTGATGCGCCGCGTCACGTCGAAGCCGCCGATGCGGTGGACGTCGGTGGCCGCGTAGCGGACGTCGAGGAAGAGCGGTCCGCGGCGCGGCAGCACCCGCGGGAGCGGGTCGCTCCAGCGGACGACCGGCGCCGTGCCGTCGAGCTCGGTGCACGAGCCCTGCCACGTGCTCACGTGGCCGGCCCAGTCGAGCGCGCGCACCCGCAGGCACGCCCGCGAGCGGTCGTCGCCCGACAGGGACACCGAGGCGGAGCCGGTGAACGCCTCAGGACCGGAGGAGGCCGACCAGACCACGGCGGCCCCCGGAGCCGGGGTGGCGGTCTGCCACTCGTAGGCCAGGGCACCGGAGTACGGGACGTCGGAGCCGGTCCACTCCCAGGTGGCCACGCCGCTCGCGCGACGCGACACGGGCGCGGGCCGGCGGTCGAGGGCGACGGTCGGCGCGGTCACGTCCTCCGTGGTGGTGACCGGCGCCGAGACCGGCACCGTGGCGACGACGACCTGCCGCGCGGACGTCGTCAGCACCGCCCGCGGCCCGCCGGCGAGGTCGGGTCCTGCGTCCGGGCCGGTCGCGAGCAACGACCAGGTGCGATGGGCGACGCCGAGGTCATGGACGCGGAGGAGGCCGGACGAGGCGCTCAGCCTCACGCCCACGGCGCCGAGCTCGCCGATCGCCGGCACGAGACGCGGTGCGACCGAGCGCGTCGTGTCGACGAGCACCGAATCTCCGCCCGCGCAGCCGACGAGCACCTGGCCGTCCGCCGCCTGAAGCACCCCGGACGCCCTCGCGCAGACGGCGGGCAGCGCCCGCTGCACGGTGGCGCCGGTGGCGAGGTCGACGCCGCGCAGCACCGCGCCGGCCCCTGTGGTCCACGACGTCGTGCCGTCGATGATCGGCGCCGGCTGGTTGCTGTGCTCGACGAGCGGACGGCCCGGGAGCAGGGAGCCGTCGTCGGTGCGGCGCGCCCGCCAGACGCCGTCGGCGTCGAGGGACGAGACGACCCGACCGCCCCAGCCGAGCTCGATGCCCGCGGAGCGGCAGGCGGGGATCTCGAGGGCGGTGCCCGCGCGCAGCAGGCGGTAGGAGGAGCACATGACGTCGGGCCGCGGCGACGGTGCGGAGCCGGCGTAGTACCCGATCACGCCCGCGGCGACCTGCGCGGGCGGGTCGAGCGCGTCGCCGAGCGCCGGCGTCCCCGAGGGGTCCGTGACGACCGTCCAGTCGCCGGAGCCGTCGGACGGGGCGCGCAGCACCCGGGTGGTGGCGGGCGGAGGGGCACCCTCCGAGGTGCGCACCGAGGCGACCACGTCGGGCCCGTCGAGGTCAACGGTCATGACGTCCCAGCCGTCCGGCACCGGCGGCAGCGTCACGGTGGTGGGCTCGGCGCCGGGCGCGGCCTCGTCGGCGGCAAGCGAGGGCGACGGGATCGCGACCGCGCCGGCGGCGACGAGCGCGAGCCCGGGGACGGCGACGAGGGCACGGCGCAGCACGGACATGGGACCTCCCGAGAGACGGGCTCCGCGAGCCCGGGTGCGCGACGGGGGCGTCGCGGCAGCAGCATGCTAGGTCGCCCGGCGCGCTCGCGCTTAGGCGTAGGCGTCGAGCAGGGCGTCCCAGTCGTCGAGGAACCGCTGGAGCCCGAAGGCCTCGAGGGCGTGGGCCCGGGCGGCGCGGCCGTGGTCGGCGGCGAGGCCAGGATCGCGGAGGTAGCGCCGCACGGCGCCGTGCAGGACGGTCGGGTCGACGGCGAGCACGCCGCAGCCGGGCGGCACCGCGGCGACGGCCTCGGTGGTCGCGAGGGCCACGACCGGCATGCCCAGCAGCATTGCCTCGGCGAGCGGGAGCCCGAGGGACGTCCGGCGGGCGAGGTCGACGAAGACGCGCCGGCGCGCGAGCTCGACGAGCAGGCGGTCGTGCGGGAGGTCGTCGCGCAGGCCCAGACGGCCGGACGCCGCGGCGGGCGCGAGGGCGGCGCCGAGCGGACCGTCCGGGTCCAGGAGGGCGGAGACACCCGGGCCGAGCACGTCGACCGGCGCGGCACGGACGAGTCCGGGGAGCAGGTCGGCGCCGACCACGCGTCCTCGCCCCATCGGCTCGTCGGCGACGACCGCGGCCCGCTCGAGACCGCCGGTCCAGCGGTGCCCCGGATCGGGCACGCCGTACGGGACGACGTGGGTGGGCGCCTGCCCGGCGTCCCACCGGAGCCGGTGGGCGGCGGTGACGTGGACGATCGGGATGGCGGCCTGGTCGCCCAACGGGTGCCGCGTGGTGGCGGCGGGACCCGTCGGGGCGTCGTGCTCGAGGTACAGAGCGGGGACGTCGCGGCCGGGACGCCGGCCGAGCCACTCCTCGGCCAGCCCGAGCTCGTGGGGGCGCTGCAGGATCACCACGTCGACCGGCTCCTCGCGCAGCTGCTCGACGGGCACCTCCCGCGCTCGCCCGGGACGGGCAGATGCGGCCACTCCCCCGCGGTCGGCCGCACCGCCGTCGGGCAGCACGGGCACCAGGACGTCGTGGGCGCCCTGGAGGAACGCCGAGGTCCAGGGATCGTGGACCCGCCAGAGGAGCACCCGCATGCCGCCGGGTGTCCCGCGGAGGCGCCGGTCATGCGGCACCACCCGGAGCGAGGGCCTCAGGCCGCGACCTGCTCGCGCAGCCGCGCGAGGATGCCCGAGAGCAGCCGGCTGACCTGCATCTGGGTGACGCCGATGCGAGCGCCGATCTCGGCCTGGGTCAGGTCGTCGACGAACCGCAGCGCGAGGATGCGGCGCTCGCGCTCGTCGAGGCCGGCGAGCAGCTGCTCCACCAGCACCCGGTCCTCAGTGGGCTCGACGCCGTGCTCGTCGGGGATGAGGTCGCCGAGGGACGTCGGGGAGTCGCCGCGAGCGGGCTGGTCCAGCGAGGTGGGCCGCTGGCAGCCCGCGGCCTGCACGCACTCGTCGTACTCCCGGTGGCCGATGCCGAGCCGCGCCATCTCGTCCGCACGGCTCGGCTCGTGCCCGAGCTCCTGGGTGAGCTCGTCGAGGCAGGCGGCCAGCTCGTAGCGCAGCCGCTGCACGCGCCGGGGCGGCCGCACCGCCCAGCCCAGATCGCGGAAGTAGCGCTGCAGCTCGCCGCGGATGGTGGGCACGGCGAAGGTGAGGAGGTCGTCGCTGCGCTCGGGATCGAAGCGACGCACGGCCTTGAGCAGCGCCTCGTAGGCGGTCTGCTCGAGGTCCTCCTGCGGGACGCCGCGGTCGCGGAAGCGCGCCGCGACCGCCTCGGCCACGCCGCGGTTGACCACGACGACCTCGTTGAGCAGGTCGTCCCGGCGGGCGCCGGGCGGCGCCGTGCGCGCGCGCTCGAGCAGGTCGCTGGTGGCGATCTGCCGTCGGCGGCGCTCCTCTCGGTGTGGTCCGGTCGGCGGGGCGCCGGCCGGACCGGTCGGGCCGGCCGGGCCGGCACGTCGGCCGGCGGGGGCGGTGAGGCGGGGGGATCGAGCGAGGGTGGTCATCGGGGTTCACGTCCGTCGAGTCGGAGTGGACCTCGCCGTCGTCTCCAGCAAGGGGTTCCCGCACTCGACGCTAGGGGCAGCGGGAGCCGGGGTCCTCGCCTAGGGGGAGGAGCGCATGGACGGTGCGCCGACGGGACACCGGCCCACGCCCGGCCCGGGCGTCGTCTCGACGGGGGACGACGGCCGGGCCGGGTCCCCCTCTCGGGCGAGGTCGCCGCGTGCTGCCGCCCCGCGCCGTCTCCTAGGGTGTCCGGAGACAGGAGCGACAACGATGTCTGATGATCATGCGCAGCGCATCGACGCGCTGTTCCGTCCGGCCCTGACCCCGGTCTCCGAGGTGCGGGAGCTGGAGGTCGTGCTGCAGCACCTCGTCGACGGCGCCCAGGCCCTCCTGCCCGACAGCCGCGGCGCGGCCGTCGTGGCCACCGTGGCCGACGACGAGCTCTTCCGGGTCGCCACCGACGACGCCCTGACCGCCCTGGTCGACGCCGAGCTCCGACTCGGGGACGGCCCCGCGCTGATCGCGATGGCCTCCCGCGAGGAGGTCTGCGTCGACGCCGACGAGCTGGCCCGACGATGGCCGCGGCTGGCCGCCCTCGCCGGCGGCGACGCCGGGAACGCGTGGCTCGCCGTGCCCCTGTGCGTCGAGCGCCGCTGCCTCGGCGTCTTCGTGCACGTGAGCACCGCGTCCGCGGTCGACGACGAGGCCCGCGCCATGGTGCGCACGCTGGCCGGCGCCGCGCTGCTCTCGGTGGAGCGGGCGGCGCACGAGCACCACACGCGGCTGGCGCTGGAGTCGCACTCGCTCATCGGGCGCGCTCTCGGCATCCTCATGGAGCGCTTCGACCTGACGGCGGACGCGGCCTTCGCCTACCTGCAGCGGCTCTCGAGCAGCGAGGAGCGCAAGATGCGCGACGTCGCCGCCGACCTCGTGGCCGAGCGCGGACGACACCGGACGGGGGTCGACGATGCCTGAGGCCGAGGTGCGCCCCGCGGCCGAGACCGCCCTGCTCGCCGCAGTGCTCGCCGGCGCGCCCGACGCCGTCATCGGGATCGACGCCACCGGCACCATCACCGCCTGGAACGACGCGAGCACCACGCTCCTCGGCTGGAGCGCCGAGGAGGCGATCGGCGCGCCGCTCGCCGACCTGGTGGTGCCGCCCGAGATGCGCGAGGCGCACCTCGCCGGCCTCGCCCGAGTGCGCGACGGCGGCCCGTCGCGGCTCGCGGGCCGCACCGTCCCGCTGCTGGCGCAGCGCCGCGACGGCGAGCGGCTGCCGGTCGAGCTGACGATCACGGCGCTGGAGACCCCGGGGGGCCGGCGCTTCCACGCGTTCCTGCGCGACGCGTCACCCCGGCTGCACCGCGACGTCCGCCTGCGGGAGCTGGAGGCCCGGTTCGCGCGCTACGCGGAGCTCCTGCCGGGCGTGGCCCTCGAGCTGCGCGGGGCGGGCGGCGAGTACCGGTGCACCTTCGTCTCCGACGGCTGGACGACGGCGCTCGAGGCCGACCCCACCGGCGAGGCCGACCCGATGCCGGCCCTCGCGGCCCTCGGGGTGCCCGCCCACCTGGCCGCCGGCGAGTCCGACCTGCGCCTCGTCGACGTCCCCCTCGCCGGCGGACGGAGGCTGCGCGCCCAGCCCCGCCGCCGCGACGGCGAGGTGCTCTGGGAGGCGCTCGTCCTGCTCTGACGCACGCCTCGGAGCAGGCGTCCTCGTCGAGGCGGGGGTGGGCGTGGTGCAGCGGGTCTTCGCGAGCCGGGCGGGCGCAGTGGGGCATGGCGCTCGGTGCGCCGGGACACCGGACAGCATGCCCCCGTCGTCCACCCTCGCCCCTGCCGCCGCCCCGCGGCCACCCCGGCTGCCCTCCCCGCGCGGACCGCTCGGGGAGGCCGTCGTCACCGCCCTGGACGCCGACCCGGAGGGGCTGTCCGGGTCCCCCGAAGCGCTCGGGCGCGCGACCCGCGAGGACCGGCTGCTGACCCTCTGGACGCTCCAGGAGCTCCACCGCGGCGGCTTCGCCGGGGTGGAGGACGACGCGGAGGACGCGCCGGGCGTCGTCGCGCTGCGACGCCGGCTGGAGCAGGAGCTCGAGGCCCGGCTGCGTGGACGCTGGCTCTCCCGCGCTGAGCCGACGGAGTCGGCGCAGTCGGCGCAGTCGGCGCAGTCGGCGGAGCCGCTCGGGCCCGCCGGACCGCCCCCGGGAGCGGAGCCCGGCACCTGGGCCGCGGAGGCGATCGACGGGCTCGTCGCCGCCGACGACGGGCCGTCCCTGGCCCGGTTCGTCCAGCGGCGGGCCACCCGTGCGCAGGCGCTGGAGCTGCTACGGCTGCGCTCGCTCTACCACCTGCAGGAGTCTGACCCGGTCGCGTGGCTCGTGCCGCGCCTGCCGGTGGTCGCGAAGGCCGCCCTGGTGGAGCTGCAGTACGACGAGTACGGCGCCGGCGACCCCGCTCGGCTCCACCACCACCTCTTCGCCCGGGGCCTCGAGGCCTGCGGCGTCGACGCCGCCTACGCGGCCCACGTCGACGAGGCGCCGGTCGAGATCCTCGAGCAGGTCACCACCGTGACGATGCTGGGCGCTCGACGCCGTCTGCGCGGCGCGGCCCTGGGCCACCTGGCGGCCTTCGAGGCCACCTCCTGCGTGCCGTCGCGCCGGATGGCGCAGGGCCTGCGACGACTCGGCCTCCCCGAGGAGATCGGCGACTACTACCGCGAGCACGTGCTCGCCGACGCCGTGCACGAGCAGCTGGCGTCGCGGGTGATCTGCGGGGCGCTGCTCGAGGCCGAGCCGCAGCTGGCCGACGACGTGCTGTTCGGCGCCTGGACCTGCCTCGACCTGGAGGCCCGGTTCGCCGGGCGCCTGCTCGACCGCTGGGCCGCGTCGTGAGCGCGGAGCCGCCGCCGGAGCCGTCCGCTCCCCACGTGGTGCCGTGCCCCGGCGGCCCGCTGCTGCTGCGCGGCGTCTCGTCGGTGCGCGACGCCGACGGCGTCGAGCACCCGGCCCGGCGGCCCGTGGTGGCGCTGTGCCGGTGCCGCCGGACGTCCGAGGCGCCCTGGTGCGACGGCACCCACCGGCTGCTGGCACATGCTCAGGCGCCGACGGGGCACCGGGCACCGTGACCCACCACGACCCGTCCGGCCCTCAGCCCGCCGATCAGCCCGCTCGACCGCCCGCTCGACCGCCCGGCCACCCGTCCCGCACCGAGCGGAGCACCGCCGCGAGCCCCGACGCCGTGTGGCGGATCCTCGCCGACGGCTGGCTCTACCCGCTCTTCGTCGTCGGCGCCTCCCGCATGCGCGAGGTCGACGCCGCCTGGCCCGAGGTCGGCGCCCGCCTGCACCACTCCGTCGGCGCCTGGCCCGTGCTCGTCGACGACACCACCGAGGTGCTCGAGGTGCGGCCTCGCGAGTCGCTGCGGCTGCGCGCCCGGGCCTGGCCCGGCGGCGAGGCCGAGGTGACGATCCGGCTGGTGCCCGAGGGCGCCGGCACCCGGCTGGTGATCGAGGAGGACGCCGTGCGCGGCCCCGGCCTGCTCGTGCCGCGGCCGGTGCGCCACCTGCAGCTGCGCTGGCGCAACGTCGAGACCCTGCGTCGCCTGGCGCTGCTGGCGGAGCGGCGGTGACGGCTCCGCCGGCGCGGACCCGGACGATCGGCGGCCTGCCGATCGGCTACGACGAGCGGGTCCTCGAGCCGCGGCCCTGGACGGCGGCTCAGGCGCGCTGGGCCGCGGAGCTGGCCGCCGACCAGCCGCCCGGCCGCCTGCTGGAGCTGTGCTGCGGCGCGGGCCACATCGGCCTGCTCGCCGCGCACCTCACCGGTCGCGCGCTGCTGGCCGTCGACCTCTCCCCCGCCGCCAGCGCCTGGACGCGGCGCAACGCCGACGCGCTCGGCGTCGGGGACCGGGTCGAGGTGCGTCAGGGCCGGCTCGAGGACGGGTGGGAGCCGGACGACGAGCGCTTCCCGGTGGTGCTGGCCGACCCGCCCTGGGTGCCCTCGGCCGAGGTCGGACGGTTCCCTGACGACCCGGTGCTCGCGATCGACGGCGGCGTCGAGGGCCTCGACGTCGCACGGCTCTGCCTGCGGGTCGCGGCGGCCCGGCTGCGGCCCGCCGGCGTGGTCGTCCTGCAGCTGGGCACGCCCGCGCAGGTGCACGCCCTGGTCGCCACGGCCGGCTCGCTCGGCCTCGCACTGCTCGGCACCCGGCAGGAGGAGCGCGGCGTGCTCGCGGTCTGGGCGGCGCATGGGCCGGGGCGTCCAGGACACCGGCCCGCGGGGGCGCACGCCCCCGACCGTCCCGCGATCGAGGAGGCACCACGATGAAGGCCGTCACCTGGCAGGGCCGCACCGACATGCAGGTCGTGGAGGTCCCCGACCCCACGATCGAGCAGCCGACCGACGCGGTCGTCCGGATCACGTCCACCGGTCTCTGCGGCTCCGACCTGCACCTCTACGACCCCCTGACGCCGTTCATGAGCGCCGGCGACGTCGTCGGACACGAGCCGATGGGCGTCGTCGTCGAGGTCGGCCCCGAGGTGCGCGACCTGCAGGTCGGCGATCGGGTCGTCGTGCCGTTCAACGTCAGCTGCGGCACCTGCTGGACGTGCACCCGCGGCCTGCACAGCCAGTGCGAGACCACGCAGAACCGCGAGCAGGGCACCGGCGCGAGCCTCTTCGGGTACAGCCGGCTCTACGGGCAGGTGCCCGGCGGCCAGGCCGAGTACCTGCGGGTGCCGTTCGCCGACACCCTGCCGATCCGGGTGCCCGACGGACCGCCGGACGACCGGTTCCTCTACCTCTCCGATGTGCTGCCGACCGCCTGGCAGGGCGTCGAGTACGCCGACGTGCCGGACGGCGGCAGCCTGCTGGTGATGGGCGCCGGGCCGATCGGCGACATGGCGGCCCGGATCGCGCTGATGCGCGGGCTCCGGGTGGTCGTCGTCGACCGCGTGCCCGAGCGGCTCGCCCGGGTCGCCGCCCGCGGCGCGCAGACGATCGACCTCGCGTCCGCGGGCTCGGACGGCGTCGCCGAGCAGGTGCGCGACCTCACCGACGGCCGCGGCACCGACGCCGTGCTCGACGCCGTCGGCATGGAGGCCCACGGCTCGCCGCTGGCCGAGACCGCGCAGAAGGCGTTGCGGCTGCTCCCGAGGCGGCTGCAGGGCGCGGTGATGACCGAGGCCGGCGTCGACCGGCTCGACGCGCTGCTCACCGGCATCGAGTCGGTGCGCCGCGGCGGCACCGTCTCGATCTCGGGCGTGTACGGAGGCGCCGCCGACCCGCTGCCGATGATGCAGATGTTCGACAAGCAGCTGACCCTGCGCATGGGCCAGGCCAACGTGCGCCGCTGGAGCGACGACATCCTGCAGCTGCTCGTCGAGGACGAGGACCACCTCGGCGTCGAGGAGTTCGCCACCCACCGGCTCCCGCTGGACGCCGCGCCCGAGGCCTACGCGCGGTTCCAGGCGAAGGAGGACGGCATGGTCAAGGTCGTGTTCCAGCCCTGAGGCCCCGGGCGCGAGTCCGGTTGCGGCGAGGGGCTCAGCGCAGGGGGACGACCGCATCCACCAGGGCGGGGTCGACCCCGTGCTGGCGGATGACGATCGTCGCCGTCATCGTGCGCGGCAGCCGGACCGTGAACCACACCGGCTCCCTCGAGGGCACGCCGTCACGCTCGCAGGCCGCGCTCAGGCGGGTGCGGCCGGCGATCGTGATCGACACGCACGCGCCGGCCGCGATGACGCCGATCTCCCGCGCGGTGATCCGCCGGGTCATCGAGCCGGAGCCGCGGAGCATCGTCAGCGTGCGACCGATGCCGGTGCCGCCGACGGCCCGGGCATCGCCGTGCCGGACGAAGGCGCGGTCGTCGTACGGCACCGCCGTGCAGCGCTCGCGGGCTCCGCGATCCCTCCGCGAGACGTTGCCGGCCCGGTCGCGCGCCCGCAGCCGGAAGCAGACGTTGGTGCCTGGGGGCAGCCTCCGACTCACGGACGTCGCGCGTGTGCGTCGCCACGCCGCCGGCGTCCGGTAGGCCCCCCACGGTCGGCCCGGCAAGGCGATCCGGCGGGAGACGTCGTAGGACGCCACCCCGAGGGCGTCCTCCGCGCCGTACCGCATGACGACGGGGCGGAAGGGGCTCTGCCGCCACGGCGTGGAGGACGACCGCCACGAGGTCAGTGGCCGGTAGCCGTCGGCGGTCAGGCAGGTCTGCGACCACGCGCTGACGTTGCCCGCCCAGTCATGGGTGCGCACGCGGAGGCACGTCCGCTGGTCGCGCTCCGAGGGCATCACCGTCAACCTCGCACGCGTCATGGCCGTGTCGTCGAGGTACGTCGTGAACAGGTCGGGCAGGTAGGTCGGCCGCGACGATTGCGCGACCTCGTACGCCACCCGATCGCCCACGCCGCCCGGGTCCGAGGCGGTCCAGACGACCGGCCACGAGCGCTGGGCCGACGGGGTGCGCACCAGCCGCGGGACCCGGCTGAGGACGGGGGCGGTCGGAGGCGTCACGTCCTCGTCGACCTCGACCGGGGGCGAGGTCGGCAGCGTCGTCACGCTCAGGGCGCCGTCCGGGTTGACGATCGCCAGCCGGGGCGATCCGTCGGCGTCGAGGGCGCTCAGGCGGTCGTCGCCGTCGACCAGCCCTCGCGAGCTCCGCGCGAAGGTCCACGTGCGGTGCGCGGTGCCGAGATCGTCGACGCGCACCTCGTCCTGCCCCGCGGTCGCGGAGAGGGAGAGGGTCGCGGAGAGGCCGATGACGTCGTCCGGGATCTGCCGGGGCGAGACCGCGCGGGTGGTGTCGAGCAGAGCGGCCACGTCGAGGCAGCGCACGGCCACCAGTCCGCCACCCGCGGCGAGCACCCCGTCCGGCAGCCCGCAGCCTCCGGGAAGGGCCCGACCGACGACGTCGCCGGTGCGGAGGTCGAGCGCCCGGAGCGTGGTGCTGCCCGGCTCGACGTCCCAGACGGTCGTGCCGTCGACCTCGGGCGTGTGACTCGCTCGGACCGAGTCGGAGCCCGGCCAGGCCGAGCCGTCGACGACCTGCTCGACCCGCCAGAGAACGTCCGCCCCGCGCGTCGAGACCGCCTGACCGCCGCCCCCGAGCCGCGGGTCGCCGCAGCTCTCGAGACGGCGATCGACCGGTGCGCCCGCCACCGAGCCGATCAGGCGGTAGCCCGCGCAGTGGAGGCCTGGCCGCGCCCTCAGCAGCAGGACGTCCCCCGCGACCGCGACCAGGGGCTGGTCGATCGGCTGGCCGGTCGACGGGTCCTGCACCGCCGACCAGGATCCGGTCCCGTCCGCAGCGGTCGTCAGGACGCGGCTGGTCCGCGCACCGTCCGACGCCGTGGTGCCGACCCCGGCGAACACCACGTCGCCCGCGAGCGCGACCCTGCCGACCGTGGCACCTGCCGGCAGCGCGGGCAGGGGCACCGTGACCGGCGCGGGCTCGGGGCCGTCGGCCAGTGCCGCCGGGGCCGACGTGCCGACCACCGCGAGGAGGGGCAGGAGCAGCGCGGCGGCGACGAGGCCCGGCCGAGTGGGTGCGTGCATGGGGTCCTCCGCGAGCTGGTGCGTGCCCGGACGCCGCACGGTCGGCACCCTAGCCGTCGTCGGCGGCGGTCAACGCAGGATCAGGACGAGTGCGCAGGCTGGGCGGGCCCCGATGCACCGGGCTCAGCCGGGCGTGGAGCCCTCATCGTCGATGCTGAACGACCGCAGCCAGGCCGCCGCGGCGCGCGCCCGCTCGCCGAGGGCGTCGAGAGCGGCGGCGTCGAGGTCGTGCTGCTCCGGATCGAGCACGACGCCCCGCTCCACGACGCCGCGCTCGGCGACCTCGAGCTCGAAGCCGAAGAACGGCTCCAGCACCGGCCCCTGGTGGTAGCGCGCCGGAGCGCCGTCGACCTCGAACTCCCACGGGTGCCCGGGCTGGAGCACGCAGGCGGAGGGGCAGGGCGGGAGCGGCGCTGGTTCAGTCCACCTCGACGTCATCGCAGACGCTCCCAGGATCCGTGGGCCATACTCCACTGACCCGGGTGACTCGGCGCCCCACTCGACGCCTGCGCAGCCTCGAGCCGAGTGCGCTCTCGGGTGGAGAGGACGACGTGCCCGATGACGCCAGCAGCCAGGACCACCCCGACCAGACCGCCGGATCCTCCGGATCTCCGGCGCAGTCCCGTCTGAGCCGCGACCCCGACCGGAGCCTCCCCGCCGGTCGTCCCGCGACGCTCAAGGACGTCGCGGCCCTGGCCGGCGTCAGCATCAAGACCGCCTCGCGCGTGGTCAACGGCGAGCGGGTGAACCCGGCCATGGAGGAGCGCGTGCGCTCCGCGGTGGGCATCCTCGCCTACCGCGCCAACCCGCTGGCCCGTCAGCTCAAGCGCGGGGGCGTCGCACCCCGGCTCGTGGTGCTGTGCGTGCCGACCCTGGCGACGCCCGGCCTCGCCGACCTGCACGCCGGCCTGGCCGAGGGGCTGGGCTGTGCGGACCAGTGCGGGCCCGCCGTGCCGGACGACGGCTGCGTGCTCGTCGCGCCCCAGGGAAGCATCGAGCGACTGGTGCGGGAGGCGGGCGTGGCGCTCGCCGGGGTGGTCGACCTCGCGACCGGCGCCGACACGGCGGCGACCGAGGGCCACCTCCCGTACGTGCGCCTGGTCGTCGACGACGACGTGGCCGAGGTGCGGGCCCGGGCGCACGAGCAGGGCATCGACGAGGTGATCGTCGCCGACGCCGCCGGGCTCGCCGACCTCGGCGCGCTGCTGGACGCGCGTGCCGCCGACGCCGCCCCCGTGGCCGTGCTGGTGCAGGGCCCGGCGCCCGCGCTGCCGCCCCAGGAGCCGCGAGTCGGGCTGTGGGTCTGCCACGACGAGCTGCCCCGCTCCGGCTGGCACACCCTGCGCCCCGACGCCGTGGACGCCGGGCGTCGGGCGGGACTGCGGCTGCGTGAGGCGGCGCAGCGGATGGAGGGCGTGCACGAGGAGCCGGTGCGGCTGCTCTGGGCGGCGCCCTCCGCCTGACGACGGTCCGAGGGTCCGGGGATCGGGCGCCCGGTGCTGTCCCACACTGACCTCCTGATCTGAGACAACGTTGTCTCACGCTAGTCGACGTCGCCCTGACGGACGTCGCGGCCCGGCGGGTGGACGTCCGTTGCCAGGGCGAAGCCCACGGGCGACCCCGACGCAGCCGGGCGCGTGCCACTGCCGTCCCGTGCCCCCACCGGGCCCGCCGCATGCGCGGCCGGGGGTCAGCGCTCGACCGCGACGCCGTCGAGCAGCAGCTGACCCGGGCCGTTCCCGATCGGCCTGATGATCACGTCGCCCGTGACCGCGCGGTTCAGATGCACCCGCACCTGCGTGCCGGACAGATCGCCGTCGTCGCCGTAGGAGCAGTGCGCCGCGACCCGCCGTCCGCCGACCTCCACCCGGAAACACGTGTAGGGCGTGGTGCGCATGAGCACGATGAGCCTGCGGGCCGTGATCCTGCCGAGATGGATCCTCGACCTCCGGTCGATCGTGGTGCTCGTGCTCCCGATCGGGTCGATGGCCTTCCCCGTGGTCCGGACGCGGTGATGCGGGCCGTCGATGCGCAGCGTGGTCTCGTCGTAGGGCACCGCGCCACACCTCGGACGGTTCGGATCCCAGCCGCCGACGTTGCCGGCGCGGTCCCGAGCGCGGACCCGCAGGCAGACCTGGCTGCCGGGGGTCAGTCGGATCGCGTGCTCGCCGCCGCGGACCCCGCGCCAGCGCGCGGGCACGCGCCAGGGCGAGAGCACCCTGCCCGGCAGGGCGATCCGACGGCCGATGTCGTAGGAGGTGATGCCCTGCCCCGATCCGGAGGGCCTCACGACGAAGCCGAGGCGGAGCGGGCCGCGTCGCTTCACCAGTCCGATCCCCATCTCGGGCGCGGAGAACTCCGCCAGGGGCGCGCCGGCGTCGACGACGACGCAGGAGACGGCCCACGGCCCGAGGTTGCCGGCCCAGTCGCGGGCGCGGACGCGCAGGCACCGTCGCTCCGGCCCTCGCAAGGTCAGCTCGAACGTGTGGCGTCGTGTGCTCGAGTACGGCGAGCTCCACTGCATCGGCTCGCCGACGTAGCCGAGTCCGTACGAGGAGATCGACTCGAGCGCGCCTGCGGTCTGGTCGTCGCTCACGGCCCACGACCACCGGAGCGTGGGATCCCGCCGAGCGCCCGCGATGAGCGGACGAGGCGTCCGGGTGAACCGCACCGTGGGCGCGGTGACGTCGGTGGTCGTCTCGATCGGGGCCGAGGTGGAGAAGGTCCAGACCGACGCCGTGGAGGGGGACGTCGCGACGATGACCGCCGGCCGATCGGCGACGTCCGCGGCGACCGTCGGGGGGCGATCGACGTCCTCCCAGAGGTACCGACCGCCGTACCAGCCGGTGATGACCCAGCTGCGGGCCGCCGACCCGAGATCGTGCACGGTCACCGACGGGGACGACAGAGCGTCCGGCCAGGCGATCCCGACCCTGCCCACGTCGTCCAGCTGCGGCTCGACGCGCGCCGGCAGCCCGCGACGCGTGTCGACGGCTGCGGCGGTGCCGGCGCAGCGGAGGTGCACGACGCCGTCGACGACCTCCCGGAGCGTCGCGTTGAAGCGGCATGCCAGCGGCAACGGCCACGACCGGCCCTCGCCCGTGCGGACGTCGAGGGACCTCAGCTCGCTCTGCTGGCCGTGAAACCACCAGACGAGGTCGCCGTCGACCGAGAAGTCCCGCTGGGAGTCCTGGTCGTAGTCCAGCTCCTCGACCAGCGAGCCGTCCGAGATGCGTCGGAGCTCCCACGGCTCGTAGCCGATCCCGCTGTGCGGATCGCCGAAGCCGGTGGCGACGACGAACGCCCCCTCGCGGCCGACCGTGGGACGGCCGCAGGAGCGGAACCGTCCCGATCGCGCCTCCCCGAGGATGACGTAGTCGTCACACAGGTACGAGTCGCCTGATCCGACGACCGCCACGCCGCGCCCCACCTCCACGGCGCCACCGCGAACGGGCTGCGCGGTCGCCGGATCCAGCAGGTCCTGCCACGGGCCGCTGCCGTCGGAGGGCGCGACGAGGACGCGGCCGCTGGAGGTGTTCGACCCCGTGTCGGCGACCACGGCGTACGCGGTGTCGCCGTCCAGCCGGACGCTGCGGATGGTGGTGCCGTCGGGCACCGCCGGCAGCCGCACCTCGGTGGCGGCGAAGGGGTCGTCGGCACCGGACGCCGGGGGCGCGGCCGCCGGGCCGAGGAGCGTGGACACGACGGTGACGCAGAGCGCGGCGACGCGGGCACGGGGAGCGGGCATGGCGACCTCCGAGTCGGTCGGACGCCGGTGGGGTCGCACGTCCGACGCGTCACGCTAGCGGTCCCGAGCCGCTCGCCGCGCGGTTACGCGGACCTCAGCTGCGGTCGATCATCGCCGCCATCGCCTCGGGGTAGCGCTCGCCGACGATGACGACCTCGTCCGAGGCCGCGGTGAGCTCGGCGAGGGCGTCCTCGTCGAGTCGCAGGCCCGCCGCGGCGAGGTTCTCCTCGAGCCGCGACGTGCGGCGCGTGCCCGGGATGGGGACGATGGTCGGACGCTGGGCGAGCAGCCAGGCCAGCGCGACCTGGCCGGGCGTGGCCTCGAGCCGCGAGGCGACCGACCGCACCCGCTCGACGAGGGCGAGGTTGGCGGCGAGTGCGTCCGGGGCGAAGCGGGGCAGCGTCGCGCGGATGTCGTTCTCGCCGAACGAGGCGTCGGCGCCGACCGCGCCGGTGAGCAGGCCGCGACCGAGCGGGCTGAACGGCACGAAGCCGATGCCCAGCTCGTCGAGCACGGGCAGCACCGACTGCTCCGGCTCGCGCCAGAACAGCGAGTACTCGCTCTGCAGCGCGGTGACGGGGTGGGTGGCGTGGGCGCGCCGGATCGTCGTCGGCCCCGCCTCCGAGAGCCCGAGGTGACGCACCTTGCCCTCCGCGACGAGCTCGCCGACGGTGCCGGCGACGTCCTCGATCGGCACGTCGGGGTCGACGCGGTGCTGGTAGAGCAGGTCGACGACGTCGGTGCGCAGACGCCGCAGCGAGCCCTCGACGGCCCGGCGGATGTCGTCGGGCCGGCTGCTGACACCGACCTGACGTCCGTCGTCGTCGAAGGCGAACCCGAACTTCGTGGCCAGCACGACGTGCTCGCGCACCGGCTCGAGCGCCTCGCCGACGAGCTCCTCGTTGGTGCGCGGGCCGTAGACCTCGGCGGTGTCGAAGAAGGCGACGCCGCGCTCCACGGCGTCGCGCAGGAAGGCGATGCCCGCGGCGCGCTCGGTGGCCGGGCCGAAGCCGTTGGTCAGGCCCATGCAGCCCAGCCCGAGGGCCGAGACGGGCAGCGCGTGCGGGGCGGTTCCGAGAGTGCGTGCGTCCATGCCGCCACCGTAGGCACGCCGGCGGAGCGCGCGCCCCATCCGTCCGCGCGGTCGCCCTCAGTCGGCGGCGAGCTGCTCGAGCAGCGCGGTGGTGCGCAGCGGCTGGTGCTCGCGCAGGGAGATGACCGTGGCCGTGCGCAGGACGTCCGGCACCGCGAGCAGCTCGCCGGTGACGCGGTGCAGGTCGGCGGTGTCGCGCGCCACGACCTTGACGAGCAGGTCGGCCTCGCCGCTGATGGCGTGCACCTCCAGCACCTCCGGGATGCCGGCGAGCGCGGCGACGGCGTGGTCGCCCCGGGTCTGGCTCAGCTCGATCGAGACGAACGCGAGCAGGCCCCAGCCCATCGCCGCGGGGTCGATGCGACGACCGAACCGGCCGACGACCCCGCGCTCCTCGAGCCGCCGCAGCCGTGCCTGGACGGTGTTGCGCGCGACCCCGAGCGTGCGGGCGAGCGCCAGCACGGATGCATCGGGCGCCGCGTCCAGTGCGAGCAGCAACCGGGCGTCGAGGCGATCCGGATCGAGCACTCTGATCACTCCTGATGGCTATCTGCGGCAGGATCGTCAGTCTTCCGACCCTCGGTTGCGCAGATCATCCACCACCAGCACCCTCGTCGCCATGACCACGTCGACCCCTGCACAGCCGATCGCCCCCGACGCCGACGCGGTGCGCGCCACCCGCGCCCAGCTGCTGAGCACCCTCACCGACGCCATCGGCGAGGCCTGGACGTCCTTCGACCGGCCGCGCCCGGCCGAGCCGGAGGTCGACGCGGCGCTGCTGGAGCGGCTGCGGGCGACGCTGCCCGAGCAGGCCGGCGACCGCGCCCAGGCCCTGGCCGACGCGGTGCACATCCTCGAGGCGAGCGTCTCGCCGTCGCGTCCGCTGTACCTCGCCTACGTCGGCTCGAGCGGCGTCGAGGTCGGCGTCGTCGCGGCCGCGCTCGCCGCCACCTACGACGCGAACCTCGCGACGGCGGCCGGCGCCGCCGACCTGCTCGACCGCCAGGCGGTGGAGTGGATCGCCGACTTCGTCGGCTTCCCGCTCGGCGAGGGCCACTTCACCAGCGGCGGCCAGACGTCGAACCTCACCGCGATCCTGGTGGCTCGCGAGCAGGCGCTGCCGGGCACGCGGGAGCACGGCCTGGCCGGGCGCGAGGCCGCGGTCTACTGCTCGGCGGAGGCCCACCACTCGGTGGTGCGCGCGGTCGAGGCCGCCGGGCTCGGGCGCCGCTCCGTGCGTCGCATCGCGATCGACGAGCAGCGCCGCATGCGTCCCGACGCGCTCGACGACGCGCTCGCGCAGGACCTCGCCGCGGGCGTCGTCCCGGTGGCGGTCGTGGCGACCGCCGGCACCACGCTGACCGGCGCGGTCGACCCGCTGGACGCGATCGCGGACGTCTGCGCGCGGCACGGCGTCTGGCTGCACGTCGACGGCGCCTACGGCCTCCCGGCGGCCGCGACGGCGCTCGCCGCCCCGCACTTCCGGGGGCTGGAGCGCGCCGACTCGGTGACGATCGACGCCCACAAGTGGCTGGGCATGCCGAAGAGCTGCAGCGTCGTGCTGATGCGCACGCGCGGGGCGCTGCGCCGGGCGTTCGCGCACGAGGAGACCTACATGCTCCACGAGGGCGACGCCGGCAACCCGGTCGACTCCACGCTGGAGTACTCCCGGCCGTTCCGCTCGCTGAAGCTCTGGCTGACGATGCGGGTGCACGGCGCCGCCGAGTACCGCGAGGCCCTGACCCGCACCCTCGAGCACGCCGCACGGTTCACCGACGCCGTCCGTGCGCACCCCGAGCTGGAGCTGCTGCACGAGCCGATGCTCTCGACCGTCTGCTTCCGGCACGTGCCCGCCGACGGCGCGGCCTGGGACGACGCGGCCTTGGACGCCCACAACCAGCGGCTCGCCCGCGCGGTGCAGCGCGACGGGCGGGTCTTCCTGGCCCCGGCGCAGATCGACGGGGCGACGTGCCTGCGCGTCTGCTTCGTCAACTTCCGCACGACCGCCGAGGACGTCGCCACCGCGCTCGACGTCGTCACGACGCTCGGCGCGGCGCTCGCCTCGGAGCGCGCCGGGGCCTGAGCGGCGCCTCACCCGCTGAGACGCTGAACCAACAGGTCGGCCGGCACACCGAGGCGTGGTTCGCGCAGCAGGCGGCCGACGGGATCGAGACCGCCGGGCCCGCCGACGCCGGTGCCGAGACCGCCGATGCCGAGCCCGAGGCGCGTCAGCCCGTCTGATGCGACCTCAGCCCTGGGCGAGCTCCGCGACCTCCTGCCAGGCGCGCCAGGTGTCGAGCCGCGAGGCGTAGTCGGCCTCCGCGATGCCGAGCGGACCGCTGCCGAAGAAGCAGCGCAGGGGCGGCTCGTCGGCGTCGACGAGCCGCAGGACGGCGGCGGCGCTGGCCTGGGGGTCGCCGGGGGTGGCGTTGCGCTTGCCACGCTCCTCCAGCACCCGCTCGTGGTACGCGGCGTAGTCGAGCAGCGGCTCGGACCGCGACGCCGACGAGCCCGCCCAGTCGGTGGAGAAGCCGCCGGGCTCGATGAGCGTCACCTTCACGCCGAAGTCGGCGACCTCCTGCGCGAGCGACTGGCTCAGGCCCTCCAGCGCCCACTTCGACGCGTGGTAGATGCCGACGAGCGGGAAGGCCGAGATGCCGCCGATCGACGAGACCTGCAGGATGTGCCCGCTCCCCTGGGCCCGCAGGATCGGCAGCGCGGCCTGGGTGACCCAGAGCGCGCCGAAGAAGTTGGTCTCGAGCTGGGCGCGCGCCTCGTCCTCGGTGAGCTCCTCGACGAGGCCGAAGTGGCCGTAACCCGCGTTGTTGACCACGACGTCGAGCCGGCCGAAGCGCTCGTGCGCCTGACGCACGGCCGCGACGTCGGCCTCCCTGTCGGTGACGTCGAGCCGGATCGGCAGCAGCCGCTCGCCGAAGCGCTCCACGAGGTCGTCGAGGGTGCTGACGTCCCGAGCGGTGGCGGCCACGGAGTCGCCGCGCTCGAGGGCGGCGATCGTCCACTCGCGGCCGAAGCCGCGGGACGCGCCGGTGATGAACCAGGTCTTGGCGTTCGTGTCTGCGCTCATGTCACCGGTCTAGCGCGCGGCACCGACGTTCCGGCCACCTGTGCGGGTGCCCCTACGCTCCGGCCATGAGCGAGCAGCGACCCGAGCACCCCGGCGTCGCCCGCTTCCGCGCCGAGCACGCGCGCCGCGGCGGCACCGGACGCATCGTGGTGCTGCCCGACGGCGTGCACACGGCCGCGCTCGCGGCGGCGGCGCTCGGCTGTGAGGTGGGCGCGATCGCCAACAGCCTGCTCTTCCTCGCCGGGGACGACCCCGTGCTGCTGCTGACGTCCGGCGCCCACCGCGTCGACCTGCGCGCCACCGCCGCCCGCCTCGGCGTCGAGCGGCTGCGCCGCGCGGACCCCGACGCCGTCCGCGTCCACACCGGCCAGGTGATCGGCGGCGTGTCCCCGCTCGGCCATCCCGCGCCGGTGCCGACCTGGATCGACCCCGCGCTCGCCGCGCACCCCGAGATCTGGGCCGCCGCCGGCCACCCCGCGGCGGTGTTCTCGACGACCTTCGACGAGCTCCGCTCCCTCACCGGCGCCACCCTCGTCGACGTCGGTCCGGCCTGACGCGGGCAGCGGTGGCGGCGGTGGTCGAGCGCGGCTCCGGTGGTCGAGCTTGTCGAGACCCCCGCACCGTCGGTGGTCGAGCTCGTCGAGCCCCCGCACCCGAGCACCTGGCTCGCGGTCGGCTCACCGCTTGTCGGTGGTCGCCATGGCGGTCATGGCACTCGGTGGTCGCCCGCCGTCTCGGTACAGCGAGTGTTCCCCGTTCGCCGTCGCCGGCTGCGTCGTTCGTCTCTCTCAGTTGTCTATGGCTGAGGTTTCCAAACCCTCGTCTGATCTGGGGATATCCACTTCTCTTCGAACGCGTGTTCGCATAGAATCAGTGCATGCCCTCTCGGACTCCTCGGCTGCTGCGTGACAGCGACGCGCTGCGTGCGGCGATGGCTGCGCGGGCGGCTGCCGAGCAGGCTGAGCGGGACGTGTTCGTCGCCGCCGCGGACTGGGCGATCGCGCACGTGGCCGGCAGTGGCGATGTGGCCGGGTATGTGATCGACACCGGGATGATGCTGCCGCTCGCCGGCCCCGGTGCACCGGAGGTGCGGGAGCATGCGGTCACCGAGTTCATCACCGCGCTCGGGATGACCCAGCAGGCCGGGTCCTTCTACGTGGGCCACGCGCTCGAGGCGTGCGTCCGACTGCCCCGAGTGTGGTCTCGTCTGGTGAAGGGCGAGCTGGCGGTGTGGCAGGTCCGGCGGATCGCCGAGGACACGATCCCCCTCTCCGCCGAGGCTGCGGCGTTGGTCGACGCCCGGATCGCGGCCTACGCCCACCAGGTCTCGCGCACCCAGATCAGCAACATCTGCCGGGTCGCCCAGGAGCACGCCGATCCCGGTGACGCGGTCCTGCGTCAGGCGCGTGAGGCCGAGCACCGTCGGTTCGACGTCTGGCTCGGCCAGACGGGCTTCGACGGGACCGTCGACGTCTCCGCGATCCTCGACCAGCCCGACGCCGCCGACCTCGAGCGGGCGATCGCCGGCCTCGCGGAGCAGCTGAAGAAGGCGGGCTCGGAAGACAGCCTGAGCGTCCGGCGGGCGAAGGCCGCCGGGATGCTCGCCCGCGGCGAGCAGGCCCTGCCGCTCGACACCGCTCCGGTCGAGACGACCACGAAGACGCGCTCACGGCACCTCACGCTCTACGTCCACCTCTCGGTCAACGCGGTCACCGGCGCCCTCGGCGACGTCGCCCGGAGCGAGGCGTCCCGGTCACCGCTGGGCATCGACGTGATCAAGGCGTGGTGCCAGACCGCCGGGACGAGCGTCACCGTGCGTCCGGTGCTGGATCTCGCCGCGGAGCGGTACTCCGACGCCTACGAGGTCCCCGACCTCATCCGCGAGCAGATCGTCCTCCGCGACCACACCTGCGTCTTCCCGTACTGCCGCAGACCGGCACGGTCCTGCGACGCCGACCACATCGACCCCTACGAGGCGGGCGGACCGACGAGCTCCTCGAATCTCGCGCCGCTGTGCCGCAAGCACCACCGCCACAAGACCCACGACGGCTGGCGCTACCAGCCAGCCGGACCCGACCAACCCGGCTCCTACCTCTGGCGAAGCCCCAACGGCGTCCGATTCCGACGCGACCGACACGGCACCACCCTCCTCGACCCACCCGAGACGACCTGACGTCTGGGCCTGCTCGAGCACCGACAGCACCTCACCCCCATAGCCCGACACCACCCGGTGATCGGGCCACGGGCGCGCCGACCTCAGGCGGGCTCCACCGGGAGCCACAGCTCGCAGACGGCGGTGCCGGCGTCGGTGTCGAAGGCCTGCATCGCGACGATCTCGGGGCCAGGGCGCAGCCGCCACGGCTGCGAGGGGAACCAGGCGGTGGCGGTGGCCGCCCAGATCCGCTGGAGCTCGGCGGGGTACGGACCGTCGACGCGGAAGACCGCCCAGGAGCCGGGGTCGACCTCGATGGCGTCGAGCGCGTCGTCGCCGGGCGGGGACGCGACGGCGACGCCGTGCAGGTAGGTGAGCTCGGAGCCCTCGGCGCGATCGGGGTCGAGGTCGTCGCTCACCGACAGCACACCCCGCGGCTCGACGTCGTTCAGCGCGAGCAGTCGCTGCGTCTCCTCGGCCGGGATCGCGGCGACGTGCGCGGCGATCTGCTCGTTGACGCCCTCGTGCACGAGCGGCACGCGGGCGGCGTGGCCGACGAGCAGGAATCCGGGCAGGTCGGCGAGGCGGGTGTCCATGGGGGTGCTCCCTTCGACGGTGAGGTGGAAGCGCAGGCGCGGCTGGACGCGCAGGGGGCCGCCGTCCCGACGGACGTCCGCGGGCCCGGCGCCGTGGACGGCGCGGAACGCGCGTCCGAAGGCCTCCGCCGAGCCGTAGCCGTGGGCGACCGCGATCGTCAGGAGATCGTCGTCCGATCGCACGAGCGCGGCTGCGGCCGCGGCCATCCGACGCCGCCGGACGTACTCGGAGAGCGGCATGCCGGCGAGCGAGGAGAACATCCGACGCAGGTGGTGCTCGGTGGTCGCCAGATCGCGGGCCAGACCGGCGACGTCGAGCGACGTGCCCGGGTCGTCGTCCAGCCGGTCCTCGATCGCGTCGACGACCCGGTTCAGCTCGGAGATCACGGCCCCTCCTTCCACCCACCACACTGCCGGGGCGGGGGGCGATGGGCCCGATCATCGCGGGCCGATCCGATCGGCCCCCTCACCCCCGACGCGCGGCGCCTCCGGCGTCGTCGAACGGGACGTCGTCGCGCTCGCGGACGGCGGTGCGGAAGCCGGCCTCGGCGGCCCGCTGCTGGAACGCGTGGCCCTCGCGGGTGTGCCGGGCGATGCCGTCGAAGACGGTGCTGATCATCCGGCTGTTCTGCACGCCCTGCGCGAGCAGCGCGGAGTTCAGCGCGAGCTTCACCATCATCAGCTGGTTGATCGGCATCGCGGCGATCCGCTGGACGAGGGCCTCGGTGCGCTCGTCGAGCTCCTCGGGCTCGGGCGCCTCGACCGCCAGGCCCCACTCGGCGGCCTGCCGCCCGGTGATCCGGTCGCCGGTGAGCAGCAGCCGCTTGGCCCGCTGGTCCCCGAGCCGGTGCGCCCACAGCCCGGCGCTCGGGACGCCCCAGACCCGGGTGGGCGGATAGCCGATGACGGCGTCCGCGGCCATGACGATCTGGTCGCAGTGCAGCGCGATGTCGGTGCCGCCGGCGATGCAGAAGCCGTGGATCTTGGCCACCGTCGGCTTGTCGGCGTGCAGCAGGCTCGCGAACCCGCGGGTGAAGCGGCTCATCATCGCGTAGTCGACCATCGGGTCCCAGGTGGCCGCGGGGTCGTGGTTGCGCATCTGCACCGCGGGGTCGAGCACCGTCCCGGTCCGGTCGACGGCGCCGGCCATCGCGCCATCCATGAGGTTCTCGGCCGACGCCGCGAGGTCGTACCCACCGCAGAAGCCCTTGCCCCGACCGCTCAGCACGATGACGTGCACCCGCGGGTCCAGATCGGCCCGCTCGACGGCGTCGGCGAGCTCGAGGGGGGTGTCGGGGGTGATCGAGTTGCCCTGCTCGGGCCGGTCGAAGGTCAGCCGCGCCACCCTCCCGTCGACCTCGTAGGTGAGCGTCCGGTACTCCGGGGCCGGGCCGGGCCGCCGGGTGACGAGCGGCTCGTCGCCCTCGGTCAGGCCCTCGCGCCATCCGGCGGGACGGCCGCCCGGGCTGCTCACGGCGCGACCCGGTCGACGACGCCCGCCAGGTCCAGGCCGGGCGGCAGCGTGCCGAGGACGGTGCCGTGGTCCCCGCCGAGCCGGGAGGCGCAGAAGGCGTCGGCCACGGCGGACGGCGCGTGCTGCAGCAGCTGGGCCCCCTGGAAGACCAGCGCCATCTGCTCGACGATCCGCCGCGCGCGCAGCTCGAGGTCGTCGAAGGAGGTTAGCTCCTTGGTGAGCCGCTCGAGCGCGGCGTCGTAGCGGGCGTCGGCGCCGGTGGCACGCTCGGCCTCCGCGACGAACGCGTCGAGGGTGTGCGGCTCGCGGCCGAGCGCCCGCAGCGCGTCGAGCGCGGCGACGTTGCCGGAGCCCTCCCAGATGGAGAGCAGCGGCATCTCGCGGTAGACGCGGGCCAGGTCGTGGTCCTCGATGTAGCCGTTGCCGCCGAGGCACTCCAGCGCCTCGCCGACCATGAGGGGCGCGCGCTTGCACACGAAGTACTTGGTGACCGCCAGCGCGATCCGGCGCAGCGCCGCCTCGCCCTCGTCGCCGCGCACCGCGGCGTCGTTGGCCGCGGCGAGCCGCAGCATCGCGGTGGTCGCGGCCTCCGACTCGATCGCGAGGTCGGCCAGCACGTTGGTCATCGCCGGCTGGTCGACGAGCAGCCGGCCGAAGGCCGAGCGGTGACGCGCGTGGTGCACCGCAGCCCGCAGCGAGGTGCGCATGCCCGCGGCCGAGCCGATGACGCAGTCGAGCCGGGTCATGTTGACCATCTCGACGATGGTCCGCACGCCGCATCCCTCCTCGCCGACCCGCCAGCCGACGGCGGCGTCGTACTCGATCTCGGACGAGGCGTTGGAGCGGTTGCCGAGTTTGTCCTTCAGCCGCATGAACCGCATGGCGTTGCGCTCCCCGCCCGGCAGCACCCGCGGCACCAGGAAGCAGGTGACGCCGGCCGGCGTCTGCGCGAGGGTGAGGAAGAGGTCGCTCATCGGGGCGCTGGTGAACCACTTGTGGCCGCGCAGCACGTAGGTGCCGTCGGCCTGCACGGTGGCGGTGGTGGTGTTGGCCCGGACGTCCGAGCCGCCCTGCTTCTCGGTCATCGACATGCCGGCGATCAGGCCGCGCTTGGTCGCGGGGTCGCGCAGGCCGGGGTCGTAGGAGCGGTTGGTGAGCAGCGGCTCGAAGGTGGCGGCCAGCTCGGGGTTCGCCCGCAGCGCCGGCACGACCGCGTAGGTCATCGAGATCGGGCAGCCGTGGCCGGCGTCGACGTTCCAGACGTAGAACCGCGCGGCCCGGGCCAGGTGCGCGCCCGGACGCGGGTCGGCCCACGGGGCGCCGTGCAGCCCGTGCTCGACGGCGGTGCGCATGAGCTGGTGGTAGGCCGGGACGTACTCCACCTCGTCGACGCGGTGGCCGTAGCGGTCGTGGGTGTGCAGTCGCGGCGGGACGCGCTCGGCCAGGCGTCCCCACTCGATCGCCTCCTCGGTGCCCGCCAGCCGGCCGAGCTCGTCGACCTCGGGCAGCGCCCACGCGGCGCCCCACCGGGCCAGGCCCTCGCGGAGCGCGGCGTCGTCCGCGGTGCTGTGACCCACCAGCGGCGGGGCCTGGTTGGTGACCTCGTGCGTGCTCGTCATGGCGTTCCTCTCCTGCGGGCCGACGCGGGGGCGTGCCGTCGGTCACACTGTTGCACTACGAGCGTCGCGCGACAAGGCTTATGCAATGGTCGCTCCTGTGCCAGGTTGAGGCCGTGGCCGATCCGCACGCTCCGACCGCCGGGACGCGACCGCTCTCCGTGCGCTCGGGCGTCGTCAGCGTGCTGCTGGGCTGCCACCCGGAGTCGTTGTCGTCACGACGGATCGTCGCGATCGGCCGCCACCTGGGCATGGGCGAGTCCGCCGTCCGGGCGGCCCTGACGCGGGGCGTCGCCGCCGGCGACCTCGAGCGGACGCCGGACGGCTACCGCATCGGCCCGCGCCAGCTGGAGCGGCACCGGCAGCAGAGCGAGGCCGTCGCCCCCGGGCCGGCCGCCTGGGACGGCACCTGGGAGACCGCCGTCGTCGTCGCGGCCGCACGCCCGCCCGCCGAGCGCACCGCCCTGCGCGCCCTGCTGCTGGGCCACCGGCTCGCCGAGCTGCGCGAGGGCGTGTGGCTGCGACCCGCCAACCTCGGGCGCCCCGCCGGCTACCGAACGCACCCCGACGTCCACCCGTGCACGTCCACGCACGACCACCCGGCCGAGCTGGCCCGACGGCTCTGGGACCTCGACGCCTGGGCGTCCACCGCACGCCGCCTCGTCGACGACCTCGCCTCCGGACGCGACGCCGCGCCCGCCGAGCGGCTCGCGGCGGCGGCGCTGCTCGTCCGCCACCTGCGCACCGACCCGATCCTGCCGCCCGCGCTGCTGCCGGACGAGTGGCCGGGCGCGCTCGTCCGGGCGGCGTACGCGGGCTACCAGGCCGAGCTGCGCGAGCTCGCCGCCGGGCTCTAAGCCACTCCCCCGAGCGCCCGGGACCGTCGCTGATCGATCGATCGGTGAGTCGTTGTCCCCGACTTGTCGGGACGAAGGTCCCGCCGCGCCCGGGACGGCTCAGGCGCGACCCGGTCGGGTCCGAAGTCCCGTCCATCGGGCGCTTGAAGCAGTCGGGCGCCGTGCACAGTTAGGACTCGCCCGCCATGACCGAGATCCTCGACCTCACGTCGGACGTCTCGCCCACCCACTCCCGGCCGCAGCTGCCGCACCTGCTGCCCTCGATCCTCGAGGAGCTGCCGACGCGCGTCATGATCGCCGACCGCGACCTCGTCATCACCTACCTCAACCCGGCCTCGCTGCAGGCCCTGACGGCACTGGCCGACTGGCTCCCGGTGGCACCGGATCGGGTCGTCGGCTCCAGCCTGGACGTCTTCCACACCGATCCCGGCCACCAGCGCCGACTGCTCGCCGACCCCGCCCGGCACCTGCCGCGCCAGACGCTGATCACCCTCGGCCCCGAGACCCTCGACCTGCGGATCGCCGCGCTCCACGACGAGGACGGCGCCTACGTCGGCGCGATGGCCACGTGGGACGTCGTCACCGAGAAGATCCGCCTCGAGGCCGAGGTCGCGCGGATGACCTCGATGATGGAGCAGGCGCCGACCAACATGATGTTCGCCGACCGCGACTTCACCATCACCTACATGAACCCGCGCTCGCTGGAGACCCTGCGCGGTCTCGAGCAGCACCTCCCGGTGCCGGCCGACCGCGTCGTCGGCTCGAGCCTCGACGTCTTCCACAGCAGCCCGGCCTACCAGCGCGGCCTGCTCGGCGACCCCGCGCGGCACCTGCCGCGACGCGCGCACATCCAGGTGGGTCCCGAGACCCTCGACCTCAACGTGTCGGCCATCGTCGACGCCCAGGGCGGGTACATCGGCGCGATGGCGACCTGGGAGGTCATCACCGAGCGGCTGCGGCTGGAGTCCGACCGGACGGCGGCGGAGGAGGACGCCGCCGCGGCCAACCGCGTCGAGGCCGGCGTCTCGGCGGCGCTGACCGAGCAGGAGGCGATCATGGTCGCCATCGAGCGGGTGCGGCAGGAGTTCGGCTGGGCCTACGGCTCGTTCTGGCGGGTCGACCCCGACGAGCAGGTGCTGCGGTTCGTCGCCGAGTCCGGCGACGTCGGCGAGGAGTTCCACCGGGTCACGCTGGCGGCGACCTTCGCCGAGGGCGTCGGGCTCTCGGGACGCGCCTGGGCCGCCCGCGACGTCTTCTTCACCCCCGACCTCGGCGAGATGACCGACTGCGTGCGGGCCCCCGTCGCCCAGCAGGTCGGCGTCCGCTCGGGGGTCTGCTTCCCGATCATGACCGGCAACCGCGTCGTCGGGACGATGGACTTCTTCAGCATGGACGTCATCGAGCTCTCCGAGCGCCGGGTGACGGTCCTGCGCACCGTCGCCCGCCTGGTGAGCAACGCCCTGGAGCGCATCGCCCAGCAGACCGCCGACCGGGAGGCGGCGGCCGACCTCACGGCCAAGGTCGCCCAGATCCTCGACGTCGTGCGGGTCGCCGCCACCGGAGACCTCACCCAGGTCGTCGGCTTCACCAGCGACGACGAGGCCGGCCAGGTCGCCGCCGCCCTCAACGCCCTGCTCGCGCGCCAGCGCGCGTCGATGGCCGAGATCGGCGGCACCGCGCAGCGGCTGTCGGTGGCCGCCGACGAGCTCACGGCGCTCTCCCAGACGATGGACCACGGCGCGAGCGCGACCTCGGAGCGCGCCACCAGCGCCAGCACCTCGTCCGAGGAGGTCAGCGCCGCGATCCAGACCGTCGCCGCGGCGGCGGAGGAGATGACCGCGTCGATCCGCGAGATCGCCCAGAACGCCACCGAGGCCGCCAGCGTCGCGACCGGCGCGGTCGAGATCGCCGGCTCCGCGCAGCGCACCGTCGCCAGCCTCGGGGAGTCCTCGGCGGAGATCGGGCAGGTGATCAAGGTGATCACCTCGATCGCCCAGCAGACCAACCTGCTGGCGCTGAACGCCACCATCGAGGCCGCCCGGGCCGGCGACGCCGGCAAGGGCTTCGCGGTGGTCGCCGGCGAGGTGAAGGAGCTCGCGAAGGAGACGGCCAAGGCCACCGAGGACATCAGTCGCCGCATCGAGGCCATCCAGGGCGACACCGAGGGCGCGGTGACCGCGATCGCCGAGATCGCGGCGGTGATCCGGCGGATCAACGACATCCAGACGACCATCGCCTCCGCGGTGGAGGAGCAGACGGCCACCACCAACGAGATCGCCCGCAACGTCACCGAGGCCGCCAACGGAGCGGCGGGCATCGCGGAGGACGTCACCCAGGTGTCGTCGTCGGCCGACGACACGCGTCAGGGAGCGCGCAACTCCCTGGGCTCGGCCACGCAGCTCTCCCAGATGGCCGGCGATCTCCAGGGGCTGGTGGGCCAGTTCAGCTTCTGAGCCCCAGCTGCGTCACCCGCGTCACCGGCACCGCTCCAGGCGGCGGGTCGTGCGTCTACGAGCGGACGCCCGACCCGTCGCCGGCGGCGCTCGGGGCGGCGTCGGCCCGCTTGCGCCGCACCCGCCACACGACGAGCGCGACGACCGCCAGCACGGCGATGACGACCGCCGAGCCCTCGCCGATGCGCGAGGCGACCTTCTCGTAGGACGCGCCGGCGAAGTAGCCGACGAGGCAGAACGTGACGCCCCACGCGAGGCCGCCGAGGGCATTCCAGGCCAGGAAGGTGCGGTAGCGCATCCGGCTCAGGCCGGCCAGCCCCGGCATGACGGCGCGGAAGAAGGCGGTCCAGCGGGCGAGGAACACCGCCGGTCCGCCGCGTCGGCGCAGGGTGTCCTGGGCGGTCTCGATGCGATCGCGATGGCGGCGGATCGGGCCGAGCTCGAGGATGCGCGGGCCGTACCGCTTGCCGACCTCGAACCCGACGGTGTCGCCGACGACCGCGCTGACCACGACGACGATCACCAGCGCGACGATGTCGAGGTGGGCCTGGCTGGCCAGGAAGCCGCCGAGCAGCACCGCGGTCTCGCCGGGCAGCACGAAGCCGATGAAGACGGCCGCCTCGCCGAAGACCAGCAGCGCGATGATCGCGTAGGCCAGGCCGGGCGGCACCTGACGGATGGCGTCCAGGACCGCGTGCACGGGCGGACCGTACCCGCGCCGACCTGTCCGACACCTGACGATCGCCCCCGCACGGGTGGGCGCGCTCGCCCGGACGGCGCCGTGGCGTCGCTCACGTCGCCTGAAACAGGAAGCAGATTGCCGGTAACTTCTTGCAGGCAAATCGCTTCATGCCTGCGCGGCGTCGTCCGGCCGCGCGTCCGACGCGGCCCCCACGGCCGCGACCCGTCCGACGTGTCATCAAGGAGCCCCGATGGACCCCCACGCCTCGAGCGCCACCAGCCCCGCCAGCCCCGCCCGGGGAGCGACCGCTCCCCTGCTCGCCGACCGGGTCGTCCTGGTGACCGGCGTCGTCACCCAGGAGTCGATCGCCTACGGCGTCGCCCGCCGCGCCACCGAGCTCGGCGCCGAGGTCGTCCTCACCGGCCTCGAGCGCGACCTCGACAAGGCGCGGGACGCCGCGGCGTCGCTCGGCATCGACACCGTCATCTCCTACGACGCCACGCAGCCGGAGGCCGGGGACGCGGTCGTCGAGGAGATCCGCGAGCGGCACGGACGCCTCGACGCCGCCCTGCACGCCATCGCGTTCGCGCCCCGCATCGCACTGTCGGGCTCGATGCTCGGCGTCGACCCCGTCGGCCTGGAGAAGGCCTTCCGCACCAGCACCGTCAGCTACGCCGAGACCGCGCGGATCCTGCAGCGGCTCGCCCCGGCGTCCGGCGGCAGCCTGGTGGGCCTCGACTTCGACGCGGTGGGCGCGTGGTCGGTCTACAACTGGATGGGCGTGTGCAAGGCCGGGCTCGAGGCGCTCAACCGCTACCTCGCCCGCGACCTCGGCGCGGTCGGCATCCGCTCCAACCTCGTGGCCGCAGGCCCGATCCACACCCGCGCCGCCGGCGGCATCCCCGGCTTCGACGAGCTGCTGGACGCCTGGGCCGAGCGCTCCCCGCTGCCGTGGGACCCGCGCGACACCGAGCAGGTGGCCGACTCCGTGTGCTTCCTCTTCTCCGACCTGGCGCGGGCCGTCACCGGCGAGATCCTGCACGTCGACGGCGGCTACCACGCCATGGCCGCGCCGCTGCGCCGCGTCGAGCAGAGCGCGCCCGAGGCCTGATCGGCGGATCGTCCCCGCAGGCACGAAGGGCCCCGCCGCTCGGCGGGGCCCTTCGACGTCTGACGACACCGTGGCAGCTGCATCCGGTGCCCGGACCTACGCGACGTGCGCCGTTTGCGGCTCCGGAATCACGGGCGGAGTGGGAACTGGCCCGGGTCGACGACAGGTGGGTAGGAAGCGTCTCCCGAGCCCGAGCTGCCCGAACCGATGCCCTGACCCAGGTCCAGGCCCGTGGTCGAGCCGCCCCCCTCGCATGTGCTGCAGAAGTACTCGCGGTCCGTGCCGGTCGGATCCGAGTACGTCGCCGGGCTGTTGCCGGCGTACGAATACGGATTCGTCTGCGCTGGGTCGTAGGGAACCAGCAATGGGTCGACGCTGATGAATCGTCCGATCGCTGCGTCGTAGTAGCGAGCGCCGACCTGGGTGAGGCCGTTGGCGTCTGTCGGCTTGTCGAGGAATCCGTGGTCACCGGACCACGCCGACTCCGTGCCGGCGCCCTTGCGCGCTCGGCCGAACGGGTCGAACCTGCGCTTCGTGTAGTTGCCGCTCCAGGGGTCGATCTGCACCGTGCCCGTGTCGTGGTGGTCGGCGGCGAGCATGCTGATCTCGCTTCCGGCGCGGGTGGCGACCACCTTGCCGTCGAAGGTGTACCAACGCTGTCCGACCGTGGTCTTCGTTCCAGCCGAGTCGGTGGTGCGGCGGATCTCGGTGGAGTCGAGGTAGAGCGTCGTGGTGCTTCCGTCGTGGCGGACGAGTCGGTTGCCGTCTGCGTCGTAGAGGTTGGTGATGGTGTTGGTGCCCTCGACTGCTCTGGTGAGGTTCCCTTCGCTGTCCCAGGTCAGGGTCTGGCTGCCGCGGGTCGTCATGTTGCCGGTCTCGTCGTATTCGTACTTGGTGGTCTTGGGGGTCCCGGTGCCGACGGCGGTGCTGATCGAGGTGACAGCGTGGGGTCCGCCGATCGCTGCGCTGCCGCCGGGTGTGGCGGCGTTCGGCCCGGAGGTCGGATAGCCGTAGGTGACCAACGTGTCGTCGGAGCCGGACTTGACGTGCTTGACCTCGGTGCGCCGGTTGCCGATGCGGTCGTAGGTGTAGGTCGACCAGTAGGCGCCGGGCGTCGTGCTCATCAGTGCCCGGGACGGAGTGCCGCATGAGCCCGAGGCGATCGTCCAGGCCTCGGTCATCTCGCCCAGCGGGTCGTGGTCGAAGCACTGGATGTCCTTCGTGCCCGCCGTGTCAGCCACGCGGACGACGTTGCCCGCGTCCTCGTATCCGTAGCTGATGTCGCTGATCGTCCCGGTCGCCTGGTTGGAGACCAGGTTGCGCTCCAGGCGCCGGGTGCCCTCGTCGTAGAACCAGGTCTGGTAGGTGAACCGCCCGCTCGCGGTTCCCGACGTCGTCTGGAGGAGCTCGCCGTAGGGGGAGTAGGTCGAGTCGATCACGATGCTGGCGGCGCCACCGAGTCTCGCGGGTCGCCCGAGTCGGTCGTAGTAGTAGCGGATGGTCTCGTCGGTCATGCCGGCCACCGACACGGGCGTCTTCGTGAGGAGCGCACCGACCGAGTCGTACGACATGGTCGTGGAGTAGGAGCCTCCGAGACCAGCGGTGATGCCGGTCGACGGCACGGTGCTCGTGGTGCCGGTCGGGAGACCGAGCGCGTTGTAGCCATCGATCCGCGACACGAACCTGGTCGTGTCGTCACCGGGCGTCGCCCAGCGGGTCGACGAGGTCAGTCGCCCAGGCGAGACCGTGTCGTACTCCCAGGCGGCGCGGATCCGGGACCGATCCGCACTGGCGCCGTCGTAGAGCCCGACCTTGCGGCCGAGCTCGTCGTAGGCGGTGAACAGGCTCCGCCCCCGAGCGTCGACCGTCGTGGTCGGTCGGTCGGCGTCGTCGTAGGAGACCCGCGAGGAGCCGCGGTCGGGGTCGCTCATCGCGATCCGGTTGCCGCGCAGGTCGTAGGTCCATCGCCACACGTCGCCCCCGGCGTCGGTCATCCTCGTCAGGCGGCCGGCGAGGTCGTAGGCGTACCGGGTGCGGCGGACGGCGCTGGTCGCGGTCGTGCGCCCGAGATGACGGTCCACCCGGATCGTGTGGCCCCGGACGTCGTACACCTCCGTCGTGGGGGTGCCGCCGGCCGGCGGTTCGACCCTCGTGCGGTCGGCGTCGTAGATGGTCCTCGTCCGCCAGCCGGCCGAGGGGCTCTCCTTCGGCTGGTAGACGTCGACGCGGAGCCGACCGGCGCCGTCGTAGACGAAGCGGTGGTTGTCGCGCACCTGGGCCAGCACCGGCGCGAAGTAGGTGCCGCTCGGCCTGCTGCCGACCACGGCGTACGGGCCGGCCTCGCGGACCTTCTGCCCCTTGGAGTCGTAGGCGATCGTCGTGACGACGCGATCGGTGTCGGCGTCGGCCGCCGGCTGCTGGGTCTCGACCTCGCGCAGCATCGCGTCGTAGATGCTGAACGACGAGACGTAGGTGTCGTCGGCCAGCCGGGTCCGGGTCTCGACCGAGGAGTAGGTGGTCGGCGAGAGGCGGTAGACGTAGGAGACGTCCGGCCCGACCTCGCCCTTCGCGCGGCCCGGGCGCCACACGTCGGTCAAGCGGCCCAGCGCGTCGTAGTCGGCGGACGTGACGCCGCCGTCGACGGCGACCACGCGGACGGGCAGACCCCGGCCGACGCCGAAGGTCGTCGTCGTCGACTGGCCCTTGGCGTTCGTGCTCGTCTGCTCGGTGACGGGGCCGAGGTCGGTGCCCTCACCGCTCGGCGTGAACGACACCGTCGACCGGTGGCCCAGGCCGTCGGTGGAGGCGACGACCCGGCCGCGGGCGTCGTACTCGGTGGTCGCGGTGGTCCTCCACGTCGCGTTCGGCACGGTGCCGCTCAGCCGCTGCTCGACGGTCCGATCGCCCCGGGTGGGCGCGACGCCGAGTCCGAGACCGTCGTACTGGTAGCGGGTGTCGCTCAGGATCGCGGAGCTCGACTCCGCAAGCACCGCCGACGGGCAAGGTCCCGTCGACTCCTGCTGACGCCTCACAGGCGTGAGTAGCCACAGGTCGACATCTCGGGCGTATTCAGTGCGTGTGCAACTGGTGTCACCAGTGATGGCGTCATCGCCATTGTTCTGCTCTGTCAGTTGCATGCCGTAGCCGTCGAACATCCGACGGATCGTCGACCGGACGTAGGCGCTCACCGCCAGCCTCTGCCTGCGGGTGGCCGTCGCTGCCGATCGGACGAGGAAGGCGCGCTGCCCGTCGGCGTCGGTCGCCGTGACGAGCGCCTTCGGGGTGTCGACCTCCGCGCTGATCACCCGGCCGCGCGGGCCGTCGCGGAGGACGTGCTCGCGCTGGAACCCGCGATAGGCGGGGAGGTCCCGCAGGGTGGCGCCCGACCCGGGCGAGACCGACTCGCGGCGCCGCCGGCCGCCGGGCAGCCGATCGCCGTCGAGACCGCGGAAGAAGGTGTGCTGCTCGACGCGCGGGACGGTGCTCTGCTCGGACGGGTTGCCGGTGCGGACCTCGACGGTCCGGAAGCCACGCCACTCCCCGTAGGTGCGGTCACGCGCCGCGACCAGCCGGCCGTCGGAATGCCATCCGGCGCCACCGCGGTAGGCGTAGGTGGTCGTGATCGGGACGACGGTGCCGTTGGCATCCGATCGCGTCACCGAGGCGACGACGCGCCGGTAGTACCAGCTCAGGTCGGGCCGAGCGCCCGGGGTCCTGGAGGAGAGCACCGGGAAGCAGAGGCGCCGGTTGGCCGAGGGACGCGGCAGGCGCGTCGGCCGGCAGTCGGGAACCCGGTAGCGCACGGCGACGTCCTCGCCGGTCTCGGTCGTGATCCGCGCGATCCTCTGCTTCCGCACCGGCTCCTCGCCGTCGACGGGCACGCGGTTGACGAAGGACGTGGGGAGGAACCGGACCTCGGGGCTGTCGATCGTCCCCCCGTCGAGTCCGCGCCGGCTGATGGCGTCGAGCCACAGGCTGCGCCCGGCGGCCTGCTCCGGCGACGGGAAGCTGCTGGAGAAGGTGAAGGCGTCGACGCTGTCGTAGCCGTCCGCCCGGCGCACCTGGGTCGTCACCGACTCGAGGCGTCGGCGCGTGAAGAAGGTCGGCGCGGTGCGGTCGCCGCACGACGTGGTCGAGGTGCAGATCTGGTCGGAGGGCACGTCGGGCCAGTGCGAGGCCGTCGTCGCGTCGAGCTCGTCGGCACGGCACTCGACCCGGCCGCCGCGGATGCAGCGCTCGCCGGTCGCGAAGACGACGCGTGCGGCCGCCGGCACCGCGTCCTCGGTTCCCGCCACCTGGCCGTAGTCGATGTGGTCGAGGTGACCGCCGCGCACGTACGAGGGCTGCTCGCGGTCGCCGTCCAGGCCGTACCGGTTCGTCTCCTGGTCGTAGAAGTAGGAGATCGAGTTGCCGTGCAGGTCCACGACGTAGTCGAGGTTCCAGCGCCAAGCCTGGGAGCACCACGAGTCCGCGAACGTGGCGCCGTGGCACGGCTCACCGGGGTCGTCGCCGAAGACCGGCACGGTCCACGCGGACCTCGTCTCGGCGCTGTCGTCGCCGAAGCGACGGTTGCGGCCGAAGTAGTACCGGGTGCCGTCCTGATCGGTGACCAGCCAGTACTCGCCGTCGTCGTCGCCGTTGTCGAGGCCCGAGGCGGTCAGGTGCCGGATCCGCCAGCCCTGATCGTCCTGGAGGCGGTACTCGTCCGTGGAGCCGACACGCACGAGCGCACCGGTGTGGCCGCGGAAGGAGAGCGTGGCGTCCCCCCGCCCCCAGCACAGGTCGCCGGTCCGTCGCCCGGCCGGCTGACGGTCGGCGCAGGACGTGTAGCCGCGCTCGATGAAGCCGGGGCTGAGGTCGTGGCCCTCGCCGAGCCACGAGGTCTGGCCGTTCGAGGTCAGGACCCGCCCGTCGACCGACTGGGAGGAGTACTGCACCGACAGGTCCGGCGTCAGGCCGCCCGCCACCGGCACCACCGGCAGCGGGTAGGACCAGGTGAAGTCGCCGGCTTGGAGCCCCTGCGACCACGCCGAGGACGCCGGAAGCGGGGTCGCCCGGAAGTCGCCGGCGTCGCCCGCGGGCCCGGCGGTCGCCGCGACCAGGACGCGCTGCTGGCCGGACGCCATCGGGACGCTCGCCGTCAGCCGCTCGCCCGACCGTCGAGTCGCCAGCGGCACGGCCGGGCCGCAGTCCTCCCCCGGTGTGACGCCGAGCCGGCACGCCGGGACCAGCTCCAGCCGCAGTCGCGAGCCCCAGCCGCCACCGAAGGCGTCCTCGAACGAGGAGTAGTCGATCGTGATCGGCATCGTGATCGGCACCCGCTGCGCGGGCGCCGCCGCCCGCGCACGCTGCGGACTCGGCGTCCGCTCGATCGCGAAGACCGGACCGGCGATCGCGGCCCGCCGCACCGTGCTCTGCGGGAGCGCCCGGACCCGGACGGTCGTCGCGGACATCCGGCCTGCCCCGGAGGCGGCGACGCGACCGAACGTCAGCGGCAGGCCCGGGACCGCCACGCTCCGGCCCGCGCGATCGGGCAGCCGGACCGTGCGGGCCGCGCCGGCGCCCGGCAGGTCGGCCGCCGTCCGGTAGCGGCTGGACGTCCGCTCGAGGGGCCTGGGGCGTCCCGGCCGCGCGTCGGTGCCGTCGACCGACACGGCTCTCTGGACGTCAGGCGCGTGGCCGACGCCGACAGCGTGGGGCGACCCGGTGGTCGACCCGGTGGTCGATCCGTGGGCCGAGCGGGCGACGGGGCTCGGATCGGCCCACGCCGATCCGCTGCCGACGGCAAGCGCGAACGCCATCGCCGTGGCAGCCATACGTCCAGTTCGGGCGATCATGGTGGTCCTGTTCCGAGAGGGGGTCGGACGAGCACGCTAGCCACGATCGAGCCCGCCGGTGACGTTCTCGGCAGATCCGACCTGATGGTTCCCGCCCCGACCCGACGCGGACGGGGCCGGCTCGGCCGGAGAGACGCGAAGAGCCCCGCACGGGGCGGGGCTCTCGGCGGTCTGACGACACCGTGGCAGGTGCATCCGGTGCCGTGATGGCGAAGCCGCGACGCACAGGTCGCTCCACGCCTGACAACACAGATCGCGCACAGGGGATCTGTGCGCGGGGTCGTGCGGACCGACATTCGGCACTACTGGAACCCGACAATGGTGAGGCCATGTGGCGATCGAAGCACAGGAGCGGGACACCCCTGAGCGAGACCTCCACCCGCGACAGCGCGAACAGTCGCGTCGAGCCTGAGCCCGGACGGCCGCTGTCCGGCGGATGCTCTCCACCATCTCGCGATGACTGCCGGCCGCATCGACGTCGCCGTCGTGGGCGTCCTCGACCGGCAGCGCACCCCTTGCACGAACGTCTGCGTGCAGGCGAACAGCGCCTCGATCTCGGCAGCCCGGTCCTCGACGGACGCCGCAACTGCGACGCGCGCCCCGCGGGGCAGACCTCTGTCGCTGCTTGTCACCCAGTCAGGCCCAGAAGGACCGCAGCATCGCGGCGGCATCTTCGAAGGTCGCGCGGAGGTCGGCGTCCGGGTCTCGGAGCCACTGGGCGTAGCCGGCGACGACGACGGCGTTGACCGAGAAGGCAGCCAGCTCGGGCAGGGGGTAGTCAGGCGGCAGATCCAGGAGGTGGCCGACGTGCTGGGCGATCAAGTGCCGCCACTCGGCGTAACGCTGTGCCGAGTGACTCTGCAGCGAGGGCTCGCGGAGGATCAGTCGCATGCGGAGTCTGTGACGCTCACGATCAGAGGCGAACTCGGCGTCGAAGCGGATGATCGCCTCGATCACCGATCGCTGCGGGTCACCGCTGGCGCCGACCTCCTCGAGGATTCGGACGAAGTCGCCGCTCGCCCGGTCGAGCGCTCCCCACGCGATGTCGTGCTTCGAGGCGAAGTAGCGAAAGAGCGTGCGCCGGCCGATGTTCGCGTGCTGAGCGATCATCGCCATCGTGGTCTCCTCGTAGCCGAGGCGGGAGAACAGGTCGAAGGCGACGTCCTCGAGCTCGGCATGACTGGTCACGCCCAGACGAGCACCGCGGGTTCCGCTCACGACTTAAATCTAACATCGATCGGTTTAGGCCCGGCGAGATCTCGCGCCTGACGACTCGGACCGACCGGCGCGGGCTTAGTAGGGTCACCGTGGGCCCGCCCCGGCGCCCGTCGAAACGAGGATCACGATGGCCCGACCCAGCAAGCCCCTCATCAGCCGCGAGGCGACGATCGCCGCCGCGCTCAAGATCATCGACGAGGACGGCCTGGATGCCCTGAGCCTCCCTCGCCTGGCCCGCGAGCTGAACGTGCGAGCCCCCTCGCTCTATCACCACTTCACCGACAAGTCGGAGATCCTCGCCGACGTCTCTCGAGCGATCGTCGCGGGCACCACCCTGCCTCGAAAGAAGAAAGACGGCGACTGGGCCGAGTGGTTCACCCAGTTGACGCTCAACTTCCGATCGGCGGTCCTGAAGCACCGGAACGCCGCACCGATCCTGCTCCAGTTCATGCCGCGCGAGATGATGACCGACCTGTACGAGGAGGCCGCCACCGTCCTGGCCGAGTGCGAGGTGCCGGCTCACCTCCACGTCCAGATCCTCGACGGCCTCGAGAAGCTCGCCATCGGCGCGACGATCGCCGAGGCGATGAAGCCACCGAACCGCAACCGCGTGGGCTATGAGCACGTCGACGCCGAGGCGCATCCGACCCTCACGGCCGCCGTAAGGGCCAACCAGCTCAATCCCCGCCAGATCTTCGAGCACACAGTGCGTTGCTACCTGCTCGGCATGGCGCACTTCGGGAGCCTCGATCACCCGAACACCAGCAGCATCCCGACGCCGATCACATGAGCAGGCCCGACGCGGCCCTGGCGGCGCGGAGCCGACTCCATTAACCTATCGACAATAGATTAATGGAAGGATGGCCATGGAGAGCGATCTCTTCGAGGAAGACCATGAGGCGTACCGCGGCGTCGTCCGCGCGTTCGTCGAGCGACACGTCGTCCCGCACCAGGACCGATGGGCCGAGGATCGCCTGATCGACCGCGCAACCTGGCGCGCGGCCGGCGAGCAGGGTCTGCTCGGCCTCGGCGTGCCGGAGGAGCACGGCGGAGCCGGCGTGACCGACTACCGCTTCCGCACCGTGCTGCAGTACGAGCTCGCACGGGTCGGCGCCTCAGCGCTGCAGTCCGGCTTCTCGACGAACGACGACATCGTCCTCTGCTACCTGCTCCGCCACGCGGCCCCTGAGCAGGCGAAGCGTTGGCTGCCCGGATTCGTGACCGGCGAGACCATCGGCGCGATCGCGATGACGGAGCCCGGCGCCGGGAGCGATCTGCGCGGCGTTCGCACAGCGGCCGTGCGCGAGCCGGGAGGCTGGCGACTGAACGGCTCGAAGACCTTCATCACCAGCGGCATCCTGGCCGACCTGGTGATCGTCTTCGCGACGACGGCGGACGGCTTCGGGCTCTTCGTCGTCGAGGACGGCGCGCCCGGATTCATCCGCGGGCGCAAGCTCGACAAGGTCGGCCTGCACGCGCAGGACACAGCCGAGCTCTTCTTCGACGGCGTGTGGGTGCCCGACGACCAGGTGCTCGGCGTGGTCGGACATGGCCTGGCCTACCTCAAGGAGAGCCTGCCGCTGGAGCGGCTCGGCATCGCGATCGCGGCCCAGGCCTCCGCGGAGGCCGTGCTCAGCTGGACGATCGACTACATCAAGGAGCGCACGGCCTTCGGGCGGCGCATCGCCGACCTCCAGGTGCCAGCGCACACGGTCGCACGCCTGCGGACCGCCGTCGAGGTGAGTCGGGCCTATGTCGACCGGTGCGTGCTGGAGCTCAACGCGGGTCGCCTCACCGCCGTCGACGCGGCCAAGGCCAAGGCCTGGGCGACGCAGCTGCAGCACGACGTGATCGACGCAGGCGTCCAGCTGCACGGCGGCTACGGCTACATGACCGAGTACCCGGTCGCCCGAGCGTTCCTCGACGCGCGAGTGCAGCGCATCTACGGCGGGACCAACGAGATCATGATGGAGATCGTGCAGAAGGACCTGCTGCGCGCCTGAGACGCCGTGCGAACGCGTGGGGGGCGCCGCGATCCGCGGTGCCCCCCACGCCTCGAAGGCCGGTCCTGCGGTCTTCAGCGCAAGTAGACCGACCGCGTCACGAGGTAGGGATCGAGGCCCTCAGGCCCGAGCTCGCGACCGAGGCCGGACGCCTTGACGCCGCCGAACGGCGCGTTGATGTGGAGCTCGTAGTGGTTGACACCGACCGTCCCCGTGTCGATGCGTCCGGCGAGACGCAGTCCGCGCTCCTCGTCCTGTGACCACACCACGCCGCCGAGACCGAACTCGGAGTCGTTGGCGATGGAGATCGCGTCGTCCTCGTCCTCGTACGGCAGGACGGCCAGCACAGGACCGAACACCTCCTCCTGCGCGATGCGCGCGTCGCGCTGCACGTCCACCACGACCGTGGGGCGCACGAACCAGCCGGCGCCGACGTGGCGCTCCCCGCCGACGGTGACCCGACCCTCGGTGGCGGCGAGCTCGGCGTAGGACTCGACGCGACGCTGCTGGTCCTCCGACACCAGCGGCCCGATCTCCGTCGCGGGATCGAGGGGATCGCCCACGCTCAGCGCCGCGACCGTCTCGCTGACGGCCTCGACCACCTCGGCGTAGCGCGAGCGAGGCGCCAGGATGCGCGTCGCAGCGTGACAGGTCTGGCCGTTGTTGGGCAGCGAGATCTCCGCCAAGCGGGCTGCGACCAGGTCGAGGTCTGCGTCCTCGGCGATCAGCGAGACCGACTTCCCGCCCAGCTCAAGCGTGGCCGGTCGGAGCAGTCGCCCGGCCATCTCGCCGATCGCCCGGCCCGCGCCCGTGGACCCCGTGAACGCGACCTTGTCGACTCCGGGGTGGGCGACCAGCCTCGCACCCTCCTCGCGGCCACCCGGCACGACGTTGACCACGCCCGCGGGCAGTCCGGCGGCGATGGCCGCGTCGGCGAAGGCGAAGGCGTCCAGACCGGTCTCCGGGGGCGGCTTGAGCACCACGGTGCATCCGGCCGCGAGGGCCGGCGCGAGCTTCATCACCGCCAGCGCCTGCGGATAGTTCCACGGGGTGATGGCGGCGACGACACCGACGGGTCGGCGCTGGACGAGCGTGCGGCCGCCGGTGGGACTGGGCCGCAGGTCGACCTCCTCCTCCGCGGCTGCCAGATCGCCGTAGTAGCCGGCGATGGCCGACGGCGCGAGGCCGTTCACGATGCGCGACAGCCTGATCGGCATGCCGTTCTCGCGGCTGACGAGAGCAGAGGTCTCCTTGCCTGCTGCGCGCAGCGCGGCGGCGAAGGCGCGGACCATCGCGGCTCGCTCCGCGCGGGACAGCGCCGACCACGGCCCCTCGATCGCGCGTCGCGCTGCCCGGACGGCCTCGTCCACGTCCTCGGGTCCGGCCAGGCCCAGGAGGCCGAAGGCCAGGCCCGTCGAGGCCTCGCGCACAGCCGTCCGTCGACCGCTCCGCGGTGCCACCCATCGACCGTCGACGAAGAGGTCCGGGCGATCGGTCAGGTCACTCATCGAACTGCCTCTCTGCTGTGCGGGCTCACAGGGCCCGCTCGGATCCGAAGAGCACGGAGCTCACCAGCGGAGCCATGGGGCCGCCGATCGAGAGCGACGTGTCGACGCCCCCGGCCCGCACCTGGTTGAGGGCGGTCCCCCGCACCTGACGGACGGCCTCGACGGCGAGGTTCATGCCGTTGACGAAGCAGTCCGCGATGTTGCCGCCCGCGGTGTTGACCGGCATCGAGCCGCTGCCGACGGTGAGGTTCTCGACCGTCAGCACCGAGCCGGCCTCCGGACCCGGCGGGCACAGGCCGTGGTCGATGAGCGAGGCGACGGCAGGGCCGCTGAAGTTCTCGTAGACCTGGACGACCTCGACCTCCGAGGGCGCCATGGTCGCCTGCTGCCAGAGCCGCTGCGCCACGCCTCGGCCAGCGCCGAGACCGGCGAACCCCGCGGTCGCGTAGGCCTCGTCGTTCTCGGAGAGGGCCGAGTAGCCACCGGGTGCGCCCTGCGCACCAGCGAGGACGACGGCAGGCGGCTGCCTCAGGTCGCGGGCACGCTCGGTCGCGGTGAGGATCAGGACCGCCGCGCCGTCGTTCTCCCGTGAGCAGTCGAAAAGGTGGAACGGCTCGACGATCAACGGCGACTCGTCGTATGCCTCCGCGGTCAGCGGTCGCCCGTAGCCGGCTGCCCTCGGGACGTTCTGCGCATGCGCGTAGGACGCGAGGACCAGGCTGCGCAGAGCCGAACGGGGCACGCCGTCGCTCTCCAGCATCCGCTGGGTTCGAAGTGCGCAGACCTGCGCCGGCGTCGCCACGCCATGGGCGAGGTAGTGATGGTCGAAGTAGTACTTCGCGTAGCCCAGGCGCCCGGTGTCGGCCTGGGTCATCCCCCGCACCACGGCGACGCACTCGGCCTGTCCCGTGGCGATCGCGGCTGCAGCCGCGACCACGGCGGCCGAGGATCCACCGCCGCCACCGCCCCACACCATCGACGACCAGCGAAGCTCGTCGATGCCCAGCTCCGCGCCGAGGACCGGACCGGAGTGGTCGCCACCGGCGTAGGAGGTGAAGCCATCGAGCTCGCGAGGCGAGATGCCCGCGTCGGCGCAGGCCTCGAGGATCGCCTCGAGGACGAGCGCGCGCTCTCCCGAGGGCGAGCCTCCCCGTGGGTGCAGGACCTCCCCGACGCCGACGACCGTGGCGGCCCCGCGCAGGCCACCGCTCACGATGAGAGCCTCCAGCGAAGCAGCGACTGCGACGCCGCGGCCGGGGTGATCACATAGCCCTCCACCCGGTCTCCGATCCGGACGGAGGCATCTGCGGACAGCATCCCGAGCAGTCGGATGGGAGCGTCGTCGAGCGCGACCAGGACCGTCACGTAGGGGGCCCGCACGTCGAGCTCCGACATGACGTCCCGGTGGGTGCGGATCCAGGAGTAGACCGAGCCGCGTGGCGCCACCTCCTGCCAGAGGACCTCGTCGGACCAGCAGGAGGCGCAGCGGACGCGGCCCGGCGTACGCCACACGTCGCAGGCGGCGCAACGCGGAAGCGCGATCACGCCTCGGGCGAGCCCGTCCCAGTACGGCGCGTCGACGTCGTCGGCCGCTGGACCCAGGGGGTAGGTCGCGGTCATCCCGGCGGCTCGATGTTCGCGAGTCGATCAGCGAGCCAACGTCCCTCGTGGCGCCATCCCGAACGAAGGCCGATGGAGCCGCTCTCGGTGACGTAGACGCACTCGCCGACCGCACGCTCGCCCTCGAGACGCATGTCGAGGATCCGCGCCGAGCCGACCGGCCCGCGCGGCACCTGCACGCCGGTGAAGATGCCGGGGAGCCCGGCTGGATCCATGTCGGCCAGCACGGACGCCGTGTCCCCTCGGACCACGAGGTCGACGTGGCGCCGATAGACGGCCTCGAACTCGGCGAGACGATCGGTCACAGCCGCTCCTTTCCTAATGTCATTAGATTATCAGAGGCGCACGGCCCTCAGGGGCCACCACTCGCGTCAGACGAGCTCGAAGCGGGAGCCACCGGAGACCATGACGCTGGCCCCTTCGGCAGCGGTGACCGTCAGGTGGTCGATCACGGCACGGGAGTCGCTCGCGGCCAGCACTCGGGCACCATCGCCGGTGCGGATCGACGCCATGGCGCGGTCAGGCTCCCCCTCGCGGTCGTAGCGCACCGTCCATGCCTCGAGAGTTCCGACGCCCTCGTGATCCAGTCGGATGGGAATGGGTCGGACGTCCGGCTCCAGGCGGTGCCGCGCGAAGGGCCCGGTCGGCCGCGGGCCGTAGACCCCCACGGCATGCTTGGTCAGGTATCCGCTGTTGGCCGTCACGAGCCCCGGGAGGCCGGTCTCGCGAACCGCGTCGAGCATCGAGGCGATGGCGTGAGTCGAGTAGTTGTTCCAGGGACCTCCCGCGAAGGTCAGCCCCCCGGTGACCGTGAGCGATCGCGCCGGATCGTCGTCCGCGAGCCCGACCTCCTGGGCGGCCACCTGCACGGCCGACGGGAAGCAGGAGTAGAGATCCACCGGGCCCAGGTCCTCGACCCTCAAGCCGGCGTGGATCAGGGCCGCCGCGGCCGCCGCGCGGATCGCGCGCGAGCGGTGGAGGTCGGGTCGCGCGGCGATGGCTGCGGCGTCGGCCGCCTCCGCCCCCGAGGCGAGGAAGACCCACCGATCGCGGGGGACTCCCCACCGCTCGGCGGCTGCAGCGGAGCAGACGATGACCGCGGCGGACTGCTCGACGGAGTTGTTCGAGTTCATCAGCTTCGGATACGGCGAGGAGATCATCCGGTTGGACGCCGAGGGTGTCGCGATCTGCTCGGCCGAGTGGGCCCGCGGCGTCCACGCATGCGGGTTCTTCTCCGCGACCTCGCTGAAGCGTGCCCAGAGCCGGGAGATGCGATCCAGGTGCGCCTCGGGCGTTCGGCCGGCCGCGATCCGCAGCGCGCTTTCGAACAGCGGATAGACGTGGGCCGGTCGGTCGAGTCCTGCGGCCACCTCGCTCGGGTGCCGCATCGGCACGTCCGGGTGCCATGCGGTCGGCTCAAGGGCCTCGTCCTGCACCGTCCACTCCGGACGGCGACCCTCCCGCTTGAGCCTCATGCGGGTCCGCCACGCCTCGGCTCCTCCGACGACCACGACGTCGCAGCGTCCGGCCGCGATGTCCTCCGCAGCCTCGTTGACCAGGGCTTGCGGGTACGAGCCGCCGTTGCCCGTGTAGACGGTGTGCCGGACGGCCGCGCCGAGCCGCTCGCCGACCAGCAGCCCGGGATCGCGGTAGCGCCAGCTCAGCATCCCGACGATCCGCACCGAGTCGATCGCGCGCGTCAGCGAGGGCGCCTCGGCGTCGGACGCGGCGGCACGCACCGCCTCGACGATGAGATCGACGGGCTCCACCGGGTCTTCACGTCGGTTCAGCTGGCCGCCACCCACCAGCACCGGGGTGCGGGGGTCGATCATCGCGCCGCTCCCGCGAGGACGTCGCGCTGCGCCGTCTCCGCGACGAGCTTGACCCTCGGACGCCGCTGAGCCCGGCCCTCGGCTCGCTCGTGCTCGTCGAGGACCCGCCAGTCGTCGACGCCGTGAGCCTGGGGCACGCAGGTCAGCAGGTCGGTGCCGTCCGACACCGACAGGAGCCCGGCGGCGTGATCGGCCAGCACCGAGCGAACCGTCTCCTGCGCGCACCGCTTGTTCGTGCCGATGACGCCGTTGGCTCCGCGCTTGGCCCAGCCCGTGACGTAGACGCCGTCGAGCACGTGACCCTCCGCCCCGACGACACGCCCCTCGCGGTGGGCGACGGGCGACCCGTCGCTGGGTGCGGGAAGACCCGGGACGTGGTGCCGGCGGTATCCGACGGCTCTGACAACCAGCCCGCACGCGAGGGTCTCGCTGCGATCGGTCGCCAGGAGGTGGTCGCGGTCGTCGGCGACGCCCATCCGGGTCTCCGCGATCGTCACCCCCTCGACCCGGTCGGTCCCCTCGATGCGTCGCGGTGCACCGTGGAAGCGCAGCCGCAGGACACGCTCGGCTCCGGACCTCCCCATCGCCTCGCGGAGCAGCTCCAACCGCAGGTTCATGATCGGATCGGGGTGCGTCTCCGGCATCGCGATGCCGCCGGGGAGGTCGACGGCGAGCCCGAGGTCCTCGGACTCGAGCAGCGCGACGAGCTCCGGCGTCGTGAACGCCGCCTGGACCGGTCCGCGGCGTCCGACGACGACGACCTCGCGCACCCGGCTGCGACGGAGGGAGTCGAGCGCGTGGTCTGCGATGTCGGTGCGTGCGAGCACCTCGGGCGGCGAGAGGAGCACGCGCGCCACGTCCAGCGCGACGTTGCCGTTGCCGATCACGACGGCTCGCTCGTGCTCCAGCGGAACTCGCAGCGACGCGGCGTCCGGGTGGCCGTTGTACCAGGCCACGAGCTCCGTCGCAGCGATGCTGCCGGCGAGGTCCTCCCCGGGGATACCGAGGGCCCGGTCGGCGGCGGCACCGGTCGCGTAGATGACCGCGTGGTAGCGGGCGAGCAGATCGGCTGGATCGAGGTCTCGTCCAACCTCGATGCCCAGCAGCGCTCGAACGGTCGGGCGTCGCAGGACCTTCGCCAGCGCCTCGCCCGCCGACTTGGTGTCCTGGTGGTCGGGCGCGACGCCGAAGCGCACGAGTCCGCCGGGGGTGAGGAGTCGTTCCACGATGTCGATCCGGACGTCGAGCCCTCGCTGACCGAGCAGCTCCTCGGCGGCGTAGGCAGCCGAGGGTCCTGATCCCACGATCGCCACCCGCAGCGGCGCGACGCCCCCTGACTCCGCCGGTGGCGCGAGGCGATCCCGAGACTCGGGGGGCTTCACCGGCGGCGGAGGCGCCGCCAGGAACCAGCGTCGATTCATCTCCTCGAAGCGCGCTTGATGCGGCTCCAGGTCGTAGTCCGCCGAGATCGCCCCGACCGGACACACGTCGACGCAGGCGCCGCAGTCGATGCAGCCGTCCGGATCGATGTAGAGCATCTCGGCTGTCGCGTAGTCGGGCTCGTCGGGCGTCGGGTGGATGCAGCTGGTCGGGCAGACGGGCACGCACGCGGCGTCGTTGCAGCAGGCCCGCGTGATCACGTGGGTCATGGAGTGTCCTTCTCGGCGACGTCACTTGGGAGCGCGTCTGGGTCGGCGGGGCGGTAGGCGGGCGCATAGACGACGTCGGCGGCGTCCAGCTGCTCACGCATGTAGGTGCGCCAGACCTCCAGGGAGGCCTCGGTGGTCAGCGATTCCAGGAGCGTCCGCTCGACCTCGGCGAAGGCGAGCGTCCGCCCGGCCTCCACGGCGTCGACGCGTCCGACGTTCCATCCGCTGGAGGTCTGCACCGGCCCGAAGACGGCTCCTCGTCGGGCGCCGAAGGCGGCCTCCGCGTAGGGGGTCTCGAGCTGCTCCTCGGTGACGGCTCCGAGGCGTCCACCCGCATCCTTGGTCTCGGCGTCGAGCGACACCGCTCTGGCGATCTGGGCGAAGCCGCGGCCGCTGCGCAGCAGGGCGATGACCTTCGTCGCCTGGGCGCGGGTCGAGACGACGATGTTCGACAGGACGCGACGCTCGGGCGAGCGCATGGCGCTGCGACGTGTGTCGTACTCCTGGCGTGCCTGGGCGGAGGTCGCTGCCGGCACCGCCTTGGTGACCTCCTCGTAGAGCCGCTGATTGAGCAGCGTGCGCCTGATCTCGTCGAGCACGTCGGCCTCGCTGAGACCGGCGGCGGCCAGGTACGTGGCGAAGGCTCGGCGATCGCCACCGAGCTGACTCGACACCAGGGAGGAGAGCTGGGACTGGGCCTTCGTCTCCGGGACGGTGATGCCGCGGGCCGCGGCAGCGCGCTCGATCACCAGGCTCACGGCCATCGACTTGGCCGCGTCCCTTCGGAAGGTGTCGAGCTGGGCGGGATCGCTGGGCTCCTTGACGCCGTACAGCGCGCTCAGGATCGACAGCCGGCGGTCCAGAGCGGTGATCGTCACGGCCGAGCCGCCGACCTCCAGAGCCACGTCGTCCGGAAGGGCCGCGCGGTGCCAGGGAAGCGACACGGTCGACCACGACGCCGTGGACACCAGCACCGCACCGCTGAGGGCGACGGCGAGTGCGACGGCGACGGCGAGCCAGGCCGAGCGACCACGCGGCGCGATCGTGACTCCAGGCAGGTGGACGCTCTTCACACGGTCTCCTTGACGCGTGTCGCCGGACGTTCGGTCGGCGGCATCTCGGATCGGACGAGCGCGACACGTCGGTCGCGGCGGAGGTGAGGACGCGCGAGGAGGACGACGAGGTGGGCAGCCGCCAGCGAGGCGACCACGCCGAAGGCGAGCACCAGTCCGAAGTCGCGCAGCACGGCCAGCGTCGAGAGCCCGAGACAGAGATAGCCGACCACCGCGGCACCGGCAGCCGTCAGGACGCTGCGGTGCAGCCAGGGCCGCTCGCGCTCAGCGGCGTCGAGCATGAGGGTGAACTCGCACGACGTCACCGCGATCAACGCGCCGACGGCGAGCATCAGCGGGCTGAGCTCGACGCCCGCGACGCCCAGGCCGAGATAGACCCAGCCCGATGCGAGGATCGAGGCCGACAGCGCCTGCGCCGCCAGTCGGCCATCGCGGAGCCCCAGGGCGATGAGACCGCCCGTCATGACGAGTGCCAGCAGACCGATCAGCCAGCGGCTCGCCGAGACCGCGGCCAGCCCGCTCGCCGCCACCACGGGCAGTCCCACGACCTCGACGTCGTAGCCCGCCGGGGGCGGCGGAAGATCGCGCCTCAGCGAGCGCACCAGGGCGTCCTGGTCGCGGAGGTCGTCGAGGCGTACCCCGAAGGTGGAGGTCGCGGCCGATCCGTCGCCGGCCAGCACGGCATCGAGCAGGTAGGGCGGGACGAGACTCGCGCCCGCATCGACCTGCTCGGACGACGGTTCGGGCCCGAGGAAGCGCAGCAGCTGGGCCATGGTCAGCAGGGGACGCATCCGGTCACCGTGCTCGACGGCGATGCGCTCCTCGGCGTCGCGTGCCCAGGCCAGACTGGCCGGAGTGAGCGCGTGCGGGGCGTCCGGACCGCTCGGGCGGATCACGAGGCTCACCTCGCCGCTGAACCCGAGCTCGCGCTCCGCGCGGTCCGCGTCTGCCAGCGCGGGGAGTCCGCGGCCCAACGCCTGGGGGTCGGCTTGCACGGAGATCCGACCCAGCGCGACGAAGCCGGCGACCGAGGCGGCGAGCGCCAGGACCAGCAGCCCCCCGACGGCCCGCCGACCGGGAGACCAGCGCGGCGTTGGCGCTCGGTCCGCGTCGGATCGGGCCGGTTCGATGGCGGGCAGCCGCCGTCCGAGTGCGAGCGCCCAGGCTGCGGTGACGACGACGCCGGCCGACAGCGCCAGGCCGAACTCGCGGACGAACGGGAGGCTCGAGATCCCGAGACTGGCGAAGCAGGCCACGGCGGCGCCCGCCGCGACCAGCACCCGCCGTCGTTCGCCCGGCTGGCTGAGGTAGAGCGGGAAGTCGGATCCGATGCCGAGGACGATCGGCAGGAAGGCCACGGCACCGAGGGACAGGGAGCGGTCGGCCAGCCCGAAGGCCGCGACGACCGTCGCGGTCCCGAGCACGGCGGTGAGCAGGGGCCGGAGGCGGTCTCGCCGGCGGCGGGACCACGGCACGAGGAGGAAGACGGATCCCACGGCCGCGAGCGCGATCACTCCGACGCGTGGCGCATCCCGGGTGGCCTCGCGCGACATCGCGGCCGTCACGGCCGGCGCGCCGGAGACGAGGGGATCGCTCGTCTGCAGACCCTCGGTGCGAGCGTCCTGCACGGTGCTCCGGATGCGTTCGATCAGGTCCGCCGTCTGAGCCTGGTCCAGCCCGACCCGCGGTCGAACGAGGATCGTGGCGGCCTTGGCGTCGGGCAGGAGGAAGCGCCACTCGGGGCGCGGCTCGCCTGCTCGGTCGAACATGACGCTGCGGACGAAGCGCTGGTTGCGGACCACCGGCAACCCCATGGGCATCGCCTCGGTCAGCAGCGCGCCGTACCGACGATCGAAGGCGGTCAGCGCTCGGTCGACTGCCTGGGCCGCGTCGGCTCCGCTTAGACCACGCTGCCGGGCCTCTGCCCGGGCGGTGTTCTCGATGGCGTCCCGACGCCCGCTGATCTGGGCGAGGAGGTTGCGCATCGTGCTGGCGGTCTGGTTCAGCACGGTGCCCGGGCCGTAGACGACAGCCACGTCGTCCAGCCGGGCGATGGCACCCTCGAGGGCGACCAGCCGGGGAAGCTGGTCGGAGGAGGCGATCAGACCGTCCGGAGCGCTCCCGTGCAGCACCACCACGACGGGATCTGCTCCGAATCGTTCGTCGCGCTGCTGCAGCTGGTCGTACCCGCGATCGCCGGTCGGCACGAAGGAGCCCACCCCGGTGTCGATGGTAGCCCGCGACAGGCCGAGTCCGATCAGCGCGAGGACGCCGGCAAGGACCAGCAGCCGAGGGATCGAGGAGCGGAGACGGCGAGGCGTCACCGGTCCATCTCCACGCGGGGGTACGTGCCGCGGTACGGCTTCGGGGATGCGGCGCCACCGGGCGAGGGGTACGGGTTCACCCAGTGGAGCGCCGACAGGCCGGTCAGCTTGAGCGGGTTGTTGCGCAGGCTGTACTCGTTGAAGATCGGCGCCAGTCGGACCGGCTGGACCCCGTTCTCGATCGGCGCGTCGAAGGAGGCCCCGAAGTTCCCGAAGAACGAGCCGAGATCGAGCATCCACGGTCGCATGTAGGCGACCATCGGACTGACGTTGCGCAGCAGGTAGTCGGCTTGGGGCGCGACCGCCGTGAGGTTCGACGAGAGAGCCGGAACCTGGTCGAGGGTCGCGGGAGCTCGTCCGAGGGAGGCGTCCATGGCGGGCAGGAGTCCCCGCAGGCTCGAGGTCACCGATGGCAGTCGCGTCGACGCGGCGCGGAGGTCCGGCGCGGCCGCGTCGAGGTCGCGGGCGACGGGGTCGAGGTCGGCGCCCAGCCCGTCGAGCGTCCCGGTCGCGGTGCCGGCCGCGTCGAGAAGCGCGGGCAGCCGCTGGACGGTCCGGGCGAGATCGTCCTGCTGGGAGGAGGTCGCCCGCGTGAGGGTGTCGGCGTTCCGGACGAGCTGGCCGATCTGGTCACGACCCGTGTTGAGCGCACCCAGGATCGTGTTGGCCTCGCGCACGAGGGCCTGCAGATCGGTGGACTGTGCCTGCAGCGCGTCGACGGCCGTGTAGCCGCCCCGACCGAGATCGCCGAGCCCGGTGAGGAGCTGATCGACGGAGCCCTTCGTGCCGGTCGTCATCCGTCCCATCCTCGTCAGGAAGCCGCTGAGCGCGCGCCGAGTGGTGGGATCGAAGGTGGAGATCACCTCGTCGATGTCGACGGCCGGGACGACGGACCGACCGGTGAGCGTCGAGCCCGCCGGGAGCTCGGGCCCGTCGCCGTCCGTCACCTCGACGAACGACTGGCCGATGACGGACTTCACGCCGATGCGCACCTTCGCGCCCCGATGCAGCGGCGCGAAGTCGGGGTCGAGCGCGATCGTCACCTCGGCCTGCCGGTCGACGACCCGCTGGCTGACGACCGAGCCGACCTTGACCCCTGCGATCCGTACCTCTCCATCGGGCTGGACGTTCTTGAGGTCTGCGGTGCGGAAGCTGACCTCGTATCCGCGATCCTGACCGGGCAGGTGTCCACCGGCACGGGTGAAGAGGTACACGAAGCCGAGCGCGCACGCGAGGACGATCGTCAGGACGACGGCGACCGGCTTGCGGCGGTCGATGCGGCTTCCGGTGTCGGCGACCATCAGCGGGTTCCCTTCGACGTGATGCCCTCGCCCTGCAGACCGCCGCTGGGGTTGGTGAGGTCGAGGTTGACGTTGGCCCGGCCCATGCCGCCGTTGGCGTCGAAGAGGCTGAAGGCCGAGGAGGTCTGGTACACGAAGGCCGCCAGGTCCTCCATCCACGGCACGATCCGGCGCGTTGCCTGGGGAAGGAGCGCGGCCTGGGGCCTGAGGCTCCGCACGGACGCACGGGCGTCTCCGACGAAGGGCTCGAGATCCGCAGTCACCGGGCCGGCGCGGTCGACGACCGGAGCGGCGCCGGAGACGAACTGGCGGATGGCCGTCACGGTTCCCGTCAGATCGCCCAGGGCCTTCGGCAGCGTGCCGCTGGCCCGGCTGAGGTCGTCCAGGGTCGGATCCAGCTCGCCAGTGAGCTCGTCGACGCTGGCCATCGACCCGCGTAGCCGAGTCGTGAACCCGGGCAGCGACCGGATCGTCCGGGCGACCTGGGTGTCGCGGGAGGCGAGTGCGTCCAGAGCCTCCTGACTCGAGGCCACGAGGTCGACGAGCCGCTCGTCGTCGTCACCGGCCGCGCGGGCGATCTGGGAGAAGGAGGTGACCAGACGCGCGAGATTCTGCCGGCGGGTTCGTAGCTCGGCCAGCACCGGCTGGAAGCTGCGCATGGCTGCCGCGGTGTCGGTGAGGCCGGTCCCCAACGCCTGCGGGTTGCGGGCGGTGGCGACGTCGAGCTCGTTGAGCAGGCTCGTGAGCCCGAACCGGGCTCGCGCGTCGAGCTTGTCCAGGATCTCGTTCGGCTGCACGATCCTGGAGGTCTGGGCCAGCGGGATGGTCCCGCCGGCCGGCAGGGGACGCGCGGGCGGACCACCGGGATCGAGGGTCACGTACATGACGTTCAGCGGCGACTTCGTGCGCAGGAGGACCCGGGCGTTCTCGTAGACGGTCTGCTGCGGGTCGATGCTGAGGTCGACCATCGCCGTCCCGTGATCGGTCGGAGCGGCTCCGGTGATCCGTCCGACCTGGACGCCGGCGATGCGCACCTCCTGGAGCGACTGCGGCCGCACGGCAGGAGCCTTGTCGAACTCGGCGCGGAAGGTGAACGTCTTCGTCCACGGAGCCTGGAACGCCTGGTGCGAGAGGATGTAGGCGCCGCACGCGGTCGCGAGCGCGAGGCACACGATCATCGCAGTGACGTCCCGACCCAGCCCCGGCGTGTTCCGCATCCGCTCGACGGCGGTCGTGAGCCGGCTCATCGCTGGAACTCCTGGCGTGCCGCCGGGAGGAGCTTCGCCAGCGCCTCGTCCAGGGCCAGGGGCTGGATCGTCGACAGACCCACGCCGGCCTGGAAGTTGAGCAGGCTGCCCTGGGCGTCCTGCGTCATCGACGCGCGGTCGAGGTTGACGATCATGTAGGCGATCTCCTCGTACATCTTGTTGTCGGCCTGGATGCCGCCGCCGCTGTTCGGGTACGGACCGTTCTTCTTGCCGCGCCAGGTGTGCGCCAGGTAGTCGAGGATCGGGCCGTCGACGCGCTTGATCACCGGACCGCGCACCGCGTCGACCACGGCCGTGGCGTCGCTCGCGGTGGGGACGAGCTGAGCGATGATGCGCTGCGCTCGGGCGACGATCGGCGGGAGCTGGGCGACCGTCGGTCGTGCCTCCCGCAGCGTCGGCTGGAGCACCTCGACGAGCGGTCCGAGCCGTTCGACCGCGGGCGTGATCGCACGGGTCGTGCGCCCCAGCCGCTGCAACGTGCGATCCAGCTTCGTGACGCCGCGGTCAGTGGCGTCCAGGGTGCTGGGCATCTGGGCGATGGTGGCCGCGAGGTCGTCGCTGCTGGAGGACAGCGCCGCCGAGGTGCGGTCGAGGTCGTCGATCATCGCGCCGACGCGGGTCCGGCGCTGGTCCAGCACCTCGGCCGTCGACTGGAGGTAGGTGACCAGCGACGCGAGGTCCTGGGTCGGACGCGTTCCCTGGAGACCCCGGAGGAGGCTGCCCGCGTCAGGCAGCACCCCGGGGGCGATGCCGGAGAGGCGCCGCAGGCCCTGCGAGCCACCCTGCTCCAGGACGCGGTTCGTGTTGCGGACCAGGCCGCGGGTGGCGGTCCGCGTGTCGGCGGGGAGGGCGTCGAGGATCTGGTCGAGCTCGACGGGGGTGGCGGTGTCGTCGACCGGGATGACGCCCTCGGCGAAGGGGCCCGAGCCGCCCGGCGTGAGCTCGACGCCGTACTGACCGCCGAGGATCGTGAGGGGTGCGACTCGCGCCGACGGATGGTCGCCGAGGCGGTCGCGTGCGCTGTCGTCGATGCGCATGGTCACCAAGGCGGTGCCCGCGTCCGTGCGGTCGACGCCGGTGACGACGCCGACCTGGAGGCCGGCCATCTTCACCTTGCTGATGTAGGGCTGCAGGTTGTAGTTCTGCGCGAACTCGGCGCGGATCACCTCTCGGCCCGAGAGTCGGGCCTTGATCTGGCTCTTGAAGGCCAGTCCTGTGATCACCACGGCGATCACGACCAGCAGGGCCAGGCCACGTCGGGCCCGCCGGGTGGTCGGGACCAGGGAGGAGGCGCGCGAGAGCGCGGTCGAGGCGGTCATCGTCGAGACCTCACTGGTAGCTGCGGCCGAAGGCGCGGCCCGGGCCGGGATAGGGATCGACGTCGGCGAGGGGGTCCTTCACGCTCGCGTTGTAGACCCCCGGGAACGCGAGCATCGCGCTGAAGTAGTGCTTAGTCGGCGAGAAGTGGCCGCTGAGCATGTTGTTGTTCGCGAGCAGATGCCCGGCGTCCGGCCACCAGGGAGCCATGCCGGCGAGGAACGGGTCGATCTGGTCGAGCGCTCGGGCGAGACGCCGGGTCAGGACCGGCCGGAGTGCCTCGGCAGCAGGGACGAGCGTCTCGACGGCGGGCCCGGCTGCGCTGGTGAAACGCTGCACCGTGAGGGCGACCGGCGGCGACTCACGGAAGAAGCCGCGGAGGTCGGGTGTCGCTCGGACCACGTCGTCGACCGCCGGCGAGAGACGCCGCATGGCCGAGGCAGTACGGGCGAGGGGACGGTCCACGGCGCGCAGCCCTTCACGAGCGGTGCGGAGCGTCGAAGGCAGGCGCTCGATCGTCTGGGACAGCGGTCGCGTGTCGTCGACGTTCACCGCCTCGAGCGTGGTGCTGGTCTGATCCATGAGGGAGGCCAGCTGGTTCTCGGAGCCAGCGAACTGGCTGGTGAGCTCGTCGCTGGTCGCCAGCAGCCGGTCGAGCTCCGTGCGGGGTGCTGCCAGGGCCCCGACGACGTCGTCCGCACCGGCAAGCAGCCGTGGCGCCCTGCCGAGGACGGTGTGCAGGTCGTCACCGTGCCCCGCGAAGCCCCCGCCGAGCTGGGTCAGGGACGTCGAGAGACCACGGCGCGCCGGCCGTGTGAAGGCCTGGAGGACGTCGTTGAGATCGGCGGCGTCCCTGGTGCGCGAGGTGGGGATCGGCGCGTCTCCGAGGGGGCCGGCCGCGGCGGTCCCGGGATCGAAGTCGACGTACTTCTTCCCGAGGGCCGACTCGTTCCCGATCCGAGCCTGAGCGTTCCGGTAGACGGGCACGTCGCCGTCGAGCCTCATCGTCACCAGGGCGGCGCCGGCGTCGTAGGAGATGTCGGTGACCATGCCGATCCGCACGCCGTTCTCGGTGACCTTCTGCTGCGGCTTCATCGTGCCGACGTCCTCGAAGCGCGCCTGGACGGTGGTGTACCCCTTGCCGGGGAGCGGGCCGCCGCCCTGGACCGTGATCCCGATCCACGCGATGAGCAGGGCGACGACGAGGGTCACGGCACCGATGCCGAGTCGCCGGACGTCGTTCCGGTGGAGCGGTCTGGTCATCGAGTTCCTCCGGTCGAGCCGAGCAGCTGGTTCAGGAGCGACTGCTCCTGGTCGGCCGTGAGGCCGGTCGCACTGGTCCTGTCGTCCTGCTGCGCGACACGGGATCGGCGTTCTGTGGCGGACCGGCGCTGGCCGAGGAGCCCGCCGAGGAGACCCTGCGAGCCCTTGCTCGGGCTGACACCGGGCGATGCCGACCCCTTGCCGCCGCTCGAGGCGCCGCCCGAGCCGCCGCCGAGCAGACCGCCGAGCAGACCCGACACCGAGCCGGTGACCCCCGGCAGCACTCCACCGAGGTCGATCTGCGGCACCGAGGGCAGCACCTGGTCGGGGGTGCTGTTCCCGTCGCCGGGCGAGGCCTTGACGATCGACGGCAGGACGTCGGCTCCGAGGAGCGAGTTCAGAGACTCCGGCGTCACGTGGAAGACGCCCCGGAAGTAGTGGCTGATGCCGTCGCGCCCGTTCGTGCTGAGCGACCACTTGCGCACGAAGGCCATGAGGTCGCCGAGGTGGCGGTCGAGCACCTGCTCGGTGGCCGGGTCGAGATTGCGGCTCGAGCGGCGCAGCTGGGGACCGTGCTCGCGCAGCGTTCGCGTAATCGGCGCGGCCTCCCGCAGCAGCTGGTCGGCTGCCTTGAACAGTCGGTCGAAGGAGGCGAAGGCCGGGGTGGCCTGCACCGTGAAGTCGGAGATCTCCCGCGAGATCTGGTCGAGATCCTGCGTGACCGGGCGTGCACGCCGAAGCACCGGCGTCGTCGACCTCGACACCCGGTCGAGATTGCCCAGGGTCCGCTGGGCCTGCGCGAGCGTCGACGGCAGCTCCGCGACGGTCGCCTCGAGGCCCGAGCGCTGCGCTGCCAGGGCGTGGAGGGTTCGGGTCGCCTCCCGGATCAGGCCGTCGAGGCGTCGGCCGTCCTTGCCGGAGACGGCCGCCGCGACGGGGTCGGCATTGTCGATGAGGCGCCGCAGGACGTCGTTCTGGCCGCGCAGCAGATCGCCGAGACGCGAGATCTGCTGCATGGTCGGGCCCAGTGCCGTGAGGGCGCCGGCGATCTCGGATCCGCGTCCGTCGACGCCTGCGCCGAGCTCGCTGACGAGGGCTGCGAGACCGGTCGAGGTCGGGTCGTCGAAGGTGTCCAGGACCGCCTGCAGGGTGACGTCGGTGCTCGTCTGGGACGCGGGCAGAGGGCCTCGCAGCACGGGAGCGTCGGCGGTGCCCGGGTCGAGGTTGACGAAGTTCTCGCCGAGCAGGTTGATCGGCCGGATCGCCATGGACGCGTCCTGGTGCAGCGGGAGCACCTCGGGGTCGAGGCGGAGACCGACGCGCGCCACCTTGCCGTCGAGCTCGATGCTCGCGACCGAGCCCACACGGACGCCGGACGCACGCACCTCGCTGCCGACGTCCAGCGGGCTGGCGTCGGCGAAGCTGCCGTAGACGACGTCGTCGTCAGCACTGCCCCCACGCAGGAGCAGCACGCCCACGACGAGCGCGAGCGCGGTCGCCGCCGCGATCGCCCGCAGTGGCGTCAGGAACCGGATCTTCACTGGATCGCATCTCCGTTCGCGTCGGTCCAGGGCTGTCCCGCGAGTGACCCGGGCGCCGGCCGGGCGTCCTGCTTCTGACCCACCGGCACCCGCGACTGCACGTCGTCGAGGCTCGACGCCGACGCCGTGATCAGCGCGCGTGCGTAGTTGCCTGACGCGTTCTGGCTGGCGAACAGGCTTGTCCAGTTGCTGAGCCAGCCGACCAGCTCGGGCGTGTAAGGACGGAGGAAGGCGACCATCGGGTTGACCTGGAGCAGCGACGAGTTGAGGTCGGGCAGGAGGTCGTTGGCTCCCGCGACGAGGTCGGGGGTCCGCTTGAGCAGCGAATCCGCTGACGACAGGGTCCGCGGCAGACGCGCCAGGGCCGGCGCCGCGTCGGCGAGGACCGGCCGGAGATCGGCGGCCACGGCGGGCAGACGATCGGCGGTCGGCCGAAGGGTCCTGAGCACCGCGCGCGTGTCGGTCACCGGCTGCTCGACGCCGTTCAACGTCGTGGTCGCCGCGTCGATCGTGCCCGGCAGGCGGGCCAGGGTCTGACTGAGAGCCTGCTGCTGGCCAGCCACGGCCGCCGTGAGCGTGTTGAGACGGCGGACGCTCGCAGCCAGTCGCTGGTCGCGGCCAGCCACGGTCGCGGCCACCCCGTGCAACTGCTGCACGATCTGCCTGATCGCGGGTCCGTCCTGTCCGACGGCCGCTGCGACCGCGCCCAGGGTCTTGAACGTCGGCCCGGCCTCGAGGAGGGTCCGGTTGAGGTCGGTCTCGTGCCCGGCCAACGTCGAATCGAGGTTCCCCACCAGCTTCTTGACCTGCGCACGCGTGGGCGCGTCCAGGGTCGCGAGGAGGTCGTCGATCTCGACGCCTTCGAGGTTGCCCGTCACCAGGTGCCCGGAGGCCAGGGGTGGGTTGCTCGCCTTTCCGGGCGTCAGCTCGACGATCCGTGCGCCCAGGACCGACTCCCACTTGATGCGGGCGTTCGTGCCCGCGGGGACCGGGGCGAAGGCGTCGTCGAGCGTGATCGTCACGGCGGCCTGTCCGTCGCGGACGCCGAGGTCGGAGACGTGGCCGACCTGCTGGCCGCCCTCGACGACCTTGGCGCCGACGAAGGTGCCGTCCGCAGCCGGCATCAGCATGGTCAGCGTGTAGGGATCGCGGGCCGACACGGCGCGGATGCCGAGGCACGCGAGCGTCGCGATGACCACCGCCGCGATCGAGAGGAGCCGGCGGTGCGAGGCGATCAGGCTCATCTCAGTCCATCCCCAGCGGTCCGTCGGCGGCTCCGCTGAGGAACTGCCGGACGAAGGGGTCGTCGGACTCGAAGGCCTCCTGCGCGGGCCCGTAGTGGATGATCCGGCCCTTCCAGAGCACGGCGATGTAGTCGCTCACCGTCCTCGCGGTCGGGATGTCGTGGGTGATGACGATGTAGGTGCCGCCGTGCTCGCGGTGCACCTCCGAGATGAGCTGGGAGAGCAGCTTGGTGCGCACGGGATCGAGCCCGCTGTCGGGCTCGTCGAAGAGGACGACGTCCGGACGCATCACGAGGGCACGGGCGAAGCCGGCCCGCTTGCGCATGCCGCCGGAGATCTCGTTCGGCGCCTTGGCGATCGCCCCCTCGAGACCCACCTCGCTGAGTCGTTCCATGACGATCCGGCGGATCTCCGACTCGGGCTTGTCGGTGTGCTTGCGGAGGGGGAAGGCGGTGTTGTCGTACAGGTTCATCGACCCGAACAGCGCACCATCCTGGAAGAGCACGCCGAAGCGCTTGCGCAGCTCGTAGCGCTCGGCCGCAGGAACCGCCCAGAGGTCGCGGCCGAAGACCTCGACCGACCCCTCGTCAGGCTCCAGGAGACCGACGATGTGCTTGAGCAGGACGCTCTTGCCCGTGCCCGAGGGGCCGAGCACGGTGGTGATGGCGTTGTCGACGAAGTCGAGGTCGACACCGTCCATGATGTTGGGCCCGCCGAAGCTCTTGCGGAGTCCGCGGATGCGGATCGCGTGCGGGGGGCGGGCACCGTCGGCCGTGTCGGCCGGGCGCTCGGTCAGAGCGGTCATGGGCTTCTCCTGGACAGCGAGCGAGGGTCAGTTGCCGATGGGGGCGTTGGGGTCGTTGCCGTAGAAGAGCTGCACGAGCATCATCGAGAGGATCGAGATGCCGACGAGGTTCACGAGCATCGACTGGGCGGTGTTGCGCCCGACGCCGACGGGGCCGCCGCTCGCGGTGAAGCCGAAGTAGCAGCTCACCACCACGAGCATCAGACTCAGCAGGAACGACCAGATGACGCAGATGGCGAAGTCCCTGCCGTTCTGGAAGAGGAACAGGAAGTACTCGAAGCCACCGCTGGAGACGGTGTTGAGGAAGTCGACGTTGAAGAGGTAGCCGGCGTAGAAGTTGACCGACAGGGCGACGATGAACAGCAGCGGCATCACGATCGACATCGCGACGATCCGGGTGCTGACCAGGAAGGCGATGGACCGGATGCCCATGGTCTCAAGGGCGTCGATCTCGTCGCTGATGCGCATGGCGCCGAGCTCGGCGACGATGCCGCAGCCGACCTTGGCGGCGACGATCCAGCCGAAGACGACCTGGATGATGCCGCGCATCCCGCCGACCGAGTTCACCGCCGCGATGTAGCTGTCGATGCCGATGCTGGTGAAGAGGAAGTGCGCGGTCAGCCCGAGGACCGCGCCCAGCATGAAGAGCATGAACAGCACGACGAGCGAGTTCTGCCGGATGAGCAGTCCGCAGTGCCGCATGATCTCGGCCGGGTAGGCGCGGACGGCGTACGGGATCTCGCGGATCGCCTCGAGCATGAAGTCGACGAAGTCGCCGATCCGCTCGAGTCGTGACGCCTTGGGCGTGGCCGAGGCGGTGCCGGCCGCGCCATCGGGCTCGGGCGGCTCCGTGGCGTGCGGGCGCGGGAGGATGTCGGTCACCGGAAGGCCCCCAGACCTGGGAAGAAGCCGAACAGGAGCGCGTTGTAGGCGAGCTGGAGTACCCACACCGCGACGAAGGAGAGGACGACGGCCTGGTTCACCGAGCGGCCCAGGCCGATGGCGCCACCGGAGGCGGTGAACCCCTTGTAGCAGCAGATCGTCCCGATCAGCAGTCCGACGAGCAGGCTGTTGAGCACCACGGAGACGATCTCGGTGCCGGAGACGTTGGCGAACAGGTTGCTGTAGAAGTGGGAGGCGGGCATGCGCGCGACGTACGCCGCGCCGAACTGCATCGACACCATCGTCACCAGCAGCGACGGAACGGCGAGGAGCGTCGTGATCAGCGTGATCGAGAGGACCCGGGGCACCGCCAGATCGCGCACCGGGTCGATCCCCATGACCTCCATCGCATCGAGCTCCTCGCGGACCTTCCGCGCGCCGACGTCCGCGGTGAGAGCCGTGCCGATCACTCCGGCCACGACCATGGAGTTGATCCACATGGTGAAGGTGCGCATCGACTGCAGGAAGAGGAGGGGGCCGAAGAGCTGCGCAGCGCCCGCCATGTCGAAGAACTGGACCGTCAGGATCGACATGAAGACGAGGAAGCCGAACAGCGCCGCAGCGATCGGCACCCAGGCCTGCTTGATGGTGGCGTACATGTCGTCCACGACCGCGCCCCAGTAGCCGACGGGATGCCGGACGGCGCTCGCCAGGATCCGGGCGAGCAACTGGATCATGCCGCCCGCCTCCGCCACCGGGCGCCTGACCGCTGCCGGCAGGATGCCCAGAGGGCCGTTGAGGCGCCCGTCGTACGGTCCGACGGGCCTGACGCGCCGAGGTGCGGCGGAGGGAGCGATGCTGGTCACGGGAGGCCGTTCTGTCGGGGAGGGATGGCAGCGCGCGGACGCGTCGTTCACGATGTGGCACCGGTCACGTCCGGGACCGCACGCTAGGCCGCGGCCGAGACGCAGGGAAGGCGATCGCCGAGGGACGGCACCGGGTGCCATCCCACGCGCGTCGGGAAGGGTCAGAAGTCGATGACGCCGCGAAGGTTGATGCCCGCGTGCATGTCGGCGTAGCCCTGGTTGATCTCCTCCAGGGCGTAGCGTCGGGTGACGAGCTCGTCGAGCAGGAGGTGCCCCTCGCGGTAGAGCCGGAGCATGTCGACGACGGCGCGAGTCGGCTGCATCATGCCGAAGAGGGCGCCCTGGATGCGCTTCTGGTACATCGCGAGCTCGAACAGGCTGATGTCGATGCCGTACTCGGTCACGTTGCTCATGCTGGTCAGGACGACCGTGCCGGCCTTGCGGATCGAGGCGAAGGCCTCGGCGACGTGGTCGCCGTTCACGACGCCGACCGTCACGATCGCGCTATCGGCGCCCTGACCGTTGGTGAGCGCCTGCGCGAGGTCGGTCGCCTGGGGCATGTTCTCGAAGGCGTCCGTGGCGCCGAGCTTGAGCGCCATCTCCCGGTGGAAGGGGGCGGGATCGACGGCGATGATGCGGGATGCGCCCGCGAACTTCGCCCCCTGGATCGCGTTGATGCCGATGCCGCCGGCGCCCATGACGATGACGACGTCGCCGGGTCGGACCTGAGCGGCGTTGACCGCGGAGCCCCAGCCGGTCGGCACGCCGCACCCGACCAGCGCGGCCACCGACAGTGGGATGTCGGGATCGATCTTGATGGCTCCCCACTCGGGGAGGACGGAGTACTCGGAGAAGGTCGAGACGAGCGAGCACTGGCCGACCGGGGTGCCGTCGTCGGTGTGGAGCCGGAAGGTCCCGTCGAGCTGCGTGCCGAGCATCATGTACGCGCCGTTGTCGCAGAGGTTCTGCTGGCCGCGAGCGCACCAGGTGCACCGGCCGCAGCCGGGGATGAAGGCGGCGACGACGTGGTCGCCCGGCTTGAGGTCACGGACGCCAGGGCCGACCGACTCGACGACCCCGGCGCCCTCGTGGCCGCCGCAGAAGGGGTAGGCCATCGCCGGGACGTCGCCCTTCGCGTAGTGGTCGTCGGAGTGGCACAGCCCCGCGTGCTGGTAGCGGACGCGGACCTCGAACTCGCCCGGCTCGGCGACGTCGACCTCGATGATCTCCCAGTCCCCCGGAGCCTCGAAGAGGACCGCAGCGCGTGACTTCATGTGCCTGCCTTTCGTTCGCGATGTGACGACGACCACGTTTATCTAACGTCGTTAGTCTCGTTCCGGGTGTGACGCGTGTCAATACCGAATCTCGTTCGATTAGCGGCGGCACTCGGTGCCGCAGTGACCCGATGTCGCCGGCGCAGATCGAACGCACGCCAGCCCCCACGGATCCGCTGGGGGCAGGATCTGCGGGGGCTGGCGGCACGCCGTCCGGGGGACGGTCTGACGGCGCGGATCGGAGGCCGGGCCGGGGCCGGCACGGGCGGCTCGGGGGCGACGACTACTCGAAGTCGACCTTGCCCATCGTCTCCTGGATGTACATGAACGCGGGCATGTTCTTGAGCATCTGGGCCATCTTGCCGCGCACGCGGAGCTGGCCCCGCGTCATGGCGACCGTGGGGTTGATGCTGCCGTCGAAGCAGCCTCGCCAGACGTCGCTGCTGCCGCTGATCAGGAAGTCGGCGCCGTCGAGGTCGGCCTGCGTGGCGTCGCGGACCTCCACCACCTTGCCCTGCTCGAAGCTCACGAAGAACTGGCCCTCCTGGGGGGCCTCGTACTTGTAGGCCATGTCGAAGTCGATCTTCTTGCCCTTCTCAGCCCAGACCGGGTCGTTGTTGAGGGCGTCGGCCATGGCCTCGTAGAACTCCACTGTTCCGAGCTTGACGGTCATCTGCGTTCTCCTTGGGACGGGTGTGCTTCTGCGGAGGTGCGGGGGGACGATCGGCGGAGTTGGCGCTCAGGCCGACTCGCCGAGGATCAGGGGCAGGCGATGCACGCCCTTGACCTGGCTGAGGTGACGGACCGGCGGGTCCGACGGGTCGAGTCGGTAGTGCGGGAAGCGGCGGTGCAGCTCCTCGAAGGCGATGCGCAGCTCGAGGCGGGCCAGGTGGCTGCCGACGCAGCGGTGGTTGCCGGCGCCGAACGCGAGGTGCGGGTTGGGATCGCGGCGCAGGTCGACGGAGTCGGGCTCCGGGAACTTCTCCGGGTCGCGATTCGCAGCACCGAACGGGACGAGGATGACGTCGCCCTGCCGCAGCTGGACGTCGCCGACCACGACGTCCTGGGTCACCTTGCGGGCCGGGCAGATCGCGGACTCGTAGCGCAGCATCTCCTCGACCGCCGACGGGATGACGTCAGGGTCGTCGAGGATCTCCTGGCGTGCCTCCGGGTGCTCGGCCAGGTAGATGACGCTGTGGGCCAGCTGCCCCTGCACCGTGTGCAGTCCTCCGATCATCATCAGCAGGAGGATGTTGAGGATCTCGAACTGGGTGAGCGGGCGACCGTCGAAGGTGCCGTCCATGAGGATCTGGGTGATGTCCTCGTCCTCGTCCTCGCCGGAGCGCGGGCTCTCCTCGCGATCGTCGATCATCTCGGCGAAGTAGGCGTAGACCTCCATGCCAGCGGCCTCGCGGGCGGCGAGGCTCTCCTCCTCGGAGGCGCCGGGAACGCCGAGGACCATGGTGTCGACCCACTCGATCAGACGCGGTGCGTCGGCGATGTCCCAGCCCATGAGGGCGAGGAACACCTGGCTGGGGAGCTCGCGGGCGAACGCCTCGATGAAGTCCACCCTGTCGCGCCCCGCCATGTCGTCGAGCAGCCTGACGACCAGATCGCGGATCTGTGGCTCGAGGGCGGCCATGCGCTTGGGCGAGAAGAGCGGGGTGATGAGCCTCCGGTAGACGGTGTGGTCCGGCGGGTCGATCTGGATCGGGATCATCTCGCCGTCCTGGCCGATCGAGTCGGGGACGTTGATCTGGCTGCTCGAGAACACCGACGGGTTGCGCACGATGTCGTGGATGTCGTCGTACCTGGTGGCGACGAAGTGGCCGCCGTACCGCGTCGAGTGCGCGACCGGGCAGGTCGAGCGGAGGTCGGCGTAGGTGTCGTAGACCTTCTCGACGGCGTCCGGCGAGTGGATGTCGAAGTCGACCTGGATGTCAGGACTCGCTGCGTCCTTGAGCTCCGTCATCGGAGTGCTCCTCGTGACTGGTGGGCGGCGACGTCAGCGGACGTCGGGATGGAGGGTGATGGCCTTCTCAGGGCAGTTCGCGGCAGCGCGCTCGACCTCGCGGATCGCAGCCGAGGTGGTCGCGCTCCCGAGCACGACGGGGTAGCCGTCGTCATCGCAGTCGAAGACATCCGGCGCCGTCATGTAGCAGCGGCCGTGGCCCTTGCAGACGTCGAGGTCGATCTCGGGCCGGAGGGCGGCGGGGGCGTGGGTGGTCATGGGGACGCTCCTGTGATGGTGGGGTGGATCAGTCCCAGTCGCTGCCGACGACGCCGTAGGCACGGGCATCGAGATCGGCGTCGAGGGCGGTGTAGAGGCTGCGCACCTTCGTGTAGGCGAGGAGCCCGTCGCGTCCGTTCTCGGCGCCGACGCCGCTCATCCCCCGTCCGCTGAGGGGCGTTCGCGCGACGTCCGCCTGGGCGACGTCGTTGATCCAGGTCAGGCCGCCCCTGATTCGCAGCGCGACCTCCCGCGCACGTCGGAGGTCCCGTCCCCAGACCGCCGCCGCGAGACCGTAGGGGGTGTCGTTGGCGATGCGGATGCCCTCCTCGACGCCCCGGTAGCGGATCACGGAGAGCACCGGCGCGAAGATCTCCTCGCGCGCGGCCGGGTTGTCGTTGTCCAGGTCGACCAGCACGGTGGGCGCGACGTAGTGGCCGCCCGCCGGGACGTCGCCGAGTCCGTCGCCTCCGACGAGCACTCGTGCACCCCGCTCGGTCGCGGCCGCGATCAGCTTCTCGACGCGGACGCGTGCGGCATCGCTGATCACCGGGCCGACGTCGGTGCCGAAGTCCGCGGCCGGCCCCAGGCGCAGCGCGGCGGCGCGCTGGGCGACGAGCTCGACGATCTCGTCGTACCGCTCGTCCGGCACGAGCATGCGGGTCGTGGCCACGCAGGCCTGGCCGGCGTGCATCATGCTGCTGAAGATCGTTCCGCGGACGGCGAGCTCGACATCGGCGTCGGGCAGGACGAGCGCAGGCGACTTGCCACCGAGCTCCAGGATGACCTCCTTCGCGCCCGCCGCCGCAGCCGCCATGACGCGTGTGCCGACGGCGGTGCTGCCGGTGAAGCTGATCAGGTCGACGCCCGGATGCGCTACGAGCGCCTCGCCAGCGACTCGATCGCCGTGGACGATGTTGATCACGCCCGGCGGGATGCCGGCCTCGAGGACCGCTCGCGCGAGGGCCTCCGGTCCGACGGGCGTGAGCGGAGAGGGCTTGAGCACGACCGTGTTGCCGGCGAGAAGCGCGGGGGCGACCTTCCACACGCACATGAACAGCGGGAAGTTGTAGGGGGTGAACGCGCCGACCACGCCGACTGGCTCGCGGTGGAGCTCCCACTGCCCGAACCCCGGCAGGGTGTCGACGGGGAACGCCTCGGGCCGCTCCAGCAGGTGAGCCATGTCGGCGAAGTCGCGCAGATGCGCCATGGGCGCTCCGACCTGGAGCATCGGGCAGAACCGGGCCGTGGCGCCCGTGTCGGCGATCATCTCCGGCACGAGCTCGTCGAACCGGCTCTCCAGGGCGCTGGCGAGGTCGGTCAGCGCACGCGCCCGGTCGCGCACGGAGAGTCGTCCCCACGGACCCTCGAACGCACGTCGCGCAGCGGCGACGGCGGCCTCCACATCGCCGGGGCCGCATTCGGCGATCTCCCCGATGAGCTCTCCCGTCGACGGGTCGTCGACCGGCAGGATCCCGACCGGAGCGACCGGCTCGACCCACTGGCCGTCGATGAAGCTGCTGAACCTGCGCATGACCTGGCCTTTCACGAAAGCGGAGTGTGACCGCAGTCACGGCGCTAAACCTATCTACATTAGATTTGAGACGTCAAGGGCCGGCCGCCCGACGAGTCAGCGGATCGCGAGCTCGAAGCGGAGGTCCGACTGGTCGTGCGCGAACCCGCATGTCCGGGCGATCGACAGCAGTCGCTCGTCGTCGACGGGGACGTGCAGGACGGCGTGCGCTGCGCCCGCGGCGGCAGCCGTGGCCACGGACTGCCTCAGGAGCAGATCGAGCTGAGCGTCCGTCGCACGGTCGGGTTCGGTCGAGCCCACCACGGCCATGTGAGCAGCCGGGAAGGGTCGCTCAGGGCCCGGCTCGCAGACTCGCACGTCGGCCACCACGGGGTCGCCGATCACGCCGATCTCGCGCGGCCTGCGGCGACGCCCCTCGACGTCAGCGGGTGTCAGACCGCTCTCATGGGCTGGCGCCGCCTCCGGCAGGGGTTCCGCGGACGCGGACTCCGGCCATGGCTCAGGACCTCGATCGGGACGCCGATCGATCTCGTGCACGCACCGCATCACCAGGTCGATGGGCCGCGCGCCGACACGCTGCGCGAGCCGCTCAGCCGCAGGGTGCGGGCCGTGGGCCCACCCCTGGACGGTCGTCACGCCCTCGAGCCCGCGCCAGCCGGTCTCCTCGTCGCGCAGGCGCTCGCACAGCAGGGTCGCGATGCCGAGCGAACGGAAGCTCGGGTGCACGACCAGCTGCATGTGGGCCACCCCCGCGCCGGCGAGGCTGAGATGGGCATAGGCGACCAGCGACACCTCGGGAAGCCGATCGAGATCCGGGCTCTCGCGCTGACCGCGGGGCGGCATCCGCACGAGCAGATGCCGACCGGACGCGACACCGGGGTCCGGGCGTGCGGTCGAGAAGCCCGCCTCTGCATCGGCGGCGACCGCCACTGCGAGCAGCTCGTCGACCGACGCCGAGGAGTCCGCGTCCAGGATCGCGGCCCACTCGTAGTGGATCACACCTCGTCGCTCTCGGCCCGGCCAGCCACCAGACGCTGGATCGTGCGCCGGAAGAGATGGTTCGCGACCTCGTTCCGCCCCAGCACCATGGTGCCAGCGCTGCGGCTTCCGAGCCCCTCCTGCGACCGGCGGAGGATCGGGAAGTCCTCGGAGTGCAGGACGTCGAGCAGGATCTGCCAGTTCTTCTCCCACAGGCGACTCCAGTGGGCGTCGTCCATGCCCGCCGCCTCGGCGCTGGGGACGATGAGCCGCATCTCCATGACCGAGTGCGTCGGCGACTGGTGGTGCGGGCGGAACGTCAGCAGCTGGAAGTGGTCGGGCTGCTTCAGCAGCGTGCTGTTCGGCCCCACCCAGTGGGTCTCGGTGACGTAGTCGACGAGGCTCCTGTCACCAGGGTCCTCCTCCAGCCAGCGGTCGATCGACTTGCGAGGCGCGACGAAGCGGCAGTGATCACCGAGGTCCTCGAACGCCATCACGTTGGTGTGGATCACCTTGCCCGCGGTGTTCGGGTGCGCGTACTGGATGTGGTAACCGTCCAGGAAGGCGTCCTGCATGACCTTCCAGTTGACCGGCTCCGCGAAGGACTCGCTCCTCACGCAGAGCAGACCCTCGAGGCCGTACCCCGCGAGGATGGCGTCCATCTGCGGTCCGAGCCAGGCGGCGACGTCGATCTGCGCACCGGCCCGATCGACCACCCAGACGAATCCGTGCCGCTCCTCGCAGGGCAACTCGATCAGGCCGAGGCCCGACGGGTCGAGATCGCCGACGGTGGTGCCCCGCGTGATCGTCCGGAGGGAGCCGTCGATGTCGTAGGACCACCGGTGGTACGGGCACGAGAAGAGTCGCCGCTTCCCGCAGGCCTCGTCCTCGAGGAGCGCTCCCCGGTGGCGGCACAGGTTGACGAAGGCCTTCACGCCGCCGTCGCGCTGACGCGTGAGGAGCACCTGGTTGCGCGGCAGCCGGACGTTCTTGAAGTCGTACGTGCGCGCGAGCTCCGAGGAGTGGGCCACGATGGTCGGGACGGCACCGAAGACGAGATCGCGCTCGCGGGCGGCGATGTCGGGGTCGGTGAACTCGGTCGCCTCGAACCGGACGACGTCGTCGACCTGGTCGGTGGTCTCGTCCCGCAGGTGCTGGAGAGCGCGGCGGATGCGCTGCTCGCGGTCGGTCACGACGTCGGATGTCACGGTTCCTCCTGAGATTTAATCTAATGCCTTAAGGTAGAAGGGCGTGACGACCGGCACAAGAGGCACCCGCTGCCATGCCGCACGCCGTCAGACGGCAGGCGGCAGGCACCGCTCGCACGGCAGCATCCCGCCGGCCTCGAGCTGATCGCGGCCGGCGAGACTCGCTGCCGCTCCGACGAGGAGCGAACAGGCCGGATCGTGGAAGACCAGTTGCCCCGGACGGAACGCGACCTCCACCGGTCCGCCGGACCCGGCCCCAGGCCGGGTCGACCGTCCAGCGGAGCGGACCTGGGCGGCGACGGCCGGGGTCGCTGGGCCGGGGTCGCTGCCCGGCGCAGATCCGTGGGAGGCCGCCGACTGCTCGTCCTCCGCGTCGGGGGCCGGGGCGCCGACGCGCCGCGGGCCGAGCCATCGAGTCGCCGGCACGAGGAGTGCTGCCAGGAGCGCCACGGCCATCGCGGCGCCGATGGCGGGCGTGCTCTGCTGCCACCATCCGTAGCCGCCGATCGCCGCGCTCGCGACGATCAGCACGAGGACGAGCATCCGGCACCTCCCAGGCCACTCGGCCGCGGCCTCGCGCACGGCTCGGATCTCATCGGAGCACCGACTCCCAGGAGGCCCGCACCGAGATGGCGCGCCGACGACGCATGAGCAGTCCGGTCTGGTCCAGCGCGAAGCCCCCGACCAGCTGGCCGTCGAACCGGTACTGGGCGAGGAACGGGTCGGCCGCACCGCCCGCCACCGTGAGCTCCACCTGGTCCGCCGGCTCGCCGAGCATCTGGATCTTGTGGCCGTACCACTCCGACCAGAAGTAGGGGACGATCGAGCACGGCTGCCGCTCCTCGGTGAGCGCGTTGCGCACGGCGACGACCGCCTGCTCCCCCGCCGCCGTCCAGTGCTCGTGCCGACTCGATCGGCCGTTCCAGGGATTGACCCAGCGGGCCACGTCGCCGGCCGCGTACACGCCGGGCACGGTGCTCTCGAGGTACGGCGAGCAGGTGACCCCGTCGCTGACCGCGATGCCGGAGCCCCGGAGCCAGCCGGTCGCAGGGTCGACGCCGACGCCGACGACGACGACGTCGGCGTCGATGACCGAGCCGTCGCTGAGCCGGAGCTTCTCCAGGCGTCCCTGACCCTCGGTCCCGACGACGGTGACGCGGGTCCGCAGCTCGACGTCGTACTGACGATGCAGCACGGCCAGCCGCTCCGCGACCAACGATCCGACCGCCTGCTCGAGGGGCAGGGCCGCGAGCTCGACCAAGGTGACGTCCGCGCCCCGCGCGCGACCGCTGGCCGCGACCTCGCCCCCGATGAAGCCGGCTCCGACGACGACCAACCGGGCGCCGGGCTCCAGACGCTCCCGCAACGCCTGGGCGTCCTCGAAGGATCGGAGCGACAGGACGCCGTCCACCCCGTCGAGGACGTCGAGGGATCTCGGCGTTGATCCGGTGGCGAGGATCGCGGCGTCGAACGGCACGTCGCCGGCCGACGTCCGGACGACGCGGTTGCGCGGGTCGAGCCCGATGGCGCGGACGGAGGTGCGCACGTCGAGGTCCAGCGCGTCGATCGCATCGAGGAGCGGAGTCGGCACCGGCGGAACGGTGCCGACGAGCACGTCCTTGGACAGTGGCGGACGGTCGTAGAAGGCCTGCGCCTCCTCGCCGATGACCACGATGTCGCCCTCGAAGCCGAGCGACCTGGCCTCCTCGACGGCCCGCGCGGCCGTCAGCGAGGCACCGACCACCACCAGCCGGTCGACTCCTCTGCGCAACGTGGACATCTCAGCGGCCCGTCCAGACCGGCTCACGCCGCTCGACGAACGCGGCGGTGCCCTCGCGGAAGTCCGCGGAGGCCAGGATGCGTCGCATCGCGCGCGCGTTCATCCGCCAGGGCTCGTCCTCCCAGTCCGAGCCCGCGCTGACGCTGGCGCGCAGGAGCTCCTTGGTCTCGCGCACCGCGACGGGCGCGTTGGCGGCGATCGCCTCGGCGATCTCGAGGGCGGCGTCGAGCACCTCTCCGGGAGCGCTGAGTCGGTTCACCAGTCCCAGGGAGAGGGCCTCCTCAGCGGGGATGGAGCGCCCCGTGAGCGCGATCTCGGCTGCGATCTTCGGCGGGACCTGGCGCTGGATGCGCAGCACGCCTCCCGCAGCGGCCATCAGGCCCCGGCGGACTTCCGGAAGGCCGAAGGTGGCGCGAGGGTCGGCCACCGCCAGGTCGGAGGCGAGCACGAGCTCGGTGCCGCCGCCCAGGGCGAATCCGTTGACGGCGGCGATCGTCGGCGTCGCGACCCGGTGGCGGACGTAGCCGGCGAAGCCCCACTCAGGGTGTCCGGCGGCGTCCAGCGACTCGCCCCGGGCCAGGGCCTTGAGGTCCGCGCCGGCGCAGAAGGAGTCGCCGGACCCGGTGAGCACGATCGCACGCACGTCGTCGTCGAGGTCGGCGGCCTCGAGCGCCTCGCCGAGCTGGGTGGCGAGCGCGCCGTCGATCGCGTTCCTCGACTCGGTGCGGTCGAGGCGCAGCACGCACACGTGTCCGTGGCGCTCGACCCGGACGACGGTCCGGTCCGCTGGGGGGATGGCGGTGATCATGGGGATCTCCTGGCTCCGGTGGTCAGCGGACCTTCGGGAAGCGGGTGGCGACGTCGGCGTACTCGGCACGGATCTCCGTCTTGCTGATCTTGCCGTTGGGCAGGCGCGGGAGCGGCTCCTCACGCAGGACGACGTAGCGCGGCACCTTGTAGTCGGCGAGGACCTCCGCGCAGGCGGTCACGACGGCGTTCTCGTCGAGGTCGCCAGTGCGAGTGATGATGGCCGCCGGCGTCTCGCCGAAGCGCTCGTCGGCAGCGGCGATCACGGCGCACTCGGCGACGCCGGGGATGGCGGCGATCACGGCCTCGAGCTCGACGGGGGAGACGTTGATCCCGCCGGTGATGATGAGGTCCTTGAGGCGGTCGACGAAGGTGATGCGCCCGTCCTCGTCGCGCCGACCGAGGTCGCCGCTGCGCAGCCAGCCGCCGGCCAAGACCTCTGCGGTGATCTGCGGCTCGTTCCAGTAGCCCGGCGTCACGCCCGGCCCCTTGATGAGGATCTCGCCGGGCTCCCCGGGCGCGGCAGGCGAGCCGTCGCCGGCCACCACGGTGATGTCGGTGAAGATCGAGCCGGAGCCGCAGCTTCCCGGGTGCTCGCGGAACTCCTCGCGCAGGGTGGCGGTGGCGACGCCACCGGCCTCGGTCATGCCGTAGATCTGGCGCAGCGAGACCCCCTTCTCCGCCCAGGTCTCCAGGAGGGCCACCGGCACGGCGGCGCCGCCGACGATGGCCGTGGCGATCGAGGAGAGATCGGCCTCGGCGAACTCCGGCGCCGACGCGAGCGCCTGGAAGATCAGGGGCACGCCGAAGATCGCCTGCACCCGGTGCTGGGCCATGAGCGCGACCGCCCGGGACGGGTTCAGCTCGCGCTCCACCACGATGGTGCCGCCGAGCACGGTGGTCATCAGCAGTCCCCAGACGAGCCCGGGAGTGAAGGCCAGCGGCAACACCAGGATGGAGGTCGAGCCCTGCCGGAATCCCGGCTCGGTGAGGCTGGCCTCGAAGACGATGCTGAGGAGCGTGCGATTGGTCAGGATCACGCCCTTGGACAGGCCGGTGGAACCGCTGGTGAAGATGATCGAGATCGGCTCGTCGGGCTCCCGGTCTACCCGGAAGGTGGACGGCTCGCCGTCGCGCAGGACGCCGAGCTCGGCGAAGGTGACGACGCCCAGGCCCGCTCCGAGCGCGTTGGCCTCCTCGACGACGCTCTTCAGCGCGTCGGCCGCGACGACGAGGCCCGCGCTGGCGCTCGACACGATCGAGAGCATCTCCGCGGGCTTGAGTCGGGAGTTGAGGGGCACCAGGACGGCGCCCGCCTTGAGGATGCCGAGGGCTGCGACCGGCCAGACGAGCTCGTTCGGCGCCATGAGGGCGACGCGGTCGCCGGACTGGACGCCGCGGCGCGCGAGGTCCTCCGCGACCCGGCTCGACCAGGCCTCGAGGGTCGCGTAGTCCAGTGACCCCTCCTCGAAGACGATCGCCGTCCGCGTGGGCTGGGTCCGCGCCCACCAGGACAGTGCGGAGCCGATCGTGGCGCTCATGGGGATTCTCCTCGGTCGATCTGGGGAGCCGCACAAAATCTAACGGCAATAGTTATTGCTGTTTGTACACAGTGGCGCGCGTCACTGTCAACGCAGCACCGTCGCACCTCACAGATCGAGGACGAGCGGACCCTCCAGGCACCGAGCGACGCAGACCATCACGCAGTCGCCCCGCCCCTGCTCCTCGGCGCTCAGGACCGAGTCACGGTGCTCCGGGACCCCGGCCAGGACGGTCGTCTCACAGGTGCCGCAGGTGCCCTCGCGGCACGAGTGCTCGACCGACACTCCCGAGCGCTCGAGGGCGTCGATGATGCTCTCCCCAGCAGCGACCTCCACCTCGACGCCGGACCGCTCTGCGCGCACCAGGAAGGCGCCCGATGTGGGCGCCGACTGCGCGCGGGCGGTGAACCGCTCGACCCTCAGCCCCTCGTCCTCGCGGTCCCGCATCCGCTCCTCGACCGCGTCGAGCAGGGCCGCCGGTCCGCAGCAGTAGACCAGCCGGCCGGGCACCTGCTCCCCCAGGACGACAGGCAGGTCGAGGAGGCCAACCTCGTCCTGCGGCGCGATCAGCACCCGGTCGCCGAACCGAGCGACCAGCTCATCGGCGAACGCCATGCTGGCGCGACTGCGGCCGCCGTACGCCAGGCGCCACTCCGCTCCCCGCGCGTGCAGCTCCGCGACCATCGGCACCAGCGGGGTGATGCCGATGCCCCCCGCGACGAGGAGGTAGGACTCCGCCTCCTCGAGCGGGAAGTGGTTGCGCGGTCCGTCGACCTCGACCTCGTCGCCGACCGCGAGATCGCGATGCACCGCAACCGATCCGCCGCGGCCGCCCGGCACGCGCAGCACCGCGATCTCCCAGTCGCCGCCCCGCTCGCCACACAGGGAGTACTGGCGTACGAGATCGCCAGCGAGCCGCAGATCGAGATGGGCGCCCGGCGCCCAGGCGGGCAGGGAGGTGCCGTCAGCGCGGCGCAGTCGCAGTCGGACGACGTCCGCGGCGACCTCCTCGCGCGCGACGACACGGACGGTCAGAGGGGAAGACATGGGCCAAATATCTAATACTGATAGGTTTGTGTCCATGACGACGACCCTCCTCGATCGGTTCCGCCTCGACGATCGAACGATCGTCGTCACCGGGGCCAGCTCCGGCCTCGGAGCCGGGTTCGCACGGGCGCTGTCGGGCACCGGAGCCCGCCTCGTCCTGGCGGCCCGCCGCGCCGACCGTCTGGAGGACCTCGGCCACGAGCTGTCCGCCGACGGCTGCGAGGTGCACGCCGTCGTCGCCGACGTCGCCGATCCCGGGGCGTGCGCGCACCTCGCTTCGGAGGCGGTGCGGCGCTTCGGTCGCATCGACGGACTGGTGAACAACGCCGGCGTCGGAAGCGCCGTCTCGGCCCTCAAGGAGACGCCGGCCGGATTCCGTCGGGTCATCGACGTCAATCTGAACGGGGTCTTCTGGATGGCGCAGGCCGCCGTCCCGCACATGGATCAGGGCGGCTCGATCGTCAACGTCTCGAGCGTGCTCGGTCACGTCGCGCCCCGGTTCCCGCAGGCCGCCTACGCAGCGTCGAAGGCCGGGGTGATCGGCCTGTCGCGCGACCTCGCCGCCGAGTGGGCGCGTCGAGGGATCCGGGTGAACGCGCTGTGTCCCGGCTACTTCGAGTCGGAGATGACCGCCGCCGCCGAGGGCGACGTGCTGCCCGCGATGGTGCGCGAGCAGTCGATGCTCCGGCGGTTCGGGTTCCAGCACGAGCTCGACGCGGCACTGCTGTTCCTGCTCAGCCCGGCGTCGGGCTACGTGACGGGCACCAGCCTGCTGGTCGACGGCGGCCTCAGCGCCTACTGAGGCCGCCGGGTCCTCAGGCGAGAGGCTGACCCGCGGGTCCCTCGCCCGGCCAGCGCGGCCCGTAGCCGGGGTAGTCCCGCGGCACGCGCATCGGGAACTGCGGATCGCGCTTGTCCAGGAACGAGCGCACGCCCTCGCGCACGTCCTCGCGACCGGGGAGGTCGAAGACACCCTGCGACTCGATCTCGTGGGCGTCCCACGGCGAGGGTGCCGACAGCATCGACCAGAGGAGCTGACGCGACAGCGAGGTCGCCACCGTCGAGGTGTGCTCCACGATCTGGTTCGCCGCGGTCATAGCGGCGTCCAGCACGGCGTCGTCCGGCGCCAGCGCGGTCGCGAGACCCCCTGCCAGCAGCTCGTCCGCAGTGAGCAGCCGCCCGGAGAGCACCCAGTCCAGCGCCCTGGTCATCCCCACGATGCGCGGCAGGAACCAGCTCGACGCCGACTCCGCCGCCATCCCACGGCGCCCGAACACGAAGCCGATCCGTGCGCCGTGGGCGACGATCCGGACGTCCGCCGGCAGCAGCATCGAGGCACCGCCGCCGACGGCGCAGCCGTTGACGGCGACGACCAAGGGCGTGCGGAGGGCGGCCATCCGCAGGGTCACGACCCCGCCGACGTCGCGCGGGACGCCGCCGATGGTGCCGAAGCGCGCGACGTACGCCGCATGCTCGGGCGAGGGCTCGCGGCCGCCGTGGTGGAAGCCCTCCGAGAGGTCGGCCCCGAGGCAGAAGTGGCGCCCCCGTCCCGTCAGGACGATCGCACCGACCTCGTCGTCGTGATCGGCCTCGTCCAGCGCGTCGACCAGCTCGGTGCACAGCCTCAGCGTCATGGCGTTGCCGCGGTCCGGCCGCGCCAGCTCGATCACCGCCACCCGGCCCTCCCGATGAGAGATCACCGTCTCCCCTGGGTGCTCGCGCATTCCATCTCCTGCCCTAGCGGCTTAAAACGATCGTCGTTAGATTAACCGGGTTGTCATCCCGTCGTCACCCCAGGAGAGACCGTTGTCGAACGCCCCGGCTCCCCCGTCCGCCGATCGTCCCCTCGCGGACCTGCGCGTGGTCGACGCCTCGGACCACGTGGGTGCGGGCACGGCCCGGCTCCTCGCCGACCTCGGCGCCGACGTCGTCCGCCTCGGAGGCGTGGATCGCGCCGGGCAGAGTCCGCTGAAGGACGCAGTCGACCACGCCAACAAGCGCGTGCTCGACTGCGCGCACCCGGAGGAGGCGGCCGGACTCGTGCGGGCCCTCGCGTCCTCCGCCGATCTCGTCCTGCTCGACCTCGACCTCGCCGATCGCGTCGACGCCCACGCCCTCCAGCACGCCCACCCCGCACTCGTCGTGCTGGTCTCCTCGCCGTTCGGAGCCAGCGGCCCGCGCCGCGCATGGCGTGCGACCGAGAGCACGCTCCTCGCGCTGAGCGGCTCGCTGTCCCGCTCCGGGCGTCCGGGCGGAGTGCCCCTGCTGCCGCCGGCGGGCATCGCCGACGCCACCGCGGCGGCGCACGGCGCGTGGCTGGCGATGACCGCCCTCACCCAGGTGGCGCGCGGCGGCCCGGGCCAGGTCGTCGACCTCTCGCACCACGAGGCGCTCGCCGTCGGACTCGATCCGGCCTTCGGCGTCCAGGGCTCGGCCGCGGCCGGCCGGTCGGGCAAGGTCCGCCGAGACCGCCCGCCCGCCGACTCCTACCCGGTGTACCCCTGCGCGGACGGCCACGTCCGCCTGTGCCTGCTCTCCCGACGCCAGTGGCGCGGCATGTTCGAGTGGCTCGGCGAGCCCGAGGCCTTCGCCGATCCTCGCTTCGACTCCATCACCGAGAGGGTCCGGTCCGCCGAGGAGCTCGACGCGCTGATCACCGCCCTCTTCGCCGACCAGCGCGCGGCCGACCTGGCCGACGAGGCCGCCCGACGCGGCGTCCCCCTCGCCCAGGTCCTGACCCTCGCGGACGCGCTCGACGCCGATCACTTCCGCGCCGCGGGCACGATCGCGCGGGTCGATCTCACGCCCACGCTCAGCGCGGAGCTGCCCGTCGGGTGCGTCGACCTCGACGGTCGACGCCTGGGATTCCGGGCGCCGGCGCAGCGCATCGATCGCGACGACCTCGACTGGTCACGGCGGCCCGCTCCGGAGACTGGCGACGCTCCCGCGGGCGGTCCCTTCGAGGGGCTGCGCGTGCTCGACCTCGGCGTGATCGTCTTCGGCGCCGAGGTGGGGCGCGCCTTCGCCGACCTGGGAGCCGACGTCGTCAAGGTCGAGAGCCTGGCCTTCCCCGACGGGCTGCGCCAGACGCGCGGCGGGGAGGAGATGAACGCCTCCTTCGCCTGGGGCCAGCGCGGCAAGCGCAGCCTGGGCCTGGACCTGCGGTGCGACGCCGGGCGCGACCTCTTCGTCCGCCTCGCCGCCGGTGCCGACGTCGTGCTGTCGAACTTCAAGCCGGGCACCCTCGACGGTCTCGGGATCGGCCACGCCGTCCTGCGCGAGGTCAACCCCGGCATCGTCGTGCTCGAGAGCGCTGCCTTCAGCTCGCGCGGGCCCTGGGCCAGGCGCCTCGGCTACGGACCGCTGGTGCGCGCTGCCTGCGGGATCTCCAGCCTGTGGCGCTACCACGCCGAGGACGCCGAGTGCTGGGACGGCGTCACCGTCTTCCCCGACCACGTCGCGGCCAAGATCGCGGCGCTCGCCGTCGCGTCCGTGCTGCTGCGCCGCGAGCGCCTCGGTGCGGGCGGTCACCTCGAGCTCGCCCAGTCCGACGTCGTGCTCCACCAGCTCGCCGCCCAGGTGGCCGAGGAGTCGCTGGCGCCCGGCACCGTCCGAGCCGTCGGGAACCGGGGGACCTCCCTGTTCCGCTCCGTGCTGCCATGCGCCGGCGACGACGAGTGGTGCGTCATCGACGTGCGCCGGCCGGCCGAGCTGGCCGCCCTCGAGGCGACGGTCGGGCGCGGCGATCTCGGCGCGGCCGCCGCCCGATGGTGCTCGACGCGCGGTCCCCACGAGGCCACGACCGAGCTGCAGGCGGCGGGGGTGCCCGCTGCCGCGATGCTGCGCCTGCCCGAGCTGCTCGACGATCCGCAGCTCGAGCACCGCGGCACGTACACCACGCTCAAGCACCCGCTGCTCGACCACGAGCTGCCGGCCGAGGCGACCTCCGCGCCCTTCGGTCGGATCCGCCTCGAGGACGCCTCGCCGGCCCCCAGGGTGGGCGAGCACACCCGTCAGGTGCTCCTCGAGCACCTCGGGCTCGAGGCGGCCGAGATCGAGGGCCTCCTCCGGGACGGCGTCGTCCACGAGGCGCCCGACCGTGCCTGAGGAACGCGACCTCGACGCGGTCACCGGAGGGCTCCTGCACGCCGAGGACCTCCGGCCGCACGACTTCCTCGAGCTCGGTTCCGTGAGCACGACGGAGGAGGAGATCGTGGAGTTCGCCCGCCGCTTCGATCCCCTGCCCATCCACGTCGACGTCGAGGCGGCGACCGCCGGCCACTTCGGCGGGGTGATCGCGAGCGCGGCGCACACCCTGGCGCTGTACTCCTCCCTCGCCTCGCGCCGGTTCATCCCGCGCCTCGCTCTCGTCGCGGGCAAGGGCATCGACTCCCTCCGCCTCCCCGCCCCCGTGCGGCCGGCGACGCGATTGGACGCCTCGATCGCGATCAGCGAGATCCGGATGCGTCCCGAGCGCGGGACGGCCGACGTGCGGTGCGCCGCGACGATGACCGACGAGCACGGCGACGTGGTCCTGGCCTTCGAGGCCATCCAGGTGGTCCGCCGGCGCCTGACCCGGGAGCTCCGATGACCTCGCGGGTGGCCGTGGTGACCGGCGCGGGACGCGGCATCGGGGCAGCCACCGTGGCGGCTCTGCTCGCGCAGGACTATCGGGTGGTCGCCGTCGACTGGTGCGCCGGCGAGGACGGTCCGGTCGGCTACGCCCAGTCGACCGGCGACGACCTCGCGGCGACCGCCGACGATCCCCGCGTGCGGGCCGTGACCGGCGACGTGCGCGACCGCGCCGCGCTCGACGCGGCGGTGCGCCTCGCCGTCGACACCTGGGGCAGGCTCGACGCTGCAGTCGCCGCCGCGGCCGTGGTGCTGGGCGGTCGGCCGCTGTGGGAGACGCCCGCGGCCGACCTCGACCTGCTCTGGCAGATCGACGCCGTCGGCGTCTGGAACACCGCCGCAGCAGCCGTGCCCGCGCTCCTCGCCCACGGCGCGGGGGTCGACGGCCGGTTCGTCGCCATCGCCTCGGCCGCGGGCCACGAGGGCCTCTACGGACTCAGCGCGTACAACGCGGCCAAGCACGCCGTCGTCGGCATGGTGAAGGGGCTGGCCGCCGACCTCGTCGGCACCGGGGTCACGGCCGTCGCCGTCTCGCCCGGGTCCACCCGCACCGCGATGCTGGACGCCACCGCCGACCTGTACGGCCTCGACCACGTCACCGCCTTCGCCGAGAACCAGCTGCTGCGCCGCCTGCTCGACCCGGCCGAGGTCGCGCAGGTCGTCGCCCTCTGCTGCTCGCGCGCTGGCGGCGTCCTCACGGGCCAGGAGATCCGGGCCGACGGCGGCTTCCGACCGTGACGCTTCCTCTCGGCTTTCGTGGCCGCCTGCGACCCGACGTCGTCCGCCTCGACGACGGGGACGCGCTCCTCGGGGGCAGCCCCCTGCGCATGCTCCGGCTCAGCTGCCGCGCCCGCGCGGCGCTGCAGGGCGACGTCGTCACCGTCACCGACGCCATCTCCGCCGCGGTGCTCGACGCGCTCCTGGAGGCCGACCTGGCCGAGCCCGAGCCCGAGCCGGCCGACGCCACCGTGCTCGACGACCTCACCGTGGTCGTGCCGGTGCGAGATCGACCCGAGCAGCTCGAGCGCACGCTCGCCGCGCTGAGGTCCGACGGCGCACCCGGGAGACCGCAGATCGTCGTGGTCGACGACGCCTCGGCGGCTCCGGAGCAGAACGCGATGATCGCCGCCCGCCACGGAGCCCGGTTCCTCCCCCTCGCGACGAACGTCGGCCCGGCAGGCGCCCGCAACGAGGGGACTCGGGCCGCCTCGACGCGACTGGTCGCCTTCGTCGACAGCGACGTGCAGGTGGGGTCGGCGGCCCTGCTCGAGCTCACCGCACAGCTCGCCGACCCCCGGGTCGCGATGGTCGCGCCGCGGGTCGTCGGCCGGCCTGCGACGTCGTCTCCGGGACCGCTGGCCCGCTTCGAGGCGGGTCGGTCCGCCCTGGACCTCGGACCTCGCAGCGGTCTGGTGCAGCCGGGCACGCTGATCCCCTACGTGCCGAGCGCCTGCCTCGTCGCACGTCGCGAGGTGGTCCTCGACGCCTTCGACGTCACCCGGCGGGTCGGGGAGGACGTCGACCTCGTGTGGCGACTGGCCGACGCCGGACACCGGATCCGCTACCAGGCCGAGGTCGTCGCCGAGCACGAGGCGCGCGGCAGCCTGGTGGCCTGGGCATGCCGCGTCGCCGTCTACGGCACGAGCGCCGCGCCGCTCGCGCGCGCCCACGGCGCCAAGGTCGCCCCCGCGCGGCTGCACCCGAGCATCGCCGTGACGGCGCTGGGGCTGCTCAGCCGTCGGCGGTGGGGGCTGGCCGTGGGCATCGCGACCGGGGCGACCGCGATCCACCGGGTCCGTCGCCAGCTCCCGCCCGGCGAGAGTCGGCTGGCCACCCGCCTCACCCTGCAGGGAATCGGTTGGGGCGTGCGGCAGGAGACGACCCTGATGCTGCGCCACTGGTGGCCGGTGACCGCGGTGCTCGCCATGCGCTGCCCCGGGGCGCGCCGGGTCGTCGGCTCGGCGATCCTGGTGCAGGCGGCCCTGGACTGGCGGGAGGAGCCCGAGCACTCGCTGAGGCCGCTCAGCCTGGTCGGCCGGCGCGTCGAGGATCTCGCCTACGGCGCCGGCGTGTGGTGGGGCTGCTGGCGTGCCCGCTCCCTCGCTGCGCTCGTGCCGAGCCTGAGCCGCGACCGGGTGGACGGCCGACGCCCTGCGCGCCTCAGGTCGCGGTCGTCGCGGCCCTAGCGGGCGACGCCCTCCGCCATGACGGCACGCAGGACGTGATCGGCCATCTCGAGCAGCACGGCCCGCCCCTCGGCCGCGGACGCCCCCGTGGGGTCGCCGAGGACCCCGTTCTCGGACACTGCTCGCACGCCGGAGGCGACCATGAGGGGGAGGATCTGCGGGAGCGGACGCAGGTCGCCCGGCTCGGCGAGATGCAGACGCACCCGCCACGGCTGGAGGTGGAGCATGAGCGAGGTCTCCGTCCGCCCTGCGTGGAGGTCGACCTCCTCGGTGCGGCAGGGGTGCCACTCCGCGTCATGACCCTCGCACCGCAGCTGCTCGACGGCCGCGGAGAGTGCGTGGACGTTGCCGCCATGGCCGTTCACGACGACCACGCGCGCGGCCCACGTCCGGGCGGACCGCACGAGCTCGAGGAGGGTCACCCGGAGCACCTCCGAGCCGATGGACACGGTGCCGGGGAAGCCCTGGTGCTCGCCGCTGGAGCCGTAGACCACCGGCGGGGCGACCCAGACGCCGGCGCGCTCGTCCGCCGGTCCGCCGAGCCCCACGAGCCGCTCGGCGACCTCCCCCGCGACCGCCTGGGCGATCACCGCGTCGGTGTCGAGCGGCAGGTGCGGCCCGTGCTGCTCCAGCGAGCCGACCGGCACGAGGAGGATCCCGCCCGACGCCACCTCGGGCCACGTGGCGTCCGCCAACTGACGCTCGGACCTCGACATCGCAGCCGTCCTCAGATCCGGACAGGCGCCTCGACGCCGCCGTGGACGTGGAAGCCCTCGGGGATCAGCAGGTGCTCGGGACGGAGCTCGTCGATCGAGGCGAGCCCCAGGCCCATCAGCCCGGAGTCGATCCCACCGCGCAGCAGGTCGAGCACGTTCTCGACGCCGGCCTGGCCGTTGGCCGCGAGGCCCCACAGGTACGCGCGACCGATCATCACGGCCCGCGCCCCGAGCGCGAGGGCCTTCACCACGTCGGACCCACGCCGCACGCCCCCGTCCATCACCACCTCGATCTGGTCTCCGACCGCTCCGACGACGGGGTGGAGCAGCCGGATCGCCGCCGGGGTGCCGTCGAGGTTGTTGCCGCCGTGGTTGGAGACCGAGATCGCGTCGACGCCGGCGTCGACGGCCCGGTGGGCGTCGTCGACGCGCGAGACGCCTTTGAGCATGAACGGGGTGCCGGAGATCTGCCGCCAGGTCTCGACCATCCAGGCGACGTCGTGCCAGGAGGGCGGCGGCGTGGTCATCCACTGGTAGTAGGCGCCGAAGAACGTCGGGGCCGCCTCGCCGGGACGGGCGAGGTTCGGCGCGGTCAGGTCGGGCAGTCGTCCGGTCTCGCGGAAGGCCCGGCCGAACTGGCGCATCCAGCGCACCTTGGTGGCGACCTGAGGGGCCATCCGCACCATCGTCCTGAGGTCCACGCGCTCGGGGATTTCCGGCGAGCCCCAGTCCCGTCCGACCGAGAACGACCAGTCGAGCGTCGCGATCAGGCCACGGACCCCCGCGCGGTGGGCGCGCTCCATGCGCTGCACCATGACGTCCCGGTCGCCGGTCCAGTACATCTGGAAGAAGGTCGTGGCACCGGTGGCCGTCACCTCCTCGACCGACTTCGAGGCGAAGTTCGAGAGCCCCATGATCGTGCCGCGCGACGCCGCCGCGCGCGCGACGGCCACCTCGCCGTCGGGGTGCACCGCCTGCACGCCCGTCGGTGAGATCACCACCGGACTGGACAGCTCCACCCCGAGGAGGGTCCTCGTCTGCGCGCGCTCCGCCTGCTGGCCGGCCACGTGCGGCACCCAGCCCAGGTCGGCGAAGGCGGCCTGGTTCGCCTCCACGGTCTGACCGCGTTCGGAGCCGGCGAGCAGGGCGTCGTAGACAGGGCGCGGCAGCCGCCTGCGGGCACGGGCCTGGGCGACGGCGATCGACTCGAACCACGGGTTCTGCTTCCAGGGGCTCTCCAGGCTCACGCCGACTCCTCGGGGCTGAATCCGGCGAGGGGGCTCTCGGCGCAGGCGGTCGCCGGGGGACGCGTGCGGAGCTGGAGGAGGACCGGCTGGTTGCGGGTCGGCGTCGAGCGGGAGTGGTCGACGCTCGACGCGGGGACCGAGCGGGGCCGCGCGAGGGCGTCCTCGCCGAAGCCCTGGACGCACTCCGGGTCGGGACCGTCGAGCGGCAGGCCGGTGAAGAACTTGGCAGCCATGCATCCGCCGCGACAGGCGTCGAAGTGCTGACAGCCCGAGCACGCACCTGCCGACTGGGGCTCGCGCAGGCTCGTGAACAGCGGCGAGCCCTTCCAGACCCGCTGGAAGCCGCCGTCGCGCAGGAGGTTGCCGGCCAGGAACTGGTCGTGGATCGCGAACGGGCAGGCGTAGACGTCGCCGACGGGATCGATGAGACACACCACTCGGCCGGCCCCACAGAGGTTGAGCCCGGGCAGCGCCTCGCCGAACGCGGAGAGGTGGAAGAAGGAGTCGCCGGTCAGCACGCGGTCCCCGTGGGCGCACAGCCAGTCGTAGAGCCGTCGCTGCTGGTGCGGGAGCGGATGGAGGTCGTCCCAGACGTCGGCGCCGCGGCCGCTGGGGCGCAGGCGGGTGAGCCGCAGTGTGGCGCCGAACCGGTCGGCGAGAGCGGCGAAGTCGTCGAGCTGGTCGATGTTCTCGCGCGTGCAGACCACGGAGATCTTCGCGTCGCCGAAGCCGGCGTCCGCCAGGTTCTCCAGGGCGGTGACCGCGGTGGCGTAGGACCCTGCCCCCCGGACGCGGTCGTTGACCTCGGCCGTCGCCCCGTCGAGGGAGATCTGCACGTCGACGTAGTCGGTGGCGGCCAGCCGGCGAGCACGGTCCGGCGTCAGGCGCACCCCGTTCGTGGAGAACTTCACCCCGACCTGATGGTCGACGGCGTAGTCGAGGAGGTGCCAGAAGTCGGGCCGGATCGTCGGCTCACCGCCGCCGACGTTGACGTAGAACACCTGCATCCGCTGCAGCTCGTCGATGACCGCCTCGCACTGCGAGGTGGTGAGCTCGCGGGGGTCTCGGCGGCCCGAGGACGAGAGGCAGTGGGCGCACGCCAGGTTGCAGGCGTAGGTGAGCTCCCAGGTCAGGCAGATGGGCGCGTCCAGGCCTCGCTCGAAGTGATCGACGAGCCGGTTCTGCGCGGGCTTCTCGGGGGCGATGGTCACCGCTCCTCCTTCGCGGGTGCGGCCGAGACGCGGGGACGGATCATGTCGGCCTCGGCGAGGCCGGCGAGCGCGGCCGCGTAGGCCTGGTGCTGGCCGGCGGGAACGCCGGCGGCGGTCAGGGCCGAGCGGACGTCGGCGTGGTCGGCGAGCTCCCGGACCACCCTCACGAGCGCGGGGGTCTTCAGGAACGTCAGCCGCCGACTCCCGAAGTGGTACGCCAGCGCCCCGAAGGGCTCGGGCCGGAGGGCGACGGACGGGGAGAGCGTCCAGGGCTCGTCGATCACGGCAGGCTCAGTAGACGCCGCACATGCCGTCGATCGAGATCTCCTCGATCAACGTCTCAGCGGTGAGGTCATCGTCGTGCGGGTGGTCCTCGGGACTCATGGCTGACTCCTCTCGATGGGGTGGTGACCCGTGACACACTAAGTGCACCCAGGGCAGAAAAGAACCCCTAAACCGAAAGTCATGAGGTTTTCATGTCGGCCCCACGCACCCGGGGTCGCCCGGAGTCGACGTCGCGCGGCGACATCGAGCAGGCGGCGTTCGCCCTCTTCGCGCGCCAGGGCTTCGACGGCACCACGGTCGATCAGATCGCGGCAGCGGTGGGCGTGACCCGTCGCACCCTGTTCCGGTACTACCCCTCCAAGAACGACATCCCGTGGGGCGACTTCGACGCGGCCCTCGTGGGCTTCCGTCAGCTGCTCGACGCTCAAGACGCGGATCTGGCGCTGTGGACCGCGCTCAGTCGCGCGATCGCCGCCTTCAACTCGTTCTCCAGCGACGCTCGACCGGCTCACGCCGATCGGATGCGCCTGATCCTCAGCACCCCGGCACTCCAGGCGCACTCCGCGCTGAGGCACGAGGCGTGGCGAGCGGAGGTGGTGCGCTTCGTCCGACTCCGGCGAGGACTGGACGAGCAGCACCCCCTCCCGGGTCTGCTCGCGCACGTGGCGCTCGCGACCTCGCTCGCCTCCTACGACCAATGGCTCTCCGGTGGCGATCCCGCGCCCGCGCGGCTGGAGGCGATCCTCCTCGAGTCGTTCGACCGGGTGCGCGCCGAGATGGCACCCGGTGCCCGTTGACCCGGCCTCCTGCGGTCGCGACGGTGTGCTCGCCCGAGCGGTCGCTCGGCCGCTGCGAGCATCCGAGGAGAGCCCCATGCCTTCCACCCAGGCCGTGATCGTCGACGTCGTCCGGACCGGTTCCGGTCGGGGCAAGCCAGGCGGCGCGCTCTCGCAGGTCCACCCGGCGTCGTTGCTGTCGACGGTGCTCCAGGGGATCGTGGAGCGCAACGATCTCGACCCGGCCGAGGTCGACGACGTCATCGCCGGCTGCGTCGTGCAGGTCGGCGATCAGGCGCTGAACGTCGGACGGACGGCCCTGCTCGACGCCGGCTTCCCGGTCAGCGTCCCCGCGACGACGGTGGACCGCCAGTGCGGATCCTCCCAGCAGGCGGCCCACTTCGCCGCGCAGGGGGTGATGGCCGGCGCCTACGACGTCGTCATCGCCTGCGGGGTCGAGTCGATGAGCCGCGTGCCCATGGGGAGCAACGCCGTGGGCGGTTCGCCGATGGCGCCCCTCACGCGACGATTCCGCGAGGGACTGCCCCACCAGGGCATCGGCGCCGAGCTGATCGCCGCGCGCCGGGGGTTCACGCGCGACGACTTGGACGCCTTCAGCGCTCGCTCGCACGAGCGCGCAGCGCTCTGCGCGGCTCAGGGCGACTTTGCCGACGAGATCGTCCCGGTGCCGCTTCCCGACGGCGGCCTCCATGACACCGACGAGACCGTCCGGGCCTCGACCACGCAGGAGGCTCTCAGCGGGCTTCGTCCCGCCTTCCAGGACCAGCGCTGGGGCGAGGCGTTCCCGGAGATCGCCTGGAGCATCACGCCGGGGAACTCCAGCCCGCTCACGGACGGTGCCTCTGCGGCGCTGATCATGTCCGAGCAGCGAGCGGTGCAGCTCGGGCTGCGACCGCGCGCCCGCTTCCACGCCTTCGCCGTCGTCGGCTCCGAGCCCGTCACCATGCTGGACGGCGTCATTCCTGCCACCCATCGGGCTCTCGATCGTTCTGGCCTCACCGCCTCCGATCTGGACGTCTACGAAATCAACGAGGCCTTTGCACCCGTGCCCTTGGCGTGGGCCCACGAGTTCGACGCCGACGAGGCGCGGCTCAACCCGCGCGGCGGCGCGATCGCTCTGGGCCATCCTCTCGGGGCGTCCGGCACGCGCATCCTGGCCACCATGCTGAACCACCTCGAGGCCATCGAGGGGCGCTACGGCCTGATGACCATGTGCGAGGGCGGAGGCATGGCCAATGCGACGATCATCGAGCGGCTCTGAGGCTTCGATCGCCGTTGTCGGCATCGTGGCGGAGCGGGTTGGCCCCGCGGCTCTGAGCCTCGCACACCCCGCGGGTCAACCGAGCCGGGGGAGTCCATCAACTCGAGGTGCGCGACGCTGATGGCGCTGCGGGTCGATGCGCAGGAGCGCGGTAACCATGGGGATGAAGTCGGTCTCTGTGTCGACGGCCAGGCACCGTAGGAACTCCACGTAGGCGGGGTGGGTGTGCAGGATCCTCTCCAGCCAGCCCTCGCTCGGCACCAGCTCGATATGGTCGCCCAGGCTGCTGGCGAGCAGCGAAGCGCCGAAGCTGGCGTAGGACACGAAGCGGCCTCGGGGGTCGCGGGGCCGGAAGCGCGGTGGCGTGGCACCCCCGACCCTGCGGACAAATCGGCGACGTCCGAGATGGTTTCGTGGCGCGACGTCGTTGGCTTTGACCACGACGTGCCGCCGGGCGGTGGGGTCGAGACGGTCGCCGATCTCGACTGTGACGACCGGGCGCGCCCCGGTCGTAACGCACACCGTGAGTGCGTAGCGGGCGTGATAGATGGCGGCGTCGATGTCGATGATGAGCATGGCGAGCTCCCTGCTTCGGGTCGATGGGACCCCTCGACAGGTGCGGGATCCGCCAAGTCCCGCAATCGCGACAGCGGCCACGCCGAGACACAGTCCCGTGTCCTCGTGCCCCGGCCAGGAGAGCGACCCGATCCTGCGACGACAACACGACGCGGGCACGCTGCTTCAGGTCGTGGCCGGGCAGATGCGAAGGTCCGACACAGCTTGATCGGGTGCCGGCGGTGACTGCCGAGAGCAGTGCCCGGATCGCGCTCAGGCAGCCCACCAACAGGGGAGATCGATCAGTCGTTCACGACCACTCCGGCGAAGGACGACACTGGGCTTGACGGCGAGGCAATCTCGGCAATGCTCCATACCCGGAGAGGCTGAAACTACGTCAGACGTAGCCTAGGAATCGCGCGTTACACATCGCGCGACCCCAGTCCCTGCAGCCTCGAGCCGCAACGGCACATCCGCACCCCCGCCGGTCAGGTCGCCGTTGATGGACTCAAGTCGATCGCGGTGGCCACGACCCGGGGCTGGGGACACCCTGGACCCAGCACCACTTCTCGACCGGGCTGCCGGCGTCGACGAGGCGGTCAATCGCCAGGTGCACCTTCTCCGCCTTCTTGGCTCAGGGAACTCCGCACCCGCACGTGTCCACCCTGCGATCGACCGCTAAGCCTCCGCTGAGACGTTCGTCGACGTCGCGTGCCGGGTCCTGGGAGTGTCTCGACCACCGCCGCTCGCGGAACGCGCGGCATGCGTCCTACATCCGCGACCCGACTGCGTCGTCTGACTGAGCGACTCCGCCTCGAGGTCGAGAGTCCCCGCATCATTCGAGAGTTGGTCGCGCCACCAAGCGGCGCCCCCGGGAAAGTCGGGCTCCCGCGACTCCGGCCCGGCAGATCATCGGGAGCTCTCACGTACATACGCCCTCAGCTAGTCCAAGAACTTAGGCGAGGTGCCAGCGGTGTTCTGAGACGAACCAGGAGGGGAAGGTGCGCTGGAAGGCGACAGTGAGCGAGATTTCGAAGCCCCTCGCCAGGTCGTCGGCATGGTGCGACACGCTGCCGATCACGGTGTCGGACGCGCCCACGCTGCCGATGATGCGCCACGCGGGTAGCGCGGGTCGTCAGGCGCAGAAACACAGGGAGCTTCGCCGTAGGCGACGACGAACGCGTCGCGACCAACGAGCAGCCAGTCCCCTCGACGACCTGACCCCGATAGCCGCCAAGGAACATCACTACGCCGCAAAGAGCCAACTCGAGCCGACCGGCTGAGCCATCAATCCAGCCTCCCGCCACGCCGGGCCGGCTCACTCAGCGATCGATTTCCGCGCGGGCTGGCTGGAACTGCTGGCCCTGAGCGTGTTGCCATCGTCCGGCGGCGTCGAGTGGGAAGTGGCGGAGGATGTCGCGGGCTCGCTCGCGGGTGGTGGTTGGGATGCGCTTCTCCCGGCCGCTGCTCAGGTCGAGGAGGAGGTGCCAGGCGGCTGCGAGGGCGCGTGCTTCTTGGTCGGGGAGGCTCACATGAATTCCTCGACGTAGCCGATGTCGAGGCCGACGTCGAGACAGACTCTCTCCAGGTCCTGCCGGGTGGTGATGCGCCCGGCCTTGATGGCGTCGCGGATCTTGTGGACGAGGTCGCGGCGCATCATGGCCTCGGCGAAGTCTCGGACGCGGTCGTACCTCAGCAGGGCGTGCCGACTGTAGGAGTCGATGGCCGTGACCTCGGCGCAGCGGATCTGCTGGCCGCTCTCGCCATAGGTGATGACTCCCTCGGCCCCCGTCCGCAGCGGCCCGTCGACGAGCTCGCCGACGCCGTGGGCTCTGGCGGCGATGAGCGGGGTCAAGGTGAAGTTCGGGCCGTGGTAGGAGACGCGAGTGACGAGCGGGCAGCCCCAAGGTGGCGTCACGATCACGTAGCGGGTGGCGGACTTGGTGCTGACGACCCACAGCCCGGGTTCCTCGGGGTGGGTACTGGGAAGCGCCTGCACCGGGGTGCTGAAGTTCTGGCCCCACGGCGTCGCCTGGTGCGTCATCGTGGCGCCTCTCGCTCACCGGCGCACGGCACCTGCTGGTCGCGGGTGCCGTGGTGGAGGCAGACAGGGTGGACGGTCAATGGTGTGCTGCCCCACGCGATGGGCGTCGGCTCGTCGTCGGGGGTGCGCATCGTGGCAACGAAGTAGTCGCCGGCCATGGGCTGTCGGGTGAGGTGAGCGATCGTAACTGCGGAGGCGTGCAGCGAGATCTGCTGCATCTGGTGGCGGGCGCCGGTGAAGGTGAGGGCGCCGCACCCGCGGGGCGTGACCCAGCCGTCTGGCGACGCGGGTGGCACGGGCAGTGCGCCGTCGGTGCGGTGCAGCTCGATGCAGGCCCAGCACGCACCCGTACCGTCCAGGAGGGTCACGACGCCGCCCCAGCCGCCGGCCGTGCCTGAGGCGACGACCAGCGGCTTCCCGGCCTGGCTCCGAACGCGGTCCAGGAGCCGGGTGACGCAGGGGTTGGCGGTCGCATCGATCACCATGTCGGCCTCACGCAGCGCCCGCCGAAGCTGTCGTGCGACGCCAGCGGCGACCGGATCGTCGAACCGTTCCCACAGGTGCTCGACCGACACGTTGACAGCACGGACCTCGCAGTAGGGCGCGGAGTCCTCGATCAGCACCTGCGCCAGACCGGCCTTGCTGACCCCGGCAGCCGTCAACGAGCCCCCGGACTGTCGAGTCATCGTGGCGAGGTCGACGATGTCGCGATCGATCAACATCATGCGCCCGACCCCGGACTGCGCCAGATCGACCGCGATCGGCAGACCGACCGAGCCGAGCCCCACGACGACGACGCTCCGCTCGGCGAGCTGACGCGCCACCGGGGTGCGCTCGGCGAGCAACGTCCGCGACAAGTACTGGGTGCCCAGCGCGATCACCCGCCACCGGGTACCCCAGGAGCTGTTGACCTTGACCCGGCCGAGGAACACCCACGACTCCCCCGCCCGCCGATAGGCGACCTCGTCCGGGACGAGCAGACCGATGACCTCCCCCTCTGCAGGGTCGATCACCGCGTCAGGAGCGACATCCGGGGTAGCGGCGTCGATGTCGGTCTCGAGGGGCCTCAAACGGCCAGCGATGCGCCGCCAGGTCACCGACGGCCGCTCGCCGGGCGTGTAGTCCGGGTCGCGCAGCCACCGCCCCAGGACCGACACCTTGAACCGCTCCACCTGCGCGGCTGGCAGGTCGGTGCGGACCTCGAACCCTGGCCCGTAGATCGCCTCGATCACCCCTGCCCCGATCCGACGCTCGGTGGCGATGAACCGACCGAGCAGCACTCCGTCATCGACCCCGGCCGGGATCGGTGCGTCGGTGACGATCACCGGAGGCCGCCGCCTCAGGAAATCGAGGGCCGACTCCGGCACCGGGACCTCCAACCCCTCCGGCGGCAGCACACCCTCCCCGACCGCATGGGAGGCCAGGATCCTAGGCATCTGCGAGGTCAGCAGGTCAGCGAGCGTGGTGTCGGCATGCCAGTCCTCGGCATGGACCAGACACAGCTCCCCGGTCAACGGGCTGCGATGCCGCAACCCCGCCAACCCACCGTCGACGTCATGAACCTCAGGCGGGAAGCCCGGAAAGGTCTGCGGGAAACGCACCCGCAACCGCAACGCGCGCCCCTCGCCGCAAGGCAGCGCCTCCTCGTCCACACCACGGCGGGCGCCCGCGCCGGCTGGGAGCGGGTAGTGCACCATCAACCCCAACCCACCGGCCTGCCGGGTCACGCGGTACGCCCACCCCGCCGCATCCAGCGCCGCCAGCTCGCGGGCCCACCGCTCCGGGTCGCGGTGAACCGTCCGCGGTCTGGTGACTGGTCTGAAGCCACGAGAGGGTGGTTGATGTGCCAGCACCGAGGAAGTACCCCG
>NZ_JAIQZK010000005.1 GCF_020075545.1 Nocardioides sp. TRM66260-LWL
CCTATTACCGTCAGATCAACCCCGGTCAGCAGCAGCTGTCGGGAGAACTCGCCAGTCACTGAACCGGGGACGGTTCACTTCGTGTTCGCCGCAGCGTCTCAAGCTCCTGGCGCAGTGGCGCGGGCAACGCGGCTCCGTACGCCGCTGCTTCGACCCAGGTGACCTTCACCAGGACCTCCGGCCTGATCCGGCGCCATGCCTGCTTGTCGGTGCCGGCGGCTCTCATCGCCTCCGAGAACCCGGAGTGGTCCTCGAGCCAGATCGCCTTCCGGTTGTAGCTGATCCAGCAGTTGGGCTGCGGGGCCGAGCATCCACCTTCGAGGGTGGTCCGCTGACGCATCTCATCGAGCAGGGCCGATGCTGCCAATCCTGATCCGGCGGCACCGAGCAGCCTCTGCTGTTCGCGGTTCAACATGGCCGGTCCAGGGCTATCGGGTCGGTGCGACGACCGCGACGCGCTTGGTGTCCTCGTCGTGACGCCCGCGTGCGGTGTCGGTGCGTGCCTGCTCGATCGCGGCGAGCTGCAAGGTGCTGGACCGCCCGGTAGCCGCAGCCGCGGCTTCAGACGTTGCGGTAGCTGCCGGGTCCTCGTCCGGGACGCCGGTCGGCTTGGCGCAATGCTCGTCGAGCTGGTCGACGATCCGGTTGCAGACCGCTTCCAAGCGGGGGTTGTTCGCGACCTTCGTCAGGCTGTATATGACCGTCGTGTGGTCCTTGTTGAAGAAGGCCCCAATGGCAGGCAGGGTGAGGCCACCGCGGCGCACGGCGGTCATGGCCACCGCGCGCGCATCGGTGACGGCACGGTGCCGGTCCGTGCTGAGGACGGCGTCTCTGGTGGTCCCGAACGCCTGGGCCGCTGAGGCGACCGCTATGGCGCACAGGCCGTCGGGCCCGACGTCGGCGACCTCGCCGTTGGCGGTCTCGGCCGCATTGACCTGGGTCGCTAACGCAAGCGCGAGCGATCGCAGCTGGTCGGCACTCATCTGCTCCAGTGTGTAACTGATCGCCGCCTGGTTGTCTTCGGCGACCAGGGCTACGAACGCGGCCGCCTGCCGGACGCTCAGCCCGTCATCAGCGGCCTCGCCGAGTGCATCTGTCGGGGCGTGGTCGGAATCGTCGCGGTCGACGTCGACGAGGCGGAGCCGTCGACTGGTGCTGTCAGGTGTGACCATCGGTCATCACCACCTCATGAGAGCCGTCGGGCTCGTGCTCGCCGGGCGTGGGCTTCTCTTGCGTGACGTGTTCGGAGGGCTGGCTAAGCGCGGCCAGTTCGCCCGCCCGCTCGACGTCGTCGCGGTACCGCTGTCGGCGGCCCCGGCGCACCGGGTTGGCCGCGTGCGCCTCGTCGCGCTCGCGGCGCGGGCGTGGCTGGTGCTTGCCGGGTTGGCAGGCGTCGCCGAGACGGTCCCTGAGTCGCTCGAGGAACCCCGGCAGGCCGTAGCGGTGCCAGTCCTCCAGCGCGGCGGGGTTGATCGCGAACGAGGTGTAGTAGCGGCTGCACGCAAGTACCGCGAGGTCATGCACCAGGTGTGGATGCGCGGGCCAGCACTCCGGGATGCCGGGACGGGTCACGTTCCACAGGTGCTGCTCGTTGACCCACATTGCGACCAGGTCCAGCCATGCCCACAGCTCGGCGCGCATCAAACCCGTGCAGGTGCCCGGGTCCCACGGGCGCGGCATCTGGGCGAGCTCGCGCAGCGCTTCCTCATCGGCCGGCGGCTCCACGCTGGCCTGCTGGAGCTGCTCCATAGCGGTGCGGATCGTCGGACCAGGCTCGGGGAACGGGCGCACCATCAGCCCGACCAGCGGCATCCTCGCGCTGCTGCTCGACGTCACGCCGCCGGCCGCCGCGGCACGGGTGGCGATCTGCGAAGGATGCGTCGTATTCATCGGTGTCTCCCGGTCTCTACTTCGGCATTCCGAGTCGCTGCCGGGTCCGCGCGACGGTCTCCGTCACGGACAGCGGCTCGACCGGGTCGATGGTCTCGATCAGATATCCGGGCTCATCGCCGGCGCGCGCTCGTCCGCGGGCGTCGAGGCGTGCGCGCCGCTGGGCGACCAAGAGCTCCTTGCCGCGCTTGCCGTCGATGCAACGGTGCAGATTCGAGATGATCGGGTCGTGCATCTCCGAGAGCACCAGCGCCTTGCGGGGCTCGATGCGCCGCAGCTCGGCTGGCTCCAGGATCGGAACCCGGCGCTGGTCATAGGAGCGGTCCATGACGCCGAACAACTCGTGGCCCCGCGAGGAGTAGCGGGTCTCGGTGTGGGTGGTCGACCCGATCAGGTCGGAGAGCTCTTGATAGAACCGAATGTCCTTGCCGCCACCGAAGACAACCAGGTTGTTCGACAACCCGTAGATCGTGCGGGCCTCGTCCTCGCCGTAGCAGACCACGAACTGCCGCCAGGTCTGCGCGGCCAGGATGAAGGACAGGCCGAGGGCTCGCTCGTTGGCCAGCCTGGTCGACAGAGTCGGGATCGGGGCGGTCGAGGGCAGTTCGTCGAGGCAGGCCAAGAACGGCGGGCATAACCGACCGACCTCGGAGGTCTCCCCGAGCCGCCGGGCGGTGTCGAGGATCTGCTCGGTGACTGCAGTCATCAGCGGAGAGGCACTGGCGTAGGGGTCCTCGCGACCCAGCAGGTAGATCGTGCCCCCGGCCCGGATCAGCTCCTCAAGGTTGGTCGCGGGCCGAGCCGTCGTGGGCACGCACCGCTCCCTGATCGAGCGCTGGAAGAACAGCGCCATCGCCTGCTGCACCGTGGTGATCGTGTTGCCGGCGGTCCGTTCGTCACCGTACAAAGCGCCGCGCAGCAGGCCGTCCCACAGCGGTTCGGCTGCGGGGTGGGTCCGCAGGATCTCCTCGGCTTGCGGGTACTCGCGCGGGCTGGAGACCCACAACAGCACCTCCTCGAGGTCGCGGCCGGCGATCGCGGCGGCGTGGAAGTAGGCCTGCAGCACCTTCGCGCACTCCCCGGCGTAGAACCGGGCCGCCTGGTCAGAGGACTGGGCGGTGGCGCCCTTGATCGTGCCGGCCGCGAAGGCCTTGGCCTGACGTTCGGCGAACATGGCGTTCTCGCACCCGGCGATCACGTCGACCACCAGCTCGGGCACCCCGGGGGCGAGCCCGAACGGATCGAGCACCGCGACCGGGCCGATCTGCTGGCGGGCCTCCAGGGTGAGGAACAGGTCCTCCGGTTTGGTCAACGTGACCAACGCGCCGCCGGGTGCGTCCAGCAGCGCGGGTACCAGCAGGTCGAGGGTCTTGCCGGAGCCCTGCGGGCCAAAGACGCAGGTGGTGCGGTCGAACGGCACCCACAGTTCGGGGCCGCGGCGCCCGGCGCGGCCGAGCCGCCAGCCGACGTCAGTGGGGTTCACGTGCTTCAGACCAAGGCTCATCGCAAAAGTCCGTTCCGGTTGGCGCGGGCATAGAGATCGGGTCGGATCTGGTCGGCCCGCTTGCGCAGAGGTGCGAGGCCGAGGGCGTCAGCGGCCTGCGTGGCGGTGGCCAGTCCGTGGCGCGAGTTGGCGCCGGTGACGTCGCGCATCCACATCGCGACCACGACGGTGGCGCCGATCGCGAGGACCTCCCCGATCAGGGCGAGCACCCACATCACCGCATTGCCCGGCAACCCGGCAGCGACACCATCCGTTAGGCCGGTGCCGAAGCGGCCGCGCAGAAGACCGCCGTAGGCACTCGCGAGATGGCCGTTGGGCCATGCGAAGCCACCTGAGGTCGCCCATCCGACGAGCCCTTGGACCACTAGAGGCGTGATGAGGAAGACGAAGACGCCAGCGAGAACGAACCCGATCGCGAACTCGCCCGCCGAGGGTGCGGTGTTGGCGAATCGGGCGCGACGGGACCGCTCCATGCTCACCGCGACACCGCCATCGGACTACGAGCCGGTGCCTGCCAGCGGTGACACGGCCGGTCCATCGGACCCCGCGCATCGGGTACGACCGGCACGGTGTCCAGCGGCCAGTCCAGCCGTCCCTGCCCGTCGAGAGCTGCCGTCTCCACCGCGTCGGCGTGCTCGGGTCGGATCAGGCCCAAGCAGGTGATGTCGCGCCCGAGCAGTGGCCGCTCGATCAGCCGGTTGCCTCCGTAGGAGGTGAGGATGACGCGGGCGGTTCCCAACGGCAGCAGGTTGAGCCAGTCGTCGTCCTTGAGGTCGATGTCGTCGACCACGACAAGACAGGTGCCGCGTCGGCAGGTGCCGCCGAGTGGCCGTGTGAGGTTGTCGGGGTACTCCGGGTCCTCGACCAGGTCGGACCACTCGGTAGGCCCCTGGGCAAAGATATGGGCGTGCCGCGCGGTGTCGGCCAGCCACCAACGCGTCAGGTAGCGGGCGAGGGTGGTCTTTCCGCGGCCGACGTCGCCGATCAGTAGCAGAGGCCGGTTGCTGTTCGTGTCGAACCCGGCGGGCTGGCCATCCACGGTCGTGCCGATGCGTACGTCCATGTCGGGACAGGCAACGCAACGGGCCGCGGATCGGACACCACTGCGGCAACCGATTTCGCGCAGCTGGCCGGTCACGGCGGTATGGCCCGAGTTAGGCGGCTGCTGCGGGCATCCCGCCGAGGTCGAAGCCAGCCTTGGGAAGCGCCCAGGTCACTGATCCCGACGGTGTGTGGACGTCGGCGAACCCAACACAGCCGTAGACGCCGTTGGCCGAGCAGCCGTAGTCGTTGCCGAAGATCTTGCCGTTCCCGACGTAGATCGCGACGTGGCCGACTCCGTCGCCCCGGTCGTAGGACACCACCGCCCCGACGGGTGGGAGCGGGTCGAGGCCGGTGCCACGGGCCTGGGCGAGGCCAGCGTTGATGATGCCTTGGGCGACGTCTTGGCCGTTGCCATAGCCGCGGCCGACCCCCGGTCCGCCGTACAGGGCGTCGACGACCTTCGGGCATTGCCCGGAGTAGGTGCAGGGTGCGCCGTGGGTCCACGACAGTCCGCACAGGCCGCCTGGGGTGTGCTGCATCGCGCTGATCCGTGCCGACAGGGCGGCTGAGAGGTCGCCGGCGACGGTGATCGCCGAGGCCGCGCAACTGCCCCCGGTGTCGGCGACCGGTGTCAGCGCGCCGGTGCCGACTGCGGCGGCGACCCCTTGGCGGGCCTGGTCGAGGTACTGGTGGTAGTCGGCGTGCTCGAAGGGGAGCCAGTCGGCGAACTTTGCCGCACCCGCTCCAGGCCGCCCTGAGTAGAGAGCGAAGGCGTAGCGGGCGTTGACCAGCGGGTCGAAGATGTCGCCCGGCTGGTTCCAGCCCGGCACCAGCCCTTTGTGGCTGGCCGCGATCTGCCACAGACCGAAGTGGGTGCCGTTAGTGGCGTTCGGGTTCCAGTTCGACTCCACGTGCGCGATTGCCACCGCGGTCACCAGGTCCTCGCCTCGGAACCCGGCCTGGTAGGCGGCCTTCGCGGCTACCTGGGCGCCGCTGCTGCTGTCTGTGGCCGCGACGTTCTGCAAGACCACGGAGCCGGCGTCGCCGTACGTGCTGGGGCACGGAGGGCAGGTGGTCCCGGTGGCGATGTTCTCCACACCGGTAGCGCCGGTGCCGGATGTCGGACCGCCAGGTCCGGCGCCGTTCATTGCCATGCGCGTGAACAGGGCTGGATGGTCGGAGTGGACGGCCGCCTTGCTGATCTCCCAGGTCTTCTCGACGCTCACCGGAGCGGCGTAGAAGTTGTAGATCACCCCGGAGTCCTTGGTGTACCTGAACCCGGCGGCCTGCATCTTGGCCGCGGCCGACTCGGGGCCTTCCCCGGGGTGGGAGTTCATGTCGCCGCCGAGGAAGACCGGTCCGTAGGCCGACAGCTTCGCGGTCAGCTGGACCAGGTAGTCCATGCCTTGCCCGTACTGGGTGGCGCGCGTGAACGGCTGGTCACCCCACTGGGAGTTGGGGTAGCGGAAGGGGTTGGTCATCTGGTGGGAGGAGATGACGGCGGCCACGGCACCGTCAGTGCGTTGGAAGACTCCCCAGATCGCCCAGCGGCCCCAGTTCTTGTTGGAGCCGTGGAAGATGACGTGGTCGTCTTGGACGATGCGCACGCGGCCGCCGTCGAGCATCTTCCACGTGTCGGTGCGCCACATGATGGCGTTGTCGAGCGATCGGGCTCCGCCGTCCGCGGCCTGGACGGGCGTCGGGTCGCGGTAGGCCCCGTACCCGGGGGCATCGGCTTGCATCTGCGCAATCGGTACGTCGCCGACCTCGTTGAGAGTGATGAAGTCAGGGGACGGGGCCGCGAGCGCACGTACGCCCGGGGTGAAGCCGCTGCGGAGTTTGATGTTCGCGTTGGCGATCAGGATGTTGCCGTTCACCGGGCCGCCAGGTGTGGCGTTGATGCTGGTCGGCATCACCCCGAGGTCGGTCCCAGTCCCCGCCTGCCCGGTGCTGGTGGCGTTGTCTCCTGCGCTCGGGCCGTTGGCGAGCTGTGCGCCGGTGTAGACGAACGGATGGTCGGTGTAGTCGTGGGCGTTGTCGTTGGTGGACTGGTCGACCACGGTGCCGGAGAAGGTGACCGCTGCCGATCCCATGATCCGGTCGATCTGATTGCCGTCGGTGTTTGCGCTGCTCCAGCCGCTCCCCGCGGTGGTGAGGAAGAGGTTCTTGAACCGGGCCTTGTCGTTCATGTCGCCGGTCAAGAACAGGGGCGTGGTCGGTTCACTCGCCTGCAGCTGACGCAGCGTGTTGGCCTCGGCCCGGACCGCGTCGTCGCGCATGGCGTCGCTGCCGTTGACGACGTCTGCCGGGTTGTGGGTGTTGAGCACCCAGATCGAGCCGATGCCCTTGGTCGAGGTGAACCGCACCAGCGGGATCTGGACGGTCGGCCCGCCGTACTTGATCGTGACGTAGCGGACCTCGGCTACGGTCCACACGCCCGGCTGGTAGGCGATCGAGTTCGCGGTCGCGGGCTTGCCGTGGGCTCGACCTTTCACAATCGCCCACGCGCCGTGGGTGGCGTTCAAGAAGTCGGCGGCCTGGGGCGGCTCGAACTCCTGGAAGCCGATGATGCTGGCCCCCGAGGCACCGACCTTGGCCACCATGTTCGGCACCCGCACCCTGTACGGGCGTTCGCCAGGATGCGGGTTCGACTCGTAGTGGGAGGCGCCGCGCCAGTTCAAGGTGCCGATCCCGAACATGCCGCCGGTGCTCGTTGCCGTGGTTGCGCAGGCGGCCTGGACCGCGGCGATGTTGGCGTTGCCCATTCCGAGGAACAGCAGCATCAAGGGCGCCATTAGGAGCAGCGGCAGCCCGAGGGCGATCTTCTTCACGATGTCCGCCTCTCTCAGGCGGTTGTCTCTATGCATCGAAGTTCTCCGCTGCCGCTATCGCGCCAGTGAACGCATCCCGCCAGCATGAACGGCCCGCACCTCGTTGAGCACCTCGAAGGGCCTCACACCGCATCGCTGACCTCCCGGCCAGCCGTGCACAGCGTTTGGCTCAGCGCAAGGACTGATACACGTACGCCACCGCCAACGCGGCGGCGGTAGCGCCGAGCATCAGCGCCAACACCCTCTCCGGTAGCCGCCGGTGCCAGCGAGCACCCAGGTAGCCGCCGATCAGCCCACCCAGCCCACAGGCGATCCCGAGCCCCCAGTCCGGTGCCACCGATCCGTGCGTGCGCAGAGCGATGAGGCCGAACGCGGCCGCGCCCACGATCGAGGTGACGAAGGTCGAGGCCAGAGCCGCCGGAGCAACCTTCGCGAGCGGGAGCCCCCGCGCTACCAGGATCGGCGCCAGGATCGACCCGCCACCAATCCCGTAGACGCCGCCGAGCACACCCACCACCAAACCGAGTCCGACGATCAGCCGCACAGACGGATCTGCCGTTCGTGGCCTCGCCGATGGACGCAGGGTGCGCCAGATCAGCCACACCCCCAACGGCAACAAGACCGCCGCGGCGACCAGCCGGAACGGCCGCGCGTCCGGGATGAGGTAGATCCGCACGAAGGCGCCAGCGATCACGCCCGGCACCGTCCCGGCGAGCATGTACCGGGTCAACTCTCCTGGCCGTTGCCCTTGCGTTCGGTAGCGCAGCAGCGCACCAGGGCCCGAGACGACGTTGTAGAGCAGGTTCGTCGGGGTCACCGCAGGGTTGGGAACCTTCAACAGGTCCATCTGCACCGGCAGCAGGAACACCGCGCCCGAGACACCCACGGGTGCCGTGATCGTCGCGATCAGCAACCCCGCGATCAGACCCAACGCCAGATGTCCCCAGTCCACGCCCTGATCCTCGCAGCGAGGAGCGCCCTGCCCTTGCAGGTCTCACCAGCCCGAACGGCGCGCGGTCGTCCCGGGTCGGACGGAGTAGTAGTAGGTTCGCTGAACCTAAGCATCCGCCTACGCCCTGGGCGCTGTGCATGGTCAAGTTCGCTGAGGAATCGTCAATATTCATGCGAACTTCTAGAGAGCCGGGTCGATCGCGTCGTTGGTGTACGTGAGTCGCCGCTCAAGAGGGGTCAACAAAGTTTGAATTTTGTACTTTTGATCGCCCACCATCCACAGGGCCCGGCCCTTTTCCTGCATGGCCCAGTTGGTGATGACGTTCTGCTGCATCTCGGAGAGACCCATCAGCCGACCGAGCTCGTCGGCGACCGACTCGTCTTGGCCCATGAGGATGCGGACGTCGGAGAGGTTGAGCAGGTCCTTGGCGATCTGGGCAGCCTGGCTGCCCTGGTCGCCAGCCGAGAGCGGGTCCGACGGCTTGTGATAGGTCACGATCTGGATGTCGCCCTCGGTGCGGGAGAGCCGCAGGTTGGCGTCGAGGGCCTCGACCGCCTCGAGCGAGAGGCGGGTCTGCAGCCAGGCCTCATCTCGCAGCACGATCCGTCGGTCGCCAGCTGCGGCGGCCTCGCGGATCCCCTGCCCCCACGAGTTCAGACACATCAGCGCAATCCCGACTGCGACCTTGTTGCCGGTGGCGTGCAGGGAGCGCAGCGACAGCGTCTGGATCGGTGCACGCCAGTCCGGCTGGAAGGTCGACTCGGAGTCGAACATGCCCTGCAGCGACCCCTTGCACAGAGCCCCGAGCGCATCGCGCAGCGGCCGTGTGCCGTCGTAGAACGCCTGAGGGTTCTCGTAGCGGTTGTTGTTGACCAGCTCCTTGCTCGGTGAGTGCAGTGCGGCCCACACCTGTGGGATCGTGACCGGCTTGAGGCGCGACGCCCCTGCCGACCAGCCCGTGAGGTCCTGGAGGACCTCGTTAATCACGGTCTCCTCGGTCGGGGTGAAGCTCACGCCTTGGGAGCCGACCAATCCGCGGATCAGCATCAGCCAGCGGTTGAAGATGATCGTCGCTCGCTTCTCCTGCTCCTCGGCGGTCTGCTTCTCCCAGTCCGCGCCGAGGGCGCCGAGGTCGAGCGGGTTGATCCGGCCGGGTAGCCCGGGTCCGATCCTGAAGGGGTCAACGCCGAGGAACTTCGAGATGTCCTCGTACTCGTCCTTCACATCACCCAGGACCAGCGAGCGATAGCCGTAGCGGATCATGCGCAGCATGAACGCCTTCACTGTCGCGGACTTGCCACGGCCGGGCTTGCCGAAGATGAAGATGTTCGGGTTGGTCACCGGGATGGTGTCGTCGAGGACCCAACCCATCGGGTCGCAGTAGAACTTGCCGCCCGAGAGAACGTCGTAGCCCATCTCCGCACCCCACGGCGGGAGCCCGTCGCCGGAGATCAGCGGCCACAACACGGGGGTCTCTTCCGAGGTCATCTGGTAGCCGGCCAGCGGCGGCAGTGTCGGTGCCCACCCGTGCCCCGGGCGTCGTACGCCGTGGGCCTTGATCGAGTTCGGGAACAGCTTCTCCGCGGGCGGCGCCGGTGGCGGTGCGGCCTTGCGGGGCATCGTGGTCCCGAAGTCGGCCAGCAGGTCATCGATGGTGCGCGAGTGCGGCCGCGACTTCGTAGCGCTCTTGGTCATGTCGGGACAGGCAACAGCCCGGCTCCCAGATCGGACATCTGGTGGCCGGGCTGTTTCAGGCCGGTGCCGTATTGAGGCGCTGGTCTTGGGTCACCGCTTCTTCGGCAGGCCTGCCCCCAGCGGGATCGTGGCCACGGCGAACGCGGCATCGTGGGCCCCGTCGAGCGGGAGTGGGGTGAAGCCGCTGATGCGGATCGAGGCGTCCAGGCGGCGGCCGAAGTCCTGCACATTCCAGCCAGCCGGGGCGGTGATCGAGACCGCGGAGGCGACCTTGACCAGTGACCGGCCGCGCTCGAGCTTCTCGTCGCGCTCGTGGAGCTTGCCGACCGACTGGCGGTCCTTGGCCCGCTCCACACGGCCGACCTTCTCCCGCAGCGTGCCGGCCATGACCGCTGACATCTGCGCTGTGCCAGTGGACCGATCCGCGGCCTGCTGGGAGACCGGCCGGTAGAACACGGTCAGGGCCCGTCGCTCACCGGGCTGGGACGGCACCAGAACCCGCGCCAGCGCACCCATGCGGGCGCCCTTGCGGGGCAGCAGGATCGTCGAGGAGACCGACTCCCACTCCCCGTGCCGGTAGGACCGCATCGCGGTGGTGGCGTTGGTCGGCCCCGCCGCCGCGACCGGTACGCCGGCCGCGATCGAGGGGTCGTCGCGGTGATGGATCTCCGCGTCGGCCAACGCCGGCAGGTCCCCGGGTTCGAAGCCGGTACGGATCGCCATCGCGAGCTCGGAGGTGTCGAGCCAGTTCACGCGGCTGCAGCCGATCGAGCCGGTCAGGCGGGCCTCGACCTCGGCGAGGACCGAGTAGAGGATGCGGGCACGGCCGATCACTCCACGACCAGCGCGCTTGGCGTCCTTGTTGATGACGTCCTCGCGGACCACGACGGTCACAAACGCCTCGTGGCGCACGGCCGCGCCGGCGGTCATCGCCTCCAGCTGCGCGTTGACGCTCGCCGACACAGGCGGTTCGTCGGGCCGGGCGTTGGTGCGCACCCACTCGGCGCGCTCGGTGCCGTCGTCGGGGATGGTGCGTACCTGCACCACGACCAAGTCGATCTGGTTGCCCGCGGTCGCGGCCTCCATCATCTCGGTCAGCCCGGCGCCCATGCGGAACCGGTCGACCTCATCGCTCATCCCGATCCCGGGGTGGATGACCCGGGCGGTCGCGGCCCAGGTGCGGGCGGCGTGGTTCTGGATGATCGCCGGGCGGGCGGTCTGCCCGCTCATCGGCGGGCCGTCGTGGATCTGGATCCCGGCGAGGATGCCGGGCAGGTCGGCCTCCCCTGCCTCGCCGTCGTCGTCAGGGTCGTCGGCGTTGCCGAGGTCGAGGTCACCGGCGGCGGCCTTGGATTGGAACCGCGACCAGCCGAACGCGATTCCGGCCATGTGCCGGAACACGACCCCGATCCACTGGAAGGCTGAGTGGCCACGGATGGGCAGGCAGACCAGCAGCCCGACCACACCCCATGCGGGCAGCAGAACCAGCAACGGCAGCCACTTCTGCATGGCGATCGCCATCCAGGTGGGGAACCCGGCAGCGAGCACCAGGACGAACTGGGGTCCGGTCAGCCCGAAGAGCCATGCCTGCCGGTCACGGGTTGCCGAAGCTCCGTAGACGCTCATGCGAGGAACACCGCATCTTCAGGACCGACCGCCTCGGCCGAGGAGACCTTCGGGGGTGGGTTGTCGTTGGCGACGCCGTCGTGGTTGGTGTCGTTGAGGGGCTGCATGCGCTGAGCCTTTCCGTGCTTGTCCTTCGCCTGTCGGGGGCTGTGACTGGTGTCGTAGTAGCCCTGGTTGCCGATGCCGGCCTGGCCCAGGACGTCGATGCCCATCGAGGCACCGGCCGCGGCGACCTTGCCGGTCTTGTCCATGGCGCCGCCGACGGCGGCACCGACCTTTCCGCCGTACTTCTTCAAACCCGAGGACTGGAACCGGCCTGCTGTCTCGGCCTCGGCTCCGTTCTCGGAGCTGGTCCGACCGTCCGCCCCGGTCTCGGTGGCGGCCTCCGAACCGGAGGATCCGCTGGTGGCGCCCTTGCCCTTCAGCAACCCTGAGACGCCGCCGTTGGCGTTCATCGTGGACCGGAAGGAGGCGCCCGAGGCGGTGCCGGGGTCGACGAACGCGAGGAGCCGGAACAGCACCATCGGCATGAAGCAGGCCACCAGCATGATGATCGACCCGACCACGGACATGCCGATGTTGGAGGAGGTGTCAGAGACGTGCAGCAGCTGCTCGGCGGAGTTCTGTGACTCGGCGCCGTCGGGCATCCCGGCCCAGGCGAACTGGGTACCCATGCCCACGACGAGCGCCAGTAGCGGCTCCATCAGCACGCAGGCCAGGAACCAGCGGATGCTCTTCCACATCCACGACTTGGTGCCCTCAGAGAGCGCACCGGCCGCGGTCAGCGGCATGGTCGCGGTCAGGATCAGCAGGGCCGCGGAACGGACCATCATGATCACCATATGCCCGAAGGCAGCCGGGATCAGGATGAACAGGGCACAGATGCCCAGGGTGGCGGCTTGGGTCGTTCCCGAAACTGTGTCGACGAACCCGTCGCCGGCCGCGTAGCCGGAGAACGAGTCGACGCCCAGCAGACTGTTCAACAGTCCTTTGGTCAGGCCCGAGGCGGCTGCGATGAGACCGGCGCAGACGCCGATCCAGCAGCACAGAACGACCCCGTACTGCACCAGCCCTGCGGCGAGGGTGCCGAACCCGCGGCCATCGCCCCGCAGTACCGCCAGGCCAATCTGCCCGAACGCCACGATGAGCGCGATGGCCAGCGCGAGCCACAGGGTGACCGAGTAGAGCTTGGACAGGCCCGGGTCGGCAACGTTGGGAGTGAAGCTGTCGATGAGGCTGAACGCGGTCTTCAGCAGCCACATGGCGCCCGACCAGATGGCCATCATCATCGAGGTGAACCCGTCGGCCAGTGTCTCCTTGGCCTTATTCCCCAACCAGTGGAGCGGGTTGAGGTCGATCATCGGGACAATGTTTGCGACCAGAGACGTCATGACTGCGGCACCTCCAGCCACTGGTAGCCGGCGTCGAAGGAAGCCTGGGAACCGGGCCACAGCGAGGGAGCCGCAGCTGGCTCATCGCCGGTTCCGATCACCCACCGGCCTCCAGCAGAGTCGCTGGAGTCGGCGGAGTTCTGCCAGACCATGCGCTGGCAGTCAGCGGCGGCGACCTGCTGGGACGGGGAGCCCGGCAGGGTGACGGTGATGATGAAGTCCACGCAGGGCACGACGAAGTCGGAGCCCACCGTGCCCTTGACGAACCCCATCTTCGGTTCGACGCCGATCGTGATGCCGTTCTGTGCGTCAGCCGACAGTCCTGCTGAACCCAACAGGGTGGCCACGCCCTTGACCCCAGACCAGGACTCCGGCGTGGGTCCGCCGGGTGCGGCCCAGTTGGTGATGACGTCTTGGGCGATCTTCACCGAGGCCGAGCTCAGGGCGGTGGAGTCGATCGCGGCCATCTGCGCCAGGGCACCCTGCGGGGTGTGTGGGTAGCCGGTCGCGACACCGACCTCACCGACCTTCATCGGGGGCGGGATCTCCAGGGTGCCGGTCTTGCCGGTGGACAGGTCGCCACCGGGCTGGGCTGCCTCGACCGGGGCGGCCGGGAGGGGCTTGTCGGCCAGCTGGTCTTGTGCAGACGTCGTCGTGCCGGACCCGGTGGCGGCGACGGCCTCGTCGGGCTTGGAGCCGGTGAGCATGTTGATCACCGACCAGGCACCGCCGACGACCAGTGCGAGTACGACGACCGCCGCCGCCCCGAGCAGGATCTGGAGCCGTAGCCGGGTCCATTCCGTGCTCGGGTCGACCAGCTTGGTCTGGTACGCGTTTCGGGTCCGGGTGAACATCTCAGCAGCCGTTCCCGACGATGCCGTTGAGGATCGCGTAGATGCAGACGAACGCGATGGCGCCGATCACGGTCCAGAACAGGCCTGAGGCGCCGAGCTGCGCCGCGCGTCCCATCTGTCCGAACTTGCCGACGATCAGGGCACCGGAGGAGGCGAAGCCCGCGCCGATGATGATGGCGATGACGCCGTACTTGACCCAGCCGAGGATCTGGGCGACGTACGGGGCAACGCCCGTGGGCGCCTGGGCGCAGACGTTGCTGACGCCCTCGGCCTTGATGGTGGTCCCCGCGTTGGTCACCAGCGTGGTGGCGATCTCGGAGATGGCGTGAACGATCATGTGTCTCTCCTGCTTTCCTTTCAGGTCCGGTTCGCCGTCAGCGGTCCGGTGATGGTGGTGATCCGCTCCAGCAGGTGCTGGGAGGGGTTCGTGAGCTGCTTGGGCAGCGGGTCCGGCCCCAGACCCGGGAGGGCCTTAGCCGACAGGAGCGGCGCGAACAGCACCGCCTCCTGCTCGTGGGCGGTGCGCAGCAGACGGCCGGCGCCGGCGAACTCGCGGTCGCTCCAACGGCCTGCGCCGATGACCACGACGACCACGCGTTCGCTGTTGAGCTGATCGGTGAGCTCGACCAGTGACGCCTCGGCCTGGGACAGCGCCAGCTCGTAGGGCCGGGTCACCAGGACCTCGACGTCGGCGCGAGCCGAGGCCACCCACGCACCCTGCGGGGCGGCCGCCAGCTCGCGCGGGGTCCAGCCGGCATCGAGCACGGTCAGGTCGACACCGTCGACAGGGCGAGGGGCGGGCACGTCGGCCGGAACCCACACAGGCTCCTGGACGCGGTCGATCAGGACGTTCGCGCCGCGGCGGCCGCGCCGCCATCCCTCGGCCGCGCCGAGCTCGGTCACGGTCGCACCCAGCAGCCCCGACCATGCCGGAGCAGCCGCATCCAGGATCCGCGCGCGCACGCCGGAGCAATCGGCTGCATCCGCCAACGCGAGGGTGACGGTGGAGGCGCCCGCGCCTGCGTTGGCCGCACGAACTCGCACCACCGGCCCGATCCCGCCCAGGAGGTCACCCTCCCCCGGGGCTACCCGGGCGTCGCCGCCGACCCGATCGCCGGTCTCCCTGGGGGCCGGGCCGCCCGTGGTGAGGTTGCGGTCGACCTCATCGCACTCGACCGACAGGGCCGCGGGCGCCGCCAGCGCAGTCGTGGGGTGCGCAAAACGGCCAGCCGCCAGTGCGGCCGCAGCCGCCTGGAGCTCGCGGGTGGAGAACCGAGCGGTCGTGCCGGTGGTCATCGCGCGGCCTCGATCCGGGCAGCCCGCAGACGCATGGCCTCGCGCAGCACCGAGGCGGGGGTGTTGCGGATGACCTCGCGAGCGTCTGCGGCCTGCTCGGCATCGGCACGCAGCCGTGCGATCGCGTCCTCGATGCCCGACAGAGCGTGGTCCACGTTGTGCGTGGCCACGACCTCCAGCAGCTGCGCGACGACCTCGGGGGTCGGCCCTGCAAGATCACCGGAGACACTGACCACGGCGTGTGCGTTCTCGCTCATGTCGGGACAGGCAACGGCCCCTGGTCCGGATCGGACGCGGGGGCCGCAACTTCTTCCAGATTCATCCTGGTCCAGATCAAGTCGGTCCCTTCAGGCAATCGCCTCGAGGTACTGCGGCGCCGCGTCGCGCAGCCGAGCAGTGGTCTGGTCGCGTCGACGGCGGATCTGACGCAGGGTCACGCCGTGACGTTCACCGACGATCCGCTGGGCCTCCTCGCGGGCCCGTTTCGTTTCGCCCCGGGCGAGGAGCTCGTGCTCGGCGGCCATCAGCTCGACCAGCAGATCGATCTCCCCGGGCGCGATCACGCCGACCTCACGTGCCCACACCAACAGGTCGACCAGGTCCTCAACCGCATCCTCGACAACCGGCACCGCGACGGTCAGGTCGCAGTCGTCCACTCCGCGCTCGAGGCCGGTGCCCAGGACCTCGCTGCCCGCCTCCCCCACCAGCCACGCGTCTAGCGACGTGGTCTCGACCCGGCAGAGCAGCCCGGCCGCCGGACGGCACAGCCGCTGCCGGGCCCGGTCCAACAGGTAGCGACCCGCCCGGTTCCCCAACTGCGGCTCGGCGGCCTTGACCTCTTCCCACACCATGGCGTGCACGTCGCCGACCTCGCACTGCAAGTCACTGAGTTGGCCCGCGACCCGGTTCACTCCGTCGGCCAGGACCACCAGCACAGCCAGGGCGGCGTCGTCGTCATCGCCACCGCGACGTGATCCGAGCGCGACCAGTCCCGCCAGCATCTCGTAGCACTCATCGTCGCGGCGCCGCCATCCCGCGCATGCCTCCTGCAAGTCGGCGAAGCCGGCCAGGCGTAGCTCGACTTGCTGCCATTGCTCCCACTTGCCCGAGCGGTCAAGGCTGGCCGCCACGGCCGTGGCGAGAGCTCCCTGCCCCCGTCGGCGTTCCCGCTGGACGCGAGTGGCGGGGGTGGCCGGGGCGGTGGGCTCGGCGGTGGGTGCGGTGGTCTGGATGGTGAGGGTGCTGGCCGACATGGCGGTCCTCCGAGCAGGCAGGCGATCAGGACGCGCCCATGTCAGAACTGACCGCTCACCACCCCGCTCACCAAGATCCACACCACCCGCCCAGGACTGCCTGATGAGCGCTCACCAAACCGCTCACCAAACGCAAAACCGCAGGTCAGAGACGGTGCCGCCGCTCACCAGCCCGGCCCGAAAAAAGTTCAAGAAAGTTCGGGTCCACCGCTTGCGCGGCCTGGAAATGGGCCGTGGCCCCGCCTCACCACCCGGTGAAGCGGGGCCACGTACGACCCTTCTGTCGCGCCGAGGCGGGCTAGCCAGCGGCCCAGTCGCGTTGATCCAAGACCGCCTCGGTACGGGGCGGGAGGTCCTCGTCGAACCGGTCCACCACGTTGGTTCGGACCAGGGCGTCGGCCGCTGCTCGCCCCGACTCAGCCTCGGCAGCCGCGGCCAGATCGAGCCACGCGACGTCGGTGTAGGGGTTGGCCTTGCGAGCCGCTTCACATGCCAGCCGCACCAGGTCCATTCGACCCTCGGCGACCGCGCGGGTGGCCAGGACGTGGGCGACCTTCTGGATCGCCGAACTCATGATGTCGTCGTGTCGTTGTCCCTTGAACAGCCACGGGAACCGGCGATCGGTCGAGGCCTCGAAGGGTGCGCCGGCGACCAGTGAGAGAGCGGTGACCAAGTCCTGCTCCCCGCCGACGTCGCCCAGCTTGCGGGCTCGGAAGTGCAGCCGGCGGAACAGGTCGAAGTCAACGAGTACCCCGCCGGTGCCCGTCACCAGTCCGTAGGTCGGAGCGCCGCGGCGGGCGCCGTCGCTCGCTCCCGCTTCGGGCAGCCAGTCGCTTCCGTCGGGACGGGTGCCCAGCAGGTAGCGGGCATCAGTGGCGCGGTTCTGGACCGTCTTCGTGGTCTTCCACCCGAACGCGTCGGCAGCCCGCTCGCCGGTCACTCCGCGGTCCTGGCAGGCGAGGTAGGCGATGAAGGAGATCGTGCCGGCGAGGTTGCTCAACCCAGTCGGGTCTCCCCCGCCGCGCACCTGCACGTCGACCGGGCCGAGCAGTCGAATCTTCGGGCGGGGCGAGGTCTCGTCGAACCAGTCCGCGAGGTCCTCGGCCAACGTGGGGTCGATCGCCTCGATCTCTTCCAGGGTCGCTGCAGGGATGCTGGGCGCCGCCACGGCGAGGTCCTCGACCGTGGTGGCGGCGGTGGCCAGGTACACGGCGTCGGCGTCGGGCAGCAGCGATGAGGGGTCGTTGCCGTCGGTGTGCCGCGGCTCGGTGTACTCCTCACGCAATGACCCGTCGGCGAGCGCGTACTTCCCCAATGGCCCGTCGTCGCTCTCCGGTGCCGGCATCGGCTGATCCTCGAGATTGCGGGTCGAGGTCAGCAGAGCGGCCATTGCCTCGGCCTCCGAGGCGGGCAACGTGAACGCCCTGACGCTGATCCCCCACATCGGCAGGAACGCCATCCCGTCCCCCGTCAGCTCGACCGCCGGGGCCTCCTCCTCGCCGTGCACCACCACGATTCGGGAGCGTTGCCGCATCGTCAGGTCGTCCACGAGGTCGCCCTCGGGTCGCGACGGCACCACGACCACCACCGGATGAGTGGTGTCCAGCACCAGGCCGTCACGGCGCCGTGTGAGGACGTCAGCGTCAAGGTTCTGCTCGACCTCGTCGATCTCACCGACCAGCCCGGCGGCCCGAGCTAGGGCGACGTGGCGGTCCACCTGACGCAGACGGGTGGGGTTCAGCCCGATGGTCTCGGAACCGAATTGGTCGGCCAACATGACCTCGCTGCCCTCGGACCAGGCGTTGACGGCCAGTTCGGCCACCAGGAACCGCGCCAGGTCGGCGACCTGCTGGGGCTCCCCGCCAATCCCGAACGTGCCCAGCGTCTCGAGGTCGAGCAGCCAAGTGCGGCCTCCTTCGTCCTGGCCGATCGTCACCAACGCCGGGTAAGGCGCGGGCTGTGTCTCGAGGTCGGCCTCGAGGAAGGTCCAGCGCGGCAACATCCAGGCGCGGGCATCATCAGTGGCCGACCAGCCTTCCGGCACCTCCCCGACCGCCGGATGGGTGAACAACAACGTCAGGTCCTCGCCACCAAGCACGGCGGCCCCGAGCTGGGGCAGCGGGTTGCCCGCGGCATGGCAGCACGCCGCCACATGCCGCAGCGCACGGTCGAGGAACTCGACGTCGTCTTGGGCATCGGTGCCATGCTCGACTATGGCCTGCTCGACCGCGGCAAGCTCGTCGGGCGTCGAGGCAATGGTTCGACCGATGCGACGGCGACGGAACTGCCTGCGTCGGTTCGCCGCCACCAGACCCAGCGCACCGACCGAGAGACACACTGCGCTCGCCAACAGCGCCCGCAGCGCGGTGATCCCGTCGTCGTGCTCCGGTGCCTGCACCTGATCTGGTGGCGTCGCCTCCCCGGTCGTCGTGTCCGCGCCCAGGGGCGCCGCTGGAGCAGTTGGCTCCACTGGAGCCGCCGGCGTACTCGGGACCTGCCCCGGGACCTGTTCCGGGGCCTGGTCGGGCGCCTGGTCAGTGCCTTTGGGAGCGGTCTGTTGGTCCCCCGTCGCCGGCCCGTGGACCTCGCTGGAGTCGGGGCCGGTCTCCCCGCTGTGCCTGCCTTCTGTCTGCTCGTGCCGGTTCGCCGGCGAGACTCCGGGAAGGACCAGGACCTGCCCCGGCAAGATCAGGTCGGGGTCGGCACCGATGACCGTGCGGTTGGCGTCGTACAGCTCGGGCCAGCTCTCGGCGTCGCCGGTCGTCTCCTGCGAGATCGCACTGAGGGTGTCGCCTGGCTCGACGACATGCTCAGCGACGTGGTCGGTCTGAGCTCCCGGCGCGCCGGCGCCGGGAAGGTTCGTTGCGTCCGCGGGCACCCGCAGTTCCCAGCCGGGTTCCAGCGTGCGGGGGTTGCTGAAGATGCGCCCGTCGGGCATCACTCGCCCGTGGTTCAGGTCGGCGATCTCCTGCCATCGGAACCCGTCTCCCAGATGTGCCTCGGCCAGAGCCCACAACGTGTCCCCACGCTCGGTAACGATCGTCGGGTCACCCTGCTGGGTGTGCTGGGTGTGCTCGACGACCGGGGTTGCGCTCGCAGCGGTCGGCGTGGTTGCGGGAGCAGCTGCCTGGACCGCCACGTGGGCCACCGGAGCGAGCGGCACCGCCGGGGCGGCCTCGGCCCGAGCGACGTGCGAGCTCAGCAGGGTTGAGGTCACCCCCACGGCCAGCACGGTGTGGACCAGCAGGCGCATGAACCGCTGCTGTCCGCCGAGCGCGATCGGCATCCGTGAGGCGCCAGAGGTTTCGTGGCGCAGCGCCGGTGGGATCTCCCATAGCGTGCACAGCACCAGTTGGGCCCACACGAACCAGCCCAGCACCGAGAGCAACCCGAGCACGGCCGAGTTGCTCATGAGCGAGAGCTCGTCGATGCCTCCAGCGGGCCAGGGGTTGCCCACCGCGGCGATCAGCAGGGCAGGAAAGCCCACGAGGATGCCGAGCAGCACCAGAAGTGCGCCGAGCCGCGTGAGAAGTCGGACCATCATGATTCTCTTCCTCCGGACCTAGTTCGGACCCGTGATTGACGTAGCGGTCCCGGTCTCGTCGACTGGGAAGCTCTTGAAGCCGATGACGCCCAAGAAGGCGTTGTCGGACTTGCCGGTCACCTGCACCGTGACGTCGAGCCCGTTGATGCTGACCGTCCCTTGCCAGCCGGCCTGGGCCAGGATCTGGTTGGCACGCTGGACCGCGGTGGCTTGGTTGATGCCTTCGGCGCCGTCGCGGACGCCGCGCATCTCGTCGGCGGCCGCCCGCGCGGCCTGTTCGGCGCTGCGGTGGGCGCTGATCCTGCTGTTCATCGCGTTGCCGCCGTCGTAGACCAGGCCCAACAGGATCAAGAAGACCCCCGAGGCCATGAAGATCGTCCACACCGACACCACGCCCCGCTCATCGCGCGGCGCCCGCGGGCGAGCCCGGACCCGGGCGCCCAGGCGCCTCACGGGAGTCTCCGGTACTGCTCAATAGGCACCACGGCGGTGGCGGTGAAGTCCTTGGAACCAGGTAGCCCGAATCCGACGACATCGCTGAGGTTCGCGTGGCAAGTGACGGTCACCTTGACCTGCCCGGAGGTGCGGAAGTCGGTACCGGCGAAGGAGACCGTCATCTGGGTGCAGGCCTTGCCGCGGTCGGTCAGGGAGTTCTGGGCCGCCTCACGGCCCGCGATCTGGGCGGCATCGACGTTCTGTTCCAGCGACGCCGCTCGCGCGGCAGCGTAGGCGGCATCGTCGACCTGGCTGCGGGAGTCGATAAAGCGTCCGGCGCCAACCACGGTGATGATGAAGCCGACCAGCACGGTCGCCATCAGCAGCAGCTCGGCCGAGGCGTAACCGCGCTCGTCCCTGGCGAGACCGAGTCGCCGCCACTGGGCCGCAGCACGAGCTCGAAGGACCCGGGCGGTGATCATTGGGCGAACCGTTCGCGTGGGACCGTTGCTGTGGCCGAGACCCTCTTGGTCATGCCCGGCACCAGCGTCATCACCTCACCGGAAACCGTCACCGTGACCTCTGTCGGGCTCAGAGTGATTGTGACGTTGGTGTTGGACAGGTCGCTGCCACTGTCGGCGAGGTAGTCGTTCGCGGTCTGTCGACCGTCGGCCTCAGTGCCGTCCCAAGCCGCTGCGGAGACGGCGGACTCGCGTGCCGCTGCGTGCACGATCCGGTCGTTGTACAGCTGCACGGACCACTGCACCAGCAGCAAGAAGATGAGCATCACCACGGGCATGACGAGCACGAACTCCGGAGCGCCGTAGCCACGCTCGTCGCGTGTGCGCCGGTCCTTCAGCGCCGAGATGCGGGTGCGGATGGTCATCGTTGAGTCGTCCAGTCGTGTGGCCCCGGGGTGGGGTCACTGGCCGCCGTTGAGCTCGTTGCCCTTGTTGGTGACGAAGGTCTTCACGGCGATGATCGCCAAGGCTGCGATCGCGAGGATGCCGAGCAGGAGCACCAGGTACTCCGGTGCGCTGGCGCCTCGCTCGTCGCGCTGGGTCATTTCCCAGCGTGAGCGCACGTAGGCGATCGCCATCTGCAGGTGGTTGAACTCGTTCATCGGGTTGGTCCTTTCCGAGGCAAGGGTGGAGCTGGTGGGTTGGTGCGCGGGCTATGCGGTGAACAGGAACAAGACGCGGGCGAGGATCACGTAGGCGGCCGCGACGAGCGCCATGATCATCAAGGTGTTGCGCATCGCATCGGTCGACTTGCTCGCGCGTGCGTTGGCGTCGGCCAGCCGGGCATCGCGCATCGACTGAGCGCGGGCGATGAGGGTGTTGCGGATGCTGGTGCCCTCGTCTTGGGCCAGGTTCATCGATGCTCGAAGGTCAATCAGTTCGACGACGCCGAACCGTTCGCCGATCTCGCCGAGCGCCTGCCAGGGCGTCATGCCGTTGGGGCGGGCGTTGTCGATCGCGTCGGCCAGAGTGTGGAACGCCCAGCCGGTGCCCTTGCCGGCAACGGTGGGCAGGGCTTCGGCGTGACTGCTGCCGCCCTCCATGGCCATCACGACAAGGTCGAGGAAGTCCGACAACGCATCGCACATCTCCTCACGCTTCGCCGCGGCGTCCTCGCGCAGCTTCTTGACCTCCGCGATGACCGCAACCACCCCGAACAGCAGGCCGATGGCAGGAGCGGCAAGGAGCGGGACACCAAGACCGGCGGCGTTGCCAAGGAGCACCAAAACGACCGGGCCCAGCAGGCCGATGAGGAACCACACCAGCGTCCTTGCCAGCCACTCCTCCATGGGCTGGCCGGTGACGGCGAGATCCCGCTCGTAGGTCTGCAGGTCGTCGGGTCGCTTGGTCCGTAGTTGCTCAGCGAACCACTCCGCGGCCTTCGTCGACCACGACTCCTCGCCCGCCGACACGTTGCGCTGAGAGCGACGATCCGCACGGGATCGGGCCCGCTCCCATCGTGCCGCCTGGTCGGCCAGTGGGGGCGCTGCGGGGAAGGCGAGCCGCTGCAAGCGAAGCAGGCCGAGAGCTGCGACCGCAGAGGCGATCAGGATCGCGATCATGACACGACCCCCGCGCTCGCTCCGCCCATCAGTGCCTCGGCACCGGAAAGAAACCTGGGCTGAGGCTCTGGCGCCGCGAGGCGCTGGAGACGAACCAGGAGCGCTACGTAGGCGCCTGCCAGAACCGCGAGGAGACCCTGTCCGTACAGGGTGCTGTAGGGCTCGACCCATCCGCGCAGGAAGACCGCCTGCAGGCCGGCTAGGGCCAGCATGCCCAGCACGACCTGGTTGGACTGACGGCGTACGCCGTTGCGTTCGGTGAGCACCTTGCGGCGCATCTCCAGCTCGGCGCGGGTGTTGGACGCCAGCGTGGTCAGGACACGCTTGAGGCTGCCTGCGCGCTGCTCGGCGGTCTGAGAAAGAGCGATTACGACCTTGTCGGCGCCGCGGTGGTCGACCTCGTCGGCGAACGCAGCCAACGCAATCGGCAGCGGGGTCCGCAGGTCCAGAGCGTTGACAAGATTGCGAAGGGGTCGCCGCAGGAGCATCGGGGCGCCTTCCAACGTCGCCGGCAGGGCCTGCTCGAGGCCGGACTCGGCGGCCGCGGCGTCGCGCAGCGACTCGGTCCAGTTCGCGATCGCCTCGATCTTGGCGACGCTGGTCTTCTCGATCGCCCCCGAGCGGGCCAGCTTGGGCCACAGCAGCACGATCGCCACAGCCATCAGTCCCGCGACGGGCCAGCGCGTCAAGATCCCGACCGCGACACCCACGATCACCGCGACCGTGACCGACCGGGCCGTCTGCGGGTAGTCGGCGACCTTGCGACGGGAGGTGACCACTCGGGCCGGCACGAGGCTCTTGCCCTGGGCGGTCCGGATGACGCCGATGACACCCAGGCACAAGGCCAGCACGCACGCGAGGAACAGGCCCATCAGATCTGCCACCTCTCGGCGTCCTCGGTGCCAGTCGCCTCACCGAAACGCTGCAGGGACTCTCCTGCGTCGGGGTCCCATCCGACCTCCAGGAGCGCCTCCTCGCGCATGATCGCCTTGCGGGTGAACTCGGTACGGCCGGTGACCTTGTTGTACTTCCACAGCTCGGTGGTCTTCACACTGGTTTCGTCGCGTCCGGTGATCTCGCGGATCGACTCGATCACGCGCCGCTGTCGGCCGTCGGCGGTGCGGATGCGGCGCATGAAGATGATGAAGTTCAGCGCGTTTGCGATCAGGCCGTTCGTGGCATCGAAGGGCAGCCGCTCTTGTGCCTGCAGGGCGTAGGTCTGGATCTTGCCGATGACGTCGCGCGAGGAGTTGGCGTGGATGGTGCTCAACGAGCCGTCGTTGCCCTGGGCCATCGCGTTGAGCATCGTGATGACCTCATCGCCCAGGACCTCTCCGACGATGACGCGAGACGCGCTCATGCGCAGGGAGTCGCGGACCAGGTCAGCCAACCCGACGGCACCCTTGCCCTCGACGTTCTCGAGCCTTTCCTCCAGCGGAACGATGTCGGGGTGGCGCTCAGGGTCCTCGTGTAGCCCGAGCTCGATCGAGCGCTCGACGGTGACGAGTCGCTCGAACGGGTCGATCTCGGAGGCCAGAGCACGCAGCAGCGTCGTCTTCCCCGCGCTCACCGCTCCCGCGATCATCAGGTTCTGCCGCGACTTCACCAAGGCGGACAAGAACGCCGCCAGCTCGTGGTCGACGGTCCCCTCGCTGAGCAGATCCTTGGTCTGCATCGACTCCGAGACGCCGGCGGCGCGTTCCTGCTCGGCCAGGCCCGGGACCGGCAGCAGCGTGGCCTTCTTGTGCCGGTGCTTGCGGATCGAGATGGACAGCCCATTGGCGCTGACTCCCTGCACCGCGTGCAGTCGTGAACCATCGGGCAGCCGGAGCGTGACGTGGTAGTTGATCAGGTCGAAAGGACGAGTCGAAAGGCCGTCGTGCGCTGAGATCGTCTTGACGATCTCCTCGAGCTCCTTGTCCGAGGAAGCGATCGGCGGCAGCTGAGCCTTCGTGCCGTCGGCGTAGGTGACGAACACGTTCTGCCAGCTGTTGATCACGATGTCTTCGGCCTCGGGGTCCTCCAGCAGCTGGTCGAGGTTGCCGGCACCGAACAATTGGGCCTTCAACGCGGCCTCCAGCCGCAGACGGGCCTCCTGCTCCAGCGGCGTACGACCGTCCTCGACGAGCTCGGACTCGTACTGGGTCAGAACCGAGGCCAAGATCGCCTCGGTGTGCTGCCGGGCGTCCTCACCCTTGGGGGTCGGCTTGCCCTGGCTGCGGAACTCGGCCAGCGCCGTTGCACGCCGCGCCCCAACCCGCTGCTGAAGCCTCTTCACCAGCACCTGGTCGACCTGCACGAGTTGCTTCATCTGCAACGGTCGCAGGTTCGTATCGTTCCCGTTGCTGTGCGTGCCGCCCAACTCCATCACGCCACTCCCCCATCCGGCGCCGGATACGCCCGGACCCCGACCGCCTGGTTCAGCTGGTCGTTGAGAACCGCCGCCGAACGCAGCACAGGAGTCCTGGCGTCCTTGCCGCCGACCTTCGCTGCGTACATCAGCTCCACACCGTCCGGGTCCAACGCAATCCACCCGATGCCCGCGATCACACCCGCAGCGTTGCTGGGCGCGAGCATCTGGCCGACCTCGTCGACAACCCCGCCGGCGATGCGCTTCGGCGTCACGACGACCGGCACGATCACGGGAGGCGCGTTGCGGATGTTGGCCAGCACGGGCGCCAACCGTTCGAGGCGGTCCTTGAGGTGCATCACCGCCCCGACCTCGGGGCGGGTGACCATCACCACCACGTCGGCGGCGGCCGCGACCGGGATCGTCGGGGACGAGGAGTGGATCCGGCCCAAGTCAGCCACTACCCGCGAGGCAGAGTCCCGTAGGGCCTGGGCCAGCGGCGCCCAGGTCTTCACCCCGGCTGCCTGCTCGGCCGAGAAGTGCCCCGGCACGATCCGCGTGGACTCGGTGAACTCGTGCGCCTTGCTGGCCACCAGCCCCGGGCTGTGCATCGTGCGAGCCTCACTCGCCAACGTCAGCACGGTCGGGGTGGGCGGGAAGGCCTCGCCCCGGCCGCCCGGCGCAGCACACCGCAGCGCCAGATCACCCCCGTAGGGGTCGACCTCGACGACCACCGCCGGCTCCGGCGTCGAGACGCCCAGCGCCAGCGCCGTCGTCGTCGACCCGGGAGCGCCACGGTCGCAGCACACCGCGATCAACATCAGCCCTGCCCCCCGGTCGAGGCCTCGGCCGATGGTGAGGTGGTCGGCTGCGGAGCAAGCGACGCATCGCCATCGGTGATCGGAGCCTGCAACAGGGTCAACTGCCCCACCGCGCCGTACGCGGCGACCGTCTTCGCGTCGCCGTCATCGATCAACAATGTCACGACCACCGAACCGTCCTGAGCCTGCTTCACCGAGTACACCGTCGCGCCTGCGGCGAGATCCTTCGGGGTGTCCAACGCGTTCGAATCCCCGGCCTGACCCTGCTGCGGCACGGCGATCGCGTCGACCACCGACCCCGCCTCCAGGGTCGCTGGCACCCGGCCCGCTGGCAGGCTCACCGCGATCAACTGCTGGCCCTGCTGCGGAAGCAGACTCGTCGTCAATGCGTCGTTGGTGAGCACCTGCCCCGGCAGCAACGCGACCGTCGTGCGCTTCCCGAAGACCGAGTCGACGTCCGAGACTGGAATCGCACCGTCGATGCCCGACACATTCCGCGAGACCAGCAGTGGGTCATGCGAGGTGCGGACATCGGCCTCGGTGATCGGGTGCCCTGCGGGGATCGGCTGCGCGACCACGAGGACCTCGGTGACACCGCCCTTGTTCGTGTACAGCCATCCGCCAGCGATCACCGCTGCAAGAACCACGAGCACACTCACCAGCATCTGGCCGTACTTGCGCGGCGCCTTCGACACAGCCTTCGACAACGAGGCTGCACCAGGCAGCCCGCCCGTCAGCGGGGACGTGCGTCGGTCCGTAGCTCGGCGCGAGGTCCGAGAATCCAAGCTGGTCAATGCGTCACCACCGTCTGTCGCTGATACACCGTGATCGAAGTCGTATTGCCTGCCGCGGCGAGCACGGCCGGGAGGTCACCGCCGGTCAGGCCGCCGCAGTTGCCGGTGCAGGTCCACGCCAGCGTGTAGTTGATCCGCACCGACACGGTCCAGGTGTCGCCCTCTGGGTTCTTCATCTCGTCGTAGGCGTAGGAGCAGTTCGTCGGCGCGTCCTCAGGCATCCCGGTCACCCACTCACGCCCGGGCCCGACACACGAGACCGTGTCACCGTTGCCCATGTCCCACTGCGTGTACGACGGCGTCGCCGTCAAGGTGACCGTGGCGCCGTTCTGTGACTGGCTCGCAGTGACCGCATGCCACTGCCCGGATGGCACCCACAACCAGTTCTTGTACGAGATGTACGTGTGATATGTCGGCGCCGGAGCGATCTTCGCGTTCCCCAACTCGTAGGGCAGCGACGCCCTCAGCGTCGTGGCCACGGCGACGGGGTCGACCGGCTGAGTGCCGTTCGCGACCCACCACACCTGACCGGTACAGGCGTTGCTTCCTGCCGCGCACGTGCTGCAGGTCCAGAACTGGCCGTCTGCCGGCGTGATGTTGTTGGCCGCCCAGACAGGGTCGTCAGCTGCGGGCTGGGGATTCTGGGGTTCGGCGTAGCACCAATGTGGATTGGCCCACCAGGACAAGCCGTTCTTGGAGCAGGGCACGACCGATCCGTCTTGTGCATGGCATTCGGCCGGCGCGCTTCCGCCGCCACCAGGACTAGGACTTGATCCGGGGGACTGCCCAGGAATGGTGATCGCGATGCAAGCACCGAGATCGCCGTTCCACCCTGTTCCTGGCGGACAGTCTCCGGGCCCGTCCGCCCAGGCAGGCCCGCTCACTCCTCCGCCGGAGAGGATGGCGGCGGCCGCGACAACGGTGACAACGACGCCAGCCAGGCCCGCGCTTATCGAACCTCTCAAGGTGCTGTCGGCGCGCATGGCTCTACTCCTTGGTCGACGTAGCGCTCCTTCATCCAGCCCTTCGTCGTCTTACGCATCTGAACCTTGACGAGACGCCGGCTCGGGTCCGTGATCTCGTTCACCTGACCGTTAGTCGTGATGCGCGCGTCGGTGTAGTCCAGGCAGTAGTTGAAGACAACGGACGTGGGTCCGATCTTGGAGGCGCTAGTCCACAGAACCTTGGGAGCTACCTCCATTCGAGCTCCTCCGTTGACGTATGTATCGAGGAACTGTGAGTGCTCACTAAGCGGTGCCATCGAGTACTTCTCGAACCCGGCCATGACAGACGGCGTATCGACGCCCTTCCGCGCCGCCTCGGTGTAGAAGGCCCAGTACTCCATCCACCGGGCCCGAGCCTCCTGATAGCGCTGGAGCTGGGCGGGGCTGAACTTCGCGTCCCAGGTCGGGGTAGGCGACGAGCTGGTTGGCGAGCTGCTGACCGTGGAGGTCGGGCTCGGGTCGCCCTTCGGGTCTCCACCACCGCAGGCGGACGCCGTGAGCATGAGGATGGCGGCCGCGAGGGCCGAGCCGGCGTGCGTATGAAAGCGGCGCATCAGCACCAAACCTCCCGAGTGAGCGAGTGCTGCCTTACCCGAAGCGTAAAGCCGATCTCGTGAATGTGCCGTGGGCCAAGACCGACGCGTGACCGTTGACGTTGCGCGTAGGTGCATGTCGGCTCCTCTCCTTCGGCTAGATCCCCTCTCAAACGTGATGGCAACCGTCACTCCGCCGGATCGGACATCCGATCGGGAAATTCCTCTAAGTCCCTCTCTTGCGTCGCTCCCGCCATGCGTCAGGCTGGCGGGAACGACCCAAGGGTCCGACGTGAACGCGGCAGCTTCCGGCGGCGATGTCGACGTCGGACGGGAACGGCACTGGCGCGGCGTGGGGACAGAAGCGAGCGCGGCGGAGTCGCCGGTGTTACTGCGTTCCACCTGACCGCGGAGGGATGCAACCGGCTCGGTGGCGATAGCAACAGCGTCCTCGTCGAGCAGCCGCGCGGCTCCCCGATGAGTACGTCGCTGGATCGTCGCCACGCTGTGTCCTTCCGAGACGCCCGCCCAGGCGGGCGGACGGGCCTTGGGCAGGTGGCCGAATCAGGTATTCGGCCACCTGTTCCGATCTGCAGCGCGCCGTGGACTGCTCGGTGCGGCCCGCCGCTTGCTGTACTGTCATCGTCACATAAAACCCACGCGTTACGCGATCCTTTAGTGATGGGCGTGTCGGGCACAATGCGGTCCATGCCGTCGCTGCCCGCTCCGCCCGAGATGCCGACGGAGGTGAAGATCATCATCGATGCGATCGGGCACAGCGTCCGGACCGAGATCCTCCGCCAGCTCTCGGAGCGACCGATGGGCGTACACGAGATCGCTGAAGCGACTGGCACCAAAGAGACAGCGGCCCGCAAGCACCTGGCGATCCTTGAAGAGGCCGGCCTGGTCATCGCCGACACGCCTCCTGGCGAGCGCAAACCCGGCGGTCGCGGTCGCGCCGTGCTGTGGCGAACAAATTCCGAGCGGGCCAAAGACGTCGGGCGAATCTGGGTCAATTACGTGAGCGGACGCCACTCCCCCGTCGCCGAGCAGGACGACCAGGACGCTCCAGGAAAATGACTCCTCGGTTACTTGTCCGATCCGATGGGGCTGGAGTTGCTAATCCCGACGTGAGGTTCTTCCGCGCTCGGACGCATCATCGAGCCGCCGACATCCGAGACGACGCCCAGGTCGCGGTTAGAGGTGCCGCTCGCCGAAATGCCCTGGCAAGCATGATGATGAACCAGCATCGCAAGGCAGCCGGCATTCGGTACGTCCTACGCGACAGGAGGTCCGATCATGGCGAGCATTAGCAAGCGCACCATCCGCTGGACGACGCAAGCAGGTGAGGAGCGCACCGGCGAACGTTGGCAGGCGCACTATCGCGACGAGCACGGCAAGCAGCATCGGCGGCTCTTCAAGCGGAAGATGGATGCGCAGCGATGGTTGGACGAGACCACGGCCGCAGTCATCACCGGCAACTACGTGGATCCCCAAGCCGGCAAGATCACCTTCAGCCGGTTCTATGCCGACTGGTCACAGCGTCAGATCTGGGTGCCGTCGACCCGGGAGAACGCGGACCATGTGGCAGGATCAGTGCCGTTCGCAGATCTGCCGCTGCGGTCGATCAGGCGCTCACACGTAGAGTCGTGGGTGAAGGCGATGAGCACGACGCTCGCACCAACGACGATCAAGACGCGACACGTCATCATCCGGTCAGTGTTCCGGGCGGCGGTCGCTGACAAGCTGATCGCGTCCGACCCCTCCGCGGGAATCACGCTCCCCCGGCGGCGTAAGGCCGAGGCCGCCATGCGCATCCCAACGCCTGAGGAGGTGGGCCGACTCCTCGACGCCGCCGACAGCAAGCGCGCGTCGACCCGGAAGGGTTTCCGCGCGTATGTCGCGTTGTGCGCCTTTGCCGGCCTCCGCCTCGGAGAGGCCGCCGGCGTCCAGGTCGGCGACATCGACTTCCTCCGACGCCAACTCACCGTGCGAAGACAACTCCAGCGCGACGGAAGCTCGTACGCGATCAGGGCCCCGAAGTACGGCTCGGAGCGAGTCGTCTACCTTCCAGACGACTTGGTGACCCTGCTCTCCGAGCATGTGGCAGCCTTCACGCCGAAAGGCGACTCGAATAGATGGCTGTTCACCGTCGGCACTGAGCCGATGTACGACAACGCCGTCACCTGGCGCTGGCGAGCCACCCGCCAAGCAGCCGGCCTGACCCACGTGCGTCTGCACGACCTCCGCCACTTCTTCGCCTCAGGTCTCATCGCCGAAGGTTGCGACGTCGTCACTGTCCAGCGAGCGCTCGGCCACGCCAGCGCAACCACGACCCTCAACACCTACTCGCACCTGTGGCCGACCGCGGAGGATCGCACCCGAGGAGCGGCCGGCAACCTCATGCGCACCGCACTCGCTAAGCCGCGTGCACAGTCTGTGCACAGTAGCGAACCAACAAGTCGCTGACCTGGCCAAACGCGTTAGATCAGTAGTACCAGGGGTAGGGCGACCAGTCGGGGTCGCGCTTCTCCAGGAACTGGTCGCGTCCCTCCTGCGCCTCGTCGGTCATGTAGGCCAGCCGCGTGGTCTCGCCGGCGAAGAGCTGCTGGCCGACCAGCCCGTCGTCGATGAGGTTGAAGGAGTACTTGAGCATCCGCTGCGCCGTGGGGCTCTTGCCGTTGATCAGCCGGCCCCACTCCAGCGCCGTGGCCTCGAGCTCGGCGTGCGGCACGGCGCGGTTGACGGTGCCCATGCGGACGCCGTCCTCGGCGGAGTACTCCTGGGCGAGGAAGAAGATCTCCCGGGCGAGCTTCTGGCCGACCTGACGGGCCAGGTAGGCCGAGCCGTAGCCGCCGTCGAACGACCCCACGTCGGCGTCGGTCTGCTTGAACCGCGCGTGCTCGGCGCTCGCCAGCGTCAGGTCGCTGACGACGTGCAGGCTGTGGCCGCCGCCGGCCGCCCAGCCGGGCACCACGCAGATGACGATCTTGGGCATGAACCGGATCAGCCGCTGCACCTCCAGGATGTGCAGCCGGGCCAGACGCGCCTTGTCGATCGGGTTCGGCGGCGCGGCCTCCTCGGTGTGGCCGTCGGTCTCGTACTGGTAGCCCGCCTTCCCGCGGATGCGCTGGTCGCCGCCGGTGCAGAACGAGTGCTTGCCGTTCCTCGGCGACGGGCCGTTGCCGGTGAGCAGCACGCAGCCGACGTCGCCGCTGGTGCGCGCGTGCTCGAGGACGGCCAGCAGCTCGTCGACGGTGTGCGGACGGAAGGCGTTGAGCACGTCCGGCCGGTCGAAGGCGACGCGCACCGTGCCGTGCGCGCGGGCCCGGTGGTAGGTGAGGTCGGTGAGGTGCTCGAAGCCCGGGACGACGTCCCACGCCTCGGGGTCGAAGGTGTCGGACACGCCGTCGATCGCGCTCATGGTGGGTGAGGCTAGCCGTCGGCGCCCCGGCCCGAGCCGTCACCCGGGCAGGTGCGGACGGGCGCGCGGGCGGGGTGGTTGGCTGGCGTCATGACCCTGACCGGCGAGTACGAGCCCAGCCCCGAGAAGTGGGTGCGCGACCAGGTGGAGACCTACGAGGCCACCGACGGCGCCGAGGCCAACACCCTGCCCGACCACCCGGAGTGGCCGATCGTCGTGATCACCTCGCGCGGCGCGAAGAGCGGCAAGCTGCGCAAGAACCCGGTGATGCGCGTCGAGAAGGACGGCGTCTACGCCGCCGTCGCGTCCAAGGGCGGCGCCCCCGAGCACCCCGCCTGGTACGCCAACTTCGTCGCGCACCCGGAGGTCGACCTGCAGGACGGCCCGTCGAAGCACACATACCGCGCCCGGATCGCCGAGGGCGCCGAGCGGGCCGAGTGGTGGGAGCGCGCCGTCGCGGTCTACTCGCCGTACGCGGAGTACCAGGAGAAGACCGACCGCGAGATCCCGGTGTTCCTGCTCGAACGGGTCTGAGCGCGGGGCGGGCGGCCGCGCAGTTTCATCGGCTGACCGATGAAACTGGCACTGGGACGCTGAAGCTTCATCGGCCAGGCGTCAGTTTCGTCGGTTGACCGATGAAACTGGCGCGTCACCGCCGAGGCTCGGCGCCCGCGCCGAACCGGACCAGGGTTGGACGCGACCGAACCTGTCGGTGGGCGTTCATAGGTTCGAACGCCCACCGACAGGTTCGGCGGCCAGCCGCTGGAGCTTCGGCGGTCAGCCGCCGAAGCTGTCGGCTCACGGTCGGGCGATGGTGTTCGCCAGCCCGGCGAGGTGCCCGATGCGGGCGAGCTCGGAGTCGAGGAACTCGGGTCCGCCGCGGCGGGCGACGACCAGCACCTCGTTGCCCGAGAGGCGGGCGCCGGCGAGGATCGTCTCCTCGTCGTCGAGCTCCAGCCGCTCGGCGCGGTCGAGCACCTCGACGAAGGGCAGCTCCTCGGGGGCGGCGGGCGTGGCGTGCAGGATGCCCTCCGCGCGGTGGACGCGCGCGGCCCAGTCGGCGCGGAACACCACCGGCACCAGCTCGACGAGCCGCTCCAGCGCCTCGTCGGGGTTGGCGGTGAGCTCTTCGACGGCCTCCAGGTCGAGGAAGAGGTTGCCGCCGGCGTGGTAGCGACTGATCCACACCACCCGGACGCCCTCGAGCGTGTGGCACGCCGAGACGATCGAGTCGGGCATGGTGCCGCCGGGCACCTCGAGCAGGACGTCGTCGAGCGCGGTGCCGTCGGGCCGCTTCTCGACGATCTCGATGGCCTCGATGTCGCCGCCGGCCACGCCGATCGCCGACGCGAGACGGCCCAGGGATCCCGGGACGTCGGGCAGCTCGACACGCAGCAGGAAGGGCACGCGCCGACCCTAGACCGATCCTGTGACGCGCGGGTTTCGGGTCCGCGCGGACGACCCGCGACGGCGCCCGCCGATCGGGCTACGGTCGGACGCATGACCGCGTCGCAGCACGCCCGGCCGGCCGGCGCCGGCGCCGACACCGCCGTCCTGACCGCCCAGCGGTTCGCCCGGATGAACCCGGGCCGCGGCGACGGCCTCGGCCGGGTGTCGTCCGAGGGCCTGCCGCCGGGGCCCCGCTGGCCCGCGGCGATCCAGACCATCGCGCTGCTCCGCTACCGCCACCGCTTCCACGCCTGGCTCCAGCGCACCCACGGCGACGCGTTCACGATCCGGCTGCTGCCCGGCGGCCGGCCGCTGGTGATGCTGACGCGACCCGAGGACGCCCGCGAGATCTTCGCCGGCGACCCCGAGGTGTTCCACGCCGGCAAGGCCAACGGCATCCTCGGGCCGATCATGGGCGAGCACTCGCTGCTGCTCCAGGACTCCGCCCAGCACAAGCGGGCGCGGCGGCTGCTGATGCCGGCCTTCAACGGCCAGGCCCTGCGCGGCTACGCCGACCTCGTGGCCCGGGTGGCCGCCGAGGAGGTCGCCACCTGGCGCGACGGCGAGGAGCTGCGCTCGCTGGACCGGATGAACCGGCTGACCCTCGAGGTCATCCTCCGCGTCGTCTTCGGCGTCACCGACGAGCAGCGGCTCGCGGCGCTGCGGCCGCGGGTCAACGCCACCGTCGACATCTCGCCGATGGTGCTGCTCGGCTGGGGCATCCCGACCCTGCAGCGCTTCGGCCCCTGGAAGGCGACGATCGAGAACCAGGTCGAGCTCGACTGGCTGATCTACGCCGAGATCCGCGAGCGCCGGGAGGCGCCCGACCTCGCCACGCGCTCCGACGTCCTCTCGCGGCTGATCCTCGTCGGCGACGGCGAGGACGGCGGCGACGCCGGGGACGGGCGGCTGGACGACACCGAGCTGCGCGACCAGCTCGTCACGCTGCTGCTGGCCGGACACGAGACCACCGCGACGTCGCTGGCGTGGGCGCTGCACGAGCTCGGCAGGCACCCCGACCTGCTGGCCGAGGCGATCGCCGCGGCCGACGCCGCCGCCGGCGAGGACGACGACGCGGCCGTCGACGGGCTCGCCCACCTCGAGGCGGTGCTCAAGGAGTCGATGCGGCTGCACCCCGTGATCCCGATGGTCGTCCGGACGCTGCTGAAGCCCGCCCGGCTCGGCGGCTGGGACCTGCCCGCGGGCGCCACCGTCGGCCCGTCGATCCTGATCGCGCACAGCAAGGAGTCGAACCACGCCGACCCCGAGCGGTTCGACCCCGCGCGGTTCCTCGGCCGCAACCCGCCCACGAACACCTGGATCCCGTTCGGCGGCGGCGTGCGCCGCTGCATCGGCGCGGGCTTCGCGCAGATGGAGGGCGCGGTCGTGCTCCGCGAGGTGCTGACCCGCTTCGACGTCGAGGCGCTCGGCGAGGACGAGCCGCGCGTCCGCAACATCACCAGCGTGCCGCGGCGCGGCGCCCGGATCCGCGTGCGCGCCCGGTAGGTCTCGACCGGCTCGACCACCGGCCGCCGTCAGCGGACGAACGCGCCCCGCACCCGCTCGGCGGACAGGCCGTAGTCCTTGAGGTCGTAGCGGTGCGACGGCGCGTGGGCGCCGCTGCGCAGCTCCTCGTCGGCGTCGCGGACGGCGAGCTCGACCTCGGGCGTCCAGGTCAGGCCGAACCGCTCGTAGATCCGCTGGACGGTGCCGACCTGGTCGGCCCGGAACTCGTCGAAGGAGACGTCGACGAACTGGGCCTCGTCGTAGCGCTCGCGGGCGTCGTGGAAGGCGTGGAACGAGCGGGCCCACAGGTCGAGCTGGGTGTGCCCGATGACGCCGCCGACGTAGGTGTCGGAGTGGCCGACGGTGGTCTCGGCCGACAGCGAGCACGACGACGCGAGGCAGACCACGGGGTCGCGGTGGGTGTAGACGATCAACGCGTCCGGGTAGACGGCCATGAGCGCGTCGAGGGCGGTCATGTGCGAGGGGTTCTTCAGCACCCACCGCTTCTCGGGGTCGTTGAGGCCGATGAGCTGCAGGTTGCGCCGGTGCCGCGCGTAGGCGTCGGTCCAGTCCTGGCCCTGCAGCCACCGGCTGTAGCGCGGCAGGTTGGCCAGCGACTCGTAGGAGTTCGACTTGCCGGTCTGGCGCAGCAGTCGCCAGCACTCCTCCACCGAGGTGGCGTCCATGTAGTGGATGCCGGTGTACTCGGGGTTCTCGGCGTGGTGCGCGGCGAAGCCGGCCTGCATCATCGAGAACACCGGGTCGGCGTCCCACTGCTCGCGCGGCGGCCGCGGCTGCGGGAACTGGGTCAGCCACATCTCCAGGCCCTGCGCGCCGGGGTCGGCGTACAGCAGCCGGTGGAGCGCGGTGGTGCCGGTGCGCGGCAGGCCCATGACGAAGATCGGCCGGACGATCGGCACGTCCGCGTGCTCGGGACGCGCGGTGAACGCCGCCTCGGTGAGCAGCCGTCCGACCAGCGCCGACTTCACCTCCGAGCGCTGGAAGTAGTTGCCCCGCGGGGTCAGGCCGGCCTCCGGGGACGCGAGGTCCTCGACGAGCACCCGCAGGCCCTCCTCGTGCGCGGTGCCGCCGAAGTCGGAGAGCCCCGTGGTGCGCATCGCGGCGGCGGCGATGTCCTCGTAGGTGCCGAGGTCGGCCCGCTCGCGGGTCATCACGTTGTCGGTCATGGCGCTCCCCCTCAGGACTCGTTGTGGAACTCGCCGCAGTCGACGTTGATCAGCTGGCCGGTGATCGCCGAGGCGAGGTCGGTGGCCAGGAACAACGTCGCGCGGGCGACCTCGGCCGGCGAGGCCAGGCGCTTGAGGTCGGTGGGCGCGGCCTTCCGCTCGTAGATCTCGTCGTGGGTGACGCCGTCGACCGACGCCAGCCAGTCGAAGTAGCCCTGGTTGACGTCCTCGTAGATGTAGGACGGCGCGACGCTGTTGACCCGGATGCCGCGCGGCCCCAGGTCGGTGGCCAGCGACGACGCCAGGTGCAGCAGCGCGCCCTTCGAGAGCTTGTAGCCGCTGTACTCCGGCTGCGAGGAGTGCACGACGCAGGAGTTGAGCATGACGATCGAGCCGTGGGTGGCCGCGAGGGCGTCGGCGAAGAGCGCCGAGAGGCGCAGCGGCGCGAACACGTTGGTCTCGTTGGCCGCGCGCAGCGACTCCACCGACAGCCCGCTGACGGGGTCCATCGGCGGGATGCCGAAGGCGTTGTTGAGCAGGCAGTCGACCCGGCCGAACTCCTCGAGGCTGCGCTCGACCAGGCGGGCCCGGGCGTCCTCGTCGGTGATGTCGGTCGGGACGACCAGCGCGCGGCGTCCGTGCGCGCGGACGACCTCGGCCATCCGCTCCAGCCGCGACTCGGTGCGGCTGACCAGCACGAGGTCGGCGCCCATCTTGGCGGCCTCCTCGCCCAGCGCCCGGCCCAGGCCGGGGCCGACGCCCGAGAGGACGACCACCTTGCCCTCCAGCAGGGGCAGCGGCCGGTAGCGCGCCTCCACGGCGGCATCGGACTCGCGGAAGGCGGCGGCGACGGTGCTCACGAGATCATCCTCCGGGCGACGGCGCGCTGCCGGGCGGCGATCCGCTCGGCGTACTGCGCGGGGGTGAGGGGGGCGGTGTGCGGCAGGTGGCGGGCCACCTCCGCGAGCGGGACGACGGCCACCTGCGGCCCGTCGTCCGGCCCGAGGTCGCGCTCGAGCCGCTGCCAGCGCAGCATCATCGAGCCGGTGCGGTGGCCGGTGGTCTCCAGCCAGTTCGCGATCGGGGCGCCGTCCAGCGGCGGGTGCTCGCTGACGACGAAGCGCATCAGGCCGTCGGGGTCGGTCTGCGCCTGCGCCTTGGTGAGCGAGGTCTGGTGGGTCTCGTAGTCGGTGGAGGCGTACCAGTCCGAGCCGATCTGGATCGCCTGGTAGGCGGCGTCGTCGCACCGCGGCACGGTCACGATCATCGCCTCGTCCTCGGCCAGCGCGTAGTGGCCGATCGAGGAGCGCTGCGACGCCAGCCCGCCCGGGGTGGACGCCGGCGTCGTGAGCGTGTTGACCGGCTCCTTGTACTGGAAGAACTGGGGGAAGGCGAACCACGTCTGGATGCTCGAGGTGAGGCTGCGCGCCGCGACCTCGTACTTCTTGGCCAGCAGCGCGCGGGTGAGCGGACGCGCGGGCTGACCGAGCGTGTCGACGCGCTCGATGGTGAGGGTGCCGCGCTCCTCGGCGTCCCAGTCGTTGAAGACCTCGCGGACGATCAGCGTCTTGGCGCCCGGCTCGGCGGTGTAGCGGAGCTCGAAGCGGCCCTCGGCGTCCCGCTCGAGCTCGCGGTCGTCGAAGGCGAGCATCGAGGTGGCGGCCGACGTCGCGGTGTAGGCGCCGCCCATCACCTGGAACGACAGGTCGGCGGAGGTGCCGCGGCGCCCGCGGATGACGTACTCGACGCCCTCCTTGAGGTAGGCGTTGAAGTAGATGGCGTCGGGGTTGTCCAGGCCCTGGCGGGAGAACTGGTGGGTGGGGTTGACGAACAGCGGCCGCTCGAGGTCGTAGTCGAACGCGGTCTGCATGGCCATCCGGATGCGTCCGGCGAGGTAGTCGTAGCCCTCGAGCAGGTCGGCCTCGGTGCGGACGAAGGGGGCGCCGGCGATCAGCCGCTCGGCCTCGGCGATCGCCTCGCGCAGGGGGGCGGTGAGGTCCCAGGAGCCGTCGGCGCCGTCGACCGGCGCCGTGGAGGGGGCCGGGATCCCGTCGAGGGCCGTCACGAGCCGGCCTTGGCGATGATCGACTCGGCGTACTGCTCGAGGTGCTTGACCTTGGTCTCCAGCGGCTCGGTGTCGGGGCCCTTGATGTAGGGCACCCGGAACCCGACGATGCAGTCGGTGACGCCCTTGTCCTCCAGCCGCTTGACGCCGTCGAGGGTGTAGGCGTCGTAGCTGATGACGTGCACCTCGAAGTCGTCGCGGGTGTCGCCCTCCTCCTTGCGGATCTCGGCGAGCCGGGTGAGCAGCCGGTCGAGCTCCTCGCCGTCGCCGCCGGCGTGCATCCAGCCGTCGCCGTGGCGCACCGCGCGACGCAGCGCGGCGTCCGCGTGGCCGCCGACCAGCAGCGGGATCGGCTTCGACGGCGCCGGGCACTGCTGGAGCCGGTCGATCTCGTAGAACTCGCCGGAGAAGCCGAAGAACTCCCCCGAGGTGAGCCCGCGCAGGATCTGCATGCACTCGTCCATCCGCTTGCCGCGGCGCTCCCACGGGACGCCCAGGTTGGCGAAGTCCTCGGGCCACGGCGAGATGCCGACGCCGAGCCCGAGCCGGTCGCCGGAGAGGAACGCCAGCGACGAGGCCTGCTTGGCCACCAGCACCGGCGGGCGCACGGGGAGCTTGAGCACGAACGGCGTCAGCCGCAGCGTGGTGGTGTGCGCGAACAGGTGCGCGCACATCACCATCGTCTCGATGAACTCCTTGCCCTGCAGGAACTCCCGGTCGCCGGTGTCGGTGTAGGGGTACTTCGAGTCCGACACCTCGGGGTAGATCAGGCTGTCGGCGACGGTCATGGAGGTGTAGCCGGCGGCCTCGGCGGCCTGCGCCAGCGGCGCGTAGTACTCGGCGCGGGTCATCGCCTCGGCGTAGCTGAATCGCATGTCGGCCTCTCTGCTGGATGCCCGGCGAATATAGAACGTGTTCCACTTTCGTGCCACAGTTCACATCGTGGAGCTCACCGAGATCAGCGACCGCCTCGAGATCGCCGACGTCCTCACCCGCTACACCCGCGCCATCGACACCGGCGACTGGGACCGGCTCGACACCGTCTTCACCCCCGACGCCGACATCGACTACGTGGCCTCCGGCGGCATCCACGACGCGTTCCCGGCGATCAAGCCGTGGCTGGCCGAGATGCTCCCGGCCTTCTTCCCGACGCGCATGCACACGCTCGGCCAGCTCGACGTGCGGATCGACGGCGACGAGGCCACCTGCACCGCCTACTTCCACAACCCGATGACGATGGACGACGGGGCGGGCGGCACCAAGGTCGTCGAGCTCGGCGGCTGGTACCACCACACGCTCGTCCGCACGGCCGACGGCTGGCGCAGCCGCCGCCTGGTCGAGGAGATCGCCTGGAAGCGCGGCCTCTGAGCCGACGCCGAGCCGACTCCCGGGCCGACGCCGAGCCCGGGCGGACCCGTCTCGCGACCCGCCTGGGCGGAGGGGCGGTTTGGGCGGCGTCCGCCCTCGGTTGAGAATGGCCGCGTGAGCGAGCAGCAGGGCGGCACGCCCGACCGGCCCCGACGTCCCGGCAACCCGGTGGTCGTCGGCCTCGTCGCGCTCGTCGGCGTGGCCCTGGCCCTGGGCCTGGTCGTCGGCGCGGTCGCGATCGTGGGCCTGCGGGCCGCCGGCGTCGACAGCGAGCGCTCCACCGGCGACGCCGGCGCGGACGCCTCGATGTACCTGCCCTCGCCCGAGCGCACCTCCGGCTCGGCCGGACCGCTGATCACGCTCGCGCCCGACCCGTCGTCCTCGGCCCCCACCGCCTCGGCGCGCCCGACCCGCAAGCCCTCGGCGTCGCCCTCGACGAAGGAGGGGATCAACCTGACCGCCGGCACCACCGCGGCCGGGCCGATGGAGCGCATCGACCTCACCGGCACCTATGCCGACGGCGAGGGCGCGGTGCTGCAGGTGCAGCGGTTCGCCGCCGGCGCCTGGCAGGACTTCGACGTGACGATGGTCGTCAGCAACGGTGCCTTCTCCACCTACGTGCAGACGGGCCAGCTGGGCGCGAACCGGTTCCGCGTCATCGACACCGACAGCCGCAAGGCGTCCAACAGCGTCACCGTCACCGTCGGCTGATCGACCTCCCGCGCACAGGCAGCGGTCGCGGCGTCAGCGTCGCTGCTCCGCGACGGCGTCCCGGACCGCCCTCGCGGCTCGCGCGGCCCCGAAGCAGCGGAAGGTCAGCGTCGACTCCGCCGAACGGACCTCGACGATGCCGGTGAGGACGCCCCAGCGGGTGGTGACCTCGTCGACGTGCGCGAGCGCGAGGCACAGGTCGAGCGCGCCGGTGTTGAAGGCCCGGTTCAGGCCGTTCGGCGCGAACCGCACCACCTCGTCGGTGAGCGTCAGCCGCCCGCCGACCCACAGCCCGCCGAGGCGCCATCGCACCAGGCGCACCACCAGCGTGGCGCTCAGGCTCGCCCGCGTCCGCAGATCGGCACCGGGGACCAGCCTGTTCGCCGCCCGGGTCATCAACACCGTCTCGCTCACCCTCTGATCCTCCCCGACCCACCGTGCCTCGACACCCCGGAGCGCAGCACGACGCCGGCCCCCGTGCGGGAGCCGGCGTCGTGGCGCGCGATGACCGACGCGGGGATCAGTCGGGCACGTAGTCGAACGTGTCGGGGTTCGGGCCGGTGCGGCCCTCCTCGCCCCGGTCGAGGCCGTCGATGGCGGCCATCTGCTCCGAGCCGAGCTCGAAGTCGAAGATCGCGAAGTTCTCCTCCATCCGCTCGCGCTTCATCGTCTTCGGGAAGACGATGTCGCCGCGCTGGACGTGCCAGCGCAGGGTCACCTGCGAGGGCGTGCGGCCGTGGGCCTGCGCGATCTCGCCAATCGTGGCGTCATCGAGCACCTTGCCCTGCGCGATCGGCGACCACGCCTCCACCGCGACGCCGTGCTTGTGCGAGCCGGCCCGGGCCTCCTCGTTGGCGAAGAAGGGGTGCACCTCGATCTGGTTGATCGCGGGCACGACGCCGGTCTCGGCGACGATGCGGTCGAGGTGCGCGGGCTGGAAGTTCGAGACGCCCACCGAGCGGGCGCGGCCGTCGGCGACGAACTCGGTCAGGGTGCGCCAGGTGCTGACGTAGTCGCCGTCGTAGAGGGTCGGCAGCGGCCAGTGGATGAGGAACAGGTCGATCTGGTCGAGCCCGAGCTTGGCCAGGGTGTCGTCGAAGGCGCGGCGCGCGTCGTCGGGACGGTGGTAGCCGTTGTTGAGCTTGCTGGTGACGTACAGCTCGTCGCGCGGGATGCCGGACTGCGCGATCGCGATGCCGACCTCCTGCTCGTTGCCGTACATCTCGGCGGTGTCGATGTGGCGGTAGCCCACCTGCAGCGCCGTCGCGACGGTGTCGGCCGTCTGCTCCGGCGGCACCTGGAAGACCCCGAACCCGAGCTGGGGGATCGTCGTCTGGTTGTTCAGCGTGATGTGTGGCGTGGTCATGCCCTCGACGCTGCCACGCGGGCGCGGGAGGCCCCTCACCCGCGGGAATGATCGAGCCTCAGTGCCGGTTGACCCCTCAGTGAACTTGAGTCCAAGCGGCTCAAGAAGTTGAATGGACGCGGACGGCGGCCCACCCTGGGCGGAGCAGTCCCACGACGCAGACATCCCGCACCACCCCGATCAGTTGGAGGTTCCACCCATGGCACGAGCGGTCGGCATCGACCTCGGCACGACGAACAGCGTCGTGTCGGTCCTGGAGGGCGGCGAGCCCACCGTCATCGCGAACGCGGAGGGCGCGCGCACCACGCCGTCCGTCGTCGCCTTCGCCAAGAGCGGCGAGGTCCTGGTCGGCGAGGTCGCCAAGCGCCAGGCCGTCACCAACGTCGAGCGCACCATCCGCTCGGTCAAGCGCCACATGGGCACCGACTGGAAGCAGCAGATCGACGACAAGTCGTTCACCCCGCAGCAGATCTCCGCGTTCGTGCTCCAGAAGCTCAAGCGCGACGCCGAGGCCTACCTCGGCGAGCCGGTCACCGACGCCGTCATCACCGTGCCGGCCTACTTCTCCGACGCCCAGCGCCAGGCCACCAAGGAGGCCGGCGAGATCGCGGGCCTCAACGTGCAGCGCATCGTCAACGAGCCCACCGCGGCCGCGCTCGCCTACGGCCTCGACAAGGGCGAGGACGAGCTGATCCTCGTCTACGACCTCGGCGGCGGCACCTTCGACGTGTCCCTCCTCGAGATCGGCGAGGGCGTCGTCGAGGTGAAGGCCACCAACGGCGACAACCACCTCGGCGGCGACGACTGGGACAACCGGGTCGTCGAGTGGATGGTCAAGAAGTTCAAGGACGGCAACGGCGTCGACCTCGGCGCCGACAAGATCGCCAAGCAGCGCCTCCAGGAGGCCGCGGAGAAGGCGAAGATCGAGCTGTCGTCGTCCTCCGAGACCACCATCCACCTGCCCTACATCACCCACGGCGAGTCGGGCCCGCTCCACTTCGAGGAGCGCCTCACCCGCAGCGAGTTCCAGAAGCTCACCGCCGACCTGATCGAGCGCACCAAGGCGCCGTTCCAGCAGGTGCTCAAGGACGCCGGGGTCAAGGTCAGCGACATCGACCACGTCGTGCTCGTCGGCGGCTCGACCCGCATGCCGGCCGTCACCGAGCTGGTCAAGGAGCTGCTCGGCGGCAAGGAGCCCAACAAGGGCGTCAACCCCGACGAGGTCGTCGCCAACGGCGCCGCGCTGCAGGCCGGCGTGCTCAAGGGCGAGGTCAAGGACGTCCTGCTGCTCGACGTCACCCCGCTGAGCCTGGGCATCGAGACCAAGGGCGGCATCATGACCACCCTGATCGAGCGCAACACCACGATCCCCACCAAGCGCAGCGAGATCTTCACGACCGCCGACGACAACCAGCCGTCGGTGGAGATCAAGGTCGCGCAGGGCGAGCGGCAGATCTGGGCCGAGAACCAGCCCCTGGGCAACTTCGAGCTCACCGGCCTCCCGCCGGCGCCGCGCGGCATCCCGAAGATCGAGGTCACCTTCGACATCGACGCCAACGGCATCGTCCACGTCACCGCGAAGGACCAGGCCTCGGGCAAGGAGCAGTCGATGACGATCTCCGGCGGCTCGTCGCTGGGCAAGGACGAGATCGACCGCATGGTCCGCGAGGCCGAGGAGTACGCCGAGGCCGACGCGAAGCGTCGCGAGGCCGTCGAGGTGCGCAACCAGGCCGACCAGCTCGTCTACACGACCGAGAAGTTCCTCGGCGACAACGCCGAGAAGCTGCCCGAGGACGTCAAGACCGAGGTGCAGGCCGACGTCGACGCGCTCAAGGCCACGCTCGAGAACGCCGAGGCGGACGCCGAGGAGCTCAAGGCCGGCGTCACCAAGCTGAACGAGTCGAGCCAGAAGATGGGCGCGGCGCTCTACGCGGCCGCCGAGGCGGAGTCGGCCGCGGCCGGCGGCGCCACCGGCGCGACGGGCGAGGCCGACGACGACATCGTCGACGCCGAGGTCGTCGACGAGCCGACCGACGGCGACGCCAAGTGACGCACGACGAGGCCGGCCGCGAGCCGGACGCGGGCACCCCGGGGGCGGCGGACGCCGTCGCCCCCGAGGCCGCCGCGGGCGCCGACGGCGTCGCGCCCGCCCCGGGCGAGGACGTCGACCTCGAGGCCGCCGGTGCCCACGAGGGAGCCCCCGACGGATCCGCTCCGGAGTCCGCCGACGACCCGCTGGCGCGGGCCGAGGCGGCGCTCGCCGAGCGCACGGGCGACCTCCAGCGGCTGCAGGCCGAGTTCCTCAACTACAAGCGGCGCGTCGAGCGCGACCGCGACCTGATCCGCGAGAACGCGACCTACGCCGCGCTCACGCCGATCATCGAGGTGCTCGACACGATCGACCGCGCCAAGGAGCACGAGCCCCTCGAGGGCGGCTTCAAGGCGGTGGCCGAGCAGCTCGAGCGCACCGTCGCCGGGCTCGGGCTGATCCGCTTCGGCGAGCCCGGGGACGCCTTCGACCCCGAGCTGCACGAGGCGCTCAGCCACATCGGCAGCGACGCCGAGGTCACCGTCACCACCTGCAAGGTGATCGCCAAGGCCGGCTACCGCATCGGCGACCGCGTGGTCCGCGCGGCGCAGGTGCTGGTCGTCGAGCCGGCCTGAGTCCGCCGCAGCATCCGACGCCGGTCCCGGGGTCGCGTCCCGTGCGCGATCCCGGGCCCGGCACCGTCTCGACCGCCTACGATCAGATCCACGGAGGGAGGTTCGCGTGAGCAGCACCGACGGCATGCGCGCCGACTGGGCGCAGAAGGACTTCTACGCCGTGCTCGGCGTCGCCAAGGACGCCACGAACGACCAGATCAAGAAGGCCTACCGCAAGCTGGCCCGCGAGAACCACCCCGACTCCAACCCCGGCGACACCGCCAAGCACGACCGCTTCAAGGCCGTCGCCGAGGCCTACGACGTCGTCGGCGACCCCGACAAGCGCGCAAAGTACGACGAGCTGCGTCGCCTGCACGCCTCCGGGGGCTTCCCCGGCGGCTTCGGGGGCGGCGGGTTCGGCGGCCGGCCCGGGGCCGGCGGCCAGACCTTCGACCTCGACGACCTGCTGCGGCAGGGCGGTGGCGCGGGCGGGGCCGGCGGCATCGGCGACATGTTCGGCGACCTCTTCGGCGGCGGCTTCGGCCGCGGTCGGGCCCGGCCCCGGGCCACCAAGGGCCCCGACGTCGAGACCACCGCCACGATCGGCTTCACCGACGCCCTCGACGGCGTCACCATCTCGCTGCGACTCACCGCCGACGCCCCCTGCGGCACCTGCGACGGCAGCGGCGGCAAGCCCGGCACCAAGCCGCACGTGTGCCCCGAGTGCGACGGCGCGGGCACGATCGTCAACGGCGTCGGCGGCGCCTTCTCGATGAGCCAGACCTGCCCGTCGTGCGGCGGGCGGCAGCTGGTCTACGACGAGGCCTGCCCGACCTGCCACGGCTCGGGTCGTGCGGCGTCCTCGCGCACCATCCAGGCGCGCATCCCGGCGGGCGTGAAGGACGGCCAGCGCATCCGCCTGCGCGGCAAGGGCGGCTCGGGCGAGCACGGCGGCCCCGCCGGCGACCTCTTCGTCACCGTCAAGGTCTCCCCGCACCGGCTGTTCGGCCGCAAGGACGACCACCTCACCCTCGACGTGCCGGTGGGCTTCGACGAGCTCGCGCTCGGCGCCGAGATCCGCATCCCGACCCTCGGCGGCAGCCCCGTCACGCTGAAGATCCCCGCCGGCACCCCGAACGGGCGCACCTTCCGGGTGCGCGGCAAGGGCGCCGAGCGGGCCGACGGCACCCGCGGCGACCTCCTGGCCACCGTCGAGGTGCAGGTGCCCGCGGTGCTCAACGCCGAGGTGCGCGCGGCGCTCGAGGCGCTGCGCAGCGCCCAGGCCGGCGCGTCCACCCCGCTGCGGGCCAACCTCTTCGAGACGGCGGGCTGAGCCGTGGCCCTGCGTCCCCCCGACGGCCCGCAGCGCCTCGAGCCCGGGCCCGACGCCGCGGTCTACGTCATCAGCGTCGCCGCCGAGCTCACCGGGCTGCACCCGCAGACGCTGCGCACCTACGAGCGGCTCGGGCTCATCACCCCCGGCCGCACCGGCGGCGGCGGACGCCGCTACTCGCTGCGCGACATCGAGCTGCTGCGCAGCATCGCCGAGCTGACCGCGTCGGGCATCGGCATCGAGGGCGTGCGCCGCATCCTCGAGCTCGAGCACCGGGTCGCCGCGCTGGCGGCTCGCAACGAGGAGCTCCAGGCCGAGCTCGCGGCGACCCGCGAGGCGCTGGCCCAGACGCGTCCGTCCCGCGCGGCGGAGGCCGCGCGCACGACCGTCCGGGTCGAGCGGCTGCCCGTGCTGCGGGCCCCGGAGGCACCCGGCCAGGTCGTCGTGTGGCGTCGTCAGCGCTGACGGCGTGGGACGTCCTGACACGGACGCCCCGGGCCTTCTACCCTCAGCCAGGCAGCGCGGCCGTCGTCCGCGCGCACGAGGGCAGGGGTGAGGCGTGGACGGGCTCATGAGCGCGGTGACCGCGTGGTACGAGCAGGTCCACTGGGTCAACTTCCTGACGATCCCCCTGTTCACCGGCGTCATCGGCTGGCTGATCAATTGGTCGGGGCTGTGGATGCTCTTCAGCCCCGTGCGCTTCCACGGCGTGCGCGTGCCGGGCATGCAGGAGCTCAGCGGGCTGCTGCCGCGCAAGCTGCAGGAGGTGCCCGGCATCCTCCAGGGCGGCATCGGCTGGCAGGGCATCGTGCCGGCGCGGGCCGCCAAGATGGGCAGCATCGCCGTCGACAAGGCGATCGCGAAGCTCGGCACGCCCGCGGAGTTCTACCAGCAGCTCGAGCCCGACCAGATCGCCGAGCACATCGTCACGGTCTTCCGTCCCGAGCTGCCCGACCTCGTCGACCAGGTGATGCGCCAGGAGCACCCCCGGCTCTGGCGCGACCTCCCGCGGCCGCTGCGCAACGCGATCGTCGAGCGCGTGCAGGCGCAGCTGCCGTCGGTGGTCGGCAAGGTGACCACCGAGATCGGCGTGCACATCGACCAGCTGCTCGACCCGAAGATCATGGTCATCGACCACTTCCAGAAGAACCCGTCCCTGGTCGTGCGGATCTTCCGGGACTTCGGTCAGCGCGAGCTGAACCTCATGGTCGCCTTCGGCTTCATCTTCGGCTTCCTGCTCGGCATCCCGGTGGCGGTCGTCGACTCGATCGCCCACCAGTGGTGGCTGCTGCCGATCCTCGGCGTGGTCGTCGGCTGGATCACCAACGCCCTGGGCATGTGGCTGATCTTCGAGCCCACCGAGCCGCGCCGGTACTTCGGCATCAAGGCGCACGGGCTCTTCCTGCGGCGTCAGGACCAGGCCGCCGAGGTGTACGCCCGGATCATCGCCGAGGACGTCATCACCCTCGAGCGGATCGGCGACTTCCTCATGGAGGGCCCCCGCGGCGACCGCACCCGGCAGATGCTCGCCACCGCGCTGCGTCCGGCGATCGAGAAGGCGGCCGGTCCCGCGCTGCCCGCCGTCCGGCTGGCCGTGGGCCCGAGCCGCTTCGACAGCATCCGCGACTCCGTGGCCCGCGAGGCCGTCGGCCGCACCCTCACGCCGTTCCAGGACCCCGAGTTCAGCCGGCGGCAGTCGGAGAAGATCCGGGTGCTGATCGCGCGGCGCACCAAGGAGCTGCCGCCGCGGGACTTCGTCGAGATGATGCGCTCCGCGATCAAGGAGGACGAGTGGATGCTCTACGCCCACGGCGCGATCATGGGCCTGGCCGGCGGCTTCCTGCACCTGGCGATCTTCGGGGTCGGGTGAGCGCGTGAGCGACGACGACCGCACCCCTCGTCCCGGCGCCCCCGGCTCCGCGGGGCGCGACGAGCGCGCCCTGCGCGCGCTGCGCTCGGTGCGCGGCGGCCGCCCGCGTCCCGACCGCGATCCCGCCTACCAGCGCTCGCTCGACGAGGCGCTCGCGCGGGTCTACGGACCCGACGAGACCGATGTGACGCCGGTGCCGCTCACCGAGGCGCTCGCGCCGGCCGTCGAGGCGCTCCCGGGCCTGGCGCGGGTGGCGGCCTCGGCCGCGTGGCACACCACCGGCTGGTCGGTGAAGACCTACGTGCGCACCGGACGACGTCTCGCCCGCGCGCTCACCGACTCCAAGGAGGCCGCGGCGCTGGCGGCCGACGCGACCCGGATGGCCGCGGTCGTCGGCGAGCTCTCCCGCTCGGTGTCGTCCGGCACGCCGGTCGGACGCGCGCTGGTGCAGGCGGCGGAGTCGCTCGGCGAGATCGTCGAGGCCAACGACGGCCCGTCGGTGGTGCTGGCCGCGCAGGTGCACGTCACCGAGCGCGGCCGCTCCACCCCCGAGCGACTGCGCGAGCGGGGCGCCGAGCTGCTCGAGCGCTCGCGCGACGTGTGGATGGAGGAGGAGTCGCACCCGGCCTACGACCGCATCCTCGACGAGCTCGCCCCCGACGAGGGCCGCATCCTCCTGCTGCTGCTCAACGGCGGCCCGCAGCCCAGCGTCGACGTCCGCACCGGCGGCCCGCTCGGCATGGTCAGCAGCCAGCTCATCGCACCGGGCCTGACGATGATCGGCGCCCGCGCCGGCCTGCGCTCGGTCGACCGGGTGCCGGCCTACCTGAACAACCTCTTCCGCCTCGGGCTGGTGTGGTTCTCGGCCGAGCCGCTGCGCGATCCGATGGACTACCAGGTGCTCGAGGCGCAGCCCGACGTGCTCGCGGCACTGCACTCGGTGCGGTTCGCGAAGGTCGTACGGCGCAGCATCCACCTGACGCCCTTCGGCCTCGACTTCTGCCGCACCTGCCTGGTCGACGAAGAGGCCGCCGTCGCGGAGTTCCCGGCCCACGACGCCCCGCCGGAGAACGCCGACGCACCGTCCTGACCAGGACGGTCGAAGACGCCACTCACAGGACTTGAGTGGAACAGACTCAAGTCTCAGACTGTTCTGCAGACGACCGGTGCTCGCCGGTCGCCAGGACCACCGTCACAGGAGTGCCGCCCATGAGTCAGTTCGGGGCCGAGCGGTTCACCACCCGCAGCCGGGAGGCCGTCGAGGCCGCCCAGGTCGCCGCCACCACCGCCGGCAACACCGTCGTCGATCCCGTCCACCTGCTCGTCGCCCTGCTGCTGCAGCCGGAGGGCACGGCCGCGTCCCTCGTCACCCGCAGCGGCGCGGACGCGCCCGGCCTCGTCCGGGCCGCGTCCACCGCCCGCGACGCCCTCCCGACCGCCACCGGCAGCAGCGTCCAGACGCCCTCGGCCTCGCCCGCGCTGACCCGCGTGCTGGCCGGTGCGCTCGACCTCGCGGCGTCGATGAAGGACGACTACGTCGCCACCGAGCACCTGCTGATCAGCCTCGCGACCGTCGAGTCCGCGGCCCGCGCCGTGCTCGCCGACGCCGGCCTTACCGCCGACGGCCTGCGCGAGGGCCTCAGCGCCCTGCGCGGCAGCCGCCGGGTCACCAGCCAGGACGCCGAGTCGACCTACGAGGCGCTGGCGAAGTACTCCGTCGACCTGACGACCGCCGCCGAGGAGGGCCGCCTCGACCCCGTGATCGGCCGGGACGCCGAGATCCGCCGCGTCGTCCAGGTGCTCTCGCGGCGCACCAAGAACAACCCGGTGCTCATCGGCGAGCCCGGCGTCGGCAAGACCGCCGTCGTCGAGGGGCTCGCCCAGCGCGTGGTCGCCGGCGACGTGCCCGACTCGCTCAAGGGCCGACGCGTGCTCAGCCTCGACCTCGCCGCGATGGTGGCCGGGGCGAAGTACCGCGGCGAGTTCGAGGAGCGGCTCAAGGCGGTGCTCGAGGAGATCCGCGAGGCCGGCGGCCAGGTGATCACCTTCATCGACGAGCTGCACACGGTCGTCGGCGCGGGTGCCGGCGGCGACTCCGCCATGGACGCGGGCAACATGCTCAAGCCGATGCTCGCCCGCGGCGAGCTGCACATGATCGGCGCGACGACGCTCGACGAGTACCGCGAGCGGATCGAGAAGGACCCCGCGCTGGAGCGCCGCTTCCAGCAGGTGCTCGTCGGGGAGCCCAGCGTCGAGGACACCATCCAGATCCTGCGCGGCATCCAGGAGAAGTACGAGGCGCACCACGGCGTCCGCATCACCGACGCCGCCCTGGTGGCCGCCGCCACCCTCTCCGACCGGTACATCACCGGCCGGCAGCTGCCCGACAAGGCGATCGACCTCGTCGACGAGGCGGCCTCGCGGCTGCGCATGGAGATCGAGTCCTCGCCCGAGGAGATCGACGTGCTGCGCCGCCAGGTCGACCGGCTGCGGATGGAGGAGTTCGCGCTGGCCAAGGAGACCGACGACGCCTCGGTCGAGCGGCTGGCGCACCTGCGCGCCGACCTCGCCGACAAGCAGGAGGAGCTGCGCGGGCTCGAGGCCCGCTGGGAGCGGGAGAAGGCCTCGCTCGAGGGCGAGGGCGAGCTGCGCCGCCAGCTCGACCAGCTGCGCATCGAGGCCGACCGGCTGCAGCGCGAGGGCGACCTCGGCAAGGCCAGCGAGCTGCTCTACGGCCGCATCCCCGAGCTGGAGTCGCAGATCCGGGCGGTCGACGCCGCCGGCGCACCGGGCGCGGGCTCCGTCCCGGCCGCCGAGCGGCTCGTCGGCGAGGAGGTCGGCGCCGAGCAGATCGCCGAGGTGGTCGAGGCCTGGACCGGCATCCCCACCGGACGCATGCTGCAGGGCGACGCCGAGAAGCTCCTCGAGATGGAGTCGGTGCTCGGCCGGCGGCTGATCGGGCAGGCCGAGGCCGTCCGCGCGGTCAGCGACGCCGTGCGCCGCTCGCGCGCCGGCATCGCCGACCCCGATCGTCCGACCGGCTCCTTCCTCTTCCTCGGCCCCACCGGCACCGGCAAGACCGAGCTGGCCAAGGCGCTGGCCGACTTCCTCTTCGACGACGAGCGCGCCATGGTGCGCATCGACATGAGCGAGTACGCCGAGAAGCACGCGGTGGCCCGCCTGGTCGGGGCGCCCCCGGGCTACGTCGGCTACGACGAGGGCGGCCAGCTCACCGAGGCCGTGCGGCGCCGGCCGTACTCGGTCGTGCTGCTGGACGAGGTGGAGAAGGCGCACCCCGAGGTCTTCGACATCCTGCTGCAGGTGCTCGACGACGGCCGGCTCACCGACGGCCAGGGCCGCACGGTCGACTTCCGCAACACGATCGTCGTGCTCACCTCGAACCTCGGCTCGCAGTTCCTCGTCGACCCGCTGATCGACCCCGAGCGGCGCCGCGAGTCGGTGCTCGCGACGGTGCGCGGCTCGTTCAAGCCCGAGTTCCTCAACCGGCTCGACGAGATCGTCGTCTTCGAGGCGCTGACCCCCGACGAGCTGACCCGCATCGTCGACCTGCAGCTGGCCCTGCTGGAGCGCCGGCTCGCGGTGCGCCGGATCGCGATCGAGGTCACCGACGACGCCCGCCGCTGGCTGGCCACCACCGGCTACGACCCCGCCTACGGCGCCCGTCCGCTGCGCCGGCTGATTCAGTCGGCCATCGGCGACCCGCTCGCCCGGCTGCTGATCGCCGGCGAGGTCTCCGACGGCGCCGCCGTGCGGGTCGACGTGGGGGACGACGGGCTGGTGGTGGGGGCCTGACGGTCGTCGGTTTCCCCGGTCGACCGGGGAAACCGATCGATGACGGGCGAAACTTCGCCTGTCATCGACCAACTTCGCCCGTCCTGACCGACCACGTGCCGGTCAGGACGGGCGCTGCCGTCCAGGACGTCGACCCGCCCGCCCCCTGACGGGTGGCACCCCGGCACGGCACACTGGGGCGGTGCCCCGTCTCGGTCCGCGTCGCCCCGGCCTCCTCGTCACGCTCCTGGCCGGCGGGATCGCCGCCGGGCTGACCCTCACGGCGCTGCCCGGCTCGGCGGTCGACGCGCCCGGCACCCAGCGCACCGACACGCTGTTCCCCGGCCAGGGCAACACCGGGTACGACGTGCAGCACTACGACGTGCGGCTGTCCTACGTCCCGGCGACCGACCGCGTGAGCGCGCAGGTGACGCTGACCGCGCGGTCGCGAGCGCGGCTGGACTCCTTCCACCTCGACTACGACGGCCCGCGCCTGACCGGCGTCACGGTCGACGGGCGACGGGCGATGGTGCGGCGCTCGGGCACCGAGCTGGTCGTGACGCCGGCCCGACCCGTCGCGTCGGGGCACCGCTTCACCGCCCGCGTCTCCTACGCCGGCACCCCGCAGCGGCTCCAGGACCAGGACGGCTCCTTCGAGGGCTGGCTGCGCACCGGCGACGGCGCGATCACCCTCAACGAGCCGATCGGGGCGCTCACCTGGCTGCCGTCGAACAACACGCCGGCCGACAAGGCCACCTACCGCTTCACCCTCAGCACGCCCCGCGGCTACCGCGCGGTGGCCAACGGCGCGCTGGTGTCGGAGCGGGTCGGCGAGACGCGCACGACGTCGGTCTGGTCGGTGCGCGAGCCGATGGCCACCTACCTCGCCACCGTCGGCTTCGGGCGCTACCGCGTCACCACCGGCACCTACCGCTCAGTGGACGGACGCAGCATCCCGCTGCGCTCCTACGTCGACGCCGGGGAGACTCCCGGCTCGACCACCCGCCTGCCCGAGGTGCTCTCGACGCTGGAGGGCTGGTTCGGCCCGTACCCGTTCGCGAGCGCCGGGAGCGTCGTCGACGACGCCGACGTCGACTACGCGCTCGAGACGCAGACCCGCCCGTTCTACCCGCCCGGCTTCGCCGACGTCCTCACCGTGGTCCACGAGACGGCCCACCAGTGGTTCGGCGACTCCCTCACCGTGCGCGACTGGCACGACCTGTGGCTCGCGGAGGGGTTCGCCACCTACGCCGAGTGGCTCTGGACCGGCAGCCACGGCGGCCGCACGCCGCAGCAGGAGTTCGACCGCCGCTACGCCAAGCCCGCCGACGATCCGCTGTGGAGCCCCGCCCCGCGCCGCTTCACCGAGCCGGGCCAGCTCTTCGGAGACCCGGTCTACCAGCGCGGCGCCATGACGCTGCAGGCCCTGCGGACGCGGATCGGCGACGCCGACTTCGCGGCCCTGCTGAAGGCCTGGCCCCGGGAGCGCCGCCACGGGAGCGTGACGACCGCGCAGTTCGAGCGGCTCGCCGAGCGGATCTCCGGCCAGGACCTCACCACGCTGTTCCGCGACTGGCTCGACACCGACGGCAGGCCGTCGGGCTACTGACTCCCGCCCGCGGCCGGCGCGATCGGCGCGGGCCCACGGACGCGCCACGACGTCGCCGGCTTGAGCCGCTCCTCGGCGCAGCTCTGGCGGCGCTCGCGCGTCTCGGGCTCGACCAGCAGCCGCTCGGCGCCGTCCGGCGTCCGCACCTCGACGACGACCCCGCCGCCGGCCCCAGGCGCCTGCACGATCCGACCCTCGACCGCGGCGAGCGGCAGACCCGGACGCGCGGCCAGCACGTGCGCCTCGGCCGCCTGCACCGCGGCCGGACGTCCGGCTCTCCCGCGGAGCACCGCGGCGTCCGGCCAGCGGCCCGCGCGCAGGGCGTCGACGGCGGCTGCGGCCTCGGCGTCGGCGGAGCCACCGCCGTCGAGGCGGCCGAGCACGACGCCCGACGGCAGCGCGAGCAGGGTCGGCGCGAACCGGTGGCCCCCGAGGTGGCTGGTCTCCCACGTCGCGGCGGGATCGGACGCCGCCAGACGCGCCGCGACCGGGCGCCCGAGCTCGGCGCAGCAGACGTCGCGCCGGCCGTGCGCGCAGACCAGCCAGAGCGGCCGGGGCCACGGCGCCCACGCGGCGTCCGCGACGTCGTCGAGCGTGGACACGACGGCCCGCTCGAGGGTGCCGGCGGCGAGATCGGCGCGGAAGGCGACCAGTCCGTCCGGCGTCCGGCCGCCCCCGGGACGACGGACCAGCTGCACCCGCGCGTCCGCCCAGACGCCGGCCCGTGCCGGGTCGGTGAGCGCAGCGGGGAGCTCCAGCGACTCCGCGGCCTTCGGCAGCCAGGCACCCGGACGCTCCAGCAGCAGCCAGCGGACGTCGGACGGCGCGCTGCCGGCGAGCGGCTCGCCGTCGTCGCGGCTGGCCGCCGAGCAGCGGAACCTCACCGGTGCACCTCGCCGAGGTCCTCGTGGGCGCGGTGGCTGGCCGGCTCGACCTGGAAGGTCGCGTGGCGCACGTCGAAGTGCTCGGCCACGCAGTGGCACAGGTCGTCGAGCACGGCCCCCACGCCCCGCGCGGCGAGCGCCTCGTCGGTGACGGTGACGTGCGCCGACAGGCTGGGCAGACCGGAGGTGATCGTCCAGGCGTGCAGGTCGTGCACCTCGAGCACGCCCTCGACTCCGGCGAGGTGCCGCTCGACGTCGTCGAGGTCGAGGCCCGCGGGCGCCACCTCGAGCAGCACCGCGCCGGCGTCGCGCAGCAGCGCGAACGAGCGGGGCAGGATCATCGCCGCGATCAGCAGGGACGCCACGGCGTCCGCGCGCTGCCAGTCGAAGAGCAGGATCAGCACGGCGCTCAGCACCGCGAGCACCGAGCCGAGCAGGTCGGCGACGACCTCGTTGAGCGCGCCGCGCATATTCAGCGAGGTGCCGTCGGCCCGCGCGAGCACGAGCAGGGACGCCGCGTTGGCGACGAGGCCCACCAGCGCGAACCAGATCATCGTGCCGGCCTCCACCGGCGTCGGGTGCAGCAGGCGCGGCACCGCGGCGTACGCCAGGTAGCCGCAGACCACCAGCAGGACGACGGCGTTCGCCAGCGCGGCGAGGATCTCGGCGCGGTGGTAGCCGAAGGTCGAGCGGCGCCCGGCCGGCAGGCTCGCGACGTAGGACGCCGCAAGCGCCAGGGCGACCGCGGCCGCGTCGGTGGCGAGGTGGCCGGCGTCGGCGAGCAGCGCGAGGGAGCCGGTGAGCAGCGCGCCCACCACCTCGAGCACCATCACCGTCGCCGAGACCGCCAGGACGACGCGCAGGCGCCGTCGGTCGGCCGCCCGACCGCCCGCGTGGCCGCCATGGCCGCCGTGGCCGTGCCCGTGTCCGTGGCCCATGGGCGTCAGCCTAGGGGCCGGGGCTCGACGGGCCCGACCGCCGCGGGGTCGGCCGCCGGGTCGGCCGCGGGGTCAGCCGCGGCCGTGCGGCGTCGTCCAGCCCGACAGGTCGGGGCCCTTTGGGACGATGCCCGACGGGTTGATGTCGGTGTGCACGACGTAGTAGTGCGCCTTGATCTGCTCGAAGTCGACGGTGTCGCCAAAGCCGGGCGTCTGGAAGAGGTCGCGCGCGTAGCCCCACAGGTGCGGCATCTCGGAGAGCTTGTTGCGGTTGCACTTGAAGTGGCCGTGGTAGACGGGGTCGAAGCGGACCAGCGTGGTGAACAACCGCACGTCCGCCTCGGTGATCGCCTCGCCCATCAGGTAGCGGCGGTCGGCGAGCCGCTCCTCGAGCCAGTCGAGCGCGGTGAAGAGACGGTCGAACGCCGACTCGTAGGCCTCCTGCGAGCCCGCGAAGCCGCAGCGGTACACGCCGTTGTTGACCTCGGTGAAGACCCGCTGCATCACCTCCTCCATCTCCTCGCGCTGGGCGACGGGCCACAGGTCGGGCGCGCCGTCGCGGTGGTGGTCGCGCCACTCGTGGAAGAGGTCGTGGGTGATCCACGGGAAGTCGTTGGTGACCAGCAGCCCCGACGACTCCTCGACGATCGCCGGCACCGTGATGCCGCGCGGGTAGCCGGGGAACCGCTTATCGTAGGCGTCCTTGAGCCGCGGGATGCCGAGCACGGGGTCGACGCCGCCGGGGTCGAGGTCGAAGGTCCACGAGTTCTTGTCGTGGGTCGGGCCGGGGGTGCCGAGGGAGATGACGTCCTGCAGCCCGAGCAGCTCGCGGACGATGATCGCCCGGTTCGCCCACGGGCAGGCGCGCGCCGCGACGAGGCGGTAGCGACCCGGCTCGACCGGCCACAGCTCGCCCTCGACCGGCCCGTGCTCGGGGCGTCGGGCGTCCTGGGTGATGCGGTCGGGCACGTAGGTCATGTCGCGCTCGAAGGCCTTGCCCTGCTCGACGTAGGTGGGCGTGAGGTCGTCGTCCTGGACGTCATCCGGCATGACGCCACCGTAGCCGGGCTCAGGCGGGCGCCGGCGCCCCTGCGGGGTGGTCGGCGGGCTGGGCGGCGACGCTGCCGTCGCCCGCCGTGGCCGGCACGAGCGAGGCGACGAACTCCAGCTTGTCGAGCACCGGGGCGGGGATGACGAACGGGTAGAGGTCGTCCTTGCCCATGCTGCGGTTGATCTGGTTCAGGGCGGTCGACAGCGGGATCCAGACGCCGGTGACGACGTCGCGGAACCGTGAGAACGAGCTGACCGGGCCGACGGTCGTCAGGCCGAACTCGCGCGCGGTCTCGACGGTGTCGCAGATGTGCAGCAGGTGCGCCCAGGTCTCCGCGAAGTCCTCGAAGGGGTGCATGGTGGCGTAGGTGGAGATGAAGGCCTCGGCCCAGTCGTCCGGCGGCCCGTCGGCGTAGTGGCGGTCGATCGCGGCCTGGTAGTCGGCCGACTCGTCGCCGAACAGCTCGCGGCACCGGGCCATCCGCTCCTCGCCGCGCACCAGCTGCCACTCGTAGTAGTGGCCGATCTCGTGACGGAAGTGGCCGAGCATCGTGCGGTACGGCTCGGCCAGCCGCGCCCGGACCTGCTCGCGGTGGGCGTCGTCGCTCTCGGCGAGGTCGATGGTGATGACGCCCTCGGCGTGCCCGATCGTGACGTCCTCCTCGACGCTGGAGAGCAGGTCGAAGGCCAGGCCGTTCTCGGGGTCGCCGCCCGTGGCGGGGTCCTTGCCGAGGATCGGCAGCCCGAGGCCCTCGAGCTCGGCGATCAGGTGCCGCTTGGCCGCCTCGGCCACCGCGTAGGCCGCGAGGCCCTCGGCGTCGTCGTCGGACGGGCGGATGCGGGTGAGGTCGCAGGAGAAGCACTGCCCGCCCTCGACGCTCGCCAGCCAGGTGCAGCCCGAGAGCCCCAGGTTGCGGCAGACGAACCACGCCGCGCCGCCGGCGTCGACGTAGCGGCCCTCGACGTCGACGGGCACGAGCGTCCGCTCGGCGCGCGACCAGCCCAGGGCGGTGCCGCAGGAGATGCACACGGAGTTCTCGGCGAACAGGGGGTTGTCGCAGACGCGACAGCGATGGGCCAGCACGCGCAGAAGCGTGCCAGCCGACGCCGACCGTCCGCAGAAGCCACCCGTTGGGGTCGGACGCGCGCAGGCCCCTCAGGCGGTGACGGCGAGGACGACCGCGGAGCGCCGCACAGGGTCGCACCAGCGCTCCCGGGTGCGCAGGAGCCGGACCGCCGACCAGGCGAGCATCGGCACCGCGAGCAGCGGCGCGATCCGCCAGTCGTCGATCTGCGCGAGCCCGCTGAAGACCAGCCCGGTGACGGTGGTGGCCAGGGCCAGGCGCGCGGAGTAGCCCACCATCGCCGTGGGCGGCGCCGGCGTCGCGCGGGCCGAGCGCAGGTCGACGGCGTAGGGGTGCTGCTGCGACCAGCGCATCGACGCCCCGGTCACCTGCACGAGCACCACGAGCAGGCTGGCGACGAGCGCGCTGGCCTCGGCCGGACGCGGCACCCCGGCTCGCGCGCCCGCCACCAGCACGGTCAGGACGCCGGCGGCCAGCAGGAACTCCGCCAGCACCTGCACCCGCGCCCGGAAGACGGTCTGCGGCGGCACCGGCAGGCTCTCGCGCCAGCGTCCGCCGCCGCCGTCCAGGCACCAGGCGTTGACGCCGAACAGCAGCGCCCCGCCGGAGATCACCAGGCCGGGGAGCAGGGTCAGCGACGACCACGGCAGGTCGCCGAGGACGGCGACCAGGCCGGGGCCGAGGGCCAGCACCAGCAGCCCCCGGCGCATCGGGACGGCGCGCCACACCGACGCCCGGTCGCCGCGCACGAGCGCGCGGGCGGCCGAGCGGGGCAGCGGCCTCGCCCGGCGGTGCCCGGTCTCGGCGGCCACCTCGTCGATCGGGAGCAGCCGGGCGGCCCGGCGGGCGGGCACCGCGCCGAGCAGGACGGCGCCGACCGTCACCACGGCCAGGCCGGCGAGCGTCAGGCCCCAGCGCGGCCCGGGCGCGCCGAGCAGCCCGACGAGCAGCCACGACGTCGGGACGGCGTCCAGCAGCGGGACGAGCCGGTGCGCGGCCTGGGCGGCCAGCGCCGCGACCACCAGCACGGCGGCGACGCCGCGCACGAGCAGGAGGCCGCGGGGACGCCGGCGGACCGCCTCCACCGTCCACGCGAGCGCCTGGCCGACGGCCGTGGCCAGCAGCAGCCACAGCGCCAGCCCGAGCTGCAGGCCCAGCAGCGGCACCGGACGCGGCCCGACGGCGTAGGCCCCCGCGCCCAGCAGCACCCAGGCCTGCACCATCCAGGCGATCGTCAGCGGCGCCAGCAGCAGCGCGCCGAGGTGGTCGACGGTCGGGCTGACCGGGAAGACCTGCGCGGGCTCGCGGGCGAGCAGCTCGCGCCCGCCGCCGCCCGCGATCGCGGAGACGGCGGTGATGACCACCAGGGCCGCCATCGCCGTCGGCAGCAGCACGAGCAGGTTGAACGCGCGGCCGGTGCCGCCGGCGTCCGGCGTCAGGGCCGGGACGACCGCCGCTGCGGGGAGCGAGGCGACGACGAGCGCCGCGGCCACACGCTGTCGCCGCCCGCCCGTGCCGCGCCGGAAGGCGAGCAACGCCGCGACGTCGCGCAGGGGTCGGACGAGCCCCTCGCGCCGCGGGCGGCGGCCCGGCTCAGTCGAGGAGGTCGCGGTAGACACGCGCACCCTCCTCGCCGCCCATCTGCGCGGCGCTGACGACGGCCACCTGGCTGCCTCCGCGCAGCACCCGCACCTGGGTGCAGGCGGCCACGGCGAGATCGCGCAGGTGGGTCGAGACCAGCACGGCCGCGCCGCGGGCGCGGGCGTCGGCGATCAGCTCCAGCGTCGCCTCGACCCCGAGCGGGTCGACCCCGTCGAACGGCTCGTCGAGCAGCAGCACAGGGGGCCGGTGCATCGCGGCGAGCACGACCGAGAGCCGCCGTCCCATGCCGTGGGAGAAGCCGGCGGTGATGCGGTGGGCGACGTCGCCGAGCCCGAAGCGCTCCAGCAGGTCGCGGGCCCGCGCCTCCCAGCCGGGGTCGTGACGGTCGAGGTCGCGCAGCCGCGCGGAGAGCTGCAGGTGCTCCCACGGCGTCGCGCGCGGCACGAGCCCGCCGATGTCGGGGCAGTAGCCGACGGCGCGGCGCGCGTCCATGGTGTGCGTGCGCAGGTCGAAGCCGGCCACCTGGACGTCGCCCTCGGTCGGAGGGACGACCCCGGCGAGCACGCGCATCGTCGTCGACTTGCCCGCGCCGTTGCGACCCAGCAGCGCGGTGGCCTGGCCGGCCTCCGCGTCGAGGTCGATGCCGCCGACCGCCTCGACCTCGCCGAAGCGGACGCGCAGCCCCCGCACGTGCACCGGATGGGTCACCCTCGCTCCTCCCGCCGGACGCCCGCGTCCGCGCTCCCGGCCGCGGGCCGGCACGGCCCGGGCCGATCGGGACATCGGCGCGCGACCGCGCGATCTGAGCCGGCCGCCTCCCCCGCCAGTGTGCCCGGCAGGCGGGGAGCCGCGCGTCATGATGGCGCCATGCGCTTCCTCTGGCTGCCCGTCGACGTCGCCCTCGTCCTGCTCTTCGCCGCGATCGGCCGCTCCAGCCACGAGGAGGGCCTCACGCTGCTGGGCACCCTCGAGACCGCCGGGCCGTTCCTGGTCGGCGTCGCCCTGGCCTGGGCGGTGCTCTCGGCGCGGTCGTGGGCCGGCGGCGGCCTGGTGGCCGGGCTGCTGGTCTGGCCGACGACCGTCATCGTGGGCATGGGCGTGCGCCGCCTGGTCGGCGAGGGCACCGCCACCTCGTTCGTGGTGGTCGCGACGATCGTCCTGGCGGTGCTGCTGGTGGGCTCGCGGCTCGTCGCCCACCTGGTGCGGCGGCGCACCGGTCGCGCGGCGCACGACCTCGGCCACCGCAGCGGCGCCGCGCGCTGACGACGCCGAACGGTGACGCGCGGCGCGCGGCAGCGACCCGAGGGCGCGTGCCGACGCCGAGCCCGGCGCACACGGGGAGATTTCTCGTCCGAGCGGGTTTGGCCCTCCACCGAACGCGGGATAGGGGGACAGTGTCGGCGCTCGGGGCGCCGGACCGAGGAGGTCGGCTCCTCGTCACATCACCTCCCAGGAGACGGCATGTCCAACGTCAAGGTCTCGTACCAGGAGCTCCAGCAGAAGGCCACGGAGTTCCGCAACCACCAGCAGACCATCAACGACGAGCTCGAGCGCCTGAAGGGCAAGGTCCACGAGCTCACCTCCGGCGGCTTCGTCACCGACTCCGCGTCGGGCCAGTTCAACGAGTCCTACGAGCAGCTCAAGGGCGGCCTGAACAAGGCGCTCGAGGGCCTCGACGGCCTCGCCGGCTACCTGGAGAAGGCCGCCACCACGTTCCAGAACGTCGACAGCGAGCTCGCCAAGGCGCTCAAGGGCTGACGTCCCCCCACCCGACGAGCAGGGGCCCGACCGGATCTCCGGTCGGGCCCCTGCTCTGTGTCCGGGGTCGGCGCGAGGGGTCGGCCTCAGACGCCGGCCTGGTCGGGCAGCGGGGCGCAGGTCGCGACCTGCACCCACTGGCCGTCGCCGCGGTGCAGCCAGCCGCGGCCGGGCTGGATGGGCCCGCCGATCAGGTCGCGCGGCAGCCGGAGGCCCACGAGCTCGCCGTCACCGTAGGACTGCGGTGAGAGCAGGAGGCCACGGCGGCCCTTGCGCAGCTCGCCGAGCCAGCCGAGCGACGCCGACGCGAGGGACTCCGCGTCGCCGCCCACCAGCACCTGGCTGCCGGGGCGCTGGCCGCGCAGCACGCCCAGGACGTGGTCGCCGGCGTCCCAGGTGCGGATCCCGTCGGCGTCGTCCACCACGATGAGCAGCGGGGCGCTCGCCTCCGCGCAGCGAGCGGCGAACCGCGACTCCGACTCGTCCGAGGTCACGACGCCGAGCACGCCCTCGTGCCCGTCGAGGTCGCGCATCGCCCCGGGGCGCGGCGCGACGACGACCACCTGACCGCCGGTGTCGAGCCACGACTGGGCCGCGGCCCGCAGCACGGTGCTGCGCCCGGAGCGTCCGGGCCCGCCCACGACGAAGCCGGCGCCGGAGCGGTAGTCGACCTCGAAGGCGGTGAGCTCGTCGCCGCCGACGCCGATCACCGCCACCGGACCGCCGGGCGCCGCACCGGACGCCGCGCCGCGCAGCGAGAGCAGCTCGCCGAGCTCGATGCGCAGCGGCAGCGGGTCGACCCGGAACGGCGCCACCGTGACGGGACCGCGCGCGGCCGCGCGCTCCCCCAGCACGGCCAGCGCCTGCGCCTGGCCCTGGGCGGTGGAGTCGTCACCGAGCAGGAACACCTGGGTCTCGACCCCCGTGCCGTAGAAGCCGCGGCCGTCGGGCACCGAGTCGGGCATGTCGCGCGGGGTGAGGCCGACCAGGCCGTAGTCGTCGCGGTCGGCGAGTCGCAGCGTCAGCTTGCTCTCCGTCATCGAGGAGACCCGCACGTTGTAGGCGAGGGTGCGGTCGCCGGTGATGATCGCGTGGACGCCGAGGCTGGCGCCCTCGCGCAGGATCCGCATGATCGCGTCGGTGTTGGCGTCGGTGGCGCCGAGCGTGGCGGTGAAGCCCTCCCAGCGGTCGAGCATCACCAGCAGGTGCGGCAGCGGGTCGACGCCCGACGCCCGCTGCTCGGAGACGTCGCCGAAGCCGTGCTGGGTCAGCAGCCGCTGCCGGCGGTCGAGCTCCTCCCCGATCCGCGCGAGCAGGCGCGTGGCCCGCTCGCTCTCGGTGCGGGAGACGACGCTGCCGGTGTGCGGCAGTCGCAGCAGCGCGGAGAGCGCGCCGTTGCCGCAGTCGATGCCGTAGAGGTGCACGTCGGACGGCGTCGCCTGGGCGGCCACCGCGCCGGCGAGCGTGCGCAGCACCTGCGAGCGACCCGAGCGGGCCGAGCCGATCACCAGCAGGTGGCCGTCGCGGTGCGGGTCCCACGTCGCGACCTCCTGCCGCTGCAGCTCGGGACGGTCGCAGCGGCCGTAGGCCAGCGGCGGCACGGCGCCGGGCACCGGCTCGGGGTGCTCGGGCGCGATCAGGCGCTCCTCGAGCGCCTCCAGCCACGGGCTGCGCTGCGGCGGCACGCCCTCGGCCTGGCCGGCCTCGACCACGGCCGCCACCAGCGCGGCGAGGTCGGTGTCGTCGACCGCCACGGCCGCCTGCTTGGTCTTCGGCGGCGCGGGCGGGGCGTAGGCGAGCCCCCGCCAGCCGAGCGGCGCCACGAACGGCGGCGGGACGTCGACCGCGACCGCACCCGGACGTCGTCCGCCCACGCGTCCGGACTGGAACGGCTGCAGCGCGCCCGCGCCGAGCCGGACGTAGGCGCGACCCGGCGTCGACTTCGCGATGCGCGAGGCGTCCGGGGAGTCGAGCACGTCGGTGGAGTCGCCGGCGTCGGCCACCCGCAGCGCGATGCGCATGTTGGTGTTGGCGCGGATCTCCGGGGAGACCACGCCGCTGGGCCGCTGGGTCGCGAGGATCAGGTGGATGCCGAGGGAGCGGCCCAGCTGCGAGATCGCCACCAGGCCGTTGACGAAGTCGGGCAGCTCCTTGAAGAGCTGGGCGAACTCGTCGATCACGATCAGCAGGCGGGGCAGCGGCGGCCGGTGCGGCTCCTTGGCCCGCAGGTCGCGGTAGTCCTCGATGTCCTTGACGCCGGCCTCGGCGAGGAAGTGCTCGCGGTAGTGCAGCTCGGCACGCAGCGAGGCCAGCGCGCGGACGACCAGGTGAGGGTCGAGGTTGTTGACCTTGCCGACCGTGTGCGGGAACTTGACGCAGTCCTTGAACGCGCCGTCGCCCTTGTAGTCGACGAGCACGAAGTTCAGCGCGTCGGGCCGGTTCGCGACCGCCAGGGAGGCGATCATCGTCTGCAGCAGCTCGGTCTTGCCCGCGCCGGTGGTGCCGGCGATCAGGCCGTGCGGTCCGTCGGCCTTGAGGTCGAGGCTGAACGGGCCGCCGAGCCCGGCGCCGAGCACCATGCGCGTGCTCTCCGGCTGCATCACCCAGCCGGCCCGCACGGCGTCGGCGGTGGGCGGGTCGATGCCGAGCACCTCGAGCAGTCGCGCGGAGTCGGGCAGCGACTCGCCCTCCTGCGAGGCGCCGACGTCGCGCAGCGACGCGATCGGACGCATCGCGCGGTCGCACCAGGCCGACTCGACGCCCTCGCGCAGCACGCCGACCAGATCGCGGGTGCCGCCCCGGCGCAGCACGGCGCGGGCGGCGTCGTCGGCCTGGAGGGCGAGCGTGGCGGTGCACCGCTCCGGCAGGGACTTCTCGTGGTCGTCGACGCAGATCGCGAAGATCGCGACCTGCGGGCCGCGGGCGAGCAGCTCGGTGAGCCCCGGCACGGCGCGCATCTCGCGGAACCCGTGCAGCACGACGACGTGGGCCGGGAAGGAGTCGGCCGTGGCCGAGTGCTCCTTGAGCGCCTTCTGGCGCTCGCTCAGCAGCCGCGAGAGCGCCGCCACCTGGGCGGTCAGGGTGTCGGTGTCGAGACCGACCATCGCCACGACCGACTCGGGGTCGGCCGGCCGCAGCTGGGGCACCCACTGCAGCCAGCCCCACTCCTCGGAGCCGCGGGTGGTCAGGAAGGTCATGGTGAGGTCGCGCGGCGCGTGCAGCGCCGCCAGCTGGACGACGACCCAGCGCAGCGTCCGGTCGATCTCCTCGGCCATGCCCGCGAGGCCGACGACGCCGGACGTCACCAGGTCGAAGCCGACCGGCACCGCGTGCGTCTCGTGCTGGTTCTCGGTGCGCTCGCCGGTGAGCCGCACCTCCGAGGGGAGGTCGTGGGTGCCGAGCCGCAGGGCCAGGAAGTCGGGATCGTGGCGCCGCCGCTCCCACAGCCTCCGGCCCGGGAGCAGGCACGTGACGAGCACGTCGGCGGCGTCCGGCATCGCCTGCCGCAGCCGCTGCTCCTCCTCGCGGACCGCCTCGCGCAGCCGCTCCTGGGCCCGCGCCAGGCTGGCCTCGTACGCCTCGACCTCCTCGCGGTGGTCCTTGGCGCCGCCGACGCGGTCGGCGATGTAGTTGCCGAGCATCATGATCGGCGACATCAGGCCGAACAGCAGGCTGATCGGGTTGTAGACCACGGCCATGATGCCAGCCACGGGCAGCGGCAGCAGCATCGCGATCCACGGCAGCCGACGGGTCTTGTGGGCCTGCGGCGCCCGCGGGATCTCGATCTCCGCGGGGTCGACGTACGGCGCGATCCGCGGTGGCCGCAGGAAGTTGCGCCAGCCCGGGTCGCCCGACTCCACGACGGTCTCGGCCGCCCGGGCGGAGCGCACCTCGACGACGGAGTCGCCGATCTCGAGCAGCTGCCCCGGCGCCAGCGGGGTCGGCTCGTCCGCGCTCAGCAGGGCGCCGTCGACGGCGGCGCCGTTGGTGGAGCCGAGATCGACGACCGTCACGTCTCCGGCGGTGACCTCGAGCCGGCAGTGGCGGCGCGACAGCGAGCGGTCGGGCCACGACAGCGGGCCGGTGCGGCCGATCTCGTGGGTGCCGACGGGCAGGGCGAACACCAGCCCGGCGCACGGCCCCCCGGTGACGTGCAGCTGCAGGCCGGCGGTGGGGAGCTCGACGGGCTCGTGCCCGCCGAACGAGACGACGTCGCCGTGGTGCAGGCCCAGCTCGGCGACGGTCGCGTCGTCGGCCGCCGGGCGCAGGCTCCAGGAGCCGTGGGCGCCGACCTCGGCGGCCAGCGCCCGCTCGAGGGTGGCGACCGGCGTCGCGTCGTCACAGGCGACGAGGACGTCGCGGGTGGTCGACTCGTGGACGACGGTGCAGGAGATGCGCATGCGGGGTCCTCGATGGGTGGGGGTGGCTCAACTCTGGAGACGCGGCACGTCGACGGTGACAGGGTCGGCCGTGGTGAGGACGCGGCCGTCAGCCCCCGCCGCCGTGACCGCCACCGTGCAGGTGTCGGTGCCGCTGCCGCCGTAGGGCTTGGTGGTGATCGACAGGGTGCCGCCCTCGGCGACCTGCGGGCACGCCTTGCCGTCGGTGCCCCGGATCGAGAGGGTGAAGTCGTCCTTGGTGAACCCGCTGCCGAGCACGTCCGGCAGGACGGCGGGGGTGCCCGACGCGGGCGTCGCGACCTGGGGCCCGCAGGCCTCGCCCTCGCCCGACACGACCTCGGCGCGGACGGTGATCTCGCGGCGCCGGCCGGTGGACGGCACGGTGGCGCACAGGCCGGTGACCCGCTGCGCGGCGTACACGTCGGCGGTGGTATCGACCGAGGCCAGCGCCGCCTCGGTGAGCGTCTCGGCCTGCTGCGCCCACTCGGCGGCCCGGCCGGGGTCGCCGGCCCAGCCCGGCGCCTGGAAGCTGAGCGTGACGGGCCGGGCATCGCCGCCCACGTGGTCGGTCAGCGCGGGGAGCAGCGCGCAGCCGCCCCCGAGATCGCCGACCTGCGCCTGGGCGAGGGAGGAGACCACCGGTCCGTCGCCGGTGGACGGCGTCAGCGCGTCGCACCCGCCGTCAGGCGGCTTGGGGACGACGACCAGGGCGTCGCCTCCGAGCGCGCCGTCGGCCGCGAGCGCGAGGGTCAGGGTCGCGGCGTCGCCCTCGGTGGCGATGGACGGGGTGATGCGCAGACCCGAGCGGTAGGGCTTCCAGGCGTCGAGGGCCGCCGGCGCGGCCGCGGAGCCGCCCGCCGAGCCGGACGGGCCACCGGCGTCCTTGCCGCCGGTGACGGCGACGACGACGCCGACCACGGCGAGCACCGCGACAGCGGAGGCGCCCGCGATCATCAGCCGCGTGCGCCGCTCCATCGGCGGCTTGGGCGGGGCGGCCTGGGACGGCAGCGTCGGCGGCGCGACCTCGAGCCGCGGACGCAGGTTCGTGACGGCGTCGACCGCCTCGTCGCCGACGGACGGCGCCACGACCGCCTGCACCTCGCCGGGGAGCGCGGCGGGCGCGGCCGGCGCCGCGGCGCCCTTGAGCCGGGTCGCGCCGAGGTCGACCCCGGCGTCGAGGTTCTCGACGCGGAGCGCCTCCGCGGGCGTCGCGCCCAGGGCGTCGTCGGCCGGGGCCCACGCGGTGGGCTCGGGCTGGGGCGGCAGCGCCGCGACGCCGTCGAGCCGCTCCCGCAGGTCGCGCAGCGCGGCGGCCGTCGCCGCGGCCGGCAGTCGACGGCTGGGGTCCTTGGCCAGCATGCCGGAGAGCACCTGCCACAGTGCCGGGTCGACCGGCAGCGGCGGCGGCGCGGACGTCACGTGCCGGAAGCCCAGCGTGTGCGCCGTGCCCGGCCCGGCGAAGGGCGTGCGTCCGGCCAGCAGCTCGTAGAGCATGACGCCGACCGCGTAGACGTCGGAGGCCGCGCCGAAGCGGCCGGCGGAGAACAGCTCGGGCGGCATGTAGCCCGGCGTGCCGAGCAGTCCGGTGACCTGGACGGTGGAGTCCTGCGCGAGCCGCGCGATGCCGAAGTCGGTGAGGCGCACCCGGCTGGCCAGCGCGTCGGGACCTGCGGCCAGCAGGACGTTGTCGGGCTTCACGTCCCGGTGCAGGCACCCCGCCTCGTGGGCCACGGCCAGCGCGTCGAGCACCGCGCACACCACGTCGACCGCGTCGAGCGGGGCGAGCGGGCCCTCCGCGCGGAGGTGACCGCGCAGGTCGCCGCCCTGGACGAGGTCCATGACGATGGCCAGGCTCTGGCCCTCGACGACGAGGTCGTGCACCTGCACGAGGGACGGGTGGCGCAGCCCGAGCAGGATCGAGCGCTCCTGGATGAACCGGCCGACGAGATCGTGGTCGGAGGTGTACTCGGCCTTGAGCAGCTTGGCCGCCACCTGCTCGCCGGTCTGCCGGTCGAGGGTGCGCCACACGACGCCCATCGCGCCGGCGCCGATCGTCTCGACCAGCTCGTACCGGCTGCCGAGGGCCTGGTTGCTGCTCACCGACACCTGCTCACCTCTCGTCTGCGTCCCGGCCGTGGGCCGCCGTGCGGTCGTGGGCCGGGACGTCCTGCCTGATCGTGCGCCCGATCATCCCTGCTTCGTCGAGGCGAACCAGAAGACGCCGGGCAGGCTGGTGCCGTCGGCGTCCTGGGCCACCGGACGCACGCCGGGGTCCTGCGTGGTGGGGCTCAGCAGGCTCACGGAGTCGTCGGGCAGCGCGCTGGCGTCGCCGAAGTCGAGCGCCGGGCCGGCGAGCCCGTCCGCGGAGCCGGGCGTGGAGCCGGCGAGCGCCGACGCGACCTCGGCCGGCGCCGTCGAGCCCGCCGTGCGGACCGCCGCGAGGAGGGCGAGCACGGCGTCGTGGCTGGCGGTGTCGGCCCCGCGACCGAACTCGGCGAAGGGGCCGAGGACGTCGTCGTCGGGGATCTGCGACCCGCCGAGAGCCAGCCGCAGCGCGGCGAAGAAGCCGGCGGCGGCGTCGCCCGAGGCGTCGGCGCGCAGGGTGGTGGCGTCGGTGGCGTCGGTGCCGACCGCGCTGAGCCGACCCGACATCGAGGCGGTCGGCTCACCGCGTCCGGCCGACCCGGACGCACCGGACGCCTGGACGCCCTGGACCGCGAGCGTGAACGCCGGGGTGAGGGCCTCGGGTCCGAGGATGATCGGCAGGCTCGCCGCCTGCGCGACGCCGGTCTGGACGCGCGCCAGCAGCGACGCGTCGGAGGCCGCGGAGCCGGTGATGACCACGGAGTCGAACGCCGGCGCGACGGTGGCCTGCGAGCCACCGCGGCGGGCCCGGCTCTGCGCGGCGCGGACCTGCCGCTCGTACCGGTCGAGGGCGGCGACGCCGACCGCGCCGTCCAGCCGCAGCGGCGAGCCGTCGGACAGCACCAGCGGCGTCGAGCGACCCGCCTGCTGGAGGGCCTCCTCGACCGCGCCGGTCACCTGGTCGCGGGTCGGGCCGGTGGCGTACACGCCGCTCGGCAGGGAGTCGTCCCCCAGGTAGGGGGCGACGACGGGCACGCCCGCCGTGCTCGCGCTGGCCAGGGCGTCCTCGAGGTGGCTCCCGCTCGTGGCGACGACGATGCCGGAGACCTGCTCGGAGACCATGTCCTGGACGGCCTTCAGCGCGGTGGCGCTGCGGCCGGCGTCGGAGCGCACGACCAGCTGGACGCCGGTGCCGGCCAGTCGGCTGCGGTAGGCGGCCAGCCAGGCGCCGGCGGCGGCCGCCGCCGGGGAGGCGGCCTTCCCGGTGGCCGGGCCGTCGGTGTAGTCGCCACCCTGGTCGGCCGGCGCGTTGACCGACACCAGCACGCCGATCCTCACGGTGCCGAGGTCCTTCGGCGCGGCCGCGACCTTCACCTCCGCCGCCGGCGGGGCGGGCGAGCCGACCGCGTCGTCGCTGCAGCCGCTGAGGCCGGCGAGCCCGACGAGCCCGGCGGCCAGGCCCAGCGGGAGGGCACGGGCGCGCATCACTCGTCCCCGATCCGGAAGCTGAAGACCGTGCGGAAGGTGCTGCCGGCCGGCGGCTCCATGGCGAACAGCGGGAAGGCCGAGGCGAGGTCGCGGCCCCGACGGTCGACCGTGCGGAGCTGGTCGAGCGACGCCTGCTCCAGCTGGCGGCCGTTGCGGAAGCCGACCGTGGTGACGCCGAGCGTCCGCAGGACGTTCTGCGCGTCGCCGGTGGAGCTGGCCTGGTCGTCGATCTCGCCGAGCAGGCCGCCCTGCTGCGGACGCTGCGGGTCGCCGATCTGACGCAGCACCGCGATCAGGCTGCGGGTGAGCTCGCGGCGGGTCGCGTCGGTGTCACCGGTGGCACCACGGATCTGGTCGGTGATGCTCCCGATCGCGGAGGAGACGGCGGAGTCGACCTGACGTCGCTGCTGGTAGCGCTGGGTCTTCGTGACGTCCGGGCCCTCGACCCGGGGCCGGCCGCAGACGCGCTCGAGCAGGGTCGAGCGGGGCGCCGTCTCGCCGAGCACCAGCCGCTGCCGCTTGACGGCGGCGCCGATGTCGCAGGTCAGCTCGGACTCCTGGGCGGTGAGGAAGGTGCTGAGGTCGTCGAAGATCTCGTCGGTCGCGCTGGCGAAGTCGTCGGTGCTGTCCTTCAGGCCCTGCTGGTCCTGCGTCAGCGTGGCGCACTGCGCGCCCAGCACGCCGAGCACCGACTCCGGCGCGGTGGTCGGCGCGGGGGTGGCCGAGGGGCTGGCGGGCGGCGTGGCGGGGGCCGGGCACGCCGCGCTCGCGTCACCTGCGCCGAGCGACGTGGAGACGGTGGCGTCGAGCGTCTTCTGGTAGCAGCCGAGCACGGCCACCCGCTCCTGGAGCAGGTTCAGCGCGGGCGCCTTGGTCTGGTCGAGCGGCGCCTTCGGGGCGCAGCTGGACGGGTCGATGTCGGGCGCGGGCAGCGAGCGGTCGTAGACCGATCCCCGGGCCGAGGTCAGGACGCCGTTGACGGCGTTCGCGACGGCGGACCGGTTGTCGTCGCCCGTGCTCAGCGCGTTCTTCACCACGGTCTCGAGGGAGGCGAACTGGTTGGACAGGACGCCGTCGACCGCGCCGCGGACGCCGCCGAGGAGGTCGAGGAGATCGAAGAGGGAGCCACCCGAGCCACCCGAGCCGGAGCCCGGCGCCGCGTCGGACGCCGCGGCGCGGAGCGCGGCGGTGACCGCCACGATGCGGGCGGCGAGGGAGTTGGCCACGTCGTTCTTGGCGCAGTCCTGGCCGCTCAGCGAGCCGACGATCTGGTCGCGCAGCTGCTCGTCGGCGGTGGGACCGGTCTGGGCGGGGTCGCCGGGCGCGAGCTGCAGTGCGCAGAGCTGCTGGGCGCGGGCCTTCAGGTCGGCAAGCACGCTGGACGAGCCGGAGTCGAGCAGGTCGGCCTGGGACTTCACCGAGGTGGCCAGCGTGCCGAGCGCCTTCGCGAGCTCGGAGCCCTTCGGCGAGGTCAGGCCGAGCAGGGTGCCGAACTGCGTGCGGACCGCGGCGAGCGCCTGGTCGACCGAGGTCGCCTGGTCGTCGGACGACGTCCCGCCGCTGGCGAGCAGGTCGAGCGGACCGTCCTTCGCGGTGAAGGAGTCGATGAGCGCGGTCGTGCGCTTGGTGACGTCCTGCAGCGCGGCCGGGAGACCGCTGCCGAGGGCGGTGTCGATGGTGGTGCTGAGGGTGCTGCGCAGGCTCACGATGTCGGCGCTGGTGCGGCCGAGCTGGCCCTTCATGCCCTGGAGGTCGTCGACGATGCCGCCGATGGCGCCGCGGACCTGGCGCTCGAGGTCGGCGCGGCAGCCCTGGGCGGCGCGGTCGAGCCGGTCGAGGTCGGTGGAGACCCGGTAGACCCGCTCGAAGATCGACAGCCTCGCCGACGTGGCGCGGCTGGGGACGCCCGTGCACCGGGCCGACGTGGGCGCGGAGGACGGGGCGCCCTGGGCGAGGACCCGGTCGGGGTCGCCGAGGCGCTTGAGGATCGTGTCGATGTTGGAGTCGATCCTGCTCCGCAGCTCCGCACCGGAGGTGCGGAAGGCATTGCTGGAGGCCTCGCGGGCCGCGCGCAGCTGGTCGACGAGGCTCACCAGCTGGGCCGAGAGCTGGGTGCGGCCGGCCTCGAGGCCGGACACAGCGCGCTGGCCGAAGCTGTCCCGGGCGTCCTCGAGCTGGCCGACGATCGTGCCGAGCGTGCGGTCGGCGGCGCCGAGGCTGGCGGCGATCTCCTCGACCTGCGCGATGGTCTCGGCGTCGAGCTGGCTGACGCTGCCCTCGCCGTCGCCGAACACGACGTCGAGCAGGCGGGTGATGGACGGGTCGGTGACCAGGCCCGGCTGGACGCTCAGGTCGAAGGTCGGCACCTTGAAGTCGTCCGTGCGCTCGACCAGGCGGAAGGTGGCCGTCGGCGAGAGCCGCGGGGGCGCGAGGAAGGTCGACCACTGCACGCGGGTGGCGTCGTCGACCCGGCTCACGACGCCGTTGGTGACCTCGGAGCCGGCGTCGGAGGAGCCGGCACCCGTCACGACGGAGCCGAGGGCGTCCTTGTCGAGGGTGACGCCCCCGACGACGGTCAGCGGCGTCGCGAGGAGCTGCGCGGAGCTGAAGCGCTCGGAGTCGACGTCGGCGTCGATCTGCTCGGGCCGGGCCGTGGTGTTCTGCACCGTGACCTCGATGGTGACGGTGCCGTCGAAGCCCTTGATGTCGCGCAGGTCGGTGCCGACGCGGCCGTCGGAGGTGCGGTAGGCGGTGAGCACGCGGACCGGGAGCCCGCCCTGCACCTGCGAGGGGTCGAGGCCCTCGTCGCTGCTGCTCGGCTTGCCGCCGTCCTCGGAGCGGATGACGGTGGAGCGGATGCCGGTCAGCGTGCCGTCGGGCGCGACCTGCACCGCGACGTTCTGCAGGATCCGCTGCGGCGCGGCCTGGGCGCCGCCGATGGTGACCAGCGAGACGCCGGTGGCGGCGACGGCGAGCCCGGCCACCCAGGCGAGCGGCCTTCCTCGGCGGGCGGCACGCCGACGTCCGGCGGGGTCTGTGGGGCGGGCGGGTCCAGCAGGGGAGGTCCGAGAGCGCATGGGGTTCCTTCGATCCGAGTGAGACGTGGGACGGGACGGATGCGGCCGTCGCCCACGACAGGGCAACGACGGAGTGCCGCGGAGGTCTCGCTCCGCATCCTGTCTGCCCAGAAGGGTGGGGAGCCAAACCGGGATCGACGGATCCGGTGGGACGGGCCGCGGGACGCCTCCCGCGCCGTCGCCCCGCCCCTGTCGTCAGCCCGTGGTCCTCGCCCCGCCCTCGTGCAGGTCGTGGTGCTGCCGCCCGGCGGGGGTGGACGGGGGCATGCGGCCCGGTGTCCCCAGGCCGTCCCGGGCACACGTCCGGACTGTCGGTGCCCGATGATGGTCTCCCGTCATGGACCTCGACGCCGCCCTCCGCCTCGCCACCGCGCTGCTCCACGAGCACGGGCTGGACGACTGGCAGGTGCGGCTCGACTCGGCCAAGCGCCGGGCCGGGGTGTGCCGCCACGATCGGCGGATCATCGGCCTGAGCGCGCCTCTGACGCTGCTGCACGCCGAGGCGGAGGTGCGCGAGACGGTGCTGCACGAGATCGCGCACGCGCTGGCCGGTCCCGAGCACCAGCACGACGCCGTCTGGCGCGCGATCGCGCGACGCATCGGGTCCACCGGAGCACGCTGCGTCTCCCCGGAGGCCCCGCGGGTCGAGGGCGCCTGGCGCGGGGTCTGCCCGGCCGGCCACGTCGTCGAGCGCCACCGCCGTCCGGAGCGGGTGCTCAGCTGCGGGCGTTGCAGCCGCGTCTTCTCCCTCGAGCACGTCTACGCCTGGACCCATCGCGGTCGTCCCGCGCCGATGCACCCGAACTACCTGGCCGACCTCGCCGCCCACCGCGCGGGCATCACGCCGGTGCGCTTGGGCGTGGGGCACCGCGCCCGCATCGTCGTGCCGGGGTCGCATGCGGGGCGCATCGGGGTCGTCGTCGCCCGGGGTCGTACGCGCTACCGGCTGCGGATCGGGGCCGAGCTGCTGAGCGTGCCGTTCGCGGGGGTCGAGCCGGCGTAGGGGTCGGCGTCGGGCGGCCTGGGGAGGGCCGCACCGGGGAGGCGGGCTGGTGGGGACGACGCTAGGGCGCCGCAGTCGCGGGCCGGCGGGGATCCGCTCGGCCCTGGACGATCCCGGACGATCCCGGACACCGCGGGCCGCGCTTGGGAGGATGCCCGCATGCGCCGCGACCCCGTCTCCGATCGGCCGTCCTCCCGTCGAGCGGCTCCGAGCCTGCTGGCGACCTCGGGCATGGCCGAGCTGGCCGCGGGAGCCCTCTCCGGCTGGGTCTACACGCTGGTGATCGACCGACGCGACGACGCCCGTCGCCTCGGCATCGTCGCCCCGGCCCGCATCCGCCAGTGGCACCTGGACCTCGCCGCTCTCGGCACGGCGAGCGTCGCCCTGGGCACCGCGCTGCCCGACGCCCCGGCGCCGCTGCAGCGCACGATGGCGGTGGCCGCGTGGTCGAACGCCGGGATGTTCCTGCCGCTCGCGTTCAAGCCCGACCTGGACGACGATCCGCGGTTCCGCGCCGTCGTCGGCGCGTCCTTCGTGGCGACCACGGTCGGGTTCGTCGGCTTCGCGGCCACGGCCCTCCGGCGTCGCCGCGCCTGAGCGTCCGTCCCGGCTGGACGGCCCGGACTGGTCAGGGGAATCTGGACGTTGTCAGGCGAAACTTCCCCTGACAACGTCCAGATTCCCCGGATATCCGGGGAAACCTGCGCGCCTCACCCCCGCAGCGCGACCTCGGGATCGACGCCGGACTGCGCCACCGACTCCTCCCAGAGCCGGCGGGCGGCGTCGGCGTCGCGGGCGCGGCGGCTGGGCCGCTCGACGACCGGCGTCCGGCCGCGCACCACGAAGCGGGGGCCGACGAAGGCGCCGCCCGGGAGCGTCCGGTCGGTGGCGGCACGCAGTGTCGGACGGGCGCCGTCGGCGGCCGGCTGGGCGAGCAGCGGCGCGAGCAGGCCGATCGCCCGGTTGGAGACGCCGCTGCCCTCGACGCCCAGATCGGTGTCGGAGCCGCCCGGGTGCGCGGCGAGCGCGGTCAGGTGCGAGCCGGCCGCGGCGGCCCGGCGCTGCAGCTCGGCGGTGAAGTAGAGGTTGTCGAGCTTGCTGTGGAAGTAGGCGTTCCACCGGTCGTAGCGGCGCTCGAGCGTCGGGTCGGGACGCCCCCGGGCAGCACGGTGGCCCATGCTCGACACGCTGACGACCCGCGCGAGGTCCGAGCGCAGCAGCAGCGGCACCAGGCGTCCGGTCAGCGCGTGGTGGCCGAGGTGGTTCACGCCGTACTGCAGCTCGAGGCCCTGCGCGGTGCGCGCCTCGTCGACGGCCATCAGACCGGCGTTGTTGATCAGCAGGTCCAGCGGCCGGTCCTCGTCGAGCAGCAGCGCCGCGAGCCGCTCCACGGAGGCGAGGTCGGCGAGGTCGAGGTCGACGACCCGCACGTCGGCCGCGGGATGGCGGCGGCGGACGGCGTCGGCCGCGGCGTCCGCCTTGCCCCGGTTGCGGCAGGCCATGAGCACCTGCGCGCCGGCGCCGGCGAGCGCGATCGTCGTCTCGAGGCCGAGGCCCGCGTTGGCTCCGGTGACGAGCGCGGTGCGGCCGGTGAGGTCGGGGACGTCGGTCCAGGTCACGAGGGCTCCTTCGGGGACGGCGCGGGGTTCCCCTCGATCGCAGCACACCGCACAAGGTCGTCCTCCGGTGCCGACCTCCTCCCCCGCAGGTGCCGTCTGCTGCCGCAGCACCGCGATCGGGCCGGATCCGCCGCGAGGATCGCCGACATGACCGCTCGACGCCCCCTGCACCTCGCCGCCGACGCCCTCGTCGTGGTGCTCGCCGGCCTCGCCCTCGGCGGCGCGACCTCGTACGCGCAGACCTGGCTTCCGGGATCCCTCGCGCCGCTGGCGAACTCCGTCTCCGGCTGGACGCTGCTGACCGCGCTGGCCGTCGCGTCCCGGCGTCCCGGCCTCCGGTGGGGCGCCGTGCTCGGCGCCGCGTCGTTCGTGAGCCTCGTGCTCGGCTACACCGCGGTCTCCGAGGCGCGCGGCTGGACCTACGACCCGACCCTGTGGGGCGCCGTCGGCGTGGTGGCCGGCCCGTTCGTCGGCGCCGCGACCGCCGGCCTCGTCGGACGTCCGCCGCTGCCGCGCGCGCTGGGCGCCGGAGCGCTCGCCGGGGTGCTGCTGGCCGACGGGCTCCGGGGCCTCACCGTCGTCGCCGACTCCACCAGCCCCGTCTCCTGGTCGCTCTGCCTGGCCGTCGGCCTCCTCGGCCTGGCTGCCGCGACGACCCGGCTGCCGACCGCGCGGCATCGCCTGGCCGCCGTCGCGACGCTCGCGGTCGCCGCGTCGACGATCGGCCTGGGCTGCGCCACGGTGCTCGGGTGACCCCTCAGCCCTGGTGCGGGTGACCGTGCGTCACCGGCGCGACGAAGGTCTCCTTGATCGAGCGCGGGCTGGTCCAGCGGGCCAGGTTCGACGGCGCCCCGGCCTTGTCGTTGGTGCCCGACGCGCGGCCGCCGCCGAACGGCTGCTGACCGACGACGGCGCCGGTCGGCTTGTCGTTGACGTAGAAGTTGCCGGCTGCGAACCGCAGCTCGCGCGACGCCCAGGCGATCGCGCCGCGATCGCGGGCCAGCACCGAGCCGGTGAGCGCGTAGGGCGAGGCGCTCTCCAGCTGGCGGGCGGTCTCCTCGAAGCGGCCGTCCTCGTAGACGTGCACGGCGAGGATCGGGCCGAAGTACTCGGTGGTGAACACCTCGTCGGTGGGGTCGACGCCCTCGATGATCGTCGGACGCACGAAGTAGCCCTCCGCGTCGTCGACGGTGCCGCCGACGCCGATCGTCAGCCCGTCGGTGGCGCGGGCGCGGGCGATCGCGGCGGCGTGCCGGTCGAACGCGCGCCGGTCGATGACGGCGCCGAGGAAGTGCGCGAGGTCGGTGACGTCGCCCATCGAGAGCGCCTCGGTCTGGGCGTAGAGATCGTCCCTGATGCGGGCCCACAGGGAGGCCGGCACGTAGGCGCGCGACGCGGCGGAGCACTTCTGGCCCTGGTACTCGAAGGCGCCGCGGATCAGCGCGGTGCGCAGCACGTCGGCGTCGGCGCTGGGGTGGGCGAGCACGAAGTCCTTGCCGCCCGTCTCCCCGACCACGCGCGGGTACGAGCGGTAGCCGGCGATGTTCTCGCCGACGGTGCGCCACAGGTGCTGGAAGGTGGCGGTGGAGCCGGTGAAGTGGATGCCCGCGAGATCGCGGTGCGGCAGGACGACGCGCGAGACGTCCAGGCCGTCGCCGGGCAGCAGGTTGATCACACCGGGCGGCAGACCGGCCTCCTCGAGCAGCTCCATCGTCAGGGACGCCGCGAGCTGCTGGGTCGGCGAGGGCTTCCAGACCACGGTGTTGCCCATCAGGGCCGGCGCGGTCGGCAGGTTGCCGGCGATGGCAGTGAAGTTGAACGGCGTGATCGCGTAGACGAAGCCCTCGAGCGGGCGGTGGTCGGTGCGGTTCCAGACGCCGGGGCTGTTCGCGATCGGCTGCTCGGCGAGCATCGTCGCGGCGTAGTGCACGTTGAACCGCCAGAAGTCGATGAGCTCGCAGGCGGAGTCGATCTCGGCCTGCACCGCGGTCTTCGACTGGCCGAGCATGGTGGCGGCGTTGAGCCGCTGACGCCACGGGCCCGCGAGGAGCTCGGCGGCGCGGAGGAACACGGCGGCCCGCTCGTCGAAGGGCAGGTCGCGCCAGGGCCGCGCGGCCTCGGCGGCCGCGGTCACCGCGGCCGTCGCCTCAGCCTCGCCGGCGCCGTGGAAGCGCGCGAGCACGTGCCAGTGGTCGTGCGGCTGGACGACCTCGTGCTCCGGGCCGCTGCCGACGACCCGCTCGCCGCCGATGACGGCGTGCAGCGTCGGCTGCTCGGCCTCCTGCCGCGCCAGCTCGGCCTGCAGCGCGGTGCGCTCGGGCGTGCCGGGCGCGTAGGTCAGCACCGGCTCGTTGGTCGGGGCGGGCGGGGTGGTGACGGCGTCCATCGGTGGTCTCCCTGGATGCGGCGGAACGGGCGGTGGTCGGGTGGGGCCGGGTGGGGCCGGGTGGGGCCGGATGCGGCGGAGCGGCTCAGCGGTGGGCGAGCGCTCGGAGGAAGAAGGCCACGTTGGCCGGACGCTCGGCGAGGCGACGCATGAAGTAGCCGTACCAGTCGGTGCCGAAGGGCACGTACACGCGCATGCGGTGGCCGGCGTCGGTGGCGCCCTGCTGGAGGTCGGTGCGGATGCCGTAGAGCATCTGCAGCTCCCAGGCGTCGGCTGTGCGACCCTCGCGCTCGGCGACCCCGACGGCGTGCGTGAGCATGACGGGGTCGTGCGTGGCGATCATCGCGTAGCAGCGCGAGCCGAGGAGCGCGGCGACGTCGTCGCGGTAGGCCGCGTCGACGTCGCGCTTGCGCTGGTGGGCGACGCCGGCCGGCTCCTTGTAGGCGCCCTTGACCAGGCGGACGCGGGTGCCGCCCGCGCCGCCGCGGGCGAGGGCGGCGATGTCGCCGGGGGTGCGCAGGAGGTTCGACTGCAGGACGTTGCCGACGGTCGGGTCGGTGCGGCGCAGGGTCTCGCCGACGGAGAGCGTCGAGTCGACCGTGGTGTGGTCCTCCATGTCGAGGGTGACGGTGGCGCCCACCGCGCGGGCGGCCGCGCAGACCTCCTCGGCCTGCTCGACGACGAACGCCTCGCCGACGCCCGGGATCGCCTGACCGAGGGCGGAGAGCTTGACCGAGGCGTCCGCGCCGCGTGCGAGGCCGGCCTCGGCGAGCGCGCCGAGGAGGGCGAGGTAGGCGTCGCGGGTGCGCCGCGCGCCGGCGACGTCGTGGACGCCCTCGCCGAGCACGTCGATCGTCACGCTGCGGCCGACGGCGGCGAGCTCGGACGCGGCGGCCACCGCGTCGGTCGTGCGCTCGCCGGCCACGAACCGGTCGACGACGGCGCGGGTCAGGGGCAGCGCCTCGACGGCGTGCCGGGCGCGCGGGCTGCGGGCCGCGTGGCTCAGGGTGGCGCTCAGCATGGCTGCCTCCAGGGAGTCGGTGACCGCCCGTCCGGGTCGGTGCGTCCATGCTGCGGCCGCGCACGCGAGCACGAACAGCGACAGACGTACGAAGATCCACGGCATCCGTGCGACATTTGGCGCATGGCGGTGCTGGACGACCTGGCGGACGAGATCGCAGCCCTCCTGCACGCCCCGTGCACGATCGAGAGCCTCGACTTCGACCTGCTCGCCTTCTCCGGCCAGGGCGACGCCGTCGACGAGGTGCGTCGCCGCTCGATCCTCGAACGCGGCTCGACGCCGGAGGTGCGCGCCTGGTTCGACGCGCAGGGCATCCGCGCGGCGACGTCCCCGGTGCGCATCCCGGGCGACGCCGCACGCGGCATCGTCACGCGCCTGCTGGTGCCGGCGGTGCACCTCGGACGCGCGCAGGCGTACGTGTGGCTGCTCGACCCGGACGCCGCGATCGACCCCGCGCTCTGGCCCGAGGCGGCCCGGCTCGCGGAGTCGGTCGGGCGACTGCTGCACCTGATGGAGCGCCGGCAGGACCACCGCGACGAGCTCTACCGCGCGGTCGTCGAGGGCACGCCGCAGACCGCCGCCGAGGCGGCCGCCGACCTCGCCGCCGCCGCCGGGCTCCGGCTGGACGAGCCGGTGCGCTGCGTCGTCGTCGAGCGGCCCGCCCTGGCCGAGCAGCTGGCCAGCCGCCCGCCGCGTCCCGGCGTCGTGTGGGTGCGCGAGCTCGAGGGCGCCTCGACGGCGGTCGTCCGCAGCGGCGCCGTGCGACTCGACGCCGGCGTCGGCGGCCTGCTCGCCGGGCTCGGGCTCGGGCTCGGACGGCGGCTGCCGGACGTCGACGCCGCGACCCGCGTCGGCGTGGGGCCGAGCGTCGGCTCGCTCGACGACCTCGCCCGCTCCCGCTCCGGCGCGCTGGTGGCGCTGCGGGTCGCGTCCCCGACCCCCTCCGGCGCGCTGGCGTCGTGGGACGAGCTGGGGCCGCTCGCGCTGCTCGGCGTCGCCCGGGCCGACGAGCTGCGGCGCACCGTGGTGCCGTCGACGGTCGCGCGGCTGACCGCGGAGGCGCCCGACCTCGCCCGCACCGCGCAGGTGTTCCTCGACGCCGCGGGCAACGTCGTCACGACCGCCGCGGAGCTGGGCGTCCACCGGCAGACCGTCTACCACCGCCTGCGGCAGGTCGAGGAGCGCACCGGGCTGCGGCTCGACGACGGCGCCGACCGGCTGCGCCTGCACCTCGCGCTGACGCTGGCGCCGTTCCTCGGCTGAGCGGCCCTCCGCAGCGGACGCTCGGCCGTCAGGCCTTGCGCGCGGACCGGGCGTAGAGCCCGAGGAGGGTGCGGCTGATCAGCCGCAGCAGCGCCTGCTCGACGACCGGCACCCGTGCCTGGGCCGAGAGCGTCCACTCCACCGCCGTGCCGGTGCCCTGCCCGGTGAGCCGCACCTCGCCGCGGTAGTCGCGGAACGGGACGCCGGCCAGCCCGCGGTAGCCGAGCACGTGCGGGGCCTCGAAGGCGGTGATCTCCTCGACGATCGCCGGCGCCGGACCGGCCGCCGCGATCCGCCGCACCGCCCCGACCCCGCCGGGCACCTCGGCGCGCGCGTCGTCGACGGTGACCTTCACGCCCGGACCCCACGACGCCATGCCCTCGTGGTGGGCCAGCTCCGCCCACGCGCGCTCGACGCCGATCGGCAGGGTGGTGCGGGCGGTGGCGCTGACGCGCTTCGACATGGGGACTCCTGGAGCTCGGGGCTGGTGCGGCTCAGACGCTGCCACGAGGAGCGGACGGGCGGCGTCCGCGACCAGCGAGCGGACGGTCCCTCAGCACAGCGGCACCGACTCGTCCACGAACGGCGTGCCGTGCAGGGATCCCGACGTCGACCCGTTGTTGTAGAAGGCATCCGCCGAGCCGTAGAACTCGTCACTCCACGGAGCCGTGCGGATGCGGTACCACCAGGTGTTGCCGTCCTGGACGGCGAAGCCCTCGACACGGCAGGTGATCTCGACGGTGCGGTGCACGTCCATGGTCACCCCGGGCCGGCCGCCCGCGGTCCGGTAGTCGCTCCAGGTGTGGACCTCGCTGCCGCTGGTCTCCAGACGCGCTGCCGGGCGACCCGGCGGGACGGACGAGGGGCTGGAGGAGGGCAGCGAGCCGACGTGGGTGCTCGCCGGGGAGCCCGGCCGCGCGATGGACGGCGACGAGGACGGTGACGGCAGCCGGGACGGCGCGACGACCGCTGCGACCGACGGCGTGCGGACCGGCACGGCCGCCGCCGTCGCGGGGGACGCGCCCGGGGTGGCCGTCCCCCTCGTGCGCTGACCGCCCCCGGGGACCGAGGCGCGCGTCAGGTGGGAAGCGCCAGCTGAGGAGGGCGGCCGCGAGCGGGGGACGCGGCTCGAGCGGGAGGAGCCCGGCGTGGCGATGGCGCCCGCCTCGACGGCGGATCCGGAAGGGTCGGCCGTCGAGGCGGTGGGAGCGACGTGTGGCCGCACCTCCGCGCCCACCCCCACGCCAGCGGCCACGGCGACAACCACGGCCGCGGCCAGCACGCCGGCCCGGACGCGATGCCGCCTCCCGCCGCGGACGGCGCCGGCGGGGCGGAGATTCGGACGATCGAGGGCCTCCACGATCTCGACGGCCGACCCCGGAGCACGACCACAGGCGGCCGCCCACAGACCGGCCAGGGCCCCATCGGCATCCGCGACGAGCTCCTCCAGCGTCCGGCGCGCGACGTCCCGCACCTCGTCGAAGGGCATGGTCCCGGACGCGTCGCGCGCGAGACCACGCAGCAGGAGCACGGCGAGCAGTGCGCGATCCCTCTGCTGGGCACCGCGCAGCCCGGGGGCGGACTCCGCGACGTCGGACGGGACGCTCGTCAGCGCCGACATCGAGGTGTCGGTGTCGTCACCCCAGAGCACCGCCTCGAAGTCGAGCAGCACGGCGTGGCCCTCGGGCGTCACCACGACGTTGCGACCGTGCACGTCACGGTGGGCGAGGCCGCCGGACGGCGCGGCGTGCAGCGCATCGAGGCCCTCGGCGACGTCCCGCGCCCACGCGCGCACCTGGGCAGGGGACGCCGTCAGGATCGCCTCGCTGAACAGGCGACCCTCGACCCACACGTGGGAGGAGTAGAAGACGTGATCGTCCTCCTCGATCTCGTCGGGTGCAGCCAGCACAGGCGGCCCGAGGAAGGTCTCGAGATGGTGCGCGAGGTTCGGATGACGCGGGATCCGGGCCGAGCGGTCGGCCACCTTGCGGAAGCGATCCTCGTCGATGGCGGTCAGCGCCTTGAGCCCCACGGCCGTGCCGGCCGGCATGCCCGCCACGCCTGCGTCCAGCACCGCGCGGTAGACCACGCCCGATCCGCCGCGGATGACCCGTAGCGCGTCGGGCACCAGGTAGGCGTCACGACGGCCGATGGGCCCGGTGCGCCCCTCCCGGCGCCGCGGCTCGGCGGTCATGCGACCAGTCCGGTGTGCGTGCGCACCACCTGCGCGGTGCGGTCGATCGCGTCACCGCCGTCGAGCACGACGAGCCCGGACACGGTGAACTGGGCGTCCATCTCGGCGATCACCTCGCGGACCCGACGGACGGAGTAGTGCAGCTCGTCGGCGATCTCCACGTAGGACGGCCTCCGCGTGCCGCCGGAGTGGGTCGCCGCGATGAGCAGCCGACCGATCCGCCGCTGGAGCTCGGTGAGGCGGAACGGCACCGTGCTGAGCACCTCCGGGGAGTCCTCCGGCTCCGACGACGGCGCCCTCAGCCGCCGCTGCTGCGCCGTCAGCACGCTCAGCGTGAACTCCCGCGCCTCGAAGAGGTCGTCGGCCGGTGCTACGGCCACGATGTCGAATCGCGGCATCGGCGGGGACACCGCGGACTGCGGCGGGACGATCATCGCGGGCATGCTCGATCCGTCCTCCGGACGCACCATGAACCCCAGGCGCTCATGGAGGTTCTGCACCAGGAGGCGTCCGCGCGTCCAGGCGAGCTCGCCCCAGTGCCGCGGCACGGTCCGACTGAGATCGGCGCCGTAGCCGAACCGCACGGAGGCGTCGCCCGCCCGACCGAAGACCAGGGCATCGTGCTCGGTCATGTAACGGCGGTAGGTCTCCTCGTGAGGAGCCTGCCACCAGACGGTGGCGACGACGGGAGCAGTCATGGCGCGAGGCTAGGGCGACGGACGGACGTCGTCAGGAGATGCCGACACCTGGTGGCACCCGAGGCCTGCGGTGAACCGCAATGACCCCGCGCAGGGGTACCCGACACCGCGACTCGGCTTCCCTGGTCTGGACCAGGAGAGCTCTCGCCGACACCCGGTGTCGGCGTCCGACCGGTCGCGCTCCGCGCCGTGGTTGCGTCCTCTTCACCACTCCGGGACACCTCCCCCGACACCGCAGGAGCTCATCGTGGACCACCTCCCATCCCCGACCGGCCGCCGACGCGCGACCGCCGTCCTGACGGGGCTCGCCAGCCTCATCGCCGTCGTCGCCACCCTGGCCACGCCCGGCACCGCGCACGCTGACCACGGCATCACCACCACCGACAACGTCAACATGCGCACCGGCCCGGGCACGGGCTACCCGAAGATCCTCACCGTGCCCAGGGGCACGTCGCCCCAGTACAACTGCTGGACGCAGGGCGACCGCGTGGGCGGGGTCGATGTCTGGTTCAACGTGACCTACGGAGGCCAGACGGGGTTCATCACCAGCAAGTACGACGACTCGCACTACGCGAAGGACTCGGACATCACCGGCAAGTACGGCATCCCGCACTGCGGGGACACGCCGCCGCCGCCCCCGCCCCCGCCCCCCTCTGGCCTGCCCAACCCGGCGAACTACCCGTACGCCTCCATGCCGTGCGAGCACGCGCCGTACAGCCGCAGTGGTGGCGCGAACTACTGCAAGAACTTCGACTGGGGGCCGAAGCACACCGAGTCGTACAACGACCCGTCTGAGATCTCGCCCTACGGCTACGCGTACCGGAACTGCACTGACTTCGCGGCCTGGATGATGGCGTCCGCGGGCGTGCCGGCCAGCAAGTACAAGGGGCTCGGCAACGCGAAGACCTGGGGCTCTCGCGCGGCGTCGCACGGGATCCGGAACGACGGCAGCCCGAGCGTCGGATCGGTGGCCATCAGCACGGCGTCGACCTACGGGCACGTCGCCGTGGTGACGGCCGTCAACGGAAGCACCATCACCGTCGTCGAGTACAACAAGCACGCCGATGGCGCTCTCGGGAGCCGAACCGGCTCGCCGGCGCAACTGGGCTTCTCCTCATTCGATCACTTCTGAGCGGCCTCGCTACCGGGGAGGGTGAGACCAGACCAGCCTCCGGCCGAGGCGATGCCCTCCCGAGAGTCACCTGTCGGATCGAAAGCTAGACGACGAAGGCCCCCGACCGAACCGGTCGGGGGCCTTCTCGTGCTGCGCGCCCGTAGGGATTCGAACCCCAAACCTTCTGATCCGTAGTTGGCTGAGGAGCGTGTGGCGAAGACCAACGACGATTCCTGCCACCGCTCTCACCTGCATGAACATCCACTTGGCGTCCGCCGAGGTTCGTCTCAGTTCAGGGTGGATCACCAGCTCCGGGTAGCAAGCCGTTAGCAAAGGACGCACCGTCGAGCTACGCAGAGGACGGCGACACGAGCCGGCTCGCCTGGCACCGGGACGACGGGATCGTGCTGCTCGCAGTTCGACGGCAGGGCCAGGCGAGAGACCGTGTTTCAGGGCCGTCGCGCGCTTTGCTCCGGCAACAGGCGATCGCGTCAGGAAAACAGCACGCGCACGGTGCGCTCGGCCTCGCTGACATCGAATGCGAACTGTCGAACCGTCGATATCAGTGCGGAGGCATCAAGAACCGAAGCGAGAGCCGCGTAGCGTGCCCAAAGATCCAAGAGACCGTCGTCGTTGAAATTCGCAATAACCGAACCAAAGACCTGGTCGCTGCCCGTGACGGCGACCCAGCGAAAGACCTTTTTGCTCGGCTCTAGGTCGAATCCCACGCTCCCTCCGAGGCTGACTACAACCTCATTGCCGAAGTCGAAGAGACTCACAAAGACACCGCAGCCCTCAACGTTTATGCGCAGTGATCGGTCGCGCAAAGTTTCTACCTGCCAATGCGACCGCAATGCATTGGCGATTTCTTCGAAGTTCATTATCGAGATATTCCTCTCCTGGAAGAGCCCGCACGGCAGCGCGCAAATGCCTAGGTTTTACGAGCAACCGCAGTGGCCAGTGATCGAGATCGGCCGGTCGCAGGAGCGGCAGATGTCAGGCTGGTATTGCGACGTCTCAGGCTGGCGAACCACTGTCGGCGGGGCCGCTCGTGGTGGAGGCTTCTGCGGTGAGGCCTTCAGCGAACGAGGCCCTGAGGAGCCCGGCTTCGCCGCTTGCACGGCAGGCGCCTTCGCGGCGGGCTCAGCCTGCGTGGGGCGCCCCTCGCGGGCCCTCAGTGCAGCGCTTCGCCGCTTGCGCTCCTCCGCGAGGACGACGCGCGCGATCTCCTGGTAGGACATGTCCTTGGCCTCAGGCGTGGCCTCAGCGACCTCGCTGACGTTGACGTACTCACGGATGAGCGTCCGCTTGCGGTCGAGGATCTCGAGCAGGCGCTCATCGACACTGTCGGGGGTGAGGATGCGGTGGACGACCACCTTCTCGATCTGACCCATCCGGTGGGCTCGCTTGATGGCCTGGTCCTCCAGCGAGGGCTTGACCTGAGGCTCGCACAGGATGACCACGGACGCCGACTGGATGTTGAGGCCCTGGCCGCCGGCCTCGATCTGAGCCAGCAGAGCCTTGGGACTCGAGCTCTCCGCAAGACGATCGACCAGGCCCTGGCGCGCCTCGGGCGTGAGGGAGCCAGTGATGGTTCCGACGCTGACGTCGCCCAGCGCGTCCGCGAGACGCTGCAGGACGTCACGGAAGTAGGAGAAGACGAGGACCCGCTTGCCGTTGGCAGTCGCTTCTGCCACGAGTTCCATGACGCGCGAGATCTTCGACGATTCCTCGACCTTGCTCGCGCCGCCGAACGCGACACGGCGCAGCTGGGCGAAGTGCCTATCGGCGAGAGCATCGAGGTAGGCCTCGTCCTCCTCCGCGGTGAGCGCGACCCAATCGTCGGTGATCACGAGGTCGGGCAGTTCGGTGAGGACGTCGTCGGAGCGGCGCCGGAGGTAGACGGGTGAGGACACCTGGCGGAACGCCTCGGCGCCGATGAGCACCTCGACGTCGTTGAGTCGATCCGCGACCTCCGGCTGCAGGTAGCGAACGAGCGTCGAGAACTCCTCGACGCGGTTCTCGATCGGGGTACCAGTCATCAGCATGGATCGGCTGCTGCGCTGGATGAGCTGAGCGGCGGCACGGGCCCGCAGCGTGCTCGCGTTCTTCAGCTGGTGTGCCTCATCGGCGACGAAGAGGCCGAGTTCGTAGTTTCCCTTCCAGGTGAGGTTGCTCAGCGTGCCGTAGGTCGTGACGGCCACGCCGCCCCGGCTGCGCCATCTCGCGTGCTCTGCATCGCGATCAGTTCCGTGGACTCGGTACGGCGTGAGGCGCGTGTGTCGCCGGATCTCCTGGATCCAGTTGATGAGGACCCCGTTCGGGCACACGACCAGGAAGTGGGTGGCACCGCCGTCGGCCAAGTGGGCCATCGTCGCGAGGGCCTGGATGGTCTTTCCCAGCCCCATCTCGTCTCCGAGGATGACCTTGCGCTGCACGAGGGCGAACTTCGCACCGAAGGCCTGGTAGCCACGCAGGGAGGTACGCAGCTGATCGGTTCGCAGGACCTGCTCATTGACCCGGGCTGCGATCTCCTGGGACACGTGACCCTGGACTGCGTCTTGATCGACGGCGATGCCGACGATCTCGCCCAGCAGGCTGTAGAGCTCGCTGCTTCGCTGACGGAACGTGGCCCACACCTTGTCGGAGTCGTGATTCGCGACCGCGATCGCCGTCAACCCGAGTTGCCGTGCCTCCTCGGCAGTGGAGGCCAGATAGCGGGCGACGTCCAGAGCCCGTCGAGGGCTGAACCGGTGGAGCAACCAGAGCTCAGCGTCGGGCTGGGCAGGCGTCCAGTCACCGAGCGTCTGGGAGACCTTCGCGAGGAACGATCGTGACGGCTCGATGCGCTCGTCGAGCTCGATGACCGCGATGAGTCGGCGCAGCAGGTCAGTGAGGACGCGATCATCCGGTCGGAGGTCGATTCGCACGAGACGGCGGCCGAGGTCGTCCTTGACAGCGGAGCGGAGACGGGAGGCCGCGAGCTGGAGCTCACGAGCTGAGTCCGCTCCGATGCCAGGAACCGTCGCGAGCTGGTGCCGGTTCTGCCAGACGCCGAGCACGGTGGTGATGCCAGCGGCCTCGAGAGACGCGATCCTGATGCCCCCCGGAGTCGCTTGGCGCAGGACGTCGAGATCCAGCTCGGAGAGCTTGGTGGCGATGCGGCGCTCTACGAGGCCCTGGTAGCCGGCCTTGATGGCCCTGATGTGGTCCTCACGGATCGTGTCGGACTCGATGGCCAACGCGCGAGAGCTCACGATGGCCGACAGATCCTTCGCAGCGACGATCGCAGGCCGTCCGACAGGGGCTGGGAGCCCGAGGGCAACAGCGGCGCCGGCGCTGTAGTCGTCGAAGTCGCCGCCGGGCTCGACCAGACGCTGCCGACAGAACGCGAGCCGCTCATCCAGATCGGTGTCCTGGAACCACCCGCGTAGCTCGAGGCCGCGATTGATCGCCTCGCGCTCCAGACCTCGGCGTCGTGACGGGTCGGTCTCCTCAGCGGTTCGCTCAAGGCTCCGCCGGAGATCTTCAGCCCGCTGGAAGTCTCCGTCCACCGCCGCTACGGCAGCGCCGAGCTGGCACACCGCAGTGAACTCTGCAGACTCGGCGGGTGAGGAGAGGACGACCAAGTCGCCCATGATCCCGGAGGACGGCCCATTCGAGGCGAGACCTGCGACCTCCGCTCGCAGGGCGGCTGCGCGGTGGGCGATCTCGGATCGCGCGGCGTAGAGAGACTCGAGCGTCCGGACGGCCCAGCCGTGGAGGCCAGCCTGGATGCGAGCCGCCTCATCCGCATCGACGGGGCGGTAGGGAGCTGTCGTCACGAGGGACTCCTGCCTGCGCGCCAGAGCGTGTCCCACGACCAGGAGATCGCGTGGGTGCCGAGGGGCTCGAAGTCCTGCATCGAGACCTTGGGCGTCGTGATTCGGAGACGGCCCGCCCCATCGTTCAGCAAGAGGGCGAAGTCGGATCCGAGGTTGAGGCCAGCAGCGACGTCCGTGCGGCGGCACAGCACGACATCGTCCAGCGGTCGATCCACTGGAAGGCACCAGAGTGTCCGGTCGTCCTGCTGCAGACCCCACAGCCGGGGATGGTCCGGGTGCTTGGTTGCGGTCAGCCCACGAGAGGAGAGATCGCCCGCGACACCGTCGAAGGTCGAGGCAGCTTGTGCGCGACCCGCGGCCAAGGCCGCTGGAACGACGAGTGCGACGGCGTGGAGCTTGGGAGGTTGAGCCGACGTCTGAGCCTCGGCGTCGAACTGTCGGCGGCGCAGGCTCAGACGGGCCCGGGCGTCGTCGGCACGTCGGCGCGCGGTCTCGGGCGTGGTCGTGCTCCGGACGTCGCCCGTGGCTACGGCATCCCAATGACGCGCCTCACGAGTCAGCGAGTCCTCGATCTCGCGCCGCTGTCGCTCCATCGCCGTTCCGTGACTGGCCTGCACTTCCCTCCGGTGGTCACGTACCGCCGCGATGGCCCACGACTGAGCGCGGTCCAGGAGCTTGGCGGGGCCCCCCAGGGTGGCGACCATCGCTTGGATGCGATCGAGCTCCGGCGTGGTCGGTTCCCGGTAGTCGAGGTAGGCCGCTCCGACCGTGTCCGTTGCTTGACTGGCAAGGTTCAGCTCCACGAGATCGACGCGACGCGACAGGACCTGTGCAGGGTCACAGCCATCGACGATGTCGGAGGTCGAGGCGATCAGTAGACGCGGTTCTGACTCGCTGGTCCAGGGATCGACGACGAGCGCGAGCTCGAGGTGCTCGGTGTCCCATCCGCGTTGGGTGGCGGCCGTGGTGGCCTCGAAGAGAGGGTGGGTGGCACCGATGACGGGAGCACCGTCCGCGGCCTCGTCGTGGCGGCCAAGACTGACCCCGGAGTAGATCGTCTGGACGGCCCCGGTCCCTCGGCGCGCTTCGTCCTTCACGACCGCGGGGACGAGGCGGATGTCGTGCCGTCCCCCCGCCACGCTGCGCACTGCGCCGCCTAGCGACTGCAATGCGGCGATGAGCCATGGACCGGTGTAGTGCGGCTGGAGGGCGTTCAGACGACCCGATTCGGCGCGGCGTTGAGCCAGCTCGAGGTCGACGCTCTTCAGGACATCAGTGTTGAGTGCGCGCTGGCGAAGAAGCTCGGGGATCTCGTCGGCGACCGCGGTATCCACGACATGCGTCCACCACGACTTCGTCTCCGGCGATTCGCCCCGTCGGATGGCCTGGGTGAGGAGCTCCTCGAGCGAGGTGGAGACGAAGGCGTCGCCGAGGACGTCGTACACCTTGCCTTGGAGTGCGGACGACTGCTCCTCGACCTTCTCGAGCAGTCGGAGATAGACCGCACCCTCCCTGGTGTCCTCCGACACCAGGTTCCACAGGTGGCACACCTCGGTCTGGCCAATGCGGTGGATGCGACCGAAGCGCTGTTCGAGTCGATTGGGATTCCACGGAAGGTCGTAGTTCACCATCAGGCTGGCCGCCTGGAGGTTGAGGCCCTCCCCGGCCGCATCCGTCGCCAGCAGGATGTCGGCGGCGGGATCTGTGACGAAGCGGTGCTGGACCGCCAATCTGGCCTCGCGTCGGAGACCGCCGTGGATCTGCAGCGGGGCGCGCCCGAGGAGGGCTTCGATGCGTGACTGGAGGTAGTTCAGCGTGTCTCGGTGCTCTGAGAAGACGATCAGCTTGCGGCGGGTGCCGTCCGGCTTGAGCACCTCGGAGGAGCTTAGGATCGACTTGAGCTGCAGCCACTTCTGATCGGCCTCAGACGTGCGGACCTTGGCTGCGAGAGCGATCAGGCGCTCCAGCGTGCTGAGTTCGTGGTCGAGTTCAGCCAGCGTCTCAGCAGCCGTCGCAGCGTCCAGCTGACCGCTGTGCTCGCGGCTCTCGCTCGCGGCGACGTCATCGACTCCGGACTCGCCGGTGACCGATGACTCTGCCACTGGAGCGAGCGACTCAGCCGACCCCGTCGTCAACTCCTCGCGGCGACCGCGCAGACGGGCATGCCGGCGATGAAGACTCTGGAGGATCGCCTCCGGGCTGGAGGCCAGGCGACGCTGAAGCACCAGCAGCGCGAAGCCGACGGTGACCCGAGCCTGTCCCTTCATGCGAGCTTCAGCGCGGTTCATCTCCTCGTTGACGTAGGTGGTGACCTCGTCGTAGAGGTCTGCCTCGATCGCGCTGAGCGGATACGGAACGGTCTGAGCGCGTCGCTCGGGGAAGAGTCGCGTGCCTTGCAGGGTCCGGAGCTCCTCCTTCAACATGCGGCGCATCAGGTCGGTGGTCACCGGTGTCTGCTGGCCGGCACGGTGGCTGCCGAAGCGATCGCGGTCCAGGAGGGCCATGAAGGCCTGGAACCGCTCTGGATCCCCTGAGTGGGGCGTGGCAGTCAGCAGCAGGAAGTTGCGACAGGCCTCAGAGAGGATCTGACCAAGCTCGTATCGGTTGGTGCGCTTGCTGTCCGGGTTGGTGCCCGACGCGCTCATGCGGTGCGCCTCGTCCACCACGACCAGATCCCATTCGCCTTCTCGGATCTTCTCCAGCAGGGCGTCGTCGTTGGCCAGCATGTCCATGCGGGCGATCAGGAGCGGGTTCTCTGCGAACACGTCTCCGGTGACAGCGGTATTGACCAGTTCACGGGTCATGACGGTGAACGTCAGCCCGAACTTGTCGTAGAGCTCATGCGACCACTGATCGACCAGGCCACCCGGAGCGACGATCAGGCAGCGGCTGAGATCGCGGCGAAGGATCAACTCCTTGATGTAGAGCCCGCACATGATGGTCTTGCCGGCGCCGGGATCATCGGCCAGGAGGTACCGCAGTGGCCGGCGCGGGAGGAACTCGCCGTAGACCGCCGTGATCTGGTGCGGCAGCGGTTGAAGCGAGCTCGACGACACTGCGTGCATCGGATCGACATAGGCGGCGTTGGCCAGCCGGAACGCCTCGACGCCGATCTTCCACCGGAGCACGTCCGGGGCGGCTGTGTTGCCTGCCTCGTCAACGAGGTGGAGATCTGCCTCCTCCTCCTCGAAGACGATCCTCTGTTCCAGCACGCCAGCAGCCGTCCTGAAGCTCACCTCCAGCGCGTCCTCATCGACCCATCGGGTCTGGACGATGGTGACTGGCTCGCTCTTCAAGCCTCGCACTCGATCCTGCGGCGTGATGTCCTGGAGCCTGATCATGCGCTGAGCACCTCGAGCCATCGAGCGGCGGTAGGACGCTGGCCGCGGCGGCCAGCCTGGTCTAGGAGACGGCTCATCTGCTGTCGTGACTCGGCGACCATGACCGTGCGAGCGATCCCATCCGGCAGGAGCTCCTCGAGCAGGCGTGCAAGATCGGCGCGATCCTCGTCAGCTCCGCGCCAGGCGTGGCTGCCGTCGAGGGGCTCTCCGCCGAGCGGGCGAAGCTGGTCGGGCCGAAGGAACCAGAGCTCTGGCCGTGGCCGCAACGTGACGGCGAAGGAGTCGGAGGTGAACCCAGTGGTGACGACGTCGCCGGCATGGAGTGCATCGAGGGTCCGACAGAGGAGGCGAGCAATCTCGATCCGGTCCGCGTCGTCGATCGACGAGTGATTGGCGGAGGACGAGCGGAGAGGGAGGACCGCCGTCAGCGTCTGGGGCTGACCGTCAGGAAGTCGGAAGCGGGTGGGAAGCGCCTCGACCGTGTATTGCTGATCTTCGGCGACGTGCGGGATCGGGACGCCGATGGGCTCGGCGAAGAGCAGCGCCTCAACCTGACCGCGTGATGTGCTGAGCCGCGCGACCACCTCAGAGACCAATCGGGCGGGAATGGCTGCCGTGACGACGACGGTGTCTCGAGGTTTGACCGCCGTGGTCAGGAGCTCAGGCAGCGCAGGGACGCGGTCCGACCGGCGGCTCGCGAGGTCGAGGACCTGGATAGCCGGGGTCGCGGCCGAACGACGGCTCCGATCCTCGACGGCTGTTCTGGGCGCAGAATCGGATGTGCGGTCGTCGGTCGCATCGTCCGGCAGCGTGGACTCAACGTCGGCAGCGGGGATCGGCACGACCTCGACCGACGGTGACGGGGCACAGCTGCCGCTGATCTCACCGTCCGGGGTCTCAGGGGTCGAGGCTGACTCCGGGGGGTCGGTCGCAACGACCGGTTCAAGATCTGTTGCGTCACTCGAGAGGCCTTCGTTCAGCGTGGGCGCCACGACTTCTGCATCCGCTGCGGTCTCGAGTGCCTCGGGCGCGCCTAGGACGGTATCGGCTGGGGACTCTGAATTGACGTGGGCATCGAGCGGCGCGACTACGGGCTGGGGACTCGGCTTCGGCGTCGTGAGGCCAGCCGACACGTCTTGTGGGGTCGCCACCGAGGTGTCACAGGTGACCGCCTCGGCCTGCCGATCCCAGGATGACCGTGGTGCATCACCTTCAACGTCCCGGAGGGCTGACCTGCTAGCGAGAGGCGGCGCTGGGGTAGCCGTGTTACGAGCCTCCATGGCGACCTCGGCGTTGACCACTGCCTGGGGGAGGCCTGCGTCTGCGGGCGCAGCCGGGTCCCCAGATCCCGCGTGGCGCGCTGGCCGTCCTGAGGGCTCTGAGGGCGACGTCTGGGAATCCCTGGGTGCGGAGGACGTGGCGTCGATGGCCTTCGAACCCCGCAACCGGAGGCGTGAGAGGAGTCGCTTGAAGGGGCTCACGCGGCTGCCTTCTGGGTGATGAAGAGGAAGACCTCGAGTCGGACCTCGCCGAGGGGCAGCGTGCCGTCCCAGAACGGTCGTGACGGGACCTTGCGCCCGAAGGTCGCCTCGGAGGCACATCCCAGCTGGCTGATGACGGAACGGGCGACGTTCTGTCCGACGGTGACCCCACTGCCTCCGCCGAAGACCAGGACGAGCGCGGCGCGCTTTCCCTTGACCGGGTCCAGGCGCTGTCGGACGGCCTTGCAGACCGATCGCGCATCGGCGCCGGTGACGCGGCCACTGCTGGCTGCTGCGGCGTTGAATCTGATCGTGATCTTCGACGGGTCGGTCTTCATCCCGATGATGGGCGCGATCTTCGGCTTCTCAGGCGCGGGCGGCGGCGGGGGCGGGGGCGTGTAGCGGATGGCCGACCCGAGGCCGACGATGAAGAGCACGAGGAGAAGGTCTGCGAAGACCCAGCCCGCAATCGATTCGACGCTGAAAGAGCGACCGTTGCGCCGCGAGGTAGCAGTGGCCACGGGGTCAGCGCTCGCCCACAGGCTGCGGCATCGAGCTCAGGCGCAGGAGCATGCGCTCGGCGGCGTCGCGCGCCGCCGAGAGCTCGCTGACCTGGCCCTGCAAGACGCCCTCCTGACGCATCAGCGCGCTGTCGAGCCGCTCGATCGCGCGGGTGATCTCGTCCACCGCCGCGCTGAGCTCGCCCTGAGCCCGTTCCTGCGAGCTGCTGATCTTCTCGACCTCGCCGGCGAGGAGCACGGCTGCCGAGCTCGTCTCCTGTGCACTGGAGCTGATGCGGCTGATGACGGCGTTCAGCTCTTCCGTCGCGCGACGGATCGAGTCGGTCGTCGCTGAGGCGAAGGACTGCTCCGCGGCGGAGACGCTCCGGGTGATGTCCGCGCCAGCCGATGCGCTTGTGGCAGAGATCTGGGCGGCACCGGTCGTGATCAGGTCGCCTACCGACGCCACAGTGGCCTCGACTCGATCAGCCAGGTGTCGCGTCGCGTCCGTCTGGGCTGCGTTGAGCTCAGCGACCCCGTTCTGGACGACCGTGGTGAACGCCGCCTGGGACTCCTCGGCTGCACGGACGACAGCCGCGGTGCCCTGGATGCTCGCCTCGCGGGCCTGGTCAGCCGCGCTGCCAGCGGCTTCGGCGGTCCGCGTGGCAACGACCATGAGCTCCTTGACCTGGTCGCTGGTCCCGGTCAGCGTTCCCGCCAGGGTCGTCATGCCCACGCTGACTCCAGCGGTCGTGCGCTCGACCTCGTTCAACGTCTTCTTGACGGCACGGTGGGCGGAGGCGAGGCGATCCACGGACTGTTTGAGGATGTCTTCGATTCGCTGCGGGTGGTCGGCTCGCCTGGCGTTCAGGACCACAGCGGCCTGGGTGAGACCTGAGATGAGCGCGTTCTGCGCGCTCTCGCGAGCCGCATCCTCCCGGCGGACATTGACCCCGACCGCAATGCGGTGGGCGACGAGCGTGGCGATGGCGAGGAAGATCAAGAGTGCCGAGGTCATGGCCGTCGGCACCAGAAGGTGGCGCCCCGTGAGAGTGCCCTGGAAGCCGGTCGCCCAGAGCTCGAGGAACGTCGTGCCGTCCTCAACCTTTCCCGCGTTGAGGAGATCCCGATATGCCGCTGACGCGTCACGGAACGCAAGCCAGGTCCAGCCAACCGGCAGGAAGACTGTGATGCCGGTGAGCAAGCTGAGGGCGCGCTCTACCCAGTTCTTCGACTCAAGGCGGGCGGTCGCCCCCAGGGGAAAGGCTGCGAAGAGATCGACGCCCGCCCACGCCTCTGCATCGGAGTCGGCTAGGTCGCGGGCAAGCGAGCGCAGATCATCCGCACGGCCCGCGAATCGCGGATCCTCGGCAAGGTTCGCGATCCTGCTCGCTGGATCGACGGATGGCTGTGCGTCGGACATTCTCTCTCCTCGAGGGGCCGCGGCTCGCTGCCGCGTCGATTGGGCCCCATGGAGGCGCGCCGACACCAGCGGCAGTGCGCTGCCGCTGGAGGCACAGTGGGGGTCTCGGCGGCGACCTTAGTCACGATCGCCGACAAGTTAAGGACTTTGCCCCAATCGCGCGCAGAAGCACGGCGGGCTGTACCCGCTCCGCCCTGAGCGTGCGGTCGTGAATCAAGGTCGCTGCGGCGGCCGGCACGCCCTGGACTCGGGCGTAACGCTTGAGTCAAGGACATCGGCCTACGTCATCGCTATCAGACAGTGCCGCCGCGGAGGGGCGGATCGAGTCGCCGGGCTATCACCACTCCAGCTCAAGAAGTTCGGCGATCTCTCAAGCCGCTGGAACGAGACAGTTCGTCGCGTCCATTAGCTCCGCCACGGTGGCGATCGCGTCCTCATCCGCGGCGCCGAAGATGAGAAGCTCGGTAAGCAGCTTGCGCAGGGGCTCGGACGGCGCTGGCCGTAGCGTCGCAGAAGCTCGACGCGGATCTCAGGGCGGTCCTGGCGAGGATGTTCACCCTCGAGGCCGAACACGCCCTAGCCACCGGACCACTACGCGGCTATCGCACGGAGGATCAGACGCTGCCCGTGCTACGCGGCAGGCTGCGGATGCGCGACCAGGACCTGCGGCGATTCGGCCACCTGAGCCTGCTGGAGGTGCGAGTGGACGAGTGGACGATCGACACACCCGAGAATCGAATCATCCGATCAGCCGCGGACGCACTCCTCGCCCTGCCAGGGCTTCCCGCAGAGGTCGAAGCCGCTGCGACGCGTTGATCGGCAGCTCGCCGAGGCAGCGCTCATCGTGCCGGGCGTACCACTCCCGCCCTGGCAGCCATCCCGCCCCAACGCGCGCCTCCAAGCGCTCCTCAGACGCACTGAGCTGACGCTGCGTCACCTCAGCGTCGAGAGCGCAGCCGGCGCCACCGTGGTGCATGGATTCTGGGTCAACATGGCGCATCTCTTCGAGCGCCTGGTCGCACGATTGCTTGCCGACGCCGACCCGGCCTGGTCCGCTCAGGTGACCCGGCCCCTCGACGAGCGCGGATCTCTGGTCATGCGGCCCGACCTGGCCCGCGACGGGGGTACCGGCTGGAGCGGCGTCGCCGACACGAAGTACAAGGTCCTGGAAGGGGCCGCGAATATCTCGAACGCCGACGCCGACCAGTTCGTCATCTACTGCGCCCGACTCGGCCTCACCATCGGCCATCTGATCTACGCCGACGGCGGCCCTCCCCCGCCCCCGTACGCCATTCGTGGAGCCGGCTGCACGATCGCCCTCCACCGCCTCGACCTCACCCAGCCGCCGGACCTGATCAGACGGCAAGCGTCGGAGCTAGCAGGCACACTGGCGGCACCGGCTCGGGAGGACACATGAACCACAGCGACAGCATGAACCGCGAGACACAGGGCGGGATCGAGATTGAACTGGTGGCTGACGAGCGCGGACTGGCCGTCTTCGGCCCGCAGGCGGCCGTCGAGCGCTTCTTGGAGTCCGAGGGTCTGACCGCTGAGCCCCGGACACAAGATGGCCTTGGCATGCGCAGGATGCGGAGCCTACTGAGCACGGGCTCCGCGGTGGCCGACGCGGGTTCGCAGATCGCCGAGCACTCCGGCCGGTGGGTCAAGCTGACCAAGGAGTCCGCAGCGGCCATCGAGAAGCACGGCCTGCGGGAGTCGGCCAGCGGGCTGAGCACCGGGGTCCTGAGAGGCGAGAAGGGTCAGATCCGCGGCTTCGTCGAGTTCGCGCGGCGCCCAGGAGCAGGCCTCACCAACCCGGCCCGACTCGCCGGCGCCGCCAGCGTGATGGCCCAGCTCGCCATGCAGCAGTCGATGGCCGAGATCACCGACTACCTCGAGCGCATCGACGTCAAGCTCGACGCCGTCCTCCGCGCCCAGCGCGACGCCAAGATCTCCGGACTCATCGGGGTCGGCATGGCCATCGACGAGGCGATGACCGTCAGCAACGCGCGGGGCAAGGTGGATGAGGTCACCTGGTCGAAGGTGCAGAACCTCTCCTCGACCATCGCCGACGTCCAGGCCTACGCCCTGCTCCAACTCGACGGCATCGCCGAGTCCCTCGAGAAGGCCCGGAAGATCTCGGACGTCAGCGAGGCCGCCAGCGACGCCGCGCGCTCTACGCGTGAGTGGCTCGCGGTGCTGGCCCGCTCATTCCAACTGCAGGACGCCCTCGCTGTCCTCGAGCTCGACCGCGTTCTCGAGACTGCGCCTCTCGAGGTGGACGCCCACCGCGCCGGCCTTGGCAGCGCCCGAGCTGAACGACGGTTCGCCATCCAGCAGCGCACCGAGAGCCTGCTCGCGCGCATCGAGGATGCCGCCGCTCTGGCCAACGCCAAGGTCCTCCTGCACCCGAGCCGGTCACCCGAAGCCGCGAACGCGTCGCTGACCGCCCAGCAGACCATCCTCGACTTCCACCGAGCGCTGAGCTTGGAGGCGAAGGCCGACGCGGTCGGCGTCCGTCGTTGGCGCCAGGCCGCTGGCGAGGCCCGCGACCGCGCCCTCGAGGCCGGGGCCGACCGCGCGGAGAGCATCCGACAGAACAGCGGGACTGCGGCGATGCGGATGCGGGACGGCGCCCGGTCCGGCAGCGAGTCGGCTCGGGCACTTGCCACACGGCTACGTGCGCGCGGACAGGACACCTAGACCGCGATGTTCGTCCGGGTCACCGAACAGGAGGCCCTTGGCGATCGACATCGACCGACTGCTCAAGACCCAGGCGAAGCTCAACACCGCCATTCACGTCAGCAGCCCGCCCGGTTGGGTCGCGATCGTCGATGCGGACTGCGCCCAGGAGATCGTCGCGGCCAGGTGAGCGCTAGCCCGTCCCCGTGCCCACGATCCGACATCAACGGACACCGACGATGAGCCCAGCCGAGCATGAAAACATACGAAGCAACGCGAGTCGCCGGCCAGAACCCGCCCTAAACACGCTGTGCCGGGCCGCTGCCCCGAGGTGACGCCGATTCCACGATACATGCCCCCTCACGCGGCGATCCGCCTCACCATCGGGTCCCGCCCCAAGAGGTCGCCGAACGGCTCGGACACCGACAAGCCACGGTGACGCTGCAGGTGTACGCCAGCGTCCTCCACGCACGCGCGGACGGGCTAGGAGGCGCCTTAGCCCGAGCGATGGACCAGGCATCGTGACCGCCACGGCGCCGAGCGGATGCCCGGCGCCCCAGGCGAGCGGATCGGCGGATCCGGGGCGAGGCCTCCGAAGGGTCAACGGCGCAGCCAGCGAAGCGCTGGCTTCAGCTGGCGCTTGATGGCGTCCCGGGGCCTGCTCCGAATCCGCCACGCACCGATGACGTCCCCGGCCGCGATCTCGTGCACGCAGGCCTGGAGCACCTCGTTCGGCTCGAACCGGTCGGGGTCGATGACCTCGCACCAGCTCCACTGCATGACCTCCTGCATCAGCAGGGGCAGGTCGCCGTGCTCGCGCCGAGCGTCGTCGTACAGGTCGTAGACGACGTCGAGGCGGCGGTCGTACTCCGCGTCGCTCTCGTCGGGCGCCGGCTGCAGATGCGGGTAGCCGTTCAGACAGCTGTGCCAGGCGTCGAACCTCGACAGGAGCACCTCGTCGCGCGGCTTGACGACCTCGAGCAACACCTCATCCGCCCCGTGGACGGCCGACCCACGCACCACTGTCGCCGGCCCTCGTGCCCACAGCCAGAGCAGCGTTCCCGTGCCGGTCCCGAGCCGGCTCGCTGCCTGACCCTCCAGCCAGGCATACGGCTCCGCGAAGGTCGGCTCGATGTGCTCGGGGCTCCCGCGCAGCGCTCCGTCGCGCACCAGGACCTCGTAGGCCTCCCGCGTCTGGATCGTCCACAGCCGGAGCACGTCAGCGTCACTGCGATCGACGGTGCCCGGCAACGCGCGCCGATGACGCCACAGGATCTGCCACGGCTGCCGTGACGGCAGCCGATCGTAGGACTCGAGCACAGGCTCACCCTGGCGGAGAGCGCCGACAGACAGCGCCGACCGAGGCCGTAGCACCGGCTCCCCGGAGGTCGCCTAGCGCGCCGCGTCCTCGTAGGCGCTCACCTGGTCCTCGAGCAGTCCGGCGATCTCATCGGCGTCGGCCTTCATCAGCCCGCCGCCGCCCACGTTGACGAGCGTGGGACCGACGACCGCGAAGTTCTGCAGGATGGTCGTGCCGTCCGCGGTGATGCGGATGCCGATCGAGTCGTCGCCCACCTTCGGTGCCGACATCACCGCGTAGACCAGCTTCGTTCCCTGGAAGGTCTCCCCCTTGCACGTGTCGAGTGCCTTGACGAGCGCGTCGAAGGCGCTGCCGGCCCGGTCGCTGTCGCCGAACTGGCGCAACCCGACGCTGAGGAACTGGGAGGACAGGCCGCCGCCCTTGGTGAAGTCCCGTGAGACCGCGACCTTCTCGGTGAACGGCGGCTCGTAGTCGCAGAAGGTCTTGTCGGTGTCACCGGACTCGCTGTCGGCATCCTGGCTGTAGCCGACGGGCATGTCCCGGAGGGTCAGGAGCGCGGCCTCGAGCTTGCTCTTGGTGAGCGCCTCGTAGGTGGGCGCGGTCTCGACCGAGGCCGAGGGGCTCGACTCGGGTGAGGCCTGCCCGCTGCGGGTCACGGTGGCTGTGACCTCCGCGCTGGGCGCTTCGGCGCCGCCGCTGCCTCCGCAAGCCGAGAGGGAGATCAGGCCAGTGACGATGAGCGCGGTGCCGACGTGCTGTGCGGGGGTCTTGAACACGCCCTCACCCTTGCGGACACCACCGACAACCGGCGAGTTCGGCTGTGGGCCCGTGCCATCGGAACCGGGGCCACATCAAGCCGCCGTGAGCAAGCCGTTAGCACCTGCGCTCAGGAGCGTGAACGACAGAAGGCGCCTGACCTGCGTTCCTGCAGGTCAGGCGCCTTCGCGTGCTGCGCGCCCGTAGGGATTCGAACCCCAAACCTTCTGATCCGTAGTCAGATGCTCTATCCGTTGAGCTACGGGCGCATGCCGCCTTGCGACGACTCGGTGACGATACCGGACGCCGGCGCCGCATGCCGAATCCGGCCTCCCCCGGGTCGTCGCCGGCCCGTCACCGCGCGGTCACCGAGCCGCGGGCGGGGCCGCATCCGGCCCGGTCGGCAGACCTCACCCGAGCGGGTTGCGCGTCACACCAGCGAGACGCCGACGTCCGATATCCGAGTGTGAAACGGGTTACATCCGTTGAACGATCCAATATGAGGCCCCCTGGACGCGGGGTAGCCTCGCCGCACCTGACCGTGGCGGGACCGTACGACCCCCGTCGTCCGCAGCGCCCCGGCCACCTCGCCGACAACGACGCCGCGCGATCCGTCCACCAACACTCCACGCATTCGTCGACACGCTCGACGGCCGGACACGCCCACCCCAGCAGGTGCGTAGCCGCGAAGCTCGAGAGGGAAACCCAGGCAGATGACCGCCACCCCGGCACTCACCGACGCCCCCACGACCCACCAGGGCATCCTCGAGTTCGTCCGCTCCGCGGCCGAGCTCATGAAGCCCGACAGCATCCACTGGTGCACCGGCTCCGACGAGGAGTGGACCCAGCTCACCGACGCCCTCGTCGCCACCGGCACCTTCACGCGTCTGAACCCGGCCATCAAGCCGAACTCCTTCTACGCCGCGTCCGACCCGATCGACGTCGCCCGCGTCGAGGACCGCACCTACATCTGCAGCGTCGCCGAGCGCGACGCCGGCCCCACCAACAACTGGATGGAGCCGGAGAAGATGAAGGGGATCATGCGTGACCTCTACGACGGCTGCATGCGCGGACGCACCATGTACGTCATCCCGTTCGTGATGGGCCACCTCGAGGCCGAGAAGCCGATGTTCGGCATCGAGGTCACCGACTCCGCCTACGTCACCGCCTCGATGCGCGTCATGGCCCGCATGGGCACCCACGTGCTCGAGCGGATGACCGAGCTCGACGCCCCGTTCGTGCAGGCGCTGCACTCGGTGGGCCACCCGCTCGAGGACGGCCAGGCCGACGTCGCGTGGCCGTGCAACGACACCAAGTACATCGTCCAGTTCCCCGAGGAGCGGGCGATCTGGTCCTACGGCTCGGGCTACGGCGGCAACGCCCTGCTCGGCAAGAAGTGCTACGCGCTGCGCATCGCCTCGGCCATGGCACGCGACGAGGGCTGGCTGGCCGAGCACATGCTCATCCTCAAGCTCACGAGCCCGCAGAACGTCGTCAAGTACATCGCCGCGGCCTTCCCGTCCGCGTGCGGCAAGACGAACCTCGCGATGCTCCAGCCGACCATCCCCGGCTGGAAGGTCGAGACCCTCGGCGACGACATCGCCTGGATGCGCATCGGCGAGGACGGCCGCCTGTGGGCCGTCAACCCCGAGTACGGCCTGTTCGGCGTCGCGCCCGGCACCAACGAGCACACCAACCCGAACGCCATGCGCACCATCAACAAGGGCAACTCGGTGTTCACCAACGTGGCGCTCACGCCCGAGGGCGACATCTGGTGGGAGGGCCTGGAGAACACCCCGGCCGAGGCGACGTCCTGGAAGGGCGAGCCCTGGACGCCGGACTCCGAGGAGCTCTCCAGCCACCCGAACAGCCGCTACTGCACCCCGATCAAGCAGTGCGACATCCTCGCCCCCGAGTACGACGACCCGCGTGGCGTGCCGATCGACGCGATCCTCTTCGGCGGTCGCCGCAAGACCACCATCCCGCTGGTCTTCGAGGCCCGCGACTGGACCCACGGCACCTTCCTCGGCGCGACCCTGTCGTCGGAGACCACCGCGGCCGCCGTCGGCGCCGTCGGCGTGGTGCGCCGCGACCCGATGGCCATGCTGCCGTTCATCGGCTACAACGCCGGCGACTACTTCGGCCACTGGATCAACGTCGGCAAGGACAACGACGCCGCGAAGCTGCCGCGCATCTTCTACGTCAACTGGTTCCGTCGTGACGAGGACGGCGGCTTCCTGTGGCCGGGCTTCGGTGAGAACAGCCGCGTCCTGAAGTGGGTCGTCGAGCGCATCGACGGCCAGGCCGCCGCGGTCGAGACCCCCATCGGCCACGTGCCGGCGCCGGGCTCGCTCGACGTCGACGGCCTCGACATGACGCCCGAGGCGCTCGAGACGGCCCTCGCGGTCGACCCCGAGGAGTGGAAGGCCGAGATCCCGCAGATCCAGGAGTGGTTCGAGCAGTTCGGCGACGACCTGCCGGGCGTGCTCTGGACCGAGCTCGACGGCCTCAAGGCGCGCCTGGGCCTCTGAGCCCCTGCACGTCCCCGCACCACCGCGACGGGGTCCCGGCCGACCGGCCGGGGCCCCGTCGGCCCGTTCCGGGGCGCGCGCGACCGCGCATCGGAGAGGATGGCCCGGGCCACCGGACGATCCCCAGCGAGGAGGCACACCCGTGTACGGACCCGAGCAGCGGCGGCTGCTGGAGACCGAGTCCACCGCGCTGTACGAGGCGCTGGTGCGCGAGGGGGCGATCCCGCTCGACGACCCGCGCGTCGCCGTCGACGGCCCCGGCGGGGAGGCCTTCGCCCTGCTGGTCGAGCTCGGCCTCGCGCAGCGCGACGCCGAGGGCGTCCGCTGGGTGCCGGCCGACCCGGCGGGCCTGCAGACGCGCGTCGTCACGCCGCTGAGCAGCGAGGGGACGCGGCTGCTCGAGGAGTCGACCCAGTGGTCGCAGACGCTCGCCTCTCTCGGCCAGACCTACCGTCGCGCTCCCGCCCAGCCGGGCGGCGACTCCGTCACCTACCTGCGCGACACCGCGATCAACGCGCACCTCTCCGGGCTCGTGGCCGACGTCGAGGACGAGATCCTCACCGCCCAGCCCCAGACCGGGCGCGACGCCGTCGCGCTGGCCGCGGCCGCCGTGCGCGACACCGCGGCGATCGACCGCGGCGTCCGCTTCCGCACGCTCTACCAGCACGCGGCGCGCAGGCACACGCCCACGGTGAAGTACGTCGACGTGGTGACCGCCCGCGGGGCGCAGGTGCGCACCCTCGACGAGTTCTTCAACCGGCTGATCGTGCTCGACCGGCGGATCGCGATCATCCCCGGCAGCGACGACCTCAGCACCGCCGTCGTCGTGCGCGAGCCGGCCGTCGTCGCCTACCTCGTCGACGTCTTCGAGCGCGCCTGGGAGCGCGGACGCCCCTTCGGCCAGAAGGACGGCGAGACCATGCGCGACATCGCCGCCGAGCAGCGGGCGATGACGATCCGCATGCTCGTCGAGGGCCATGCCGACCCGACGAGCGCCAAGCGGCTCGGGGTCAGCCCGCGCACGTACGCGGGCTACATCGCCGACCTCAAGGCGGAGTACGACGCCGAGACCCGCTTCCAGCTCGGCTACGAGATGGGCCGGCTCGGCGTCACCGGCGACGAGACCTCCGCAGACGACTGAGCGGGTGCGAGCCGTGGCTCGCACCCGCTCAGGGGGGGTGTTCCGGGGTCGTGGACCTCAGCACGTCACTTGGGGATGGCGCGGCAGGAGTAGCAGCCCCAGCTGGTGTCGGCGTGGGCGGCGGGGCCGGTGGCGGCCAGGGTGCCGAGGGAGAGGGCCGTGGCGGCGAGCGTCAGGGCGATGCGACGGATGTTCTTCATGGGTGACCTCACGCTCAGATGCGAGGACCGGCCGCTGCCGATCCCGAAGGAGTTGCCAGGTTGCCCGATGCCCGTCCCGGCGGGTTCCGAAACCGACCCTCAGGAACATGCAGTGCGAGAACCTGCACTTCGCCGCTGCCAGCGGGGCTCCGGTCCCGGCGCCGCGGGGATTGGACCAGAACCGTCCGGGGCACGGTGGCGCCGAGCCCGGAGTCCCGGCGCACGCCACCGAGGGGACAGCCTGTGACCGATCTGCGCGTCGACGCGCGACCTGCACCGTGAGCGGCTCCGCGCCGGACGCCGTCCTGTCCGGCCTGGTGTCGCCCGAGGCCCGGGAGTGGGTGCGGATCAGCGAGACGGCCCGGGCCGGCGACCCGTCCGACCTCGGTCTGCACCTGATGCGTCGCCGCGAGGCGCTGCGCGTCCTCGACCCCGAGCTCACCTCGGCCCGTCGCCTCGGCCCAGGCGCCGCGGCGTGGGGCCTGGGGGTGGCCGCAGGCGCCGGACTGACCGCGGGCGCCTGGTCGGGGGGCGCGCCGCCGGTGCGGCTCGGCGGCCTGGTCCTGGGCGTCCTCCTGGCCGGCGCCGCGGTGGTGCTCGGACTGCGGGTGCGGGCCGCGGGACGTCGGGTCGTCGAGGCGTTCTGCTGGTGGAGCGCGCTGCCCCGCCTCGTGGCGCACGCGGAGGGCCGGGTCACCGACTGGGGCGAGAGCGACGCGCGGGCCGCGGTCGAGGCCCGCGCCTGGTACCTGCACCCGCGCCGCTACCTGGCCGCCGGCCTGGCGGCGGCAGGCGGGCTCGCCCCGCTGGTCCTGCTCCGTCTGACCACCGACCCCGAGGGCCGCTGGGCCGACGCCTGGCCGGCCGACCAGGACGCAGCGCTGCTCGTCGCGTTCGTCGGTCTGGCGGTGCCGAGCTGGTACGCGGCCGCCGCCCTCTTCCGGAGCACCTCGCGCGCCGGCTCGGCGCAGGCGCAGAGGGATCCAGTGACCCGCCGCCTGCTCGGACGCGACTGAGGCGCACCCGTTCGACGAGCCCGGAGACAGACGATCCCGCCCGGTGGACCCGGGCGGGATCGGTGTCTGCGGAGGCGGGGGGATTTGAACCCCCGATGGGGTTGTAGCCCCAAACCCGATTAGCAGTCGGGCGCCATAGACCGGACTAGGCGACGCCTCCCTACAGCGGCGTCAGGCTACAGGTCGGATCCGGGGCGTGCCCAATCGTCTGCCAGCTGGATCGGACGGGTGCCGCCCGCGTCAGACGGCGTCGCGTCGGGCGTCCCGCAGCCGCTGCTGCAGCTCGCGGACGAACTCCTCGCGGTCGAGCGCGAGCGCCTGCACGGGGATGGACGTGGTGCGGCCGCCGACGAGGTGCAGCACCACGACCGGGATGCCGTGCGGGCTGTCGGTGCTCGCCTCGACGACGTCGGCCCACCGGGCGCTCATCACGCCCGCTCCGCGCACGAGCCGAACGCGGTAGCCCTCGGCGTCGACGTGGAAGGGCGTCGCGCGGGCGCGCAGCCACCAGCCGAACCACAGCACCGCGGCCAGGGCGAGCACCAGCACCAGCACCATGACGTCGGGGTTCACCGGCGCCACCGACACCACCGCCGTGCCGACGAAGGCGACCACGGCCAGCGCCACCAGCGCCAGGCCGAAGAGCCGGGCCGCGAAGAGGGGCGCGAGACGGTAGTCGTGGGGCACGGGGAGGGGGTCGCGTCGGGCCATGCCCCGATTCTCCCAGGCCCCCGGAGACGCGTTCACCCGCCGGTCGCCTCCCGCTCACGGGCCGGTCCCGGCCGGCGCCTAGCGTGCGCGCGTGCTCCCCGGATCCCGACGTCGTCCCACTCGTCCGCTGCTCGCCTCCCTCGTCGCGGGGGTGACGGTCGTCAGTGCCGGCCTCGCCGGCGTCGGCCTCGTGGAGTCCCCCGCGCAGTCCGCGACCGCCGGCCTGTCGGTCGTCCGCGTCTCCTCCGACCTCTTCCAGGGCGGCACCCCGACGACCGTGTGGGGCAACGCGGGGCTGAGCGTCGAGATCGCCGACTCCTCCCCGGTCGCCGGCCACCGCTACGTCATCACCGCGCTGCCGACGAACGGCGCCGACAAGGTGCAGCAGGTGTGGACCGCGCCGGACGGCTGGGAGGGGCGCGTCATCCTGCCGGTCGGCAACCAGAGCAGCATCCGCTCGGGCCTCACCTACGACGTCACCGTCGAGGAGTACGACGGCCAGCGGCGTCTCGGCCGCTCGGCGGCCCGTCGGTTCGCGCTGCGCACGGTCGCCCACCCATCGCGGCTGGAGCTCTCGCCCGCCTCGTCGATCCGCGGCGGCCGGACCCTGACCCTGCGCTGGACGGGCCGGTTCGCCGCCGGCACCCGCGTCACCCAGGTCGTGTGGTCGCGCCCGACCACGGGCGCCGCCACCGCGGACGACGTGCTCGTGTGCCGCAACTCCTTCTGCCCCGGCGCGCCCGGCGACGGGTACGTCGCCACCTCCGGCCAAACCCTCGTGACGAAGGTGTTCGTGCCGAGCCGGCTCGTCGGCCGCCGGCTCGAGGTGACGGTGTGGGGCACCCGGATCGTCGACGGACGTCCCGTCACCCGCGCCTGGGGAGTCACCCGGACGCTGCGCGTCGTGCGCTGAGCGTCCACCGGCGACCGCCGGCCACCACCGGCGTCCGGGAACGTCCGGGAATCCCCGACGCGCCCTCGACGACCCGCAGCCGAGCCGGCGGCGGCCTAGCCTCCCGGACGTGTCCCTCCCTCTGCGACTCCGCCCCGTCCCTGCCCTCCTCGCCCTCGGCCTCGTCGCCACGGTCCCGGTGGTCGGTCCGTCGAGCGCCAACGCCGACGTCTCCTCCGCGCCCAGGATCACCGCCACCGGCATCAGCACCGAGAGCGGCGGCCTGACCCCCTACTACAACGTCGCGTGCAGCCGCTTCGTCCGCTTCACCGACGACAGCCCGAGCGACGCCTCGGCCTACTCGCTGCTGGTGGACGGCGAGGTGGTGGACGACGCGGCCTCCGCGCAGCCCGAGGGCGGGCTCTCCTTCAGCGGTGCGTGCGGCCGGGCGGGCACCCACACCGTCGTCGTCCGCGAGACCGGCACCGACGGCACCGTCACCGACAGCCCGGAGTCGACCCTCCGCTTCCGCGACCTGCGCGGGCCGAAGCGCGCCTCGCTGAACGCCGAGCGGATCAAGGGCGTCTACTCCCTGCGGGCCGGCTCGGTCGCGAGGATCGGCTTCTCCAGCCCGGGCTTCGAGAAGGGGACGACGATCGTCACCCAGGTGTGGAGCTCGCGGCGCCGCACCTTCACGGCCGCGGACTTCGAGGCCAACCGCTCGGGCTCGGCGGCCGTCGTCGAGCGCCGCGGCTCGAAGGCCGTCGTCCGGTTCACCGTGCCCAAGCGCATGGTCGGTCGCTGGCTGTGGATCTCCTACGCCGAGCTGACCGGCGACTTCGGCAGCAAGGGCGTGACCGACTGGTCGCTGTCGTTCGTCCCCATCAAGGTCGCGCCCGCGAAGGGCTGACCTAGACTCCCCCTGCCCCGCGCGGCTCGGCCGCGCGGGTCACGGAGGGGTGCCGGAGTGGCCGATCGGAACCGCCTTGAAAGCGGTCGTGGGGAGACCCACCGCGGGTTCGAATCCCGCCCCCTCTGCCAGACGCCCCAGCATGCGGAACGCCCCCGCCCGGCAGAGCCGGACGGGGGCGTTCGTGCGTCAGATCAGCGAGATCAGATCGCCACGACGTTGGAGGCCTGCGGGCCCTTGGCGCCCTGGGTGACCTCGAACTCGACCTTCTGGTTCTCCTCGAGCGACTTGTAGCCGCTGCCCTGGATGGCGGAGAAGTGGACGAAGACGTCGTCGCCGCCGCCGTCCTGGGCGATGAAGCCGAAGCCCTTCTCAGCGTTGAACCACTTGACGGTGCCCTGAGCCATGATGCGTGTTTCCTTCGGTGTTGATCCGCCGACACTGTGCCGGTGGTCGGGCTGAAGACATCTCTTTCACTTGATGCCCAGCAATACCGAAGACCAAGGACGTTCAGATGAGCCGCCGACCATCTTGCGGGCGGCGGAGGGACCCGAGGTCCCCTTCAACTGAGTCGAAGGTAGCAGCGCCCCGGCCGGCGCGCACCATCCACGACCGGGTGAGTCCGACGGATTCTCCAGGCGGCGCCGAGCGGGCGCGGACACCGGCTCAGGACGGATCGAGGACGACGAGCACGTCACCCTCCTGGACGACGTCGCCGGGGGCCACGCGGACGTCGCGGACGACGCCCGCCGACTCGGCCAGCACCGGGATCTCCATCTTCATCGACTCCAGGAGCACCACGGTGTCGCCCGCCGCCACCGCGGCGCCGGACTCGACGGCGACGGTCATGACGGCTGCCACCATCTCGGCGACGATCTCCTGCTCACGGGCCACATCGGCGACCGTATTCGTTACCCGCAGGTACGCCGAGCCGGTCGGGACGCGGCAGGTGCGGGCCGGCTGCGGGCCGGGTGCGGGCTCAGAGCAGGGCGCTGGTGCGCGGCGGCTCGGGCCGCACCGCGCGGTCCTCCTCGGCGCGCCGCGCCCGACGTCCCCGGGGGCCGGTCAGCGCGAGGTCGACCCGGATCACCCCGTAGCCGATCGCCAGGCCCACGACGAGGCTGTACAGCGCCTGGAGCGCCGCCGAGAGCAGCGAGGTGGCCGGCTCCACGAGGGAGGAGGCGACGGGGATCGTCGCCGCGACGCCGAACGCGCACACCCACCAGCCCTGACGCCGTCGGGCCCGCATGTGGCAGCCCCAGGCGAGCGCCGGGATGCCGAGCACCGCCGCCACCGGACGCGGGACGGCGCCGAGGGCGTCACGGGAGGAGTCGGTGGCCGAGATCAGCCCGTCGACGACGGGGCCGGGCCCGTAGCGGCGCAGCAGCTCGGCGTAGGCGACGGTGCCCACGAGCAGCACCCCGCCGCCGAGCACGACCAGCAGTCCGCGTCGTCCGAGCCCGTGGAAGCCGGCACCGAGCCGGTGCACCAGCGCGAACGCGGCCGCCAGGGCGAGCACGAGCGTGAGGTAGTGGAAGCGCAGGAGGTCGACCTCCGGCCGCCAGCCGACCGTGGCCAGCGCGCCCAGGGCGGCGGTGACCGTGGCCAGGGCGCACTCGCGCGCCGCCTGGAGGAAGCGACGGGCGGGCACGGTGGTCATCACCGCGAGGACGGCGGCCTCGGTGCAGGTGAGGACGGCGGCGCCGGCGCGCAGCCACGGCGCGTCGACGGCCAGGGTGAGCGCCGACAGCAGCACGGCGAGCCCGGCGAACGTCAGCGGACGCCCGCCGGCGCGGGCCGCGAGCACCCAGGCGTACGTGCTGGCCACGACGGCGGCGCCCAGGCCGCCGAGCAGCCGGGGTCCGACCGGGACGACGCCCAGCAGCAGCAGGACGAGCCCGACGAGGAGCAGCGCGCCGACCGGCACCGGGGAGGGCAGGGCGGAGCGGCGGGACACGTCGCGAGAGGCTACAGGCGCCGGTTGGCCAGGGACGGGTTGGCGCGGCGGGCCTCGGCGACGGCGTCCGGCGCCAGCGCGACGCGGAGCACCTCCTCGTCCGGGCCGGCCTCGGCGAGCACGTCGCCGAGCGGACCGACCGCGAGCGAGTGGCCGGTGTAGCGGGGCGCGGGCTGCGCCGCGGCGAGCACGTGCACGGTGTTCTCGATCGCGCGGGCCCGCACCAGCGTGCGCCAGTGGTCGAGCTTGCGCTCGCCGGCCACCCAGGCCGCCGGCACGACGAGCACGTCGGCCCCGGCGTCGACCAGCGCCCGGGCGAGCTCGGGGAAGCGCAGGTCGTAGCAGGTCATCAGCCCGAGCCGCCAGATGTCGCCGGCAGTGTCGCCGACGGGCAGGTCGACCACGACGGGCGTCGTCGGGCCGGCCAGCAGGCGGTCGGACTCGCGGTGGCCGAAGGAGTCGTAGAGGTGGATCTTGCGGTACTCCGCGCGCACCGCGCCGCGCACCAGCAGCGTGTTGTGGGGCCGGTCGGGGTCGGCGGAGGTCTCGAAGGCGCCGGCGACGACGGTGGTGTGGCGCGCCGCGGCGACCGCCGCGAGCGCCGTGGCGTAGGGCCCGTCCAGCGGCTCGGCGAAGGGCGCGACGTCGGAGCCCGGCGCGCCGAAGTCGCGCGCGGAGGCCTCCGGCAGCACCGCGAGGTCGACCCCGTCGGGCACCAGCGAGGGCAGGCGGGCGCGGTTGACCTCGGGGTCGAGGGCGCTGGCCGCCTGGACGAGCGCCACCTCCAGCGGGCGGGACGGGACGGGCACCCGGCCAGGGTAGGTCGTGCGCCAGGATGGCCCGCGTGAGCGGACTCCTGGACCCCGGCCGGGGCGGCTTCTGCGCCGTGGTGCTCGCCGGCGGCCGCGGCACCCGGCTCGAGGGCGTCGACAAGGCCGGCCTCGAGGTCGACGGGCGCTCGCTGCTCGCTCACGCGCTCGACGCGCTCGTCGACGCCGCCGAGGTCGTCGTGGTCGGCGACCCGCTGCCCACGGATCGCCCCGTCACGTTCGTCCGCGAGGACCCCCGCCACGGCGGCCCGGTGGCGGCGCTGCTCACCGGCGTGGACGCCCTGCTGCGGCGTCCCCGGACGCTCGGCGTCCTCGCCGTCGACATGCCGCAGGTGACGCCCACGACCTTCCGCCGCCTGCACGACGCGGCCGACGGCCACGACGGCGCGCGCCTGGTCGACCCGACCGGACGCGGCCAGCTCGCCCTCGTCCTCGACCCCGACCGGCTGGCGGCCGTGCGCCCCGACCACGAGCGGCAGCACGGGATGGCGATGCGGACCCTCCTCGGGCCGCTCGACCTCGTCGACGTCGCCGCCGCCGGGCTGGAGCACCACGACATCGACACCTGGGGCGATCTCGCCACCCTCGCCGAGCATCGCGAGCAGCAGTCGCGGGAGCAGTGAGGAGCCTGGGCGGCGCCGCCGTCCAGCCCGGGGGGTGACCGACGGCGGGGCCCGACGTCCTAGCCTTCGCAGCATGCGCGCCGTCATCGCCCAGGGGACCGGCGGTCCCGAGGTCCTGAGCGTCGGGGAGCTCCCCGACCCCGAGCCCGGCCCCGGCGAGGTGCTGATCCGCGTCGCCGCCGCCGGCCTGAACCGCGCCGACCTGCTGCAGCGCCAGGGCTTCTACCCGCCGCCGCCGGGGGCCTCGGACGTGATCGGCATGGAGTGCAGCGGCACGATCACGGCCCTCGGCGAGGGCGTCACCGGCCACGAGGTCGGGGACGAGGTGTGCGCGCTGCTCGCCGGCGGCGGGTACGCCGAGCTGGTGGCCGTGCCGGCCGGTCAGGTGATGCCGCTGCCGCCGGGCGTCGACCTCGTCACCGCCGCGGCGCTGCCCGAGGTGGCGGCGACCGTGTGGTCGAACGTCTTCATGATCGCGGGGCTGCGCCCCGGCGAGACCCTGCTGGTGCACGGCGGCGCGGGCGGCATCGGCACCTTCGCGATCCAGGCCGCGGCGGCGCTCGGCGCCCGCGTGCTGACGACCGCCGGCAGCGCCGAGAAGCGGGCGCTGTGCGAGTCGCTGGGCGCCGAGCGGGCGATCGACTACCGCGAGGAGGACTTCGTCGAGGTGCTCCGCGAGCTCGGCGGCGCCGACGTGGTGCTCGACAACATGGGCGCCAAGTACCTGGCCCGCAACGTCGACGCGCTGGCCACCGAGGGGCGGCTCGTCGTCATCGGCATGCAGGGCGGCACCCGTGCCGAGTTCGACCTCAACGCCCTGCTGCGCAAGCGCGGCGCGGTGATCGCGACGTCGCTGCGCGCGCGCCCGGTCGAGGGCAAGAGCGCGATCTGCGCGGCCGTCGTCGAGCACGTCTGGCCGCTCGTCGGGGACGGCTCGGTGCGGCCGATCGTGCACGGCACGATGCCGTTGGCGCAGGTCGCCGAGGCGCACGCGCTGATGGACTCCGGCGCCCACAGCGGCAAGATCCTGCTCACCCTCTGATGCGCTCGCGGCGGTCGACGGCTCCGTAGGGTGGAGTCATGAGCGAGGAGCAGCAGATCGTCATCGTCGGCCCCGACGGCCAGCCCATGGGCGCCGTGCCCGCCTCGGCCCTGCAGGTGCAGGACGCGCCGGAGGGCGAGGAGGGCGGCGAGCGCAACGTCACCGAGCTCGTCGAGCAGCCGGCGAAGGTGATGCGCATCGGCAGCATGATCCGTCAGCTGCTCGAGGAGGTGAAGGCGGCTCCGCTGGACGAGGCCAGCCGGCACCGGCTGCGCGAGATCCACGAGGCGTCGATCGACGAGCTCAAGGCCGGTCTGGCGCCCGAGCTGGTCGAGGAGCTCGAGCGGCTCGCGCTGCCCTTCGGCGAGGACGCCGCCCCGTCCGAGGGCGAGCTGCGGATCGCCCAGGCCCAGCTGGTCGGCTGGCTCGAGGGCCTCTTCCACGGCATCCAGACCGCGATCTACGCCCAGCAGATGGCCGCGCGGGCGCAGTTCGAGCAGATCCGTCGCGGCCTGCCCGCCGGGGGCGGCGCGCCCGTGCCCGGTGCCGGCATGCCCGGCGGCCCGGGCGAGGACGGCGGCTCGGACGCCTCGGGCGGCCTCTACCTCTGAGCCCGCGGCCCGGACAGTCGGCGGGCGGTCAGCGGACGGCCGGCGGACGGCCGGCGGGCTCAGGCCCGGCGTCGACGCACGACGACCAGCCCGAGCAGGCCGACGAGCACCAGCGCGGCGCCCGGCGCGGCGGCGCGCTCGAAGGTGGCCGGCGTCGAGACCGGCAGGGCGGTGAGGGCAGGCGGCGTGGGCTCCGGCGAGACCGGCACCTTCGGTGAGCCGTACAGCGACTTCAGCGAGCGACGCAGCGCCGGGGAGGCCGTCGCGGTGCCACTGGAGGCCGAGACGCGCCACAGGTCGCCGTCCGCACGGGCGAAGAAGACGTACGGGGTGTCCTGCGGCAGACGGCCCAGCGGGCACACCGACGGCGGCCCGGAGCGGGTGACGACCTCGACCGACTTCGAGCGGATCCGGCCGCGCCACACCCCGCTGACCACGACCCGGTGGGTGAACACCGTGTCGTCGCCGTCGGCCCGGCTGGTGACCGACTGCACCGAGCCCACGAAGACGGCGTCGGCCTGCTGACCCGCGCGGCTCACGAGCGGCGGCCGGCACGACAGCGCCGAGGCGGGGGCCGCGACCAGCGTGGCCACGGCCGCGGCTCCGGCCAGCACCGCGAGCAGCGGCAGGACGGTCAGCAGCGCCAGGAGCGCCGCCGGACCGCGGGCGGCACGGGAGCGGGTGGACGGACGCATGGGTTCCATGGAAGCAGATGCCCGCGCTCAGTCCGACGCGCCGGGCTGCAGTCCGAGGCCGAAGAGCCCGGAGAGCACCTGCGCGACGCCGTCCTCGTCGTGGCCGGGGGCGGTGCGGCCGGCGACCTCGCGGACCGACGGGTGCGCGTCGGCCATCGCGTAGGACAGCCCGGCCCAGCCGAGCATCGGCAGGTCGTTGGGCATGTCGCCGAAGGCGACGACGTCCGCCGGGCCGAGGCCGAGCTCGGCGCACAGCAGTTCGAGGGTCGAGGCCTTGGTGACGTCGGGGGCGCTGATCTCGAGCAGCGTCGAGGACGACGACCAGGTGATCGTCAGCCGCCCCCGCGACACCGCCTCGGCGCGGTCCCAGTACTCCTGGGCGTCGAGCTCCTCGTGGCGCGCCAGCAGCTTGAGCACGCGCCGGTCGAGCAGGTCGGCCAGGGGCGCGCGGCGCGAGACGTCGGGGATCTCGACCCGCTCCATGAAGGTCGGCTCCAGGCCGATGCCGACGAGGTCCTCGACGGCGAACGCGCTGCCCGGCACCGCGGCGCGGATCTCCTCGGCGACCTCCAGCGCGAGCGCCGGCTCGATGTCGCGCACCAGGCGCGGCGCGTCGGCGGCGACGTCCCACACGGCGGCGCCGTTGGAGATGATCGCCAGCCCGTGCTCGCCGACGTGGTCGAAGACGTGGGCGGCCCACCGCAGGGGGCGTCCGGTGACGAAGACGACCGGGACGCCGCGCTGCTCCAGCGCCGTCAGCACCGCGCGGGTGTAGGGCGAGACCGAGCCGTCGCTGCGCACCAGGGTGCCGTCGAGGTCCGTGGCCACCAGGCGCGGCAGCGGCCGCTCGCCGCCGGGCGGGAGGTCGAGCGGGGAGGTGGTCGTCACGGCAGGGACCTCGCCATCACCAGGTGTCCGTCGTCGTCGGCCCCGCGGAGCGCGGTGAAGCCGGTCTTGGCCAGCACCCGCAGGCTGCGCGCGTTCTCGGGCCGGGTGCGGGCGCGCACGCGGACGCCGAGGGCGTCGACGTGGTCGAGCAGGGCGGTCAGCGCCTCGGTCGCGAAGCCCCAGCCCTGCGCCTCGTCGACCAATCCGAAGCCGACCTCGGTCTCGGGGACGTCGTCGTCGGCCGGCTCGGGCGCGCCGAAGAAGCCGATCGTCCCGAGCGCCGTGACGCCGCGGACGATCGCCCGCACCGACCAGGGGTCGCCCTCGCGCCACATCGAGATCGCGTCGAGGTCGTCGGGACGCGGGAAGTCGGGGTGGAACTGCGGGCGCCGCGCCCCGGCCCGCAGGTCGGCGACCACCGCGGCGTCGAGCAGCGGCAGGCGCAGCCGCTCGGTCGCGATCATCGCGGGCAGGCTCACGCGCCCGTCCCGAACCAGCGGTCGAGCTCGCGGGCGGCGCCGTCGTCGGCCACGGAGTCGGTGACGGCGTCGGCTGCCGCGCGCACCTGCTCGACGGCCTGGCCCATGGCCACGCCGCGACCCGCCCAGGCGAGCATCTCGAGGTCGTTGCGGCCGTCGCCGATGGCCAGCGCGTCGGCGGCGACGACCCCGAGGGCGTCGGCGACGAGCTGCAGCCCGAACGCCTTGGAGACGCCGACGGGCGCGAGGTCGAGCCAGGCCGTCCAGCCCACCACGTAGTCGATGCCGTGCAGGCCCGCGCGAGCGGCGAGCTCGACGAAGTCCTCCGGCTGCGCGGACGGGTCGCGGATGATCACCCGGCTGACCGGCTCGCCGACGAGGTCCTCGACCTCGGCGACGATGCTCTCGCCGCCGAGCTCGCCCTCGGGGAACGGGGCGCTGACGCGGTAGCCGACGCCGCGCTCCTCGACCGCGACCAGCGCGGAGGGCCGCTCGGCCAGGATCGCGCGGACGGCGGGCGCGGCGTCGAAGGTCTCCTCGTGCACCACGCGCATCGGCGGGTAGCGGAACACGACGGCGCCGTTGGAGGCGACGATCCAGGCGGGGTCGTCCTCGGTGCCGAGGCCCAGGGCGTCGGCCATCTCGATCATGCCGCCGGGCGCGCGTCCGCTGGAGAGCACGACGTGCGCGCCGGCCGCCTTGGCCCGGGCCACCGCCTCGACGACCGCCGGGCTCAGGTGCGGGTCGGTGGAGCCGGCGCCCTCGACCCAGCGCAGCAGCGTGCCGTCGATGTCGAGCGCGACCAGGCGCGGCCGCCAGCTCTCGGGCGTGCGGCTCACGGGGCCACGACCGGCTCGAGGACGTCACGGCCCAGCCAGGGCCGCAGCGCCTCGGGCACCCGCACCGACCCGTCGGCCTGCTGGTGGGTCTCGAGGATGGCCACGATCGTGCGGGTCATCGCGCACAGCGTGCCGTTGAGGGTGGCGATCGGCTTGACCGTGGTGGCGCCGTCGGCGGCCGGGTAGCGGCCGCGGATGTCGAGGCGCCGGGCCTGGAACTCGGTGCAGTTCGAGGTGGAGGTGAGCTCGCGGTACTTGCCCTGGGTGGGGATCCAGGCCTCGCAGTCGAACTTGCGGATGGCCGAGAGGCCGAGGTCGCCGGCGGCGACGTCGATGACCCGGTACGCCAGCTCGAGCCGGTCGAGGAACTGCTTCTCCCAGGCCAGGAGCCGCTGGTGCTCGGCCGCGGCGTCGTCGGGGTCGGCGTAGACGAACATCTCGACCTTGTCGAACCAGTGGACGCGGATGATGCCCTTGGTGTCCTTGCCGTGCGAGCCGGCCTCCTTGCGGAAGCACGGGCTGAACGCGGCGTAGCGGCGCGGGAGGCTGGCGGCGTCGAGGATCTCGTCGGAGTGGTAGGCCGCCATCGGCACCTCGCTGGTGCCGACGAGGTAGAGGTCCTCGCCCTCGATGCGGTAGACGTCGTCGGCGGCCTGGCCGAGGAAGCCGGTGCCGTCCATCGCCCGCGGACGCACCAGCGACGGCGCGATGACCTGGGTGAACCCGGCCTCACGGGCCTGCTGCATGGCCAGGTTGATCAGCGCGAGCTCGAGCTCGGCGCCGACGCCGGTGAGGAAGTAGAAGCGGCTGCCGGAGACCTTGGCGCCGCGGTCGAGGTCGATGGCGCCGAGCAGCCGGCCGAGCTCGATGTGGTCGCGCGGCTCGAAGCCCTCCGCGGCGAAGTCGCGCGGGGTGCCGACGGTCTCCAGGACGACGAAGTCGTCCTCGCCGCCCTCGGGGGTCTCGGCGGCGGCGAGGTTCGGCAGCGAGGTCAGCGCGGCCTGCCACGCGGCCTCGGCCTCGGCCTGGGCGGCCTCGGCCTGCTTGACCTCGGCGGCGAGCGCCTTGGTGCGCGTGAGCAGCGCCTGCTTCTCCTCGCCCTGGGCCTGGGCGACCTGCTTGCCGAGGCCCTTCTGCTCGGCCCGCAGCTGCTCGAAGGCGACGATCGCGGCCCGGCGGGCGGAGTCGGCGGCGAGCGCCTCGTCGACGACGGCGTCGGAGAGGCCCCGCTTGGCCTGGGCGGCGCGGACGACGTCGGGCTGCTCGCGGAGGGTGCGCGGATCGATCACGGCGTCAGGCTATCCGGGCCGGCCACCGGCTCCCGGAGCGCATCGGCGCGCTCAGAAGAGCGCGATCCGCTCGGCGGGCGGGAAGAGCGCGTCGAGCTCGGCGAGGTCGTCGTCGGCGGGCGTCCAGGACGCCGCGGCGGCGTTGGCCCGGATCTGCTCGGGGCGGGTGGCGCCGGCGATCACGCTGGCCACGGCGGGACGGGTCGCGAGCCACGAGATCGCGACCTCGAGCTCGGTGAGCCCGCGGGCCTGCGCGAACGCCGAGTAGGCGCGCAACTGCTCGCCCTGCGCGACGTCGAGCAGGTGCTGGCGGGTCATCGTCAGGCGGCTGCCCTCGGGGGCGCCGTCGCGGTACTTGCCGGTGAGCAGGCCGTTGGCCAGGGGGAAGTACGGCAGCAGGCCCAGCCCGAACGCCTCGCAGGCCGGGGCGACCTCGAGCTCGGCGCGCCGGTCGAGCAGGTTGTAGTGGTTCTGCGCGGAGACGAAGCGGGTGCCGAGCGCGCGGCCGACGTGGTCGGCGTCCGCGATCTGCCAGCCGGAGAGGTTGGAGTGCCCGACGTAGCGGACCTTGCCGGCGGTGACGAGGTCGTCGAGCGCCGCGAGGGTCTCCTCGATCGGCGTGAGCGGGTCGGGGGTGTGCAGCTGGTAGAGGTCGATCCAGTCGGTGCCCAGCCGGCGCAGCGACGCCTCCGCCGCCCGGACGACGTAGCGCCGCGAGCCGCGGGCGTCGAAGTCGGCGCCGTTCGCGCCGCCCGTCGGCATGCCGAACTTCGTGGCGACGACCACGTCGTCGCGGCGACCGCGCAGGGCGACGCCGAGCCGCTCCTCCGAGAGGCCCGGCCGCGCCCCGTAGACGTCGGCGACGTCGAAGAGGGTGATGCCGGCGTCGATCGCGGCGTGGACCAGGGCGTCGGTGCCCTCCTGGCTCTCGCTGGCCGTACCGGCGCGACCGAGGTTGTTGCACCCCAGGCCCACGACGGAGACGACGAGACCGGAACGACCGAGACGGGTGGTGGCGACCATGCCTGCGACCCTAGGCCGCGGCCGCGCCGGGCCGGCCCCCGGAGAGGGTGGGACGCAGAGGCGACCGAGCGCCGGCGGGAGTGCCGGTCTCAGGGACGCCAGTCGGGCCGGCGGCCGAACCAGCCCACGAGCCGGTCGAAGGCGCCGGCGTCGTCGGCGACCGGCACGACGTCGCCGAACGGCATCTGCGCCCTCCCCTGCGCCGGGAGCCGCTGCATGGCCGCGGCGAGCAGGGGCGCGGCCACCGCGGCATCGAGCAGGTCGCGCCGGTCGACGGCCGCGGCGAGGTCCCACGTGTGGACGGCGACCTCGCCGACGTAGCTGATCAGCACCGCACCCGCGGGCAGGGTGCCGAAGGGCGCGGTGACGGGCCGGGCGAGGTCGACGAGCGGCAGGGCGTCGCGCAGTCGCGCGACGGCGGCGTGCCAGGCGTCCGCGCGCTCGTCGTCGGGGACGACGGTGACCTGCGGGACCTCGGAGAAGTGGCCGCCGGCGGTGACGACGCGGATGCGCTCGACGACCGTGAGCAGGTGACCGAGCAGGGTGCGCAGGTCGTACTCGTCGCAGGGCGTCGGCCGGTCGAGGCCGGGCAGGTCGCCGGCGGCGAGCAGCACGAGCGGCTCGGCGTGGGCGAGGGCGTCCAGCAGCGCGGGACGCAGGTCGGGGATGGACGGGGTGGCGGTGATCGGGCTCATGGGACGAGGTTCCCGCTCATACTTGACACCTTGTGTCAGGTATTCCTGACAGGATCGGGACATGCGCGCCGACCGGCTCCTCTCGATCATGCTGCTCCTGCGCCAGCGTCCGCGGATGAGCGCGCGCGAGCTCGCCGCGCACCTGGAGGTGAGCGAGCGGACGATCCTGCGCGACGTCGAGGCGCTCAGCACCGCGGGCGTCCCGATCGTCGCCGAGCGCGGGCGTCACGGGGGCCTGCGGCTGCTCGAGGGCTTCCGGGCCGACGTGTCGGCGCTCGACGACGTCGAGGCGCAGGTGCTGCTGGCGTCCCTGGGGCTCGACACCTTCGGCGATCTCGGGCTGAGCCGCGAGGTGCGCTCGGCGCTCGACAAGCTCACCGCGACGGCGCCCGCACGCCTGACCGGCTCGGCATCGCGGCTGCAGGAGGTCGTGCACGTCGACCGGCGCCGCTGGTTCGCCGAGCCCGACGACGCCGCCCACGTGCCCGCGCTGCGCACGGCCGCGATGGCGCGGCGACGCGTCCGGCTCGCCTACGCGGGGGCGCGGGACGCCGTGCCCCGCACCCGTACCGTGGACCCGCTCGGTCTGGTCGAGAACGGTCGGCGGTGGTACCTCGTGGCGTACCACCGGGGACAGCCGCGCACGTACCGACTCGCCCGCATCGCGGGGCTGACGGTGCTCGACGAGGACGCCCGGCTGCCCGCCGACGCCCGACTCGCCGAGGTCTGGACGACCCTGAGGAGCACCTTCGAGGACCGGGGGATCGCCCCGATCGCCGCCCGGCTGCGGGTCCGGGTGGAGCACGAGGAGGCCGTGCGCACCGCTCTGACGCCGATGCTCTCACCGCCCGCGCTCGTCGAGCGCGCCCGGGACGACGCCTGGGTCGAGCTGGACGGCTCCTTCCGGGTCGAGCGCGCCGTGCTGGGCGTCTGCCTGGGCTTCGGCGGTGACGTCGAGGTGCTCGGCCCGCCGGACCTGCGCGCCCGAGCGCTGGCGTCCGCGCGCGCGGCGGCGGCGCTCCACGCACAGCCGGCTGCTGCCACACTTCCCCCGTGCTCGACCGCTCCCGCACCACCCTCCTGACCTGGGCGGCCGCCCTGCTGGGGGCGTTCGCGGTGCTGGCGACCCTGGTGCGCACCGGCTGGGGGCCGCTCGTCCGGGTCGACGGCCGCGGCGAGCCGGCCAGCGCCTGGGCGATCGGGGGCTGGCCCCACCACCTGCTGCGCGGGGTCGAGCTCGCCTTCGCGACCGCCGGCATGACCACGCTGACCCTCGTCCTGGCGCTCGTGCTGTGGCTGCGCGGCTTCGGACGTGCGGCGGTGCTGGTGATCGGCGTGATGGTCGTGAACAGCCAGGCGACCACCTGGCTGAAGGTGCTGATCGGCCGGGAGCGGCCGCCGTGGCAGGACCCCTCCACGCTGCTCGGCACCAACTCCTTCCCGAGCGGCCACGCCTCGTCGATCGCGGCGTTCAGCCTGCTCTGCGCCGTGCTGGTGCAGATGCTCGTGCGGCGCACCCGGCCGCGACGGCTGCTCCAGGGCGGGCTGGCCGTGCTGGTGCTGGTGGTGTGCCTCGACCGCGTCCTGCTCGGGCGGCACTACCCCTCGGACGTGGTCGCGGGCGTGCTGCTCGGCGTCGCGATCGTGCTGATCGGCCTGGCCGTCTGGTCGCCCCTGCCACGGAGCCAGGCGCACCGCGCCGAGCCGCTGCCCGAGGCCTACCCCTCGGAGCGGCGGCTGGCGGTCGTGCTCAACCCGATCAAGGTCGAGGACGTCGACCAGTTCCAGGCCACCGTCACGCAGATGGCCCTGCAGAGCGGCTGGCTGGCCCCCACCTGGCACCTCACGACCGTCGAGGACCCCGGCACCGGCATGGCCGAGGCCGCCGCGGTCGACGGCGCCGACCTCGTGCTCGTGTGCGGCGGCGACGGCACCGTCCGCGAGGTCTGCGCCGAGCTCGCCGGCACCGGCATCCCCGTGGGCATCATCCCGGCCGGCACCGGCAACCTGCTGGCCCGCAACCTCGACATCCCGCTCTACCTGCGCGCCGCGATCGACGTCGCGCTCAACGGCCAGGACCGCGCCATCGACCTCGTCGCCGTCGGCGGCGACGGCCTGGAGGACTCGCACTTCCTCGTCATGGCCGGCATGGGCTTCGACGCCGCGATCATGGAGGGCGTCAACGAGGACATCAAGCGCCGCGTGGGCTGGCTCGCGTACGTGCTCTCGGCGTTCAAGTCGCTGATGTTCCCGGCGGTCAAGGTCGAGATCAGCGTCGACGGCGGGGAGTTCACGAAGCACCGCGCGCGGACGATCGTGGTCGGCAACGTCGGCTACCTGCAGGCCGGCATGCCGCTGCTGCCCGACGCGAGCATCGACGACGGGCGGCTCGACGTCGTCCTGCTGCACCCGCGGCGGTTCGTCTCGTGGATCCCGCTCGCCGTGCGGGTGCTGGCCCGGCAGCGGCGCACCGACGAGCTGGTCAACCGGATGACCGGCCGGACGATCGTCCTGCGCGCCGCCGCCGACACCCCGCGTCAGCTCGACGGCGACACCGTCGGCGCCGGCCGCGAGCTGCGCATGGAGTGCCTGCAGGGACGCGTGCTGGTGCGGGTGCCCCGCTAGCACGCCGCGTCAGCACGCCGTGTCGGCCCGACCGCTCGGGGGCCGGTCCGGACCTCAGGTTCTCGCGCGGCCGGGCCGGGCCGCGGCGATCGCCTCGGCCTCCTCCGGGGAGAGCTGCTGCTCGCAGGTCCAGCCGCTGACGCTCTTGGCGTACGTGCGGGCGTCCGAGCGGCCGTGGATCGAGGTGACGACGACGCCGTCGCCCGCGTCGTCGAGCAGCGCCAGGCTCCACGAGAGGTGGCCGCCCATGTCGCCGAACGCGTCGTAGCGCACGACCGCGAGGTGCCGCAGCGCGCGTCCGGCCTCGGCTCGCAGGGCCGCGACCTCCTGACGCAGGCCGAGCACGTCCGGCGGGAGCGCGTCGTCGCCGCCGGACGCCCGTCCGGGCGCGGCGCGGCGCAGCGCCAGCACCCCCAGGACGAGCGCGGCGACGGCGAGGAGCAGGGCGAGGACGGCGAGCACCAGCGGCACGCGGCCAACCTAGCCGCCGGTCGGCCCGTCGCCGCGCTCCCTAGACTGCGCGGGTGCCGAACCAGCGACGCATCGCCTACCAGGGCGAGCCGGGGGCGAACTCCCACATCGTGTGCCAGGAGCACTACCCCGACTGGGAGGCCGTGCCGTGCGCGTCGTTCGAGGACGTCTTCGCCGCGGTCGAGGGCGGTGACGCCGACCTCGCGATGATCCCGATCGACAACAGCCTCGCCGGACGCGTCGCCGACATCCACCACTTCCTGCCGGCCTCGACCCTGCACATCGTCGCCGAGCACTTCCTGCGCATCCGGTTCCACCTGATGGCCGTGCCGGGGGCGACCCTCGAGGGCATCCGCACCGTGCACAGCCACGTGCACGCGCTCGGCCAGTGCCGCAAGGTCATCCGCGAGCACGGGCTCGTCCCGATCATCTCCGGCGACACCGCCGGCGCCGCCCGCGAGGTGGCCGAGGCAGCCGACCCGACCCAGGCCGCGATCTCGCCGCCGCTGGCCGCGTCGATCTACGGCCTCGACGTGCTGGCCGAGGACGTCGAGGACGAGGACCACAACACCACCCGCTTCGTCGTCCTCTCCCGCGAGCCGGTGCGCGCCGAGCCGGGATCGGGGCCGGTCGTCACCTCGTTCATCTTCAACGTCCGCAACCTGCCGGCCGCGCTCTACAAGGCGCTGGGCGGGTTCGCGACCAACGGGGTGAACATGACCAAGCTCGAGAGCTACATGGTGGACGGGCAGTTCACGGCCACGCAGTTCCTGGCCGAGGTCGACGGCCACCCCGACGACCTCGGGCTGGGCCGCGCGCTCGAGGAGCTGTCGTTCTTCACCACCGAGGTGAAGATCCTCGGCGTGTACCCCGCGGACCCCTTCCGCGCCCACGCCTGACCCGCGCCCCGTCCCGTCCCGCCCCGTCGCGAGCACCGCTCGCCGACTGCCTCGCAGGAGCCCGCCATCGACCTCGCCGCCCTCGCGCTCACCTTCGGCGCGATCTTCCTCGTCGAGCTGCCCGACAAGACCTTCCTCGCCACGCTCGTGCTCTCCACCCGGTACCGGCCGGTGCTGGTGTGGATCGGCGTCGGCCTGGCGTTCGCGGTGCAGACCACCGTCGCGGTGCTGCTCGGGCAGGTCGTCACCTTCCTGCCCGACCGGCTGGTGCAGGGCGTCGTGGCCGGCATGTTCGTGCTGGGCGCCGTGCTGCTGCTGCGGGAGGCCCGCTCGGCGGCCGACGAGGACGAGGAGAGCGCCGAGATCGCCGCGCGAGCGAAGGACGCCACCGGGTACCGCGCGATCGTCGCGTCGTTCCTGGTGCTCTTCGCGGCCGAGTGGGGCGACCTCTCCCAGCTGCTGACCATCACGCTGGTGGCGCGCTACGACGCGCCGGTCGAGGTGTTCGTGGGCGCGCTGGGCGCCCTGCTGACCGTCAGCGGGCTCGCCGTGGTGGCGGGGCGCTGGCTCTCGTCCCGCGTGCCGCTGCACCGCCTGATGTACGGCGGCGCGGCGGCCTGCGCGGTGCTGGCCGCGCTGACGGTCTACGAGCTGGCGAGCTAGCCCACCGAGCGGGTCTGCGCCCGCACCACCGAGGCGAGCCAGTCGAACGACGGCTTCGGCGTGCGCGTGCCGTCGTCCGGGTCGACCGCGACGAGCCCGAAGCGGTGGGTGCGTCCGGCCGTCCACTCCACGCCATCGAGCAGCGACCACACGTACAGCGCCCGGACGTCGACGCCGCGCTGCGCCGCTTCGGCGACGGCGCGCAGGTGGGCGTCGAGGAAGGCGATGCGGTCGGCGTCGGAGCCGTCGGGCCCGTCGTCGAAGGCGGCGCCGGTGCCCGTGACGACGATCGGCGGCAGCGCGGCGCGATAGCGGGCGCGGAGCATGATCAGCCACTCGCGCAGCGCCTCGGGCACCACCGGCCAGCCGGCGTCGGTCAGCGGGTGGCCGACGGTCTCGAAGGCCTCGAACGGCAGGTCGGAGTCCTCGGGAGCCGCCCCGATCCGCAGCGGTGCGGCGTAGGTGACGCCGTAGAAGTCCAGCGGCTGGCGGATGGTGGCGAGGTCGCCGTCCTGGACGACGTCCTCGAGCAGCGGCGCGAGGTCGGCGGGGTAGCGGCCGAGCAGCATGGGCTCGAGGAACAGCCCGTTCCACAGCGCGTCGAAGAGCTTGGAGGCGCCGACGTCGGCGGCGTCGTCGCTGACCGGCCAGACCGGCGCGTGCTGGTTCGCGCAGCCCACCTCGCCGAGCCCGCCGGGCAGCCGGGAGCGCACGGCCATCGTCGCCCGGCCGTGGGCGAGCAGCAGGTGGTGGGCGGCGTAGAGCGCGTCGAAGCCGAGCGCACGGCCCGGCGCGTGGGAGCCGACGCCGTAGCCGAGCGTCGCCTCGAGGCTGGGCTGGTCGACCGGCACCCACTGCCGCACGCGGTCGCCCAGCCGGCCCGCGACCGCCTCGGCGTAGGCCGCGAACCGGTCGATGACGTCGCGGTCGAGCCAGCCGCCGCGCTCGTCGAGCTCGGCCGGGAGGTCCCACTGGTGCAGCGTGACCATCGGGTCGACGCCGGCCGCGAGCAGCGCGTCGACCAGCCGCTCGTAGTGGTCGAGGCCGGCCGCGGAGAGCGGCCCGGCGCCGCCGGGCTGCACCCGCGCCCAGGAGACGGAGAAGCGGTAGGCCGGGACGCCGAGGCGGGCGAGCAGGTCGACGTCCTCGCGCCAGCGCTCGACGCCGTGCGCGGCGGGGTCGCCGGTCGCGGCGTCGCGGATCGTGCCGGGGAGCGCGGCGAAGCGGTCCCAGCCGGTGGCGCCGCGGGCGTCCGCCGCGCCCTCCGTGGGCCAGGCGGCCGTCGCGACGCCGAGCCGGAAGCCCGGCGGCAGCACCGGCGGCGCGGCCGGCGCGGGGGTCAGCGAGCGCACGGGGGCACCGGGGCCGGCGCCGCCCGACCCGACTCCGGGGGCCCCTGGTCGCATGGCACGATCTTGGTCCATGACCGTGGAGATCCGCAGGGGTTCGGCGCGCTTCCTCACCCGGGAGGCCGGACGTCAGACCCGTCACGCCTTCTCCTTCGGCGCCCACTACGACCCCGAGCGGGCCGGGTTCGGGCCGCTGGTCTGCCACGACGAGCACCTCCTCGCCGCCGGCACCGGCTTCGAGAGCCACCGGCACAGCGGCCTGGTGATCGTGACCTGGGTGCTCGACGGCGTGCTCGAGCACCGCCACGACGACGCCGAGCCCGTCCTCCTGCCCGCCGGCAGCCTCGGGGTCTTCCACCCCGGCGACGGCGCCGAGCACAGCGAGATCGGCCGCACCGGCACCCGGTTCGTCCAGCTGTGGCTGACCGACCCGGTCGAGCGCGAGGGCGTCGCCCACCGCGTCGTCGAGCTGGGCGCGGCCCTGGACACCGCGCCGAACCGGCTCCTGCCCGCCGCCGACCTGGACGTGCCCGGCGTCGCGCTGCACGTCGTCCGGCTCGACGCCGGGGCCTCCCTGGCCCTGCCCGCCGCCCCACGCCTCTACGTCGCGGTGACCCGCGGCGCCCTCCTGCGCTCCTCGCTCGCCGACCCGCTGCAGGCCGGCGACGCGTTCCTCATGACCGACGAGCCGGGCCACACGGTGCAGGCCGGCGTGCCGAGCGAGCTGGTGGTGCTGGCCCTGCCCTGAGGCGGGCGCACTGTCGGTTTCCCCGGTCGACCGGGGATGTTGATCGATGACAGGCAAAGTTTTGCCCGTCATCGAACGGTTTCCCCGGTCGACCGGGGAAACCAGTGGCGGATGGGGCGCGTGTGGTCTGGTCCTGGTTCCACGTGGAACCACGACGACCGGACGCCTAGCCGCCGACCACGCGCACGGCGTCCGGGAGCACCTCGACGACGAGCGGGTCGTCGTCCGGGCCGGGCAGGACGCCCCGGGGCTCGCCGTCGGCGCCGACGGCGACGGGCGAGCGGGCAGCCACCGTCAGCCTGACCCGGCGCGCGCGGTGCAGGCTGACCTCGGGCCGGTCGACGTGACGGCCGGAGTAGATGGTCGGGAACGCGCGCAGCAGGGTCAGCCGCGAGGTCGCCGCCACGACGACGACGTCGAGCAGGCCGTCGTGCAGCGAGGCGTCCGGGGCGATGCGCATGCCCTGGCCGTAGTAGCCGGAGTTCGCGAGGGCGACCATGCCGGCCTCGATCTCGAGCACGTCGTCGTCGAGCTCGAGCCGGAAGCGTCCCGGCGCGTAGCCGACGATCGCCCGGACCGCGGCCGACGGGTACTGCAGCGGCGCGGGCGTGCGGCGCATGCGGTGCACGAGCGCGGACGCGTGCGCGTCGATGCCGCAGTAGACCGAGCCCGCCACGATCTCGGTGCCGACCTCGGGACGCGTGCACGCGAGCAGGTCGACCGGGTGGGCCGGCGCCTCGAGCAGGGTCGTGGCCACGGCGTCGGGCTCCGACGACAGCCCGAGCATGCGCGCGAAGTCGTTGCCGCGGCCGGCCGGCAGCAGGCCGAGGGTGGCCCCGGCGCGGGCCGCGGGTCCGACGACGTGGGAGAGCATGCCGTCGCCGCCGGCCGAGACGACCACCTCGCCGCGCTCCGCGGCCTCCGACACCAGCGGGGCGAGTCGCTCCGGGCCGGGCGACGGGAGCATCCGCACCGCAGCGCCCGCCTGCTCGAGCCGGGCGACGACGGCCGCAGCGCCGCGAGCGGCGTCGCCGCCACCGGCGGCGGGGTTGAGGAGCACGGCGAAGGAGCGCATCGCTGACGAACCCTGGCAGACCCGTCCGCGGGCGTCGACCCCGGGCGCACCGTCGCCGCCGATCGGCCCACTCGACCCAGCCGACCCAGCCGTCGCACGCGTCGCACGCGACCCGGCCCCTGCGGGTGAGCCGCGCGGTCGGGGTCGGTCGAATTGCGGCATTCGGGTCCGCGGGCCGGGCACCGCACCCCACGATGGGCCCATGCAGGCCCCCGGGGCAGCCGTCCCGACCTCCCCAGCCGCGCAGACCTCCCCCGCCGACCCTCGACCCACCGGACCGTCGACGCAGGACGCCCGCGCGACGCTGGCGCGCGCCCTGGACGACCAGCGGTCCGGACGCCTGATCGACGCGCTCGCGACCCTGCAGCGACTCGCCGCGGAGCGCTCCCTGCCGCCCACCCTGCGACGACGGGTGCTCGTGGCGCTCGCGGAGGTCCGCCTGGCTCGCGGCGAGCTGCCGCTGGTGGAGGACGCCGTCGCGCTGCTGCTGCAGGAGCGGCTCGAGGGCGCGCCGTCCGCGGCGGAGCGCGCCGAGCTCGCCCGCGCGGCCGTGCTCCGCGGCGAGCTGGCGCTGGCCTGCGGTCGCGACGACGACGCCCTCGCCCACGCGCTCGAGGCCGGACGGCTGGCTCCCGAGGCGCCGGCGGCCGACGTCCCGTGGCGCACCACGCTCGCCCTGGCCCTGCTCCGCACCGGCAGCCGCGCCGAGGCCCGGCGCACCGCCGAGCAGCAGGCCGAGCTCGTCGCCGGGGAGTCCCCGCGGGCCCGCGCCGCGGCGCTGCGCACCCTGGCGGCCGTGGACGCCGGGGAGCGACGGGTGCGGCTGCTCGAGGACGGTCTCGCGCTGGTCGCGCCGCCCGGCGCCTTGCCGGTCGACGCGCGCCTGGCCGCGCAGATCGGCACCGACCTCGCCACGCTGCTGCTCCTCCAGCCGGCCGGGCACGCCCGGGCGGTGTCGCTGCTGCGCGACGCCGAGGCGCACGCCGGCGGCCAGGGACTCCGTCCGCTGGCGCAGCGCGTCGAGCGGCTCCTCCGCCTGGCCGGGGAGACCCCGACGACCGTGGCCAGCGCCGGGGTCGCGACGCTCACCGTCACGGAGCGCCGGGTCGCGGAGGCCGCGGCGTCCGGCCTGACGAACCGCGGCATCGCCGCCGAGCTCGGCGTCAGCGTGAAGGCCGTCGAGTGGCACCTCTCGCACGTCTACCGCAAGCTCGGCATCCCCTCGCGCGGTCGGCTGGCTGACGCGCTCGGCCTCCGGACCTCATCGGCGCCGGCCGCACGCGAGCCGTCGGCCGGCTAGCCCCAGGCCAGCCACCGGCCGTGCCCGTGGGTGAGTGCGCGGGCGACGCCGTCGACGCCGAGCACGAAGCAGCCGCCGGCCAGGCGCCGGTCGGAGGCCAGCGGGGCCGGCAGGGTCGCCGTGACGCTGGGGAGCACGCTCGCGGCCTCGTTGCTGACCCAGTGGCACGCGCCGCGCGCCTGCAGGCCGGAGACGAGGGCGACGAAGCGGTCGCGGTCGGCGTCGTCGAGGTAGGCGATGACGGCCGAGTGGTAGACGACCACCGGGCCATGCGCTCCGGCCGCGGCCACCTGGGCCTCCAGCACCTCGAGCAGGTCGCCCGCGACGATCGGCGGCGGGTCCTCGCGCGCCGCGGCCAGGGCCGCGCGCAGGGTGATGAGCCGGTCGTGCTGCCCGGGCCACACGAGGTTCTCCAGCCAGGCGACCGCGTCGTCGTCCGTCACGTCGCCGGGCCGCAGGTCGACGCCCCGGCGCCAGGCGACGGGCAGCGGACGCCGCGGCAGGGGGGCGAATCCCTCGACCCGGGCCCGCAGCTCGCGGCCCTGACCGGCGTCGAGCCGGACCTCGCCGTCCGCGGTGTGCCAGCGGTAGTCCCAGCGGTCGGGCAGCAGGCACAGCCCGGCGCTGGCGCCGACCTCGAGCAGCGCGAGCGGGACGCCCTCGGCCTCGGCGATCAGGCCGAGCGCCGGCAGCAGGGTGGCGAGGCGACCCGCCTCGTTGGTCTGGGTCGAGCGGCTCAGGAGGGTCGCGCGGATCGTCCCGTCGTCCCCGAGCAGCGCCGCGCGCAGCCCGGCGTACGGCCCCGGCGCGGGGACGCCGTGCCAGCGCGCGGCCGCGAAGACGAGGTTGGGCTGGCGCCGTAGGTCGGGCAGCGCGTCGATCCAGGCCAGCACCTCCTCGTCGCCCGCGACGCCGCGCGACCAGGCCGCGAAGGTCGGCGACTCCGCGGCGTGCCGGGCGAAGCGCTCGTACTGCGAGCGCGTCGGGCCGTAGGGATCCACGGGCGAAGGCCGGGGCGGCTCAGGTGGCGGGCAGCGCCACGTAGGTGGTCTCGAGGTACTCCTCGATGCCCTCGAAGCCTCCCTCGCGACCGAACCCGCTGGCCTTGACCCCGCCGAACGGCGCCGCCGGGTTGGAGATCAGGCCGGTGTTGACGCCGACCATGCCGTACTCCAGCGCCTCGGCCACCCGGATCGTCCGCGCGAGATCGCGCGTGTACACGTACGACGCCAGGCCGTACGCCGTGTCGTTGGCCCGCGCGATCGCCTCCTCCTCGGTGCGGAAGGAGAGGACGGGCGCGACCGGGCCGAAGATCTCCTCGCGGTTGAGCGCGGAGTCGGCAGGGACGTCGACCAGCACGGTCGGCGGGTAGAAGAAGCCCTCGGCCGGCACCTCGGCGTCGCTGCCGCCGGTGAGCACGCGGGCGCCCTCGGCGACCGCGTCGTCGACGCGCTTGCGGACGCCGTCGAGCGCCTTCTGCTCGATCAGCGGGCCGACGTCGACGCCGTCGTCCTGGCCGCGGCCGACGACCAGCGCGCCCATCCGGGCGGCCAGGCGCTGTCCGAACTCCTCGGCCACGGACTCGTGCACCAGGAAGCGGTTGGCGGCCGTGCAGGCCTCGCCCATGTTGCGCATCTTGGCGGTCATCGCGCCGTCGACGGCGGCGTCGAGGTCGGCGTCCTCGAAGACGAGGAAGGGCGCGTTGCCGCCGAGCTCCATCGAGACGCGCTGCAGCTGCTCGGCGCTCTGCCGCACGAGCACGCGGCCGATGCCCGTGGAGCCGGTGAAGCTGACCTTGCGCAGGCGGTCGTCGGCCTGCAGCCGCTCGCTGATCTCCGCCGCCCGGGTCGACGGCACGATGTTGAGCACGCCGTCGGGAAGGCCCGCGTCGGCGAGGATGCCGGCGACGGCGAGCATGGTCAGCGGGGTCTGCGCGGCCGGCTTGACGACCATCGTGCAGCCGGCGGCGATCGCCGGGCCGATCTTGCGCGTGGCCATCGCCAGCGGGAAGTTCCACGGCGTCACGAACAGGCACGGGCCGACCGGCTTCTTCATCGTCAGCAGCCGGCTGCCCCCCGCGGGCGCCTGCATCCAGCGGCCGGCGATGCGGACGGCCTCCTCCGAGAACCAGCGGAAGAACTCGTTGCCGTACGACACCTCGCCCTTCGACTCCGCGACCGTCTTGCCCATCTCGAGGCTCATCAGGAGGGCGATCTCGTCCGCGCGGGCCGCGATCGTCTCGAACGCCCCCCGCAGGATCTCGCCGCGCTCGCGCGGCGCGGTGCGCGCCCAGGCGGCCTGCGCCGCGACGGCGGCGTCGAGCGCGGTGACGGCGTCCTCGACGCTCGCGTCGGCGACCGTCGTCAGGACGCTGCCGTCGGCGGGATCGAGCACCTCGAAGACCTCACCGCCGGACGCCGGACGCCAGGCGCCGCCGATGAGCAGGCCGCGGTGGTCGTCGGGGAGCAGGTCGGACGGGAAGCGCTGGTCGAGGCCCATGCGCCGATCCTGTCACCGCCCCGCCCCGCGCGCCCAGGGCCCCCACGGCCGGGTGGGCTGGACCGGTGCCACCCGATCGGGCGTTTCCGCCTCGGGCCCCGGCCGGTGCGTGGCATGATCGGGACGTCGATTCGGAGGGAGCACTCTGACGCGACGATGAGCCCCGGCTGACCCCATGCAGCCCGGGGCTCATCCTCTTTCCGGGCCTCCTCCCGGACCTCGTTCCGGGCGCCGGCGCGAGCCCGCGCGTCAGCGGGCGGACGCCAGGAACCGGCGCAGCAGCGGACCGGCCGTGCCGGAGCCGGAGTCGCCGACGTCGACGAAGACCGCCGCGGCCAGGTCGCCCTGGCCCGCGACCATCCACGCGTGGGTGAGCGTGCGACCGTCCCGCTCGAACTCGGCCGTGCCCGTCTTGGCCCGGACCGGCGGGCCCGGCAGGTCGCCCAGGCCGCGGCCGGAGCCGCCGGTGACCACGCCGCGCAGCAGCGAGCGCAGCGCCGTCACCTCGCCCGAGGTGAGCGGGGCGACGCCGTCGCCGACGGTGGGGCACTGGTCCTGGACGAGCCACGGCAGCACGGTGCGTCCGGCCTGCACCGAGGCCATCAGGGTGGCGACGGCCATCGGCGAGGTCGTGACGGTGCCCTGACCGATCAGGTCGGCGGCGGCCTCGGTCTGGCTGCGGGGCTCAGGCACGGCGCCGAAGTAGGCGGGGAAGCCGGCGTCGTGGTCGATGCCGACGCCCAGCGACGCGGCGGCGTCGGCCAGGGCGGAGCCGTCGACCCTGCCGCGCTGGCCGATGAAGGCGGTGTTGCACGAGTTGGCCACGGCCTGGGCCAGCGTGATGCGGCCCAGCGCACCGCTCGGGTAGTCGGAGTAGTTGCCGAACCGCTTGCCGTCGACCGTGACCGAGGCGGGGCAGGTGACGGCGCTGCCCAGACGCAGCCCGGCGCGCAGCAGGGCCAGACTGCTGGCGATCTTGAAGGTGGAGCCCGGCGCGAACCGGCCGAAGGTGGCCAGGTTCAGCGAGCTCGACGGGCCGGTGGCGGCGGCGAGGACCGCGCCGGTGGACGGGCGGATCGCGACCAGGGCGGCGTCGGGCCGCACCCCGGCCAGCACCGACTCGGCCTGCTGCTGCAGCCGGACGTCGAGGCTGAGCCGGAGGTCGCGGCCGGCCTTCGGGTCGACCCGGAAGAGCTCGCGGGGCTCGGTCTCGGCGCCGCCCGGAGCGCCATCGCCGGGGACGGCCGTCACCAGCGCACCGGGCGTGCCCCGGAGCTGCTCGTCGTAGCGGGCCTGCAGCCCGGAGAGGCCGGCCTGGTCGCCGGGCCGGTAGACGTCGGGCTGCTTCTTCACCATCTCCGCGGTGACCTGGCCGACCGTGCCGAGGATCGGCGCGGCGAACCCCTTGCTCGGCGCCAGCGCCAGCTGGTCCTTCGTCGCGACCGCGCCCGGGATGGCCTCGTAGCCGGCCGCGACCCGCCGCGGGACGTCGTCGCGGCGGTAGACGATGGCCTCGACGTAGGCCTTGGCGCCGGCGGCTCGCACCTGCTTGACGAACCCCGCGACGTCGACGTCCAGCAGCGTCGCCAGGCGCCGGGCCGACGCAGGCGCCCGCGCGGCGCTGACGCGGGTCTTGTCGAGCCCGAACCGGACGACGGGACGCTCCGTGACCAGCGCCGTGCCGCCGGCGCCGAGCAGGTCGCCGCGGGTCGGCGTCAGCCGCTGCAGGCGCAGCGTCTCGCCCGCCTGCAGCGAGCCCTCGACGACGGCGGGCGACCACACGCCGCGCCACGCGCCGTCGACCTCGCGCAGCGGGAGCGAGGTCTCGTAGGCCCAGCTGCCGCCGACCGGCCACGTCCAGCGCAGCCGAGCGATGCGCTCGGCGTCGGACGCGCCGTCGTCGACCGACGCGACCTCGACCCGAGGCTCGAGCCCGCCGAGCCCCTCGACGATCGCCGCGTATCCCTTCGCGACGCCCCCGCTCGGCGGGTCGGCCACGGGCACGTCGGCGAGGTCGCCCGTCGTCAGCGCCGTGGCCCAGGCCTCGGCCGTCGGCCGCGGGTCGGGACCCGACGAGCCGCTGCACGCGGGCAGGCCCGCGCACAGGACGAGGGCGAGCAGGAGACCACCGAGACGCGTCACGCCTGCGGTTCTACCAGCCGGCGCCGACGGTCCCTGCGCGGCGCGGCGCCGGGGCGGGGATGCGGCCGGAGTCGGAATCGCATGTAACGCGGAGTCCCGTGAACCTCCCACCACTCAGGAGGGGTGGTCAGTTGACCGGACTCCGCGTCACATGGGGCGAGCGGCCGAGCCCGCGGCGCTCAGTCCTGCGACGACCGGTGCCGCGGCTTGCGGGCCCGACGGTCGTCGGCGGCGTCCGACGCGGCCGGGGCGTCGGAGCGCTCGGGGCGGTCGTGCCGCTCCGACCGCTCGGGCCGGTCCGACCGCTCGGGCCGGTCCGAGCGCGGACGCCGGGCGCCACCGCGCGGCGGGCCGTCGTCGAGCCGCAGCTCGATCAGCTTGCCGCTGATGCGGGTGTCGGCGAGCGCCTCCCACGTCTCGGGGCCGAGGTCGGCGGGCAGCTCGACGAGGGAGAAGTCGGGGCGGATCGAGATGGCGCCGAAGTCGGCGCGGCGCAGGCCGCCCTCGTTGGCGATGGCGCCGACGATCTGCCGAGGCTCGACGCGGTGCCGCTTGCCGACCGCGATGCGGTAGGTGACCAGCGGCGGGCCGTCGGCGCGGCGGTTCTTCCGCTCGGGCCGCTCGCCGCGGTCGCCCCGCTCCGGACGCTCGCCCCGCTCGGGACGGTCACCCCGAACAGGACGCGCCGGACGCTCGGCCGCGGGGTCGAGCAGCAGCGGGGTCTCGCCCTGCGCGACGACGGCCAGCGCGGCGGCGACGTCGAGCTCGGGCACGTCGCGGTGGCGCACGTAGTGGGCGACGATGTCGCGGAACGCGGTGATGCGCTCGGTGTCGGCGAGCGCCTCGGTGATGGCGTCGTCGAAGCGCGCGAGGCGGGTGGCGTTGACCTCGTCGACGCCCGGCAGCGGCATCTCGGCCAGCGGCTGCCGCGTCGCCTTCTCGATGTGCTTGAGCAGGTAGCGCTCGCGGGGGGTGATGAACGAGATCGCGTCGCCCGAGCGTCCCGCGCGGCCGGTGCGGCCGATGCGGTGGACGTAGGACTCGGTGTCGGTGGGGATGTCGTAGTTGACGACGTGGCTGATCCGCTCGACGTCCAGACCGCGCGCGGCGACGTCGGTGGCCACCAGGATGTCTAGCTTGCCGGCCTTGAGCTGGTTGACCGTGCGCTCGCGCTGGGCCTGGGCGACGTCGCCGTTGAGCGGGGCCGCGGAGTAGCCCCGTGCCCGCAGCTTCTCGGCCAGGGTCTCGGTCTCGTTCTTCGTGCGGACGAAGACGATCATCCCGTCGAAGTTCTCGACCTCGAGGATCCGCGTGAGGGCGTCGACCTTCTGCGGGTAGCTGACGACGAGGTAGCGCTGGGTGATGTTGGAGGCCGTCGACGTGCGCGCCTTGACGGTGATCTCGGCGGGGTCGCGCAGGTAGCTCTGCGAGAGCCGGCGGATCTGCGCGGGCATCGTGGCGGAGAACAGCGCCACCTGCTTGTCGGACGGGGTGTCGGCGAGGATCGTCTCGACGTCCTCGGCGAAGCCCATGTTGAGCATCTCGTCGGCCTCGTCGAGCACGAGGAACCGCAGCTCGGAGAGGTCGAGGGTGCCCTTCTCGAGGTGGTCCATGATGCGCCCGGGCGTGCCGACGACGACGTGGACGCCGCGGCGCAGCGCGGAGAGCTGCACCCCGTAGCCCTGGCCGCCGTAGACCGGCAGCACGTGCACGCCGGTGAGGTGGGCGGCGTAGCGCTCGAAGGCCTCGCACACCTGCAGCGCGAGCTCGCGGGTGGGGGCCAGGACGAGCGCCTGCGGCGTCTTCTGCGAGACGTCGAGGCGGTCGAGGACGGGCAGCGCGAACGCGGCGGTCTTGCCGGTGCCGGTCTGCGCGAGGCCGACGACGTCGCGTCCCTCGAGCAGGGTCGGGATGGTGGCGGCCTGGATGGCCGAGGGCGTCTCGTAGCCGACGTCGCGCAGCGCCTTGAGCACCTTGGGGCCGAGGCCGAGGTCGGCGAAGGTCGGGCCCGTGGGCTCCTCGGGTGCGTCCTCGACGGGGTTCTGGGGCTGGTCGTCGGGCAGGTCCACGGGGTCGCTCACCCGTCAACGGTAGTGGCGACGGGGCCCAGGACGCATTCCCCGCGGGCCGGGCCGGCGACGCCGAGCGCGTGCGTCCGGCCACCGGAGGCGGGCTGCGGCATCCGCTCGCGCGGCCAGGACGGCTCCCCCAGGCGGGGGGTGGAGCGGCGACCGCACCACGAGCCCGCTCCGGACCGCCCAGGTGGAGGAGATGGTCAGGATTCCGTCAAGGACGTGGCATGCCGGTGGGGACGTGCTACCTTTGGTGAACAGAGAGTGAACAGGAGGTGTCTCATGACCCACACTCAGACGACCGGTGAGATGTACCAGGTCTGGATCACGGTGCAGGACGCCGACGGCCAGGGCCACCTGGAGTCGCGCTGGCTCAGCGCCGCGACCACCGCCGGCCTGCACACGCACCACACCCACGCTGCCTGACCGACGACAGCCCGCCGATCCCCCGCCGCTCCGGCCCCGCGGGGATCGACCCTCGAGAGCCGTCCCCGCCACCGCGGGGGCGGCTCTCGTCGCGTCCGGACGTCCGTTCACCGCGCAGTCGCCGGCGGGCACTGGTCCAGACCGGCCGGAGACGGCAGGCTGGCCCGGGAATGCACGCGGCCACCCGTCCGTTAGGGTGGTTGAAAGTTGAACCAAACCCGCCGACTCCAGGAGCACACCATGGGCATCTTCTCCAAGAAGACCACCGCCGAGGCCGACGTCTTCGACCCCGCCACCACCGTCCTCGAGGACATCTCGGGCGACTACACCATCGACGCCAGCCACAGCCGCCTCGGCTTCAGCGCCCGGCACGCCATGGTCACCACCGTCCGCGGCCAGTTCGGCGAGTGGAGCGGCACCGCGCACGTCGACACCGCCAACCCGGCCGCCTCGACCGTCAACCTCACCATCAAGACCGCGTCGATCGACACCGGCAGCGCCGACCGCGACGGCCACCTGGCCTCCCCCGACTTCTTCGACGCCGAGACCAACCCCGAGATCACCTTCGTCTCCACCGAGGTCTCCCGCGACGGCGACGACTGGACGATCACCGGCGACCTCACCATCAAGGGCATCGCCAAGCCGGTCACCATCGACTTCGAGTTCACCGGCTCGGCCACCGACCCGTTCGGCAACACCCGCATCGGCTTCGAGGGCGCGACCACGATCAACCGCAAGGACTGGGACCTCACCTGGAACGCCGCGCTCGAGACCGGCGGCGTCCTCGTCTCGGAGAAGATCAAGCTCGACTTCGACGTCTCGGCGATCAAGAACGCCTGACGCACCCCGCACCGCCACACAGCAGGGGCCGCACCCGGTTCGGGTGCGGCCCCTGCTGCGTCCGGCCATGCTGGTGCCATGCCCACCAGCCGCCTCGAGGCGTTCAGCGACGGCGTCCTCGCGATCATCCTGACGATCATGGTGCTGGAGGTGCGGGTGCCCGAGGGCGAGCACTTCGCCGATCTGGCCGACTCCGCCACCAGCCTGCTCACCTACCTGCTGAGCTTCGTCTACATCGGCATCTACTGGAACAACCACCACCACCAGTTCCAGCTGGCCCGCCGCGTCGACGGCGCCGTGCTCTGGGCGAACCTCCACCTGCTCTTCTGGCTCTCGCTCGTGCCGTTCACCACCGCCTGGATGGACGAGACCTCCCTCGCCTCCGCGCCGACGGTCACCTACGGCGTCAACCTCCTGGCGGCCGCGATCGCCTACTACCTGCTGCAGATGGCGGTGGTGCGCGTCGACGACGCCGGCGACCTGAGTCGCGCGCTCGGCCGCGACCTGAAGGGGAAGGCGTCGCCGCTGCTGTACGTGGCCGGCATCGTCGGGGCGGCGACCGTCGGTCCATGGCTGGGGCTGACGTTCTTCGTGCTCGTGGCGCTGATCTGGGTCGTGCCCGACCGGCGCCTGGAGGCGCACGTCGCCGCCCGCGCGGCTGCCTCCGGGGAGGTCTGAGCGCGGACGGCCCGGGCGCCCGGCGGCCCGTCGAGGACGCGGCCGCCCGCGCGGAGGACCCCGGCGGCGTGGCGCGGTCGCGTCCCACCACCGGGCGCCCGGAGCAGGGGCGCTAGGTGCGCGCGGGGTGACCGGGCGGGGCGCCGGCGGTCGACTCGTCCGTCCGCGTGCCCGATCCGGGCGTGTCGGCCGGACCGACCGAGCCGGGCGGTCCTGAGGCCTCGAGCGCCTCGACGAGCTCGTCGGGGGGCGGCGCGGTGGCGTCCTTGCGTTCCGCGCCGGCCCCGCCGGAGCCGGCGGTGCGCTTCTTGTTCCACACGTCGAACGCGACGGCGAGCAGCAGCACGAGGCCCTTGATCGCCTGCTGCCAGTCGATGGAGACGCCCTGCAGCGACATGCCGTTGTTCAACACGCCCATCACCAGGCCGCCGATCATCGCCCCGACGACCGTGCCGACGCCGCCGGTGACGGCCGCGCCGCCGATGAACGCGGCGGCGATGGCGTCGAGCTCGAAGTTGGTGCCGGCCTTCGGGTTCGCGGCCGTGAGGCGGGCCGTGGTCACCAGGCCCGCGAGGCCGGCCAGCACGCCCATGTTGACCATCACCAGGAAGTCGACGCGGCGGGTGTTGACGCCCGACATGGTGGCGGCGTCGACGTTGCCGCCGATCGCGTAGACCTGCCGGCCGATCACGGTGCGGGTCATGACGAAGGTGTACAGCGCGATCAGGCCGAAGAGGATGAGCCCGACGATCGGCAGGCCCTTGGCCTGCGCGAGCAGCCACGTCAGCTCGAGCACCACTGCGGCGATCACCACCTGCTGCAGCGCCCACAGCCCGGTGGGCAGCACCGCGAAGCCGTACCTCGCCGACGCGGCCCGCTTGCGCCAGGCCAGCGCGACCAGCACGACGACGACCAGCACGCCGAGGACGAGCGTCAGGTTGTGGTAGCCGGTGTCGGGGCCGACCTTCGGAAGGAACCCGTTGCCGAGGTCGAGGAAGCCCCGGGGCAGGTCGCCCACCGTGGCGCCCCCGAGCACGACCAGGGTGAGGCCGCGGAAGAGCAGCATCGACGACAGCGTCACGATGAACGCCGGGATGCCCACGTAGGCGACCCAGAAGCCGTGCCAGGCGCCGATCAGGCCGGCGACGACCAGGCAGATCACCACCGCGAGCGGCCACGGCACGTCGTGGCGGGTCATCAGGATCGCCCCCACCGCGCCGGTGAACGCGGCCACCGAGCCGACCGAGAGGTCGATGTGCCGCGACACGATCACGATGACCATGCCGATCGCGAGGATCAGGATCTGGGCGTTCTGGACGACGAGGTTCGAGACGTTGAGCGGCTTGAGGAGCACGCCGTCGGTGAGCAGCTGGAAGAGCAGCACGATCGCCGCGAGGGCGATGATCATGCCGTACTGGCGCACGTTGCCGCGCAGCAGCGAGCCGAGGTCGACGCCGGGGCGGCGTGGACGGGCGGGGGTGGTGGTCATGGCTTCCCTCTCTCGCACGGCGGTCAGCGGACGTCCGCCGTCATGTGACGCATCAGCGCTTCCTGGCTGGCCTCGTCACGGGTGAACTCGTGGGTGATCACGCCCTCGGCGAGGGTGTAGATGCGGTCGCACAGCCCGAGCAGCTCGGGCAGCTCGGAGCTGATGACCAGGACGCCGCGGCCCTCGCGGGCCAGGCGCTGGACGATGCCGTAGATCTCGAACTTGGCGCCGACGTCGATGCCGCGGGTGGGCTCGTCGAGGATCAGCAGCCGCGGCTCGGTGAAGAGCCACTTGGCGAGCACGACCTTCTGCTGGTTGCCGCCCGAGAGCTTGCCGACGCCGGCGGTGACGCTGGGCGCCTTGATGTTCAGCGAGCGGCGGTACTCCTCGGCCACCGCGACCTCGCGGCCGGCGTCGACCACCCGGGCGGGGCCGGTGCGCAGCCGCTCGAGGCCGGCGGAGACGACCGAGGTCTTGATGTCGTCGAGCAGGTTGAGGCCCAGCCCCTTGCGGTCCTCGCTGACGTAGGCGATGCCGGCGCGGATCGCGTCGCGCACCGAGCGCAGCCGCACCTCCTCGCCGTCCAGCAGCAGGCGTCCGGCGTGCTTGGCGCCGTAGGAGCGGCCGAAGACGCTGCGGGCGAGCTCGGTGCGTCCGGCGCCCATCAGGCCGGCGATGCCGACGATCTCGCCGTGCCGCACCGTGAGGCTCGCGTCGCGGATGACGAGCCGGTCGTGGTCGTCGGGGTGGGCGACGCTCCACCCCTCGAGCTCGAGCAGCACCTCGCCGATCCGCGGCTCGTGCGCCGGGAAGCGGTGCTCGAGGTCGCGGCCGACCATGCCGCGGATGATGCGGTCCTCGTCGACCCGCTCCGCGGGCGCGGTGCGCTCGGCCTCGGGGGCCGAGGCGTCCGGCCGCACCTGGAGCGTCTCGATCGAGCGACCGTCGCGGATGATCGTGATCGCGTCGGCGACCTGCTCGATCTCGTTGAGCTTGTGGCTGATCATGATCGAGGTCAGCCCCTTGGCGCGCAGCCCGTCGAGCAGCCCGAGCAGGTGCTCGGAGTCGTCGTCGTTGAGGGCGGCGGTGGGCTCGTCGAGGATCAGCAGCCGCACGTCCTTGGCCAGCGCCTTGGCGATCTCGACGAGCTGCTGCTTGCCGATGCCGAGGTCCTTGACCGGGGTCAGCGGGTTCTCCCGCAGCCCGACCCGGGCCATCAGCTCGATCGCCCGGTGGTGGGTGCGGTCCCAGTCGACGACGCCGCCGGCCCAGCGCCGGCGGCGCCCGGTACGGCCGCCGCCGCCCACGAGCTGCTCGTTGCCGAGGAAGACGTTCTCCGCGATCGACAGCTCGGGGATCAGCGCGAGCTCCTGGTGGATGATCACGACGCCGGCGGCCTCGCTGTCGCGGATGCTGGCGAAGCGCACCGGCTCGCCGCCGAGCAGGATCTCGCCGTCGAAGGAGCCGTGCGGGTAGACGCCCGAGAGCACCTTCATCAGCGTGCTCTTGCCGGCGCCGTTCTCGCCGCACACGGCGTGGACGGTGCCGGGCCGCACGGCGAGGCTGACGTCGTCGAGCGCGAGGACGCCGGGGAAGCGCTTGGTGATGGAGCGCATCTCCAGGAGGGGGGCGGTCATGGCTCCCTTTCGTCGGGCTGGGCGGAGGTCGGAGGGGTCGGAGGGGCGGGCCGGACGCGGGGGAGATCGCGCCCGACCCGCCGGTGTCCCGGGGGACGGGACCGGAGAGGGCTACTTCAGGTCGGCCTGGGTGTAGTACCCGGAGTCGACGAGCACCTTCGTGACGTCGTCCTTGCCGACCACCACGGGGTCGAGCAGGTACGCGGGCACGACCTTCTTGCCGTTGTCGTAGGTCTTGGTGTCGTTGACCTCGGGGTCCTTGCCCTCGGCGATCGCCTTGATCATCTCGACGGTGACCTTCGCGAGCTCGCGGGTGTCCTTGAAGATCGTGGAGTACTGCTCGCCGCCGAGGATCGACTTCACCGACTGCACCTCGGCGTCCTGGCCGGTGACCACCGGCAGGTCGTCGTCGGTGTAGCCGTTGCCCTTGAGCGCGGCGATGATGCCGAGCGAGAGGCCGTCGTAGGGCGAGAGCACGCCCTGCACCTTCTTCGAGGCGTAGGTGCTGGTGAGGATGTCCTCCATCCGCTTCTGCGCGGTGGCGGGGTCCCAGCGCAGGATCGCGGCCTGCTCGAACTTGGTCTGCCCCGAGGGCACGACGATGTCGCCGGAGTCGATGAGCGGCTGCAGCACCGACATGGCGCCGTTCCAGAAGAAGGTGGCGTTGTTGTCGTCCGGCGAGCCGGCGAACAGCTCGACGTTGTAGGGCGCCTTGCCCCGCGCCTTGAGGCCGTCGACGAGCGAGGTGGCCTGGAGGACGCCGACCTTCTCGTTGTCGAAGGTCGTGTAGTAGTCGACCGCGTCGGTGTCGCGGATGAGCCGGTCGTAGGCGATCACCGGGATGTCGGACGACTGAGCGCTGGCGAGCACGTCGCCGAGGGCGGTGCCGTCGATCGCGGCGATGACCAGCATCTTGTCGCCCTTGGTGACCATGTTCTCGACCTGGGAGACCTGGGTCGGGATGTCGTCCTCGGCGTACTGCAGGTCGACGCTGTAGCCGGCGTCCTCCAGCTGCTTCTTGATGTTGTTCCCGTCGGCGATCCAGCGCTCGGAGGACTTGGTCGGCATGGCGACGCCGATCGTCCCCTTCCCGCCTCCGCCGTCCGAGGCCGAGCCCGAGTCGCCGCCGCCGCAGGCGGCGAGGCCGACCGCGAGGGTCAGCGCCGCTGCGGTCGTCATGAGCTTGCGCACCGTGAACTCCTTCGTCCGTTCGCGTGGGTGTGGGGGTCGCCGGGCCACGGGATCACAGTCCCGCGGCGAGGCGGTGGTAGGCGGCACTCCAGCGCAGCTCCCGAGCGAGCGTGCGGACGGTGGTGTCGCGGTCGATGAGGACCAGCTCGGTCCTCACCATCTCGGCGAGGTCGTCGAGATGCTCGGCGGTCAGGGCCGTCGAGAGCACGGTGTGGTGGGGGCCGCCGGCCAGGAGCCACGCCTCGGTGGAGGTGCGCAGGTCGGGCGCGGGACGCCAGACGGCGTGGGCCACCGGCAGCGCGGGCAGCGGCTCGGGCGGGGTGACGACCTCGACGTCGTTGGCGACGAGGCGGAACCGCTCGCCCAGGTCGGCGGTGCCGAGCACCACGGCGGGGCCGGGCGCGGCGGTGAAGACCAGGCGCACCGGGTCCTCGCGTCCGCCGATGCCGAGCGGGTGGACCTCGAGGCGAGGACGCTCGGCGGCGATGCTCGGGCAGACCTCGAGCATGTGGGCGCCGAGGATCAGCTCCTCGCCGGGCACCAGGTGGTAGGTGTAGTCCTCCATGAACGAGGTGCCGCCGGGCAGCCCGTCGGCCATCGCCTTGAGGGTGCGCAGCATGACGCTGGTCTTCCAGTCGCCCTCGCCGCCGAAGCCGTAGCCGTCGGCCATCAGCCGCTGCACCGCCAGGCCGGGCAGCTGGCGCAGGCCGCCGAGGTCCTCGAAGTTGGTGGTGAAGGCGCGGAAGCCGCCGTCGACCAGGAACCGTCGCAGCCCGGCCTCGATGCGCGCGCCGGTGCGCAGCGCGTCGTGACGCGCGGCGCCGGGCCGCAGCTCGGGGGCGACGTCGTAGGCGTCGCCGTACTCCTCGACGAGCGCGTCGACCTCGTGCTCCCCGACCGCGTCGACCACGGCGACGAGGTCGTTGACGCCCCAGGTGTTGACGCTGACGCCGAAGCGTCGCTCGGCCTCGACCTTGTCGCCCTCGGTGACCGCGACGCCGCGCATGTTGTCGCCGAACCGGGCGACCCGCAGGCCGACCATCTCGGCGCGGGCGCGGGCCGCGCGGGCCCACACGCCGATGCGCCGGGCGGTGGCGGGGTCGTCGACGTGGCCTGTGACCGTGGTGCGGACGACGCCGAGCCGGGTCTGCACCGAGGCGAACTCGCGGTCGCCGTGCGCGGCCTGGTGGAGGTTCATGAAGTCCATGTCGATGGTCGACCACGGCAGCGCCTGGTGCACCTGGGTGTGCAGGTGGAGCAGCGGCTTGCCGAGGGCCTCGAGGCCGGTGACCCACATCTTCGCGGGGCTGAAGGTGTGCATCCAGGCGATCACGCCGAGGCAGTCGTCGTCGGCGGTGGCCTCGACGAGCGTGCGGCGGATGGCGTCGGTGTCGGTGAGCACCGGCCGGACGACGACCTCCACCGGCACGTCCGGCGAGGCGTCGAGGGCGGCGGCGATGGCGCGGCTGTGCTCCGCGACCTGCTCGAGGACCTCGGGGCCGTACAGGTGCTGGCTGCCGGTGAGGAACCAGACGCGGTGGCTCGGGCGCAGGGCGAGGGCGGTCATCGGAGCGACTCCTGGGTGGTCGGGGCGGCGGGCGGCGGAGACTGCTGGCCGTACACGTGCTGGTAGCGCTCGTGGAGCGCGTCGACGTCGGCCGGCGCGATCGCGGCCGGCTCGCCGAGCTGCCTGGCGAGGTGGATGGTGCGGGCGACGTCCTCGACCATCACGGCCGCCTTGACCGCGGCGCGGGCGTCGGCGCCGACGGTGAACGGCCCGTGGTTGGCCATGAGCACCGCGGGCGAGCGGCTGCCGCGCAGCGTCTCGACGATGCCGCGGCCGATGGAGTCGTCGCCGATGAGCGCGAACGGCCCGACCGGCACCTCGCCGCCGAACTCGTCGGCGATCATCGTCAGCACGCAGGGGATGGGCTCGCGGCGCGCGGCCCAGGCGGTGGCGTAGGTGGAGTGGGTGTGCACGACCCCGCCCACCTCGGGCATGTGCCGGTAGACGTAGGCGTGGGCGGCGGTGTCGCTGCTCGGCGCGCGGTCGCCGTCGACGAGCCGGCCGTCGAGGTCGCAGACGACCATCGTGTCGGCGCGGAGGTCGTCGTAGGCGACGCCGGAGGGCTTGATCACGAACAGGTCGACGCCCGGCACGCGGGCCGAGACGTTGCCGGCCGTCCAGACGACCAGGCCGTAGCGGGTCAGCTCGGCGTGCAGGGCCGCGACCTCCGTGCGCACGGCCCACGCCCGCTCGGCGAGCGCCGCGTCCAGCGCCGGGGCGCTCATCGGGCGCTCCCGGCGAGGGCGGTCGCGGTGGCGGTGGCAGGGGCGGCGGGGGCGGCGGGGGCGGTCTCGCGAGCCGCCTCCGCCAGGGCGGCGCGGCGCCGGGCCTTGAGCCGGCGCATCATCGCGTCGCCGCGGCCGAAGTGGTCGTGCAGCGCGCGGTACTCGGCGAACAGCTCGTCGTAGGCGGCGTGGCGCTCGGGGTCGGGCACGAACGAGGCCCGCTCGACGCCGCCCATCGCCGCGGCGGCGGCGTGCACGTCGGCGTGGCAGCCGGCGGCGACGGCGGCGTGGATGGCCGAGCCGAGGGCGGGACCCTGGCCGGAGCGGATGGTCGAGATCGGCATGCCGAGCACGTCGGCGTAGACCTGCATGAGGAAGCGGTTGGCCACCAGGCCGCCGGCCGCGACGAACTCGGTGACCGGCACCCCGGCGGCGCCGAAGGTCTCGACGATCACCCGGGCGCCGAAGGCGGTGGCCTCGACCAGCGCGCGGTAGACGTCCTCGGGCCGGGTGGCCAGGCTCAGCCCGAGCACGAGCCCGCTCAGCTCGTGGTCGACGAGCACCGAGCGGTTGCCGGAGTGCCAGTCGAGCGCGACGAGGCCGTGCTCGCCGACCCGCTGCCGAGCGGCCAGCCGGCTCAGCAGCGCGTGCACCGACTCGCCGGCCGCCTCGGCCTCGCGGCGGTACGACTCGGGGACACCGTTCTCGACCCACCAGCCGAGGACGTCCCCGACGCCCGACTGACCCGCCTCGTACCCCCACAGCCCGGGGGTGATGCCGCCCTCGACGGCGCCGCACATGCCCGGCACCTCGCGCAGCACCTCGCCGTTCATGACATGGCACGTGGAGGTGCCCATGATCGCGAGCATCTGGCCGGGCCGGGTGGCCTGGGCGGCGGGGGCGGTGACGTGCGCGTCGACGTTGCCGACGGCCACGGGGATGCCGACCGGCAGGCCGGTCCAGGCGGCGGCCTCGGGCGTCAGGGCGCCGGCCGCGGCGCCGAGCGTGCCGACGGGGTGGGCGATGCGGGTCGGCACGACGTCGGCGAAGCCCGGGTGGAGCGCCGCGCAGTACTCCGCGCTCGGGTAGGCGCCGTCCTGGAGGTTGCCCTTGTAGCCGGCGCTGCAGGCGTTGCGCACGTAGGTGCCGCACAGTCGCCAGACGATCCAGTCGGCCGCCTCGACCCAGTGCTCGATGCGGGCGTAGACCTCGGGCGCCTCCTCGAGGACCTGCAGGGCCTTGGCGAGCTCCCACTCCGAGGAGATGTGGCCGCCGTAGCGCGCCAGCCACGGCTCGCCGCGCTCGGCGGCCAGCGCCGTGATCCGGTCGGCCTGCGGCTGGGCGGCGTGGTGCTTCCACAGCTTGACGTAGGCGTGCGGCTCGTTCACGAGGTCGGGCAGCTCGCACAGCGGGGTGCCGTCGGCTGTCGTCGGCACCATCGTGCAGGCGGTGAAGTCGGTGCCGATGCCGACGACGGACGCGGGGTCGACGCCGCTGGCGGCCAGCGCGGCGGGCACCGCCTCGCGCAGCACGACGACGTAGTCGGCCGGCACCTGCAGCGCCCAGTCGGCGCCGAGCCGGCGACCGCCCGGCAGGGCGTGGTCGAGGACGCCGTGGGCGTAGGGCGTCGTGGCGCTGCCGAGCTCGGCGCCGTCGCCGACCCGGACGACGACCGCCCGGCCCGACAGCGTCCCGAAGTCGACGCCCACCACGTGCTGCTCGCCCATCGTCCCTCCTCCTGTGACCGGCGCCACGCCGGCGCCCGGAGTACTGTGAGCGCTAACATTCATCGCCGTCAAGCCCTCCGGCCCACATCGCCGCCGAGTGGACCAGACCAGTTGTGAGCGCTCACATCCTGACGCTGGACACGTGGGCCGGGGTGGCTACGCTCCCCCGCATGACCCGACCGCCGACGCTGCAGGACGTCGCCGCGCGTGCCCGCGTCTCGCACCAGACGGTGTCGCGCGTCGTCAACGGCTCCGGCAACGTGCGACCGGCCACCGAGGAGCGCGTCCGCGCCGCGATCGAGGAGCTCGGCTACCGGCAGAACCTCAGCGCCCGGGCGCTCGCCGCCGGACGCTCCGGCCTGATCGGCGCGGTGATGTTCGGCTCCGGCCAGTTCGGGCCGCAGCAGATCCTGCTGAGCGTCGACCGCGCGGCCCGGGCCGCCGGCTACCGGCTGGCCACCCGCACCGCCCACGAGCTGGTCGAGGACGAGGTGCGCGCGTGCGTCGGCGAGCTGCTCGGCTACGGCGTCGAGGCGGTCGTCCTGATCGCGGCGCACGACAGCGCCCTGCGCGTGCAGTCGGCCGAGCTCGGCGTCCCCGTGCTGGTGCTCGCCGGCGACGACCCGGACCGCCGCCCCGCGGGCCCGAGCGTCGGCATGGACAACCGCGGCGGCGCCCGCGAGGCCACCCGCCACCTGCTCGGGCTCGGCCACGGCGACGTCGCGCACCTGGCCGGCCCGCCCGGATGGTCGGAGACCGTCCAGCGCGTCCTCGGCTGGCAGGACGCCCGGGCCGAGGCGGGCCTGCCGCCCGCCGAGCCGCTCGTGGCCGGTGACTGGTCGGCCGCCAGCGGGCACCTGGCGGCGTCGCTCGTGGAGCCCGGCACGACGGCGGTGTTCGCCGCCAACGACCAGATGGCCATGGGGCTGGTCGCCGGGCTCGAGGGCCGCGGACGCCGCGTGCCCCGCGACGTCTCGGTGGTCGGCTTCGACGACCTGCCCGAGGCCCCCTACCTGCGTCCTGCGCTGACGACCGTCCGGCAGGACTTCGCCGCCCTCGGCGCCGAGGCCCTCGCCGTGCTCGCCCGCCTCCTGCACGGCGAGGACGCCGGGCCGACCGCGCTGGTGCCGTGCCCGCTGCAGGTGCGGGCGTCGACCGCGCCGCCGCCGGCCTGAGCGTTCCTCGCCCACCGGGGTAGGCGGCTGACCTGCGGGTTTCCGCCTCTCGCCCCGCGGTCACGCTGACGGGGATCGGGTCCCGCCCGAGGACCCGCCACCCGAGAGAAGGTCCCCATGCTCCACACGATCCTGTGGCTCATCGCCGTCGTGCTGGTCGTCTACGGCATCGTCCGCGCCGTGCGCGGCGACCTGCTGATCGGCCTGCTGATCGTCGTCGTCGGCCTGCTCATCGGCCCCGGAGGCGTGTCGATCTTCGGCTGAGCCCGGTCTGGACCGGGCCTAGCCCCTCGGGGTGGGGCCGCATCGCCGGCATTCGGGTGATCGGTCGATGAGTTAGCGTACGTCTGTCCGCCGGCCCCGCCCTCCCGACGGGCGCGCACCACGTCGTCCCCGGCGCTCCGGGGTTCTCGGGCAGCCTGCGCAAGGGAGCCCGACATGACCCAGGTCGAGCCCGCCGCCCACAGCCCCGCTCACCCGCCGTTCGACCTCGACACCTGCGAGCGGGAGCCGATCCACGTCCCGGGCGCGATCCAGCCGCACGGCGTGCTTCTGGCCGTCCGCGAGTCCGACGGCCAGATCGTCATGACGTCGGCCAACGTCCTCGAGCTGCTCGGCGTCCCGCCCGAGAAGGCGCTGCGGCTCCGGCTCGCCGACCTCGTCGGCGACGATCTCGGCTCGCGCGTGGTCGAGCACGCCGACGCCGTGCGCGGCGAGCCGGTGAGCCTGGTGCTGCCCTCGGTGCGCGCCGACGCCGACGACGCCGGCAGCCTCCGCGGACGCGCCGTCGAGGCGGTCGTCCACCGCTCGGGCCTGCGCATCGTGGTGGAGCTCGAGGAGGTCGACGGCGACCAGACGATGCTCAGCTACCAGTCCGCGCGCTCGGCCATGGCCCGGCTCGTCGACGCGCGCAGCGTCACGCAGCTGGCCGACCGGCTGGCGCAGGAGATCCGCGACGTCACCGGCTTCGACCGCGTGATGGTCTACCGCTTCGACGCCGACTGGAACGGCGAGGTGATCGCCGAGCAGCGACGCGACGACCTCAACCCGTTCCTCGGCCTGCACTACCCCGCCACCGACATCCCCGCCCAGGCGCGCCGGCTCTACACCGTCAACTGGATCCGGCTCATCGCCGACGTCTCCTACCGGCCCGTGCCGTGCGTGCCCGTGCTCGACCCCGGCACCGGCGCCCCGCTCGACCTGTCGTTCTCGACCCTGCGCAGCGTCTCCCCGATCCACGTCGAGTACCTGACGAACATGGGCGTCACGTCCTCGATGTCGGTCTCGCTGATCGTCGACGGCGAGCTGTGGGGGCTCATCGCCTGCCACCACTACTCCGGCCCCCACCGGCCCAGCCACGAGGCGCGGGCGGCGGCGGAGTTCCTCGGGCAGATCGCCTCGCAGATGATGGCCGAGCGCGAGCGCAGCGACGTCCGCGAGCAGGAGCTGCGCAGCCAGAGCCTCTACGCCGAGCTCACCGCCGCCATGATCGGCGCAGGCGACCGGATGCTCGAGGTGCTCGCCGCCCACCCCAACACCCTCGAGATCGCCGACGCCGACGGCGTCGCGCTGTTCTACAACGGCCGGGTCATCACCGGGGGCCGGACGCCGCCGGACGACGTCTGCCGGCGGATCGCGGCGCTGCTGCGTCGGGCCGACGGTGAGCCGGCGTCGACCCACCACCTGGCGGGTCTCGACCCCGCGCTCGAGGAGCACGCCGACACCGCCGCGGGCGCGCTGATCGTGGGCACCGCGGGCGACCGCTGGCTGGCGTTCTACCGCCCCGAGATGCCGCGGGTCGTCGACTGGGGCGGCGATCCCGCCAACGCCAAGCTGTACGAGCGCGAGGGCGACCACGTGCGGCTCTCGCCGCGCAAGTCCTTCGACCAGTGGCGCGAGATCGTGCGTCACCACTCGCGCCCCTGGACCCAGGCCCAGCACGACCTCGCCAACGGCATCCGCGCCCACGCCGCCGGGCTGCTGCTGCACCGCTCGCGGGAGCAGATCGCGGTCACCGAGGCGCTGCAGCGCACGGTCGTCACCGACCTCGTCACCGACGTCGGCGGCCTGCAGATCGCCTCGCGCTACCGCCCCGCGAGCGAGGTGCGTCTCGGCGGGGACTGGTGGGACCACCTGGAGTTCCCCGACGGCCGGGTCGCCTTCACCCTCGGCGACGTCGCCGGCCACGGCGTCGCCGCGGTGGCCGCGATGACGCAGATCCGCACCGCGCTGCGCTCCTACCTCTACGCCGGGGCGGAGCCGTCGCTGTGCCTGGACCTGCTCGACCAGATGATGGTCGGGCTGCTGGAGGACCAGGTGGCCTCCGCGCTGCTGCTGGTGATCGACCCCGGCACGGGGGAGGTCGAGATGATCAACGCCGGGCACCCGGCGCCGATGATCTTCGGCGACGGGCCCGCGCGGCCGCTCGAGGGCATCTCGCGGCCGCTGCTCGGCGTCGGCGCCGGCACCGCGCGGACGTTCAGCGCGACCCTGCCCCCGGGCGCCACCCTGCTCGCCTACACCGACGGGCTCCACGAGCGGCGCGACCGCGATCTCGCCGCCACCGTCGAGGAGCTGCGCGCCTCCGCCGAGCCCGGACCCGTCGACGGCGTCGGCCCGTGGGTCGCGCGGCTGGTCGACGACGCCAGCGCCGGAGGCGACGACGACACCACCGTGCTGGCGATCCATCGCCCGATCGATCGCTCATCCAACGGGTGAGCCCCGGCGGGCCCCGTCCCGTGATGATCGACGAGGCTCCCCGGCCGAGGCGGTCCTCCCCAGCACCCGCCCCCACCTGCGATTGCGAGGCCCTCGTGGCCCAGCCCGACCTCTGGCTCCGCTCGACCACCGACGACCTGCGTCGCCTGGCCGAGGTGTTCCTCGACCCCGTCTTCGTCGCCGACCTCTCCGCCGAGGGGCCCCGACTGTCCGCTCCCCTGGCCCGCGCCGCCGAGCGCTCGGCGGCCCTGCTGGCGGTCCTCGACGCCGGCGACCTCTCGTGCGCCGACGTCACGGCCTGCCTCGAGGCGGTCGACCGCTCCATGCTCGAGCTGCAGGCGGCCACCGCCGGACTCGACGTCGAGCCCTGGTGGAGCCACGCCGCGCTGCGGGAGGCCGTGCGCGCGGCGTGAGGTGTCGGGGTGATCGGGGCGGCTCCCGTCGGTTTCCCCGGGCGACCCGGGAAACCGACGCTCCGTGACGGTGGCCCCCCCCCGCGGGGGGGGGGGCGGGGCGCGCGGGGGGGGGGGGGGGGGTGGGGGGGGGGGCCCCGGGGGGTGCCCCGGGGCCCCGGGGCAACCCGACGCTCCGTGACGCGTCCGGCACCTCAGGGCGTCCAGGGAGGTGCCGTACGCGTCACGGACGACTGCTCGACCCCGCTCCCAGGTCGTGGTGGGGTGATCCCCGACGGCTGCGGCCCCGCGGCCACGACAGGAGCCAGGACAGGAGCCCCGCCATGCCCACCTTCCGCACCGTCCTCGAGGCCACCGGCGGCAACAACGTCGGCATCATCGTCCCGGAGGACGTCGTGCTGTCGTTCGATCGCGGCAAGCGCGTGCCGGTCGTCGTGACCATCGACGGCGACTACGAGTACCGCACCACCATCGGCGTCATGGGCGGGCGGTACCTGGTGTCGTTCAACGCCGAGACCCGCAAGCGCACCGGACGCGGCGCGGGCGACGAGATCGAGGTGCGACTCGAGGTCGACGCCGAGCGCTGAGCGGCTCGGCTGTCGACTCGCTCAGCCCTCGTCCGACGACGCCGGGCGGCCCGAACGCTGCTCGCGTCGCTCCTGCAGCCGCGCCTGGGCCTCCGGCAGGTAGGCCAGGCACGGCGCCGAGGCGTCCGGGTGCTTCGCGGCGAGGTGGAGGATCCAGCGGTCCATCGCCGCGAGGTAGCCGTTGTCCTCACCGCGCCGCCGCGTGCTCCACGACCGCGTCCCGCTGCCGGGACGCGGCACCTCGCACCGCGTGCACGCGATCGTATAGGCGAACGAGTCGTCCGGGGCGAGGTCGATGGTCACCGTCGCCAGCGCTCCCGCCTCGGCGGCGGCCTTCCTCTGACGGGCGGAGCGGGTGGCGGGCAACGGTCACCTCGGGCATCGGGATCGGACGGACCGGCTCAGCCTAGGCGGGCGGCCGACCGCGCCCGACGGCGTCACCGGGACAGGTGCCGTGCCCGCGCGAAGCAGAACAGGCCGTACGCGGCGAAGCCGAGCGCGATCGCCCCGAGCAGCACCGGACCGAACGGCTGCCGGAGGACCGTGCGCAGGGCCTGGTCGAGGCCGCCGGAGCGCTCCGGATCGTGGCTGACCGCGGCGTAGACGAACAGCCCGCCGACCGCGGCGATCGCGACGCCCTTGGCGACGTAGCCGACCGTGCCGAGCGCCAGGTAGAGCGACCCCGCGTCGCCGCTGCGACCCTCGGCGGTCAGGTGGTCGGCGTGGTCCTCGCCCAGCCCGCGCTGGGCGTGCCGTAGGCCGTAGGCGACGATGCCGAGTCCGACCAGCCCGACGAGCACCGCGCCGGCCGGCAGGTCCATCAGCCGAGCCGTGGCGGAGCGACCGTCGTCGCCCGAGGCCGGACCCGTCGTCGCCCTGACCGCGCTCGAGCCGACGGCGACGTAGACGATCGCCTTGCCCAGCGACGTCGCACGCCTCCACCAGCGGGCCGCGCCGTCGTCCTGCCGGTGGCCCACGGCCGCCTCGAGCAGACGCCACACCACCAGCGCGCCCATGCCGAGCGCGACCGCCCCCAGCAGCACGCCTCCGAACGGCTGCTCCGCGAGCTGCTGCATCGCGCCGGCCGAGTCAGCCGAGCCCTGCCGGTCGCCCAGCGCGAGCTGGAGCCCGAGCCAGGCGATCAGCAGGTGCACCAGGCCGTAGGCGACCAGGCCGAGCCGCACCCCGACGTCGAGGCCGTCGCTGCGCGCCACCCGCCGCGCGGTCGCCTCGACGTCCATGGGCCGGAACCTAGACCCGGTCCGCGCCCGCGGGCACCCTCCCGCGGGAGACGCGACGCGACGAGGCCCCGTCCGGCACAGCCGGACGGGGCCTCGGGTGCTGCAGGGCGGGGCGCTCGACCACCGCCGGGGTGCGTCAGCGGATCGACGCGCCCGAGATCGAGCGGGCGATGACGAGGCGCTGGATCTCGCTGGTGCCCTCGAAGATCGTGTAGATCTTCGCGTCGCGCGACCAGCGCTCCACCGGGTACTCGCGGGTGAAGCCGTTGCCGCCCAGGATCTGCATGGCCTGGGTGGTGACCTTGACGGCGGTCTCGCCGGCGAACAGCTTCGACATCGAGCCCTCGGCGGCCTCGAACGGCAGACCCTGCGAGGCCATCCACGCGGCGCGGTGGACGAGCAGGCGGGCGGCGTCGATCGAGGTCTTCATGTCGGCCAGGGCGAACGCGACGGCCTGGTTCTCGACGATCGCCTTGCCGAACTGCTCGCGGGTCTTGGCGTAGTCGAGCGCGGTCTCGTAGGCGGCGCGGGCGATGCCGACGGCCTGGGCGCCCACGGCGGGACGGGTGCGCTCGAAGGTGGCCATCGAGGCGTTCGCGCCGCCGGTGCTGGCGCCCTCGCGGGCGCGGGCGAGCCGGGCGTCCAGCTTCTCCTTGCCGCCGAGCAGGCAGCGGCCGGGGATGCGGACGTTGTCGAGGACGACCTCGGCGGTGTGCGAGGCGCGGATGCCGTGCTTGTGGAACTTCTGGCCCTGGGAGAGGCCCTTCGTGCCCGGCGGGATGATGAACGACGCCTGGCCGCGGGTGCGCAGGTCGGGGTCGACGACGGCGGTGACGACGTGGACGTTGGCGATGCCGCCGTTCGTGGCCCACGTCTTGGTGCCGTTGATGACCCACTCGTCGGTCTTCTCGTCGTAGATCGCGCGGGTGCGCATGGCGCCCACGTCGGAGCCGGCGTCGGGCTCGGAGGAGCAGAACGCCGCGACCTTGAGGTCGCCGGGCTCGCCGAACATCTGCGGCAGCCACTCCATGACCTGCTCCTCGGTGCCGTTGCCCGAGAGGCCGGCGGCGGCGAGCGAGGTGCCGGTGATGGCCAGGCCGATGCCGGCGTCGCCCCAGAACAGCTCCTCGAGGAACACCGGGATGCCGAGGCCCGTGGGGTCGAAGGCCTGGGTCGCCATGAAGTCGACGGAGTAGAGGCCGATCTTGGCGGCCTCCTCCAGCACGGGCCAGGGGAACTCCTCCTTCTCGTCCCACTCGGCGGCGGCCGGACGCACGACGTCGGCCGCGAACTGGTGCACCCACGCCTGGAGGTCGCGGTGGTCCTGGGACAGGCCGAAGTTGGTCGGCGTCTCGGTGGTCTCGCTCATACAGGCGAGCGTACTCGCCGGTGTAACTGCGAGTTACACGTTCCGTGGAACGTCTCGCGACTCAGCGGTGACCGGTGCGGGTGAACATGAAGGTGGCCGAGTCGACGATCTCCTCGACATCGGCGTCGACCTCGCCGCCGAGCCAGGACGTGACGAGCTCCTGGATCCCGCCGATGAACATCAGCGCCTGCAGGTGGGCGTCGCGCTCCTCGAGCGCCTCGGCGCCGTAGAGCGCCCGACCCTCCCGCGAGACCAGGTCGACGAAGGTGCGCATGAGCGCTCGCTGCGTGGGCCGCAGGGACGGCCACCCGGGCGCCTCGATGGTCAGGACGCGGCCCTTGCGCGGATCGTCGGTGATGACGCCGACGAACGCCGCGAGACCGGCGCGCACCCGCTCGGCCGGACCGCCCTGCGCGGCCGCGATGGCCGCGACGCCGTCGTCCTCGATCTCCTGCGCGATGCCCTCGAGCACCGCGGCGAGCAGGGCGTCGAGCCCGGTGAACGACTCGTAGAAGTACCGCTCCGAGAGCCCCGCCTCGGTGCAGATCGCGGTCATCGTGACCCGCGGGCCCTCGGCGCCGGCGTCGCGTCCCCACACCTCGAGGGCGGCGTCGAGCAGCTGCGCGCGACGCGCCGCGACGCGCTCGTCCGCCGTCATGCCGCGATAGCGCCCGGCCTTCACCGCCATGCGGCGCATCCTCCCATCCGAGTCCCGACGAGCGACGTCCCGCTCCTGCGATCAGCCTCGCCCCACATATTGACAGGGCGTCCTTCCTGATTGACAGTGGGCACGTGACCCAGACCACAGCCCGCCGTCCGGAGCCCTCCGCGGTGCGTCCGCTCCCGGCGATCCGGCCCGGCGACCGCGGCCTGCCCCTGCTCGGGCGCGCGCTGGAGTACGCGAAGGACCCGATGGCGCTGTTCACGCGCCAGTGGGAGGCCTACGGGCCGGTCTCGCCGTTCCCGATGCTCACCAAGCAGTGGGTCTTCCTGCTCGGGCCCGACGCCTGCGAGGCCGCGCTCACCAACCGCGAGAAGGCCTTCGTCAGCGGCCCCGGCTGGGGGGAGATCGTCGGCCCGTTCTTCCAGCGCGGCCTGATGTTCCTCGACTTCGAGGAGCACCACCTGCACCGGCGGATCATGCAGGAGGCGTTCGTCCGGCCCCGGCTCGAGGGGTACGTCGAGCGCATGCACCCCGCCATCGAGGAGGGCCTGCGCCGCTGGCGTCCGCTGCCCGACTTCCGCGCCTACCCCGAGCTCAAGACCCTGACGCTCGGCATCGCCGCCGAGATCTTCATGGGCGGCGCCGAGCACACCCCGCCCGCGGAGATGGCGCAGATCAACAAGGCGTTCATCGACTGCGTGCAGGCCGCCTCGGGCATCGTCCAGCGGCCGTGGCCGTTCACGCGCTGGGGGCGCGCGACGAGGAGCCGCGCGGTGCTCGAGGAGTTCCTGCGCTCCTACCTGCCGGCGCGGCGCGCGGTGGAGTCGAGCGACATGCTCAGCCGCCTGTGCCACCTGCGCACCGAGGACGGCGAGCGGTTCAGCGACGACGACGTCGTCAACCACATGATCTTCCTGATGATGGCCGCGCACGACACCTCGACGCTCACCGTCACCACCATCCTCGAGCTGCTCGGCAAGCACCCCGCGTGGCAGGAGCGGCTGCGGGCCGAGGCCGACGCGATGCCCGAGCGGCCCACGCTCGCCGATCTCGACGCCTGGGACACCATGGACCGCGTCATGCGCGAGGCGCTGCGGCTGCGCGCCCCCGTGCCGGTGATCGTGCGCAAGACGATCAAGCCGGTCGTGGTGTGCGGCGTGGAGATCCCCGCCGACACCTTCTGCTCCCTCGCCCCCCAGTTCAGCCACCTCATGCCCGAGCTGTGGAGCGACCCGCTTGCCTTCGACCCCGACCGGTTCGGCCCCGAGCGGCGCGAGGACAAGTCGCACCGCTACGCCTGGGAGCCCTTCGGCGGCGGCGTGCACAAGTGCCTCGGCCTCTTCTTCGCCGGTGCCGAGATCAAGGCCATCACCCACCACCTGCTCCGCGGCTGGACCTGGTCGGTCGACCCCGACTACGTCGCGCCGATGAACAACCACTCCCTGCCCTTCCCCTCGGACGGGCTCCCCCTCGACCTTCTCCGGAGGACCTCATGACCACCGACCTCACCGGCCAGCTCGTCGTCATCACCGGTGCCGGACGCGGCATCGGCCTGGCCACCGCCGCCCGCTTCGTCGACGCCGGGGCGCGCGTCGTCATCGGCGACCTCGACGACGACGTCGCCGCCAAGGCCGCCCTGCAGGTCTCCCGCGGACGCGCCGGCGTGGCCGAGGGCCACGTCGTCGACGTGGCGGACCGCGCGTCCTACGCGGCCTTCCTCGACTTCGCCCGCACCCTCGGGCCGATCGACGTGCTGGTCAACAACGCCGGCATCATGCCGCTCTCGCTGCTCGAGCAGCACGCCGACGAGTCGATCGACAAGACCCTCGACGTCAACGTGCGCGGGGTCATCACCGGCACCAAGCTGGTCGTGCCGGACATGATCGCGCGCCGACGCGGCCACGTCATCAACGTCGCCTCGGCCGTCGGCCGCATGGGGTACGCGGGCGCGGCGGTCTACTCGGCCAGCAAGTTCGCGGTCGTGGGCTTCACCGAGGCCATGTACGCCGAGCTGGCGCCCTACGGCGTGCACGCCTCGGTGGTGCTGCCGACCGTCGTCGCCACCGAGCTCTCCGCCGGCGTCGGCAACGCGCCGGGCATGAAGCCGTGCACGCCGGAGCAGGTGGCCGACACCATCCTCGCGGTCGCCCGCAAGCCGCGGCTCGAGAGCTGGGTGCCCGGCTACGCGCAGGGCGTCGGCACCGCGGTGAACCTGCTGCCGCGCTCGGCCCGCGACTGGCTGGGCCGGGTCACCAAGGGCGACCAGATCCTGCTCGACGTCGACGCCGCCGCCCGCGCGGAGTACGAGCGCCGCGCGAGCCGCTGACCGGCTCGACCGCGATGTGACGCAGGTCCGTGGGCCCGCGCGCCGGAACCCCGGTGCGTGGGCCCACGCTGACCTAGCCTCGACGGGTGCCCCGCCGCCCTCCCCTCGTCCCGGCCGTCCTGGCCCTGCTCGTCCCGGTCCTGGGCCTGCTCCTGCTCGCCGGGCTGGTCGGACCCGCCGCCGCGCCGAGCGTCGGCGCCGGCGACCCGCGCGCCTCGCGCGGGCTCTTCGTCGACCCGTACATGCCCGGCTCGAAGGCGGCCGCGCAGGACTCCCGCTACGCCCGGATCGGCCGCAGCGCCCAGCCGCTGTGGATCACCGACTACTACGGCGTCGACGACGTCCGCGGCGCGGTGCGCCGCTACGTCCAGCGCGCGGAGGACGCCGGGAAGACGCCGCTGCTGGTGATCTACGCGATCCCCGGACGCGACTGCGGCCTCTACTCCTCCGGCGGCCTGCCGGACGCCGCCAGCTACCGCCGCTGGGTCTCGCGCGCCGCCGCCGGGCTGCGCGGCAGCCACCCGCTGGTGGTCGTCGAGCCCGACGCCGTGCCGTTCATCGGCAACGAGCGCTGCCGCTTCGACGTCGACGAGCGGCTCTCGCTGCTGCGCTACGCGCTCTCGCACCTGACGAGGGCCGGGGCGTGGGCGTACCTCGACGCCGGCCACTCCGGCTGGCGCACCCCGGCGCAGATGGCGCCGCTGCTGAAGCGGGCCGGCATCGGCTCGGCGCGGGGCTTCAGCACCGACGTCGGCAACTTCCGGCCCACCGCCGACGAGCAGCGATACGCCCGGGCGCTGGTGGCGGCGCTGGCGCGGCAGGGCGTGTCGGGGCGCCGCTACGTGATCGACACCGGCCGCAACGGCGCCGCCCGGCCCGTCGACGGCGACGTCTGCAACCCGACGTGGGCGCGCCTCGGGGAGCCGCCGCGGCTCGTGCTGCGCGGCTCCTTCGACGGACGGCTGTGGGTGAAGAACCCCGGCGAGTCCGACGGGCAGTCCTCGGACGACACCTGCCACGGCGGCCCGCCGTCCGGGCAGTGGTGGCCGCAGGGCGCGCGACGGCTGCTGCAGGCGCGGTAGTCGTCCGGACGACGGGCTCGCCGTCGCGGGCGGGTGCGGGGGTCTCGACAGGCTCGACCGCCGACGCCGTCGCGGGCGGGTGCGGGGGTCTCGACAGGCTCGACCACCGACGCGGGCTCGACCGCCGACAGGCTCGACCGCCGGCGCGAGGCTCAGGCGTCGAGCGCGAGCGCCACGGGCAGCACCCGGCCGGCGCCGGCGTCGAGGAGCGCGCGGGCGGCGAGGGTGAGGGTCCAGCCGGTGCCGACGCGGTCGTCGACCAGCAGCACCGAAGCGCCCGAGGGCACGTCGGCCTGCAGCGCGAAGCGCCGCGACACCGCCGCCACCCGCTGCGCCGAGTTGGTGGCGCCCTGGCCGGGCCGCACCGAGGAGTCGACGATCGCGAAGCGACCCACCACGGGCACGCGCAGGTAGCGGGAGAGGCCGTCGGCGAGGTCGGCCACGAGCGCGGGTCGCGAGGCCGACTCGACGGCCACGATGGCGTCGACCGGCGGACGCCAGTCGTCCAGCACCGCCAGCAGCGCCCGGACGAGCGGCACGGGCACGGACTCCGGGCCGCGCGCGTCGGGATCGCCCGGTTCGCCCGGATCGCCGGGGTCGCCGGCGAACAGCGCGCGCAGCGCCGGGCCGTAGCCGAGGTCGGTGAGCCGGGCGATCGCGCGGCCCTCGTCGGCGCCGCTGCTGAGCCGGCCCTTCAGGCCGATGCCGAGGGCGGACAGGCCGGTGGGCCACATCTTGCGCGGCTCGATCGGCACCCCGGGGCGCGCCAGCCGCTCGCGGGCCTCGACCAGCGCGTCGTCGGAGACCGAGGTGGCGGGGGCGAACCCGCCGCAGACGTCGCAGCGGCCGCAGTCGACGGCCTCGGGGTCGTCGAGCTGCTCGCGCAGGAACCGCATGCGGCAGCGATCGGTGGCGAGGTAGGCGAGCATCGCGGCCTGCTCGCGCTCGCGGGCCTCGCGGACGCGGGCGTACCGCTCGGCGTCGTAGGTCCACGGCCGTCCGGTGGACTCCCACCCGCCCTTCACCCGGCGCACCGCGCCGTCGACGTCGAGCACCTTGAGCATCTGCTCCAGGCGCGAGCGGGAGAGGTCGACGCGGGTCTCCAGCGCCGCGGTGCTGAGCGGGGCGCCCTCAGCGGCGAGCACGTCGAGGGTCTGCCGCACGACCTCCTCGCGCGGGAAGGCCAGGGAGGCGAAGTACGCCCAGATGTCGCGGTCCTCCGTGCTCGGCAGCAGCACGACGCTGGCCGTCTGCCCCGGCGGGAGCGCACGGCCCGCGCGGCCGACCTGCTGGTAGTACGACACCGGCGACGACGGCGCCCCGAGGTTGACCACGAACCCGAGCGGCGCGTCGTAGCCCATCCCGAGCGCGGAGGTCGCGACCAGCGCCTTGACCCGGCCCGCGGCGAGGTCGGCCTCGAGCGCCTGCCGCTCGGTGGGCTCGGTCTGGCCCGAGTAGGCCGCCACCGCGTGGCCCCGCGAGCGGAGGTAGTCGGCGACCTCCGCGGTGGCGGCGACCGTCAGGCAGTAGACGATGCCCGAGCCCGGCTGCTCGGCGAGGTGGTCGGCCAGCCACGCCAGCCGCTGCTCGGCGGTCGTCAGCCGGACGACGGCCAGCCGCAGCGAGTCGCGGTCGAGGCTGCCGCGCAGCACCAGGACGTCGGTGCCGAGCTGCTCGGCGACGTCGGCGGTGACCCGTGCGTTGGCGGTGGCGGTGGTGGCCAGCACCGGGATGCCGTCGGGCAGGTCGCCCAGCAGCGTGCGGATGCGGCGGTAGTCGGGCCGGAAGTCGTGGCCCCAGTCGGAGATGCAGTGTGCCTCGTCGACGACGAGCAGGCCGCAGGTGGCCGCCAGCCGCGGGAGCACCTCGTCGCGGAAGCCGGGGTTGTTGAGCCGCTCGGGGCTGACCAGCAGGACGTCGAGCTCGCCGGCGCGCACCGCCTGCTCGACGCCGCTCCACTCCTCGATGTTGGTGGAGTTGATCGTCGCCGCCCGGATGCCCGCCCGCTCGGCCGCGGCGATCTGGTTGCGCATCAGCGCCAGCAGCGGCGAGACGATGACCGTCGGGCCGGCGCCCCGCGTCCGCAGCAGGAGCGTGGCGACGAAGTAGACCGCCGACTTGCCCCAGCCGGTGCGCTGGACGACCAGCGCCCGCCGGTGCTGGGCCGCCAGCGCCTGGATCGCCGTCCACTGGTCGTCGCGGAGCACCGCGTCGTCGCGCCCGACGAGCGCGCGCAGGTGCGCCTCGGCCTCCGCACGGGTGGGGGCGGCGTCGGTGGCGGGTGAGGGGACGGCGGGGGGCATGACCGCGTGTCTAGCAGGTGACGCCGACAGGTCTGGACCGGCCGTCCCCAGCAGCCCGGACGCCGGGCGCGCGACGCGGTAGGTTCGGCCCCACCCGCACCCTCCAGCAGCCAGGAGCCCCCGATGGCCGATCCCGCACGTCTCCAGCGGCTCGACCTGTTCGCGTCGTGCACCCCGAAGGAGCTCAAGCGGCTCGCGGGACTGCTCGACGAGACCACGGTCGCGGCCGGCACCGTGCTCACCGAGCAGGGCGGTCTCGGCTCGCAGGCCTTCGTGCTGCTCTCCGGCTCCGCCGACGTGCTCTCCGGCGGCCGGGCCATCGCCACCCTCGGCGCCGGCGACCTGATCGGCGAGATGGCCCTCCTCGACCGGGCCGGCGCCCGCTCGGCCACGGTCGTCACCACCTCCGAGGCCGACGTGCTGGTGATGGACCCGCAGTCGTTCGAGACCGTGATGAGCACGTTCCCCACCGTGGCGCGGCAGGTCGCCACCACGCTGGCCCGCCGGCTGCGCGAGGCCGGTCAGGACGACTGACGCCTCAGCCCACGAACCGCCCGTCCCGCAGCGTGGGGACGACGGCGGTGACGTCGAGGGTGGCGGCGACGCCGACGTCGTCGAGGTAGCCGCGGGCGGCGAGCTCGTGGCCGCTGGCGCAGCCGAGCACGGCGGGCCCCAGGTCGTCGACGGCGGTGAAGGTCGAGGCGGCGAGCGCGGCCTCGGGGCTGAGCAGCTCGCCGGGCAGGGCGGCCAGGACGGCGCCGGCGCCCCACCAGTCCTCGGCCGCGGGCCGCAGCGTGCCGTCAGGCCACCGCTCGCCGCAGGCGACCACGACGATGCTGCCGCCGGCGTCGAGCACCTCCCAGGCGCGCAGGGCGACGGCGCCGGCGTTGCGCAGGCAGCCGGCGACGACCTCCAGGCCGGAGTCGGCGAGCTCGGCGGAGATCGTCGAGCCGTTGGGCGAGGGCAGCACGGCCCGCGGGACGTCCTCGACTCCGGCCATCTCGGCCGGCGACAGGCTCACCGTCGCCCGCGGCGGAGCGCCCGGCGCGCGCGACTCCAGGCGTCCGACGGCGAGCACCGCGTCGACGTCGCGGGCCAGCCGCTCGGCGCGCTCGTCGCGCCAGCGGCACGGCCACACCTGCATGCCGAGCTCGACGGCCACCGTGACGGTCGTCGAGAACGACAGCACGTCGACCACGATCGCGAGGTCGCCGGGGCCGAGGTCGCCGACGAGCGCGTGCGCGCCGGACGGGCCCCATTCGCAGCGCACCCGGTGGGAGCGCTGGAGGTGGGCGGGATCGAACGTCCCGAGGGCGGTCACCAGATCCGCACCCGCTCCTCGGGGTCGAGCCAGAGGCCGTCGCCGGGTCGGGTGTCGAAGACCTCGTGGAACTCGTCGAGGTTGCGCACGATGTTCGCGCGGAACTCCGCCGGGCTGTGCGGGTCGACGGTGAGGAACTGCCGCGCCTGCTCGTCACGACGCTTGGTGCGCCACACGAACGCCCAGTTCAGGAAGAGGCGCTCGCGGTCGTCACGGCTCGCCTCGCCGCCCTGGGAGATGACGAACGCGCGGTGGGCGATGGTGAGGCCGCCGAGGTCGCCGATGTTCTCGCCGACGGTGAGCGAGCCGTTGACCTTCTCGCCCGGCAGCTGACGCGGCTCGAAGCCGTCGTACTGGGCCACCAGCGCCTGCGACTTGACGCGGAACGCCGCCTCGTCGGCCTCGCTCCACCAGTTGTTCAGGTTGCCCGCGCCGTCGTACTGCGCGCCCTGGTCGTCGAAGCCGTGGCCGATCTCGTGGCCGATCACGGCCCCGATGCCGCCGTAGTTCTCCGCCGGCAGCGCGTCGGGGCTGAAGAACGGCGCCTGCAGGATGCCGGCCGGGAAGCAGATCTCGTTGGTGCCCGGGTTGTAGTAGGCGTTGACGGTCTGCGGGAGCATGAACCACTCGTCGCGGTCGACCGGCCCGCCGAGCTTGGCCAGCTGCCGGTCGGTCTCGAAGACCGACGCGGCGACGACGTTGCCGACCAGGTCGTCGGCGGTGACCCGCAGCGCGGAGTAGTCGCGGAAGCGGTCGGGGTAGCCGATCTTCGGCCGGAAGGTGTCGAGCTTCTCGTAGGCCCGCTGCTTGGTCTCCTCGGTCATCCAGTCGAGCTCGGAGATCGAGACGCGGTAGGCCGCGAGCAGGTTGGCGACCAGCTCGTCCATCATCGCCTTCGAGCTCGGCGGGAAGTGCCGGGCGACGTACTCCGCGCCGACCGCCTCGCCGAGCGCGCCCTCGACGAGCGAGACGCCCCGCTTCCACCGGGCCCGCAGCTCGGGGGTGCCGTTGAGGGTGCGGCCGTAGAAGCCGAAGTTCAGCTCGACGAGGTCGTCGGTGAGGTACGGCGCCCAGGCGCGCAGCACGTGGCTGGCCAGCCAGGTGCGCCACTGCTCGATCGGCAGCTCCTCGAGCACGCCGGAGAGGTGGGAGAGGTAGGACGGCTGCCGCACGCAGACCTCGCCGAGCAGCACGTCGAGCTCGACCTTGGTGCCGGCGAGGTTGCGGCCGTAGGCGTCCCAGTCGAAGGCCGGCGCGAGCTCGCGCAGGCCCTCGAGGGTGAAGAGGTTGTAGGTCTTCTGGACGTCGCGGGTCTCCGCGCGCTCCCAGTGACCCTGGGCCAGGCGGGTGTCGACGGCCAGCACGGTGGCGGCATCGGCCTCGGCGTCCCGGCGTCCGGCCGCGCGGAACAGCCCGGTGAGGTACTCGACGTAGGCGGTGCGCACCTCGGCGAACTTCTCGTCGCGGTAGTACGACTCGTCGGGCAGGCCGAGACCGCCCTGGGTGAGGTGGAAGAGGTAGCGGTCGGAGTCCTTGGAGTCGGAGTCGACGTAGGAGCCGAAGAGGCCGTGGCCGCCGATGCGCTCGAACTCGCCGAGGAACGCCGCGAGGTCGCGGACGTCGCGCAGCGCCTCGACCGCGTCGAGCAGCGGACGCACCGGCTCGAGGCCGCGGGCGGCGATGGCGTCGACGTCCATGAAGGAGGCGAACAGGTCGCCGATCTTGCGCGCATCGGGCGAGAGGCCGCTCTCGCCGGCGGCGACCCGCCCGGCGAGGTCCTCGATGATCGCGCGCACCTGCTCCTCCGCGCGGTCGGCCAGCTGCACGAACGGACCCCAGCTGGAGCGGTCGGAGGGGATCTCCGTCTCCTCCAGCCACCGGCCGTTGACGTGGCCGAAGAGGTCGTCCTGGGGTCGGGTGTCGAGGTCCATGCCCGGACGGGCGTCGTCGAGGATGCTCACGGCGCCGAGGCTAGTCCTGCGGTCCAGCGAGGCGGGCGTCGAGGCGTCCGCGCACCGTCTGGAGCACCTCCTCGACCGAGGTGCCCTCCTGCTCGGCGAGCAGCTCGACGAGCTCGCCGACGACGACCAGCACCCCGCCCATCAGGGGCGAGACGTCGAGCTCGAGCTCCTCGTTCTCCTCGTCGAGGTGGATCTCGATGGCCTCGAGCTCGACCAGCCGACCGAAGGCGAGCTCGACGGGGTCGGTGCCGGCGTCGTCGAGGTCGGCGCTGACGCCGTCGAGCACCACGTGCGCCACCTGGCGCAGGAGCTCGGGGTCGGGCGCGTGGTCGTGGTCGTGGTGGTCGTGGTCGTGACCGGCGTGGTCGTGCTCGTGGCTCATGGCGGGCCTCTCAGGATCGGACGTGGACGACGGACTTGCCGAGCGCGCGCCGCTCGTCGAGGTCGACGAGGGCCTGCCCGAACTCCTCCAGCGGGTAGGTGCGGCCGACGGGCGGCTTGACGACGCCGCTGGCCATCATCGGCTCGAGCTCGGCCCACTGGGCGTGCATGTAGCCGGGGCGGCGCATCGCGTACTCGCCCCAGCCGACGCCGCGCACGTCGGTGTTGTTCAGCAGCAGTCGGTTGACCTTGACCTCGGGGATGCCCTGGCCGGCGGCGAACCCGACGACCAGCAGGCGGCCCTGCGGGGCCAGCGAGCGCAGGGAGTCGAGGAAGACCTCGCCGCCCACGACGTCCATGACGACGTCGACGCCGCGGCCCCCGGTGAGCTCCTTGACGGCCTCGCGGAACCCCTCGACGCGGACGACCTCGTCGGCCCCGGCGTCCCGCGCGACCTGCGCCTTCTCGTCGGTGGAGACCACCGCGATCGTCCGGGCGCCGTAGCCCTTCGCGACCTGCACGGTGGCGGTGCCGACGCCGCCGGCGGCGCCGTGCACGAGCACCGTCTCGCCCTCGCGCAGCGAGCCGCGCTCGGCCAGCGCGAACTGGGCGGTGAGGTAGTTCATCGGCAGCGCCGCGCCCTCGTCGAAGGTGATCGAGTCGGGCAGCGGGAAGGTGAAGATGCCGGGGCTGGCGACCAGCTCGCCCGCGCCGCCGTAGGCGCCGACGCCGGCCACCCGGGTGCCGACGGAGAGCCGCTCGGTGCTCGGGTGCTCGAGGTCGCCGCCGACGACGACGCCGGCGAAGTCGACGCCGAGGGTGAACGGCGGCTCGGGCCGCAGCTGGTACTCGCCCTTGCTCAGCAGCAGGTCGGGGAAGGAGATGCCGACGCTGTGCACCTCCACGAGCACCTCCCCCGGCCCGGGCGTCGGCTCGGGGACGTCCTGGACGACGACGTCGCGGGGTCCGGTGGTCGTGACGACCTGCACTGCGCGCATGGTGGCCACCGTAGCCGCCGGGGCGGGGCGCGGCGGGCGGGGCATCCGGGGAGGCCCGCGGCGCCGAACCCGACGCGTGCGCCCCTCCGACCGCCTCCAGGCCATGACCATGCACGCCCTCGCCCGGTTCACCGTGCGCTACGGCGCGGAGCTGCGGTTCGCCGGGCAGGACCTCCCGCGTCCGCGCCGCGAGCGGGTGCCGACCCGGTACGGCGCGGTGCCGGTCGACGTCTACTCCCCGCCCGCCGGCAGCCCCGGGGCGGGCGAGCGGGCGCACGTGCACTTCCACGGCGGCGCGTGGCTGATGCGCTACCCGCGGATGGACGACTGGTGGTGCCGCTACCTGGCCGCGACGGCCGGCGTCGAGGTGTGGAACGTCGACTTCCGCACCGGCCCGTACGTCGCGTACCCGGTGGCCCAGCACGAGTGCCACGACGTCGCCAGCGTGGTGGCGCGACGGCGTGCCGCCGTGTCGGTCGGCGGATTCTCCTCCGGCGGCGGGCTGGCGGCGTCGGTGTGCCTGCAGGCGCGGGACGCGGGCTCGTTCACCCCCCGGCTGCAGGTGCTGGGCGTCCCGGCGCTCGACCTCGCCACCGACGTGCCGGCCGCCCCCGGCATGATCTCGCCGTCGCTGCGCGCGCTCGTGCGCCGCGTCTACTTCCCCGACCCGGCCACCCGCGCGCACCCCTACGCCTCGCCGGTGCTCGCCCCCGACCTCGCCGGCCTGCCGCCGGCCGTCGTCCTGACCGCCGAGCGCGACACCCTGCGGCGCGACGGCGACGCCTACGCGCGCCGCCTCGCCGAGGCCGGCGTCGAGGTCGTGCACGACGTGACGCCGGGCGTCGACCACTACTTCCTGACCGAGGACCCCACGCGCGCCCGCACGACGATGGCGATGGTCGCCGGCGAGGTCGCACGTCGCCTGGCCTGAACGGGCCGGCTCAGCGGGGCGCGACCAGCCGCGCGAGCTCGAAGTGCATGGGGTCGGTGTAGTTCCAGTCGCCTCCCCAGGCGAAGCCCCACTTCTTGAAGATCGCGACGACGCCGCGGTCGATCTGGCCGACGGTGCCGCGCTGGTTGCCCGGCACGTTGACGTCGAAGGCCAGGCCGAAGGAGTGGTTGGAGAGCGTCGTGGTTCCGGCGATGAACCGCGGGTAGTAGCAGCCGGCGTACTGGCCGGGGAAGATCTTCGAGGCGAGGCCGACCTGCTGGATCTCCAGGAGCGCCGCGCGCAACTGCGGGAAGATCTTCGTGTTGCAGGTCATCCGGCCGATGATCGGCATCGTCTCGGTGCCGATGTGCGAGGCCACCCACGCGGGCGCGGGGGCGATGCGCCCGCCGCCGAGCACGCTGTAGGTGAAGCTGCCGACCGCGTCGGCCACCGAGCCGACGACGAACGCGGTCTGGGTGGCGCCGGGGTCGAGGCCGTAGCGCGCCACCGCGTCGAGACCCTGGACGGACGCCCCGGCGGGCGCGAGCCGGCGGATCTGGCCGCGCACCTTCGTCGGCGAGGCGATGCCAGTCGAGACCACCACCGCGTTGCCGGCGGGCATCCGCAGGTCACGGCCCCAGGACTCGTTGACGACCAGGTCGATCGACGGCACCTGGGGCGCGTACGCGCCGACGTGCAGCCGCGCGTCGGAGTCGTCGTTGCCGAGCCGCAGGTAGCCCTCGCGGTCGATCGGCAGGGTCTTCCGCAGCCCCGGCAGGGCGGCGATCTCGCCGCCGGCCACGCGCCGCCACACCGACTGCGCCTGCGCCGAGGCCTGCGGCGTCAGCCGGCGGTACGACGCGGCGTCGACCGCGGCCAGGGTCAGCGCGCGGTTCTCGATGCTGACCTTCGCGATCGAGAGCGACGTGACGCTCTGGACGCCCTTCAGCCCGCGGATCCGCTCGAGCAGCCGGGGCGTGAGCGGACGGTCGTCGACGAGCAGCACGTCGGCCGTGCGCAGCGGCAGCCGCAGCGGGCCGGGATCGGCCACTGCGTGGGCGGCGCCGGGGGACGCCGGCGCCGAGGCCCCCGGGGACGCCGGGCCCGCGGCGGGAGACGCCGACCCGGACGGGCTCGCGGCCACGGCCGAGGGGTCGGCCGCCGGCGCGTCGGACGCGCGTCCGCCGCAGCCCCCGAGCGCCGGCACCGCCAGCAGGGTCGCGGTCAGCAGCGCGACGGATCGTCCGGCACGCCGAGTGCGCCCGAGATGCGGCACGGCGGTTCCTCCCCTGGTCCGCGACTGTGGTCGAGGTCACCAGGGTAGGCGGCCTCCGGGCATCGCGCCCATCGGACGGCGCGCTCAGTCCAGGTCGAGGACCTTCGCGGCGACGAACGAGACGGACTCGGCGGTGTCGTCCGGCGCGGCGCTCGGCGCCATGACGTGCGAGAGCACGACCCGCACCACCATGTCGATCATCGCCTCGACCTGCGCGGGGGCGAGGGAGAGCTGGTAGGGCGCGACCCGGGCCGCGATGACCTGCTTGGCGGTCTCGAGCAGCGACTGCGCGTGCGTGGTCAGCAGCGGCAGGAGCTCGGTGTCGGCGCCGTGGGTGGCCGAGACCACCGCGTGCAGCAGGGGGTTGTCGGAGGCGTGCACGAGCACGTCGTGCGCGGAGGCTCGGATCGCCGCCACGAGGTCGCCGGAGTGCCGGTCGAAGGCGGCGTCGACGACGCCCATGAACCGCTCGAGCTCGGCGAGGATCATCGCCTCGGCCAGCCCGGCCTTGGTGCCGACCTCGTTGTAGACGGTCTGCCGGCTGACGCCGACCACCTCGGCCAGCCGCGCCATGGTGACGCCCGACCAGCCGACCTCGGTGGTGAGCGCGACGCCGGCGTCGACGATGCGCTCGCGCGTCGAGGCCTGACGGGTGCTCACCCCCTGAGTCTAAGGACCGAGGGGAGGCGAGCGCCCGTCAGGCCGGGACGCGTGCGTGCGGGCAGGGGCTCAGCCCTCGAGCCGCAGCGCGAGCACCGGGCACGCCTGCACGGCGGCGTTGACGTGGGCCCGGTCGGCCTCGTCGGGGTGCTCGTTGAGGATGTGCATCTGCTCGTCGTCGTCCAGCTCGAAGTAGTCGCTGGCCATCGCCTCGCACATGCCGAGGCCCTCGCAGGTGTCGTAGTCGGCGACGATGCGCATGCCCATCAGGAGACCTCCACGTTGTTCAGCGGGACGAAGTCGACCTTCTCGCGAACGCCGCAGTCGGGGCAGCACCAGTCGTCGGGGATCTCCGACCAGGCGGTGCCGGCCGCGAAGCCCTCGAGCTCGTTGCCGACCTCGACCTCGTAGGTGTAGCCGCAGCCCGGGCAGCGGGCGGCGAGCACCTCGTCGGCCACCGCGCCGGGGGTGACGTCCTCGCGCACCGGACCGACCGCGGCGGCCCGCTCGGCCTCGAGCGCCGCCAGGTGCGGGGCGTACTTGGCGATCAGCCGCTCCCGCTTGCGGGGCATGAGGTTCGCGCGGCTGATGTCGCCGTCGAAGTGGTCGAGCACCCGTCGGTCCATGACGCGGCGGAACAGCGGCGGGACGAGCGCGAGCACGATCATGCCGGCGTAGCCGGTCGGCAGCACCGGGCTCTCCTCGAAGTCGCGCAGGGTCTGGTAGCGCCGGGTCGGGTTGGCGTGGTGGTCGCTGTGGCGCTGCAGGTGGTAGAGCAGCACGTTGGTGGCGATGTTGTTGGAGTTCCACGAGTGCGAGGGGTCGACGCGCTCGTAGCGCTGGCGCTCGCCGCTGCCGACCTTCTGCCGCAGCATCCCGTAGTGCTCCATGAAGTTGACGACCTCGAGCAGCGAGAAGCCGATGACGGCCTGCAGCACCAGGAACGGGGCGATGCCGACGCCGAGCCACACCATCAGCGCCCCCCAGAGCACGGCGGTCATCAGCCAGGCGTTGAGCACGTCGTTGCCCAGGTGGAAGGGGTGGGTGTGCTTGCGGGCGTACCGCTTCTGCTCCAGGTGCCACGCGCTCTTGAGGGAGCCGAGGACGGTGCGCGGCCAGAACTGGTAGAAGTTCTCGCCCATCCGGCTCGAGGCGGGGTCCTCCGGCGTCGCGACCCGCACGTGGTGGCCGCGGTTGTGCTCGATGTAGAAGTGGCCGTAGGCGACCTGCGCGAGGGCGATCTTGGCCAGCCAGCGCTCGTTCTCCTCGCGCTTGTGGCCGAGCTCGTGCGCGGTGTTGATGCCGATGCCGCCGATGGTGCCGATGGAGGCCGCCAGGCCGATCTTGCCGAGCAGCGTCAGGTCGCCGAGGCCGCCGCCGTCGGTGGCGATCAGCCACATCGCGGTGACGAAGCCCGCGTACTGGATCGGCAGGAACAGATACGTGATCCAGCGGTAGTACCTGTCGTTCTCGAGCTGCTCGATGACGTCGTCCGGCGGGTTGGAGCGGTCGAGGCCGGCGACGAGGTCGATCGCCGGCACGACGCCCAGCACGATGATCGGGCCGAGCCACAGCAGGGCCGTCCAGCCGGTGGCCGCCCAGAGGCCGATGGCGGCGAACGCCAGCGACGGCACGACGAGGCCGATCAGCCAGAGGTAGCGCTTCTTGTCCTTCCACCGCTCGGTGGAGCCGGCGGGCACCGTCGAGTTCGGGATGCCGGCGCTCGGAGTCGCGGTCATGGGGATTCCTCCTGGGGTGACGGCCGTCACCGGCCGGGTTGACAGAACCATAGGGAATGTCAAACGCGTTGACAACCCCCCTTGATTTGTAAAGTCACCCGGGTGTGGACGGCGACCCGCGGGTCGGTGAGGGTGGCGCGGTGAGCGACAGCCAGACCAGCCGCGCGTTCGGCATCGACATCGGCGGCACCGGCATCAAGGGCGCGCCGGTCGACCTCGAGGCGGGCGACTTCGCCGCCGAGCGCGTCCGCATCCCCACCCCGCAGCCCGCCACCCCGGAGGCGATCGGCGACGTCGTCGTCGAGCTGCTCGGCGAGTTCGAGGGCGACGACGCCGCCCCGGGCGCGCCGATCGGCATCACCGTGCCGGGCGTCGTCTCGCACGGCGTCGTCCGCTCGGCCGCGAACATCGACGAGTCGTGGCTCGGCACCGACGCCGACGCGCTCTTCTCCAACCTCACCGGACGCCGGGTGCACGCCGTCAACGACGCCGACGCCGCCGGCCTGGCCGAGGCCCGCTACGGCGCCGCCCGCGGGCGCGGCGGCCTGGTGATCGTCACGACCCTCGGCACCGGCATCGGCTCGGCGCTGCTGCTCGACGGGGTGCTCGTGCCGAACACCGAGCTCGGCCACCTCGAGGTCGAGGGTCACCACGCGGAGACCTGGGCGGCCAACAGCGCCCGCGAGCGCAAGGACCTCTCGATGGAGGAGTGGGCCGAGCGGCTCACGGTCTACTACGGCACGCTCGAGCGGCTGTTCTCCCCCGAGCTGATCGTGGTCGGCGGCGGCATCAGCAAGCGCTCCGACGAGTTCCTGCCGCTGATCGACATCGGCACCACGATCGTGCCCGCCCGGCTGCGCAACCGCGCCGGCGTCGTCGGCGCCGCGGTCTACGCGTCCGAGCGCGCAGGCTGACGGGACCTGTCGCAGCCTGCGATCTCAGCCGCCGGCGGCGTCCCGGATGGCGGCGGCGACGGCGCCGGGCACGTCGGGGTGGAAGACCGACGGGATGATGAAGCTCGGGTTGAGCTCGTCGTCGCCGACCACCAGCGCGATCGCCTCGGCCGCCCGCAGCAGCATCTCGACGGTGACGTCGCTGGCCCGCGCGTCGAGCAGACCGCGGAAGACGCCGGGGAAGGCCAGCACGTTGTTGATCTGGTTCGGGTAGTCCGAGCGGCCGCTGGCCACCACGGCGGCGTACCGGGCGGCCTCGGCGGGATCGACCTCCGGATCGGGGTTGGCCAGGGCGAAGACGACGGCGTCGTCGGCCATCTCGCCGATCCACGCGGGCTCGAGGATCCCCGGCGCGCTGACGCCGATGAACACGTCGGCGCCCACCAGCACGTCGTGCAGCGAGCCGGTGACCCGACGCGGGTTGGTGGCCGCGGCGAGCTCGCGGTGCGCCGGGGGCAACGTGTCGTCGTCGGCCGAGAGCGCGCCGGCCCGGTCGACCACCACCACGTCGACGGCGCCCGCCGCGAGCAGCAGGGTGACGATGGCGGTGCCGGCCGCGCCGCCGCCGGAGACGACGACCCGCACGTCGGCCAGCCGCTTGCGCACGACCCGCAGCGCGTTGGTCAGCGCCGCCAGGACGACGATCGCCGTGCCGTGCTGGTCGTCGTGGAAGACCGGGATGTCGAGGCTCTCGCGCAGCCGCCGCTCGATCTCGAAGCAGCGCGGCGCGGCGATGTCCTCCAGGTTGATGCCGCCGAACCCGGGCGCGATCAGCTCGACGGCCCGGACGATCTCGTCGGCGTCCTGGGAGTCCAGGCAGATCGGCCAGGCGTCGATGTCGGCGAACCGCTTGAACAGCGCGGCCTTGCCCTCCATGACCGGCAGCGCGGCGCCGGGGCCGATGTTGCCCAGGCCCAGCACGGCCGAGCCGTCGGTGACGACGGCGACGGAGTTGCCCTTGATCGTCAGCCGCGGGACGTCCTCGGGGTGCTCGGCCAGCGCCCGGCTGACCCGGCCGACGCCCGGGGTGTAGGCCATCGAGAGGTCGTCGCGGTTCTTCAGCGGCACCTTCGAGCCCACCTCGATCTTGCCGCCGATGTGCAGCAGGAAGGTGCGGTCGCTGACCTTGTAGACCTCGACGCCGTCGAGCGCGTCGACGGCCACCTCGAGCTCGTGGGCGTGGTCGGCGTCGCCGGCCGAGCAGGTGACGTCGACGACCAGCCGGGCGTTGCTCGACTCCGCGACGTCGATGGCGGTGACGATGCCGCCGGCCTGCGCGATCGTCGTGGCCACCGCCCCGACGACGCCGTGGTCGGGCGCCGTGTGCAGGCGCATGGTGATCGAGTAGCTCGAGGCGGTCGCGCGGTTCATCCCGCCAGCGTCCGGCCCGGGCTCGGTTACCGGCAAGTCCGACGCGCGTCCGCGCACCACCCGCACGGAGGGCCCTGCGGGACGACGCGGGTGACCGTCGTCACGATTCTGCACTCCTTGAACGACAGTGCAATACTGCACTCCATGTCCATCAGTGCAATGACCGGCCCGATCACGGGGCGCGAGGCGAAGAAGGCGGCGACCCTGCGTCGCATCCAGCTGCGCGCCCTCGAGCTCACCCGCGACCGCGGCCTCGACGGCTGGACGATGGACGAGCTCGCCGACGCTGCGGAGGTCTCGCGGCGCACGCTGTTCAACTACGTGCCCGGCAAGGTCGACGCCGTCATCGGCTCGGTGCCCGAGATCCCGGACGCCGCGCTCGCCACCTTCGTCGGCGGCGGGCCGCACGGCGTGCTCCTCGACGACGTCGGCGAGCTCGCGCTGCACCTGCTGGACGACGAGGACTTCACGCCCGACCTCGTCGACCTGCGCATGCAGGTCGCCACCGCCACGCCGCGCCTGATGCTCGTCGCGCACGAGCGGTTCCAGGAGGTGCTCACCCAGATGAGCGGCCACATCCTGGCCCGCGAGGGGAAGGAGTTCGGCGAGCACCGCGCCGCGCTCCTCGTGCGCCTGTGCGTCGCGTTCTTCGACGTCGCCCTGCAGCAGTTCTCCCAGGACCCGCACGAGGCCCCGCTCTCGCAGCGCTTCCTCGACGCGCTCGCCACCGGCCGCGAGCTGCTCGGCCCCTGACGTCACGCACCACCCCGCACCACCCGGCAGCACCCATCCCGTCCCACGAGAGAGACCACCACCATGGCCACCTTCCTCTACCGCCTCGGCCGCGGCGCCTACCGGCGCTGGCCGCTCGCGCTCGCCTCCTGGCTGGTCGCGATCATCGCCGTCGGCGTCGTCGCCGCCGGCTTCGGCAAGCCGATGACCGACGCGTTCACCATCCCGGGCATCCCCTCGGAGAAGGCGGCCGACCTGCAGTCCGAGCTCTACCCCGACGCGGTCGACGCCTTCGACCAGGCCGGCGTCACCGTCGTCGTCCGCGCCCCCGAGGGCCAGACGCTGCGCGACGCCGGCCCCGAGCAGGCCGTCACCGACCTGGTCGGCCGGCTCAAGGCGCTGCCCCAGCTGAGCCGCGAGGGCCGCCAGGCCATCGTGGGCCCGGTCCAGGCCGCGGACGGGCAGCGCCAGCAGGCGCTGAAGGGCGCGCGGCAGGCGGGCACGCCGCAGGCCACGGTCGAGCGGAACCTGGAGGCCACCTCCCCGCTCTCGCAGGACGCCCGCACCGGCCTGATCACCTTCGCCTGGGACGTCGCCACCCCGGCCGACGTGCAGGCCGACACCATCGACGCCCTCGACGCCGCGCTCGCCTCGGCCCGCACCGACGGGCTCACCGCCGAGGCCAACGGCACCGGCTCGAAGGTGCAGGCCGCGGTCGACGGCACGTCCGAGCTCATCGGCATCGGCGTCGCCCTGGTCGTGCTGCTGCTGACCTTCGGCTCGCTGGTGGCCGCCGGCCTGCCGATCCTGATCGCGCTGGTCGGCGTCGGGCTCGGCGTCTCGGGCATCACCGCCTCGACGCTGCTCTTCGACATCGGCTCGACCACGCCGATCCTCGCGACGATGATCGGCCTGGCCGTCGGCATCGACTACACGCTCTTCATCCTGGCCCGCTACCGCGCGGAGCTCGAGCGCACCGACGACCGCGAGGACGCCATCGGCGTCGCGGTCGGCACGGCCGGCTCCGCGGTGGTCTTCGCCGGCCTCACCGTGCTCATCGCGCTGGCCGCGCTGTCGATCGTCCGCATCCCGTTCCTCACCGCGATGGGCCTGGCCGCGGCCGGCACCGTCCTGGTGGCCGTGCTCGTCGCGCTCACCCTGCTGCCGGCGATCCTCGGCATCCTGAAGTCGAAGGCGTTCGCCGGCCGCGTCCGCCGCACCGGCGGCACCCGCGACGCGGACGGCCGGCTGCTCAACAACGGCGTTCGCTGGGCCCGGCTCGTCGGCCGCGCGCCGGTGGCCGCGGTGCTGCTCGTCGTGGTCGCGCTCGGCGCGCTGGCCATCCCGGCCAAGGGCCTGCACCTGGCCTTCCCGAGCGACTCCACCGCCTCCAGCGACACCACCCAGCGCAAGGCGTCCGACCTGATCACCGACGCGTTCGGCCCGGGCCGCGACGGCCCGCTGCTGGTGGTCGTCGACGCCCGCGCGCTCCCCGAGGCCGATCGTCAGGCCGCCTTCGGGCAGGTCGTGGAGTGGGCCGCCGGCCAGCAGGGCGTCGCCAACGCCCAGCTGACCCTGCCCTCGCCGGACGGCGCCGGCCAGCAGGTGCTGATCACGCCGTCCTCCGGACCCGACGACACCGCCACCGAGCAGCTGCTGCGCGACCTGCGCGACGGCCAGGCCGGCATCGAGCAGCGCACCGGCACGACGATCGGCGTCACCGGCCTCACCGCCATCACCACCGACGTCTCCGACCGGCTCGCCGGCGCCCTGCCGATCTACCTCGCCGTGGTCATCGGCCTGGCGTTCGTGCTGCTCATGGTCGTCTTCCGCTCGGTGCTCGTGCCGCTGACCGCCACCCTGGGCTTCCTGCTCTCGGTGCTGGCCACGCTCGGTGCGACGGTCGCGGTCTTCCAGGAGGGCGCCTTCGGCCTGATGGAGGGGCAGCCGATCGTCAGCTTCATGCCGATCTTCCTGATCGGCGTGGTGTTCGGCCTGGCGATGGACTATCAGGTGTTCCTGGTGACCCGCATCCGCGAGGCGCACGTGCACGGCATGAGCACGCGCGAGGCCGTCGTCGACGGCTTCCGCAACAGCGCGCGGGTCGTCGCGGCCGCCGCGACCATCATGACCGCGGTGTTCTCCGCCTTCATGCTGCAGAGCGACCCGATCGTGAAGTCGATGGGCTTCGCGCTGGCCGTGGCCGTCGTCTTCGACGCCTTCGTCGTCCGGATGGTGCTCATCCCGGCGCTGCTGCAGCTGCTCGGCGAGCGGGCCTGGTGGCTGCCGCGCTGGCTCGACCGGCTGCTGCCGAACGTCGACGTCGAGGGCGAGTCGCTGCAGCGGCCGGGCGCCTCGACCGACCGCGAGCTGGACGAGGAGCTGCGCACCCTCGGCGGCGACGCCGAGCACGCCGGCAGCCGCTGACCGACGCAGCACCGCGGCCCGGCCCGTCCTCGACGGGCCGGGCCGCGGTGCGTCCGGGTGGGCCTAGGCGGCCGAGCCGGGCGGGAGGCCGAGCTCGCGCAGCAGGTTGGCGGCGAACCGGTCGCCCATCTGCGCGATGACGCCGCGCATCGTGGTCTCGACCGTGCGTCGCGCGAGCCCCGGCAGCGGGAGCTCCACGGTGATGTCGAGGCCCGTGGCCAGGGCGGTGCGCTCGGTGCCGTCGGCAGCCGGCTCGAGGGCGGTGAGCTCGTACCAGCCGGTGACGCCCGCCCGCTCGGTGACGCCCGCCGGCGGCTCGTGGTGGAACTCCAGCCGCTCTGGCGGCGTCAGCTCCATCCGCTCGGTGAAGGTGGGCGCGATGTCGAGCCCGGCGACCTTCAGCCCGCTCATCTCCCACCGCCAGTGGTGCTCGTCGACGGCCTCGATCGTCCGCAGGAACGGGACGAGGGAGGCCAGCCGCGGCGGGTCGGTGAGGACCGCCCAGATCGCCTCGCGCGGGGCGTCGACGACGGCGTGGGCCTCACGCGAGGCGGTGAAGGCGGTCATGGCGGGCTCCTGACGAGCTACCCGACGTCAGGCGGCGAGCGCCTTCTCGATGTCGGAGGCGATCTTCTCGGGCTTCGTGGTGGGCGAGTAGCGACCGATGACCTGGCCGTCCTTGCCGAGGAGGAACTTGGTGAAGTTCCACTTGATCTTGCCGCCGAGCAGGCCGCTCTTCTCCTTGCGCAGCCACGCGAAGAGCGGGTGGGCGCCGTCGCCGTTGACCTCGATCTTCGAGAACAGCGGGAAGGTGACGCCGAAGTTGCGCTCGCAGAAGCCGGCGATCTCGGCGTCGTCGCCGGGCTCCTGGTGACCGAACTGGTCGCAGGGGAAGCCGAGCACCGCGAAGCCGCGGGCGGAGTACTGGTCGTGCAGCTGCTGCAGGCCCTGGTACTGCGGGGTGAAGCCGCACTTCGACGCGGTGTTGACGACCAGGACGACCTGGCCGAGGTAGTCGCCGAGGTCGACCGGGCGGCCGTCGATCGAGGTGGCGGAGAAGTCCTGAAGGGAGGTCATGCCCCCCAGCCTGCCAAACCGGTGGTCGCCGGTGGTACTGGGTGGCGCGACGAGGCGTCGACGTCTCAGCGGGCGGCGGCCAGCCCCACGCCCGTGGCCTCCTCGACGTACGCCAGCAGCCGGCGGACGTCCTGGGGGTCGTGGCCGCGCTCCCAGCCGAAGGTCGTGGGCCGCTGGCGGCGGTCGTGCCAGAAGTGGCCGGCGCGCGAGGCGGGCCGGGTCGCGAGCAGCCACACCGCGGTGTCGGCGCCGTCGGCCGGGGTGCGCAGCAGCGGGCGCAGCACCCGCTCGAAGGCCGGCAGGTGCTCGGTGACGCCGGGGGTCGCGGCCCAGCCCGGGTGCATGCTCTCGATCCGCAGGTCGTCGCCGCCGACCGCCCGCGCCCACGCGTCCGCGAGCACGACCTGCATGCGCTTGGTGCGCGCGTAGGCCTGGACGCCGTCGTACTCGCCCTCGGCGTACTGGAGGTCGTCGCGGCCGTCGACGTGCAGCCGGGCGCCGTACATGCCGCCCGAGCTCATCCAGACCACGCTCGCGGCGCCGGAGGCCCGCAGCGCGTCGAGCAGCAGCGAGGTCATCAGGTGGGGGCCGAGCACGTGCACCGCGAGCGACATCTCGTGGCCCTGCGGGCTCTCCTGCCGCTGCGGCGGCATGACGCCGGCGTTGTGCAGGAGGCCGTGGACGGCGGGCACCCGGTCGCGGAGGCCGCGAGCCCAGCGCTCGACGGCGGCGAGGTCGCCGACGTCGCAGACCTCCTCGACGATCTCGGAGTGCGGGTGCGCCTCGCGCAGCGAGCGCGCGGTGGCCTCGACCTTGCCCGGGTTGCGGCCCAGCACGTGCACCGAGGCGCCGAGGGCGAGCAGGCCGTCCGCCGCGGCCGTCCCGAGACCGGAGGTCGCGCCCGTGACGACGTACCGCCGTCCCTGCAGGGAGCCGGGCTGCGGGTCGGCGGGCCACCAGCGACGGCGCAGGCGACTGCCGACCCGGCTGTAGCCGAGGAGGACGGTGCGGTCGAGCGCACCGTCGAGCAGCGCGTCGAGCGAGCGGGTGGAGCGGCTCCGAGCCATGCCCCGACTGTAGGGGGCGCCGCCGCATGAGGGTCCTCTCATCGGGGTGCCCGATCGACGCGAGCGCCGGACGCCGCGCCACCCCGGCTGGCAGACTTCGCCCGTGCCCGCCGCCTGTCGAGTCCCGCCTGCCCTGCAGGCGTGCCTGACCACGGGCGTCCTGGCCGGTCTGAGCCTGCTCGTGGTGCTGGTGGCCATCGACGTCGAGGCCTTCCGGCTGGCCGGCGCGTTCAGCGCCGCCGCGCTGCTCACCTCGGTGATCGGACGCTGGCGCGAGACCGCCGGCATCGCGGTCGCGAGCGTGGTCGTCGCGCTGCTCAGCGGCGCCTGGCACGACTACACCGGCACCGCCGAGTGGTGGCTGCGGGTGGGCGTGTGCACCCTGATCGCCGTGCTGGCCGTCGTCGGCTCCTACGTGCGCGACCAGCGCGAGGACCGCCTCAAGCGGATGACCGTCATCGCCGAGACCGCCCAGCGCGCGGTGCTCCGCTCCACCCCCAGCGCGGTCGGCTCGGTGGGCGTCGCGAGCCGCTACGTCTCGGCCAGCGCCGAGGCCCTCGTCGGCGGCGACCTCTACGAGGTGGCCGAGACCCCGCACGGGGTGCGGGTGATCGTGGGCGACGTGCGCGGCAAGGGCCTGCCGGCCGTCCAGACCGCGAGCGCCGTGCTCGGCGCCTTCCGCACCGCCGCGTTCACCGAGCCCGACCTGTGCCGGCTGGCGCGGATGATCGACGTCGTCGTCGAGCAGGAGCCCGACGACGAGGAGTTCGTCACCGCGGTCGTGGCGGAGTTCCAGGGTGACTCGGTGCGCCTGGTCAACTGCGGGCACCACGCGCCGCTGCTGGTCAGCGACGGCGCGGTCGAGGCGCTCGACGACGGCGACGTCACCGTGCCGCTGGGCCTCGGCAGCGACCCGACCGCCAGCGTGCACGCCTGGCCGCGGGGCGCCCGCATGCTGTTCTTCACCGACGGCCTGGTCGAGCACCGCGACCGCGCGGGCCGCTTCTTCGATCTCGACGCCTACGCGCCGTCGCTGGGCCAGGGCGATCTCGAGCAGGCGCTCGACCGGCTCGTCGCCCGGCTGCTCGGGCACAGCCGGCGCGCGCTGTGCGACGACCTCGCCCTCGTGCTGGCCGAGAACCGGGCGTGAGCGGCGCGCCGGATCCCGCGCGGGCGGCTGCCGTCCTCGCCGACGCCCGGCGATCGGGGCGGCTGCTGCGGCCCTTCACCGACGACCACCCGGCCCTGGACGACGCCTGGGCGTACGCCGTGCAGGACGCCGACCGGCGCGCCCGCGTCGCCGCCGGCGAGCGGGTGGTCGGCGCCAAGCTGGGGCTGACGTCGCGGGCCAAGCAGGAGCGGATGGGCGTCGACCGGCCGATCGTCGGGTTCCTGACCGACGCGATGCTGCTCGGGGTCGAGGACGTCCCGGCCCGGCTGGCGGGCTGGACGCAGCCGCGGATCGAGCCCGAGATCGTCGTCCGCACCGCCGTCGACCTCGCCGGCGAGCCCCTCCACCTGCGCGGCGTCGTGGCCGAGGTCGGGCTGGCCGCCGAGGTGATCGACTCGCGCTTCGAGGGCTACCGCTTCCGCCTGCCCGACGTCGTCGCCGACGACACCAGCGCGGCGGGCGTCGTGCTCGACCCCGTGACGGCGCCGCTGCGTCCACCGGGCGATCTCGACCTCGCCGCGCTCGCCTGCACCGTCGAGGTCGACGGCGCGATCGTGCACCGCGCGACCGGCGCCGCGATCCTTGGCGAGCCGCTGCGGGCGCTGGGCCACCTGCTCGCGCACCTGGAGTCGCGCGGCGAGGTGCTGCCGGCGGGCTCGCTGGTGCTCCTCGGCGCGCTCACCGACGCCGTCCCGCTGGTGGCCGGCTCGTCGTACCGACTGGCGATCGAGGGACTCGGCGAGCTCGCCGTCGCGCCCTGACGCGGGTCGAGGCGCCCGGCCGGCGTGGCATCGCGCCGGCTCGAGCGACTCAGCCTCTGGTCCCCTCGCGACGCCCCTCGCGACGCTCCTCCCGGCGCCGGGCCCGGCGCTGCTCGCGGGTGGGGTCGTGCCGCAGCTCGCGCAGCAGCCGGCGGTGCACCAGCTCGATGACGGTCTCGCGGGCCGGCAGGTCGGCGGTCAGGTAGGCCAGGCCGAGCAGGCCGTCGGGGTCGAGCCGGACGATCTGCTCGACGCGGGTGCGGTCGTCGTCGAGCGGCACCACGCGGGTGACGAGGGTGACCGTGCCCGGCGCCCGGACGATCGCCCGCAGCGCCAGCTCGCCGCGCAGCCGCAGGCCGGGGGGCCGGACGGCGTCGACGTGCCAGAGGCCGACGCGGTCGCCCGCGACCAGCGGGAACGGCGCGGCCGGCGGGATGATCCGCCCCTCGCCGCCCACGGCGCGGTCGAGCAGCCCGCGCACGACCAGCGGCAGCGCGTCGACGTACCACGCGCTCGGGCCGACCTCCGACACCGTGCGCCACACCTCGGCGGCCGGCAGCGGGAGGGCGGTGACGCGGGCGCTGGTGCGGGCGGTCGGGAGCGGACGCGGCAGGGAGGGACGGGGGACGCGCATGCCGCCGAGCCTAGGAGGCACGGCGGCATGCGGCGGGTGCGTCGGGGTGGGCTCAGATCATCGGGCGCATGTACCCCGGCGCCTCGACGTCGATCATCGACAGCGAGGAGGCGTGGTAGACCAGCCCGGGCACGTGGATGGCATGGGTGAGGCCCATGTGGATGTCGCGCCAGAACCGCTGCAGCGGGTGCGACATGCGCATGCCGTTGCCGCCGGAGCGGGCGACGATCTCGTCGACGGCCCGCACCGCACGCCACGCGGCGGCGACCTGGTTGCGGCGCGAGAGCGAGCGCTCGCCGAACTCGAACTCCTTGCCCTGCGCGACGGCGTCGTACATCTGGCTGACGCCGTCGAGCAGCGTCACCCGGGAGGCGTGGATCTCGGCCGCGGCGTCGGCGACGGCGTACATGACGTAGGGGTCGTCCTTGACCTTGCGGCCGGTGATCTGGACGCGGGTGCGCTGGTAGGCGAGGTGGTGGGCCAGGGCGCCCTCGGCCATGCCGATGACCGCGGAGGTGATGCCCAGCGGGAAGATCGCCGAGAACGGCATCTGGTACGTCGGGCTCTCCAGCCCGCGGCTGCGCCAGGCCGAGCCGTCGACCAGCGAGGTGTAGGTGATGGTGCGGTACTCGGGGATGATCGCCTTGTCGACGATCACGTCCTTGCTGCCGGTGCCCTTGAGGCCGACGACGTCCCACGAGTCGTCGACGATCGTGTAGTCGCTGCGCGGCAGCAGCACGTGGATCAGCTGCGGCGGGTCGAGCAGGGGGACCCCGTTCTCGTCGCCGAGCAGCGCGCCGAGGAAGACCCAGTCGCAGTGGTCGGTGCCGGACGAGAACTGCCAGCGGCCGGAGAACTCGTAGGTGCCGTCGCCGAGCGGCTTCAGCACGCCCATCGGCGCGTACGGCGAGCCGACCCAGACCTCGTGGTCCTGGCCCCACACCTCGTCCTGGACCTTCGGGTCCATGAACGCCATCTCCCAGGGGTGGACGCCGACGATGCCGCAGATCCAGCCGGTGGCGCCGTCGAGGGACGCGGCCTTCATCGTCGCCTCGGCCCACTCGCGCGGGTGCGACTCGTAGCCGCCGTACTGCGCGGGCTGGAGCATCTTGATGACGCCCGCGTCACGGAGGATCTTGGCGGCGCGGTCGTCGAGGCGCCCGAGCTCCTCGTTGACGGGCCCGAGCGAGGCGATCTCCTCGGCGTGCTCCTCGAGCTTCGCGAGGACCTCGGCTGCGGTACGGGTCACGGTGCATCAACCTCTCGGGGCGGGCGCAGAACTAGAACTCGTTCTACATTCTGCCCGACGAGGGGCCGATCCGCCAAGGGAGTGGTCCGGACCACCCCCTCGGCGGTCGCCGTCCGGCGCCGCCGGCGCGCCCCGCTCAGGCCCCCTGCGGACTGCTGGCGGCGTGCGCGGCGGCCATGTCGTGGGCGCCGAGCCCGGCCTCGGACGCCCGCTGCAGCCGGTCGCGTGCCGCGGCGAGGCCGTCGACCCGTCGTCCCCCGGCCTCGGCCGCGGCGACGATCAGCCGGGCGTCCTTCGCCGCGGTGTCGACGCCGAAGCTCGCCTCCTCCGTGCGATCCTCGAGGATCAGCGCGGTCTTGGCCCGCAGGTAGGGCAGGTCGAGCGGCCCGCCGCCGATCGCCTCCAGGAACGCCGAGGGCTCCACGCCCAGCGCCTCCGCGACCGCGACGGTCTCGCCGGCGGCGTTGTTGATCGCCAGCACCCAGCTGTTCGCGACCAGCTTGAGCCGGGTCGCGGCGGCCGACGCGGCGTCGTCGCCCACCCACTGCGTCCGGGCGCCGACGGCGTCCAGCACGGGCGCGAGGGCGTCCCGACCCTGCTCTGGACCCGCGGCGAGGACGACCAGGTTGCCAGCCTCGGCCGGCTCGCGGGTGCCGAGCACGGGGGCGTCGTAGAGGACGAGGTCGTGGCTCGCCGCGATGTCGGCCAGGCCGGGCAGCTCGTCGGGGCCGACGGTCGTGCACTGCAGCCACCGAGCGCCGGGCGCCGTCGCGGGGCCGGCCTGGGCCAGCACGTCGCGCACGGCCGCGCCGTCGTGCAGCATCGTGACGACGACGTCCGCCCCGCTCACCGCCTCCTCGACGCTCGCGCACACCCGCGCCCCCGCCTCGGCGAGCGGCTCGGCGCCGGACGGCGTGCGGTTCCAGACGCGGACGGGGAGGTCGGCGCGGCACAGGCTGCGGGCCATCGCCGCGCCCATGATGCCGGTGCCGAGGACGGCGACGGTCGGAGTGGTCTCGCTCATGCCGCCAGCCTGGCACGCGGTGGGCGCGGCTCGATCACCCCTTGTAACGCGGAGTCCCGTCAACTGACCACCACTCCTGAGGGCTGGTCAGTTCACGGGACTCCGCGTTACGTGCGAGCTGCGGCCAGGCTCAGCGGGCGCGCTGGGCCCGAGGCACCGACCGCAGGAAGCCGCTGCCCCAGGCGAGGTGCATGGTGACGATGACGACCGGCAGCCACAGCCGCGCCCGGCCGCTGAGGCCGCGACCCTCGCGCAGGCTCACCGCGACGACGCCGAGGGCGTAGACGAGGGGCACCGCGAGGCCGAGGGTCAGCCAGCCGAGCGGGCCGGCGCCCAGCGCGGCGCCGAGCAGGCCGACGAGGCCCAGCAGCACGCCGACGCCGATCGCCAGGGTGACGACGGGGGCGGCGAGGTAGCGGAAGGACGCGGTGTCGGGGTAGGCGGCGATGATCTGCCGGCGCCAGCGCCCCGAGCCGTGGAACTGGGTGGCCAGCGCCCGCAGGTCGCGGCGCGGTCGGTAGGTGACGGCGAGGTCGGGCGAGAACCAGATCGTGTGGCCGGCCTTGCGGATGCGGTAGTTCAGCTCCCAGTCCTGCGCGCGGGTGAACTGCTCGTCGTAGCCGCCCAGAGCGGTGAGCACGTCGCGCCGGAACGCGCCGAGGTAGACGGTGTCGGCCGGGCCGGCCTGGCCCCCGACGTGGAACTTCGCGCCGCCGATGCCGTAGGGCGACGACATCGCCACCGCGACTGCGTGCCCGAAGTCGGTCTCGCCCTCGACGTGCATGAGCCCGCCGACGTTGGCCGCCCCGGTGGTCTCCAGCAGGGCGACGACGTCGCGCACGTAGCCGTCCGGCAGCAGCCCGTGGGCGTCGACGCGCACCACGTACGCGTGGCTGGACGCGCCGATCGCGGCGTTGAGGGCGTGCGGGGTGCGTCCGGTGGGGTTGTCGACGACCCGGATGCGCGGGTCGTCGGCGGCCAGCCCGGCGGCGATCTCGGCGGTGCGGTCGCGGCTGGGGCCGACGGCGAGCACGACCTCCATCGGGCCGTCGTAGGCCTGGTCGAGCACCCGCTGCACCGACTGCGCCAGGTAGCGCTCCTCGTTGAGCACCGGCATCACCACCGACACCGGCGGCGCGGGCCGCGCGCCGTGCTCCTGGGCGTCGGGAGCGTCAGCGGCCACGGGCGTGCTCGGCGATGATCGCGTCGTAGTTCGTCGCGAGGATGTCGACCAGCTGGTGCCAGTCGCGCTCGCGGCGCACCCAGTCGCGGGCCTCGCCGCCGAGACGGGCGCGCAGGTCGGGGTCGTCGATCAGGGTGTTCAGCACCCGCGCCAGGTCGGTGGCCGAGCCCTTCTCGAAGACCAGGCCCGTCACGCCGTCCTGCACGATCTCGGTGAGCGCCGCCACCGAGGAGACGATCACCGCGCGGCCCATCGCCATCGACTCGAACGGCTTGATCGGCGAGATCAGCTCGCACACCGGCAGCGGACGCCGCGGGAACGGCGTGATGTCGAAGAGCGAGAGGTACCGGCTGACCTCCTCGTGCGGCACGCGGCCGGTGAAGGTGACCAGGTCGTGCAGCTGCAGCCGCTCCGCGGTGGCGTGGACGACGGACTGGTACGGGCCATCGCCGACGACGACGAGGTGGAAGTCGGGCGTCTCCGAGCCGGACGCGGCACGGCGGGCGACCCGCAGCTCCGCGACCGCCTCGAGCAGCAGGTCGAGGCCCTCGTAGTCGACCATGCCGCCGGCGTAGCCGATGACGGTCTTGCCCTGCAGTCCGAGCTCGGCCTGCAGCTCGAGGTCCTTCGGACGCGGCTCGAAGCGGTGGGTGTGCACGCCGTTCGGCAGCACGACGAGGTTCTCCTCCGGGACGCCGCGGGCGGCCATCTCCTTGCGCAGCGCCTCGGTGATGACGAAGACCTTCGCCGCGCCGAGGCACGACTGCAGCTCGACCTCGTCGAGGAACCGCTGCCGGTCGCTCGCCCCGAAGCCGGGGTCGCGCGAGATCTTCATCAGGTCTTCCAGGCCGCGCATCTCGTAGACGTACGGCACGCCGAGCCGGGCCGCGGCCTCGCGGGTGGCCAGGCCGTTGACGTAGAAGCTGGACGACTGCAGCAGCGCCGGGCGGTGGCGCCGGGCGTGGGCGACGATCGCGTCGGCGTACTTCCCGACGTAGCGCGTCAGGGGGTACTGCGGGTACGGGCCGGGCGCCTCGACCTCGATGGTGCGGTGGTAGCGGATGCCGTCGACGTCGTCGTAGGGCTCGACGACGCGCTGGTCGCTGGTGCTCCACCGGTCGTAGGGGAACCCGAGGCGGGTGACGCCCTCGACGTCGAAGCCGTGCGCGGCCAGGCCGGTCATCAGGCCGTGGGTGCGGGTGGCGTAGCCGCCGGAGAGGTGCGGCAGCGACTGCGCGAGCATCGCCAGGACGGCCTTGGGACGCGGCTCGTACGCCGGGCTGGTGCGCGGCGTGGCGGCCTGCCAGCCGTCGCGGACGACGGCCAGCTGGTCGGTGGCGTTCTCCCAGGTGGCGCGGGCGTAGCGGTCGTCGGGGTGGCGCGCGAGGGCCTCGCCGGCGAGCCGCTGGGCCGGGCCGGTGTAGCCGGCGGTGAGCGCCCGGGCCGCGGCCCGGCGCAGCTCCAGGGCGGGCTCGCGACGCGCCGAGATGGCGATCGTGTCGGCGATCTGCCGCTCGGCGAAGTCCGCCAGCCGGCTCCACTCGCGACGCTGGTCGAGGGCGCGCGCGATCGGCGCCAGCGGACGGCGCAGCCGCTCGCCCACCTCCTCGACGAGGGCGTCGAGCTCGGCGGCGTCGGCCGCCACGAGCTCCTGCTCGGCGAGGGTCTCGTCGAGGTCCTCCTCGTAGCCGGTGAGACCCCACCGCGCGAGGTTGGCCTCGAACCGGCGGACGTCGGCCTCGCCGGCCGAGCGGAGCGCCTCGATGGTCGCGAGGATCTCGCGCTTGTTGCGCGGTCGCGCGTCGATCAGGGCGTGCAGCGCGGCGTCGGCCTCGGCGGCGTCGGTGCCGGCGCTGGCCAGGCGGTGGTGGGCGAGTCGGGCGTCGAAGGTGTCGCCGGCGCGCACGGCGCGACGGGCGGCGTCGAGCGCGCCCGCGCGGTCGCCCGTGGCCTCGTGCACCTCGGCGGCCACGACCCACGCCCGCGGGATGGCGTCGTCACGCTCGAGCAGCGGCTGCAGCAGCGCGAGCGCGCCGGCGGGGTCCTTGCCCTGCACCAGGCGACGACGGGCCTCGGCCACGTGCGCGCGCTCGACGATCTCCTGCACCTTCGCGGGCCCGCGGTCAGCCGGGACCCGCACCGAGGCGGTGGCGACCTGGCGGCGCAGCTTCTGCTTGACGCGGGTGCGAGCGGACTTGCCGGCCATGGGTCAGACCTCCACGTGGGGACGCGGATCGCCGTAGAACGCCAGCCGACCGGCGGCGGTGAGGAAGCTGGCGTCCTCGACGGTCCAGGTGTGCGCGGCGCGGTCCTCGCCGCGCACGCTGACGAAGTTGAAGCGGTCGGCCGACCAGATCGACACGCCGTCGGCGATCGCCCGGTCGAGGATGTCGGAGTCGACGGCGCGCGGCAGGTCGCCGAAGCGCAGCCCGCGGGCGACGTCGCCGTCGAAGAGCATCGCGCCGCCCTGGATGCGCCGCACCCAGGAGTGCTCGAACTCGGGGTAGCGCAGCACGACCGCGCCGGTGGAGCGCAGCCACACGTAGTGGCCCCACTTGCCGGCGATGCCGGCCCCCTGCGCGCGCAGCTCGGCGGCGAGATCGCCGAGGTAGTGCGGCCCGTAGTGGTTGTCGTCGTCCATCTTCGCGATCAGCTCGCCGGACGAGGCGTCGATGCCGAGGTTCATGCAGGCGCCGAGGGTCAGCGAGGCGTCGGCGGCCACGATCTCGAGCTGCTCGACGCCGGCCTCCTTCGCCCGGGCGCGCAGGTCGGCCTCGTCGACGGCGAGGCCGTGCAGCACGAGGACGAGCTCGACCCGGGGGTGCTGCTGCCGGGCGATGTTGGCCAGCACGTTGTCGAGCTCGTGCAGCCGGTTGGTGGGCACGATCGCCGAGATCATCGGCGGCTGCGGCTCGCGGACCTCCTCGGCCGGACGACCGACGGCGGCCAGCAGGGTGCGGGCCCGGTGCCCGAAGGTGTGCGCGCGCAGCACGCTGCGCCGCAGCAGCAGCGACTCGCGGTCGGCCAGCTCGGGCTGGTTGAGCAGGGCGACGACCTCGGCGCGCAGGCCGGCGCGGTCGGCGGGCGCGAGCACGTCGACGCCCTCGGGCTGCGGCAGCCCGGCGAGCGAGATGACGGGGGTGCCGAGCGCCATCGCCTCCAGCGGGATCCAGGTGTCGTCGACCGTGCGACGCGGCACGTCGACGAGCACCGCCGCGTGCTCGATCGCCTCGACCACGCCGGCGTGGTCGGCCGGCTGGGCCAGCCGCGAGAGCGGGTTGGGCAGCACGCCGCGCGGCGGGATCGCGACGTCCTGCAGGCGCACGTCGGTGCGCGGTGCCAGCGAGCGCAGAGCCGGACCGAGCACGGTGGCGACCGGCCCGGCGACCTCCGGGTCGCTCGGCCCGGTCGAGACCACGAGGGCGCGACGCTCGGCCGGGCTGGCGGCCTCCGGCACGGCGGAGAAGCCGGGGGTCGGGGTGGAGCCGATGGTGCGCGGAGGCCGCTGGGTGCGGGCGGCCGGGAGCAGCGGCTCGACGGGGACGAGCGCGCCCCACAGGCCGAGCAGCCGCTCGCCGCCGGCGACGAAGACGTGGTCGGCGAGCGCCAGCAGGCGTCGCAGGGCGGCGACGTCGGCCTGGCCGGCCGGCGGGCGGCCGCGGGTGATCCAGACGACCACGGGGACCTCGGCGGCGCGCGCGGCCTGCAGCAGGTCGACGACGCGGGGCTCGTCGGCGCGGCCGAAGCCGGGCACCGCGAGGTCGCACAGCTCGACGAGCAGCAGGTCGGCTCCGGCGGCGGACGGCGTCTCGGCGGTCAGCGTGCGCGCGTGCCACTGGTCGTCGAGGCCCGTGGCCAGGCGCGCCGAGACGGCCATGGCGACGGTGAGCCCGGGGCGCTGGGGCCGCAGGGCCGGGGCCAGCGCCCAGGCGGGCGTCTCCTCCTCGACGACGTGCTCGCGCAGCCGGCGCAGGCGATCGCGCACGACGCGCACCGCGGTGGCGGCGCTGGCGGAGGGGGTCGGGCTGGTCAGGCTCATCCGGGCACTCCCGCCTTGCGGAGCTCCTCGTAGAAGGGCTGCGCCATGGTCTCGATGTAGGTCCTGGTGATGTGGGATCCCTGGCGGTAGATCATCACGTTGCCGATCACCGGCGGGCAGCGGCCGTCGTAGGCGGTGGGGCAGATGAAGTCGTTCATGTCGATGAACGGCACGTCCGCCTTCCTCGCCGCGGCCTCCTGCGTCGACTGGCCGCTGGCGTCGATGCCCTTGGCGCGGTCGTAGGTGCAGGCGGTGAAGTAGTCGCCCTCGTGCTCGGAGACGCACTCGTAGATCGCCTTGCCCTGCGTCTGCGGGGTGTCGGAGAGCGAGATCACCTTCACGCCGGCCTGCTCCAGCCGACCCCAGGTGTCGGCGAGCGCGGCGACCATGGCGTCCTTGCTCAGCCGCGGGCTGCCGTCGGCCTTGGTGCCGTCGATGCCGGTGGACTTCAGGCTGACGGTGACGACGTAGTCGGGCTTGTTCGCCCCCGTGAGGTCCTTCAGGACGTTGTCGGTCCAGGTGCGGCAGCTGGTGTAGGGCTGCTTGTCGTTGATCGTGGTGATGGTCGCGAAGGCGCACGCCGACTTGGTGTAGGTGCGGATGCGCCAGTCGTGGGCGTCGGCTAGCTGCTGGAAGGCCGGCACCCACTGCGCGGCCTTGGAGTCGCCGACCACCGCGATCGTCGTCTTGGCGTCCTGGGGGCCGTACTCGCAGACCTTCGGCTCGTCGGTGTCCTGGTCGACCTGGCAGCCGGCGGCGTAGAGGTCGGGCAGGTCCTTGGCCGCGACGAGCGGGTCGGGGTAGATGGCCGCGTAGTCCTCCGAGCCGGGGCCCTGGCCGGCGAGCACCGAGGTGGCCGGCGGGTCGCCGAGGATCGCCGCACCCGGGGTGTCCGCGACATTGCGCGCGCTGGCCGAGACGGCCGACGAGAGCAGCAGGCCGGCGACCACGCCGATCGCGGTGAAGAACGCGCCGACGCCCGCCGCGGTGCGCTTGCTGCGCGAGATGCGGGCGGAGTGCCGGATCGGGTTCTCGACGAACCGGTACGACAGGTAGGCGGGCACGGCGCACACCAGCAGGATCAGCACGCCGATCGGCGTGGTGATCTCCTTGTCGCCGTAGTGCGCCCGGGCGACGGTGAGCAGCGGCCAGTGCCACAGGTACAGCGAGTAGCTCATGTTGCCGACCTGCTGCATGAAGCCGTTGCGCAGCACCACCACCGGGCCGAGCGCGCCGGCGGCGGGGCCTGCGGCGAGCACGAGGGCCGTGCCGACGACCGGCACCAGGGTGTAGGCCCCGGGCCAGGTCATCTTCTCGTTCAGGAACAGGCCGCTGCCGGCGACGAGCGCCAGGCCGACCCAGCCCGCGAGCTGCGCCAGCCGGGCGGGCGCGCGGTCGAGCCAGGGCGCGGCGATGGCGACGAACGCGCCCGCGGAGAACTCCCAGATGCGGGTGCCGGTGTTGAAGTACGACGCCGTCGGGTCGCTCAGCGCGAGGTGCGCGGCGTAGGCCAGCGACGGGACGGTGATGACCGCGAGGCCGAGCGTCAGCGAGAGCCGGCGCGCCAGGCCGAACCGGCGCGCGACCAGCAGGAAGACGATGAACAGCAGCGGCCAGAGGAAGTAGAACTGCTCCTCGACCGAGAGCGACCAGAAGTGCTGCACGACCGACGGCGGCTCGTCCTCGGCCAGGTAGTCGACCTGGCGGGCCGCGAGGTGCCAGTTCACGAAGTAGAGCGACGAGGCGACGATGTCGCCGCCGGTGGTCTCCCAGCGGATCTTGGGCACGAACGCCCACACGAGCACGGCCGTCGAGACCAGCACGAGGCCGGCGGCCGGCAGCAGCCGCTTCGCGCGCCGGGCGTAGAAGCCGAGCAGCGAGACGGTGCCGGTGCGGTCGCCCTCCTTCAGCAGCTGGCCGGTGATGACGAAGCCGGAGATGACGAAGAAGACGTCGACGCCCACGAAGCCGCCCGGCAGCACCGAGAGGCCCGCGTGGTAGAGCAGCACGAGCAGGCAGGCGATCGCCCGCATGCCCTGGATGTCGGGCCGGAACCGGTCGTTGCGCACCGGCGCCTCGGGGCCGACGGGTCCGGCGCTGGACGGGGTCGCCGCCGGCCGGCTGGTGGTCGTGCTCACTCAGACCTCCGCGAGGGCGTAGGGGTCGGGGACGTCGAGCACCTGGGAGGAGCGCTGACGGATCTCGTCGTCGCTGATCGACCAGGTGTGCGTGCTGGGGTCGTGGCTGCGGATCGACACGAAGTTGAACCGGTCGGCGGAGTACACCGTCAGCCCGGCCTCGGCGACCCGGTTGAGGAAGGCGGTGTCGACGCCACGGGGCAGGTCGTCGTACGGGATGCGCTCGGCGACGTCGCGGCGGGTCAGCAGGGTGCCGCCCTGCACCTGCTTGACGTAGCGGTGCTCGGCGTGGGCGAAGCGCAGCAGGGTCTCGCCCGTGCCCTCGAGCCGCACCAGGTGCGCCCACTTGCCGACCACGTCGGCGCCGGAGAAGTCCAGCGCCCGGACGAGGTCGGTGAGGTAGTGGGTGCCGTAGAAGTTGTCGTCGTCCATCTTGCCGACGAGCTCGCCGGTGGACGCCTCGGTGCCGAGGTTGAGGATGCGCCCGAGGCTGAGCGCGCCGTCGGCGGGCACCAGCACCAGCCGCTGGACGCCGGCCGCGGCCGCGCGGGCCTGCAGCTCGGCCTCGTCCGGGGCGAACCCGTGCGTGACGAGCACGAGCTCGACGTCGGGGTGGCTCTGCCGGGCGATGGTCTCGAGCACGTGGTCGAGCTGCTCGGGACGCCGGGTCGGGACGACCGCCGAGACCCGCGGCGCGGGCCGGGGGCCGCCGGCCAGCCCGACGGTGGTGAGCACGGTGTCGACGCGGTGGGAGTAGAGGTGCTCGTCGAACACCCGCCGGTGGGCGCGCAGCGCCTGCCGGTCGCGGGCGTCGTCGTCGCCGAGCAGGCGGGTCAGCGCGGCCTCGGTCTGGGCGGCGTCCTGGACGACGGTGACGGTGTCGCCGAAGAACGGCTCGATGCTGGCGGCGGGCGCCGAGACGATCGCGGTCTGGGCCGCGGAGAGCTCGAAGAGCCGGCGCGAGCACATGGTGCGGCTGCCGGTGACCGAGTTGACGTTGAGGAAGACCTTGTAGGCGGTGTAGGCGCCGATCATCTTCCGGTACGGCAGCGAGCCGACGACGTGGCTGCGGTACGGCTTCGGGAAGCGGTAGCGCTTGTCGCCGCGCTGCATCCGCGACCAGATGTGCAGGCCGTGCTCGACGGCCGGGCCGAGCACGTACTCCATCTGGGCGCGCCGCTCGGGGTGCTTCTCGGCGAACCAGGTGCCGGCGAAGGCCACCTCGTAGGGGCGTCCGGGCATCCAGCGCACCGGCCGGTGCAGCCGCTGCTGGGCCGCGAACGGCAGCAGCGCGATCCGGTCGTGGCCGAGGTCGCGCTGGTAGACGGGGATGCGGTCGGCGTCGACGGTGAACACGTGGTCGAAGAGCCGCGCGGTCTCGAGGAACTTCGCGTAGTTGGGCGGGTCCTCCTTGTTCCAGAAGACCGTCGGGACGCCGCGCTCACGGCACCACGCGACGAGCGCCTGCAGCTCGGGGCTGGGCCGGTCGTCGCGGGTCATGTGCAGCCGCCACCGGCCGTCGTTGCCGTTCCAGGCCGACTCGACGAAGAGCAGGTCGGGCCGCCGGGCCTCGAGCGTCGCGCGCCAGTCGTCCGGCCCGAACGTCACCTGGCTCCACTCGTACCCGAACGCGAGCTCGGAGAAGGGGTCGAGCACCACCGCGACCGTGAGGTCGGGGCGGGAGGGGACGACGGGCGGGATGCGGTTCGCGCCGAGCCGAGGACGGCGGCGCAGGATCATGCGTAGGCCTCGACCAGGACCTCGGCGATGCGCGGGCCGGCGTGGCCGTCCCACAGGGGCGGGACCTTGTGGCTGGAGCGGTCGGTGGCGAGCGCGACCTCGACCTCGGCGGCCAGCGACTCGCGGGTGACGAGCCGGTTGGTGCCGTGGGTGATGGTGACCGGACGCTCGGTGTTGGGCCGCAGCGTCAGGCACGGCACGCCGAGGACGGTGGTCTCCTCCTGCACGCCGCCGGAGTCGGTGATGACGACGTCGGCGCCGCGCACCAGGCCGAGGAACTCGACGTAGCCCAGCGGCTCGCACAGGCTGATGCCCGGGTGCTCGAGCAGGCCGGCGCCCTCGAGCGCGGCGCGGCCGCGCGGGTGCAGCGGGACGACGATCGGCACCTGGTCGGCGGCGGCGTGCAGCGTGCGGACGAGCGCCTCGGCGTCGGCCCCGGCGTCGACGTTGGCCGGACGGTGCAGCGTGGCGACCGCGTAGCGACCCTCGAGCGCGTGCCGCGCGCGGGCGGCCTCGACGTCGAAGGCGTCGAGGTGGGCCAGCAGGGTGTCGATCATCGGGTTGCCGACCAGGTGGATGCGGTCGGGGTCGGTGCCCTCGTTGCCGAGGTGGGCCACCGCGTCGGCGCTGGTGGCGAAGAGCAGGTCGGAGAGCCGGTCGGTGACCAGCCGGTTGACCTCCTCGGGCATGGTGGCGTCGAAGCTGCGCAGGCCGGCCTCGACGTGGGCCAGCGGGATCTGCAGCTTCGCGGCGACCAGCGCGGCCGCGACGGTGGAGTTGACGTCGCCGTAGACGACCACGGCGTCGGGGCGCTCGGCGAGGAAGAGCTCCTCGAGGCCGACCATGACGGCGGCGGTCTGGGAGGCGTGGGTGCCGGAGCCGACGCCGAGGTTGACGTCGGGCTCGGGCAGGCCGAGCTGGCGGAAGAAGACCTCCGACATGCGCTCGTCGTAGTGCTGGCCGGTGTGCACGAGCCGCTGCTGGACGCGATCGCCGCCGAGCGCCGCGACGGCGTCGATGACCGGGGCCGCCTTCGGGAAGTTGGGCCGCGCACCGGTGATGTGGATGACGAGCGACATGCGACCTCCGCGGGCGAGACGCCCGCCGCCTCGGTGGGACTTGACTGCGGAAACTTACTACAGTGCGGCGGCGGGCCCGGAATCGCACGACCGTCCCACAGCAGGCAGCGAGGAGTCCTCATGGGTGCAGGCAGCCGGCGTCTCGACGCCGCGGGCCGCACCCTCCGCGACGCCCCCGCGGCGGCCGTCGTCACGCTGCGTCACCTGCTGCGCGCGACCGCCCACGTCGGCGGCGTGCCGGCGCCGTGGCAGGACGACCCGCGCTACCGCGCCGCCCTCGACGCCCACGCCCGCGGCGAGCTGCGGCTGGCCCGCGAGCTCGCCCGCGCCGCCGGCCCGGTCGGTCCGCTCCTGGCCCGGCTGATCGACGGCGAGCTCGCGATGCTGCTCGCGCCCGTGCCCGCCGGCCCGCTGCCGCCGCGCCGGCTCGGGCCGCCCGCGCCCGCCGGCGCCGAGCGCGTGCTGCACCTCGTCACCAACTCCGAGCCCGAGATCGTCGCCGGGTACACCGTGCGCACCCGGGGCATCACCGAGCAGCAGGTGCGCGACGGCGCCGAGGTGCACGTCGTCAGCCGCCTGGGGTTCCCGGTCAGCAAGGGCCGCCTCGGCGTCCCGGCCCGCCGGGTCGTGGCCGGCGTCGTGCACCACCGCCTGCTCGGCCCGCGGCTGCCGCTGCGCGCCGACGACGCACTGCGGCTCGACGTCGAGCGCGCCTCGCGGGTCGTCGAGCAGGTGCGTCCCGACGTGCTGCACGCGCACAGCAACCACCTCAACGGCCGGGTCGGGCTCGCGCTGCGCCGGCGCCACGGCGTCCCGCTGCTCTACGAGGTGCGGGGGCTGCTGGAGGAGACCTGGCGCAGCCGCGCCGCCGACCCCGACGCCGCCGCCCGCACCGACTTCCACCGGCTCAGCCGGGAGTCCGAGGCGCAGGTGATGCGCGCCGCCGACGCCGTCGTGACGCTGAGCACGGCCCTGCGCGAGCAGGTGATCGCCCGCGGCGTCGACCCCGCGCGCGTGCACGTGGTGCCCAACTGCGTCGACGACTCGTGGCTGGCCGAGCCCGTCCCGCCCCGCGCGCCGGGAGCCGGCCTGACCGTCGGCATCGGCGGCACCCTCAACGCCTACGAGGGCGTCGACCTGCTCGTCGAGGCGGTCGCCCTGCTGCGGACGCGCGGTCGCGACGTCCGGCTGCTCGTGGCCGGCGACGGCCCGGCCCGGGCCGCGCTCGAGACGCTGGCCGCCGAGCGCGGGCTCGGCGACGCCGCCACCTTCACCGGCCGGCTCGACCGCGCGGCGCTCGCCGACGCCTACCGTCGCCTCGACGTCTTCTGCCTGCCGCGCCGCGACCTGCCGGTGACGCGCGTCGTCCCGCCGATCAAGCCGGTCGAGGCGATGGCGCTCGGCCTGCCGGTGCTCGCGGCCGACCTGCCCCCGCTGCGCGAGATCGTGGGGGAGGATCGGGGCGTGCTGGTGCGACCTGACGACCCCGAGGCGATCGCCGCCGGACTGGAGGCCCTCGCCGACCCCGCCGAGCGGGCCCACCGCGGCGCCGCCGCGCGCCGCTGGGTCGCCGACACCCGCACGTGGAGGGCGGCGACGCACGCCTACGCCGCCGTCTACGGCACGATGGACCCCACCGCAGACGCCCGTCGGACCGCACCGGACCACGCACCGGCCCACGCACCGGCCCGACCCGAACCAGCCCGCCGCACCGGCGCGATCCGAGGAGAGACCCTGTGACCGCATCCCCCACCGCCGACACGACCTGGACCCACGACCTCGTCGTGATCGGTCTCGGCTACGTCGGCCTGCCGCTGGCCAAGGAGGCCACCGCCGCCGGTCTGCGGGTCGCCGGGCTCGACGTCACCGAGGCCATCGTCGAGGGCCTCAACGGCGGTCGCTCGCACGTCGACGACCTCTCCGACGCCGACATCGCCGCCATGGTCGAGGGCGGCTTCCGCGCCACCACCGACGCCTCGGTGATCGCCGGCGCCGAGACCGTCGTCATCTGCGTGCCGACCCCGCTGGGCGACGGCGGCGGCCCCGACCTGCGCGCCGTCCGCTCGGCCGTCGCCGCGATCGGCGCGAACCTGCAGCGCGGCCAGCTCGTCGTGCTCGAGTCGACCACCTACCCCGGCACCACCGAGGAGGAGGTCAAGCCGCAGCTCGAGGAGGCCAGCGGCCTGACGGCGGGCACCGACTTCTCCCTCGCGTTCTCCCCCGAGCGCATCGACCCCGGCAACCCCACCTGGGGCCTGAAGAACACCCCGAAGGTGGTCGGCGGGCTCGACGCCGAGGCCACGAAGCGGGCCGGCGCGTTCTACGGCCGCTTCGTCGACACCATCGTCGAGGCGGTCGGCGCCCGCGAGGCCGAGACCGCGAAGCTCCTCGAGAACACCTACCGGCACATCAACATCGCGCTGGTCAACGAGATGGCCCGCTTCTGCCACGAGCTCGACATCGACCTGTGGGACGTCATCCGCTGCGCCTCCACCAAGCCGTTCGGCTTCCAGGCGTTCTACCCGGGCCCGGGCGTCGGCGGCCACTGCATCCCGATCGACCCCAACTACCTCTCCCACAACGTGCGCGCGAAGCTCGGCTACCCGTTCCGCTTCGTCGAGCTCGCCGAGGAGATCAACGCGACGATGCCGGCCTACGTGGCGCACCGCGCGCAGAACCTGCTCAACGACCACGCCAAGGCCATCCGCGGCTCGAAGCTGCTGCTGCTGGGGGTCACCTACAAGCCCGACATCGCCGACCAGCGCGAGTCGCCCGCGGTGCCGCTGGCCCGTCAGCTCAGCCAGCTCGGCGCCGAGCTCGTCTACCACGACCCCCACGTCACCGACTGGCGTCCGGGCGTCGAGGTCACCCGCGCCGACGACCTCGACGCCGCGCTGCGCGAGGCCGACCTGGTCGTGCTCGTGCAGAAGCACACGTCCTACGACCCCAGCGCGCTGGCCGCCGCGTCGCAGCTGTTCTTCGACACCCGCGGCGCGACCGTCGGCGAGGAGGCGCACCGACTGTGACCGATCTCGCGGCGCTCGCCGCCGAACACGGGCTGAGCAGGGTCGGCGTCCGGCCGCCCCTCAGGGAGTACCTGCGCCAGACCTGGCAGCGGCGTCACTTCATGATCTCCCTCGCGGCGGCGCGCGCCTACGCGCGCAACCAGTCCGGCGGCTACCTCGGCCAGCTCTGGGCGGTCATCACGCCCTCGCTGTGGGCGTGCGTCTACCTGCTGGTGTTCGGCGTCGTGCTCAAGACCAACCGCGGCATCGACAACTACACCGGCTTCCTGGTGATCGGCGTCTTCCTGTTCCACTTCTCCACCGCCTCGATCTCCAACGGCTCGAAGGCGATCTCGCTGAACCAGGACCTCATCGGCTCGCTGCAGTTCCCGCGCGCGATGCTGCCGCTGGCGACCGTCACCGCCGAGCTGTTCACGCTGATGCCGGCGCTGCTGGTGCTGATCGTGGTCGTGATCAGCTCCGGCGAGCCGCTGCGACCGGTGTGGCTGCTGCTGCCCCTGGCGGTCGGCCTCCAGTGGGTCTTCGGCATGGGCATCGCGATGGTGCTCGCCCGGCTGGTCTCGCAGTTCCGCGACTTCGGGCGGCTCGTGCCCTTCGTGCTGCGCGCGCTGATGTACACCTCGGGCGTCTTCTTCTCGCTCAACCACTACGTCAAGGACGGCGCCGCCGCTGACATCCTCAAGCACCAGCCGATCGCGATCTACCTCGAGCTCGGCCGCTCGTGCCTGCTCACCGAGGTGCCGGTGTCGCTCTCGTCGTGGCTGTGGGGCATCGGCTGGGCCTTCGGGCTGCTGGCCGTCGGCTTCGTGTTCTTCTGGCGCGCGGAGGAGACCTACGCCCGTGGCTGACGACTACGACGACCACGACGACCACGACGAGCCGGCGGAGGGTCCCGGCATCCGGCCCGACGCCGGCAGCCGGGTCGGCAAGCCGTCGCTGATCGTCGACGACGTGCACATCCACTACCGCACGTTCGGCGGCCGCCGGCTCAAGGGGCAGTCGTGGAACCAGCGGCTGCGGCGCCACGTCGGCGCGGTCGACGTCGTCAAGGCGGTGCAGGGCGTCTCGTTCGTGGCCCACCACGGCGAGTCGATCGGCATCATCGGCCACAACGGCTCGGGCAAGTCGACGCTGCTGCGCGGCATCGCCGGCGCGCTGCCCGTCACGCAGGGCGCCATCTGGGCCGACGGCACCGCGTCGCTGCTGGGCGTCAACGCCGCGCTCATGCGCGACCTCTCCGGCGAGCGCAACATCGTGCTCGGCGGCCTGGCACTGGGCCTCACGCCCGCCCAGGTGCGCGAGCGCTACGACGACATCGTCGACCTCGCCGGCATCGGCGAGTTCATCGACCTGCCGATGCGCGCCTACTCCTCCGGCATGGGCGCGCGGCTGCGGTTCGCGATCTCGACGTCCTCCCAGCCCGACATCCTGATGATCGACGAGGCGCTGGCCACCGGCGACGTCGAGTTCAAGCAGCGCAGCCAGGACCGCATCGACGACATCGTCGAGCACGCGGGCACGATGATCCTGGTGAGCCACTCGATGTCGATGGTGCGCAACATGTGCGACCGCGTGCTGTGGCTCGACCGCGGTCGCCTGGTCGCCGACGGCCCCACCGCCGACGTGCTCGACGAGTACTCCGCCAAGACCGGACGTCCGACCGCGCGGCCCACCAAGCGCAAGCGCGTGCAGGTCGACGACGCCGACGAGGACCAGCCGGTCTCGCGGCGCCGTCAGCAGGAACAGGCGGCCCGCGAGGAGGCCGCCCGCGAGGAGGCCGCCCGCGAGGAGGCCGCCCGCGCCGAGTCCGCGAAGGCGGAGCAGGCCGGGTGACCCGCGCGCTGGTCGTCACGGTGGTGCACCACCCCCAGGACGCCCGCATCAGGCAGCGGCAGATCCCCGCGCTGCTCGAGCACGGCTGGGAGGTCACCTACGCGGCGCCGTTCACCGGCTACGACGTGGCCGCCGTGCCCGAGCCCGGCCTGCGCACCCTCGACGTGCCCCGCGCCCGCGGACGCCGTCGGCTGCGCGCCCTCCGCGCGGCCCGGGCGCTGCTGCGTCGCGAGGCCCCGGCGCACGACGTCGTCCTGCTGCACGACCCCGAGCTGCTGCTGGCCACCACGGGGCTGCGCCTGCCGCCGGTCGTCTGGGACGTGCACGAGGACACCGCCGCCGCGCTCGGCATGAAGGCCTGGCTCCCCGCGTCGCTGTCCGGCCCCGCGGCCCGGGGCGTGCGCGCGGTGGAGCGTCGGGCGGAGCGCCGCGTCGACCTGCTCCTGGCCGAGGACGCCTACCAGCAGCGGTTCGCGCGGCCGCACCCCGTCGTCCCGAACACCACCCGGGTGCCGGACCGGGTCGTCGCACCGGGCGAGCCGCGGGTGGTCTACGTCGGGCACCTGACCCGGGCCCGCGGCGCCCTCGAGATGATCGCGGCCGGCGCCCTGCTGCACGAGCGCACGGACGGGCGGGTGCGCGTGCAGCTGGTCGGGCCGGCCGACGCCGAGGCGCAGGCCGCGCTGGTCGACGCGCCGGGCGTCGAGTGGCTGGGCTTCCGGCCGTACGCCGAGGCGATGGCGCTGCTGGACGGCGCCCTGGCCGGGCTCTCGCTCCTGCACGACCAGCCGAACTACCGCGTCTCGCGGCCGAGCAAGGTGGCGGAGTACCTCGCGCACGGGCTGCCCGTCGTCACGACCCCGCTGCCGGAGGCGGTGCGGCTGGTCGAGGAGGCCGACGCCGGACGCGTGGTGCCGTTCGTCGAGGGCCGCGCCCGACCCGAGGACGTCGTCGAGGCCGTGCTCGCGCTCGAGGCCGACCCCGCGCTGGCCGAGGTCGGGGCGCGCGGCCACGTGTACGCGCAGCGGCACCTCGACTGGCGGGTGCACGCGGACGCGTTCGTGCGCCACCTGGCCGGCGTTGCGGCCGGCCCCGCCCGCGGCTAGCGCACCACGCGCGGCAGCACCGCCAGCCGCTCCGACGGCGCGTGCACCATCATCGTCGCGCCGCGGCTGTTGAGCAGGGTGGAGCGGATCCAGAAGCGCTGGGTGCAGCCCTTGCGCCGGGCGACGCGCACCCGCTCGCGCTGGAACAGCATCGCGTGGTGCACCGACGGCGTCACCATCCGCGAGCCGAGGAAGACCTGCCGGGGGGCGCACGCGTGGCCGCGGCGGTCCAGCTGGACGACGGTGATCCGCGAGCGCACGCGCGTGCCTCCGCTGCGCACGTGGAAGCGGCACAGGTTGCGGCCCTGCGTGGTGGAGTCCTTGCTGCCGCCCGGCGAGGAGCAGGTCGTCACCTTGTGGTCGGCGAGCAGCTGGAAGGAGCGGCCGGCGCCGATCCACACGCGGGTGCTGATCGGCGACCACTGGCGATGCGGTCGGACGACGCGGGAGCGGGCGGCCGTCCCGATCGAGCGCGACCAGCGCCGGAGCGGCTGTGAGACCGCGATGTAGGAGCCGTCGGAGACCCGCCAGGCGTTGCGCCGCGCGCCACCGCGATGCGGACGCGGCCGCTCGCCGGTGGCGTAGACGGTGCACGCCACGCGTCCGGTGCGCGGGACGCGGTAGACGAAGCGCGGCGTGAGCAGGCTGCGGTGGCCGCGGACGAGGTTCTGCGTCGATCCGGCGCTGCGGACGCCGCGGGCCCGCGGGCTGCAGCCCATGGAGACTGCGGCCATCAGCACGGGGTCGCCGGTGGTGCGCGGCTGCCGGGCGTACACCTTCGCGGTGATCAGCCGCCGCTCGCCGGCCTTGGCGCGGAACACGACCTGGAGGATCCGCACGGTCTCCCGCGGCGGCACCGAGCGCTGGTCGACGTGGGTGACCGTGCGGGCCGCCGGCCGGCCGAGAAGGTCGGATCCGCGGGCGAGCGCGGGCGCCTCCAGCACGGCCGCGACCAGCGCCGCCACCACGGCCACCGCCAGCAGCGCGACCGCCGTCGACGATCCCGTACGTCCCTTCAGCCCCACGCGCCCCATGCGTGTCCGTCCGAGCATGCCCACCTCCCGAGATGCGCGACCACCGTACGGGGCCGTCGACGGCGCCGTCCGGCGAACCCCGGCATCGATCGGACGGACCTGCCCGGCCCGCCCGGGCCACGTCCGCGGCCCAGGGTGGACTAGACCGGCGAGCTTGCACCCATCCGCGGGGCGGGCCGCGCCGAACGAGGGATGGAGCACTCCCCAGCACCCTGTTCCTCGGGCCTAGCCCCGGGAACAGCACGTCGGCCGCGACATCGCGCTCAGGCCCTCCCCAGGACCCTGTTCTCACAGCGTGAGGCGATGTCGCGGCCGACGCATCCGAATCGTAGCCGCTCCGCGGTCATGTGTGCTCGGTTCGCCCGGATGAGTGGACGCCTGTTTCCTGGAACGCGGCGGCATGCCCCGGTCGGCGCCCCGCGGCGCTCAGGCCGGGACGGCTCGCGGCAGCAGCACCGAGAAGCGGCAGCCGCCGTCGGCGGGCAGGTTCTCCACGCCGACGCGCCCGTGGTGGGCCTCGACGATCCCCTTGACGATCGCCAGGCCGAGGCCGGCGCCGGTCGGGCCGCCCGGCGTGCCGGCCGCGCTCGGCGTGCGCGCCTGCTCCCCCTGCCAGCCGAGGTCGAAGACCCGCTCGATCTCGTCCTGCCGCAGACCGCCGCAGCCGTCGCTGACCAGCACCTCGACGCCGTCGTCGTGCCGGCGTCCGATCACCTCGACGACGCCGTCGGACGGCGTGTGCCGGATGGCGTTGACCAGCAGGTTGGAGAGCACCCGGGAGAGGCCGGCGGGGTCCGCGGTGACCTCGAGGTCGGCGTCGACGTCGCCGCCGAGCCGGACGTTGCGGGCGCGGGCCAGCGGATCGGCGCCGGCGATCGCCTCGGAGACCAGGTCGCCGAGGGCCAGCGTCGTCGGCGTGAGCCGCAGGACGCCCGCGTGGATGCGGGAGAGCTCGAAGAGGTCGTCGACCATCGCGGCCATCCGGTCGACCTCGACGCGGATCTGGCGGTGGAAGCGTGACGGGTCGGGGGCCAGGCCGTCCTCGAGCGCCTCGGCCATCGCCCGCATGCCGGCCAGCGGCGTGCGCAGGTCGTGGGAGACCCAGGAGACCAGCTCGCGGCGGGACTCCTCCAGCCGCAGCTCGCGCAGCCGGGCCTGCTCGAGGCGGCGCTGGGCCTCGGCCAGCTCGTCGGAGAGCGCGCGCCACTCCCGCGGCCCGGTCGTCACCGCGCCCGGCACCAGGCCGGGACCGAGGGACCGCACCTGGCCCTGGAGCGTGGCCGACCAGCGCGCGAGCGGCCAGCTCATCGCGACGGCCAGGGCCACCGCCATCAGCAGCGACACGGTGCTGACGACCGTCACGACCAGCAGGTCGTGGGAGGAGATGAACATCTGCCACGCGATCGCGAGCGTCCCGGCGTAGCCGCCCAGACCGGCCGCCGCGGCGAGCACGAGCAGCTGCCAGCGCAGCGACCAGGCGCGCGTCGCCCAGGCGACGCCGAGGCCGAGGGCGCCGACGAGTCCGGCGGCGAGCGCGGCGACGCCGACGATCTGGGCGAGGTCGGCGAGGGTCATGCTCGGAGCTCCCATCGGTAGCCGACGCCCCACACGGTGAGGAGCCGGACGGGGCGCGTCGGGTCGGTCTCGACCTTCTCGCGCAGGCGGCGCACGTGCACGGTGACCGTCGAGCGGTCGCCGATCGTCCAGCCCCACACGTGCTGGAGGAGATCCTCGCGCGTGAAGGCGGTGGACGGGTGGGTGACGAGGAAGTGCAGCAGGTCGAACTCGCGGGTGGTGAGCGCGAGCGGCACGTCGTCGAGCGAGGCCAGGCGGCGTCCGGCGTCGACCAGGAGGTCGCCGTCGCGGGTGACGCGCCCGGAGTCGGCGGCCGGGGCGGCCGCGGTGCGGCGCAGCACGCCGTCGACCCGCAGGGCGAGCTCGCGCGGGCTGAACGGCTTGCCGACGTAGTCGTCGGCCCCGAGCTCGAGACCGACGACGCGGTCGGCCTCGCCGCCGAGCGCGGTGAGCATGATGATCGGGACGTCGCGCTCGCGGCGCAGCCGGCGGGTCACCTCGAGCCCGTCGACGCCCGGCAGCATGAGGTCGAGCACCACCAGGTCGGCGGGCCGCTCGGCCATCAGCCGCAGCGCGGTCTCGCCGTCGCCGGCCTCGACGACCTCGTGGTCGTGCGCGCGCAGGTAGGTGGCGAGCACCTCCCGCACGGTCGCGTCGTCGTCGACGACCAGCACCCGCGCCATCAGGGGCGACGCGCTCCGAGCCGGGCGCCGGCGACGCCCGCGAGCGCGGCCAGCCCGGCGACGACCACGACGACGGCCGCGACCCCCAGCAGGCCGGCCGGGTAGTCGCGGTCGAGCAGGGTCCGGTTGCCGGCGTCGTCGCCGGAGCGGGTCAGCACCGCGAAGCCCGTGACGCCGAGCGTGGCGATCACGGTGCCGGCGGCAGCCGCCGCCCGCACCGCCGTCGCCCGGACGCCGCCCGCACCGCCGAGCCGGCCCAGCAGCCAGCCGATGCCGAGGGCGATCGGCGCGAGGACGGCGTCGTGCAGCACGACGGCGATGATCGCCCATCGGCCGACCTCGAGGCTCTGGTCGAGCGTCTGACGATCGAGCAGCAGCCAGGCCGCGTAGGCCATGACGGCGGCGCCGAGCACGATCAGGACCGCCCGCACCCCGGTCTCGGCGCGCATCAGAGCACCTCCACCCGTCCGACCCACTTGGTCTGCAGCGCGCCGGGACGGTTCGGCGCGATCAGTCGCACCGGGTAGCCGTGGTCGAGCGAGAGCGGCTCGCCGTCGAGCTCCATGGCCAGCAGCGTGCGGGGGTCGTCGGCGAAGTCCGGCGGCAGCACGGTCTCGAGGTCAGGTCCGCTGCGCTGCAGCGAGACGACCCGTACCGGGCGTCCGAGCGGCGCGCCCACCTCGTCCAGCAGGGCGCGCAGCGGGACGCCGGTCCAGGTGCCGTCGGCGCTCCAGCCCTCGACGCACGCGATCGGCAGGGTGTGGGTGGCCTGCGGCAGCGCCCGCAGCTGCGCGGCGGAGAAGCGTCGCTCCGCGCCGTCGAGCAGCACGGAGCAGGCGTAGTCGCCGCTGGTCGCGGCCGGCACGACGCCGGCCTGCGCGGCCGTGCGGTTGATCGGGATGCCGCTGCGCCGGGAGCGGGGCGAGAGCGCGGCGATGCGGTTCAGCACGGGCGCGGTGCCGGCGGCGGAGCTCGCGACGACGACCGCCACGCCGGCCGAGATCCAGGTCGTGCGCAGCACGCCGCGCCGGGTGAGGACGCCGGGCTCGACGGCCTCGGGCCGGTCCTCGTCGCTCGCCTCGACGTCGGCGCCGAGCACGCTGCGGATGACCGGCAGCTTCACCGCGATGTGCACGAGGAGGGCGCCGATCACGAGCCAGCCGAGCGCGTAGTGCGTCACCCGGAAGTCGAAGCCCCAGGCGTACCACTGGGCGACGTTCATCAGCCCGAGGCCGAGCTCGAGCAGCGAGCCGGCGACGAGCAGCGCGATCGAGCCGCGCTCGAGCACGCTCAGCAGGGCCTCGCGAGCTCCACGAGGCGGCGCCTGGAACAGCCGCGGGTAGACGGCCCACAGCTTCGCGAGCAGCAGCGGGACGGCGGCGGTGCCGGCCACGACGTGCAGCGTCTGGGTGACCCGGTAGATCCACACGGGGCTGGTCGGGAACGGGATCTCGCCCTGCACAGACGGGATCTGGATCGCGTGGCTGATCAGCCCGGAGACGAAGCAGACCGCGAAGGCCAGGCCGAGCCAGACGCCGATGCGCGCGGCCACCGCCGGGCTGCGCAGGCGGGAGGAGAACGTCGGGGTGGGCAGCGCCGGCACGCGCTCGCGCAGGGTGCTCATCAGGCGGCCTCGGTGAGCACGGCGGCCCAGCGTCCCTCGGCGGTGCGACGGCGCTCCTCGCGCAGACCCGCGTCGGCGGCCATGTCGGGGAGGTCCTCGATCGAGACGATCGCCCAGCCGAAGGCGTCGCTGGCGGCGCAGGCGCACTCCAGCCGGGCGTCGAAGCTGCGCGACGCCGAGCCGGGCGCGGCGGTCTCGACCACGATGCGGCCCCCGGGGCGCAGCATCCGGCGCACCCGGGCGAGCAGCGCGACGGGGTCGCCGCCGATGCCGACGTTGCCGTCGGCGAGGAGCGCGGTCTGCCAGCGGCCCTCGCCGGGCACCCGCTCGAAGACGTCGCGACGCATCGCCGCGCCGCCGCGCAGGCGGGTCTGGCGCACGGCCTCGGGCACGACGTCGATGCCGAGGCTCAGGTGGCCGCGCGCCGCCAGCTCGGTGACCATCCGGCCGGGACCGCAGCCGATGTCGATCGTCGGGCCGACGCACCAGCCGAGCAGCAGCTCGTCGGAGTCGTCGGTGTCGCGGGTCCAGTCGACGACCGGCAGCGCGACCCGCTGGTCGGTGCCGCCGATGGCGAGATGGCAGGGCTCGCCGCGCAGGGCGTGGGCGAAGACCTCCTCTGCGCCGAGCACGCGACGGGCGACGGGCGAGACCGGCCGCCCGCCCGCGCGGGACTGGCCGCCCGGACAGCCGTCCGGGTGGTGGGGGCAGGGCTGGGCGGTCATCGCAGGGCCGCCTCTCCGGCCGGGAGTCCGGCCTCCAGTCGCTCGAGGAGCCGGGCGAAGCGGGTGTCGGGGGCCGCGGCGGCGATCCGCCGGGCGGCGGCGAGGGTGTCGGCGTCCTCCAGGACGGGCGCGGAGCCGACCCGCAGGCCGAGGGCGGCCAGGGCGGCCACGGTGGCCTCGCCCGTGGTGTCCGTCGACATCGGGACGCCGTGCAGCGCACGGCCGTCGCGGCCCGACCGCAGGGCCAGCGCCCACCAGCCGCCGTCGTCAGCGGGCGCGACCACGGCGTCGGCGTCGTCCAGGCCGGCGGCGACGGCGTCGAGCAGGGCCGGGGTGACGTGGGGGGTGTCCATGCCGATCTGCAGGACGGCGCCGTCGACGCGGGCGTGGGCGCGGGCGAGGCGCTCGTCGAGGCCGCCCTCGCCCTGCGGGACGACCCGCCAGCCGTCCAGCGCCTCGACGAGGGCTCCGGCGTGGGGGCCTGCGGCCGGGTCGGCCGGGTCGGCGTCCAGCGCGACGACGCGGCGTCCGGGCGGCGCCCAGGCCGCGACGGCGTCGAGGGTGTCGAGGAGCGCGGCCGCGGCGAGGGCGGCCGCCGCCTCGTGGGCCTGCCCGGACGAGCCGGGCAGGTCGGCGGCGAGGCGGGTCTTGACCCGTCCGGGCACCGGCACCTTGGCCATCACCAGGGCGGTGGGCGCGCTCATGCCAGCACCCGGCCGATGTCGCGGGCGGTGCGCAGGGTGCCCCGCAGGGAGCCGGAGACCTTCGAGCGGGTGCCCGCGGTGCGCGGGTGGTAGGCGACGTCGCGCTCGACGATCCGCCAGCCGGCGCGGGTGGCGCGGTCGAGCAGCTCGACGGGGTAGCCCATGCCGCGGTCCTCGACGCCGAGCGCGAGCAGCCGCTCCCGCTCGCAGACCCGCAGGGGGCCGATGTCGCGCACGCCGACGCCGATGCGGCGGCGCAGCAGTCGCAGGATCATCGCGTTGCCCAGGCGGGCGTGCCAGGGCACCAGCCCGCGGCTGACCGGCACCCGGCGGCCCATCGCCAGGTCGGCCTCGCCGCCGCGCACGAGCGCGAGCAGCGGGGCGACGTCGTCGGGGTCGAGCGAGCCGTCGCCGTCCATCACCGCGACCCAGCGGGTCGTGGCGGCCTCGACGCCGGCGTGCACCGCCGCGCCGTAGCCGCGCGGCGAGGCCTGCACGACGGTGGCGCCGAACGAGCGGGCCACCGCGGCGGTGTCGTCGGTGGAGGCGTTGTCGGCCACCACGACGCGGAGGTCGGCGGGCACCCGCGGCAGGAGCGCCCGCAGCGACGGGCCCTCGTCGAGACAGGGGAGCACCAGCGTGGTCTCGTCCAGCCCGTCGCCGCTCATCGGACGGCCTCGCGCAGCGGCGCGGACGCCAGCGCCGGCAGGCCGGCCTCGGGACGCACGGCCGCGACGAAGCCGAGGTCGCGGCGGGCGGCCTCGGGCGAGGCGACGACGTGCCGGACGTCGCCGATGCGGTGGCCGCCGACGACCTCGGGCGTCAGGCCCCGGGTGCCGGCGATCGCCTCGGCGACCTGCGCGATGGTCACCGGCTGACCGGAGGCGACGTTGTAGGCCGGCGCGTCGCCGGCGGGCAGGTCGCCGACCGCCTCGATCGCCAGCAGGTTGGCGGTGGCGACGTCGTCGACGTGCACGAAGTCGCGCTGCTGACCGCCGTCCTCCAGCACGAGCGGCGGCAGGCCGGCCTCGATCCGCGAGCGGAAGATCGCCGCGACGCCGCAGTAGCTGCTGTCGCGCGGCATGCCGGGCCCGTAGACGTTGTGGTAGCGCAGCGCCATCAGCCGGCTGCCGGTGAGCCGGGCCCACGCGCCGGCGTAGTGCTCCTGCGCGGCCTTGCCGGCGGCGTACCCGCTGCGGGGACGCAGCGGCGCGTCCTCGCCGATCGTGAGCCAGGCGAGGTCCTCGTCGCAGCGGGGGCACGCGTTCTCGTACCGGCCGGCCGCCATCCGCTCCTCCGAGCGGGGTCCGGGCGTCTGCGGGCCGTGGGTGGCGCAGGCGTAGCGGCCCTCGCCGTAGACGACCATCGAGGAGGCCAGCACCAGCCGCTCCACCCCGTGCGCGGCCATCGCGGCGAGCAGCGTGGCGGTCCCGACGTCGTTGTGCGAGGCGTAGAGCGGCAGCTCCGCGGCATCCCGCTCGACGCCCACGACCCCGGCCTGGTGGCACACGACGTCGACGCCGCGCAGCAGCCGCGACCACGCGGCGTCCGGGTCGGCGACGGCGTCGCGGACGTCCAGCCGGTGCGTCCCCGCGGGCGCCGCCGCGTCGCCGTGGGCCTGCTCGAGCATGAGGTCGACGCCGACGACGTCGTGCCCGGCCGCCTCGAGGCGGGCGCGGACGGCGGTGCCGATGAAGCCGGCCGAGCCGGTGAGCAGCACCCTCATCGGCGGCGACGGGGAGAGCAGGGACGGGGTGTCATGCTCCGAACGTGACAGTGCCCGGTGATCGGGACAACCTCCCTTGGGGGTCCGTCACCGATCGGTAAGACCTGTCACCGGGTCGTCGGGCCCGGTGCTTACGGATCGGTGACCCCTCGCCCTCCGCGCTCGCGGGACGCCTCGGACGGGTGGCACCCTCGCGGCATGACGTCCCCCCAGGTCGACGCCCCCCCGGCCACCGCTCCCCGCTCGCGGGGGGTGCTCGTGGCGCGGATCGTGCTCGGCCTGGCCGCCGCGACGCAGGTGGTGCTCACGGCCGTGCTGTTCCGCGACGACGCGAGCGGCGAGCAGCAGCCGCTGGCCTGGGCGCCGTTCGCCGTCGCGGTGATCGCGCTCGCCTGGGCGCGGCTGGGCCGCCGGGCCGTCGCCGGGCTGGTGCTCGGCGTCGCGACGCTGCTGCAGCTGGCCGCGATCAGCGTCCCGCCGCAGACGTCCAACGACGACCTGCGCTACATCTGGGACGGCACCGTGCAGCTCGCCGGCGTGAGCCCGTACCGGCACACGCCGAACGACCCCGCGCTCGAGCGGCTGCACACCCCCGAGCTGTTCCAGGCGTCCGGGGACGGCACCTGCACGCGGCCGACCGGCTGCGCGCGGCTCAACCGGCCCGACGTGCGCACCATCTACCCGCCGGTCGCACAGGGCGCGTTCGTCGGCGTCCGGCTCGTCGACCTGGCCGGGCTGGACGGCCACGGCGGACAGCTGGCCTTCCAGGCGACGGGCGCCGCCGGCGTCCTGCTGCTGACGTTCCTGCTGCTGCGCCGCCAGCGGCTGCGCGGCGAGCCGGCGTGGTGGGCCGCGCTGTGGGCCTGGAGCCCGCTGGTGGTCACCGAGATCGGCAACAACGCGCACATCGACTGGGTCGGCGTCCTCTTCGCCTACGGAGCGCTCGCCGCGTACGCGCTGATGCGGCCGGCCTGGGCGGGCGTGCTGCTCGGCGCCGCGATCGCCACCAAGATCTATCCCGCCCTGATCGGCCCGGCGCTGCTGAAGCGGCACCCCTGGACCGTCATCGGCACCTCCGTCGCCGTCGTCGTGCTCGGCTACGTGCCGCACGTGCTCGCCGTCGGCATGGACGTCATCGGCTACCTCCCCGGCTACCTGGACGAGGAGGGCTACAGCAGCGGCTCGCGGCTCAAGCTCGTCGGCTGGCTGCTGCCCCAGCCGCTCGACACCCTCGTCGGCGCGCTGGTCCTGGTCGCCCTCGCCGCCCTCTGCTGGCGCGTCAGCGACCCCGATCACCCGGAGCGCTCCGCCGTGTGGCTCGTCGGCGGCGCGTTCCTCGTCTTCACCCCGCACTACGGCTGGTACGCCGTGCTGCTGCTCGCGCTCATCGCCATGACCGGCCGCTGGCACTGGCTGCCCGTCGCCGCCGCAGGCACGTTCTCGTACCTCTACCAGGGGGCGTACGTGGGCTACTCCGGCCTCTGGGCGATCGCCGCCGGCCTGACGCTCGTCGGGTGGCTGATCTCCCGGCGGCTCCCGGCGGGCGGACGACCGGTGGTCGAGCCTGTCGAGACCCCGGCACTCGAACGCCCACGGTGACTCGAGGTCGACCACCGATGGTCAGCTCACCGCTTGTCAGTGGTCGCCGTGGCGGTCATGGCACTCGGTGGTTGCCCGCCGTCTCGGTACAGCGGGTGTTCCCCGTTCGCCGCCGCCGGCCTCGTCGTCGTCTCTCTCAGTTGTCCATGGCTGAGGTTCTCAAAAACCTGGTCTGATCTGGGGAAACACTGGCGATCGAACGCGTGTTCGCATAGAATCTGAGCATGCCCTCTCGGACCCCTCGGCTGCTGCGCGACAGCGACGCCCTACGCGCCGCGATGGCTGCGCGGGCTGCTGCCGAGCAAGCGGAGCGAGACGTCTTCATCGCCGCCGCGGACTGGGCCATCGCCCACGTCGCGGGCACTGGTGACGTGGCGGGCTATGTCATCGACACCGGGATGATGCTCCCGCTTGCCGGCCCCGGCGCGCCGGAGGTGCAGGAGCACGCGGTCACCGAGTTCATCACCGCGCTCGGCATGACCCAGCAGGCCGGCTCGTTCTACGTCGGCCACGCCCTCGAGGCGTGCGTGCGGCTCCCGCGAGTCTGGTCCCGCCTGGTGAAGGGCGAGCTCACGGTCTGGCAGGTCCGCCGGATCACCGAGGACACCATCCCCCTCTCCGCCGAGGCAGCCGACCTCGTGGACGCCCGGATCGCCGCGTACGCCCACCAGGTCTCCCGCACCCAGATCTCGAACATCTGCCGGGTCGCGCAGGAGCACGCCGACCCCGGTGACGCGGTCCTGCGGAAGGCCCGCGAAGCAGAGCACCGCTGCTTCGAGGTGTGGATGGGTCAAGCCGGCTTCGACGGCACCATCGACATCTCAGGCCGCCTCGACCAGCCCGACGCCGCCGACCTCGAACGCGCCATCGCAGCGCTCGCCGAGCAGCTCAAGAAGGCCGGCTCCGAGGAGACGCTGAACGTCCGGCGTGCCAAGGCCGCCGGGATGCTCGCCCGTGGCGAGCAGGCGCTTCCGCTCGAGACCGGCGGAGGATCGGAGGGTGCTGCTGCTTCCGCGACGCAGCCCCGGTCGCGGCACCTGACCCTCTACGTGCACCTGTCGGTGGACGCGGTCACCGGTGCGCTGGGCGACGTGGCCCGTTCCGAGGCGTCCCGGTCGCCCCTCGGCATCGACGTCATCAAGGCCTGGTGCCAGACCGTCGGCACCAGCGTCACCGTTCGTCCGATCCTCGACCTGGCCGCGGAGCGCTACAGCGACGCCTACGAGGTGCCCGAGCTCATGCGCGAGCAGATCATCCTCAGGGACCACACCTGCGTCTTCCCCTACTGCCGCAGACCAGCACGGTCCTGCGACGCCGACCACATCGACCCCTGGGAGTCGGGCGGCTCCACCAGCTCGTCGAATCTCGCGCCCCTGTGCCGCAAGCACCACCGCCACAAGACCCACGACGGCTGGCGCTACAAGCCCGCTGGACCCGACCAACCCGGCGTCTACCTCTGGCAGTCACCGAACGGCGTCCGATTCCGACGCGACCGCCACGGCACCACCCTCCTCGACCCACCCCAGCCCGACGGCGGCTGAGCCCCACCGCTACGCGCAACCCCACAGCCCGACATCACCCGGTGATCGGGCTGCCGGCGCGCGCCGTCTACGGCAAGCCCCGCCTACAGCAGCCGCCGCACCCCGGGCTCGCTGGGGAGATCGGCGATCTGGTCGGCGGGCCGACCGTCGAGCGCCCGGGCGCGGACGCCGCGCCGGCCGAGCGGCAGCACCGTGCGTCCGGACGAGGCCTCGAGCTCGAGGGCGAGAGCGGCATAGAGGCTCAGCGCGGCGAGGACGACACCAATCCAGCCGGCCACCTCGAGCCAGGCATGGCTCTGCCGCACCTGCGCGATCCCGGTGACGGCGAACCGCACGGCGCTGGTCGCGACCACGGCCGCCGGGACGATGGCCGCGCGGGCAGCGGCGGCCGGCACCAGGAGGCAGGCACCGGCACCGAGCAGCAGCACCCCGGAGCCGGGGCTGAGCGCACCGGGCGGCGAGGAGAGCGTCACCAGGCACACCCCGGCCCAGGTGCCGCTGAGGACGCCCATGCCGGTGGCGGCGACGGGATCGCGCACCAGGAAGCCGAACGTCGCGGCCAGCAGCTGAAGCGGCACGGTCAGCACGAGCACGCCGAGGGCGACCGCGTGACCCTGGGAGGCGTCGACCCAGCCGAGCTGCACGGCCGCGAACCCGAGCGTGGCGACGCCGAGCGCCAGGAAGCCCAGCGGCAACGGGGTCGCGACGGGCCGGAGCACCACCCGGGTCGGCAGCGGGTGGTCGAGGTCGGAGGACGTGCTCACGATCCCGCCCCGGCCACGACGATCTGCGCGGACGTCTCCTTCACCTGGGCGTTCGTCCACCGCAGCTGCCGCAGCGTCTGCGGATGGCACTCCTGGACGAGCGCCAGCAGCGCGTCGTCGCGCAGCGCCTGCGCCGCCTGGGCCAGCACCTCCCAGTCCAGCGACGCCCCGGCCGCGCACAGGTGCGCGGCCCGCAGGTCGTCGAGCAGCAGCACGGACGCGGCATGGCGCCGTCCGACCAGCTGCGCGGCGCGCTCGGCGAGCCGATCTCGCACCGATGAATCCTCCGCCGGACCCTCCGGATCCAGATCGCGGCCCCAGGCCCCGGCGGCCTCCGCGACCAGCGGGACGTGCCGGCGCGACCACGCCGCGACGTCCCGCGCCACGTGGAACACCTCGTGGTCGTTGGGGTGACGGTGACGCAGATCGTCCAGCGCCCTGATCAGGGCACACTCCGCCGCGTGCACCCGCTCGAGCGCGAGCCCTATCTGCTCGGCATGGCGGTTGCGCAGCACGGCGGCGACACCACTCAACCGACGAGGACCGCTGGGCCCGCCGAGCCCGCTCACCGCTCGTCCCCCGCCACGATCCGCTCGTCGCACAGCGCCGGCGGTCCGCCGCGGGTCGCAGCCACCGGGCGCGCGCCCGGGTCGCCGGCCGGACGCGACGCCGTCGTCGTCGGCGCGGGCGCCGCCAGGCCGTCGGAGGCCGCGACTCGATCCGCGCGCGCGGCGCCCGCCTTGAAGAGCGGCTGCTTGGAGGCGGGGTCCCAGCCGGTGAGCGTCAGCTCGTTGGCCGCGCGCCCGCCGTCGCCGTCGGGGGCGTCGCCGGTGGTGTCCCAGTAGCCGTAGTGGAACGGCACGAAGAGGGCGCCGGGCCGGATCCCGCCGACCCGCAGACGAGCGAGGACCGAGCCGCGCGGCGTCGCGACGCGAAGAAGGTCGCCCTCGGCCCAGCCCTCGGCTCGGGCGTCGTCGGCCGACGCCTCGACCCACACCTCGGGTGCGGCGGCCTGCAGCTGCGGGGCGCGGGCCGTCTTGGTGCGGGTGTGGAACTGGTACAGCGTCCGGCCGGTGATCAGGTCGTACGGATGCTCCGTCGTGGTGGGCTCGTGCGACGGCAGGTGCTCGCACGCCTTGAGCACCGCGCGGCCGTCCGGGTTCAGCGCCCGGTACTCGGTGGGCTCGACGGGTGCGCCGGTGACCAGGTCGCGTCCGTAGCCCTCGCAGTCGTCGGCACGCGAGCGGAAGTCGCCGTCGACGTAGAGCCGCTCGGTGCCCTCGGGACGCTCGTCGGTGCACGGCCACGGGATGCCGCTGCCACCGCGCAGCCGCTCGTAGGTGAGGCCGGTGTAGTCGCACTGCCGGCCGCGCGAGCACTCCTTCCAGGCCTCGAACGCCTCCTCGGGCGACGTCCAGCCGAGGAGCGGCGCGCCGTCACGGTCGCGCAGGTCCAGGCGCCGCGCCAGGTCGAGCAGGATCTCGAGGTCGGGGCGCGCCTCGCCGGGAGGGTCGACGGCCTGCTCGGAGAGGTGCACGGTGCGGTCGGCGTTGGTGAAGGTGCCGGTCTTCTCCGCCCAGGTCGCCGCCGGCAGCACCACGTCGGCGAGCGTCGCGGTCTCGGTGAGGAAGAGGTCCTGGACCACGAGGAACAGCCGATCCTGGCCGAGCAGCGCCCGCATCCGCGCGAGCTCGGGCATCGAGACCGCCGGGTTCGTGCCGCTGACGTGCAGGAACCGGATCGACCCGTCCTCCACGTATCGCATGATCTGCATGGCGTGCGTGGGAGCCGAGTGGTGCGGGATCCGCGAGGTCTCGACGTTCCACAGCCGCGCCAGCTCCTCGACGTGGGCGTCGTTCGCCCAGTTGCGGAAGCCCGGCAGGTCGCCGTTCGCGCCGCATTCGCGGGTGTTCTGCGCGGTGGGCTGCCCGTTCATCTGCAGCACGCCGCAGCCGGGACGACCGAGCATGCCGCGCAGCAGGTGCACGTTGTTGACCTGCACGGCGGCCGCCGTCGCCTGGTGCGACTGGTAGAAGCCCTGCAGCACGGTCGACACGAGCCGCTCGGCGTCGCCGATGATCCGGGCGGCACGGCGCAGGTCGTCCACCGGCACGTCGCACACCTCGGCGACCCGCTCCGGCGGGCACGCCGCCACCGTGCGCGCGAGCTCGTCGAACCCGACGGTGTGGGCGTCGAGGTAGGCGCGGTCGACGCGATCGTGCGCGATGAGCTCGTGCAGAAGACCGTTCATCAGCATGACGTTGGTGCCCGGCCGCGGTGCCAGGTGCACGGCCGCGCGCTCGGCCACCGGCGTGCGGCGCGGGTCGACGCAGACGATCGCCGGCGGCTGCGGCCCGTCGAGCCGGTCGAGCATCCGCGTCCAGAGCACCGACTGGGTCTCGGCGACGTTGTGGCCGTAGAGGCAGATCACGTCGGCGTGGTCGACGTCGGCGTACGAGCCGGGCTGTCCGTCGCAGCCGAACGACTCCTTGAGCGCCGCCGCCGCCGTCGCCGTGCACAGACGCGTGTTGCCGTCGAGGTGCGGGGTGCCGATGCCGCCGCGGGCGAGCACCGCGAGCGTGTAGTACTCCTCCAGGAAGAGCTGCCCCGTGGTGTGGAACCCGATGGACGAGGGCCCGCGCTCCTCGATCAGCTCGCGGGCCCGCCCGGCGACGGCGGCCATCGCCGTCTCCCAGTCGGTCTCCACCAGCCGCCCGTCACGACGGATCAGCGGCCGGGTCAGGCGGTCGGGCGAGCCGTTGGCCTGCCAGCCGAACAGGTCCTTGGGGCCGAGCCGACCGTGGTTGACCCGATCCACCGCCCGGCCACGCACGCCGACGATCCGACCTGCGCGCACCGCCACGTCCATCGCGTCGCCGTTGGAGTGCAGCAGCGACGCCGCCTGCACCCACCGCTCCACGTCGTCCTCGGCGACGCCCGCCGCCAGGTGCTGGTCGACCCGCACCGGCCACGGCTCTCCCGCCCCGTAGGGCGTCCGAGTGCCCCACGGCTCGGCGATCCGATCGATCTGCGTCCGCTGCTCCATGCGCCCACCTCCGCTGTCGTGGCGTGAGGCGGTATCCGTCCGGAGGACGCGCCATGCGCGGACTGCGGCCGCCGTTCGGGTGGACGCCGGCCCTGCGGCGGACCGACCGCCGGCCGTTCCGTGACGCGCACGGCACTCCGGGGCGCCGCGGGAGGTGCCGGCCGCGTCACGGAGTGCAGGATTCCCCGGATATCCGGGGAATCCTGCACTGCACCGCCGCGCCGAACCCGACCCGGAAAAGCAACAGGCCCACCTGCATGACTGCAGGTGGGCCGCTGTGCGCGAGGGGGGAGTTGAACCCCCACGCCCTTTCGGGCACACGGACCTGAACCGTGCGCGTCTGCCTATTCCGCCACTCGCGCGAGTGCTGGGCGAGGTTATCCCAGCCGCGACGACATCCCCAAACCACGGCCCCCACCCGGGATGAGTCGTCCGGAACCGACGGCCCGTTACGATCGGGCTCGATCCGGCGTCGGCCGGGTCCTCGGCCTGCCCGCCGCACGCCGGCAAGCACGGTCGTGGAGTCGAGAGGAGGCCCGGTGAGCGGACTGCAGCGGTTCGAGCAGCGCCTGGAGTCCCTCATCAACGGAGCCTTCGCGCGCGCCTTCCGCTCCGCCGTGCAGCCGGTCGAGATCGCCGCGGCGCTGCAGCGCGAGTGCGACAACAACGCGCAGATCCTCTCCCGCTCGCGCCGCCTGGTGCCCAACGCGTTCCACGTGGAGCTGAGCCCGAGCGACCTCGAGCGCCTCGCGCCCTACGACTCCGCGCTCGCCGCCGAGCTCACGAAGCAGGTCGAGGAGCACGCGACGACGCAGGGCTACGCGTTCCCGGGCCCCATCCAGATCGAGTTCGAGCGGGCGGACGACCTCGCGACGGGCCTGTTCCGCATCCGCAGCCAGGCGCAGGCGCGGGTCACGGGCACGGCCACCGACACCCAGATCCGCCGGGCGCGGGCGTTCCTCGACATCAACGGCACGCAGCACCCGCTGCACCCGCCGGGCGTGGTGGTCGGACGCGGCACCGACGCCGACATCCGCATCAACGACCCCGGCGTCAGCCGCCGGCACGCGCAGATCGCCGTCTCCTACCGCGGCCAGCACCAGGAGCAGGTGAGCGTCGAGGTCGTCGACCTCGGCTCCACCAACGGCGTGCTGGTCGACGGGCAGAAGCGGGCGCGCTCGATCGCCGACGACGGCACCGAGGTGCGCGTCGGCAACACGACCATGACCGTCCGCGTCATCGAGGAGCGGGCCGATGTCTGAGCTGACCCTCTTCCTGATCCGCATCGCCTACCTGGCGATCCTGTGGATCTTCGTGCTCTCGGCCATCTCGGTCATCCGCTCCGACATGTTCGGCGCGCGCGTGCCCGAGGCCGCCCGCACCGCACCGCCCCGCAAGGAGCGGAAGGAGCGCAAGGCCAAGCCGCCGGCCAAGCGCCGCGGCTCCCCCACGCACGTCATCGTCGTCGACGGCTCGAACGCCGGCGAGCGCGCCGAGCTCGGCGAGACGCCGGTGCTGATCGGACGCGGGTCCGACGCCGCGATCCGCCTCGACGACGACTACGCCTCCACCCGGCACGCGCGCATCGCCGCGTCCGGCGACCAGTGGTTCGTCGAGGACCTCGGCTCCACCAACGGCACCTACATCGGCAGCGTCCGCATCACGCAGCCGACCACCGTCACCGTCGGCACGCAGGTGCGCATCGGCAAGACGATCATCGAGGTGCGCAAGTGAGGAGGGCCGGCTGATGTACCGGCTGCTCTACTCGGCGCTCTCGGACGTCGGGCGGGTCCGCAAGGACAACCAGGACTCCGGCTACGCGGGGCCCTGGGTGCTCGCGGTGTGCGACGGCGTCGGCGGCGCCGCCCGCGGCGACATCGCCAGCGCCACCGCGATCAGCCAGCTGCGGCGGCTCGACGTGCCGGCCCCGACCCCGGCGGGCTCGCGGCTCGGCGACACCGGCGTCGACCTCGCGAACGCACCGTCCACCGGCGCGACCGACCCCGAGACCGGCACCGTCGAGCTGCTCGGCGAGGTCTCCGGCGCCCTGCACCGCGCGCACGACCGCATCGCCGACCTCGTCGACGAGGACCCCGCCCTCATGGGCACCTCCACCTGCGCCACGCTCGCCCGCTTCGACGGCCACCGCATCGCGCTCGGCCACGTCGGCGACTCCCGCGCCTACCTGCTGCGCGACGGCGTGCTGCGCCAGCTCACCAAGGACCACACCTTCGTCCAGAGCCTCATCGACGAGGGCCGCATCAGCGAGGCCGAGGCCCGGGTGCACCCGCACCGCAACGTCATCCTGCGTGCGCTCGACGGCCAGACCGAGCTCGAGCCCGACCTCTTCGTCGTCGACCTCGCGGCCGGCGACCGCCTGCTGCTGTGCTCCGACGGCGCCTGCGGCGTGCTCGAGGACGACGTCATCGCCGCCCTGCTCGGCGACGGGACGCCCGACTTCGCCGCCGTCGAGCTGGTGCGCGCCAGCCTCGAGGCCGGCTCCACCGACAACGTCACCTGCGTGGTGGCCGAGGTGCTCGACGACGCCGGCGCGCAGGCGCACGCCGACGAGCTCGCCGAGCTCCAGCCGCTGCTCGTCGGCTCCGCGTCCGAGCTGCGCCGACGCATGCCGCGCGGGCTGCTCTCCACCCGGCGTCACCGCACCCCCGACGGCGACGGCGGCGAGGGGACGACCAGCTCCGCCGGCGCCGTGGGCGTCGCCGACCTGCCCGACCACGCCATCACCGCCGACCCGCCCGACCCCGAGGCCGTGCGGTACGCGCCCCGCGCGCCCGAGCGGCTGCGGTGGCTGCGTGCCCCGCTCATCGGGCTGGTCGTGCTCGGCGTCGTCTGGCTGATCGGCGCGGCGGCGTGGTCGTGGAGCCAGCGGCAGTACTACATCGGCGAGCAGGACGGCGTGGTCGTCATCTTCCGCGGCGTCAACGCCGACGTCCCCGGCCTGAGCCTCTCCACGCCGTACGAGCGCAGCGACCTGCCGCTCAGCGAGCTGTGCACCTACGACGCCGACCGCGTGCGCGCCACCTTCGGCACCAGCGGCCTCGACGAGGCGCGCCAGGCCATCGCCAACCTGGGCACCCAGGTGGCCTCGGCCCGCGACTGCGGAGGGGACGCCCCGTGAGCACCCCCGGCCTGACCACCACGGGCGTCACCGGCCCGCTGCTGCAGTTCGTGCACCGGCGCCGCCGCGGCGCCGAGCTGTTCCTGCTCGTCCTCGCGCTCGTCGTCGGCATCGGGGCGTACGCCGCCGCCGGGCTGGGCGTCGAGGGCCGGGTGCCGGCCGACATCGTCGGCTACGGCGGCTGGCTGGCCGGCCTGATCCTCGGCGCGCACGTCGTCGTCCGGCTGGTCGCGCCGTACGCCGACCCCGTGCTGCTGCCCGTGGTCGCCGCGCTCAACGGCCTCGGCCTGGCCGTCATCCACCGCCTCGACCTCGCCGGCGACTCCGACTTCGCCCGGCGCCAGCTCATCTGGATGACCCTCGGCGTCGGCCTGTTCGCCGGCACCCTGCTGCTGCTGCGCGACCACCGCGTCCTGACCCGCTTCACCTACACCTGCGGCCTGGCGGCGATCGTCCTGCTGCTGACCCCGCAGGTGCCGGTGCTCGGCAAGGAGATCAACGGCGCCCGCATCTGGATCGGCATCGGCCCGTTCTCGCTGCAGCCCGGCGAGGTCGCGAAGGTGCTGCTGGTCATCGCGTTCGCCGGCTACCTGGTGCTGCACCGCGACGCGCTGGCGCTCGCCGGGCGCCGGGTGCTCTTCGTCGACCTGCCGCGCGGCCGCGACCTCGGCCCGATCCTCGGCATGTGGGCGATCTCGATGGTCATCCTGGTCGCGCAGAGCGACCTCGGCTCGAGCCTGCTGTTCTTCGGCCTGTTCCTGATCATGCTCTACGTCAGCACCGAGCGTCCGGGCTGGCTGGTGGTCGGCGCGATCATGTTCGTCATCGGCGCCGTGCTCGCCACCATGTTCGTCGGCCGCGTCGGCGACCGCGTCGACCTGTGGCTCGACCCCTACGCGTTCTTCGGCGACGGCACCAGCGACAAGGGCCGCCAGATCGTGCTCAGCCAGTTCGGCTTCGGCTGGGGCGGCCTGCTCGGTCGCGGCCTCGGCGGCGGCAGCCCCTGGATGGTCTACTACGCCAACTCCGACTTCATCACCTCCTCCATCGGCGAGGAGCTCGGGCTCACCGGCCTGATGGCCGTGCTCGTCATGTACGGCCTGATCGTCGAGCGGGCGCTGCGCACCGCCGTCATCTCGCGCGACGGCTTCGGCAAGCTGCTGGCCACCGGTCTGGCGGGCGTCTTCGCGCTGCAGGTGTTCGTGGTGGTCGGCGGGGTCACCCGGCTGATCCCGCTCACCGGCCTCACCGCGCCGTTCCTGTCCTACGGCGGGTCGTCGCTGGTCGCGAACTGGGTGATCGTGGCCCTGCTGCTGCGCATCTCCGACCTCGCCCGACGTCCGGTGCCCGACCTGTCCGCCGAGGCGGACGAGCCCGACGAGGAGTCGACGCAGGTGATCCGGCTGTGAACCGTCCGATCCGCACGCTCTCGGTGTTCTGCCTGGTGCTGTTCCTCGCGCTGATGGCGAACGTGACCTACCTGCAGTACTGGAAGGCCAGCTCCCTCGACCAGGACCCGCGCAACCGGCGCGCCGTCGACGCCTCCTTCTCCCAGGAGCGCGGCGCGATCCTGGTCGGACGCACGCCGGTGGCCCGCAGCGTCCCGTCGAAGGACCGCTACGACTACCAGCGCACCTACCCGCAGCCGCAGCTCTACGCGCCCATCACCGGCTGGTTCAACTACTACAACGCCCAGTCCGGCGGCTGCACCAGCTGCCAGCAGATGGTGGAGCAGACCCAGAACCGCGTGCTCTCCGGCGAGGACGACAGCCTGTTCGTCAGCCGGCTGGTCGACCTGCTGAGCAACCAGCAGAGCAAGGGCGGCAACGTCGAGCTGACGATCGACGCCAAGGCCCAGCGCGCCGCGTACACCGCGCTCAAGCAGGTGCTCGGCCCGAACGGCCAGGGCTCGGTCGTCGCCATCCAGCCGCGCACCGGCAAGGTGCTCGCGATGGTCTCGCTGCCCAGCTACGACCCGAACCTGCTCGCCGACCACGACCTCGCCAAGGTCAACAAGGCCGCGCAGCGGCTGCAGGACGCGCCGGGCCAGCCGCTCACCAACCGCGCCATCCAGACCACCCTGCCGCCGGGCTCGACCTTCAAGCTGGTGACCGCCGCCGCGGCGATCGAGGACGGCCTCTACACCAAGAACGACCTCGTGCCGGGCGGCGCGACGTACCAGCTGCCGCTGACCAGCGGCTCGTCCGGCCTGATCGACAACGAGGGACGCAACTGCGGCTCCGACCGCATCCCGTTCGCCCAGGCGCTGGAGAACTCCTGCAACACCACCTTCGCGCGGCTCGGCGTCGAGCTGGGCGCCGACCGGCTGCGCAAGCAGGCCGAGGCGTTCGGGTTCAACTCCACCTACTTCGACGACCTCCTGCCGCAGGCCGAGTCGGTCTTCCCGGCCGACGCCAACAAGCCGCAGGCGGGGCAGAGCGGCATCGGCCAGTTCGAGGTGCGGGCGACCCCGCTGCAGATGGCGATGGTCGCCGCCGGCATCGCCAACGACGGCAAGGTGATGCGGCCCTACCTGGTCGACTCCGTCCAGTCGCCGGAGTTCGAGCAGATCGACTCCACCAAGCCGCAGCAGCTCTCCCAGGCGATCAGCGCGCGCACCGCCAGCCAGCTCACCGACCTGATGGTCTCGACCGTCGACGAGGGCACCGCCGCGCCGGCTGCGATCCCCGGAGTCAAGGTGGCCGGCAAGACCGGCACCGCGCAGAGCGGCCTCCCCTCGGTGCCGCCGTACGCCTGGTTCACCTCCTTCGCGCCGGCCGACGACCCGCAGGTCGCCGTCGCGGTCCTCATCCAGAAGGCCCCGACCGTGGCCCGCGGCGACATCGCCGGCGGCCGGCTCGGCGGCCCGATCGCCAAGGCCGTGATGGAGGCGGTCATCAAGTGAGCACTAACGACGTCCGGTACGCCGACGACCAGCACCGCTACCGCCTCGACGAGCACCTCGCGAGCGGGGGCATGGGCGACGTGTGGCGCGCCACCGACACGCTGCTCGGCCGCGCGGTCGCGATCAAGACGCTGCGGGCCGGCTTCGCCGACGACCCCGCCTTCCGGGCGCGGCTCAACGAGGAGGCGCGGCACGCGGCCGCGCTCCAGCACCCGAACATCGCGGCGGTCTACGACGTCGGCGAGGGCACGCAGAGCGGCATGCCGCAGCCGTTCCTGGTCATGGAGCTCGTCGACGGCCAGCCGCTCTCGGCGCTGCTGCGCGGCGGCGAGCCGATGAACCCCGACGCCGCCCGCGAGCTGCTCGCCCAGGCCGCCGACGGGCTCGGCGCCGCCCACGCCGCCGGCATCGTCCACCGCGACGTCAAGCCCGCGAACCTGCTCGTCACGCCGGCGCGGCAGGTCAAGATCACCGACTTCGGCATCGCGCGTGCCGCCACCTCGGCCGGCCTCACCCAGACCGGCACCGTCCTCGGCACCCCGCAGTACCTCTCGCCGGAGCAGGCGCGTGGCAACCCGAGCACATCCGCCTCCGACGTCTACTCCCTCGGCGTGGTGGCCTTCGAGGCGCTGGCCGGACGCCGTCCGTTCGAGGCCGACACCCCGGTCGCCACCGCGCTCGCGCACCTCAACCAGCCGGTGCCGGCGCTGCCGGCGAGCGTGCCCTCCGACCTCGCGGCCGTCGTCACGCGGGCGCTGGCGAAGGACCCCGAGCAGCGGTTCGCCGACGGCGCCGCCTTCGCCGCCGCGCTGCGCAGTCCCAGCACCGTCGTGCTGCCGCCCGTGGCGCCCGTCGCGCCGGCCGCGCCGGCGGAGGCCGCGACGGCGGTGCTGCGCACCGGTCCCGTAGCCCCGGTGCCGCCGATCACCACCTCGACCACCGTCTCGGACGCCCCCGCGCAGCGTCGCTCGGCCGCCACCGGCGCGCTGCTGGCGCTGCTCGCGGTCGCCGCGATCGCGGGCATCATCGCCCTGGTCGTCCTGCTGAACCGGGACGACTCCCCGACCCAGGCCGCCGAGACCCCGCGTCCGACGCCGAGTCGCACCGCCTCGGAGCGGCCCTCGTCGACGCCCACCCAGGCCAGCCCGACGGTGCAGACCGTCGACGTGCGCAGCAGCGACTACGAGGGCCGCGACTACCGCGAGGTCCGCGAGCAGCTGACCCGCCTGGGCCTCAAGGTCGTGCTCAACGAGCTCACCAACGACGGCAGCCAGACCCCCGGCGCCGTCGAGCGCGTCAGCCCCGAGGGCGCGCTGGTGCAGGGCGACTCCGTGACGATCAGCTACTGGGGCGCCGCGCCGACGCCGACCCCCACGCCCACCCCGACCCCGACCCCGACGCCCACCCCGACGCCGTCCCCGACGGCGCCCGCGTCACCGTCCGCGTCCGGCGGAGCGGGCACGCCGCCCGCACCGCCCGCCTCCCGAGGAGTCGCCCGATGACCGAGCAGCCCACGGTCGGCGGCCGCTACGAGCTCGGCGAGCTGCTGGGACGCGGCGGCATGGCCGAGGTCCGCAAGGGCACCGACACCCGGCTCGGCCGCGTGGTCGCCGTCAAGCGCCTGCGCACCGACCTCGCCAGCGACGCCACCTTCCAGGCGCGCTTCCGCCGCGAGGCGCAGTCGTCGGCGTCGCTGAACCACCCGGCGATCGTCGCGGTCTACGACACCGGCGAGGAGCCCGCCTCCGACGGCTCGGGCGTGCAGCAGCCCTACATCGTCATGGAGTACGTCGCGGGCCGGACGCTGCGCGACATCCTCCGCGAGGGCCGCAAGATCCTGCCCGAGCGCGCGCTGGAGATCACCAGCGGCGTGCTCTCGGCGCTCGACTACAGCCACCGGGCCGGGATCATCCACCGCGACATCAAGCCCGGCAACGTCATGCTCACGCCGAGCGGCGACGTCAAGGTGATGGACTTCGGCATCGCCCGCGCGATCAGCGACGCCGCCTCGAGCATGACCCAGACGGCCGCCGTCGTCGGCACCGCGCAGTACCTCTCCCCGGAGCAGGCCCGCGGGGAGACCGTCGACTCGCGCTCGGACGTCTACTCGGCCGGCTGCCTGCTCTACGAGCTGCTCACCGGACGTCCCCCGTTCGTCGGCGACTCGCCCGTCGCCGTGGCCTACCAGCACGTGCGCGAGCAGGCGCTGCCGCCGTCCGACCACGACACCGAGCTCACCCCCGAGATCGACGCGATCGTGATGAAGTCGCTGGCCAAGCGGGTCGAGGACCGCTACCAGTCGGCGGCCGCCATGCGCAGCGACATCGAGCGCTACCTCGCCGGTCGTCCGGTGCAGGCCCAGGCGCCGGCGCCGCTGCCCCCGACCACGACCCTGCCGCCCGTCGCCCCGCGTCCGGCGCCGATGCCCGTGCCGGTGCCGGTGCCCGCGCAGGAGTCCGACGACGACGGCCCGCGCACCGGCTTCCTGCTGGCGCTGGCGGCGCTGGTCATCGGCATCATCGTGGCCGCGATCTTCCTGTGGCCCAAGCTCTTCCCGTCCGCGCCCGAGCAGGTGCAGGTGCCCGACGTCGTGCGGATGAGCGAGAACAGCGCCAACGCGGCGCTCGGCGACGCCAACCTCACCGTCGGCACCGCCAGCTTCGAGCCGTCAGGCACCGTGCCGCAGGGCCGGGTGATCTCGCAGGACCCGCCGGCCAACGCGTTCGTCGACCCCGGCACCACCGTCACGCTGACGATCAGCGCCGGCAAGCCCGAGGTCGCCATCCCCGACATCGTCAACCAGATGCGGCAGCAGGCGCAGGGCACGCTCACCGACGCCGGCCTCAAGCCGCGCTTCCAGGTGGTGGAGTCCGACGAGGCCGCCGGACAGGTCATCCGCACCGACCCCGCCGCCGGCACCAAGGTGGCGTCCGGCTCGACCGTCGTCGTGTACTACTCCGACGGGCCGGAGGAGGTGCCCTCGGTGGTGGGCCTCACCCAGTACCAGGCGACGCAGAAGATCATCCGCGCCGGCTTCAAGCCGGTCGTCCGGCAGGACCCCACGAGCACGGAGAAGAAGGGCACGGTCGTCGACCAGCTGCCCGAGCCGGGCACGACCCAGCCGCAGGGCAGCGAGGTCAACATCTTCGTCTCCGCCTTCGAGCCCACCCCCTCCGCCAGCCCGACGCCGTCGGGCCAGCCGACGCCCGGCGGTCCGGGCAACGGCGGCAACCCTCCCGGCCAGGGCGGCACCCCGCCGGGGCAGCAGCAGCCGACGCCCTGACCCAGCCCGCGCCGGCCGGCGAGGTCGGCCTCGGGTCGGGCGGGTCAGGCGACGGGCTTGGCGTACGACAGCCGCAGCACGTCGTCGTAGGCGGGCGCGCGCACCTCGTCGCGCCGCATGCCCCAGCCGATGCGCACCGCGGGGTCCTGCGACTGCTGCACGTACCCGCGCACGTAGGAGTCGGAGGTCAGCGCGCTCTCGAGTGACGACTGGTCGCCGACCGCGGAGATGACGTACGGCTGCGGGTAGGGCACGCCCTGGATGGTGATCGAGTTGCCCTCGCACTTGATCGCCGTGGTGGTGACGACCCGCTGGCCCTGGATGGTCACCGCGGTCGCGCCGCCGCGCCACATGGCGTTGACGACCGCCTGGACGTCCTGCTGGTGCACCACGAACCACCGCTCGTCGATGCCGCTCTCGCGGTCGACCTCGAGGGGGCTGTCCGACAGCGTGACGGTGACGCCCGGTCCGCGCACGGGCGCCAGGCCCGCGGGGCTGCGCAGCCGCTCGGTGCGCTGCTGAAGCCGCGCGACCTCGGGATCGTCGACGCCGGCGGCGAGCTCGGCGACCTGGCCGTTGAGGTCCTGCACCCGCTGGCGCAGGGCCTCGTAGGACTGCGACTCCGCGCGCACGAGGGACGCGACGTCGGGGTAGCGGCCGGGTCGCAGGTCGGTGCCCTGGCTGCGGGCGGCGCTGACGGCGAGCAGCGAGCCGCAGAGGACCAGCACGACCGGGGTGCCGACGCGCCAGGCGCGGGAGCCGGGGCGGCGGGGACGGCGTCCGACGGTGCGCCCGAGACCGCTGCGCACCCGCGCCACCAGGGCCGTGCCCCGCGTCGCGCCGTGGGCCGTGCGGTGGGTCGTGCCGTGGGCCGACGCACCGCCCCTCACGTGCTCCCCCTCGCTCACGACGTCTAGGCTACGGGCGTTCGACGCCGATCCCCATCCCGTAGTCAACCGCCCGAGGAGACGTCGTGGCCAAGCTCAAGCGCAAGCCGGCCGATCAGGCCTTCGCCGACCCGATCCGGGGTCCGATCCTGACGGTCCGCGCGGTGCTCGCCCTCGTCCTCGTGCTCGGCGGCATCGCCTGGATGGCCTACTACTACGTGGGCGTGCGTCCCGACGTGCTCGGCGACGACCCGAAGGGTCCCGCCTTCATCGGCGACCTCGCGGACTACAACTACCTGATCGGCTTCGGCGCGATCTTCCTCGGGCTCCTGATCGCCGCGCACCCCTCGACCCCGCTCGGCCGCGGGCGGGGCGTCGTGGTCGGCATGCTCGGCTGCTTCCTCCTCGGCCTGCTCTGGATCTGCACCTTCTACGTCATCTCCAACGACGTCTCGCAGGTGCCGGTCTTCAACGACCTCGGCCAGAAGAACCTGCTCGTGGGCATCGCGTTCATGGCCGTCGGCTTCTCCTTCGCGACCCGCTGGGAGTGAGCGTCCTCCACACCTGGGGATGACCCTGGGGAGGAATCACACGCGTGTAGTTCTCCCCAGGAACGTCCACAGTTGTGGACGCACCGGACCGTTCGTCCACAAGGTTCTCCACCGCCTGGGGGCGGGGAGCGTGACCCGGCTCACCTGCGAGCCGGGTCTCGCTGCGTCCGGGCTCAGACCTGCAGGCTGAGCGTGCGGAGCGCGGTGATCGCGACGAGCACGACGCCGACGGCCACGAAGCCCCCGACCTGCACGAGGGTGCGGCGCTCGCGCGGGGCGTAGGCGAGCAGGGCGCCGAGCGCGGCGCCGCCCAGGAAGCCGCCGAGGTGGGCCTGCCAGGAGATGTAGCCCGCGCCGACCAGGGTGATGACGAAGTTCAGGCCGATCCAGAACAGGATGCTGCGGTAGTCGCCGCGCACCTTGTAGGCGATGACGAGCAGCGCGCCCATCAGGCCGAAGATCGCCCCGGACGCGCCGAGCGTGGTCGAGGGGCCGGCGGTGGCGTAGACGAGCACCGAGCCGGCCAGGCCGGAGAGCAGGTAGAGCGTCAGGAAGCGCCAGCGGCCGAGCACCTGCTCCAGCTGCGGGCCCAGCGCGTAGAGCGCGAACATGTTGAAGGCGATGTGCAGCACCGAGACGTGCAGGAACACGCTGGTGAGCATCTGCCAGACCGCGCCGTCGGCGACGCCGGGGACGAACGTGCCGCCCCGGCCGACGCAGCCGGCCTCGCTGGCGCCGTAGAAGAAGCCCCGGGAGAGGCCGCAGAGCGACTCCGCGTGCAGCGACAGGCGGTCGACGAGCAGGCTCGCCGCGCCGCCCGTCGCCTGCACGAGGGCGAAGACGAGCAGGTTGAGGCCGATCAGGGTGAGCGAGACGACGCCCGGACGGCTGGGGATGACCCCGCCGAAGGACGTGCGCGCCTGCGCGATGCTGCGACGCCCCTCGGCCACGCACTCCGGGCACTGGAAGCCGACGGCGGCCTCCGTCATGCAGTCCGGGCAGATGGGTCGACCACACCGCTGGCAGCTGATGTAGGTCTCCCGGTCGCGGTGCCGGTAGCAGGTGGGCACGCCGGTGCCGGGGACGGGCTGCGGCGTGGCCGGGGGCGTCGTCATGCGTCAGGCCTCAGGGGGTGGCCGCTCAGCGGCCGGTGATCTCGACGGACTCGATGACGACCGGCTCGAGCGGACGGTCGCCCGGGCCCGTGGCGGTGGTGGCGATGGCGTCGACGACGTCGCGGCCGGCCTGGTCGGCGACCTCGCCGAAGATGGTGTGCTTGAAGTTCAGCCAGGTGGTGGCGCCGACGGTGATGAAGAACTGCGAGCCGTTGGTGCCCGGGCCGGCGTTGGCCATGGCGAGCAGGTAGGGCTTGTCGAAGACCAGCTCGGGGTGCGGCTCGTCCTTGAAGGTGTAGCCCGGGCCGCCGGTGCCGGTGCCGAGCGGGCAGCCGCCCTGGATCATGAAGCCGGAGATGACGCGGTGGAAGCCGAGGCCGTCGTAGAAGGGGCCGGTCTTGCCGTTGCCGGCGTCGTAGGACTTCTCGCCGGTGGCCAGGCCGACGAAGTTCTCGACCGTCTCGGGGGCGTGGTTCGGGAACAGGTTCAGGGTGATGTCGCCCCGGTTGGTCTTGAGGACGGCCTGCAGGTCAGCCATGACTGCCTTTCGATTGGCGTGGGTGTACGTCTGGGTGAACGACGCGGCCGCGTCGTGCGCGACGATCTTTCCACGGGTGCCAAGATGACCGGCGTCCCCCACCTGCACGCCACCACGAGAGGAAGTGACGCGTCATGCGTCTGCGCAAGAAGAAGTCCCTGCTCGATCAGGCCCAGGATCGCGTCGGCTCGGTGGTGGAGTCGTTCGAGGACCTCGTCGAGGGCTTCGTCGACCAGCTCGAGTCCGCCGCGGGCACCGCCCGCGAGGAGGCCGCGCACCGCCTCTCCGACGCCCGCTCCAAGGCCGTGCCGGCGCTGCAGGACGCCCGGGCCAAGGCCGTCCCCGCACTCCAGGACGCGCGTGACAAGGCCGTCCCGGTGCTGCAGGACGCGCTGAGCGAGGCCCGCTCGAAGGCCGCCCCGTACGTCGCGCAGGGCGCCTCGCTCGCGCAGGAGCGCGCGGCCGACGTGGCCGGCCGCGCCCAGGCCCGCGTCGCCGAGCTCACCGGCCAGCCGGCGCCGAAGAAGAAGCGCTCGAAGGTCAAGACCCTGCTCATCGTCGGCGGTGTCGCCGCGGCCGTGGGCGTGGTGGCCAAGCGGCTGCAGGGCGGCTCGAAGCCCGACGTGTGGCAGTCCGCGTACGTGCCGCCGGCCGCGCCGAGCAGCGCGCCCGCGTCGTCCTCCGCCGGCGTCGTCACCACCCCGGCCACCGAGGCGCCGAAGCACGTCGCCGACGACGCCGGGGCCACCCCGGACGAGGCGATCGCCGACGCCGCCGAGGCTCCGCGCAAGGCCACGACGCCGGAGGAGCCGGTCGAGATCGTCGAGCTCGACGCCGCCCCGCCGGCCGAGGACCGCTGAGCCGCACCGCATCGGTTCCACGTGGAACGTCGAACGGCGGCCGTCCCCTCGCGGGGCGGCCGCCGTTCGGCGTCTCGGGATCGTGCGGCGGGCTCGGCGGCTCAGGCGCGGACGAGCTCAGGGTGCTGCTCGCGCAGACGGGCCGCGACGCGCGCCTCGACCCAGAAGATCAGGCCGGGGATGAGGCCGGCGATCATCATCAGCCCGAACTGCGGCAGCGACCAGCGGGCCTTCTGCGTCAGCACGAACGCGACCACGACGTAGACGATGTAGATCCAGCCGTGTACCAGCCAGACCAGGTCGAGCCGCTCGCCGAGGGTCTGGAGGCTGCTGCCCTCGCTGAGGCCGTACTTGAGGACGGCGCTGAGGGTGCCGACGAGCAGCAGGACGCCCACCACGAGGGCGAGCACGCGGTAGGTGACGAAGAGCCGGTTCACGCGTTCGACGGTACCGGGTGGTCGTCCGGAGCCGGACCGGACGGGGTGGCAGTGCCGTCCCCGAGGTCGTCGGGCTCGCGCGTCTCGTCGCGCACGAAGCGGCCCCAGATGTAGAGCGCGAAGAGGCCGAAGAGCCACCACTCGATGGCGTAGAGGAAGTTGCGCAGGCCGGTGAAGCGTCCGCTGTCGGGCAGCGCCGCGAGGTCGGCCTTCACCAGCCCGGCCGACGGGGTGTCGTCGACGACGTAGGCGCTGTAGAGGTCCTGGTCAACGTGCTGGATCAGGTCGGCGATGCGCACCTGCGGGATGACGTCGTCGTCGGGATTCGGGTCGGTCTCGCCGGTGCCCTCCGTCGGCTGCAGCGACCCGACGAGGTCGACCTCGCCGCTCGGTGCGGGCGGCGCGTCGGCCACGGTGGGCACCCAGCCGCGCACCACCGGCACGGCCGGCCGGCCCTCGCCGCCCACGGCCACCGGCGTCACGACCCAGAAGCCGTCGACGCCGTCGTGCTCGCGGCCCGACACGAACACCGTGCCGGTGGGCACCCAGGTGCCGCGGACGTCGACCGGACGCCCGACGTCGGCGCCCGGGAACGGATCGTCGGAGCCCATCAGATCGGTGAGCGGACGCGGGGTCTCCTGCGTCAGGTCGATGCGCTCGGCCTGCTTGCGCGCCTGGTAGGCGTCGTACTGCCAGACGCCCAGGCCGGTGGCCGCCGACACCGACACCAGCATCGCCGCATGGGCCGCGAGGAGGCGCGGGGCGAAGGCGCTGGTCACGCCCTCCAGGGTACGGGGCGCTCCGGTGGTCCAGCCTGTGACGCCGGTCGAGCCGCACCCGGTGGCCGAGCCCCGCACGGTGGCCGAGCCCCGCACGGTGGTCGAGCCCCGCACGGTGGTCGAGCCCCGCACGGTGGTCGAGCTTGTCGAGACCCCCGCACCCGACAGCGGCCGGGACCTACCGCCCGCAGACCGCGAAGGGCAGATCCTCGCGCAGGGCCAGATCGGTCGCCGCCGCGGGCGCCTTCATCCGGAAGCCGAGGCGTCCCGACTGCGGGTCGGCGACGCCGCCCGCGAAGACCCGCGTGAAGCTCGCGCGCTGCTCGGCCAGCCGCAGTCGCGTGAAGAGGTCGGTGCGCTTCAGCCCCAGGCGGGCCGTGGCGAGCGCGCCCTCGAAGGTCATCGACCAGGCGTCCAGCGACTCGACCCGCGGCGTGCCCGCCGGCGCCGCCACGCAGCCCCGACGCACCACCACCCCGTCCGCCGCGGTGGTGCCGACGAGAGGCTGGATCGTCTCGTCGGACGCCCAGCTGTCGGCCGGATCGGGCAGCGTGCCCTTGACGACGACCGTCCCGTCGGCGATCCGCGCCCCGGCGAGCGGCCCGACCCCGGCGTCGATCGCCTCCTTGACCGACGCCATCGGGGTGCCGTCGCGGAACCGCAGCACCCAGCCGGTCTCGACCCCGTCGTCCCCAACGAGGTGCGCCTCCCACGAGACGTCCTCCTGGCCGATGCCGTAGTCGTCGCGCAGCCGCTTCTCGTCGTCACGCAGCAGGCCGGGGCTGAGCAGCGCGGCGCCGCGTGCGGCCCGCCGCCAGAAGTCGTCCCGCTCGGCCTGGCTCATCCCGCGCGTCAGCTCGACGCCCAGCTGCTCGGCCACCCGGTCGTAGTCGGTGACCGTCAGCAGCGCCGTGCTCTCCGGCACATAGGGCAGCACCGCCGAAGCCGGCAGGTCGGCGTCCGGCGTGGGCGTGGCCGACGGCAGGACGTCGGGCTTCGGCGCCGCGCTCGGCGGCGGGATTGATCCCGCACAGCCGGTGACGGTCACCAGCAGCGTGCCCGTGGCGAGGGCGCGGGTCAGGCGAGAGAGCACGGGGCATTGTGCAACATGGAGGCGGCCTGCCCGGCACGGACGAATCGCTCAGTAGCCGAAGACATGCACGCTCAGGACGTCGATCTCGCGGCGGCTGTCGCCGAAGAACGCGCCGAGCCGCCGCGCCACGACCGGGAAGGGCTTCTCGCGACCGGACCCGTCCCTGGAGAAGTTCTGCATGGGGACGACGAGGAACAGATGGTGCGCATCGGGAGCGATGTGCGCCTTCCAGAGATCCTTCAGGTCGTGGTTGTTCGTGATCGTTCCGCCCCGCTCCACCTCCGCGATCACGCCGCGTCCGGGGCCGAGCCTGAAGATGAAATCCGGTCGAGCCTGCGTCACGAATCCAAGTTCGGCGGTCAGGACGACCTCCTCCTCGAAGTGGAGATCGACGCGGAGCAATCCACCCACATGTCCTTGCACCACCGCGCTGGATGCCCCGTGAACGTGGAGTCGACGCAGGTCGGAGGCCGTGTCCGAGAGATGTCGACGCAGGCGGTCCGCCATCGCGTCGACGAGCGCGAGTTCCCCACGAAATTCGTCCGGAACGACGTGCTTGACGTGCCGCACATACGGTTCCACCGGCGCAGCTTGGCATCGAATACAGACCGAAGCTAGTGCGGGAATTCTGCGTGATGCGGTTGCACACGACATCCCCAGGACGGCGCACGACGGAGTTCGCCGATGCTCGAGGAACGCTTTCAGCGGTCCACGAGCACGGGCCGACCCAGCGGGAGATCCGCGCGAGTTCCCGTCGAGGACGCAGGAAGTTGGTGGAGCCTAGGGGACTCGAACCCCTAACCCCCTGCTTGCAAAGCAGGTGCGCTACCAATTGCGCCAAGGCCCCGATGCCACCCGGAGGCGGCGGGAGTGCGGGCGCGAGGCCCGCGATGCTGCGGTGAGGTCAGCGACGGACGGCGTCGACGGCCTCGGCCCAGAGGGCGTGCTCGGCCTGGCTGGAGTCGTACTTGCGCTTGGCCAGGACGGCGCCTGCGGCGGTGAGGACGACGAGCAGGATCTTCTTCATCGAGGACTCCTCGGTTGCAGGCGGGCTGCGGTCGGTGGGCCTAACAGGACTTGAACCTGTGACCTCTTCCTTATCAGGGAAGCGCTCTAACCGTCTGAGCTATAGGCCCGCACCCGGCAGGCCGGGGGCGGTCGGTTGACCGAGGGGGAACACTACCCCAGCGTCTCGGACGCCGACAAAACGGTGCGGCGGTCGGCTCAGGCGTCCTCGGAGAGGGTGACCTCGATGCCGCCGAGCAGCGAGGCGGCCATGTTGTAGAGGAACGCCGCGAGGGTCGCAACGGCGGTGATCAGCACGACGTTGATCGCCGAGACGACCATCGTGAAGCCCAGGACGCGGCTGGTGCCGAGGTAGTCGGTGACGTCGAACCTCTGCGCGGTGTCGCCGCCGACGATGTCGCGCACCGTCTGGTTGATCGACTCCCAGACGCCGGCGGCGCTCAGCACCGTCCAGACCATGAGGACGGCCACCACGCTGACGATCGCGAAGGCGACGGCCAGTAGGAAGGAGGTCTTCATGACCGACCACGGGTCGATCGTCGAGAGCCGCAGCCGGGCCCGACGCGGGTTGCGGCGCGCGTCGGCCGTCGCCTTCGCGGCCGGGCCGCCGGCCTCGGCCATCGACTGCAGCCGCGTGTTCAGCTGCTCGGTGGCGGGGGCCTGGGCGGCCGTGTCGTCGCTGCGTGCGGTACCAGCCATCAGGCCTGGTCCTCCCCGTCGGTCGTGGCGTCCGTGGCGACGCCGGCCTCGGCACCGGCGTCCGGGACCTGCGACTCGTCGTCTGCGGCGATTGTTGCATCCGCGCCCGCAGCGTCCTCCTCGTCGTCGGCCTTCGCCTCGACCGAACGGGTCACCACCGCCACGGCGTCGCCGGAGCGGAAGGACACGAACTTCACGCCCTGCGTCGAACGGCCGGTCGGACGGAACTCCTCGTTGATCGGGCTGCGCACCACCTGGCCGCCCTGGGTGATCGAGAGGATCTCGTCGCCGTCCTCGACGATGAACGCGCCGACCAGGCCGCCGCGGTCCTCGTTGGCCAGGGCCATCGCCTTGACGCCCTTGGTGCCGCGGTTGGTGAGCCGGTAGTCGCTGATGCGGGTGCGCTTGGCGAAGCCGCCGTCGGTCATGGTGAAGACGTACTGGACGTTCTCGTCGGAGTCCTCGGCCTGCGCCTGCGCTGCGCGGATCACCGACATCGACAGGACGGCGTCCTCGCCGCCGAGCTCCATGCCGCGGACGCCGGACGTGGCGCGGCCCATCGGACGCAGCTGCTCGTCGGCCGCCGAGAACCTCACGGCCTGGCCGCGGCGCGAGACCAGCAGGATCTCGTCCTCGGGGAAGACCAGCTCGGCGCCGATCAGCTCGTCGTCGTCGTCGCGGAAGTTGATCGCGATGACGCCGGCCTGCCGCGGCGAGTTGTAGTCGCCCAGGCGGGTCTTCTTCACCAGGCCCGCGCGGGTGGCGAGCACCAGGTACGGCGCCTGCTCGTAGTCGCGGATCGCCAGCACCTGCGCGATCGACTCGTCGGGCTGGAACGACAGCAGCCCGGCGACGTGCCCGCCCTTCGCGTCGCGCGCCGCCTCGGGCAGGTTGTAGGCCTTCGTGCGGTAGACCCGGCCGGCCGTGGTGAAGAACAGCAGCCAGTGGTGGTTGGTGGTCGCGATGAAGTGCTCGACGACGTCGTCGCCGCGCAGCGTCGCGCCGCGCACGCCCTTGCCGCCCCGCTTCTGCGTGCGGTACGCGTGCCGCTGGGTGCGCTTGGCGTACCCGCCGCGGGTGATGGAGACGACGAGCTCCTCGTCGGGGATGAGGTCCTCCATCGAGAGGTCGCCGTCGGCCGCGATGATCTGGCTGCGCCGCTCGTCGCCGTACTTGTCGACGATCTCGGTGAGCTCGTCGGAGACGATCTGACGCTGCCGCGCGACGTTGGCGAGGATGTCCTGGAGGTCGGCGATGGTGCGCTCGATCTCGGCCAGGTCGTCGATGATCTTCTGCCGCTCGAGCGCGGCCAGCCGCCGCAGCTGCATGTCGAGGATCGCGTTGGCCTGGATCTCGTCGATCTCCAGCAGCTCGATCAGGCCCTGACGCGCGTCGTCGACCTCGGGGCTGCGCCGGATCAGCGCGATCACCTCGTCGAGCATGTCGAGCGCCTTCACGAGGCCGCGCAGGATGTGGGCGCGCTCCTCGGCCTTGCGCAGCCGGAACTCGGTGCGCCGGCGGATGACCTCGATCTGGTGCTCGACCCAGTTGGAGATGAACTGGTCGATCGTCAGCGTGCGCGGCACGCCGTCGACCAGCGCCAGCATGTTGGCGCTGAAGTTGGTCTGCAGCTCGGTGTGCTTGAGCAGGTTGTTCAGGACGACGCGGGCCACGGCGTCGCGCTTGAGCACGACGACCAGCCGCTGGCCGGTGCGGTCGGAGGTGTCGTCACGGACATCCGAGATGCCCTGCACCTTGCCCGAGAGCGCCAGGTCGGCGATCTTCTCGGCCAGGTTGTCGGGGTTCACCATGTACGGCAGCTCGGTGATCACCAGGCAGGTGCGGCCGCGGGCGTCCTCGTCGACCTCGATCACCGCGCGCTGAGTGATCGAGCCGCGACCGGTGCGGTAGGCCTGCTCGATGCCGGCGGTGCCGACGATCAGCGCGCCGTTGGGGAAGTCGGGGCCCTTGACCCGCTCGATCAGGGCGTCCTGCAGCTCCTCGCGGGAGGCGTCCGGGTGCTCCAGCGCCCACTTCGCGCCCTCGGCGACCTCGCGCAGGTTGTGCGGCGGGATGTTGGTGGCCATGCCGACCGCGATGCCGGCCGAGCCGTTGACCAGCAGGTTCGGGAACCGCGACGGCAGGACGACGGGCTCCTGCGAGCGGCCGTCGTAGTTCGGCTGGAAGTCGACGGTCTCCTCGTCGATGTCGCGGACCATCTCCATCGCCAGCGGCGCCATGCGGCATTCGGTGTACCGCATGGCCGCCGCGGCGTCGTTGCCCGGCGAGCCGAAGTTGCCCTGGCCCTGGATCAGGGGCGCGCGCATGACCCACGGCTGCGCCAGGCGCACGAGGGTGTCGTAGATCGCGGAGTCGCCGTGCGGGTGGTACTGACCCATGACGTCGCCGACGACGCGGCTGCACTTGGAGAAGCCGCGGTCGGGCCGGTACCCGCCGTCGTACATCGCGTACAGGACGCGGCGGTGCACCGGCTTGAGGCCGTCGCGGACGTCGGGCAGCGCCCGGCCGACGATGACGGCCATCGCGTAGTCGATGTACGCGCGCTGCATCGAGGTCTGCAGCTCGACGGGCTCGACGCGGCCGCCGGTGGGAGGAACGGTGCCGTCGGTGGGCGTCTCGGTCACGATCAGTCTCTCTGTCTGGATCTAGGAGTGTCTAGGGCTGGCGGTAGAGGGCGGGATACGGCCCCAGACCTAGATGTCCAGGAATCGGACGTCCTTGGCGTTGCGCTGGATGAAGGAGCGGCGCTGCTCGACGTCCTCGCCCATGAGGATCGAGAAGATCTCGTCGGCGTGTGCGGCGTCGTCGAGGGTGACCTGGAGCATGAGCCGGTTGTCGGGGTCCATGGTGGTCTCCCACAGCTCCTTGGCGTTCATCTCGCCGAGGCCCTTGTAGCGCTGCACCGGGTTCTCCTTGGGCAGCTTCTTGCCGGCCTCGAGACCCGCGCGCATCAGCGCGTCGCGCTCGGCGTCGGAGTAGACGAACTCGTGCTCGGCCGGCTTGTTCCACCGCAGGCGGTACAGCGGCGGCTGGGCCATGTAGACGTAGCCGCCCTCGATCAGCGGCTTCATGAACCGGAACAGCAGCGTCAGCAGGAGCGTGTTGATGTGGTGGCCGTCGACGTCGGCGTCGGCCATCAGCACGACCTTGTGGTAGCGCAGCTTCTCGATCGAGAACTCGTCGTGGATGCCGGTGCCGAGCGCGGAGATGATCGACTGCACCTCGGTGTTGCCGAGCACCTTGTCGATGCGCGCCTTCTCGACGTTGAGGATCTTGCCGCGGATCGGGAGGATCGCCTGGATGCGCGGATCGCGGCCCTGCCGCGCCGAGCCGCCGGCGGAGTCGCCCTCGACGATGAAGACCTCGCACTCCTCGGGGTTCGTCGACTGGCAGTCCGAGAGCTTGCCGGGCAGACCGCCGCCGGAGCCGAAGCCCTTGCGCGAGCGGGCGAGGTCGCGCGCCTTCCGCGCGGCGATGCGGGCGGACGCCGCGGCCTGCGCCTTGCGGACGATGTCCTTGCCCTCCGCGGGGTTCTGCTCCAGCCACGCGCCGAGCTGGTCGTTGACCACGCGCTGCACGAAGCCCTTGGCCTCGGTGTTGCCGAGCTTGGTCTTGGTCTGGCCCTCGAACTGCGGCTCGCCGATCTTGACCGAGATGATCGCGGTGAGGCCCTCGCGGATGTCGTCGCCGCTGACGCGGTCGTCGGGCTTCTTCATCAGGCCCCACTCGAGGCCGGCGTTGTTGATCAGCGAGGTGAGCGCCGCACGGAAGCCCTCCTCGTGCGTGCCGCCCTCGTGGGTGTTGATGGTGTTGGCGAAGGTGTGGACCGACTCGGTGTACGAGGTGTTCCACTGCATCGCGATCTCGACGCTCATGTGGTTCTCGACCGACTCGGGCGTCTCGGCCTCGAAGCTGATGACCGACGGGTTGGCCACCTGCTTCTTGCGGTTGATGTGCTCGACGTAGTCGACCAGGCCGCGGTCGAACTTGAACACCTGCTCCAGGCCGCCGGTGTGCGAGCGGCCGATGCCGGCGGTCTCGACGTCCTGGCCGGCCTCGGCCGCGCCGGTCTCGCCCTCGACGGCGTCGACGATGCCCGCCGCGTCCGGGCGCTCGTCGCGCACGACGATCTCGAGGCCCTTGTTGAGGAAGGCCATCTCGCGGATGCGGGTGGTGATGGTCTCCAGCGAGTACACCGTGGTCTCGAAGATGTCGGGGCTCGGGTAGAAGGTGACGGTCGTGCCGGTGCGCTCGCCCTCGGCCATCGGACGCACCTGCTGCAGCGGGCCGTCGGGGTCGCCGAGGCTGAAGGTCTGACGCCACTCGTGGCCGCGGTTGCGCACCTCGACGATCAGGTGGCTCGACAGCGCGTTGACCACCGAGATGCCGACGCCGTGCAGGCCGCCGGACACCTTGTAGCCGCCGCCGCCGAACTTGCCGCCGGCGTGTAGCACGGTGAGCGCGATCGTGACGGCGGGCAGCTCCTGCCCGGGCGCGGTGTCGGTGGGGATGCCGCGGCCGTTGTCCTCGACCCGCACGCCGCCGTCGGCGAGCAGGGTGACGACGATGCGGTCGCAGTGGCCGGCCAGCGCCTCGTCCACGGCGTTGTCGACGATCTCCCACACGAGGTGGTGCAGGCCGCGCTCGCCGGTGGAGCCGATGTACATGCCGGGACGCTTGCGCACGGCCTCGAGGCCCTCGAGGACCTGGATCGCCGACGCGTCGTAGGACACCTCGTCGGGCACCGCGCCCGCATCGGCGGTCGTCGTCGTCGCGGCCACGGTGCCGGCGTCGGTCGCCGGAGCCTGATCGGTCACGTGCACCTCTTCTGTTCCGGCTCGACCCCGAGCCTGGCGGGCTCGCCCGCGCGCGCGGACTCCTCCCAGCCTACCGGCAGAAGGGCCCGTGGCCACGTCAGACGGGCCCGCGACCTGTGCACAGGGCGTCCCCCACGTCGCCAGAAGGCCTCCGAGCGGCCCGGGAAGGCCCGTGAGAGCCGCCGCGGGGGTCCCGACCTACTCCCCCCAACGTCCGACGGCCGCCGTGACGCCCCTGCGGCGGCCTCAGCCGTAGGTGTCGCGGGGGCCTCGGGCGCCGCGCACCGAGCGGCGCCCCTTGCTCCAGCTGGGCGCGTGCGGGCCGGCGACCTCGAGCGTCGTGACGGCCCCCTCGCCGAGCTCCTCGGCGAGCCGACGCATCACCTGCGGGGTCAGCAGACGCAGCTGCGTGGCCCACGCGGTGGAGTCGGTGCGCACCAGCAGCCGGCCGTCGACGAACGACTCCGGCGTGCAGTGCGAGGCGATCTCGGCGCCGACCACCTCGGGCCAGCGGGCGAAGAGGCCGTGCACGCGCAGGTCGAGCGCCCAGCCGCGGTCGCGGACGAGGCGGGAGAAGGTGGCGTCGAGCAGCTGCGGGTCGCGCTCGTCGGGGTGCGCGCCGCTGAAGCCGGAGCGGCCGCGGGCGTTGGACTCCTCGACGCGGCCGGCCCCGCCGGCCTTGCCCGGGCGACGACGCCGGGTCGCGCGGGGCGTGCTGCCCGCCGCGGAGCGCATGGCGTCACGCGCGAGGTCGAGGCCGTCGTCGCGGTGGGTCTCGACAGGCTCGACCGCCGAACCCCGCTCGTCCACCGAACCCCGCTCGACCACCGAACTCGGGTCAGGCTCGGTCCGGTCCTCCTGGTCCTCAGGCGTCACGCGTCACCGTCCCGTCCGCCACGGTGTAGCGGACGCCGGCGAGCGCGGGCGGCACGTCCTCGGGCACGGCGGCCGTGACGAGCACCTGCTCGGCCCCGGCGACCAGCTCGGCGAGCTGCGCGCGGCGCCCGGTGTCGAGCTCGGCGAAGACGTCGTCGAGCACCAGGATCGGGTCGTCGCCGTCGGCCCGCAGCAGCTCGTAGGACGCCAGCCGCAGCGCCAGCGCGAACGACCAGGACTCGCCGTGACTGGCGTACCCCTTGACCGGCAGCCGGGTCGAGCCGTCCGCGTCGCCGTGGCCCAGGGAGAGCAGCAGCTCGTCGCGGTGCGGGCCGACGAGGGAGACGCCGCGGTCGAGCTCGTCGCGGCGTCGCTCCTCGATGCCGGCGAGGATCGCCTCGGCCAGCGTCGACGCGGTGCGCTGCTCCCGATCGTCCGGCACGCCGACGGAGGCGCGGTACTCGATCGCGGCGTCGTCGCGCCGGGCCCCGCGTGCCACGGCCTCGTAGGCGGTGCCGACGAAGGGACGCAGGTCGTCGACGAGCCGCAGCCGGTGCGCCAGCAGCTCGCCGCCGACCCGGGCCAGGCTCTCGTCCCAGACCCCGAGCGTGGCCAGGGCGCCCTCGCCGCCGCGACGGGCCGCGCCGGCGGTCTTGAGCAGGGTGTTGCGCTGGCGCAGGATCCGCTCGTAGTCGGCCCGGGCGCCGGCCAGCCGCGGGATGCGCAGCACCAGCAGGTCGTCGAGGAAGCGTCGCCGGTCGGACGGGTCTCCCTTGACCAGCGTCAGGTCGTCCGGGGCGAAGACGACCGTGCGCACGAGGCCGACGAGGTCGCGCACCTTCGGCAGCGGCGAGCGGTTGATGCGACCGCGGTTGGCCCGACCGGGGTTGATCTCGACCTCGAGCACCGCCGTGCGTCCGTCCTTCACCACCGCGGCCCGGACGACGGCCTGCGGCGCGCCCGACCGCACCAGCGGCGCGTCGGTCGCGACGCGGTGCGAGGAGAGCCGTGAGAGGTAGTCGATCGCCTCGACCAGGTTCGTCTTCCCCTGGCCGTTGCGACCGACGAACGCCGTGACGCCCGGCTCCAGCGCCACGTCGACCGCGCCGTAGCTGCGGAAGTCGTGCAGCGTCAGGTGCGAGACGTGCATGGGCGGATCCGGTCGGGGGTCGGGACGGGACGGGCGGGAGCGATCAGGACGCGTCGCCGCCGGCCGGCGGGCCGGCGTGCACGGCGTGACCGCCGAACTGGTTGCGCATCGCCGCGATCGCCTTCATCGCCGGGCTGTCGTCCTGGCGGGAGGTGAAGCGGGCGAAGAGCGAGGCCGCGATGACGTGCATCGGCACGGCGTGGTCGATGGCCGCCTCGACGGTCCACCGGCCCTCGCCGGAGTCGTCGGCGTAGCCGCGCAGGGCGTCGAGGTGGGCGTCCTCGTCGAGCGCGTTGACCAGGAGGTCGAGCAGCCAGGAGCGGATGACCGTGCCCTGGCGCCAGGAGCCGAACACCTCGGGCACGTTCTCGACGAGGTCGGTGGCCTCGAGCAGCTCCCAGCCCTCGGCGTAGGCCTGCATCATCGCGTACTCGATGCCGTTGTGGACCATCTTGGCGAAGTGGCCCGCGCCCGGCTTGGAGCCGGCGTGGACGAAGCCGCCGTCGGCCGGCTTGAGCGCGTCGAGGGCGGGCTGGACGAGCGCGATCTGCTCGGCCGGGCCGCCGACCATGAGCGCGTAGCCGTTCTGCAGGCCCCACACGCCGCCGGAGACGCCGCAGTCGACGAAGCCGATGCCGCGCTGCGCGAGCTGCTCGGCGTGGGCGGCGTCGTCGGTGTACTTGGAGTTGCCGCCGTCGACGACCAGGTCGCCCTCGGAGAGCAGGTCGGCGAGCTCGTCGATCGTCTGGTGGGTCGGATCGCCGGCGGGGACCATCACCCACACGACGCGGGGCGCCGGGAGCGCCTCGACGAGCGCGGCGAGCGAGTCGACGTCCGCCAGGTCGGGGTTGCGGTCGAAGCCGACCACGGTGTGCCCGGCCTGACGCAGCCGGGTGCGCATGTTGCCGCCCATCTTGCCGAGACCGACGAGTCCGATGTCCACGTGTCACTCCTCCTGCGCTGGGCGGGGCCCGCTGATGTCTGCTGGGTGCCGGTGTCCGGCGGCGGCGACGCTACTCGCGTGAGATGACGTCGGTGAGACCCGGACGGGTCGGCCGGGTCACGGGGCGTCAGGACAGCAGGCGGCGCGGCATCAGCAGGTACCGGAAGCCGGCGTCCTGCCCGTCGTCGCGGTGGCCGCTGAGCACCACCGGCTTGGACGCCTGGGTGAAGGCCAGCTCGACGCTGCCCTCGTCGATCGCGCCGAGGCCGTCGAGCAGGAACTGCGGGTTGAAGCCGGTGGTGAGGTCGTCGCCGGAGATGCTCGCCTCGATCGACTCCGAGGCCTGGGCCTCGTCGCCGGAGCCGGCGTCGAGGGTCAGGACGCCGTCGGCGAACGCGAGCTGCACCGCGGTGTTGCGCTCGGCCACCAGCGCGACGCGCTTGACCGACTCGACCAGCGCGGCCTTGTCGACCGTCGCGATCGTGAGGTGCTCGGCGGGGAAGAGGCTGCGGACCTTCGGGAACTCGCCGTCGAGGAGGCGGGTCGTGGTGCGGCGGACGCCGCCGGGAGCCGCGCCCTCGAAGCCGATGATGCCCTCGCCCTGACCACCGGCCGAGAGCGCGATCGTCACCTCTCCGCTGCCGGCCAGCGCCTTGGCGGTGTCGCCGAGCACCTTGGCCGGGATGAGCGCGGCGAGGGTGAGGTCGGGGGTGCGCGGGCTCCAGGTGATCTCGCGCTGGCTGAGGCGGAAGCGGTCGGTGGCGAGCAGCGAGATCGTGTCGCCGTCGATCTCCAGGCGGACGCCGGTGAGCACCGGCAGCATGTCGTCGCGGCCGGCGGCGGTGACGGCCTGGCTCACCGCGTGGGCGAACACCTCGCCGTCGACCGTGCCGGTGGCGCCCGGCATGTCGGGCAGCGTCGGGTAGTCGGAGACCGGCATCGTCTGGAGGCTGAAGCGCGCCGAGCCGCAGGTCAGCGACACGCGGGCGCCGTCGAGGACCATGTCGACCGGCTTGGCCGGGAGGCTGCGGCAGATGTCGGCGAGCAGGCGTCCACTGACCAGCACCGTGCCGGGCGTGGTGACCTCGGCGGTGAGCGTGGCGCGCGCGGAGGTCTCGTAGTCGAAGGTCGACAGCACCAGGCCCTCGTCGCCCGCGGTGATCAGCAGGCCGGCCAGGACGGGGTTGCTCGGGCGGGCGGGGAGGCTGCGCGCGGCCCAGGCGACGGCGTCGGCCAGCACGTCGCGTTCGACGCGGAACTTCACAGGAGCGGTCCTTCGACGTGAGAGCGGGTGGGTGCCGAATCCTGCCATGCGCGTCGGGACCGTGCGAGGGGCGGGCGCTGGTGGTCCCGCTGCGAGGGGCGCCGCTTGCTCGACTCGGTGGGCGTCATCCCCAGGGAGGGGCCCGGGTGGTGGAGGTGGAGGACCTGGTGCGTGTGGAGGTCCATGGTCGTCATAGCGTCTGTGGACTCTGTGGACGAATGACGTCATCGCAGGTCGTGCGGCGCGATCGCCGTGCACAGCCGGGTGTGCACGGGATGTGGGCGACCCGACCCCGGGTGTGGGCCTCGACGCGGCCGTGTGGGCTCGGCGCCGGGGGCGTCACAGATCCTCCCCGTGTAGTTCGCACCTCGAGGAGGGCGTCGTCCACAGGGCGACTCAGGCCTGGCGGGCCTGCATCTTGACGCGGTTGGTCAGCTCGGAGACCTGGTTGAAGACCGCGCGTCGCTCGGCGAGCAGCTGGTTGATCTTCCGGTCGGCGTACATGACGGTGGTGTGGTCTCGGTTGCCGAACTGCGCACCGATCTTCGGCAGCGACAGGTCGGTCAGCTCGCGGCACAGGTACATGGCGATCTGGCGGGCCATCACCAGGTGGCGCCCGCGGCTCGGCCCGGTGAGCTCCTCGATCGAGAGCCCGAAGTAGGCGGCCGTCTGGGCGATGATCAGCCCGGCGGTGATCTCGGGCTCGCCGCCCTCGGGGATCAGGTCCTTCAGCACGATCTCGGCGAGGGTCATGTCGACCTCCTGCCGGTTGAGGGCGGCGAAGGCGGTGACGCGGATGAGCGCGCCCTCGAGCTCGCGGATGTTGGTGTGGATCTTCGAGGCGATGAACTCGAGCACGTCCGGCGGCGCGGTGAGCCGGTCCATCGCCGCCTTCTTGCGCAGGATCGCGATGCGGGTCTCGAGGTCGGGCGGCTGGACGTCGGTGATCAGGCCCCACTCGAACCGGTTGCGCAGTCGGTCCTCGAGCGCCTCGAGGCGCTTGGGCGCGCGGTCGGAGGTGAGCACGATCTGCTTGTTCGCGTTGTGGAGCGTGTTGAAGGTGTGGAAGAACTCCTCCTGCGTCTGGGTCTTCCCCTCCAGGAACTGGATGTCGTCGATCAGCAGCACGTCGACGTCGCGGTACCGGCGCTTGAAGCGGTCCTGCCGGTCGTCGCGGATGGCGTTGATGAACTCGTTGGTGAACTCCTCGCTCGAGACGTAGCGCACGGCCGCGCCGGAGTAGAGCGAGCGGACGTAGTGGCCGATGGCGTGGAGCAGGTGGGTCTTGCCGAGTCCGGAGTCGCCGTAGACGAGCAGCGGGTTGTAGGCCTTGCCCGGCGCCTCGGCGACGGCCACGGCGGCCGCGTGCGGGAAGCGGTTGGAGGAGCCGATGACGAAGGTCTCGAAGGTGTACTTCGGGTTGAGGCGGGTCTCGGGGGCGCCTGCGGCGCGGACGGGCGCCACCGGGTCGTCAGATCGATATGTCGACAAGTCGTCCTGAATCGGCTGCGGCCAGGACGTGGGGGCCTCTGCGCGGGCGTCCTCGACGGGGTCGGGCACGGCGCTGACGGCCGGTCGCGGCGGCGTGGCGTCGACCTCGAGCTCGGGGTTGACCGTGACGGCGATGCGGATCTCGCGGCCGAAGCGCTCGCTCAGCGCGTTCTCGAGCTGACCCCGCAGGCGTCCCTCGAGCTGGCCCCGGGTGAAGTCGTCCGGCACCGCGACGATGGCGGTGTTGCCGTGGAGGGTGACCGGCTCGCTGTTGCGCACCCAGGCGGCCTGGTGCGGCTGGAGCTCGCCGAGGACGTCGCGCCAGGTGCGGTGCAGGCGGGCGTCGTCGCCTTGCTCCCGTACGTCGTCCATGCCGCTGTCCCTCCGTCCGCGACGACCGGCGCCGTCGCACGTCCACAGTATTTTCCACAGGTTGTGCATCGACCGCCCGGGGGTCGGGGTGCGCGACCGCCGGCGTCGGACCGGACCGCACTCACCACCGCGTTCGTGCAGGTCATGTGCACAGTTCCCGGATCAAGGCGCTCGGAGTGCCGGCGATGCGGGGTCTCCTTCGACCGCGCCTCGCCGCCCCGGGAGGAGCCCCGAAGGTAGTCGGCGCGACCTCGCACCGGCAAGGATTCATCCACAGGCGCGGCGGCGGTGGGATGGACGGGCGTCGCGCCGGTTTGACCCCCCTTCGCGCGGACGCGTACCGTTTCGTGGTCACCGGTGCGACCGGTGCCGCATGTCCATGCCGGGAGCGGCGTGGGTGGGCGGTGCCAGCCGAACGGCCATCGCAGAACCACTTCCCATCGAAAGAGGCACGCTCGTGAGCAAGCGCACCTACCAGCCCAACAACCGTCGCCGTCACAAGGTGCACGGCTTCCGCCTGCGCATGCGCACCCGCGCCGGGCGCGCGATCCTCTCGGACCGCCGCCGCAAGGGTCGCAAGAGCCTCGCCGTCTGATCGACGCGCGTGCTGCCGTCGCAGCACCGGCTGCGTGATCCCCAGGACTTCCGGCTCGCCACCCGTCGAGGGCGGCGAGCCGGGTCTGCTTCGGTGGTCGTGCATGCGCTCGAGGGCGCAGCGCCGGTGCGCGTCGGCTTCGTCGTGAGCAAGGGAGTCGGCAACGCCGTGGTCCGCAACCGGGTCAAGCGTCGTCTTCGCGCGCTCGTGGCCGAGCGCTTGGCGCACCTCGACGGCTCGATCGTCGTCGTGCGGGCCCAGCCGGCCGCCGCGACGTCCTCCTCGGCGCAACTCGGCGCCGACCTCGATCGTTGTCTCCAGCGGGTGTGCCCGTGAGACTCCTCCTGATCGCGCTGCTGCGTGCGTACCGTGCGCTCATCAGCCCGCTCTACGGCCAGGTCTGCCGGTACCACCCCTCCTGCTCGGCCTACGCCCTCGAGGCGGTGCAGGTGCACGGCTCGCTGCGCGGCAGCTGGCTCGCGCTGCGGCGGCTCGGCCGCTGTCATCCGTGGGCGGCCGGGGGCTACGACCCCGTGCCGCACTCCCCCGCAACCCGAGAAGGAGTCTGACCGGTGGGTTTCATCGGAGACATCGGCGGCTTCATCGCCACCCCGCTCTACTACGCGATCTCGGCCGTCCTGCTGGCCTGGCACGAGCTGTTCACGCTCGTCGGGCTCGACCCGGACGGCGGCTCGGCCTGGGCGCTGTCGATCATCGGCCTGACGCTGACCATCCGCGCGCTGCTGATCCCGCTGTTCGTCAAGCAGATCAAGTCCAGCCGCAACATGCAGCTCATCCAGCCTCAGGTGCGCGAGCTGCAGAAGAAGTACGGCCACGACCGCGAGCGTCTCGCCCAGGAGACGATGAAGCTGTACAAGGACTCGGGCACCAACCCGTTCGCGTCCTGCCTGCCGATCCTCCTGCAGATGCCGATCTTCTTCACGCTGTTCCGGCTGCTCGACCAGGCGGCGAAGAACAACACCGCGCATGGCTTCCTGACCGTCGACCTCGCGCGGTCCTTCGGTCAGAGCCGGATCTTCGGCAACATCCCGATCTCGGAGAGCTTCTGGGCGGCGCGGACGTGGGGCCCGACGCCGGATGGGCTCGTCATGGTGCTGGCGCTGATCCTGGTGCTGTCGATGACGGCGACCACCTTCCTCACCCAGCGTCAGCTGATGGCCAAGAACATGCCGGCCGACGCGCTGAGCGGCCCGTACGCGCAGCAGCAGAAGATGCTGCTCTACGTCTTGCCCGTGGCCTTCGGCCTCGGCGGCGTGGCGTTCCCCGTGGGCGTGCTCCTGTACTGGACCACCAGCAACATCTGGACGATGGGCCAGCAGTTCTACGTGATCCGCAACAACCCCGCTCCCGGCACCCCGGCGGCCGCGGCGAAGGCCGAGCGCGACCGGGCGAAGGCCCGCAAGCACGGCGCGGTCGTCGAGGAGGCGACTGAGTCGGTGCCGGAGCCGCCGCGCCCGGCCACACGTCAGCAGCCGAAGCGGATGACCAAGCAGCAGCGCAAGGGGTCCGCCCCGCCGAACAAGGGAGGTCGCAAGTGACCGAGGAGACCACGGCGCCCGGAGGGCGTCTCCAGCAGCTCGAGCGGGAGGGTGACGTCGCCGCCGACTACCTCGAGGAGCTGCTCGACATCGCCGACCTCGACGGCGATCTCGACATCGATGTCGACGGCGACCGTGCGGCGGTCTCGATCGTCGGTGCCGACCTGCAGCACCTCGTGGGCTCGGACGGCGTCGTCCTCGACGCCCTCCAGGAGCTCACCCGGCTGGCGGTCTACCGGGAGACCGGTGAGCGGTCGCGGCTGATGCTCGACGTGTCGGGCTTCCGTGCCAAGCGACGCGAGGAGCTCGCGGCGATCGCGGCCGACGCCGTGTCTCGGGCGCGGGAGTCCGGTCAGGCGGTGCGCCTCGACCCGATGTCGCCGTTCGAGCGCAAGGTCGTGCACGACGCCGTGGCGGAGGCCGGTCTGAGCTCGGAGTCCGAGGGCGTCGAGCCCCGTCGCTTCGTGGTGGTCCTCCCGGAGTGACCGATCCCGAGGTTTCACGTGAAACACCCGTCGTGCCGGAAGTGGCACGGCGGGTGTTCGCTGTTGAACGGCTCTCGCTGATGGAGGCCTACGCGTCCCGGCTGGCTGACGACGGCGTGGTCCGGGGGCTGATCGGCCCGCGTGAGGTGCCGCGGCTCTGGGATCGGCATCTCGTCAACTGTGGCCTGCTGCACCGGTCGATCGGATCTGGCGCGTCCGTCGCGGACGTCGGCACCGGCGCGGGGCTGCCCGGTCTCGTCCTCGGCATCGCGCGGCCTGATCTCGAGGTCACGTTGATCGAGCCGCTGCTGCGCCGGACCACCTTCCTCGAGGAGGTCGTCGCGGAGCTCGGGCTGGACAACGTCGAGGTGCACCGGGGGCGGGCCGACAGCCTGCACGGCCGTCGTCGCTTCGATGTCGTCACATCGCGGGCGGTGGCGCCTCTCGAGCGTCTGGCGGACTGGTGCATGCCGCTCGTCGCAGGCGAGGGCCGGATGCTCGCTCTCAAGGGCTCGTCCGCGGAGAGCGAGGTGGCCTCGTGTGCGGCGGTGCTGGGGCGCAAGGGCTCGGCGAAGCCAGAGGTGGAGACGATCGAGGAGGCCGGGGCGGAGTCGATCACCGTGGTCTCAGTTCGGTGGGCGAGCCGGACGGCGATAGTGTGGGGCGCTCGCAGCCGCAGCGGTGCGACCTCCCGTCGTCGGCGCTGAGGCGAGGGTTTTCCACCGGTCGTCTCCCGCTCAGATCGGCTGGTTGTCCACCGTTCGGTGGTCGTTGTCCACAGGCGCACCTCAAGGTGCAGCCCGTTGTTTCACGTGAAACGAGGAGGTCCGGACCGTGCCCGACGAGGCCAGCCGACCGACGTACCCGATCCGCACTGCCGGCGATCTCGCCGAGCATCCGGCGCCCCTGCACGACGACGAGACTCCTCTGGCCCGCGCCACCGAGCACAGCCTGCTGGTGCGCGAGGGCGCACGACTGCGGCCCCCGCTGCCGCGGCCCGCGGCCACCCGGATCTTCGTGGTGGCCAACCAGAAGGGCGGCGTCGGCAAGACGACGACCACGGTGAACGTCGCCGCAGCTCTCGCCCAGCAGGGACAGCGCGTGCTCGTGATCGACCTGGACCCCCAGGGCAACGCCTCGACGGCCCTCAACATCGAGCACCGACGCGGAACCCCGTCGACGTACGACGCGCTCGTCGACGGTCAGCCGCTCGTCGAGGTCGCCGTCGAGTGCCCGGACCTCCCGGGATTGTGGGTCGTCCCGGCGACGATCGACCTCGCGGGCGCCGAGATCGAGCTCGTCAGCGTCGTCGCGCGGGAGGGACGCCTGCGCAAGGCGATCCTCGGACACCCTCGTGTGGGCGCGGAGGCCGGCGACGAGCGGTTCGACTACGTCCTCATCGACTGCCCGCCGTCCCTCGGCCTGCTCACGCTCAACGCGTTGTGCGCCGCAGCGGAGATGATGATCCCGATCCAGGCCGAGTACTACGCCCTCGAGGGCCTCGGTCAGCTCCTCGAGACGGTCGAGATGGTCAAGGCGCACCTGAACCCGACCCTCACGGTGTCGACCATCCTGATCACGATGTACGACGCGCGTACGCGGCTGTCCGCCGGCGTGGCGGACGAGGTGCGCGAGCACTTCGGCGGGCAGGTGCTGAACACGGCCATCCCGCGCTCCGTCCGGGTGTCCGAGGCGCCGTCCTACGCCCAGACCGTGATGACCTACGATCCCGGATCGCCCGGCGCGCTCAGCTACCTCGAGGCGGCGCGCGAGATCGCCCACCGAGGAGCCCCCGCATGACCCAGCGTCCCCCTGCCCGCCGAGGTCTCGGACGTGGTCTCGGATCGCTGATCCCGACGGCACCGGTGCAAGGCGACGGCGGCACGCTGCGCTCCGACCCCACCGCGGCCTCGGCGTCGTCGGGGACCCCGGAGTCTCCGGAGGCGCCGCAGGTGCCGGGGAGCACAGGTCCGGTGCTCGCCCCGGTGGAGGGGGCGTGGTTCGCCGAGCTGCCCGTCGAGGCCATCACGCCGAACCGTGTGCAGCCGCGGCAGGTCTTCGACGAGGACGCGATGGCCGAGCTCGTGCACTCCATCCGTGAGGTGGGCCTGCTGCAGCCGATCGTCGTGCGCTCGCTCGGGGAGGAGCGCTACGAGTTGATCATGGGCGAGCGTCGCTGGCGCGCCTCCCAAGAGGCCGGCCTGACGAGCGTCCCCGCGATCGTGCGGCAGACCGACGACGTCGACATGCTGCGCGACGCGCTGCTGGAGAACCTGCACCGCTCCCAGCTGAACCCGCTGGAGGAGGCGTCGGCGTACGCGCAGCTGCTCGAGGACTTCGGCTGCACCCACGAGGAGCTCGCCCAGCGGATCGGCCGTTCGCGGCCCCAGATCAGCAACACGCTGCGCCTCCTCAAGCTCAGCCCCGCCGTCCAGCGGCGGGTGGCGGCCGGCGTCCTCTCGGCGGGCCACGCGCGCAGCCTGCTCGCCGTGCAGGACTCCGACGCCCAGGACCGGCTCGCCCAGCGGGTCGTCAACGAGGGCATCTCGGTGCGGGGCCTCGAGGAGATCGTCGCCCTGGGCGAGGACGACGCGCGACCCACGCCCGTCCGCCGGGCCAAGCCGGTCGCACCGGGTCTCTCCGACCTGAGCGAGCGTCTCGGCGACCGGCTGGAGACCCGGGTCAAGGTCGACCTCGGTCAGCGCAAGGGCAAGGTGACGATCGAGTTCGCCTCGTTGGACGACCTGCGCCGCATCGTCGACATCATCGACCCGCGCAATCGGACCGACCGGCCCATCTGACCCGAGGAGCCGAAGCAATTCATCGCTTTGTCGACAAAGCGATGAATCGCTGGATCACTTCTCCTGGCGGCGTGCCTCGGCCGCGGCGCGACGGCGCTCGGCCCGTGCCCGCTTCTCGGCGGCGTCGAGCTCCTCGGCCTCGGCCGGCGTCGGCGCCGAGCCGCCGAAGCGCGCCGGGAGCCACCACGAGCCGGCCGGCTGCTCCGCGGCGGGATAGCGGGCGATCGTGTCGTCGAGCATCGCGCTCATCCGCTCGCGGAGCGCGGCGGTCTCGGCGACGGGGTCGTCGCCGGTGGGGTGGAGCGCCTCGCCGACGGTGAGGGCGATGGTCTTGCCCCGGGAGAAGTCGCGCGGGTGGTCCTTGGTCATCATCCGGTGCGTGCCCCAGATGATCACCGGGACGACGGGGACGCCGGCCTCGGCTGCGATGCGCACCGCGCCGGTCTTGAACTCCTTGAGCTCGAAGGAGCGGGAGATCGTCGCCTCCGGGAAGATGCCGACGGCCTCGCCGGCCCGCAGGTACTCCACGGCCTTCTGCGCGCTCGCGACGCCGTCACCGCGATCGACCTCGATGTGGTGGAACGAGCGCATCACCGGTCCGCCGACGGGGTGGTCGAAGATCTCGCGCTTGGCCATGAAGCGCACCAGGCGCTTGGACGGCTGGGCCGCGAGACCGCCGTAGACGAAGTCGACGTAGCCGATGTGGTTGAAGGCCATCATCACGCCGCCGGAGGTCGGGACGTGCTCGGTGCCGGTCATGATGAACCGCTGGCCGAGCACGCGGAACAGCGTCTTCGCCGTGACGATGACCGCCGGGTAGGTGTAGTCGCGCATCGTCAGCTCACGTCCGTTCCGGGGCCGTCGTAGCCCTGATAGGTCGACAGTCCGCGCTCGGGCGCGGCCGCGCCGAAGGTGGCCCGCAGCTCGATCTCGGCCTCGAGCACCCCGGCGAGCCGACGCACGCCCTCGCGGATGCGCTCGGGCGTCGGGTAGCAGTACGAGAGCCGCATGGCGCGGGACCCGAAGCCGTCGGCGAAGAACGCGGTGCCCGGCACGTAGGCGACGCGCGCGGTGACCGCGCGCGGCAGCATCGCCTTCGCGTCGACGCCGGGGGGCAGCGTCAGCCAGACGTAGAAGCCGCCGTCGGGGACGTTCCAGCTGCAGCCCGCCGGCATGAGGTCGTCCAGGGCGCCGATCATCGCGTCGCGACGCTCGCGGTACATCTCGCGGAACTGCTTGATCTGCCCGAGCCAGTCGTGCTTGGCCAGGTAGGCCGAGATGGCCATCTGGGAGAACTGCGGCGGACACAGGGTCGCCGACTCCTGCGCCAGCACGAGCTTCTCGCGGACGGGGTGCGGCGCGAGCGCCCACCCGACCCGGAAGCCGGGCGCGAAGGTCTTGGAGAACGACCCCAGGTAGACGACGTTGTCGGCCTCGTCGGCGCGCAGGGCGCGCAGCGGGTCGCGGTCGAAGCCCAGCAGGCCGTACGGGTTGTCCTCGAGCACCAGCACGCCCTCGCGCTTGCAGATCTCGAGCACCTGCGCCCGGCGGGCCGCGGCCATCGTCACGCCGGCCGGGTTGTGGAAGTTCGGGATCGTGTAGAGGAACTTGATCGTGCGGCCCGAGGCCTTCACCGAGGTGATCGCCTGCTGCAGGGCCTCGGGCACGAGCCCGTCGGCGTCCATCTCGGCGTGGACGACGTCGGCCTGGTAGGCCTTGAAGACGCCCAGCGCGCCGACGTACGACGGCGCCTCGCAGATGACGACGTCACCGGGGTCGATGAAGATGCGGGTGACGAGGTCGACGGCCTGCTGCGAGCCGACCGTGACCACGACGTCGTCCGGGTGCGCCGAGATGCCCTCCAGGCGCATGACCTCGGTGATCTGCTCACGCAGCTCGGGCACGCCCTGGCCGGAGCCGTACTGCATCGCCACCGCGCCGTGCTGGGTGATGAGGTCGCCGACGGCGCCGCTGACGACGTCGAGCGGCAGGCCGCTGATGTTCGGCATGCCGCCGGCCAGCGAGACCACCTCGGGACGCGACGCCACCGCGAAGAGCGCCCGGATCTCCGAGGCCGTCATGCCGGCCGTGCGCGCCGCGTAGCGGTCGACGAAGGAGTCGAGACGGGTCTGCGTGCGATCGGGAACGGCATCCATGGCCCCCCTAGCATGGACGATGGATCAACCCCGCGCACGTGGAGCCCGCCCGATGGGCCCCAGGTCACCCGCGGCGGCTGCACGTCAGGAGGTGCACCGGTGTCGCGACGCGTCGTCCGCCTCACCCTCGACCGGCTCGAGGAGGCCCGCACGCCGTGCGGGTCGTGCCTGTTCTGGGAGCTCGACCCGGTCCGCCGCGCGCGGGTGCCCGAGGACGACGCCTCCCACGAGAAGCTGACCTGGCTCTCCACCGTGCTGCGCGAGTGGGGCTCGTGCGGACGGGCGGTGCTGGTCGACGGCGTCGTGCGCGGCTACGTCGTCTATGCCCCCGCGGCGTACGTGCCGGGGGCGGCGGGCTTCGCGACCGCGCCGGCCTCGCCGGACGCCGTGCTGCTCACCTCCGCGTGGGTGCACCCCGACGACCGGGGCTGCGGCCTCGGCCGGATGCTCGTGCAGGGCATGGCCCGCGACCTGATCGGCCGCGGCGGCATCCGGGCCGTCGAGGCCTTCGCCTCCGCCCGGGGCGACGCCGAGCACGTGCTGCCCCAGGGGTTCCTGGAGGCCGTCGGCTTCCGCACGCACCGACCGCACCCCCGCGTCCCGCGGCTGCGCATGGACCTGCGCTCCGCCCTCACCTGGCGCGACGAGGTCGAGGCGGCGCTCGAGCGGCTGGTGGGCGTCGTGCGTCCCACGCCCGCGCCCGCACCGGCCCACCGCGACCCGGCCGCGCGCACCGACGCCTGATCTCCCGCCGGAGACGCCGACGGCCCCCGGACCAGGGGTCCGGGGGCCGTCGTGCGCGGCGACTGCGTCAGCCGATGAACTCGGAGAGCTCGTTGAGCAGCGCGGCCTTCGGCTTGGCGCCGACGATGGTCTTGACGACCTCGCCGCCCTGGTAGACGTTGAGCGTCGGGATGCCGGTGACGCGGTAGGTGGACGGCGTCACGGGGTTCTCGTCGACGTTCATCTTCAGGAAGGTGATCTTGTCGGCGTGCGAGCCCGCGATCTCGTCCAGGATGGGCGCGACCTGGCGGCACGGGCCGCACCACTCGGCCCAGAAGTCCACGAGGACCGGCTTGTCGGACTTGAGCACCTGCGCCTCGAACTCGGCGTCGGTGACGGCTTCGATGTTGCCCACGGTTCTTCCCTTCTCTGGTGGCGTACCGGCTGGAACGCCGGGTGCGGCGGGGATGTTCCCGCGCCGCGGGTGGGGTGGTGCTGGGACGAGCGCCGGTCAGGCGTTCGCGGTGTCGAGCGCGACGGCGTCGGCCTTGGCCTGGGCGATCGCCGGGTCGTTCGTGACGTGCTCGAGCTCGGCGAGGTAGCGCTCGGCGTCGAGGGCGGCGGAGCAGCCGGTGCCGGCCGCCGTGATCGCCTGCCGGTAGTGGTGGTCGACGAGGTCGCCGGCGGCGAAGACGCCGGGCAGGTTGGTGGCGGTGGAGGGGTGCTTGACGACGACGTAGCCGTTCTCGTCGAGGTCGACCTGGCCCTTCAGCAGCTCCGAGCGCGGGTCGTGGCCGATCGCGATGAACAGGCCGGTGGCCGGGAGCTCGCGGGTCTCGCCGGTCACGGTGTCCTTCAGCGTGACCGACTCGAGGCGGTCGGTGCCGTGCAGCTCCTCGACGACGGAGTTCCACTCGATCTCGAGCTTGGGGTCGGCGAAGGCGCGCTCCTGCATGATCTTCGAGGCGCGCAGCTCGTCGCGGCGGACGATGAGCGAGACCTTGCTGCCGAAGCGGGTCAGGAAGGTGGCCTCCTCGATGGCGGAGTCGCCACCGCCGACGACGGCGATGTGCTGCTCGCGGAAGAAGAAGCCGTCGCAGGTGGCGCACCAGGAGACGCCGCGGCCCGAGAGCTCGTCCTCCTTGGGCAGCTCCAGCCGGCGGTAGCCCGAGCCGGTGGCCAGGATGACGGCGTGCGCCCGGAACTCGTCGGTGGCGGTGCGCACGACCTTGACGTCGCCGGTGAGGTCGACCGACACGACGTCGTCGGGCACCAGCTCGGCGCCGAACCGCTCGGCCTGCGCGCGCATCTCGTCCATCAGCGCCGGGCCCATGATGCCGTCGCGGAAGCCGGGGAAGTTCTCGACCTCGGTGGTGTTCATCAGCGCCCCGCCGGCGGTGACGGAGCCCTCGAAGACCAGCGGCGCCAGGCTCGCGCGCGCGGCGTAGACGGCGGCGGTGTAGCCGGACGGTCCCGAGCCGATGATGATGACGTTGCGGGGGGTGGCGGTCTCGGACATGAGGGCCCTTCTGATCGGGTGCGTGACCCCGGTGCGGGGTCGCTCGTCCCAACCGATCCTAGGCGTCGGCCATTCCCCTCGGCGGGGTGACCGCGGCGACGTCAGCGGCCCTCGAGCGTCGCCGTGCGGATGACCTCGCCGGTGCCGCACTGGAGCAGATCGGCGACCTGCGTCTGGCCGGACGCCGCGCGCAGGACGAGCAGGGCCGGCATGCCGTCGTACTGCACGACGATCGCCCGACCCTCGCCGTAGGACGTCGGCGCGCACGGTGCGTCGGCGCTCCGGTCGTAGCTCTGCGGCCGCGCGGCGAGGCCGGTCAGGCTGGGGGCCAGATCGGCCCGTACGGCCTCCGCGCCGCCGACGAAGTCGTCGGCCGCGAGGGTCGGCACGGGATCGAGAAGCAGCGGGCCCTCCTGCGCGTCGCGCGCCGTCGACGCGGCGGACGGTGCGGGCACGTTCCCGGAGGCGGGCGCGGGGGCGGCCTCGGTGCCCTCGCGGTTGGGATCGGCGTCGGTCGCGACGCCGGTCCGCTGGGTCGAGGGCTGGGCGGTGGAGACCAGGCGGTCGTCGCCGGAGACGAAGAGCCGGGCGCCGAGCCCGCCGAGCAGCACGACGACCGCGGCCGCGCCGAGGAGCCGCAGCGCTGCGCGGCGACGGTGGTGGTCGAGCGCCACGACGGGCGCGTCGTCGGACTCGCCGCTGCGCAGCCGGGCCAGGACGTCGTCGAGGCGGGCCGCGACGTCGGAGGGCATCGGCTCGGCGTGCCGGGCGTCGGCGAGCAGACGGCGCAGCTCGGCCTCCGCGCGGGGGTCGAGCGGCGGACCGTCGGGGTCGTGCTGGCCGTCGGGGGCGTGCTGGTCGTGCTGGTCCGACGGGTCGACCGGGTCCTGCGGGGTCACGGTTCCTCCTCTCGTGGCGGTGGCGGGGCGGATGCTCAGGCCGGTGGGGCGCGCGCGGCGTCCGCCGATGGGACGGCCGCGTCGCTCGGGTGGTTCCCGGTGGCCGGCGGCGACTGTCCGGCGTCCTCGCGCAGGCCCTCGAGCAGCGGCAGGAGCCGGGCGCGGCCGCGCGAGCAGCGGGACTTCACCGTGCCCGGCGCACAGCCCAGGATGTCGGCGGCCTCGGCCACCGAGTGGCCCTCGAGGTCGACCAGGACGATGGCCGCACGCTGCTCGTCCGGCAGCGTCGCGAGCGCCGCCACGACGCGACGACGCCGGTCGTCGCGCACGCTGAGCTCGGCGGGGTCCTCGATGCCCGGCTCGACGCCTCGGGCGTCGGCGCGGCGGGCGCCGTACTCCTCAAGGTCGTCGGGCAGGGCCTCGGTGCGTCGCGCGCGCGTCGCGCGCAGCCGGTCGAGGCAGGCGTTGACGACGATGCGGTGCAGCCAGGTCGTGACGGCGGAGTCGCCGCGGAAGCCGTCGGCCCGGCGGTACGCCGAGACCAGGGCGTCCTGCAGCGCGTCGGCGGCGTCCTCGCGATGGCCGCAGGTGCGCAGGGCGACCGCCCAGAGTCGGTCGCGGTGGCGGCGGAAGAGCTCGGCGAAGGCGTCGGGGTCGCCGGCCACGTGCGCGGCGAGGAGGTCGGCGTCGCTGGGCCCGGACGACCGCGGCGGCTCAGCGTCCACGCACCGCCACCTCGTCGATCTGGCCCTGGAAGCCGTCGCCGACCCGCGGCAGCGACGTCAGCCAGACCAGCAGGTACCGCCCGCGCGCGGCGCGCGTGGGGGTGAGCGTGGCCTGGGTGTCGACGGACTGCTCGACCAGCCGGGTCAGACCCGCGGCTCCGTCGGCAGGAGCCGCGGTGGGGGCGGTGGTCGAGGCGTACAGCGTGACCTCGGTGGGGGCGCCGGTGAGCGTCAGCGTGACCGACTCGACCGTGCGGGTGCGGCCGAGGTCGACCACCAGCCCGAGCCCGGACTTCAGGCCGCCCGGACCGAGGTCCTGGTCGTAGGTGAGGGTGCGCCAGCCGGTGGTCGGGTCGCCGTCGACGGCGAGCGGGGCGAGCTCGGGGTTCTCGCTGGCGGGCTGGCCCTCGGGGTCGAAGTCGCGGGCGCTCAGCCCGGTCAGGGCGGTGGCCGCGGCGGTGGCGCTCGCGCTCGGCGTCGGCTCGTCGGCCGCGGCGGCGGGGTCGGCCTCGCCCAGGGGGCCGCGCCCCCGCACGAGGTTGGTGACGATCACGACCGCGAGGAGCAGGAGCAGCGAGGCCAGGAGCGCGCCCGCGACGCGCAGCCAGCGCCGGCCGGGCACCTCGTCGTCCTCGCCCGGCTCGTCCGACGGGCCCACCGGGCCGATCAGGCCGGGGACGCCGGTGCCCGTGCTCTCGAAGGGCCAGAAGTCGCGCGGGTCGGCCGCGGCCGCGGCGACCGCGTGCGGGCGCGGTCGGCGCTCCGAGGTGGGCGCGAAGAGCGGTCGGGCCGGGACGTCCTCCAGCGGCGGGGGCGGGGCCGACGGCTCGCGGCGGGCGCCGGGCGCGGCGACCCAGGAGACGTCGTCGTCGCCGAAGATCGGCAGCCCGGCCTCGGTGGGCAGGTCGGTGGAGCTCGCGTCGGGCGCGTCCGGGTGCGACGGCTGCGGGGTCACCTCGACGTCCGGCTCCGGGACGGCCGGCAGTGCCGCCTCGGTGGGCGGCGGTCCAGCAGGCTCGGCGGGCTCGGTGGGTGCGGAGCGGTCCGCCGCGGCCGGGGCTGCCGGGGTCGCGACGGTCGGCGCCGCGCCGTCGAGCACCTGCTCGAGCGGCGCGGTCAGCGGGTCGACGGGCTCCCGCACGGCGAACTCCGGCACCGCGGAGAAGGTGACGGTCTCGTCGCCGCGCACCACCAGCCGGGAGCGGAGCAGGTCGTCGAGGCCCGCGGGATCGCCGATGAAGTCGCGCAGCACGTCGGAGACGCCCCGGGCGGTCGAGAGGCCGCGCAGGTCGCGGGGGCGCGAGGGCGAGGGCACGGTGCAGAGCAGCTCGCCGCACAGCTCGTCGAGCGTGCGGGCCACGCCGGCGCGCACCTGACGCGGCCGCAGCAGCCGGCCGTGCTCGCGTGGTGCCGGCTCCACGCCGGAGCCGGGCGCGCCGGACCAGCGGCCGGTCAGGGCGGCGTAGAGGAGGCGGGCCAGGTCGGCGACGTCGTCCTCGGGGCGCCCCTGGCCGGTGCCGTGGAGGGCGGCGTCGACGCACAGCCCGATGACCCGCACCGAGCCGGTGCGGTCGACCAGCACGGCCTCGGGCAGCAGCCGGCCGTGGGGCACGCCGGCCGCGTGGGCGACGGCGATCGCCTCGGCCACCTCGGCGACCAGCCAGGCCGCCGCCCGCGAGCCGAGGTGCCCGCCGGCGGCCAGCATGATGTCGAGCGAGGTGCCCGAGCCCCACTCGTTGACGACGAAGCACCGGCCGTCGCGCACGTCGGCGTCGAGCACCCGCAGGATCCGCGGGTCGAGCACCGCGGCGGAGCGGCGGGCGGCGTCGAGCAGGTCGTCGGCGCGGGGGTCGTCGGCCGCGATCACGTGCAGGGCGACGTCGCGCTCGAGCACGTCGTCCTGGGCCCGCCAGAAGCGACCTCCCCCGCTCTCGCTGAGGAGGTCGATGAGGCGGTACCGGCCGGCGAGGACGTCACCGGGCCGGTTCGACTGCGGCACGCGACCTCCTCGACCCGGGAGCGGCTCGACCGCCGCTCGCGGCCATCGTAGGCGTCAGGCGCGGGCGCCGGGACGCAGCCGTCGGGTGAGCACGTCGACCACGTCGGTGACCTCGGTGAGCCGCAGCGCGCGGGCCGCGAGCAGCAGCACGCCCGCCTCGACCGCGGTGACCAGCGCGCCCTCGACGATCGCCGAGGGCCAGCCGGACGGGCCGCCGCGGCCGAGCAGTCGGTGCACGGCGAGCACGACGAGGCCGGCGACGAGGGTCGCGACCAGCACCGCGAGGCCCAGGCGGACGGCGAAGCGGGTGAGGCGGCGACCCTCGAGTCCGCCGGTGCGACGTCGCAGCACCGAGAACCCGAGCACGCTGCCCACGAGGTAGGAGCAGGTGTAGGCCGCGACGAGGGCGGGCGCGGTGTGCTCGGGATCGGTGAGGTGCACCAGCACGAGCGCCACGACGACGTTCGTCAGCGCCACCCAGCACTGGTTGACGAAGACCGTGCGGGTCTCCTCGATCGCGTAGAAGCCGCGCAGCAGCACGTAGTGCACGGTGAAGAGCACGATGCCGGGGCCGAAGAGGGCGAGGGTCGGCACGAGGAGGTCGACGTCGCTGGCCGTGCCGGCGGCGCCGTGCAGCATCACCCGCGCGATCGGCTCGGCCACCAGCGGCAGCAGCGCCGCGAACGGGACGATCAGCACCAGCGCGCTGCGCAGCACGCCGCCGAGCACCCGGCTGAGGCGGCGCAGGTCGCCGTCGGCGGCGCTCGCGGACAGGTCGGGCAGCACCGCGGTGGCCAGGGAGACCGTGACGATGCCGTGCGGCACCATCACGATCAGGAATGCGAGCGAGTAGACGGTGTAGCCGGTTCCGGACGCCCCCTCGGCCACGCCGCCGGACGCCAGCCGGACGATCACCGCGTAGGCGATCTGGTTCACCACGACGAAGGCGACCGTCCAGACCGCCAGCCGGGCGGTGCGGCCCAGGCCGGTGCCCCGCAGGTCGAACCGCGGCCGCAGGCGCACGCCCGCCGCGCGGAGGTAGGGCAGCAGGATGAGCAGCTGCGCCGCGATGCCGATCGTCGAGCCGACCCCGAGCACCAGCTCCTGGGTCGTGGAGTAGGCGCCGCGCGCCTCGTCGCCCAGCGCCGGGCCGAAGACCACGAGGTAGCCCACGAGCACCGCGATCGACACCACGTTGTTCGCGATCGGCGCCCACATCATGGGTCCGAAGCGGCCGCGGGCGTTGAGCACCTGGCCCACCAGCACGAACATCCCGTAGAAGAACACCTGCGGCAGGCAGTAGCGCGTGAGGTCGATGATCGAGGCCCGCTGCGCCGCCAGGCCGGGCGCGTCGTACGCGCTGCTGAGGTAGACGTCGAGCAGAAGCGGCGCGAGCAGCATGAGCAGCGCGGTGACGGCCACCAGGAAGACGAAGGCGACCGTGACGATCCGGTCGATGTAGGCGGCCCCGCCGTCGGCATCCTCCTTGGCCGCCCGCACCAGCTGCGGCACGAGCACGGCGTTGAAGACGCCGCCGGCCAGCAGGATGTAGAGCATGTTCGGGATCGTGTTGGCGATCGTGAACAGCTCGGCGTGCAGGCTGACGCCCAGGGCCGCGGCCAGCAGACCGGCCCGCACGAAGCCGCTCAGCCGCGAGACCACGGTGCCGGCCGCCATCACCGCGCTCGCCGACAGCAGACGTCGGGACGTCGAGGGCGCGGCGAGGTGGCTCATCGGACGGGCTCCTGGGGTCGGGGGTCGCTGAGGGCGCCGTCGACGCCGTCCGGGGCGGCCCCGCGGCGCCGGGCCCGCAGCCGGCGCACCGTGCGGAGCGCGACGGTGCCGAAGAGCAGCGTCAGGCCGACGGCCAGGAACAGCCAGATCACCATGCTGACCTGGGCGGACCGCACCGGCACGGCCACCCGGCCGCCCAGCGGGCGGTCGTCACGGTCGGCCAGCAGCAGCGAGGCGTTGTGCACGCCGGCCTGGTCGCTGACGGCGTCGAGCAGGACGGTGGCGCGTCCGCGGGCGGGGAGCCGCAGCGGCGCGGGGGTGCTGATCCGCAGCGGGGCCGACGACTGCGCCACGATGCGCACCTCCACCGGCACCGGCAGGCCGTTGACGACGCTGGCGGAGAAGCGGCCGGTGGCGCTGGAGAGCGTGACGCCGCGCGGCGCGCTGATCCGCACCCGGTCGAGGGTGCGCTGGACGGCGCGCTGCCCGGCGCGGGCCCGCGCGAGGGCGCTGGCGCTGCCCCGGGCCCCGTAGGAGACCGTCGCGACCGCCTCGCGCTCCACCACGCCGCCGATGCGGTCGTTGAGCGGCAGGATCGCGTCGAGCACCGACCCGGCGCGGGCCAGCGCCTGCGCGGCGGCGAACCGGGGACCGTCGATCTCCAGCGCCTCCACGGACGCGGGGTACCGCAGGCGGCTCGCCGCCACGGTCTGCGAGGGCCCGCTCTGCGGCAGGAGGGTGAGGTCGCGGTAGGACAGCCACGGCGCGCGGAGCCCGGCGGCGAAGCCCGCCGGGTCCGCGGGGCCCCAGCCGTCGGGGAGGGCGACGACCAGCGGACGGCGTCCGCCGGTCGGCAGCAGCCGCAGCGCCGCCTCCGCGAGGATCCGCTGGCGCAGCGCGACGTCGCCGCGCGCGGGGGTCGGGCCCGGCCCGCCGTCGGCGGCCGCGGCGGAGGCGAGGATCGCCGGCGTGCTCCCGAGCCGGACGACGGGCGGCAGGGCGCGGACCGCGCTCGACGGTCGGCTGATCGCGCGGTCGGCGAGCACGACGGTGGCCGGACGTCGCCCGTCGCCGCCGCCGACCAGGGCGAGCGCCTCGGGGCTGAGGTAGCCGTCGGGCGCGGCGGCGGCCGGGCTCGAGGTCAGGCCGCGGGCCTGCAGCGCCGCGGCGGAGCGGTCGGCCAGCGCGGGGTAGAGGCGGGCGTCGTGCCGGGCGAGGCCGGAGAGATCGGGGTCGCCGTAGGGCAGGGCGAGGACCGTCGCGCCGCGCAGCGCCTCGAGCGCCCGCGGCAGCCAGCGCTGGGCCGCCGCCGCGGCCGCAGCGACCACCGGGTCGCGCAGCCGGCCGGTGGCGGCGGGGGCAGGGGTTGCGCCGGCGGTCGCGCTCGGGGTCGCGCTAGGGGCCGCGGCGGCAGCCGACGACGGGTCCTCGCCGGGATCGATCGCGGTGCCCGTCGGGCTCGTGGTGGCGGTCGTGGGCGACGCGCTTGCCGTCGGCTGACCGTCCTCGCGCAGCGTGCTGGCCAGCGAGCGTCCGCGGTCGCCGCCCGCGATCTGCTCGACCGCGTCGAGCAGGGCGGGGTCCAGCAGCCAGGTGGCCGAGGGCAGCTGACGGCCGACGTCGACGAGCCGGTCGAGCCGGCCGCCGGGCCGCAGCAGGCCGGTCCACTCGCGCAGCCGGCCGATGGATCCGTCGGCAGCGTAGGCCACGCGCTGCCGCAGCGGCACGACGAGCGACGCCGGCAGCGGGGTGGGGCGCACGGCCCGGACGCCCCCGCGGGTCTCGCGGCGCGAGCCGACGAGCGGCAGGAACGTGCGCGCGCGCCCGTCGGCGGTGTCGTCCCGGCCGTCGGGCCCCTCGCCGAGCGCGTGGACGCCGAACCAGTACACGCCCGGCTCGCTCACGCGCAGGCGGCGGATCGGGATGCTGATGCGGTAGCTGGCCGACGCGCCCGGCGCGAGCCGCTCGATGGTGCGGTCGGGGCCGCCGTCGGTGCGCCGGTCGCCGACCGGGGCGGACGGGTCGGTGCCCACAGCGTCGGCGAGCTCGGGCGCGGTGGTGAGGGGGGCGTCGGAGACGAACGGGTAGAGGTTCACCCGTGACCACGCCACCGAGTCGCGGTTGGTGACGCGTCCGGTGACGACCACCGAGCCGCGGTCGCCGGGCTGCAGCTGGGACGGGGTGAGGGTGTCGATGCGCACCGCGAGCGGCTCGGTGCCGGCGTCGACCCGCGCTGCGGGCCGCTGCGCCGCCCGGGCGGGTCCGGCGGTGGCCGGGGCGGCGGCGAGCAGCGTCGTCACCAGCACGAGCAGGGCGCCGACCGCGACGAGCAGCGCCGCCGGCGAACGCTTCGACGCGCCGGGTGGGACCCCGGGCCCCGCGGGCCGATCGACGCCGGCCGGCGTCGTCGAGCGGAGGCGGGGCACGCGTCGACTCTAGGCCAGGGACGAGCCCTCGTTAGACTCCCCGCCCGTGTCCCAGGCCCCCGCACCGCTCACCATCGTGGAGGTGCAGCGTGCGGTGACGGCCGAGCTGGACCGGCTCGCGCCCGTGCTCGACGAGCTCGGTCGTCGCTTCGCCGAGGCCGGGCACGAGCTCGCGCTGGTGGGCGGCCCCGTCCGCGACGCGATGCTGGGCCGCCGCCACACCGACCTCGACCTCACCACCTCCGCGCGCCCGGAGCAGACCGAGCGGCTGCTGCGCGGCTGGGCCGACGCGGTGTGGGACATGGGCCGCGCCTTCGGCACCATCGGCTGCCGTCGCGGCGAGTACCAGGTGGAGATCACCACCTACCGGTCCGAGACCTACGACCCCGAGAGCCGCAAGCCCGACGTCGACTTCGGAGACACCCTCGCCGGCGACCTGGGGCGACGCGACTTCACCGTCAACGCGATGGCCGTGACGCTGCCCGACCGCGAGGTCGTCGACCTGTTCGGCGGCGTCGTCGACCTCGCCCACGGGGTGCTGCGCACGCCGGGACGCCCCGAGGACTCCTTCTCCGACGACCCCCTGCGCATGCTGCGCGCGGCCCGGTTCGCCGCCCAGCTCGGCTTCGAGGTCGACGCCCCGGTGCTCGCCGCGATGCGCGCGATGGCCGACCGCATCTCGATCGTCTCCGCCGAGCGGGTGCGCGACGAGCTGGTCAAGCTGATCTGCGCGCCCGACCCGGTGCGCGGCCTCGCCGTGCTGGTCGAGAGCGGCCTGGCCGAGCGCGTCCTGCCCGAGCTTCCGGCCCTCGCTCTGGAGCGCGACGAGCACCACCGACACAAGGACGTCTACGAGCACAGCCTCCGGGTGCTCGAGCAGGCCATCGACCTGGAGCACCGGCTCGGCGAGGGCCCGGACCTCCTCGTCCGGCTCGCCGCGCTCCTGCACGACGTCGGCAAGCCGCGCACCCGGCGCTTCCTCGACGACGGCACCGTCACCTTCCACCACCACGACGTCGTCGGCGCCAAGATCACCCGCAAGCGGATGCAGGCGCTGCGCTTCTCCAACGACCAGATCGACGCCGTCTCGCGGCTCGTCGAGCTGCACCTGCGCTTCCACGGGTACGGCTCGGGGGAGTGGACCGACGCCGCGGTGCGGCGCTACGTGCGCGACGCCGGCGACCAGCTCGAGCGGCTGCACATCCTCACCCGCGCCGACTGCACCACCCGCAACCGGCGCAAGGCCGCGCGGCTGCAGCGCACCTACGACGAGCTCGAGGAGCGGATCGCCCGGCTCGCCGAGCAGGAGGAGCTCGACGCGATCCGCCCCGACCTCGACGGCAACGCGATCATGGGCATCCTCGGCATCGGCCCGGGACGCGACGTCGGCCGCGCCTACGCCTTCCTGCTCGAGCTGCGGATGGACGAGGGGCCGCAGACGCCCGAGTCCGCCGAGGCCGCGCTGCGCGCCTGGTGGGCCGCTCAGCAGGACGCGCAGCAGGACGCGACGGCCGCCGACGCCTGAGACGTCGGCCGTCCGCGGGGCGGCGCGGCTAGGTTGCCGCGCATGACCGACACGTACGAGGCCCTCCTCGAGGACTCCATCGAGATCGCCGCTCCCCCCGCTCGCGTCTGGGCCCTGGTCACCGACCTGCCCGCGATGTCCGCGCGCAGCCCCCAGGTCGTCCGCACCAAGGTCAAGGGCGGCGTGGTCCGCGAGGGCGCGACCTTCTCGAACCTCAACCGCGACCGGTTCCTCTTCTGGCCGACGTCCGGGAAGGTGGTCACGTTCGAGCCCGAGCGCCGCTTCGCGTTCAAGATCCGCGAGAACCGCACCGTGTGGTCCTTCGAGCTCGAGCCCACCGCCGACGGCGGCACCCGCCTGACCCAGCGCCGCGAGACCCCCCAGGGCATCTCGGACGTCTCGATGCGGCTGACGAAGATCGCCTTCGGCGGCCAGCCGAAGTTCACCACCGGCCTCCGCAGCGGCATGCGGCAGACCCTCGAGGCGCTCAAGGCGGAGGCCGAGCGCGGCTGACCCCGGGGACCGTCCGGTCGCCGGACGGTTCGGGCTGCCGGTCGCGGGGCATGCCGGACGGGTGACCTCCGCCGTTCCGGATCCCGCGCCGCTGCTCGCGGCGACCGACCTGCACCACCGCTGGGACGACGAGCCCGTGCTGGCCGGCCTCTCCGTCGCGGTGCGCCCCGGGGAGGTCGTGGCGGTCGTCGGCGCGAACGGCTCGGGCAAGTCGACGCTGCTCGGCGGGCTCGCCGGACGTCACGCGCTCGACCGCGGGGTGATCGAGCGGCACGGACGCCCCAGCGACGTCACCTCGCGGGCGCACCTGCGGGCCGTGCACGCGCTGCTCGGCGACACCGCGTGGCTGCCGAGCCTGACGGTGCTCGACCACCTGACGCTGCTGGCCGGTCGTCCGGGTGCGGCCGCCGAGGAGGCCGTGCTCGCGGCCCTCGCGGCCCTCGCGGCGCTCGGCGTGGACGCCGTCGCCGACCGCACGCCCGCCTCGCTCAGCAGCGGCCAGCGCCAGCGGGTCGTCCTGGCCACCGCCGCCGTCCGGCCGTGGGAGGTGCTGCTGCTCGACGAGCCCGAGCGCCACCTCGACCGCGAGGCCACCGCCCGGCTCGGCGGGTGGGTGCGGGCCCTGGTCGGCGAGGATCGCGCCGCGCTCGTCGCCACCCACGATCGTGGGCTCGAGGCCGCGGCCGACCGCCTCGTCCGGCTGTGAGCGTCCGGTGAGCGTCCGGTGATCGGGCTGGCGGTCCTGGCGCTCGGCCTGGCCGCCGCGCTGCGCGTGGCGCTCTGGGCCGGGCCGATCGCGGCCGACCCGGCCCGACTGCGATGGCGGCTGGACGACGGCGCCGCCTCCCAGCGACCGCTCGTCGGCCGCGCGGTCCTCGAGGTGCTGGCCGCGGCGGCCGCGGTCGCGGCCGTCGGCCTGGTCGCGCGGAGCTCGGCGACGGGCGTCGGGGCCGCGCTCGTCGTGGTGGCCGCGGCGGTGCTCGCCGCGCTGGCCCAGCGGCTCGACGCGGTGCGTCTGGTGAGCGCGACGTCGTCGGCGGTGGCGATCGGCGCCGTGGTCGTGCTCGCGCTCCGCGCCGGCGGGGCGACGTCGGCCGCGTCGATCGTCTGGGCGGTGGGCATGGCCGCGCAGGCCGTCGCTCGTGGGGGCGGCGCGATGCGGCTCCGGCGCCGTGCGCGCGTGCCGCGGTGGCAGCTCACCACCGCGGCCCGTCGTCGCTGGGCGGCGCGGGCCGGCGCGGTGCTCCTGGACGCCGAGGTCGTCGCGGCGGTCGGACGCGCCCAGGACGTCGCCCGTCGTGCCCGGCCCGGTGCGGCGACGCTGCGCCGGACCGTCACCGGGCGGCCGCTGCTGGACCTCGCGCGCCTCACCGGCCTGCGGGTCGCGGCCTCCTGGGCGCCCTGGCTGATCGGGGCCGCGATCGCGGTGCGCGCGCTGGCGTCCGGGCACCCGACGGCGGCCGCGGTGCTGCTGGTGGCGGCGCAGCACGTCGTCGTGACCGGCGCGCTCGGCGTGGCCCGGGCCTGGGCGGGTGCCCCCGCGCCCGCGGCCGCGTGGGCGCTGCCCGGAGCCGGTCCGCTGGTCGCGCTGGCGGCTCCGTCGATCGTGCTGGCCTGGGCGCTCGTCGTCGCGGCGCCGACCGGATCGCCGGCGCTCCTGCTCGTGGCGCTCCTGCTCCCGCCGCTGGACGCGTGGCGTCAGGTCGCCTCGGCCCGGCCCGCCGCCGGGCTCGTGCTCCTCTCGACCCCCGCGGGGCCGCTGCCGGTGCAGACCGTGCTGCGGGCCGTCGCCGGCCACGACGTCCTGCTCCTCGCCCTGCTGGCGGTCGGCTGAGGCGCTTGTCAGCGGCGATCGCGGGGCGGTCGCGGGGGCGTCCAGCATCCGTGACGCGTACGGCACCCTTCGCGGCGACTCGAGGTGCCGGGCGCGTCACGGAGCGTCGGATTCCCCGGGCGCCCGGGGAAACCGACGGTGCCGCTCCCGCGGACGCACGAAGGCCGGCCCCGACGAGCGGGACCGGCCTTCGTGGTGGTGCGGGATCAGCGACGGATCGTCACTCCTCGCCGCGGATGAACGCCTCGACGCGACGACGACCCTCGTCGTCCGGCAGCTGGACCGGCGGCGACTTCATCAGGTAGGACGACGCCGAGATGATCGGGCCGCCGACGCCGCGGTCCTTGGCGATCTTCGCGGCGCGGATGGCGTCGATGATGATGCCGGCGGAGTTCGGGGAGTCCCAGACCTCGAGCTTGTACTCGAGGTTCAGCGGCACGTCGCCGAAGGCGCGACCCTCGAGGCGCACGTAGGCCCACTTGCGGTCGTCGAGCCACGCCACGTAGTCGGACGGGCCGATGTGGACGTTCTTGTCGTCGACCAGACCCGACAGCGGGCCGGTGAGGTTCGAGGTGACGGCCTGGGTCTTGGAGATCTTCTTGGACTCCAGGCGCTCGCGCTCGAGCATGTTCTTGAAGTCCATGTTGCCGCCGACGTTGAGCTGGTAGGTGCGGTCCAGCACGACGCCGCGGTCCTCGAAGAGCTTCGCCATCACGCGGTGGGTGATGGTGGCGCCGACCTGCGACTTGATGTCGTCGCCGATGATCGGGACGCCGGCGTCCTCGAACTTCTGGGCCCACTCGGGGTCGGAGGCGATGAAGACGGGCAGGGCGTTGACGAAGGCCACGCCGGCGTCGATGGCGCACTGGGCGTAGAACTTGTCGGCCTGCTCGGAGCCCACCGGGAGGTAGGAGACCAGCACGTCGACCTGGCGGTCCTTGAGGATCGAGACGACGTCGACCGGCTCGGCGGAGGACTCCTCGATGGTCTGGCGGTAGTACTTGCCGAGGCCGTCGAGGGTGTGGCCCCGCTGCACCTCGACGCCCAGCGTCGGGACGTCGGTGATCTTGATCGTGTTGTTCTCGGAGGCGTTGATCGCCTCGGAGAGGTCCTTGCCGACCTTCTTGTCGTCGACGTCGAAGGCGGCGACGAACTCGACGTCCTTGACGTGGTAGTCGCCGAAGGCGACGTGCATGAGGCCCGGCACGGTGCCGGACGGGTCGGCGTCCTTGTAGTACTCGACGCCCTGGATCAGCGACGTGGCACAGTTGCCGACGCCCACGATTGCTACTCGAACCGAACCCATCGGGTCGTTTCCTCTCTGTCTCACTGGTGCTCGGCCCGGGGGCCGGCGTCGGGCAGACCGCCGGAGGCGGTCGGGGGGGTGTTGCGCTCTGCGTTGATGAGGTCGGAGAGCCAGCGGACCTCGCGCTCGACCGACTCGACGCCGTGCCTCTGCAGCTCGGCGGCGTAGCGGTCGACCTCCTTCTGCGTGATCGTCAGCTGCTGCTGGACCCGCTCCAGCCGCTCCTGGAGGCGGGTGCGGCGGCCCTCGAGCACGCGCAGCCGGATCTCCATGTCGGTGGAGGAGAAGAAGGCGAAGCGGATGTCGAACGTGTCGTCCTCCCAGGCGGCGGGGCCGACCTCGGACATCAGGCGCTCGAACTCGCGGTGGCCGTCCTCGGTGACCTGGTAGACGATGCGCGGACGGCGGCTGGCGGCGGCCCCCGCGGTGGTCTCCTCGATGAGGCCGGAGCGCAGCATCTTCTTCAGCGTCGGGTATAGGGAGCCGTAGGAGAGCACCCGGCCCCACCCGAGCATGAGGTTGAGCCGCTTGCGCAGCTCGTAGCCGTGCATGGGTCCCTCGTGCAGCAGTCCGAGGACTGCGAGCTCGATGGTCTCTGCGCGACGTGCCACGAGACATATCGTAGCGATATATCCGTGGATCGGAAACTCTCGATGGATCGGAGGGAAACGACGTGCGTCACAGCGGTGCCGCCGGCGGCCGACAGGTGGCGCTCGGGTTGGGGTGGGCCGGGAGGGTCCGTACCCTGTCGTGGATCCCGACCCCGACCAGCGAGGCCTGAGACGACGTGAGCGGTAAGCGCAGGGCCGAGGGCCCGGCCGTCAAGAAGCGGTCGAAGGACGCAGCCGCGCCCGGCGCGCCGAAGCCCGGCGGCTGGCGGCGGCGGGTGCGGTTCGTCGTCAAGTGGGGCCTGATCGCGACGCTCGCGGGGTTCCTGACCCTCGTCATCGGCTTCTACGTCGCCTACCGCAGCATCGACATCCCGGACCCCAACAAGGAGTTCCAGACCCAGACGTCGTTCGTCTACTACGCGGGCGGCACCAGCGAGATCGGCCGCTTCGCGGAGCAGAACCGGGTGTCGATCCCGTTCTCGAAGATGCCGCAGACGGTGAAGGACGCCGTGGTCGCGGCCGAGAACCAGACCTTCTACACCGACTCCGGCGTCGACCCGAAGGGCATCCTGCGCGCCGCGCTGAACAACGCGCAGGGCGACGCCGTGCAGGGCGGGTCGACGATCACCCAGCAGTACGTCAAGATCCTCTACCTCAACCAGCAGCGCTCGTACACGCGCAAGCTGCGCGAGGCGATCCTGGCGCTGAAGCTGCAGCGCCAGCAGAGCAAGCAGCAGATCCTCGAGGGCTACCTCAACACCATCTACTTCGGCCGCGGCGCGTACGGCATCGAGGCCGCCGCACAGACCTGGTTCCGGAAGGATGCCGGCGACCTCAGTCTTGCCGAGTCCGCCGTGCTGGCGTCGGTGATCAACAACCCGACCCAGTTCGACCCCGCGAACGGCTCGGCGAACCGCAAGGCGCTGCTCGGCCGCTACCAGTACGTGCTCGACAGCATGGGCCGGCTCGGGATGATCTCGCCCTCGACGGCCGCGCGCACCGGCAAGCGGCTCCCGGAGATCCCCAAGCCCCGGGTGCGCAACAGCCAGGGCGGCCAGAAGGGCCACGTGCTCGCCCTCGTCCGCAGCGAGCTGCAGCGCCTGGGCTACACCGACAGCCAGATCGACGGCGGCGGCCTGCGCGTCACCACGACGCTGACGAAGTCGGGCATGCGGGCGGCCGAGCAGGGCATCAAGCAGGAGCGTCCCTCCGACCTCTCCGACAAGGACCTCCACGTCGCCGCGGCGACCGTCGAGCCCGGCACCGGCGACCTCAAGGGCTTCTACGCCGGCCAGGACTACCTCAAGTCGCAGATCAACTGGGCGCTGCGCGGGGCGTCCGTCGGCTCGACCTTCAAGCCGTTCGCGCTCGCCGCGGCGCTCAAGGACGGCTTCTCGCTGCGTGACGGCTTCGACGGCAACTCGCCGTACTACTTCCCCGACGGCAGCCGTGTGGTCAACGAGGGCCCCGGGCTCGGCAACGACTACGGGGCCAAGATCAACGCGATCTACGCGATGCAGCAGTCGGTCAACACCGCGTTCATCGACATGACCGTCTCGATGAGCAACGGCCCGGCCAAGATCGTCCAGATGGCCGAGCGGATGGGCGTCCCGCCGTCCAAGGCCGACAACGACTACCCCGGCCTGCCGAACACCTCCGGCGACCTCGCCCCGCAGAGCCGCGTCACGCTGGGCACCGCGCGGGTCAGCCCGATCAACATGGCCAACGCCTTCGCCACCATCGCCAACGGCGGCGAGCGCGCGCAGGTGCACGTCATCGACAAGGTCACCAGCCCCGACGGCGACGACTACACGTTCAAGGCCGAGCCCCAGCGGGCGATCAGCGCCGACATCGCCGCCGACGTCTCCTACACGCTCCAGCAGACCGTCAAGGGCGGCACCGGCCGGCAGGCGCAGGCGCTCGGACGTCCCGCTGCCGGCAAGACCGGCACCGCCACCAACGACGACGGCAACGTCATCTCCTCGTGGTTCGTGGGCTACACCCCGCAGCTGGCCACCGCCGTGATGTACGCCCGCGGCGACGGCTACGACCCCATCGACTTCAACAAGGACGGCACCAAGTTCCTGCCGTCGTACTTCGGCGCCGACTTCCCGACCCGCACCTGGCGGGCGATCATGGGCATCGACCTCGAGGGCCAGCCGGTCGAGCAGTTCCCGCAGCCGGCCTACGTCGACGGCAACCGTCCCGGCGGCTCGGCCACCACCGGTCCCCGGCCCAGCCAGCCGCAGCCGTCCCAGCCGAGCGCGACGCCGACCCCGACGCCGTCCCCGACGCCGTCCCCCAGCGTCCGGCCGTCGGCCAAGCCGACCCCGAAGCCGACGCCGACGCCCAAGCCGTCGCCGACCGGCCAGTGCGGTCTGCTCACCTGCCCCACCACGCCGAGCCCCACGCCCACGCCCACGCCGACCCCCACGCCCACGCCGACCGCCTCCCCGGCGGCCCGGACGGTGGCGATGCGCGAGGTCAACCCGGCGACGGCGGCCTACTGGTCGGTGGAGCCGTGGTGGTGGATCTGAGCCGGGGCGGCGCACCGCTCGACGGCCCCACGCGCGAGGACCCGCTCGCCCGGGAGTGGAGCGAGGTCGTCGGAGGGCCGCTCGGCACCCGGGCCCGCCGGCACCGCTGGTGGACGCCGGTGCGCGTCCTGCTCGTGCTCGTGACGCTGACCTTCGCGATGGGCATGCTGCAGAAGAACTCCTGCGCGCAGCAGTCGTGGCTCAACGGCGAGACCCGCTACACGCACATGTGCTACTCCGACCTGCCCTACCTCTACAGCGGGCGCGGGTTCGCGGAGCGCGCCTGGCCGTACTCCGACGACGCCACGACCCGCGAGCGGTACCCCCAGGTGATGGAGTACCCGGTCGGCATCTCGTACTGGGCCTACGGCACGGCCGTGATCGCCCAGGCGATCGGCGGGGAGTACGACGCCGCGGCGCGCGCGCAGATCCCGTCCGACCAGCTGTTCGGCGATCACGCCGTCGAGCGGGAGAGCACGCTGTTCATCGTCGTCAACGCCGTGGGCTTCGCGCTGCTGGTGCTGCTGACGACCTGGCTGCTGGCCGGCGTCGACCGACGGCGTCCGTGGGACGCCACGTGGTTCGCGGTCTCGCCGGTGCTGGCGCTGACGGCGCTGATCAACTGGGACCTCCTGGCCGTCGCGCTGGTGGCCGCCGCGCTCTGGACGTGGGCCCGCGACCGGCCCCTGGCCACCGGGCTGCTCATCGGCCTCGGCACGGCCACCAAGCTCTACCCGCTGTTCCTGCTCGGCGGGATCCTGGTGATCTGCGTGCGACAGCGGCGCTGGGGCGACCTCGGCGCGGCGTCCGCCGCCACCGCCGCCGGCTGGGTGGCGCTGAACCTGCCCGCGCTGCTCACCGGTCCGACGGAGTGGAAGGTCTTCTGGACCTTCAACCAGGAGCGCGGCCCCGACCTCGGCTCGATCTGGCTGGTGATGCAGCAGGTCGCGGGCAGGGGCATCAGCGCCGACGCCGTCAACCTCGGCTCCGAGCTCTTCTTCGCGGTGTGGTGCCTGCTCGTGGCGTTCGTCGGCTGGCGCGCGCGACGCACGCCGTCGCTGGCCCAGCTGGGCTTCCTGATCGTCGCCGGGTTCCTGCTGGTCAACAAGGTCTACTCGCCGCAGTACGTGCTGTGGCTGCTGCCGCTGGCGGTGCTGGCACGCCCGCGCTGGCGCGACCAGCTGATCTGGCAGGCCACCGAGATCGTCTACTTCTGCAGCGTCTGGTGGTTCCTCGACGGCGACCTCGCCCCGGCCGCGGGCGGCGACCCGGGCTTCTACTGGCTGGCGATCTGGGTGCGCATGGCCGGCGAGCTCTACCTGATCGCGATGGTCGTGCGCGACATCCGCCGCGGCACGCCCGACGTCGTCACGCCGCCACCCCGGCTGCGGCGGCCGGCGCCGGTCGCGGCGAGCGGCTAGTCGATCTCGACGGCGTCGACGCGGGTGGTCGTGAACCGCACGCGCACGTCGATCCGCTCGCCGACGGCGGGCACCCGCGCCCCCGCGGGCACGAACAGCATGGACGCCTGCATGTGCGGCGGCTCGGCGAAGAGGCGCTGCTTGCCGTCGATCGAGAACGGCGAGCGGACGAAGCCGAGCGCGTCCAGGCCGCCGCGCGCCAGCGTGCCGGCCCGGCCCCGCAGGTCGAGCTCGCCGGTGGGGGCCTCGAGGCCGATGCCGTGCGCGGTGCCGCCGGAGACCACCAGCAGGTGGCCGGCCTTCGGCGCGGTGCGGCCGCGGTAGCCGAAGGCGTCGCCGCGCTCGACCGCGTGCACGTCGAGCACGGTGGCGGTGACGGTCAGTGCCTCCCGGTCGCCGAGCCACAGGGCGGTGCCGATGCGCGGGCGCAGGACGAAGTCGGGGTACTCGCCGCGCAGCGTCTCCAGCTCGGCGTCGGTGAGGTGACTGACCCAGACGGTGCGCGCGCCGGGGCCTTCGGGCAGCTCGGCGCCGACGACGTCGGTCATCAGCCGCTGCATCTGGCTCAGGTGCGAGCCCTGCGCGAGCGGCAGGTGCATCGCGACCCCCTCGAGCCGGGCGCGCGGGTGCTCGTGCAGCGCCCGGGCGGCGGCCCACAGCTCGCGCGCGGCCAGGCCGTGGCGCTGCATGCTGGTGAGCCGCTCGAGCACGAAGCGGGCGTCGGGACGGCGGGCGAGCAGCGCGTCGAGGTCCTCGACCCGGCTGACGGTGTGGACGATCCGGTCGGCCAGGGCGTCGTCGTCGGTGACGTCGAGAGCGGGGCCGAAGGGGCGCCACGGGGTCAGGACGACCATCGAGCCGTCGAAGCGGGTCGCGATCTCGCCGACCTCGGCGTAGGTGCCCACCGCGACGGCGTCGACGCCGAGCCACTGGGCCTTGCGCGCCAGGCGGGCCAGGCCGAGGCCGTAGCCGTTGCCCTTGCACACCGGCACCAGCCCGGGATGCCGCTCGGCCACCGAGCGCAGGTGGGCCCGCCAGCGATCGCCGGCGACGTGCAGCGTCAGGCTCATCCGCGCCTCCGCAGGTAGAGCTGGAAGGCGCGGTACAGCACCCGGTTGAGCGGGAGGTCCCACTCGCCGACGTGCTCGACGGCCTCGCCGCCGGTGCCGACCTTGAACTGGATGAGCCCGACGTGGGCGTCGTCGGCGTCGAGGGTGTCGGTGATGCCGCGCAGGTCGTAGACGTCGCAGCCGGCCTCCAGGGCGTCGCGGATCATCCGCCACTGGACGGCGTTGGAGCCGCGGACGTCGCGCTTCTCGGTGGAGGAGGCGCCGTAGGAGTACCAGGCGTGGCCGCCGACGCGGATCGCGATCGTGGCCGCGACCAGGTCGCCCTCGTGGTGGGCCAGGTGCAGCCGGAGCCGGTCGGGGTGCTCGGCGCCGAGCGCGGCCGCCATCGTGCGGAAGTAGGGGAGCGGACGCGGGGTGAAGTGGTCGCGCTCCGCGGTGTGCACGTAGAGGGCGTGGAAGGCGGCGAGGTCGTCGTCGAAGCCGGGCGCGCCAGGCGCCGCGCTGCGGACCTCGACGCCGGCCTTGTCGGCCTTCTTGATGTTGCGCCGCCACAGCTGGTTCATGCCGGCCAGCACCTCGGCCTCGGTGCGCGGCGCGCCGTCGGGGTGGCGCAGGGGGATCTGGAAGACGAACTGCGGCTGGCCGGCGCTGAAGCCGCCCTCGGCGAGCTGGGGCTGCCAGCCGAGCTCGCGCAGCTGGGAGACGACCCGCGCGCCCACGTGGTCGCGCTCGGCGGGCGCGAGGTCGCCGAGCCGGCGGACGGAGGGGTCGGCGATGCCGTCCTTGATCTGCGCCGCGCTCCAGGTGCGGACCACCGCGGGCGGGCCCATGCGGATCGCGAACGCGCCGCGGCCCTTCAGGTGGGCGGCGAGCGGGGCGAGCCAGGCGTCCAGGTCGTCGACCGACCAGTCGATCGCCGGGCCCTCGGGCAGGTAGGCCAGCGAGCGGCCGATCCGCGGCAGGCTCCGGAAGAGCACCAGGCCGCTGCCGACGAGCCGCTCGCCCTCGAACCAGCCGAGCGACGCGTGCTGCCACTCCGGCTTCACCGCCGCCCACGCCGGCGTCTGCAGGAAGCTCACCGACCGGCGGGTGGCGAGGTGGGCGAGGTGGTCCTCGGGGGAGATCTCGCGGACGCTCAGCACGCGCCAGAGGCTACCCCGGGCCGATGCCCCGCCCGGGCCGGGCTCAGACGCGCTCGCGCAGCCAGGCGAAGTCGGCGACGTGCTCGTCCGCGCCGCCGGGGGTCTCGCAGACGACGGGCGCCTTCGCCGCGCGGACGACGTCGGCCAGCACGTCGCCGATCTCGCCGGCGCCGAACGAGGCGTGCCGGTCGGCGCCGGAGTCGAAGGCGTCGCGGCTGTCGTTGCAGTGCACGAGGTCGATGCGGCCGGTGATGGCCAGGACGTCGTCGACCACGGTGTCGAGCGGGTTGCCGCCGGCGTGGGCGTGGCAGGTGTCGAGGCAGAAGCCGACCTGCTCGAAGCCCTCGGCGCGCGAGACGGCGTCCCACACCCGCGCCAGCCGGTCGAGCCGCCGGGCCATCGCGTTGTCGCCGCCTGCGGTGTTCTCGATCAGGAGCGGGATCTTCAGGTCGGTGGCCTCGACGGCCTTGCGCCAGTTGTCGAACCCCTTCTCGGGGTCGTCGTCCTTGTTGACGTGACCGCCGTGGACGATCAGGCCGCGCGCGCCGATCTCGGCGGCGGCGTCCAGGTGCTGCTGGAGGAGCTTGCGGCTCGGGATGCGGATGCGGTTGTTCGTGGTGGCGACGTTGACGACGTACGGCGCGTGGACGTAGAGCCCGACGCCGGCCTCCTCGGCCGCCGCGCGCAGCGCCGCCGCTCCGCCGGGGTAGGCGACGACCGGGCCCTTGTACGACTGGGGGTCGCCCAGGAACATCTGGACGATCGGCGCCTGCCGCGCCTGCGCCTCGGCGATCGGGTCGGCCTGGTCGACGTGGGCGCCGAGGACGAGGGCGTCGCTGCTCATGGCCTCACCCTACGGAGCAGCGCCGACACCCGGTCCGGGACGGCGGGGTGCGGGTCGGGCGCCGTCGGGGCCGCGCGCAGCAGCCGGGCCGCCTCGGCCGCGGTAGGGCGGTCGGCCGGATCGGGGGCGGCGAGCCGGGCGGCCAGGCTGTGCAGGGCGTGCCGGCCGAGGGCGTCCGGCGCGTCCGGCTGCGGCGGAGCGGCGGCGTCGAGCAGGCGCGTGAGCAGGCGACCGGCCGCCCAGACGTCCTGCGCGGGGTGGGCCGGGTGGCCCTCGCCCGCCTCCGGGGCGACGGCACCGGCCGTCCCGACGACCTCGGACCGCAGCCGGGCGGCGGGAGGCTCGCGGTGGCCGACCGGCACGGTCAGGCCGTGGTCGCCGAGCCGCACGCGGGGCGGCGTGCCCGCCGAGGGGTCGAGCAGCAGGTTGCCGGGCGTCACGTCGCGGTGCACGAGGCCCGCGGCGTGCAGGGCCGCGAGGCCGTCGAGGAGCCGGGCGACGACGCAGGCCGCTGTGCCCGGCGGCGGCGCGGTGGTCGCGAGGAGGGTGGCCAGCGAGCCGCCGCGGGCCAGCGGCGCGACCAGGACGACGACGGCGCCGTCGGCCAGCCAGGCGTCCGGGTGCAGCAGCGCGGGGTGGACGACGTGCCGCGCCGCGTGCTCGCGGTGCGCGGCCCGGAGCGCGTCGGGGCCGGGGTCGCGGAGGACCTTCGCGGCCACCGGCGCCCGGCGTCCGCGGACCCGTGCGACGTGCACGGTGGCCGTCGCCCCGTGACCGAGGACGGGTCCGAGCACGCAGTCGCCCGGGCCGGGGGCGGCACGGGTCGGGAGGCGCACGGGGTCCTCCTGCCCGCGGTCCGTGCGCGGGCTCGGGCGCGTCCACAGCCGGCCGTCGCGCCCGGGTCCGCGACGGTTGGTGAGGTCGGCACGCCGGCTGATAGCCTGCGACGTCCCTCGCGCGACCCCACCGACGGGTGCTCGTCCCGGGGGACGTTCCCACGGCCCTCTCGGCCGTCGGGAGACGCACCAGCCCTCCTGCCACGGAGAGACCGTGGCCGCTCTAGTCCAGAGGAGGTGGAGACCGCTGTGCGCAAGTATGAAGTGATGGTCATCCTCGACCCGAGTCTCGAAGAGCGCACCATCGCGCCCTCGCTCGAGAAGTACCTCAGCGTCGTGACCAAGGACGGCGGCTCGGTCGAGTCCGTCGACGTCTGGGGCCGTCGGCGCCTGGCGTACGAGATCAAGAAGAACGCCGAGGGCATCTACGCCGTCGTCAGCCTGACGTCGGAGCCGGCCACCGTCAAGGAGCTCGACCGTCAGCTCACGCTGAACGAGTCGATCCTCCGCACCAAGGTCATCCGCCCCGACGCCCACTGAGGTCCGGGGCCGCGGCCCCGCCCTCGCGGCGTCGTCTGTGGACGACCCCTGTCCGGTTGTCGGCGGCCTCGGCCACGATGGCCGCCGTCGGGCATCCGCCCGCGCCGGACGCACCCGCAACAGGATCAGCACCCGGACACCTCAGGACGCCCCGGCCCTCCCGGGTCGGCGTTCGGACCCTAGGGAGACCTCATGGCAGGCGAGACCGTCATCACGGTGGTCGGCAACCTCGTCGACGACCCGGAGCTGCGCTTCACCCCCTCGGGGGCGGCCGTGGCGAACTTCCGGATCGCGTCGACGCCGCGCACCTTCGACCGTCAGTCCAACGAGTGGAAGGACGGGGAGTCCATGTACCTGTCCTGCTCGGTCTGGCGTCAGGCCGCGGAGAACGTCGCCGAGTCCCTGCAGCGCGGCATGCGCGTCGTCGTGCAGGGTCGCCTGAAGTCGCGTCAGTACGAGACCCGTGAGGGCGAGAAGCGCACCGTCTTCGAGATCGAGGTCGAGGAGGTCGGTCCGTCGCTCAAGTACGCCACCGCCAAGGTCACTCGCGCCAGCCGCTCCGGCGGCGGGGGCGGGTACTCCGGCGGCGGCTCGGCCGCTCCGGCCGGGGGCGACGACCCGTGGGCCACCCCCGCCCCCCAGGGCGGCGGCGGTGGTGGCGGCTACGGCGGAGGCCAGCGTCCCGCCGCGGGCAACGACCCGTGGGCGGCGCCGGGCGCCGCCGACGAGCCGCCGTTCTGATCCTCCCGCCCCATCCCGGGCCCCCGTCGTCCGCGACGGGCTGATCCATCCGTGCACACCCTCACCATTCCGACCCGGTAGCCAGTCCGGGACGGGCTTCTAGAAAGGAAGCACCACAATGGCCAAGGCAGTGATGCGCAAGCCGAAGAAGAAGGTTTGCCAGTTCTGCAAGGAGAAGGCGACCGGCGTCGACTACAAGGACACCGGTCTCCTCCGCAAGTTCATCTCCGACCGCGGCAAGATCCGCGCTCGTCGGGTCACCGGCAACTGCGTCCAGCACCAGCGCGACGTCGCCACCGCCGTGAAGAACGCGCGCGAGGTCGCCCTGCTGCCCTACACGTCCACCGGTCGCTGAGAGGAGTCGAGGAGATGAAGCTCATCCTGACCCAGGAGGTCACCGGCCTCGGTGGCCCCGGCGACGTCGTCGAGGTGAAGGACGGCTACGGCCGCAACTACCTCGTCCCCCGTGGTCTCGGCATCCGCTGGACCCGCGGCGGCGAGAAGACCGTCGAGTCGATCAAGGCCGCCCGTGCGGCCCGCGCCGTCCGCGACCTCGGCCACGCCGGCGAGGTCAAGACCAAGCTCGAGGCCGCGCAGGTCAACGTCAAGGTCCGGGCCGGCGAGGGCGGTCGCCTCTTCGGCGCCGTCACCGTCGCCGAGATCGCCTCGGCGCTCTCCGAGGCGTCCGGCGAGACCGTCGACAAGCGCACCATCGCGGTGAAGAACCCGATCAAGGCGCTCGGTGCCCACGAGGTCACCGTCCGCCTGCACGACGAGGTCACCGCCACGGTGGCGCTCAACGTCGTCAAGGGCTGACGCACGCAGCATCCGCTCCCCCGACCGGGGGAACGCACAGCGGCCCGGTCCCCCTCGCGGGGGCCGGGCCGCTGTGTCGTTCGGGTCCGCTCGCGGTGTCGACGGGGCGCCTCAGCGCAGGACGATGCCGTCCACGAGCACGCGCTTGGAGTCGACCGTGCGGATCACGACGGTGCCGCTGACCGGCTTGGCCCGGGAGTCGCGCAGGACGAACACGGCGTGCCGGTTGGCCTGGGAGAAGTTGAGGTTCAGCAGGTACTGCTCGCCGGCGACGGTGACGCTCAGCGACCCGTAGCCAGGGCCGATCGGGGCGATGATCCGCAGCTCGCGGTTGTTGCGGGCGGTCGCCTTGAGCGTCGCGCCGGCCCGCTTGGTGGAGAGGTAGTCGCCGTCGACGTAGCCGACGGCCTTGACGGTGCTCCAGCCCGAGCCGCGGGCCGCGGTGAGGTCGCGGGGCACGAAGAAGCGGACGCTCGCGGGCGTGGCGTCGGCGTTGCCGGCGAAGTCGACCGCGGTCACCCTCAGGACCGCCGGGCCCGGGGGGATGTCGCGGAACCGGGTGCGACCGTCACGGCAGGGGTAGGCCTTGCCGTCGATGGTGCACCGATAGGTGACGGCGCGCTCGTTGCTGTCCAGGGTCAGGATCGGGCTGTCGGTGGTGACGACCGGCTCCTTCGGCGTGGAGAAGTCGACCGGCAGGCCGCTGATCCGCGTGGTCGGGGCGGTGAGGTCGGGGATGATGACCTGGGTGGCGGGGGTCTGGTCGACGTCCGCCTTGTCGGCCGACGCGCCGGCGCCGAACGGCGGCGCCGAGGTGGCGTCGATCGCGTTGTCGGCGGCGTCGATCGCCCGCGCGCGGAAGACGTAGCGGGTGCCCTCCTTCAGGTTGCCGACCCGCTGCGGGCTGGTGCACGCCTGCCACGTCGCCGGCGGGGTGGAGCCGCTGTACACCTGGCACTCGTAGGCGAGCGGGTCGGTGTCGCCGTCGGTGTAGGAGCCGGCGAACGAGACGTCGACGCTGGTGGCCTTCACGTAGCCGCGGTTGACCTTCGGGGACGTCGCGGTGATCGCGGTCTGCGGCGGCGTGACGTCGTCGCACCGGGTCTGGAACGGGCCGGCCGCCTCGCTGGTGCAGGTGGAGGCCGCGGCGGCGGCGACCCGGAAGGTGGTGGCCGCGGGCGTGGCGTCGACGTCGGGGACGTCGGTGGCCGCGCCGGTGCCGAGCAGGCCCGGGGCGCTGGTCGCGTCGATCGCGCGGTCGGAGAGGTCGACGGCGCGCACCCGGAAGGTGTAGCGGGCGCCCTGCGTCAGACCGGGGTAGGTCTGCGGGCTGGTGCACGCCTGCCAGGCGTCGGGGGCGGTGGAGCCGGTGTAGAGCTGGCACTCGAAGCCGAGCGTGCCGGTGTCGGCGTCGGTGTAGGCGCCGGTGAAGCGCATCTGGACGCCGGTGGCGTTCAGGGTGCCGTCGAGGATCGCGGGGCTGCTGGTGCCGAGGTCGGTGGTGGGGGCGGTGTCGTCGTCGCAGCGGGTCTGGCCGAGGCCGCCGAAGCCGCCGCTGGGCGCCTCGGAGAGGCAGGAGGCGGCGGCCTGGGCACTCGGCGGGGCGAGCATCGGCAGACCGGCCAGCAGCAGGCCGGCCACGCCGAGGGAGGCGGTGCGCGCGAGGCGACGGTGGCGGGAGAGGGGCATGTCGATCCTTCAGGGGAGGAGCCGGCGCGGGGCCGGGCGTCGGTGCGGGAGAAGCCTACGAAGCGGTGCCGGGCCGTGGGCCCGATTGATCCAGGCCGGACGCCCAGGGCCGCTCCGCGAGCACGAGCAGGAGCGTGACGAGGGTCAGCAGCACGCCCACCTGGGCGAGGGCGGTGGCGACCAGCACGAGCTCGGAGCCGGTGGTGAACGCCAGCACCGGCAGGATCGCCAGGACGATCGCGCCGGTGCGGACGGCGGCGAACCAGCCGAAGGCGGCGGCGTCCGCCCCGCCGAGGGCGAGGATGCCGAGGTGGTGGGCCAGGCAGCCGAAGGCGCCCAGGCCGGGCAGGCTCACCGCCCAGCCGAGGGAGGGGTCGGCGTCGGCCAGGCGCTGCGCGACCTCGGGCACGGCGAGGGGCAGGGAGACGAGGAGCGCGACCAGCGCGAAGCCGCGGGCGAGATCGCGCCCGCGTCCCGGGAGACGCTGCAGGCCGACCAGCACGAGCAGCCAGCCGAGCGGATCGGCCGCGAGGTCGACGCCGCCGACCGTCAGCCGCAGCCAGACCAGCAGCACCCCGACGGCGAGGATCAGCAGGGGGCGCACCCCCGGAGTCTAGGTGCGGGCGGACGTCCCGTCGGCGCCGAGCACCATCCACCGGCCCGAGCGCGTGCGCAGGCCCAGCACGACGGCCCGTGCGCCCATCAGCACCGCGGCGAAGGCGATCCACACCGCCACCAGTCCGCCGCTCGTCGCGGCCGCCACCGCCGGCAGGTAGACGGCGAGCACGACGAGCCCGGCGCGAGCGAGGTAGCGGCCGTCGCCGGCGCCGATCAGCACGCCGTCCAGCAGGAAGACGTAGGCGGCCAGCGGCTGCGCGAGGGCGGCGACCAGCAGGACGTCCCCCAGGCGCGCGCGGACGGCGGCGTCGGGCGTCAGGACGCCGCCGGCCAGCGGCGTCGCCAGCAGCAGGAGGCCGGTGCCGACGCCGACCGCGAGCGACCAGCCGACCAGGCGCCGGACGGTGCGACGCACGCGGTCGGGGTCGCCGGCGCCGAGCGCCTGACCGACCAGCGCCTGGGCGGCGATGGCGAGGGCGTCGAGCACGAAGGCGGTGAAGGTCCAGAGGGTCAGGGCGAGCTGGTGGGCGGCGAGGTCGACGGCGCGGGCGTCGGTCGCACCTGTGGCGCCGGTCGCGCCGGCGGCGACCGCGGCGGTGGTGGCCAGCAGCGCGGCACGCAGGGTCAGGGTGCGGACGACCAGCGGCACCCCGGCCCGCGCCGCGGCGAGCACGCCCGCGGCGTCCGGCCGCAGCCGCGAGCCCGACGATCGGGCCTGTCGCAGCACTGCCGCGGCGAGGGCCAGGGCGCCGGCGGTCTGGGCGATCACGGTGCCGATCGCGGAGCCCGCCAGGCCGAGCCCCAGGGGGAGCACGAGCACCGCGTTGAGCCCGAGGTTGGCCAGGGCCATCGCGGTCGTGACGAGCAGCGGCGTGCGGGTGTCCTGCCGGCCGCGCAGCACGCCGCTGGCGGCGAGCAGCACGAGCAGCGGCGTCACGCCGAGCGCGGCGATGCGCAGGTACTGCGCGGCGGGTGCGGCGAGCGCGTCGCCGGCCCCGAGGGCGCGGACGAGCGGCTCGGCGAGCAGGGCGGTTGCCGGCGTCACCAGCACGCCGATCGCGACGGCGAGCCACAGCCCGTCGACGCCCTGCGCCAGCGCGTCCCGGCCGCGCCCCGCGCCGAGGAGACGGGCGACCTGCGCGGTGGTGCCGTAGGCGAGGAACACGCAGAGCCCGACGATGGTCTGGACGACGGCGCCGGCGAGGCCGAGAGCCGCCAGCTCGCGGGTGCCGAGGTGGCCGACGATCACGGAGTCGCCCAGGAGCAGCAGGGGCTCGGCGACGAGCGTGGCGAGCGCCGGGAGCGCCAGGCGGGCGATGGCGCGGTCGAGGTCGCGACCTGCGGGCTGCGGGTGCTGCGGGGGCGTGCCGGACTGCCGGGCCTGCTCGGACGCGGCCGGCTCGGCGACGTCGTCCGGACCTGGCACGGGGGAACCCTAGGCCACGGCGGGACGGGGGTCCGCGGGCCGGATGGCTGACGACGGCCATCGGGAATGACCCGATCGGGCCATGTCGGAGCCGGTGGATAACCGACCGTATGTTGTGGAGGATTCACCGACCGGGACCTTTGTCGACAAACCGTCCGGCGGGTCCCGGGCGTGTCGCGAGAAATCCGTCCACTGTTTCGGGTGCACAGCCCTGGTACGACGTCGTCGCAGGTCAGAGTCCGTGTGGGAGGTTGCTCGGGCGTGTCGTCCACATGCTCCTCCCCAGGCTGTGCACACCGTGGCGCGTGTCGTCCACGGGGTGACCCCGGTTTTCCACAGGGGCCTGTGGACACGCCGCTTCCCCCGGCCCCCGCGCGCTGCCTACGGTGCTCGTTCCGCCGGCTCGGGCGGTCGTCCCTGCGGGCGGTGGACGTGCTCGTCGCGTCGCCTCCCGGTTCTGTCGGTGGCGACCCCTAGCGTCCCTCGGGACGGCCGTCGGGTCGGTCGTCGTCAGCACCTCGGAGGGTCAACGTGAGCATCGCGGAGCAGGCGGCCGGTTCGTCGTTCGACGAGTGGGGCGACGGCCCCGCGGCCTACGCGCCCGGCGAGGCCCCGCCGCCGCGGCCCGGCGAGCGCACGCCCCCGCAGGACATGGCCGCCGAGCAGTCGGTGCTCGGCGCGATGATGATCAGCAAGGACGCCATCGCCGAGGCCGTCGAGGTGCTGCGCGGGCCCGACTACTACCGGCCCGCGCACGAGGCCATCCACGACGCGATCGTCGAGCTCTACGGCCGCGGCGAGCCGGTCGACATGATCACCGTCGCCGCCGAGCTGCAGCGCCGCGGCGAGCTCCAGCGCATCGGCGGCGCGCCGTACCTGCACACGCTCTCGGCCAACGTGCCGATCGCGGCGAACGCCGGCTACTACGCCGAGATCGTGCGCGAGAAGGCGGTGCTGCGTCGGCTGGTCGACGCCGGCACGCGCATCGTCCAGATGGGCTACGCCGGCGAGGGCGAGGTCGACGACATCGTCGACTCCGCGCAGGCCGAGGTGTTCAAGCTCGCCGACAAGCGCTCGACGGAGGACTACGTCCCGCTGAGCGCGATCATGGACTCCGTCCTCGACGAGATCGAGGCGATCGGCAACCGCGAGGCCGGCCTGTACGGCGTGCCCACGGGCTTCAACGACCTCGACGACCTCACCAACGGCCTGCACTCGGGTCAGATGATCATCGTCGCGGCACGCCCCGCCATGGGGAAGTCGACCTTGGCACTAGACTTTTGCCGCGCGGCCTCGATCGCCAACAACCTCACCAGCGCGTTCTTCTCCCTGGAGATGACGCGCTCGGAGATCACGATGCGCCTGCTCTCGGCCGAGGCGAAGGTGCCGCTGAACCACATCCGCAACGGCCAGATGAGCGACGACGACTGGAACAAGGTCGCCCGCAAGATGGCCGAGGTGTCGGGCTCGCCGATGTTCATTGACGACAGCCCGAACATGACGATGATGGAGATCCGCGCCAAGGCGCGTCGGCTCAAGCAGAAGCACGACCTGAAGCTGATGGTCATCGACTACCTGCAGCTGATGAGCTCGGGCAAGAAGGTCGAGTCGCGCCAGCTCGAGGTCTCGGAGTTCTCCCGGCAGATCAAGCTGCTGGCGAAGGAGCTCGAGATCCCGATCATCGCGTTGTCCCAGCTCAACCGCGGTCCCGAGCAGCGCGGCGACAAGCGTCCGATGATGAGCGACCTGCGCGAGTCCGGCTGTCTGACCGCCGACACCCGACTCGTCCGAGCCGACACCAACGCCGAGATCACGCTCGGCGAGCTGCTCGAGACGGGTGCCGCCGACGTCCCCGTGTGGGCTCTGGACGAGCGGCTCAAGCTCGTGCCCCGCACGCTGACGCACGCGTTCCCGAGCGGCACGCGTGAGGTCTTCGACGTGACCCTGGCGTCCGGTCGCCGGGTGCGCGCGACCGCCAATCACCCCTTCCTCACCTACGAGGGCTGGATGCCGCTCGCCGAGCTGACGACGGGCTCGCGGGTCGGCGTCATGCGGCACGTGCCGCCGCCGCTGCAGATCACCCCGCGCGATGCCGACGAGATCGTCCTGCTCGCGCACCTCCTCGGCGACGGGTCGTTCGTGCGCCGCCAGCCGATCCGCTACGCCAGCGTCGACGAGGCCAACCTCACCGCGGTCGCGGAGGCGGCGGCGCGTCGCTTCGGCATCACCGCGATCCGCGACGAGTACGAGGCCGCCCGGGTCACCACGCTCCGGCTGCCCGCGCCGTTCCGGCTGGCGCGCGGGCGCCGCAACCCGATCGCGGCCTGGCTCGACGAGGACGGCCTCTTCGGTCTGCGCAGCCACGAGAAGTTCGTGCCCGACTGGGTCTTCGCGCTCCCGAAGGAGCAGGTGGGCCTGTTCGTGCGGCACCTGTGGGCCACCGACGGCTGCGTCCACCTCGACGAGAAGCACCACCTGGGCCGCGTCTACTACGCGTCGACGAGCCGGCGGCTGGCCGACGACGTCGCGCGGCTGCTGGCTCGCTACAACGTCTTCACCCGGCTCAAGCGCGTCCGCAAGAGCGGCTACCGCGACAGCTGGCACGTGCACGTCGTCGGCGCGGAGAACCAGCTGCGCTTCCTCGACGACATCGGCGTGCACGGCGCGCGCGGCGAGAAGGCCGATCGGCTCGCCGCCATGCTGCGTGAGGTGCGGCCCAACACCAACCTCGACACCGTGCCCGAGCAGGTCTGGGGCCGGGTGCGTGAGGTGCTGGCCGACCAGGGCATGAGCCACCGCGCCTTCGCCGCGGCGATGGGTACCTCGTTCTCGGGCTCGACGATGTGGAAGCGCGCCCCGAGCCGCCAGCGCATGGCGCGGGTGGCCGAGGTGCTCGGCGACGCCGAGCTCGAGGTGCTCGCCACCAACGACGTCTACTGGGACTCGATCGCCTCCATCGAGCCCGCGGGGGTCGAGCCGGTCTACGACGCGACCGTGATGGGGGTGCACAACTTCGTCGCGAACGGCATCTGCCTGCACAACAGCATCGAGCAGGACGCCGACATGGTGATCCTGCTGCACCGCGACGACGTCTACGAGAAGGAGTCGACCCGCCCCGGCGAGGCCGACCTCATCGTCGCCAAGCACCGCAACGGCCCGACCCGCGACATCACCGTGGCCTTCCAGGGTCACTACTCGCGGTTCGTCGACATGGCGCACTGAGGCCGGGTCCGGATGAAGTCGGAGTCGACGTGGAACATCCGACCGCGGGTGGTGGGTGTCGGTGCGTGGTTCGACGTGCTGCCCGACCGTGTGGTGCATGGCGAGGTCGCCGCGCGGTTTGCTGTCGAGCTCATGCCGTTGCTGGCCGGGAACATGTGGAGCGAGGCGTTGGAGCACGCGGTACCGGACCCGTACGCGAAGGTCCACGCGGTGCCGCGGCGGGGCTCGGAGCACTCCTTCGGTCGGCTGGTCTGCCCGATGGCGATCGGCGAGACGAGGAAGGACGCGTGGTCTGCGGACCTGACCGAGGAGACGTGGTCGGTCTTCGTGGATCGAGTCCGGGGCGGGCAGACCTGGTCGGACGCGAGCGTCTTCTCCGGTGGCGGGGAGGAGAGGCTTCTGGCGCACTTGGAGATGCGACGCTCGGGTTCGTTGTTGATCTTCGATGACTGCGCGACGCTGTTCGCGTCGGCTCCGGTGACGCTCGATCGGTCTGATGAGGAGATGGATCAGATCGCGTCCGAGGCGCTGGGCCGCCTCAAGGGGGTGACGGCGTCGCTGCCGATCGAGCCGATGTATGCCTCCGTCGACTGCGACTCGCAGGACGGCAGGACCTCGGTCGAGGCGGTGTTGCCATACACCATGTCGTGGGAGCCTGCGCTCCTGCGCGGGTACTCATGGGCCAGCTACGTGAACGCTGCCGTGGTCGAGCGGGTCGGCGGCCGAGCGGTGCTGGAGGAGTCGGGGGCGTTCTGGTCGATCGAGGACGGCCCGTTCGAGGGCGGGTTGTGGGTGCAGGCGTGTGAGCGGCACTCGGAGTACTCCCGGGTGCAGGCTGCGCGTCTGTTCGACGTGCTGGCACCGGCGCTGCTCGGGGGCGAGCCGGACATCTGCACGACGCGGCCGGACGCGTTGGTGATGATGCGCGACGCCGCGTCGCATCCGCGGCATCCTGAGCACGCGACGTGGCTGGCTGCCCAAGAGGCGCAGCCGGCCCCTGGCGCTGGGTGACGCTGTCACCCCTCATCCACCTGATCGTCGAAGGAGCAGGGTCCATGGGTCTCTCGGTCGATCGCGGGCATGACGGCACCGGCTGGCACACGCTGGAGGACGACGACCCGCGGCAGCTGCCGCTGCGGGTCCACGTCTACGACAGCGACCTCGCCGGCGTGTGGTGCACCGGCGCGGCCGGCACGGCGGAGCTGTTCCTCGGCTACACCCCCTCCAGATACTTCGAGGACGACGAGGCCTCCAGCGCCGACGAGCAGGACGTCCGCGCGGGCGTCGAGGTGTTCCGGGCGTTCCTGCTCGAGCACACCGGCTCCGCCCCCGAAGCCGAGCGGCTGCGAGGCTTCTTCGTCACCGATGACGACGATTCGCCCTACACCTTCGTCGAGGAGGGCCTGACCGAGCTGTTCGACCTCGTCGGCCTGCCCGGCGTCCTCGACGACATCTGAACCGCCCGCCGGCTCGTCGCTGCCGTCAGGCGGTGAACGTCCGCACCAGCCGCTCGAGCAGGTCGACGCCGAGCGGCAGGGCCGCCTCGTCGAGGTCGAAGGCGCGGGTGTGGTGCCCCGAGGGGAGCGTCGAGCCGAGGCCGATGTAGGTGGCCAGGCCGCCGTGGGCCTGCACCCGGCGCATGAGGGCGGTGCCGTCGTCGCTGGCCACGGACGAGCCGGCGGCCGCGTCGACGACGTCGAGTGCGACGGCGCGGGCGGCTTCGGCGACCGCGGCCACGGCGGCGGGATCGGCGGTGGCGGTGGTGACCGCGCCGATCAGCTCGACGTCGACCTCCAGGCCGTGCATCTGCGCGGCGCCCGCGAGCATGGCGCGCGCCCGGGCCTCGAGGTCGGCGTTGACGTCGCCGTCGTCGGCCCGCACCTCCAGCAGCATCTCGGCGGTGTCGGGGACGATGTTGCTCGAGGTGCCGCCGCTGATCCGGCCTACCGACACCCGGGTGGCGTGCCCGGCCACCCGCGTCATGCCCTGCAGGGCGAGGGTCGCGGACGCTGCGCCGAGGAGGGCGTTGCGGCCGTCCTGCGGATCCAGGGAGGCGTGGGCTGCGCGGCCGCGGAAGGTCGCTCGGAGCTTGGAGTTGGCCAGCAGCGCGTCGTTCGACGGCTGGACGACGCCGGTGGGCAGGTCGAGCCCCAGGTGCAGCGCGACGAGCAGCTCGACGTCGTCGAGCAGCCCGGACGCCGCCACGGCGGCACCGCCGCGTCCGCCCTCCTCGGCCGGCTGGAACACCAGCGTGACGCGGCCCGGCGGCGGGTCGGCGGTGAGCCGCTCAGCCAGCTCGATCGCGATGCCGACGTGGCCGTCGTGCCCGCAGGCGTGCATGACGCCCGGGTGACGGGACGCGAACCCGCCCGCCACCGGCGGGTGCGCGGGGTCGTCGGTCTCGGCGATCGGCAGGGCGTCGATGTCGGCGCGCAGCGCGACGTGCGGGGAGCCCGTGCCCAGGGTGGCCACGACGGCGGTGTGACCCCCGCGCACGAGCGGAAGAAACCGCGGGTCGCCGCCGCCGGCCTCGGCGCGGTGGAAGGCGGCATCGAGCTCGGCGTCGCTCGGGACGCCGAGGCGCTGGTCGGGCGGCATGGCGTCGGGCCCGGCGATCACCCGCCAGCCGAGGTCGGTGAGGTGCCCGGCGATGCGGCTGGCGGTGCGGAGCTCGGTGAACCCGACCTCGGGGTGCGCGTGCAGGTCGCGACGCCAGGCGGCGGCCGTCGAGAGGCCGCCGGCGGTCGGCGGGGTGCTCACAGCCGCACCGGGGCGCCCGGCCCGGTCGGGACGCCCAGCAGGTAGAACGCGATCAGGATGATCACCCAGAACAGGGCCACCGGCAGCACGAAGAGCGCCATGCGGGCGAAGACCTGGCCGAGGTCGAGGTCGGGGTCGTAGCGACGCGCCTCGTCCTGCAGCACGTAGAGGTACGGGTTCAGCGGGGAGATCGGGTTCGCGATGGAGTCGCCGATGCGGTAGGTGGCCTGGATGGTGGCCGGGTGGATGCCCAGCCCCACGAAGATCGGCACGAACACCGGCGAGAGCACCGCCCACAGCGAGGAGCCGGAGAAGATCACCAGCGCCAGCACCGAGGTGACCAGCAGCGCGAGCAGCAGGGCCGCCAGCCCCCCGACGTGCGCGTCGCGCAGCAGCGAGGAGCCCTCGACGGCGATCCAGTCGCCCACGCCGCTCCACGCAAACATGGCGATGAACTGACCGGCCGAGAACGCCACGACGATGAAGAACCGCATGTCCATCACCGCCTCGGCCATCAGCCGCGGCACGTCGTCGGCCCGGGTGATCGTGCCTGCCGCGATGCCGTAGGCGAGCCCGGCGACGAGGAAGGCGATCGTCACCAGCGGGACGATGCCCTCGAAGAACGGCGAGTCGATCAGCGCGCCGTCCTCGCCCTGCAGCGGGCCGCCGGGGACCAGCCAGGCCGCCACCACGGCCGCCAGGTAGGCGAGCAGGGCCAGGCCGCCGAGGCGCAGGGCGCGCCGCTGCTGGTCGGTGACGGTGGCGAGGTCGTCGTGCTTGTGCTCGGAGCCGTCGGCCGCAGTGGGGTCGTACGGTCTCAGGGTCGGCTCGACCCACCGCACCAGCACGGCGGCGACGACGATCGGCAGCACGAGGCCGGCGGCGGCCTGGAACCAGTAGTTCATCAGCACCGACGTGCTTGCCTCGGTGCCCGACGGCACGGCGGCCGTCGTCAGCGCCGAGAGGTTCGCGTCGAGCGCGCCGATCAGCAGCCCCGAGCCGTAGCCGGCCGAGAGCCCCGCGAAGGCGCCGAGCATGCCGGCCACCGGGTGGCGTCCGACCGCGCGGAAGGCCAGGGCCGCCAGCGGGGGCAGGACGATGAAGCCGGCGTCGCCCATGACGTGGCCCTGGCCCGCGACGAAGCAGACCGCCAGCGGCATCCAGCGTCGCGGCACCCGCGAGAGCGAGGCCGCCACGGCGGTGCGCAGCAGGCCCGTGCGCTCCGCGACGCCGACGCCGAGCAGCACCACGAGCACGACCCCGAGCGGCGGGAACCCGATGAAGTTCGGGACGAGCGTCGTCACGAGGTGCTGCAGCCCGGTGACGGAGAGGATGTTGCGCACCTCGGTAGGCCTCTCGGCCCCGGGCAGCTGCGCGGTGGCGCCCTCGGCGGCGAGCACGGCCGAGAGGACGCCGGTGGCCAGCAGGAGGTACCAGAACAGGTAGAAGGGGTGCGGGACGAGGCGTCCGACCCGCTCGATCGCGGCGAAGACCCGTCCGGGCGGACGCGGGCCCGTGACGGTCGCGCTCATCGGGGGCCGCCCGTCGCGGGCGCCGGGATGACGCCGTCCTTGGCCAGCGTCGGGACGTCGGCGGTGACGGTGTCGGGGTAGATCAGGCCGCTGCCGGTGTTGAGGACGACGACCTCCTCGTCGCCGCGCAGCCAGCCGGACTCGCGCAGCCGCCCGACGGCGGCGAAGCAGGCGGCGCCCTCGGGGCAGATCCACGTGCCCTCCTCGCGGGCCAGCGTGTGCTCGGCGGCGAGCAGCTCGGCGTCGTCGATCGCGATCGCGGTGCCGCCGGTCTCGTAGACCGCGTCGAGCACGAGGAAGTCGCCCAGCGCCTTCGGCACGGTGATGCCGAACGCGACCGTGCGCGGGTCCGCCGGCGCGACGCTCTCCCGCGCGCCGCGCTCGAAGGCGTCCACGATCGGCGCGCAGCCCGAGGACTGCACCGCCACCAGCCGCGGCAGCTCGCCGGCGACCCAGCCGAGCTCCTGCAGCTCGCGCATCGCCTTGTGGATCGCGATGATCCCCACCCCGCCGCCGGTGGGGTAGAGCAGGACGTCGGGGAACCGCCAGCCCAGCTGCTCCGCGATCTCGTAGCCCATCGTCTTCTTGCCCTCGATGCGGTATGGCTCCTTGAGCGTCGAGGTCTCCTGGTAGCCCGGCCGGTCGGCCACGGCGGCCTGGACCAGCCGGCCGGCGTCCCCGATCAGCCCGTCGACCAGGAACAGCTCGGCGCCCGCGACGACGCACTCGCGCCGGGTGATCTCGGGGGCGTCGACCGGCATCGCCACCAGCGCGCCCAGGCCGGCGCGGGCGGCGTAGGCGGCCCAGGCGGCGCCGGCGTTGCCGTTGGTCGGCATCGCGACGCCGCGCACCCCCAGCTCCTTGGCCCGCGACACCCCGACCGCCGCGCCGCGCGCCTTGAACGCCCCGGTCGGCACCAGGCCCTCGTCCTTCATCAGCAGCCGCGGGACGCCCATCCGCGCCCCCGCCGTCGGCATCGGCAGCAGCGGCGTCATGCCCTCGCCGAGCGTGACGACGTGCGCGGGGTCCCGCACCGGCAGCACCTCGTGGTAGCGCCACAGGTCGGGCGCCCGGCCCGCGATCTCGGCGGGCGTGACGGTGGCCGCCACCCGCTCCAGGTCGTAGCGCGCCAGCAGCGGCGCCCCCACCGGCGAGGTGCCCTGGACGACGTCGGCGTCGTGACGGGTGCCCTCGCGCGAGCACTCGAGGTGGCTGAGGTGGGAGAAGGCGGACGGGCGGGACGGCTGCTCCGAGAACGGCATCCCTCGTTCCTAGCACCGGCGCGGCTTCGCCGCGGCACCCCGGGGAGGAGGCTCCGGGCGTCCCCCGCACGTGACGGATCTCGCGTGTCCATCGGCGCGGGATCTCAGCATCGGGCCGCCGCCGACGATCTAGCCTGCGGGCGGCCTGCCCCTCCCCGACAGAACCGGACCCACCATGAACGAGCCCACCCGCCCCGAGCCCTCCTCCGCGCCGACGTCGCGGCGCGCGGTCCTGCGGACCGCCGCCTGGACCGCGCCGGCGATCACGACCCTGGCCGCCGCACCGGCGTTCGCCGCGAGCGGAGCCCCGACGCTCGAGGTGGCGTGGGACCCCAACAGCTTCCGCGGGCCCCTCTACGGCAAGGGCAGCACCGCCGCCACGACGAGCCTCGATCACTCGGGCGTGTACTTCGGCTTCACGGTGACCGTTCTCGGTGCGACGCTGACCGACCTGACCTGCACGTTCAAGTTCACCGACCTCATCCGGCTCGCGTCGGCCCCGAAGGCGGTGACGCGCAAGACGACCACGTGGCTGAGCTCCACCGACTACGCCGGCTGGGCGATCAGCCCCGCGGGCGTCGGGTCGCTCCAGAACCCGTACGTGTTCAAGCGCACCGACCCGGCGTCGTCGACCACCCTGCGGACCGTCTTCGACGGCGCCACAGGAGGCGACACCACCGTCGACAACAACTTCCCGGCCCTCATCCTGATCACCGGCACGTACCTGAAGAACGGGAAGTCGACGACGCTGAGCCGGTCGGTCACCCTGTACTTCGACCCCGGCACCGACGGCTACCTGATGGCGACGGTCGGCTGACCGTGCCGTCGAGCCCCCGGCGTCCGACCGCCGCGTGGCCGCCCCCGCCCCCGGCCCGGGCGTCCGAGCCGCCCGTGGAGATCGCGCCCGTCGTCCCGCGCGCCGAGCCGCTGCGCCTCGGCGTCTTCGGCGCCTCCATCGTGGAGGGCCTGGGCGTCGGACCGGCGCGCTGGCCGCAGATGCTCGGCGAGCTGCTCGGCGCCGAGCTGATCGACTACAGCCACACCGGGTTCACCGCTTCGCACTACCTGAGCCGGTACCGCGCGCACCCGCGCGCCGTCGACCTGATGATCGTCGCCTGCGGTGGCGCCGAGCCGATGCCCCGCCTGCACCCGTGGGTCCGCGACCGGCTGCCGCGCCGCTGGCGGCCGCTGGGCTGGATGGACCCGCGTCCGTTCCACTCCGCCCGACGACGTCGACGGCTGCTCGAGCAGGTGGAGTCCGGCGTCCGCTGGCGACTCCAGCGGCTGCTGCGCGGACTGACCGGCAGCCGGGTCCTGATGAGCTCGGCGGAGTACGTGGCGGCCCTGGAGTCGCTGCTGGCGCTGGTCCGCCGCGACTCCCCCGACGCCGTCGTCGTGCTGCTCCACACCGGGCACGCCGCGCATCCGTCCTTCCGCGCGGCGCGCCGCGGCATCGACGCCTACGAGCGGGCCGCCCGGCGCATCCCCGGCCAGGTCTCGCTGTCGTCGCGGTCGTTCCTCGAGCCGGTCGACGACTACCTGCTCGACCGGTTCCACCCCAACGCGGTCGGCCACCAGCGGATCGCCCTCGGCCTGCTGCCCCTCGTCGAGCGGCTGCTCGCACACCGCGACGCGGGGCGCTCCCGCTAGCCTCGACGCCGTGGGCCGGACGCGTCGGGTCGCCGTGCAGGCGACGCTCGTCGTCGCCCTCGTGTGCGTCCCGGTGCTGCTCTCCGCCGCCTGGATCCTGCACGTCGAGGGCGAGCGGTGGACGGACGTCGCGCTCGACCTCAGCCCGGCGGTCGTCGTCATCTCGCTGGTGGCCGGCCTGCTGGCGGCGCTGACGGAGGCCGGCCTGGCCCGGATCGGCGCGCCGATGCGGCTGTTCACCGTCGGTCAGCGCTCGCTGACCGGCTGGGTGTGCGGGCTCGGCGCGATGGTCGGCGCGTGCGTCTGCGGTGGGCTCGTCGCCGGGGTCGGGGGTGTCGGCGTCGGGATGGTGATGAGCGTGATCAGCGGTCTCGTCCCGCTCGTCATCCTGGCCTGCCTGCTGCTGCCGGTGCGGTGGCTCGACGTCGGCGGCCTCGACCTGCTGGGCCGCTGACGGCACACGTCCGGCGACCCGCGCTCGCGCGCAGCGGACACCCACCCGCAGCCGTCGGATATCGGCGCGGAGGTGAGCGGCGTCACGCTCTCCTCGCGCGCATCCGCGCGCGAACGGACGGATCCGAGGAGAGGTCAGATGAGCGAGCAGCACGTGCCCGAGGCGATCGCCACGGCGCTGACGGAGGCCGACGCCGCACTCGAGCGGCTCGACGCGGCGCTGGCGACGCTGGGCGACGGCGACCTGCACCGCGCCCACCGCGACGGCGGCTGGACGATCGCCCAGGTGGTCTCGCACATCTCGATGTGCGCGATCCTGTGGCTCGGCGACCTCAAGCGCCTCGAGAACGACCCCGAGCTCGACTTCGTCTTCCGCGAGGAGGTCGGCCACGACCTGGTCGGCTACCCGCAGTCGACGATCGAGCTCGCGCGCCGGCAGGTCGCCAGCACCCGCCGCACGCTCGCCACCGCCGGCGGCTCGGCCGGCCCGGACGTGCTGGCCCGCACCGTCACCATCCCCGACCTGGGGACGATGACGATCGAGGAGTGGTCGCCGCTGATCATCGGGCACGCCGCCGGGCACGCGGAGCAGGCCTTCGAGATCATGCGCGACCGCGAGCTGCTCGCGGTCGGCGCGGGCGACGCGATCGACGGCAGCGCCGACTCCGGGGCCGACGCGTGAGGGCCGCGGTGCTCGTCGGTCTCGAGCAGGTCGAGCTGCAGGAGCGGCCCGAGCCCGAGGCCCGTCCCGGCTGGGCGGTGGTGACGGTCGAGTCGGCGTCGCTGTGCGGCACCGACGCCCACCAGTACGACGGCCGCATCGACACCCCGTTCCCGCGGGTGCCCGGCCACGACTTCTCCGGACGCGTCGAGAGCGTCGGCGAGGGCGCCGATCCCGCCTGGGTGGGCCAGGCCGTGGCGGTCAAGCCGTCCCTGCCCTGCGGCGACTGCCTGGAGTGCGCGCAGGACAAGCCGTTCGACTGCAAGCGCAAGAAGCTCATCGGGCTGTGGTCCGACGGCTGCCTCACCGAGCGCATCGCCGTGCCGGTCGTGAACCTGATCCCGCGGCCCGACGGCGTCGAGGCCTGGCAGGCGTCCCTGCTCGAGCCGATCGCGGTGGGCCTCAACACCGTCGACCGGCTGCGGATCCTGCTCGGCGAGACCGTCGTCGTGCTCGGCCAGGGGCCGATCGGGCTGGCGCTGACCCGCCTGTGCGCGCTGTCCGGCGCGGGCCGGCTGATCGTCACCGACGCTCGCGAGGCGCCCTTCGCGGTGTCGCGGGCCTACGGGGCGTCCGACTGCCTCGACGTGACCCAGGTGGACGCCCGCGAGCGGATCCTTGAGCTCACCGACGGCGTCGGCGCCGACGTCGTCATCGAGACCTCCGGGTTCCCGGCGTCCTCGGCGATGGTGCTCGACCTGGTGCGCAAGGAGGGCAAGGTCGCGCACATCGGCTGGGCCAACGACCTGCCGCCGCTGCCGGTGATCCCGATCATGGCCAAGACGCTCACCGTCTTCGGCGTCGGCGGCAACGGCGGCCGGGGCCAGTACGAGCGGGCGCTGGAGCTGGTGCGCACAGGACGGCTCGACCTCGAGCCGATGGTGACCCACCGGTTCTCCCTCGACGACGTGGCCGAGGCGTTCCGCGTCGCCTCCTCGAAGAGCGACGGCGCGATCAAGGTGATCGTCGAGCCCTGACGCCGGGTCAATCCCCTCCGTGACGCGTACGGCACCTCGCAGGCTGCTCGACGGTGCTGTGCGCGTCACGGAGTGTCGGTCTCCCCGGGCGCCCGGGGAAACCGACGACGCGCCGGCCCGGAAGGCCCCCTCAGCCCGCGGCCCGCTTGTACGGGTCGGGCGGGAACCAGCCGCGGGCGGTGACGGCCTCGCCCCACGCGTGCAGCGGCTCGAGGATCGTCCCGAGGTCGTCGGCGAGCGCGGCGACGGCGAGCGCGACGGAGCGGTCGGTGGCCGCCTCGAGGTCCTCGCGGACGGCGAGGCCGGCGTCGGTGAGCCGGCCGTCGGCCAGCCAGCCGCGGCCGGTGAGGTCGGTGGCCGCCGCCTCGAGCGTCTCCGGCGCCCAGGCCCGGGAGGCGGAGTAGGTGAAGGGGTCCCACCCGACCCACAGCTCGGTGAGCAGGTTGGCCGCCACCCCGTCGACGCCGGCCGCGACCAGCGCGGCGAGGTGGCCGTCGCCGCGGTGCTCGCGCAGCAGCGTGGCGGCGTGCCACAGGACGCCGAACGGGTCGTCGGGGTACGCCAGCGACGCCAGGCCGGCGTGGAGCGCGCGGCCGGTCGTCGGAGCGGCGTCGGCCCCGCGCCGCAGCACCGCGGCCACGCGCGCCACCTCGGCCTCGTCGACGCGGGGCAGGGCGGCCCGCAGGGACGCGATCGCCCCCTCCTCGGCGGCGGCCCGCACGGCGGCCACGGACGCCACCCCGCGGGCCTCGGCCAGCACGCCGGCGATCAGGCCCGGCTCGAAGACGCCGAACGCGGCGGCCGCGACGGCGGGCTCGACGTCGCCCAGGCCGCGGCTGCGGCTGTGTACGTAGCCCTGGAGGAAGTCCAGGCCGAGGGCCGCGTAGGCGTCGTACGCGGGCTCGGCCCAGAAGGAGATCGTCGCGATCGGCTCGATCGCGTCCCGCAGATCGCGGGCGGGGCTGCGCCAGCCGATCGTCCGCGTCGTGCCCTCGCGCGGCGCGAAGAACGCCGCCTGTGCCTCGGAGTAGTCCATGCGGCGATGGTGCCCGCGGTGTGGCGCGCGTCACCAGGGCGACGACCGGAGTCTGCGGCGAGCGGCCAGGACCCTGCGCCCCCCGGCTACCTGCCTCTTGACGTGCCCGGCAGGCTCGGGACCGTGGCACACGAGTCTCCCGACGTCCCCGCGAGCCTGATCGTCGACCTCGTCGAGGTCGGCCCGCGCGACGGGCTGCAGAACGAGTCCCGGACGCTGCCGGTCGAGGTGCGCGCCCGGTTGATCGAGCGGCTCGTCGACGCCGGCGTCCGTCGCCTCGAGGCGGTCAGCTTCGTGCGTCCCGACCTCGTGCCGCAGATGGCCGAGCCCGAGCGGGTGCTCGATCTGCTGCCCGCCTGGGAGGACGGTCCGGACGTCACGCTGATCGGGCTCGTGCTCAACCGGCGCGGCGCCGAGCGCGCGGTGGCCACCCGCGTCCAGGAGCTCAACATGGTCGTGCCGGTCACCGACGGCTTCGCCACCCGCAACCAGGGCGCGAGCGTCGAGGCGCTGCTCGACCAGGCCGCCGACGTCGTGTCGGTGGCGCGGGACGCCGGCCGCCGGGTCTCGGTGACCCTGCCGGTCTCCTTCGGCTGCCCCTTCGACGGCGACGTGCACCCCGAGCAGGTCGCGCCCGTCGTCGAGCGCGTGCTGGCGATGGGCGTCGACGAGCTCGCCTTCGCCGACACCATCGGGGTCGGGGTGCCGCCGCAGGTCGAGGCGCTCGCCTCCCTCGTCCCCGAGGCCGCCCGCGGCGCGACGCTGCCGCACCTGCGCTTCCACTTCCACAACACCCGCAACACCGGCTACGCCAACGCCTGGGCCGCGACCCGGCTCGACCTCGCGGCCTACGGCGGACGCGTCGCGCTGGACTCCTCCGTCGGCGGCTTCGGCGGATGCCCGTTCGCCCCGGCCGCGACGGGCAACATCGGCACCGAGGACCTCGTCCACCTGCTGCGGCGCGGCGGCGTGCGGGTCTCCGACCTCGACGACGTCGACGACCTCTCCGGTCTGATCGACACCGCCGCCTGGCTCTCCACGGAGCTCGGGAGCCCGGTGCAGGCCCTGCTCGGCCGCGCCGGCGACCGTCCCGGCGTAGCCGTGCCGACCCCCGACCGCGGCGAGCCCGACGGGGACGCAGGCGACCCCGGGGACGCCGCATGACCACCGATCCGCTGCGGCCGCTCACCGGCCTGCGCGTCGTCGAGCTCGGCAACTACATCGCCGCCCCGACGGCCGGCCGCCTGCTGGCCGACTTCGGCGCGGAGGTCGTCAAGATCGAGCGGCCCCGCACCGGCGACGAGCTGCGCACCTGGCGCCTCTACGGCGGCGACACCTCCCTGCTGTACCGGACGATCAACCGCTCGAAGCGCTCCGTCGAGCTCGACCTGCGCACCGACGAGGGACGCGACGCCGTGCTGGCGCTGCTGCGCCGCTCCGACGCCCTGATCGAGAACTTCCGTCCCGGCACCCTCGACCGCTGGGGGCTGACGACCGACGTGCTCGCCGAGGCCAACCCCGAGCTGGTCGTCGCGCGGGTCTCGGCGTTCGGGCAGACCGGGCCGATGAGCCAGCGCCCGGGCTTCGCGGCCGTGGCCGAGGGCTTCGGCGGCATGCGCGAGCTGGTCGGCGACCCCGATCGTCCGCCCGCGCGCGTCGGGGTCTCGATCGGCGACTCGATCGCCGGGCTGTACGCGGCCTTCGGCGTCGTCATGTCGCTGCTGGACCGCGAGCGGCGGCGGGCCGCGGACGCCGCGCCGGTGACCCCGGTCGAGCGGGGCGTCGACGTGGCGCTGCACGAGGCGGTGTTCTCGATGATGGAGTCGCTGATCCCCGACTACTCCGCCTTCCAGGTCACCCGCCGCCGCACCGGCGGTCGGATGGAGGGCATCGCGCCGTCCAACGCCTACGCCTGCGCGGAGGGCTCGGTGGTGATCGCCGGCAACGGCGACTCGATCTTCGTCCGGCTGATGCGCACCCTCGGCCGCGACGACCTCGCCGACGACCCCGACCTCGCCGGCAACGCCGGCCGCTGGGCGCGCCGCGACGAGCTCGACGCGGCGATCGAGGCCTGGACGTCGGTCCGGCCGCGGGCCGAGGTGCTGGCGGCGCTGGACGACGCGTCGGTGCCGGCCGGTCCGATCTACCGGGCCGCCGACATCGTCGAGGACCCGCAGTACCTCGCCCGCCGGATGGTGCAGGAGCTGCCCGTCGAGATCGACGGCCGGCCGCGGGCCGTCGCGTTCCCCGGCGTCGTGCCGCTGCTCGGCGAGACCTCGCTGCCGGTCGCGCACCTGGGTCCCGACCTGGGCGCCGACAACGACTGGCTGGCCGCGCTGCTCGCCGAGGACGACCGGTGAGCCCGCGTCCCGAGCCCGATCTCGAGGTGCTCCGCGCGCTCTCGCAGCGGACGCTGTGGCTCGCGACCGCGATCGTCGACGCCGCCAACCGCGGGCGTCCGAACGCCTCGGGCGTCAAGGTCGGCGGCCACCAGGCGTCGTCGGCGTCGATGGTCGACGTGATGGTGGCGCTGTGGTTCCACGAGCTCACCGCGCTCGACCGGGTCTCGGTGAAGCCGCACGCCTCGCCGGTGCTGCACGCCGTCAACCACCTGCTCGGCCTGCTCGACGCGTCCTACCTGCCGACGCTGCGCGAGCGGGGCGGGCTGCAGTCCTACCCCTCGCGGCAGAAGGACCCCGACCCGGTCGACTTCTCCACCGGCTCGGTCGGCATCGGCGCCACCGCCACCCTGTGGGCGGCCATGGCCCACCGCTACCTGCGCTCGCAGGTGCCCGCCGCCCCGCCGGCAGGCCGGTTCATCAGCCTGCTCGGCGACGCCGAGCTCGACGAGGGCGCGATCTGGGAGGCCGTGGCCGACCCGCAGGTGGCGGGTCTCGGCGAGCTGCTGTGGGTCGTCGACATGAACCGCCAGTCGCTCGACCGCGTCGTCCCCGACATCCAGATCGAGCGGCTGCAGGCGATGTTCGAGGCGGCCGGCTGGCAGGTCGTGGTGCTCAAGTGGGGGCGGCTGATCGGCGAGCTCTTCGAGCGGCCCGGCGGCGACCTGCTGCGGGCGCGGCTCGAGGCGATGCCGAACGAGGAGTACCAGCGGATGCTGCGCGTGGACGCCTCGGAGGTCTTCGAGCGCGTCCTCGGCGAGGGGCCGGTGGCGCCCGAGCTGCGGGAGCTGGTGTCCTCGGTGCCCGGCCCGCACCTCGCCGCCGCCGTCCGCGACCTCGGCGGCCACGACCTCGGGCTGCTGCTCGACACCTTCGACGCGGTGGAGGACCACCGTCCGACCGTCGTGTTCGCCTACACCGTCAAGGGTCGCGGGCTGCCCATCGAGGGCCACCCGAACAACCACTCCGCCCTGCTCACCGAGGCCCAGATGCAGGCGCTCGCGGACGCCGTGGGCGCCGACCTCGCCGATCCGTGGGCCCCGCTGCCGGCCGACTCCGCCGCCGCCCGGCTCGCCGCCCGCCGGGGCCGCGACCTGGCGCGGCCGACGGTCGGCGCGCCTGCCGCGCTGAGCGTGCCCGTCGAGCTCGGGCACCCGTACCGCAAGGAGATCTCCACCCAGGCCGCGCTCGGCCGCCTGCTGGCCGACCTGGTGCGCGACGCCCCCGACGTCGCCGCGCGGGTCGTCACCTGCAGCCCCGACGTCGCCTCCTCCACCAACCTCGGCGGCTGGATCAACAAGACCGGCGTGTGGTCGGTCGGCGAGCGGGCCGACTGGTTCGCCGACGACGCCCAGCGGGTGCTGCGCTGGCAGGAGACCCAGCAGGGCCAGCACATCGAGCTCGGCATCGCCGAGGTCAACCTGGTCGGCCTGATCGGCGAGCTGGGCGCCACCTGGTCGCGCTGGGGCGAGCGGCTCATCCCCATCGCCACGATGTACGACCCCTTCGTCAACCGGGCCCTCGAGCCGTGGTCGTTCGGCCTGTACGCGGGCGGCCAGTCGATCCTGGTCGGCACGCCGTCCGGCGTCACCCTGGCCCCGGAGGGCGGGGCGCACCAGTCGATCACCACCCCGTCGATCGGGCTGGAGCAGCCCGGCTGCACCGCCTGGGAGCCCGCCTTCGCGCAGGACCTCGAGTGGTGCTTCCTGCACGCGATGTCGCAGGTCGGGGTGCCGGGCGGCCGCTCGGCGTACCTCCGGCTCACCACGCGGCCCGTCGATCCCGCGCTGGCGCGGGTGCCCGACGACCCGGTGCTGCGCGAGCGGCGCCGGCGACAGGCCGTCAGCGGCGGCTACCGGCTGGCCGACCACCCCGTCGAGGACGAGCAGGTGACGCTCGTCGGCGTCGGGGCGGTCATGCCCGAGGTGCTGGACGCCGCCGCGCGCCTGGCCGCCCAGGGCGTCACGGCCGGCGTCGTCTGCCTGACCAGCCCCGACCTGGTCTTCGAGTCCTTCCAGCAGCGCGGGTCCCGCACCGCCGGCGACAGCTCGGGGGTGCTCGACCTGCTCCTGCCGCCGCACCACCGCAGCCCGATCGTCACGGTGCAGGACTGTCACCCGCACACGCTGGCCTTCCTCGCCGGAGCCCGCGGCGACCGCATCCGGTGCCTGGGCGTCACCGAGTTCGGCCAGTCCTCCGATCTCGCCGACGCCTACGCGCTGCACGGCATCGACGCCGGCTCGATCGTCGGGGCCGCGCTCGACCTGCTGGGCCGCTGACTCCTCCGACTCCGCTCACTCCGCGCCGCCATGGCCCGATCGCCTGATCGGACGATGGGGCATCGCCCGGCCCGCCGTAGGCTGGGAGCGGGCGGCTGTGACGGTCGCCACTCGTCATCGCCGCCGGAGGGCCGGATGCACCGTGAGTACCTCGCCGCCGACCAGGTCATGGCCACGCGCAGCCTCGAGGAGGCGCGCGACGCCGTGACCCGGGTGTACCTGCCGCACGAGCTGGTGGGGGAGTCCGAGGCGATGGACATGCGGCTCAACGCGGTCAGCGACCAGGTGCTGACCCTCGGCTACCTGACCTACCAGGCCGAGACCGAGCTGCGGATGCCCGCCACCGAGCAGTGGTACCACGTCAACCTGCAGATGACCGGCGAGACGTGGTGCTCGCGCCGCGACGGCGCCACCGAGCACACGCCGGCCGGGGCGCGCGGGCTCGTGCTGAACCCCGAGCAGGCCACCACCGTGCGCTGGTCCGCCGACGCCGAGCAGCTGATCCTCAAGGTCTCGCGCAGCGCGCTGGAGTCGCACCTGGCCGACCTGCTCGGGCGGCCCGTCACCGACGTCGTCGACTTCGACTTCGGCCTCGACCTCACCACCGCGGCCGGACGCTCGCTGGTGCGCTCGGTGGAGTTCCTCGCGCTCGAGCTCGAGCGGCCCGACGGCGTCCGCGACCTGCCGCTGGCGCGGCGTCAGCTGGAGTCGTACGTGCTCACCGCGCTGCTGCACGCCGGACGCCACCAGTACTCCGACGCCCTGCTCGGCCGGGAGGACGTCGCCCGGCTCGGCCGGCTGGGCCCGGTCGTGCGGCACATCGAGGAGCACGCCGACGCCGACCTGACCCCCGAGTCGCTCGCGCGGGTCGCGTGCGTCAGCGTCCGCACCCTGCACGCCGCGTTCGCCGAGCAGCTCGGCGAGACCCCGATGGCCTACGTGCGCCGCGTCCGGCTCGGCAAGGTGCGCGCCGACCTCCTGCGGGCCGACCCGCTGCGCACGCGGGTCACCGACATCGCGATGCGGTGGGGCTTCTTCCACCCGTCCCGGTTCTCCCAGCAGTACCGCGACCAGTTCGGCGAGCTGCCCAGCGTCACGCTGCAGCGCTGAGCCGTGGGCGTGGGCCGGTCCTGCGGGTCGGCCATCGCTTGTAACGCGGAGTCCCGCGAACTTCCCACCAGTCAGGAGTGGTGGTCAGTTGACGGGACTCCGCGTTACATGGGGCCCGCGCCGCGTCGGCACGCGCTGAGCGGCTCGGGCCGGGCGGCGAGCGGATAGAGACGCGCGTCACGCCGCTCCTACCGTCGAGGCATGACCAGCGAGCACCGGACCGACCTGCAGCACTTCGGACTCTTCCTCGACGGCCGGCAGGTCGAGGCCCTCTCGGGACGCACCTTCGAGTCGCACGACCCCTACGCCGGGACGACCTGGGCCACCGTCGCCGACGGCGGCCCCGAGGACGTCGACCGCGCGGTGGCCTCGGCCCGGGCTGCGTTCGAGGGCGAGTGGGGGCGGATGAGCGGGTTCGACAGGGCCGCGATCCTGCGCCGCGTCGCCGAGGCGATCACCGAGAACGCCGAGCGGCTCGCGCTGCTGGAGGTCCGCGACTCGGGCAAGCTCCTCCGCGAGATGCGCGGCCAGCTGCAGGGGCTCGGCACCTGGTACTCCTACTTCTCCGGCCTGGCCGACAAGCTCGAGGGCCGCACGGTGCCGCAGCTCGCACCGCAGACCTACTTCGGCTACACGATCAAGCGTCCCGTGGGCGTCGTCGGCGCCATCACGCCGTGGAACAGCCCGCTGCTGCTCCTCACCTTCAAGCTCGCGCCGCTGCTGGCCGCCGGCAACACCTGCGTCGTCAAGCCGTCGGAGCACGCGCCGGCCTCGACCGTCGCCTTCGCGGAGGTGCTGCACGAGGCCGGGCTCCCCGCCGGCGTGCTCAACGTCGTCACCGGCTCGGACCGCGCCACCGGCGAGGCGCTGGCCGCGCACCGCGGGGTCGACAAGGTGGCCTTCACCGGCTCGACCGCCACCGGCACGAAGGTCGCGCAGGCGGCGGTCGCGAACGTCAACCGGGTCACCCTGGAGCTCGGCGGCAAGTCGCCGCAGGTGGTGTTCGCCGACGCCGACCTCGACGCCGCGGCCAACGGCCTGGTGGCGGGGGTCTTCGCCGCCACGGGGCAGACCTGCATGGCCGGCTCGCGGCTCATCGTCCACGAGGACGTCCGCGACGAGCTGGTCGCGAAGGTGGTGGCCCGGGCGGAGGCGATCCAGCAGGGCGACCCGACGGCCGCCGACACCGAGATGGGCCCCGTGGCCAACCGGCCGCAGTACGAGAAGGTGCTCGGCTACCTGCAGGGCGCCCGCGACGAGGGCTGGACGATCGCCACCGGCGGCGCGCCGAACGAGGAGCTCGGCGGGCTGTTCGTCCGACCGACGGTCGTCGTGGCCGCGCACGACGCGACGATCGCGCGCGAGGAGGTCTTCGGGCCCGTGCTGACGGCGTACACGTTCCGCGACGAGGACGAGGCGATCCGGCTGGCCAACGACACGCCCTACGGCCTGGCCGGCGCGGTGTGGACCAAGGACGTGCATCGGGCCCACCGGATGGTCGCGGCGATCCGCGCGGGCACCGTGTGGGTCAACGCCTACCGCGTCGTCGCGCCGAACATGCCCTTCGGCGGCTTCGGCCTCTCGGGCATCGGCCGGGAGAACGGCTCGGCCGCGGTCGAGGAGTACCTGGAGACGACGTCGGTGTACATCGAGCTGACCGGCGGCACCCGGGATCCGTTCAAGCTGGGCTGAGGCCCGGCCTGCTGAGCCCGGCCTGCTGAGCCCGGTCCGCTGCGCCTCGCCCGTCGGGCGCCGCGACGCGGGACAGGTCCCGCGCGGCGTCGGCCGGCCCGCGCGCGCTCTGGCTGCGCTCCCGGACGCCGTGGTCGACGTGGCGACGGCGCTCGTCGTGGGTCAGGTCAGGGGAAACCTGCACAGGTAGGGCGAAACTTCCCCTGACAACCGCCGGTTTCCCCGGTCGACCGGGGAAACCACGGCATTCCTGGGGCGCATGTGACTCACCCCCCCTCGGCGATGCGGACCCACCGGCGACGCCCGCGTATTTTCGGACGGTGCCCGACACCCGTCCCCGCCGCACCTTCGCGGTCATCAGCCACCCCGACGCGGGCAAGTCGACCCTGACCGAGGCGCTGGCGCTGCACGCCCGCGCGATCCACGAGGCCGGCGCCGTGCACGGCAAGGGCGACCGGCGCGCGACGGTGTCGGACTGGATGGCGATGGAGAAGGCCCGCGGCATCTCGATCACCTCCGCGGCGCTGCAGTTCGTCTACCGCGACCACGTCGTCAACCTCGTCGACACCCCCGGCCACAGCGACTTCTCCGAGGACACCTACCGCGTGCTGTCGGCGGTCGACTCCGCCGTCATGCTCGTCGACGCCGGCAAGGGGCTCGAGCCGCAGACCCTGAAGCTGTTCCGGGTGTGCGCGCTGCGCGGCATCCCGGTGATCACCGTCATCAACAAGTGGGACCGCCCCGGTCTCTCGGCGCTGGAGCTCATGGATCTGATCCAGGCCAAGATCGGCCTGCGCCCCACCCCGCTGACCTGGCCGGTCGGCGAGGCCGGCGACTTCCGCGGCGTGCTGGACCGCCGCACCGGCGAGTTCGTGAAGTACACCCGGACGGCGGGCGGCGCCACCCGCGCGCCCGAGCGGCGGCTGCGCGCCGAGGAGGTCGAGGAGCCGGACGCGCTGGTGTGGGCGACGGCGGTCGAGGAGCACGAGCTGCTCTCCCTCGACGAGGCCGACCACGACCAGGAGCGGTTCCTCGCCGGCGCCACCACGCCGGTCATGTTCGCCTCCGCGCTGCAGAACTTCGGCGTCGCGCAGCTGCTCGACCTGCTGCTCGACCTCGCGCCCGCCCCGTCCGGCGCGACCGGCGTCGACGGCACGGTGCGCCGGGTCGACGAGCCGTTCAGCGCGTTCGTCTTCAAGGTGCAGTCGGGCATGAACGCCGCCCACCGCGACCGTCTGGCGTACGCGCGGGTCGTCTCGGGCACCTTCGAGCGCGGCATGGTCGTCACGCACGCCTCGACGGGGCGTCCGTTCGCGACGAAGTTCGCCCAGGCCGTCTTCGGCCGCGAGACGACGTCGGTCGAGACCGCCGAGGCCGGCGACATCATCGGCCTGGTCAACGCCACGGCGCTGCGCGTCGGCGACACGGTCTACGTCGACGAGCCGATCGAGTACCCGCCGGTGCCGACCTTCGCTCCCGAGCACTTCCGCACGGCCAGCGCCGGCGACATCAGCCGCTACAAGCAGTTCCGGCGCGGCATCGAGCAGCTCGACCAGGAGGGCGTCGTCCAGGTGCTCCGCTCCGACCTGCGCGGCGACCAGAACCCGGTGCTCGCCGCCGTCGGGCCGATGCAGTTCGAGGTCGTCGAGGACCGCATGGTCAACGAGTTCAACGCCCCCATCCGGTTCTCCCGGCTCGACTACCAGGTGGCGCGGCGCACGGACGCCGCCGGGGCGGCCGCGCTCTCCGGCCTCCGCGGCGTCGAGGTGCTGCAGCGCTCCGACGGCACCCACCTGGCGCTCTTCGTCGACGCCTGGCGCGCCAAGACCACCGAGCGCGACCACCCCGACGTCATGCTCGAGGCGCTGCCCGCCGGCGGCTGACGGTCCGGGCCGGGCCGCTCGCGCGGCGCGTGCCAGCATGGGGAGTCGCCCACCGTTCGGAGGTTCCCGTGACCAGCCACGACCCGCTCGATCTCGCCGGCATCGACGACCTGCTCAGCGAGGAGGAGCGGGCGATCCGCGCCTCGGTGCGGGCGCTGTGCGCGGAGCACGTCGAGCCGTACGTCGCCGACTGGTTCGAGCGCGGCACGATCGACGACGTCCGCGGCCTCGCCCGGGAGCTCGGATCGCTCGGACTGCTCGGCATGCACCTGGAGGGCCACGGCTGCGCGGGCATGTCGGCCACCGCGTACGGCCTGGCCTGCCTGGAGCTGGAGGCCACCGACTCCGGCCTGCGCTCGCTGGTCTCGGTGCAGGGCTCGCTGGCGATGTTCGCGATCCACCGCTTCGGCTCCGAGGAGCAGAAGGACGCCTGGCTGCCGCGGATGGCCGCGGGCGAGGCGATCGGCTGCTTCGGCCTCACCGAGCCCGACGCCGGCTCCGACCCCGCCAGCATGCGCACCCGGGCCCGTCGCGACGGCGCGGACTGGGTGCTCGACGGCCGCAAGATGTGGATCACCAACGGCTCGGTGGCCGACGTCGCGGTCGTCTGGGCGCAGACCGACGACGGCGTCCGCGGCTTCGTCGTGCCCACCGACACCCCCGGGTTCAGCGCCCCGCTGATCCGCCACAAGCTCTCGCTGCGCGCCTCGGTGACCAGCGAGCTCGTGCTGGACGGCGTCCGGCTGCCGGGTGACGCCGTGCTGCCCGACGTCGTCGGCCTCAAGGGACCGCTCTCGTGCCTCAACGAGGCCCGCTACGGCATCGTGTGGGGCTCGATGGGCGCGGCCCGCACGTGCCTGGCCGCGGCGCTGGACCACGCCGGCTCGCGCGAGCAGTTCGGCCGGCCGATCGCGGCGTTCCAGCTGACCCAGGCCAAGCTCGCCGACATGGCGCTGGAGCTCACGAAGGGGACGCTGCTCGCGCTGCACCTGGGACGCCGCAAGGACGCCGGCGTCCTCACGCCGCCCCAGGTCAGCCTCGGCAAGCTGAACAACGTGCGCGAGGCCCTCGAGATCTGCCGCACGGCGCGGACGATCCTGGGCGCCAACGGCATCTCGCTGGAGTACCCGGTGATCAGGCACATGAACAACCTGGAGTCGGTGCTCACCTAGGAGGGCACGGTCGAGATGCACACGCTCGTCGTCGGGCAGACCCTCACGGGGCACCAGGCGTTCCGCTGATCCCGGATCGCGGGTCGCGGATCGACACGGGGCTCACCGCGCCGGCAGCGGGAACGCCGCCGGCGAGCGTCGTCCCCCGGCGCCGAGGGCGCGGACGCCGAACACGACGTCGTCCTTCGAGAGGTCGATCGTGGCGCTCGACACCGCGCCGACGGGGATCACGTGGGTCCAGGTCGGCTCGGTGGTGGGCCGCCAGACGACCTCGTAGCCGGTGGCCGCGGGGTCGCGCGTCCAGCGCAGCGTGGTGTCGTTGGTGAGCGCGGCGGTGTCGACGACGACGTCGCGGGGCGTGCCGGGAGCAGTGGCCAGCGACCACAGCGCCGCGCCGTTCACCCGGGCCACCCGGGCGATGTAGTCCATGTCGCAGAACTCCACGAGATCGCCGTACTGCCGGCCGTCCTCGACCCGGACGTCCTGGTGCTGGTGCGCGAAGTCCTCGGCCGGCTCGGTGAACCGGGCCGCGGGATAGCCGGCGCGGAGGAACGAGAGGTGGTCGCCGCCGCGCAGGTAGCGGTCGAGGCGGTAGACCACCTGCACGTCCATGCCGGTGACCTCGCGTCCGGCCACCTCGCCGACGAACCGGGCGAGCTCGCGCGCGGGCGAGTCGTTCTCTCCGTCGACGGCGAGCCGGGCGAGGTCGTCGTCGGTGGGCGGACGGCGCAGGCCCTCGGCGAACAGCCGCACCGTGCGGTCGTCGACGGAGCCGTCGTCGCCGCGCGAGGCGCCGACGATGTCGTTGGTGAACATGCCCTGCACGTCGGTGCCGTCGGCGCGGTACTGCTGCGCGGTGAACGTCGAGCCGTACAGGCCCTGCTCCTCGCCGGCGACCGCGAGGAAGACGATCGTCGCGTCGGGACGTCGCGTCGCCATGACCCGCGCCAGCTCGAGGCTGACGGCCACCCCCGAGGCGTCGTCGTCGGCGCCGGGTGCGTCGGAGACGGCGTCCATCACGTCGGAGGCGCGGCTGTCGTAGTGCCCCGAGACGACGTAGACGCGGTCGGGGTCGGTGCCGCCGTGCAGGGTGGCGCGGACGTTGCTGATGCGGGTCGGCGTCGGGATGCGGCTGGCCGGCTGCTGCACGTACGACGGGACGTCGACGACCATCCGACCGCCCGAGGTCGTGGCGATCCGGCGCAGCTCGGCCTCGATCCAGTCGCGGGCGGCGCCGATGCCCCGCCGCGGGTCGTCCTGGCTGGAGAGGGTGTGCCGGGTGCCGAACGACACCAGCGTCTCGATCGTGCGGCGGATGCGGCGCGGGTCGATCTCGCGGAGGATCGCGCGCAGCTCCGCGCCCGGCTCCTGGGGACGGTTGCGGCGTCCGGGCCCGGACGGCCAGGAGCCGCGCGGGGACGGTGCGCCGGGGGCCGCCTCGGCGGCCGTCCCGCCGACGAGCCCCGCTGCGGCGAGCCCGCCCGAGGCGGCGATCAGCCCGCGTCGCGTGGCGGTGCCGGGCGGCGGGTCGAGGGGTGCGTCAGGTGTCGGGTCCGAGATTCCCATGGGTCGTTCCTACCCGCCGGTGCCGACGTTTCCCAGGGCGGTGGCGGGACGCGGCGGCGATCGAGCGGCCGGTGCGCGGCATCAGGACGGGCAGAACCGATCGATGTCGGGCGAAGCTTCGCCCGTCATCGATCGGTTTCCCCGGTCGACCGGGGAAACCGGCGCAGTTCCGGGACGGGAGCGACCCCCGGGACGAGAGCGTCAGGCGGCGGCGGGGAGGCCGACCCCGGACCCGCCCGCGGCGAGCCCGGGAGCGGCGCCGGGCACGTCGAAGAGCTCGTCGGCCGGGCCGCCGACCGGCACGCCGACGGGAGCGCCGAAGCGCAGCGTCAGGTGCGGCAGCCGCCGCAGCCGCCACACGCCCCACACCAGGCAGCCGCCCGTGGAGCCGACGGTGCACACGACGCCGAGACCGCCCTGGACGGCCACCACCGACTCCGGCGGCAGCTGCATCACCAGCGCGCCGAGGCCGGCGCACACCACGTGCACGCCGCCCCAGATCAGCGCCATGCCGCTGAAGACCCGCCGCACGGCCGGGTCGTGACGCACCGACGCGGGCAGCCGGACGACGTCGCCGGCCAGCCGCAGCGTCACGGGGTGGCCGACGAGGCCGGAGACGCAGAAGAAGACGCCGAGCAGCAGGGCGATGAGGATCGGCTGCCACAGGTAGAACGCCAGCGACGAGATCACCAGCGCCGGCACGGCACGGGCCAGGAACAGCCCGGTGGCCAGCCACACCATCGTCGGGACGCGCCGCCCGAGCGCCAGCCGCAGCACCGGCAGGCCGCAGCGCCAGGTCAGCACCAGGGCCAGCCCGACCGTGGTGCCGTGCTCGCCGCCCAGGCGCAGCCCGAGCAGCAGGAGCGTCATCGGCACGAGCACGGTCTCGAGGGTGAGCAGCGCCCCGCGACGCAGCACGTCGGGCACGCGTCCGAGCTCGACGACGTGCGGCACGACGTCATGCTCGGGGTGCGGCGCGACGGGCGACTCCCGGTCGGTCGCGCGCTCGGGGCGGTGCAGGGTCACGGTCTCCCCATCGGCCGTGGCGGGCACGCCTGGAGGAGAACCCGGCGGGCGGGCCGAGATCTCCGGCGTCGGTCCAGACCAGCGTGCGGGCCGCTCGGCAACGGCAGGCCCTCGCGCGGGGCACGGCCGGTGAACGGCCCGGGACGCCCGGTCGACGGATCCGGGCGGTCGGTCCCGAGCGGGTCGGGCGACGGGTCGGGACGGGGTCAGCCGCGCAGCGCGACCGGCGGCGCCAGGTGCGCCTCGAGGTCGGCGCGCACCGCGTCGTCCAGCGGCCAGGAGGCGCCGACGCGGTGGTCCCACAGCACCAGGGCGGAGTCGGCGACCAGCGCCGGCGCGTCCGAGCCCTCGACGTGCAGCTCGGTCGAGACCGCGAAGGACGAGCGACCGACCCGGCTGACCCACAGTCGCAGCCGGAAGGGCTGGAACGGCGCGAACCGCATCTCGGCGTGGTAGTCGACGCGCTGGGAGCCCATCAGCTCCACGACGCCGTCCGGGGTGCCGGCGAGCAGCCCGGTGCCGCTGGACGACGACAGCCCCGGGGCGAAGCGCAGGAAGAGGATGCGCGCCTCGTCGATGATCCGGATGGCCTCGACGTTGTCGACGTGCCCCCCGAGGTTGACGTCGCGCATGCGCGGCTGGATCTCGCACTCGAACACGGGGGCATCCTCGCCGACGCGCGGCCGTGCGATAGGCAGGGGTCCATGCCGACCCCCTCGTACTTCGTCCGCACCGGCCCGGCCACGCTGTCCCCGACGCCGCTCGTCGGGGGAGCGTGGAACCCGCACGAGCAGCACGTCGCGCCCGCACTGGGGGTGCTGGCGCACGCGGTCGAGCAGGACGCCCGGGCGCGGCGCGACGACGTCCTGCTGCTCTCGCGCGCCACGTGGGAGATCCTCGGGACGCTGACGCTGGAGCCCGTCGAGGTCGCCGTCGAGGTGCGGCGCCCGGGCCGCACCATCGAGCTGGTCGACGCGACGCTGAGCCAGGGCGGACGTGCGGCGATCCTGCTGCGGGCCTGGCTGCAGGCGCCCCGCGACGCCGGCTCGGTCGCGGGCGGCGCGGAGGAGCCGATGGCCGGCCCCGCGGCGCTGGAGCCGTGGGACCCGACGACCGACTGGCCCGGTGCGTTCATCACCACCCTCGCCGTCCGACGACGCCGGCTCGCCCCCGGCCGCGCGCAGGTGTGGGTGCGCACCGACGTCCCGCTGCTCGACGAGCCGGTCTCGCCGACCGCGCGCCTGCTCGGGCTGCTCGACGTCGCCAACGGGATGAGCGTGCGGGCCGACCCGCGTGCCGTCGCGTTCCCGAACCTCGACCTCACCGCGCACCTGCATCGCGCGCCGGTCGGCGACTGGCTGGGCCTCGACTCCACGGTCACCTTCGGCGCCACCGGCCTCGGCCTGACCCGCGCCGTCCTGCACGACGTCGACGGGCCGCTGGGCTCGCTCGCCCAGACGCTGACGGTGCGACCGGGCTGACCCGCGTCAGGCGGCGGCGTCCCGCAGGTCCTGCTCGGCGAGCGCGGCCAGGGTGAGCAACTGCTTGCGCGCCATCACCAGGTCGCCGACGGCCAGCGCCGGCGCGGCCCAGCGCGGCCGCTCCATGACGATCTTCATCAGCAGTCGCGCCCGGTGCGCGTCGACCGGCTCCACCCGGTAGCTGAGGTGCGAGCCGAGCAGCGTCCCGGTGAGCTCGCGACCGGGCTCGACCGCCACGACGACGCCGAGCGGACGTCCCGCGCAGGCCATGAACGGCTCGCCGACCCGAGGGTCGGCGAGGTGGTGCAGCGCGCGCGGCGAGCGGCGTCCGAGGTTGTCGATCCAGTCGTAGGAGTACGGCGCCAGCCGCAGCTGCACGAGCCGCCGCCACACGACGTCGGACGGCGCCGCGACGTCGACGCCCCGCCACGCCGCCAGCGCGGGTCGCGGCCCGACCAGCACGTCGCAGCCGTACCGCGCCCGGGTCTCCGCCTCGCTCACGCCCCACCGGTCGCCGATCACGCCCCCAGCATGCCGCGCGGCCCCGCACACCGGCCTGCGACGATGGGCGCATGCGCTTCACCGAGCACGAGATGACCACCGCGCTGCACGGGTTCGTCAAGGCGGGTCTGCACCGCGACCCCGAGCAGGCCGAGGAGCTGTGGCGCACCATGCCGAAGTTCCCGCGGTTCGAGCGCATCCAGATGGTCGGCGAGGTCGTGCTGCCGGTCTTCGGGCTGCTGCCCGAGCTCGACGTCGAGACCGGCACCCAGCCGCAGTTCACCGACGAGCAGGTCGCCGACGCCCTACGGCCGTGGCTCGAGCAGCGCTTCCGCGCCCAGACCCTCGCGCAGGCCGAGGCCGACCAGGTGCCGCCGGTCGAGGCCGAGGCCGAGTTCGCCCAGTGGTGGGCCGAGCAGGCCGACGAGGTCGTCGCCCAGCACGTCGAGTACGTACAAGGCGTGCTGGCCCACCTGCCGCTGCGCAGCGAGGACGCCCAGCCGGCCGACCGGCAGGCGCCGCGACCGGCCCCGCGCGATCCTGCGGAGGTCGCCGACGACGACCTGCCCGACCTGCCGGCCGACTTCGTCATCCCCGACCACCTCTGACCCACGGCCGTGCCGGAGCCGGTGGTCCCGCACGCCGTCGGGCTCGACCTCGCGTGGGGGCTGCGCAGCCCGTCGGGCGTCGCGGTGCTCGACGCCGGGGGCCGGCTGCTCGACGTCTGCGCCGCACGCTCCGACGAGGAGGTCGTCGCGGCGCTGACGCCGTGGCTGCCGCACGCGGTGGTGGGCATCGACGCGCCGCTGATCGTCGCCAACGCCACCGGCTCGCGTCCGGCCGAGCAGGCCCTGGGCCGCGACTTCCGCCGCTTCGAGGCCGGCTGCCACCCGTCCAACACCGGCAAGCCGGAGTTCGCCGAGGGCACCCGCGCCGCCCGGGTCGCCGCGCTGCTCGGCCTGCCGCTCGACCCCGGGCCGGACGTCGACCCCCGCACCCCGCGCGCGATCGAGGTCTACCCGCACGCCGCCACGGTCGCGCTCTTCGACCTGCCGCGGATCCTGCGCTACAAGGCCAAGCCCGGACGCTCGCTCGACGACCTGCGCGGCGAGCTGCTGCGCCTGATGGACCTGCTCGAGACGGTCGTCGACACCCGCGACGGCGCCGGCGCCGAGCCCTGGGCGCGGCTGCGGCAGGAGGCCGCGACCACGACCACCAAGGCGGGGCTGCGGCGGGTCGAGGACCCCGTCGACGCCGTCGTCTGCGCGCACGTCGCGTGGCTCGCGATCCACGAGCCGGACGCCCTCGCGCGCTACGGCGAGCCGGACACGGGCGTCATCGTCACGCCCGCGCTGCCGGCGCACCGGCGGGGTGACCCGACGTCGCCGCCCGGCGCCTAGCGTCCCGTCCGTGCCCCTCACCGCCGCCCACCTGCTCGAGGACGCCTTCGGCCGGATCGAGGAGTCCCTCGACGCCGTGCTCGGCGACCTCGACGTCGACGACCTCGCCCGCCCGCCCGCGCCCGGGACGAACTCGATCGCGTGGCTGGTCTGGCACCTCGCGCGGGTGGTGGACGACCACCTCGCGGCGGTCGCCGAGCGCCCCCAGGTCTGGGAGGCAGAGGGCTTCCGGGCGCGGCTCGCGCTCGACCTGCCGGCCGACGACACCGGCTACGGGCACGGCCCCGACGAGGTCGCCCGGGTGCGGGCGTCCGGCGCCGACCTGGCCGGCTACGCGCGGGCCGCCCTGGCCCTGGCCGTCGAGGTCGTCCACGGGCTCGACGACGCCGACCTCGAGCGGGTCGTCGACGAGGCCTGGGACCCGCCGGTGACGCTCGCCGTCCGGCTGGTCAGCGTGCTCGACGACGCCACCCGGCACATCGGCCAGGCCGAGTACGTGCGGGGCCTGCTCGACCGGCGCTGAGCGCTCCGTCGCCCACCGGCTCCAGCGACCGGCTCCGGCGGCCGGGCGTCAGACCGTCGCGGCGTCGCGGGTGATCCGGTAGCGCACGAACGACGGCACGGCGAGCGCGGCGACCACCGTCCCGACGATCACCAGCACGCCGCCCCCGGCGGCGGCCGTCGCGGCGCCCACCGAGACGGCGGCGGCGCCGTGCACGACGTCGCTGATCCGCGGCCCGCCGGCCACGACCACGATGAACACGCCCTGCAGCCGCCCGCGGACGGCGTCCTCGGCCGCCGACTGCAGCATCGAGGTGCGGAAGGCCGCGGAGGCCATGTCGGCCGCGCCCCCGAGCGCGAGCAGGCCGACCGCGGCCACGAGCATCGCGGTGCGGTAGCGCCCGCCGTCGACGTCGGCCAGCGCGACCGCGACCCCGAAGCCGGCGATCGCCGCGCCCCACACCAGGATGCACACGATGACGGCGACGCCCTGGCGGGTCACCCGGGAGACCCACCCGCTGAGCACGCCGCCGACCACCGCGCCGGCCGGGATCGCCGCGAAGAGCAGCGCGAAGACCAGCCCGCCCTGCTCGGGGCCGGCGAAGTCGACGTGCGCGATCTCGGGGAACAGCGCGCGGGGCATGCCGAACACCATGGCGATGAGGTCGACGACGAAGCTCATCAGCAGGACGGGCTGGGTGCGCAGGTACGCGAGGCCCTCGATCACCGAGCGCAGGCCCGCGGCGCCGGCCGCGACGCCCTCGATCGGCAGCGGCGGCAGCCGCAGCACGGCGCCGAGGGTGGCCAGCAGGCTGATCGCGTCGATCAGGTAGAGCCAGGAGAACCCGAGCACGGGGATCAGCGCACCCGCGACGAGCGGCCCGGCGATGCCGCCGGCCTGCATGACGGTCATGCTCAGCGAGTTCGCCGCCGGGAGCAGCTCGGGCTCGAGCAGCCGCGGCAGCACGGCGCTGCGCGTGGGCTGGTTGACGGCGAAGAACGCCTGCTGCACCGCGAAGAGGCTCAGCAGGAGCCACACGTTCCCCGAGCCGAGCGCGGCCTGCAGCCAGAACAGGGTGCTGGTGCCGATCAGGCCGAGGGTGGTGACGACCAGCAGGGTGCGGCGGTCGACGACGTCCGCGAGCGCCCCGCCGTAGAGGCCGAACACGACGAGCGGGACGAGCCCGAACAGCCCGGTGAGACCCACGTAGGCCGACGAGCCGGTGTCGGCGTAGATCTGCGCCGGCACGGAGACGACCGTCAGCTGCGCCCCGATGACGGTGACGATGTTGGCCAGCCAGAGCCGCCGGAAGTGCGGGTTGCGCAGCGGGCGGGTGTCGGCGACGAGTCCACGGATGCCCACGGCGATCGAACCTACGTCGTGCCCGGTCGCGGGCCGGCATCGGCGGGCGCGCCGGGCCGATCCGAGTCGGGCAGGGACGAGCCGGGTGCACCTAGGCTCGCGGGCATGCGCTTCGGGATCACCCTGCTCACCGACCAGCCGTGGCGGGAGGCCGCGCCGCGCTGGCGTGCCGCCGAGGAGCTCGGCTTCGACCACGCCTGGACCTACGACCACCTGATCTGGAGCGGCCTCACCGGGGCGCCCTGGCGCGGGGCCACGCCGGTGCTGGCGGCCGCGGCCGGCGTCACGTCGTCGATCCGCCTCGGGACGCTCGTCGCCTCGCCCAACTTCCGCCACCCCTACCAGCTCTTCCGCGACGCCCAGGCCCTCGAAGACGTCTCGGACGGCCGGTTCGTGCTGGGCATCGGCGCCGGCGGCGACACCGACTCCGCGGTGCTCGGCGTCCCGCGCAGCCGCAAGGAGCGCTCGGACCGGTTCGAGGAGGCGCTGCGGGCGCTCGTCCGGCTCCGCGACGCCGACCCGGACGAGGCGGTCGACCTCGCCGGCGAGCACGTCCGCACCGCCGGCGCCCGCACCGCGCCCGGCCTGCCGCGCACGCCGTTCCTCGTGGCCGGCGACGGGCCGCGGGCGATCCGGCTGGCCGTCGAGCTCGGCGACGCCTGGGTGCTCACCGGCCCCTGGGGCGTCCCGCTGGCCGACTGGTGGTCCGGCGTGGAGGTGGCCGTGGGCCGCGCCGAGGAGGCGCTGGCCGCCACCGGTCGCGCCGGCCTGGACCGTCACCTGCTGCTCGACGCCGCCCCCAGCGGCGCCCTGCCCGAGGGACGCACCGCGCTGGCCTCGGTCGGCTTCTTCGAGGAGCTCGTCGGCCGCGCGTCCGAGCTGGGCTTCACCGACGTCACCTGCCACTGGCCCCGCGCCGACCAGCCCTACGCCGCCGACGAGGCCACGCTCGAGCGGGTCGCCGCCGACGTGCTGCCGCGCTGGCGCTGACGCTTGTAACGCGGAGTCCCGTGAACCTCCCACCCGTCAGGAGTGGTGGTCAGTTGACGGGACTCCGCGTTACATGGGTGGGCGCGCCCGACCGGGGCGCTCAGCCCAGCAGGCCCTCCACGGCCGCGACCACGCTCGGGTCCTGCGGCTCGACGCCGGGGGAGAACCGGGCGACGACGGCGCCGGAGCCGTCGACGAGGAACTTCTCGAAGTTCCAGGCGATGTCGCCGGCCTCGCCCTTCTCGTTCGCCACCGGCGTCAGCTCGGCGTAGAGCGGGTGCCGGCCCTCGCCGTTGACCTCGATCTTCTCGGTCATCGGGAAGGTGACGCCGTAGGTGGCCGAGCAGAACTCCTGGATCTCCTCGGACGTGCCGGGCTCCTGGCCGCCGAACTGGTTGCACGGCAGGCCGACGACGGTGAAGCCGCGCTCGCCGTACTGCTCCTGCAGGGCCTCCAGACCGGTGTACTGCGGGGTCAGGCCGCACTTGCTGGCGACGTTGACGAGGAGGGCCGGCTTCCCGCCGGTGATCTCGCCGAGGGTGGCGGCGGTGCCGTCGAGGCGGGCGATCGGGGTGTCGAGGATGCTCATGGCCTCGAGCCTAGGAGGCGGGCGCTCAGGCCTCGGCCGGGACGGCGGCCGGGACGGCGGCCGGGACGTCCGGCGCCGCGTGACCGGCCGCCTCGTGCGCGGCCATCCAGCGCCGTCCGGGCAGGGCGACGAGGGCGCCCAGCGCTCCGAGCAGGCACAGCGAGCCGATCACCAGGCAGCCGGTGGCCAGCCCGTCCATGAACGCGGTCTCCAGCGCCGAGCGCACCTCCGGCATCCGCGCACCGAGCGCGTTCGCGACGCCGACGGACTCCTGCGCGGCGCGCAGCTGCTCGGCGGGCAGCCGGGCGCCGTCGAGCAGCTCGCCGAGCCGGCTGGCGTAGACGCTGGAGAAGACCGAGCCGATCACCGCGACGCCGAGGGTGCCGCCGAGCTCGCGGGTGGCGTCGTTGACCGCCGAGCCGACGCCGGCCCGCGCGGGCGGCAGGGTCTGCAGGATCGACTCGGCGGCCACCGTGCTGACCATGCCCAGGCCGAGGCCCATGAGGATCATCTGCGGCACGATCACCGTCGGGTACGACGTGGTGACCTCGGAGGTCGAGATCCACAGGAACGAGCTGCCCAGCAGCGTCAGGCCCAGCGTGACGACGGTCTTCGCGCCCAGCCGCGGGCCGAGCAGCCCGCCGAGCACCGACGCCACCGCGATGCTCGCGGCCACCGGGATGGTGCGCGCGCCGGCGCCGAGCGGGGAGTACTCGCGCAGCAGCTGGAAGTACTGCGTGATCAGGAAGATGAAGCCGAAGAGCGAGAAGAAGGCGATCGTCACGGCGCCGGACGCGGCGGAGAACCGCGGGTCGGAGAAGAGCCGGACGTCCAGCATCGGGTGCGCGACGCGCCGCTCGACGGCGACGAACACGCCGATCAGCAGCGCGGCTCCGGCGAACCCGGTGAGCGTGGCGGTCGACGACCAGCCGTGCTCGGGGCCCTCGATGATCGTGTAGGTGAGCAGGCCCAGCGCCGCCACGGAGATGCCGAGTCCGGGCAGGTCCAGGCGCGGGACGGCGGGATCGCGCGACTCCGGCACGAACGCCACGGTCATGGCGATGGCCAGCACCGCCACGGGCACCAGCGCCCAGAAGACCGCGTGCCAGGTGAAGTGCTCGAGCAGCCAGCCGCCGGTCACCGGGCCGAGCGCCACGCCCATGCCGGTGGCCGCGCCCCAGGCGCCGAGGGCGGCGGCGCGCTCCGTCCGCTCGGTGAAGGTGTTGGCGATGATCGACAGCGTCGTGGGGAAGATCAGCGCCGCGAACGCGCCCATGACGAAGCGCAGCGCGATCAGCTGCTCGGCGTTCTGCGCGAGCGCGGCCACGGCGCTGGAGAGGCCGAAGCCGGCCAGGCCGAGGAGCAGGGCGGGACGGCGTCCGAACCGGTCGGAGAGGGAGCCCATCGCGAGCACCAGCGCGGCGAAGGCCAGGTTGTAGCCGTCGACGATCCACAGCAGCTGGCGGGTGCCGGCGTCGAGCGCGGCGGAGAGATCGGGGACGGCGACGTTCACGATCGTGGTGTCGAGGTTGATGCTCAGTGCGGCGAGGCAGACGGTCACCAGCACGAGCGGCTTGCGCACGGTGCTCATCGGGTTCTCCTGATGGGGACGGCCGAGATAAGTGGACGGTGTCAACATGGCGACGTCGTCGAGTGTGGACCGCAGATGTGGCCACTGTCAACATGCCCGTCGGGTGGTCTACCCTCGTCGCCGTGAGCACCGCCCGCGCCTACCACCACGGCAACCTGCGCGCGGCCCTGGTCGACGCCGGCGTCCAGGTGGTGCGCGAGCACGGAGCCGCGGGTGCCGACGCCGTCGCGCTGCGCGACCTGGCCCGGCGCGTGGGCGTCAGCCACAACGCGGCCTACCGGCACTTCGCCGACCGCGAGGAGCTGCTCGGCGAGATCGCCGGGGTCGGCATGACCGCGCTCACCGAGGCGATCGCCGCCCGGCTGGCGACGCTGGGCGAGCCCGACGCGGTGCGCGCGGCCCGCCTGGCGCTGCGCGAGATCGGCCGCGGCTACGTCGCCTTCGCGCTCGCGGACGCCGGGCTGTTCCGCCTCGCCTTCGCGGCCTACCCCAGCCTGGCCGGTGCCCCCGCGATGGAGCCCGAGCTCGAGGCGACGGTCGAGGCCAGCCCGTTCGGCCAGCTCAACCGCGCCCTCGACGCGCTCGTCGAGGTCGGCTACCTGGCGCCGGACGCGCGTCCGGGCGCGGAGTTCACCTGCTGGAGCCTCGTCCACGGCCTGGCCATGCTCTTCCTCGAGGGACCGCTCCAGCGGCTGGGCCCCGCGGAGCGGGAGTCGATCGTCGAGGGCGCGCTCGCCGCGATCGACCGCGGCTTCGGCGGCACCACCGGCGGCGCCTGGCCGCCGCTGGGCTGAGCCGGCCCCGATCGAGGCCGATCGATCCGCGTCGATCCGCCACGACCCGCCGCATGTAACGCGGGGTTCGACTGCTCTACGCACCCCACATACGGGTCGACCAGAGGGGGTGGACCCCGCGTTACATGCCGGGCCGGGCCGGGCCGGGCCGGGCCGGGGCGGATCGGGTCGAGTCGGCCGCAGGACCGCGTCAGGCCCGCAACGCCCCCCGCGCCATGGCGCTGAGCAGCGGTGCCATCTCGGCGTCGGGCAGCAGCGCGGAGCGCGGGGTGGAGTTGATCAGGCCGAAGGCCGCGTGGGCGCGGGCGCGGGCGGCGTCGAGGGAGAGCCCGGGGTCGAGGGCCCGCAGCCGCTCGGCCCACACGTCGACGTAGGCCAGCTGCAGCGTCCGCACCCGCTCGCGGGCGTCGACCGGCAGCGACTCCCAGTCACGGTCCTGGACGACGATGAGCGCGCGGCGTCCGAGCGCGAACTCGACGTGCCAGGCGATCAGGGCGTCGAGCGCGGTGGCCTCGTCGGGCGCCTGCGCCACGCGGGTGCGGGCGACCGCCAGCAGCCGTTCGCTGATCTCCTCCAGCATCTCGGCGAGCAGCGCGTCCTTGGACGCGAAGTGCTTGTAGAGCGCCGGGCCGGAGATGCCGCAGGCCGCGCCGAGGTCGGCGACCGAGACGCCGTGGAAGCCGCGCCGGGCGAACAGGTCGGCCGCGATCTGCAGGATCTGCTCGCGGCGGCTCACCGGACCGGTCGACGTCGCCTCGCTCACCGGGTCAGGGTAGTGGTCCCTCGCGCTGCCGGTTAACGATCGCTAACCTGTGACCGTGGCCACGTCCCCGGATCTCCGCGCGCTCACCGCCGAGCTGCACGAGCGCCTCGCCCGCGTCCGCCAGGGCGGCGGGGAGGCGTCCCGGCAGCGGCACGTCGCCCGCGGCAAGCTGCTGCCGCGCGACCGCGTCGAGCACCTGCTCGACCCCGGCAGCCCCTTCCTCGAGCTGGCGCCGCTGGCCGCCTACGGCATGTACGGCGAGGACGCCTGGGCCGTGCCCAGCGCGGGCCTGATCGCCGGCATCGGGCGGGTGCAGGGCCGCCTCGTGCTGGTCGCGGCCAACGACGCCACGGTCAAGGGCGGCACCTACTACCCGACGACGGTCAAGAAGCACCTGCGGGCCCAGACGGTCGCCGCCGAGAACCGGCTGCCGTGCGTCTACCTCGTCGACTCCGGGGGCGCCTTCCTGCCGATGCAGGACGAGGTGTTCCCCGACCGCGAGCACTTCGGCCGGATCTTCTTCAACCAGGCCAACCTCAGCGCGCGCGGCATCCCGCAGATCGCCAGCGTGATGGGCTCGTGCACCGCCGGCGGCGCCTACGTGCCGGCGATGAGCGACGAGACGGTGATCGTCCGCGGGCAGGGCACGATCTTCCTCGGCGGACCGCCGCTGGTGAAGGCGGCCACCGGCGAGGTCGTCACCGCCGAGGAGCTCGGCGGCGGCGACGTGCACGCCCGGACGTCCGGGGTCGCCGACCACCTGGCCGAGGACGACGACCACGCGCTCGCGATCGTCCGGGGCATCGTCGACACCCTGCCGCCCGACCCCGCGCCCGCCTGGGAGGTGCGCGCGCCCGAGGAGCCCGCGCTCGACCCCGCGACGCTGCTCGACGTCGTCCCCGCCGACACCCGCACGCCCTACGACGTGCGCGAGGTGATCCGCCGGATCGTCGACGGCTCGCACCTGCAGGAGTTCAAGCAGCTCTACGGCGAGACCCTCGTGTGCGGGTTCGCGCGCATCTGGGGCCACCCCGTGGGCGTCGTGGCCAACAACGGCATCCTCTTCAGCGAGTCCTCGCTCAAGGGCGCGCACTTCGTCGAGCTCTGCAACCAGCGCGGCATCCCGCTGCTGTTCCTGCAGAACATCTCCGGCTTCATGGTCGGCCGCGAGTACGAGAACGGCGGCATCGCGCGCGACGGCGCCAAGCTGGTGACGGCGGTGGCGTGCAGCGTCGTCCCGAAGCTGACCGTGGTGATCGGCGGCTCCTTCGGCGCCGGCAACTACGGCATGTGCGGGCGCGCGTACGACCCCCGGTTCCTGTGGATGTGGCCCAACGCGCGCATCTCCGTGATGGGCGGCGAGCAGGCCGCCACCGTGCTCGCGACCGTGGCCGGACGCGACGCCGACCCCGACGTCGAGGCGTTCAAGGCGCCGATCCGCGCCCAGTACGAGACCCAGGGCTCGCCCTACTACGCCACCGCGCGGCTGTGGGACGACGGCCTGATCGACCCCGTCGACACCCGCCGGGTGCTGGGCATGGCGCTCGAGGTGGTCGCGCGGACGCCCGTACCGGAGCCCTCCTACGGCGTCTTCCGGATGTGACGGCGCCGTGACGCACGAGGGACGAGTGCGGCGCGGGGGCGCCGTCAGGTCGAGCGTGGCCCGCGACCGAGGGACGAGGTCGCGACGGCCGCGTCGAGGCCGGGTGGTCGGGCCTGCGCAGGGGCCGGTCGCCGTGACGCACGAGGGACGAGGACGGACCCGATGATCCAGACCCTGCTGATCGCCAACCGCGGCGAGATCGCGATCCGCGTCGCCCGCACGGCGCGCGCGCTCGGCGTCCGCACGATCGCGGTGCACGTCGACGGCGAGGAGCGGGCGCCGCACGTGCGGGCGACCGACGCGGCGGTGCGCGTGCCGTCGTACCTCGACGTCGACGCGGTCGTGGCCGCCGCGCTCGAGGCCGGGGCCGACGCGGTGCACCCCGGCTACGGCTTCCTCTCCGAGCGCGCGCCGTTCGCCGCCGCGGTGGCGACCGCCGGGCTCACCTTCGTGGGGCCGTCGGCCTCGGTGATGGAGCGGATGGGCCACAAGGACGCCGCCCGCGAGATCGCGCAGGCCGCGGGGGTCCCGGTGGTGCCGCGCGCCGAGGCCTCCGACGGCGCGGTGCCCCGCGCGTTCCCGGTGCTGGTGAAGGCCGCGGCGGGCGGCGGCGGCAAGGGCATGCGGATCGTCCGGACGGCCGCCGAGCTCCCCGAGGCCGTGCTGGCGGCGCGGCGCGAGGCCGAGCGCGCCTTCGGCGACGGGACGCTGCTGGTCGAGCGGTACGTCGAGCGCGGTCGGCACGTCGAGGTGCAGGTGCTGGCCGACGCGCACGGCACCGTCGTGCACCTCGGCGATCGCGACTGCTCCGCGCAGCGGCGCCACCAGAAGGTGCTCGAGGAGGCGCCCGCGCCCGACCTCGACCCCGGCGTCCGGGCGCTGATGCTCGACGCCGCCGTGGCCCTGGCCCGCGAGGTCGGCTACGTGAACGCCGGCACGGTGGAGTTCCTCCTCGACGTCGAGTCGGGCGAGCCCTACTTCCTGGAGATGAACACCCGCCTGCAGGTGGAGCACCCCGTCACCGAGGGCGTCGTCCGGGTCGCCGGGCGGGCGCTCGACCTCGTCGAGCAGCAGCTGCGGATCGCCGCCGGCGAGCCGCTCGGCTTCGCCCAGGACGACGTCGCGGTGGTGGGGCACGCGATCGAGGCGCGGGTCTACGCCGAGGACGCCTACGGCGGCTTCCTGCCCCAGGCCGGCACCGCGACGCACGTCGTGTGGCCGTCGGCGTCGGACGGCGGCGTGCGCGTGGACCACGCGCTGGAGTCGGGCCAGGTGGTCAGCACGGCCTTCGACCCCATGCTCGGCAAGGTGATCGCCGTCGGCGCCGATCGCGACGAGGCCCGTCGGGGGCTCCTCGACGCGCTCGACCGCACCGCGATCCTCGGGCTCACCACCAATGTCGGGTTCCTGCGCGCCCTGGCCGCCTCGGACGCCTTCGCCGCCGGGCCGCTCGACACCGCCTGGCTCGACCGGCACGCCCTGCCCGAGCCCGACGACGCCGACGCCCGCGCCATCGTCGGCCTGGCGCTCCGCGGCGAGCTGGCCTCCGTTGCGCAGGCCGGCCCGTGGGCGGACGACGGCTTCCGCTCCTCGGGCGGCTCCGCTGCGCTCGTCGAGCACGGTCGGACCCTGACCCCACCGTCCGGCCACTGGCACCGCCACGACCTCGACGACGGGCTGGTGCGCCTCGCGGGCGACGTCCCCCCGGCCGTGGGGTTCGTGCGGCGCCCCGGATCGGCCGGTCCCGGGTCCGCCGGGGGCGCGTCGGAGGTCGTCGTCCGGGGGCAGCGGTTCGTCCTCGGCCCCCGCGACACCGCCTGGACGGGCGTCAGCGCCGGGGACGGCACCCTGGCCGCCCCGATGCCCGGCACCGTGCTCGACGTGCGGGTCGCCCCCGGTGACGCGGTGGCCGCGGGCGACGTGCTGGGCGTCGTCGAGGCGATGAAGATGGAGCTCGCCCTGGCCGCGCCGTTCGACGGGACGGTCACCTCGGTCGACGCCGTCGTCGGCTCCCAGGTCGCCCTCGGCGCGGTGCTGTTCGTGGTGGAGGCGGGGGAGTAGGACGCGGCCGCGCCAGTTTCATCGGTCAACCGAGGAAACTGCGCCCGGGGCCGAGCCGGCCCTCAGGCCACCGGCAGCACCCGCTCGGCGTACCGGCCGAGCTTCCAGGTGGCGTATCCGTCGGCGCCCATGCCGACGACGCCGCCGACGACCGGCACGCGGCGTCCGACGGTGACGGCCATCCGCTTGCCGGCCACCCGCGTCAGGAGGTCCTGGGCGACCTGGCCGGTGATCGTCCGGTCGAGGGTCGGGTCGACGGCCTCGGCGGTGATCAGGCCGGCGGGGCCGGCGGGCAGCACCTGCGTGCGCACGAGCCGGTCGACGGTGTCCTCGCCCATCAGCACGGTGAGGATGGCGTTGCGCACCCGCGGGTCGGCGAGGTCGTGGCCGCGCAGGTGCGCGATGCCCGCGACCATGCGGCACTGGATGAGCGCGAGCCCGGTGATGTTCGCGGGCACGGTGACGGCCGCGCTGACGATGCCGCCGATGTTGGTGAGCAGACCCTGGCCGCCGGCGTAGCGCACGTGGTTCTCGATCACCTCGTGGATCGCCCGCCCCACGTCGCCCTTCTGCTCGCGCAGCTGCTCGTCGGCGGCCTTGGCGGCCGGCGGCAGCGGGCCGATGCCGAGGATCGCCCGGTTGAGCGCCTCGCGGACGAACGCGGACGTCGCCCCGGGGGCGAGGTCGGTGACCTTCGGCGCCAGACGGGAGGCGGCGGCTCCGGCGAGCGAGCGGCGACGGGGGCTCATGGTGGACGGCTCCTTCGGGGAGGACGGCGGTGCACGACGGACGGTCGTGGTCAGATCGTAGGGAGCCTGCCCGCACGCGCGGGCGCCGTCCCGGTGACCTACCGTTCGGGGGATGGGCAGCGAGCCGGAGTCGACGCGGTGGACCTTCCCGACGCTCGAGCAGATGGACCCCGACGACGACCTCGTCGCCCTGGGCGCCGACCTCGAGCCCGGGACGCTCCTGGCCGCCTACCGGGCCGGGCTGTTCCCGATGCCGTCGGGGCCGGTGCAGCCGTGGGTGCCGCGTCTGAGCCGGTTCCGTCGCGGCCCGCGTCGGGACGAGCCCCTCGCCTGGTTCAGCCCCGTCCGGCGCGGCGTCCTGCCGCTCGACGGTCTGCGGGTCTCCCGGTCGCTGCGTCGCGCGTGCCGGGACTTCGACGTGCGTCTCGACACCGCCTTCGACGACGTCGTCGCCGGCTGCTCCGACCCGAGCCGCGACGGCGCCTGGATCGACGATCGCATCGCGCTCGCCTACGGCCACCTGCACCGGCTCGGCTGGGCGCACTCGGTCGAGGCGTGGCGTGACGGCGAGCTGGTCGGCGGGCTGTACGGCGTGGCGATCGGCGGGCTGTTCGCGGGCGAGTCGATGTTCCATCGCGAGCGGGACGCCTCGAAGGTCGCGCTGGTGGGCCTCGTCGAGGCGCTGCGCGACGAGCACGCCGACGCGCGGCTGCTCGACGTCCAATGGCGCACCGACCACCTGGCGAGCCTGGGGGTAGTCGAGATCCCGCGGGCGGAGTACCTCACACGCCTCTCTCAGGCGACTGGCCTACCGTTGCCGGGTCCGTTCGTCGCCTGACGCGCACCCCCGCCGCAGGCCAGACCCTGGGAGTGGTCGCATGTCCCGTCGTCCCTCGCTCGCCGCCGGCGCCCTGCTCGCGGGCGTCCTGTCCGCAGCGCTGACGGGATGCAGCGGCGACTCCTCGCCGTCCGCCGACGCCCCTGCCGCGGGCGCCCCGTCGGGCGCGGCCTCCGCGGGTACCTCCGGCGGCGCCTCGCCGGCCGCCGTCCCCTCCGACGCCGGCGACTTCTGCGCCGCCTACGCCGTCACGCTGAAGGCCGGCACCGACCTGCCGAAGCAGAAGGAGGCGATCGCGAAGCTGGCCGCCGTCAAGGTGCCGGCGAGCATGGACGAGGACGCGAAGGCCGGTCTCGGGCTGCTGATCTCGGCCATCCAGTCGTCGCAGACCCGCGCCGACCTCGAGAAGCAGGGCCAGGGGCTCTCCTCCGAGCAGACCGGACGCCTGCTCGCGTTCTCGCAGTACCTCACGGTCGCGTGCCCTGACCAGCTCGGCGCGGCCGCCTCGTCCAGCCCGTCGGCGTCGCCGACGAGCTGACGCCCGGCGGCGGGCTCAGCCGACGAGCGACACCAGGAGACCGCCGACCAGGAGGCCGGCGAGCGACGCCGCCAGGACCGGCGTCGGCAGGTCTGGGGTCAGCCAGACCGTCCCCTCGGCCCCACTCGTCGCGACTGGTCAGGGGAAACTGGACGTTGTCAGGCGAAACTTCCCCTGACAACGTCCGGTTTCCCCGGATATCCGGGGAAACCTGCGCG
>NZ_JAIQZK010000006.1 GCF_020075545.1 Nocardioides sp. TRM66260-LWL
CCGCGAGTCGCGGCGTTGCGGCGCAACTCCCGCGAGATGGTCCCCGGGTCCCGGGCGATCTCGCGGGCGATCTCGCGGGCCATCTCGCGAACGCCCTTGCCTTGGGCGCGCAGGATGGCGATCTCCTCGCGTTCCTCGAAACTCAGGTAACGCCCGGCGGGCTCAACCAATGCGATCGGCGCCATGCCGCCAGCGTGGCGAAACCAGCGGGTCCCGACCGGCACTGACACGCCGACCGCCAGCGCCGCTTCTGCCGAGGAGATGCCCGTCGCGATCAGCCGCCAGAACTGACGCTGCACCACCCGCGAGGGATCCGGCCGCCCGGGCGAACGCATCGCCGGCCGTAGCGCCCGGTCAGCACGCCACTGCCGACGAAGCCCCTCGGGCGCATCGCTGGACTTCTTGCTCCAGTCCGCCGTCGCCATCCGTGAACACCTCCGTAATCGTGGTTTTGCGACGACCAGTTGAATCCGACCTGGACTCCACGGTCGCTGTGATGGACCAGGCCGGTGACGTCGTACCCGGCCCGCTGGCGGTTCCACAGGCCCATGTCGAGGGCATCGAGTGCCAGATCAGTGCGCAGCGAGGTGGACACCTGCCAGCCCACGATCATCCGGGAGAAGACGTCCAGGACGAACGCGACATAGGTCCACCCGGCATGAGTGCGGACGTAGGTCAGGTCGGCCACCCACAGCTGGTTCGGCGCGGTCGCGACGAACTTCCGCTTCACCAGGTCCTCGGGCCGCTCGGTTTCAGCACCGTCCCCGATCGTGGTGTCCCCGATCGTGGTCTTGCGTGTCTTCTCCCGCGGGATCAAGCGCAGCCCCTCGGCTCGCATCAACCGCTCCACGGTGCACCGGGCGACCTTCACGCCCTCGCGGTTGAGCTCGGCGTGAATCTTCCTCACGCCGTAGACACCCAGGTTCGCCTTATGGGCGACCCTGATGTCGGTGATCAGCTCGGCGTCACGGATCGCCCGCGCCGACGGCGGTCTGGCCTTGGCGGCGTAGTAACTGGTCGGGGCGATCTGCACGCCGGCTTCTCTGAGCGCAGCGCAGATCGGCTCGACCCCGACCTCGCGCCCATCGGTCACGTCCCAGATGTCGTGGCGATGGGCATCGATGTAGGCGACTACCTGCTGGTGGGCGGTCGAGCTCCGCCGCGAAGAAAGCCGACGCCGTCCTCAAGATGTGGTTGGCCCGACGTAGCTCGCGGTTCTCCCGCTCCAACTCGGCCAGCCGCTGCGCGTCGCTGGTCGTGGTGCCCGGCCGGACACCACCGTCGATCTCGGCCTGCCGGACCCAATGGCGCAGAGTCTCGGGGTGCATGCCGAGCTGCTCGGCCACACGGTTGATCGCGCCGCGCTTCGTCGCGGGGTCCTGCCGGAGCTCAACCGGCATCCGGGTCGCCCGCTCACGCAACTCGTCGGGGCACTTCCTGGGTGCTGCCATGACTCTCATCCTCCATGGATTGAGAGCCTCCACCAGACCCGGGGCGATTCAGGTGTCGGTCGATGACCCGGCGTCACCCACGGTCATTTGCCTGCTGTTGCGGGGGCGTTTGCACTTGGCGCCTCCTTGGCTCGGTTCAGGCGACGTCGCCGCCGACGCCGCCGACCCGGGCGGTGGCCGTCAGGCTCTGCGTGACCAAGTGCATCGCCTCCAACGCTTCAGGGTTCGCCCCTATCGAGACGCCGGTGCTGTTCGCCGCGACGCGGATGCGGGCGTGCCGAGGCCATGGCATCCAGGGCCTGGTCCGAGAGGAGTCGCAGCATCCACTTGCGTGCGCCGATGCCGTCTATCTGCTCCAGCTTCCGCAGCCGCGACCGGACGGCGTGCTGGCGACGCCCCTCACCGAGGGTGGTGGTGAAGCCGCTGGGGCGGCAGTCGGCTCGAGACAGTTCAGGTCGTCCTGGTGGATGCCTGGAACGGCCGCGAGCCTCTCTACGGCGCGGCGCTCCATGGAGCGGCCGATAGAACTGACGTACCCACCGACGTAACGCGGGCCGGAAGTGGGCGGCGCCTTCCGAGAGCTCTGCTGGCCGCGAACGTCGTAGCGCTCTCCGCCGCACATGCCGACCTCCTAGCCCTCCGCTCCCATGGCGACTGCGAGTAGCCCGGCCTCCCCCGCGTGCCAAGCGATGAACGGGGCGGCTTCAAACGCCGGCTCCACGAGCGGGTCTCTAGGCGCCGGATCAGCAGTTCCGGGTCGCGCTTCAGTCGTTTCGGCTCGACCCGCTGCTTACACGGCCACCGATTTTCCAGCGTCGCCCCCAGATAGCACGACCTTGCACCTTCGAGAGCGGCCAGGCCCTCTGGTACGCCCGCTCGCGTGCCGACTCCGACGACTACTCGCGCATGGCGCGGCAGAAGTGCGTCATGAACGCGATGCTCCACCAGATCAGCCCGCAGAAGGCGATCGCAAACTTCGAGAAGATCGCCGACGCCTCCAGTGCGCTCATCTCCACCAGCATCCCGGCCTCGCAGTTCGGCACCTTCGCCTCGCTGGCGCTCAAGGCGCGCGGCGCGACGGTCTCGACGCTCTCGCTGGTGCCGCCGCTGATCAACACCGGTGACCCCGACTTCGCCCTCACCCACCGTAAGGTCGCCTCGACGATCGCCGCGGCCGAGGGTAAGGCGAAGGCCAAGCCGAAGACGGTCCGCGCGGCCGGCGCGGGCTCGGCCGGCGCGGGCTCGGCCGGCGCGGGCTCGGGCGCCTCCGGCTCCACCGACCAGCCGATCACCGGCGGCTCGGTGGGCACCCTCAAGACCGGCTACGTCGCCAACGAGTCCGACGACCGCGGCTCGGCCTGCTGACGGCTCGCACACGAATAGTCCTATGACTGCCGGACTGGCAGTCGGAGTTTTACCAAAGGATCGTTGAGGGGTCGCGTCGGATCCGAGCGTGAAGGCGGGGGCTGACCTCGTCCGTGAGAGGTAGGCCCCCGCCTTACGATCAACTTGCGTTCGCCAGCGTGAGGGAGGTGCTCGGCGAGTGCACCACGATGTCAGCGACGCTCGAGCTCGTGTTCGTGACCTCAGCCCAGATACGCACGGTCGTGCCGCACGCGGAGGCCCCGCTGAGGACCTCCTGACCGACATCTTCGAACGTCTTGTGATGGGTCAGGGCCGAGACGGTGAACTGCGGCGCGGTCGAGAACGCCGGCTGCGGACCACCGTCGCAGTAGTCCGTCCCAGCCGCGTTCAACTGGCGGAAGTAGACCTGGACCCGAACGGTTGCTGATGCACCAGCACGGACACTGCCACCGCAGAGGTCACTTCCCGCCGGAACCGCGCTCTCGTCTGTCACGCCACTGGAGCCGATGCATGAACTGACCTTCAGATCCACCGGGAGGTCGACGGTCGTGCCCTTGGGCGTCCCGTAGACGGTCGCGCGGAACGGCACCACCGATGCGCCCGGCGCAAGCTTCGCCGACTCTCCATCAGCAGACGTCCAGAAGCGAGTCTTCGAGAAAGAGTCGGCCGCATACGAGTAGCTCATGAAGCTCCCGGACTGCACCGTCCACGAGGACGAGCCCTCTCCATCGATCTTGAAGGCACTGGCCTTGACAGCGCAGACGCGACTGGATGCCGAAGAAGTCTCACTGATGAACGACATGTCAACCTGTCCGGTCGACGAACTGAAGGCGTTCTGCGAGGTCCCGTAGGAGTCCTGATCATCATTCGAGCAGTTGAGCGAGAACCCGGCCAGGACACGGCCGCTTCCGTTCGCCTGGAAGCGAATGGTTGCGCGGATGAGCCTGTCTTGCGTGTCGGCGGGGAGGGTGAAGGAGAAGATCGTTTGCGAGGGGTCACCGACCGAAATCGTCGGGTTCTGGACGTAGGTCGCCTTCGTGGACACACCGGGCAGAGCGTCAGTTCGCGCGATCGTCGTCGATGCCAGCAGAGCCGGGGCCACGAGGACCGCCGAAAGGATTCGTAACTTTCTCATACTTGACCCTAAGTCTACGAACTTCAACAGCACCAGCGTTCGCTCGATGAACTTCCCGATGCTGTCCGACGTCCAAGCCGAATCGCTTGCAACGGCGCACCCATCCGGTGCCAATGGGCGGGCGCGGATCCGGACGAGTCCTTCGCGCGCGAGCCACCGTTGTCTCGAAGAACCTAGATGCTGGATAATCCACTCAGTCGCGCCAGCGCGGTGGGGACTGCCCCCAGTTGGGTTGACACCTTGACCTGCCCTACAGCTTGGGTTCCAGTTCTGGTGATGAGTCGAGGGCCTGACTGAAAGGCTCCAACAGTGCCTCTCCCATACCCGCCCGAGTTCCGTGCCCGTGCTGTCGCGCTGGTCCGTTCGGGCAAGCAGGTCAAACAGACCGCCTACGAGCTGGGCATCAGCGCCGGCTGCTTGCACAACTGGATCCGTCAGGACCAGATCGATCGCGGCGAGCGACCCGGTGTCTCGACGAGCGAGTCATCCGAGCTGCGCGCGGCCCGCAAGCGGATCCGCGAACTCGAGACCGAACTCGCGATCATCCGTCAGGCAGCAACCTTCTTGGATCAGGACAAGCCGCACCCAAAAGGGTCCACCCGGTGATCGACCGCTTGGCCGACGCCGGGATGCCGATCGACGTCGCATGCCGCGTCCTGGGGGTCTCACGACAGGGCTACTACCGGTACAAGCGGCGGCCCTTGTCCGCGGCGCAGATGCGCCGCCGGTGGCTCACGGGCGTGATCCGCGAGATCCACGTCGCGTCTCGCGGCACCTACGGCTACCGGCGTATCCACGCCGAGCTGACGATGGCGATGAACGTCCAGGTCAGCTCGCGCCTGGTGTCGGTGTTGATGACGCAGGCCGGTATCTACGGGCTTCCCGGGCCCGCACGGGTGAAGCGTCTCAAGGGCGTGGCGACGTCTGGTGATCTAGTGAATCGGAAGTTCCATCGGCTGCGCCCCAACGAGCTGTGGGTCACCGACATCACCGAGCACCCCACCAGGGAGGGCAAGGTCTACTGCGCGGCCGTTCTCGACGCCTACAGCCGCCGCATCGTGGGGTGGTCCATCGACTCCCGCCAGGACTCCACTCTGGTCGTCAACGCTCTCGACATGGCCATTCGTAACCGTCGGCCAGCACCTGGCGGCATCGTGCACGCCGACCATGGAGTGCAGTTCACCTCGTGGGCCTTCGGCGAACGCATCCGCACCGCGGGCCTGCTGCCCTCGTTCGGCACCGTCGGCGACGGTCTGGACAACGCGATGATGGAGAGCTTCTGGTCCTCGATGCAGATCGAGCTGCTCAACCGGCGCAGATGGAAAACCCGCGTCGAACTTGCGAACGCGATCTTCGAGTACATCGAGGTCTTCCACAACCGCCAACGCCGTCACTCAGCCCTCGGCTACCAGACCCCCATCGAGTACGAACTAACCTCACCCGCAAACACCGTCCCCGCCTGAGAACTCAACAGCGAATCTGGAAACCAGGCTGTAGGGCAGGTCAGAGTGTCAACAAGACCGAGGGCAGTCTCTAGCTGGATATGTCGGACCGTCAGTGGTTCGATTTACGCTGGTCCAACTACAGCGATTGGAGCGAGACATGGCGGTCACCGTTGTCACCAGCGTCAGCCAGGGCGAGCCCGTGGAAGGCGACTTCTACCCCGACGCAGGACACTTCTTCGTCGAGGAGGGCCACCTCAACGTGGTCTTTCACAACAACAACCCGGAGCCCCGCGCGGTCTACACGCCAGGCTCGTGGGCGTTCGCGTTCATCGGCGAGAAGGTCGACCACAAGATGAGCAGGACCGAGCTCATCAACAGCGACGCTTGATGGACCTGCAGCAGGCGCTGGATAACTTTCGCTCTGCTATTGAGTGCTGTGACAATGTCCTAGAGATTCACCGGGTTCATGGGGGTTGTAGCCGGGGCGTGCGGCACAAGGAACCGTCTACCAACAGGGCGGTCGTGGTTCTCGCGGTGGCTGCCTGGCAGGCGGCAGTCCAGGACGCTGCGAAGTCGTGCATCACCCTGGGGCAGCCGACAGAACCCGCTCAGGCGGTCATCACCTATGAGGTTCAGGCTGCGACGTCAGCGACGTTCTCAACAACTGGCCGAAAATTCGTCACGCTCTAGCGCACGGACACCAGGAACTTCCGCCGCTCGATGTTCTCGAGGTCGTTCGCTGGGACCTTCCTGCCCGCAAGGCGCCACCTAGCCTGAGACGGACGACGCGGAGTCGTGCGTGACGTTCGCCAGGCAGTGCTCTAGACGCTACGCCCGTTCCCGAGCAGACGCTTGGTGGTCTAGACACCATGGCTAGCCACACCCCGCCAGGTGCGGCGGGGGTAGCGTCTCGGCTCATGCCGCGAATCACGCTGATCGTCGAGCCCGACGACGACTCCGGCGGCTGGTGGATCTGCAACGTCGCCGGCCCCACCCCGATCGACCTGCAGTCCCGCGCCGTCGAGACCCAGGCCGAGGGGCAGGCGTGGTGCGTCGAGCGGGCGGTCGCGATCGCGGCCGGGCGGCCGGTGGTCGTGGAGTGGCGGCCCGATGAGCGGTTCGGCGCGGTGGTCGCCGACGTGTCGATCTGACGGCTCCGGCGCGTACTAGACCGGCATGTAGGGGCTCGGGGTCGCCGTGCTGCTCCCATCGACGGCCTGAGTAAAGCGGGCCGTCCGGATCGGAGAGGGCCCGAGCGCCCTCAGTAGATCGACGACGTCGGTGTGCACGTGGAATCGGGAAAGCAGCTCGTTGAACGGGATCTCGGCGGCCTGATCGAGTAGCTCGATCCCGAGTGCCACTCCGAACTCATCCACATCTACGACGGTGAGGTCGTCCAGGCTGACCGACTCGCAGACCTCGCCGTCGCGCAGCCTGATGTATGCGGCGTTGACGACGGAGTCGATCGAGATGTTGATCGGGCTCATGGTGCGGGGGTCACCTCCAGGCAACGGTCTTGACGATCAGCCTACTGTTCGGCACCTGGAGTCCCGGGCGTAGTAGGACGACCTTCAGGTCTCGGCCGTCACAGCCGGGACCGATGTAGACGATGCTGTCTTGGGGGTGATCTTCCATCGACGTGTGGAAGTTCGACAAGGCGTTCTCGATGTCTGCTTCCGTGACCTTCCGCTCTCGCATCCGCTCCCGCGGGTGCCCGCGGATGACCAGGTTCATGGCAACGCGACCGGAGGAAGGACGACCTCGAATGCGAGTCGTCGCCTCACATCGGCGTCTGGCAGCACCACGGTGACCTGGTAAAGCCCAGTGGTGGGTAGAGGCACATCGATGTCGACTGCGAAGAGGAGGCCGACCTTTCCGTCGCCGTACCCGGCGTTGGGCGGCGCCATGAGTTCGCCGCCGAGGCTGATGGTGAAGCCGTCGTTAGGCCCTTGAATCCTGAACTCGATCGCCACTGCCTCATCGCCGACCTTGCCGCGGACGCGGCCCGCGATCGAGAGCCGGTGCTTGGTCGGAAGCGCGGGTACTTGGAGAAAGTGCCAGCTCGCGCCGACGGCCGTAAGGCTGCCAGTCGGGTTGACCTTAGCGTAGTCTGCGAGGAACGCGTAGTCGATCTCGGCCATGCGCGTGAACACTACCGGTGTTGACCGGGGTGCCGCGCTGGGTACGAAGGCATGCACTGGGTGGGCTAGACGAGGCTCCCGGGCAGCAGAAGGTCGCCCTACCCTGCCGCTCGTGAGCGATCAGGGTGGGCGCGTGCCGGCGGGTCCGGGGTCCTATCTGGATCCAGAGGAACGGACGCGTCTGCGGTGGTGGGACGGTCAGGCGTGGACGGAGCAGCGGCAGGTGAAGCCAAGTGAGTCAGCGCCGGGCGCTCAGATCCTGTCCCTGAGCATCGTGCTCGTCGCGCTGTTGTGCGTGCTCGCTGGGCTCTCGATCGCTGTGATCAAGGCGCTCGGGTAGCGGGCAGCGCACGCCGGTCTAGGCGGGGGCTCGAGGGCGCGGAGATGTGCGCGAGCAGTGGCCTCCTCTGGCCTCAAGGCTCGAGGCGGACCGTCGGAGTTTGATCGACGCTTGCTCCGACGATCCGCGCACGGTGGGCCTATGGGACGCAGGTGAGCCCGTTGTGTCTGCTATTCCTCCTCGATGGACTGTTGTCGCTCGGAGATCCGGCCTCCTTCCGGATTGGCGCTGAACCTGCCCAGATACGCGCGAGGGAAGGTGATGCTGGGCCAGTCGCCGTCGAGGTTGGGCGCGCGGCGACAGTCGGCGCAGATGACTGCGTATCCGCTGGCCGCTACTTCGGGTAGGAGGACGGCATGGGTCGCGTAGCCATCGCAGTCCTCATGAGGGCAGCGGACCGGTCGCATGCGTGACTTGGCTGCGTCGGCGTACTCCAGGTAGCGCGGGCGACGGAAGCCGGCCTTGCGGGTGCGCGGTACGACGAAGTTGCGGATGTCCCGCGACGCGAGTCCTGTGGCCTCCATGAGGTCGGCGACGAGGACGCCTGCCTCGTGGTCGGCCTCAACCTCGCAGAGCCGGATGAGTCGTCGGACCATCCGCACGTCGTCCGGCACGGCTGACTGTCCCCAGCGAAGGTCTGGGTTCAGGTAGGTGCTGCGGAGCAGTTCGAGATATTGAGGCGACGCGAGGACGTCGTCGGTCGACTGCCCGTTGACTAGTCTCCAGACTGCCTTGCGGACAAGCGGTAGGGGATGATCGACGAGGGCGCACTTGGCTCCCATGGCTGTGATGCCGTGTTCGATCAGCGCCGGCATGAGGTAGCGAGCGAATAGCGCATGCCGCTGGGTTCCGATGAAGGCAGCGACCTGGTCGACGGGCTGACCGTCGCCGAACACGCTGCCGAGCACGTGCGCCCGGTTGTCTTCCCAGGAGGTCGACAGGTTCCGCACACGACCGCCGAGCTCGAAGCTCGCGCGTCGACCGGCGACGGTGAGCAGACGGGCGGTGCACCGCCATGCGATTCCGTCGTAACGCAACTCGAAGCGCCAATCGTCCAACGCGCGATCGACCTGCTGGGCCATCGCCGTGGGGATGCGCCCGTAGTTGGCAGCGGCGCGTTCCAAAGCAGCGACCACGTAGGCCAACTGGTTGAACTGCCCGATCTCCCCTCGTTCTGATTGTGGATCCGGCGCAGCGGCGTCGATGGCGTCCAGCCGGACGCGGAGCGCATCGCGCTCGTTCGTCGCGTCTGCGATGACCTCCCTGAGTCGTTGGATTTCGCCTTCGTCGTCACGGCCGGCGGCTTTGGCCATCAGGCGGGTGCAACCGAGCAGCTCTGACTCCAAGGCGGCGATCTCCCGATTGATGCTCGCTCGCTGTGCTTCCCGGTCGAGCAACCGGCGGCCGCGGGCGTTGACGACGGTGACGGTGGCGATGTGCTCGGGGTCGATGACCTGACGGACCCGACGATCGAGCTCACGAGCGGCCGAGTCGCACAGCTCATCAAGGGCGAAGGTGGCGATCCCATCGCTCCTGACCCACCCGCTCGGCGAGTCCGCGGGCTTCCGCATGAGCCGCACCGTCTGCCGACCGGACTGATTCCGGCGCGCCTTGGCGCCCATGACCCAGCGGCTCGGACCGCTTTGTGCTGTAGCGGAATCCTCCACATTCCAATCGGAGAATGAGTGGATCGCCCGACGAAGACCGTCGTCTGCAGGGCGCCCACCGGCAGGGGACTCCTCGGTGAGCCGCCGTAGCATCTCAGCCCCCACCCGGCGCAGGAAGGTGTCGTTCATCCCGAACCGCGGCACCTCCTTGCCATCCACGACCGGCCACGGCCACGGCTCGGAGTCGATCCGAAACGCGCCGAGATGATCACCGTCGTAGCGAGGGACAGGAACGTGGCCGTCGACGCCCTTCGCCAGGATCCCCTTGATGTCGTTGTTGATTGCTCGCAGGTACCGCCCCGTGCGCAGCAGCTCGATCCGAGAGAGGTAATGGCGCACGTCCCAGTCGAAGACCTCGGCTGGATCCGCGCCGCTCTCATATCGCTGGATGCTCTCAGCAGACGGTGGTTTGGGCGGGCGACTCTTCGCCCGCGCGAAGAAGGGGCCGATCGCCGAATGCCGCTGGCCGGGGGTCCTGAGCTCCTGATAGGTCTTACCGGGGTCACTGTGATCCTTACGGCGGATCAGCCCCCGCGTCTCCAGGTCAGCAAGCACGCCCGCCAGATCCTGCCAGCTCATGCCCTCCAGAAACGGACGGAACAACGCAGGGAACACCTCGATGTACTTCGGGTCGGCCTCCGGCCGAATGCCGCGCACCGGGTCCTTGATCACGCGCCCGAACTCGTCGCGGGCGTGACGCCAGCCCTTGGGCATCCCCGAGTCCGGCACGATCGCGCCGCCCTCGGATGCCTTCTCCACCCGCTTGCCGGTCAGATGCGCTCGCCGGGAGAAGTCATCGTTGACCGCGAACAGCGACAGCACGCTCAGAGACAGCAACTCTCCCGGGTTCGAGAGGTCGTAGACCTTCTCCCCGAGCGCGAGCTTCACGTGACGCTGAAGGCACGCCTCCTTCAGCGTCACCCATCCGATCTCGCCACGCGCTGCCCGCGTCATGTCCTCAGCGAAGACGAGGGTCTGCATCGTCTTGAAGTGATTCAGTGCGGAGAGCACGCACCACGTCGCGGCGTTGGCGCCGGACCCGTCGTCGCGGGCGATGTGCTGCTGCGTAGCCGAGAGAGTCATGCTGATCAGGACGGTCGCGCCGCGTCGGACGATCGCGACCACCCGCTCCTGCTTGGTCAGCGATGGATGGATGTCGGCGAGCGCGACCCAGACGATCCCGTGTTGACGTGCCAGCTCGAGGTTCCGGGGATCCCACGCCTCGGCCGGAATGGCAGTGATGGCCTGCGCGTCGGGGCTCCGCCACGAGTCGAGAACGGCAGAGCGTTGACCCCCGGCTCCCGTCGAATCGTTCACTGAGAATCGTGAGCACAGCACGGTCTCGACAGGACCTTCATCAACCCTCATCGGGTCGAGCTTCGGGTAGGCGGCTGCCTCGAAGGCGTGGGCCAGCGGCAGGTAGACCTGCGCCGCGGTGAAGTGGTTCATGTGAACCTCCAGTCAGAACAGGACGGACTCTCCGTCCCGACCACACCGTGCGCGGCCGAACGCATCTGGCAATGAGCTGGGCATTACTGCCGGACCCGATGGAGACGGTCCGCGGGTTGTACCTGCCCGATCTGCATGCGGCCCATTACCGAAACCGCAGGTCATGAGCCACTTCCGTGACAATCAGCGTCTGCGGAATTCAGCCTGCCCTCGTCTCGTATCCGGATCGGATGCGGAGCAGAGATCCGCAGCGGATCGAAATCCTCCAACTCGAGATAGGAGCAGGATCGGAGCATCTCGATGAGCTCGGCATAGGTGACGGTCTGAGGCAGGGGCTTGTCGCCCTCGAAGTGGGTACTCATATCCGGGACCGTCCGCGACCCGCATTCCGGCGCAAGAGGATGTCTGCGGAGTTCAGGAGGAGTGTCTGCGACTGACCCAGACGATAGGTCGTAGTCGCGCCGATTAGGTTTAGCAGGGACAGCAGAAGTCCCACCAACGTGGCCGGTCTTCGCGCACCATGAGGTGTATGACTGGTTCCGCCAGCCAGGCATCCCGCCTGCGTCTGCTCCTGGACTCCAACGTCGTGATCGCGGTGGAGCCCTACGGAGGCGTCCTCGAATCAGGCATGCGGAGCGCAGTCAAGCTGCTCCGTCTGGCCAACGAGCAAGGACACCTGCTGTGCGTCGCGCCTGCGACCCGGGACGACGTGCTCCAAGTGAAGGACGTGACCAAGCGCGAGCAGCGTCTGGCTGAGCTCGAGAAGTTCCATGTTCTTCAGGAGGTACCTCTGCCGGCCGCGCTAGTCGAGGTCGCCGGCAGCAGCGACGCCGGCAGCAACGACCATCGCGACCTGCGAATCATCGCCGCGTTGTACGCCGGTGCGGCGACGTATCTAGTCAGTGACGACTACAAACTTCGCAAGCGCGCCGAACGCGCAGGCCTCGCTGAGCGGGTGATGACGCTCGAGGACGCTGTCGGGCTCCTTGTGCAGTTTGCGCCAGCCGAGGTGCCGCCGCCGCCACGTGTCAGCAAGCCCGCTACCTACACGTTGCGCACCGACGACCCGATTTTCGACAGTCTTCGAGAAGACTACGACGGCTTCGACGCATGGTTCGAGAAGGTTCGCGCCCAGAGCGAGTCCCGGTCTTGCTATCTCATCGAGGAGGGGGGCCGGCATGCTGCTTTAGCCCTGATCAAGCCAGAGCCCGAATGCGAGTACGACGGACTGGCGCAGCCCGTTGTGAAGATCTGTACATTCAAAGTGTCGGCCAACCACGCGGACGTGAAGTTCGGCGAACTTCTGCTCAAGGCCATCCTCACGGACGCGGCCGAGTCGCCTACAGCGACGCTGTACGTCGAAGTGCTCCCCACGCACCCTGAGGTGATCGGGTTCCTCCAGAACTTCGGATTCTTCGACACCGGTCACAGAAACGCGCGGGGTGAGCAGGTCCTCGCCAAGTCGTTGCAGCCCATCGGCGATCAGACCGACGACCAGCTCACCGATCTCGACTTCCACATCCGATACGGGCCACCCGCACTGCGCTGCAGACAGCAGATCTTTGTGGTGCCGATCGAGCCGCGCTGGCACGACCAGTTGTTTCCCGAACAGGCGCCGGAGCGTCGTTCGGAGCAGCTGGAGCTCTTCGATGCTGGAGCGCCGGAGACCCAGCCCTGGGGCAACGCGTTACGCAAGGCCTACCTCTGCAACAGCCCATCCAAGCAAATCTGCAGCGGCGACGTGCTCCTCTTCTACCGCTCCGGTGACCGCAAGAGCATCTCCGCCGTCGGCATCGTAGAGGAGACGCTGCGCTCAGCCGACGCGGACGAGGTGGTCCAGTTCGTAGGCAGGCGCACGGTGTACTCCGCCGCGGAAATCTCACACATGGCCCGGAGTGTCCGCGGCGTGCTGTCGGTTCGGTTCAGGCAAGATCGGTTCCAGGAGCCACCGTGGACCTTCGAGCAGCTTCTTGCTGCTCAAGTGCTTCGAAGTTGGCCGCAGTCGATTACCAAGCTAACGGGAGCAAGTGCCGCATGGGTGAGGGAACGGCTGGCCGAGTAGCCCTGATGGCGATCCGGCCGCAGTACGCCCAGGCGATCCTCACCGGCGCGAAGACCGTTGAGTTCCGCAAGCGTGGACTCGCCGACGACGTAGACACAGTCCTTGTCTACGAGACCGCCCCCACCCGATCCGTTGTGGGCGTGTTCAAGGTCGACGACACCGTGCGCATGAGCCCGCGCGGGCTGTGGCGACGCTTCGGCTCTGTCGGGGCCATCGCGCGCGGTGACTTTATGAGCTACTACGACACAAGTCCGACGGCCGTCGGTCTCGTTGTGGGGACGGTGGTTAGCTTGAGAGTCCCCGTTCCGCTATCCGAGTTGCGACCCTCACCACCAGTCCCGCAGAGCTTCAGCTACCTACCCGCTGACGTGCTCGAGCAGATCTACGTCATCCAGGCACGGCATATCACTTCCGAATCCGCCCTCTTCACCGCTTGAGGTCGCAAAGCAACACATTGTCGATGCGGGCCGCACGAGCGGATTCGCAGCAAGGGTTGGCGGAGTAACGTACCGCGGGCCGCGCTCGAGTCACGCGCCCTACTGCCGCGGGGAGCGGCGACGACGGAGCGGACGGGCTTCGACGTAACGCTCGATGCTCGAGCGCGTCACCGATCCGATCCCGCCGTGGAACAAGATGTCGCCCTTCAGGTCCCCACGCGCAATGAGTGCTCTGACTGTTCGCGAGGTGGTGCCGAGGAGGTTTGCCGCGACGGGAACGCTGAGCGCTCGCTCGCGCAAGGCGGTCTGCTCTCGGAAGTAGGAGCGCGCGAGATCTGCCTGCTCCGGACTGATGGCAAGGAAGGCACCATCTTTGGTCTCGAGGGTCATGCCGAGCTGACGAGTGAGGTAGTGCCGGATCCGGTCCTTGGACTCGCCGATCTCCTCGGCCAGGGCGGTCAGGTCGGATCCGCGGTTCTGGAGTCGGATGACTTCCTCCATCGGTATCCGCATCGGGGCTCGTCCGTTGGCGGTGCCCGGCACGGTCTCGAGCTTCCCCTCTCGGCGCAGCTGACGGAGGTAATGCGGAGTCAAGCCGGTGAGGGAGGCTGCGTCGTTGACATCGAGACCATCGTCCGTGGGGCGGACGAGCCAACCGGCGTTGAGCAGGACCTCTTCGATGTGCTCGCGCCGCTCCTGGAGGACGAATTGATTGCCCGTCGTGCACGAGATGGACGTCGGAACCAGCAGACCGTTGGGGAGATAGCGCTCGATCTGGGATGCCATGACGTCGGCGGCTTCGGCAGCCGCACGGAACTCGGGATCGTCGAGCATGTAAGAGCGGTGAATCACTCGATTTCCTGGCGCGTGGCCGAGGGCTGTCTCGACCTTCTCGATGACCATGCCCTCGGCGAGGAGGTCGGTCGAGAACGACTTGCGCATCTTGTGCGGGGTGACCTTTACAGGCTCACCCGACGCCGCGTCGGACCGACTGAAGAACTCATCGTCAAGGACCACGGTGAGCCCTTCGCGTGTGGCCGCCTTCTCCAGCGCGTCGCGGAATCCCCCCTGTCCTCCTCCGAGCGCCTTGAGCGGCGGCACCAGACGCTCCTTGGGGTCGAGGACGTCGTCGTCCAGGTGGAAGGCGTCGATGATGACGCGGATCATCACCATCATCGCCTCAGGCACGACGAGCACTCGCCGGGAGTCATTCTTCGCGTTGTCGCGGTGCTGAACGGTCTCCGTGGTGCCGTCATCTGTGCGCAGCTTCATGTTGTGTCCGCCTTGCGACTGGACCACCAGCAGACCGCCCGACCCGACTCCGAGGTCTCTGACATCCTCGACAAGGAGCCCGTAGGCCTCACTGATGCGAAGACCGCAGATGCGCAGTAGAAAGAGGACCAACTGGTGAACGACGTGCATGTGACGGGCAAGACGACCGGTCTCGGACAAGGTGGTCGAACGGCTCCGGCGCGACTCACCGGACCCCCGACGACGAGGAGGCTCCACCTCGAGCAGCAGAGGATCGATTGGGTAGCCGCCGCTGTAGCCGGCGAACTTCATGGCCTTTCGAAGGGAGGTGCAGGCGTCGACGAGCGTCTTGCGGTTCCAGACCCCCATCGGCTTGTGGTCCGCCGGACGCCGCCTCGGGGAGCGATCCGGCTTGGGGACCAGCTCCTTCATCAGCTCCCTGTACATACGGCGGACGTCCTCGACGTTGAGGCACCGCAGGCACTTGTCCTCGGCGACCATCCAGGCAGCGAAGGTCGCCAGTTGGCGCTCCACGCCCTCTTGTCGCTCGGGTCCGCCACGGCCGTCCTCGACGTACTCCCGGTGGACCCAGATCGGCGCGACGAGTCGGAGTGAGGCGTTCGGGTCATCGCACCGGCACGCGGCCCGATCAGCAGGAGGCGTGGAGACGCGCTCCTTCTCGGCCGGCGTGGGCTTACGCGAAGCCGCGACGGCCTCCGTGGTGCCTGTAGCTGCGCGCTCCTTGATGGCCACTTCGAGCCACTGCCGGGCCTGCTTCTCGGTTCGGAAGGTCTTCGTGGTCCTCTTCGTGCTGCCCTGCCTGACCGGCAGCGAGGCTTCCCAGGAGCCTGCCGCGGTCTTGCGCACGCTGCCCGTCAGTGGCCGGCTCATCGGCTGTGGTCCGATCCGAGCAGCTGGATCACCATCTTGAGGCTCTCGATGTGGCGGTCTCGCTCGTCGGCGAGCGCCTGGAGAGCGGCCAACTGGTCTCGCAGTTGCGCCACCGAGGAGGCGTCGTCGTCGATCGCTGTCGGTGCTTGTGCCTGCCCGGGCGTCAAGCAGGCGGCCACCGAAGGGTCAAGGTCTCCTGCTGCGATCAGGTCGCCGACCGGCACGCTCCAGGAGCGACGCCCAGTCGTGGCCTGGATGGCGCCTGGGTAGTTGCCCTCCTGGCAGCGCCGCAGAAGCGTGCTGCGATCCAAACCGGTACGCGCGGCGGCGTCGCCGAGAGAGAGTCGGCCACCGGCAGAGGCGGCGAGTGCGTGATCGTTCATGTGGCCGGACCGTCCGAGGCGCGGCTGGCCCGACAATCGCTGCACAGGTCGACCTGTGCGATCGCGCTCGAAGGGCATCCGTGACGCCTGGCGGGGTCCGCTGACGGACGTCTGCCGACGCGTAGGCCTCGTGCCGTCGTGTCGTGCACAGGTGGGGGCGGGGCCGCTCAGGTCTCGGGTCTGGACCTGTGCGCCGATCTCGACAATCGGGGCAGCCGACACCGACAATGAAACAGGGAGACCGGAAAATCTATGGCGATCCGCCCGGCAGGCCGGAAGATCTCCGGCCATACGCCAAGAGCCCCGCACGAAGCGGGGCCCTCGGAGGTACTCTGAACAGTGAATCGTGGCAGGTGCAGGATTCGAACCTGCGAAGCTTTCGCGACGGATTTACAGTCCGCTCCCATTGGCCGCTCGGGCAACCTGCCGGGCGTCTGGCCCGGGCTCGTTTGGCCCCGGCGCGACGAGGCGAAACAATAGCGCAGCCCGTCCGCCCGTCCCGAATCTGCGCTAGGAGCCTCCATCGTGGCCGACTCGTCGTTCGACATCGTGAGCAAGTACGACCGCCAGGAGGTCGACAACGCCCTCGGGCAGACCGCCCGCGAGATCGCCACCCGCTTCGACTTCAAGGGCACCGGCGCCACGATCGAGTGGAAGGGCGAGGCCGCCATCGAGATCACCGCCTCCGCCGACGACCGCGCCACCGCCGTGCTCGACGTGTTCAAGGGCAAGCTGATCAAGCGCGACGTCAGCCTCAAGGTGCTCGAGGTCTCCGACCCGCGCCCCTCGGGCCAGGTGTCGAAGATCGACATCGCGCTCAAGGAGGGCATCTCCTCGGAGAACGCGAAGAAGGTCGCCAAGCTGATCCGCGACGAGGGCCCCAAGGGCGTCAAGGCGCAGATCCAGGGCGACGAGCTGCGGGTCTCCTCCAAGAGCCGCGACGACCTGCAGGCCGTCATCTCGCTGGTCAAGGGCCAGGACCTCGACTTCGCGGTGCAGTTCACCAACTACCGCTGAGCCGCGGCCCGTCCACGACGCGATCTTCCGGTGGGCGTTCGAAGGTTCGGACGCCCACCGACAGGTTCGGCGGCCGACCGCTGGAGCCTCGGCGGCCAGCCGCCGAAGCTCTCGCTGTCGCCGCGCCGAGCCCTCAGGGCAGGCAGAACTAGTCGCCGGCGGGCGAAGCTTCGCCTGCCGGCGACCGGTTTCCCCGGGCGCCCGGGGAAACCGACGCGCCCAGCACCCCCAGCCCCACCCGCACCGACCGATGCGCGAGCGCCCGGTCGAGCGTGGTCTCGCCGGAGGCGAGCCGGCGGAACCCCTCCCACCCCGGACGCGTGTGGGCGATGAGGGCGTGGAAGGCACCGGGGCGTCGCTCGAAGGCGCGCAGGCAGCGGAACCCGGCGGCCATCTCGGGCAGCAGGTCCGCACCCAGGGCGTCGGCGTGGGCGGCGCGCAGCTCGCCGTCCGAGGAGGCGAGGCCGGCGGCGGCGACCTCGCCGGCCAGCCGTCCCGAGCGCAGCGCGAAGGAGATGCCTTCGCGGGTCCACGGCTCGAGCAGCCCGGCGGCGTCGCCCACCGCGAGCACCCGGCCGGCGGCGAGCGGCGAGTCGGACGTCCGGCAGCGCGTGAGGTGGCCCGACTCGTGCACCACCCGCTGCCCGGCGAGGCCGCGCTGCTCCAGGTACGCGCGCAGGTAGGCGCGGGTCTCCTCGGGGCGTCCGCGGCGCGCGATGACGCCGACGGTCAGCGTGTCGCCCTTGGGGAACACCCACCCGTACGAGCCCGGGATCGGCCCCCAGTCGATCTGGATCGACTCCTGGTCGAATCCGGATCCGGCCGCGTCGACCTCCAGCTCCAGACCGAGGTCGACCTGCGCCAGCCGCACGCCCACCGCCTTCGACGCCCGCCCCGACGTCCCGTCGGCGGCGATCACGACCCGCGCGGCGACGTCGCCGGACGCCGTCCGCACCACCGCATCGGCGTCCGAGCCCGAGCCCGAGCCCGAGCCACCCGGCTCGACGGACCGCACCGCCACCGGCGTGCGCACCTCGGCGCCCGCGGCGACGGCGGCGTCGAGCAGCCACGCGTCCAGCTCGGGCCGCACCACGCAGCGGATCACCCGCTCCCCCGCGTCGCGCACGGCCTCGCGACCGCCGCGCAGCGTGAAGGACGCCCGCCGCACCGTCGTGCGCACCGGCGGCGTGCCGGGACGGCGGTCGAGCTCGGCGAGGCTCGGGCCGATCAGCCCGCCGCCGCACGTCTTGTAGCGCGGGTGCTCGACCCGGTCGAGCAGCAGCACGGACGCCCCCCGCGAGGCCGCGGCCCAGGCCGCCGACGACCCGGCCGGACCGGCCCCCACCACGACGACGTCGAACCGCTCCACGCCCGGAACGGTAGCCGTCAGCGCACCAGCGACGACCCCGCGGCCGGCACCGTGGTGGCGCCGGGCTCGGGACGCAGCCACACCGCGGCGTCGACGTCGAGGCCCAGCGAGCGGGCGTGCGTGCGGGTCATGACGACGAGCGTCTCGCCCTGGGGCGTCTCGACGCTGACCCGCACCTCGAACCCGACGCGCAGCACGCGGGTCACGCGTCCGGCCAGGGCGTCGGGGACGGCCGCGGTGCTGACCGCGATGTCGTGCGGACGCAGCAGCACGTCGCCGAGGCGGGTGATCTCCCCGAGGAAGCCCATGACGAAGTCGTTGGCCGGCTCGTCGTAGAGCGTGTCGGGCGCGCCGACCTGCTCGACGCGACCCTCGTTGATCACCACGATCTCGTCGGCGACCTCGAGCGCCTCCTCCTGGTCGTGGGTGACGAAGACGGTCGTCACGTGCACCTCGTCGTGCAGCCGGCGCAGCCAGTCGCGCAGCTCCTTGCGCACCTTGGCGTCGAGGGCGCCGAACGGCTCGTCGAGCAGCAGCACCGACGGCTCGACGGCCAGCGCGCGGGCGAGCGCCATGCGCTGCCGCTGGCCGCCGGAGAGCTGCGCCGGCAGCCGGTGGGCGAACTGCGAGAGGTGCACCAGCCTGAGCAGCTCGTCGACCTTCTCGGCGATCTCGGCCTTGGGCCGCTTGCGGATCTCCAGGCCGAAGGCGACGTTCTTGGCCACCGTCATGTGCTTGAAGACGGCGTAGTGCTGGAAGACGAAGCCGACGTTGCGCTTCTGCGGCGGCAGGTGGGTGGCCTCGACGCCCTCGATCGTCACCGAGCCGGAGTCGGCGGTGTCGAGACCGGCGATGATCCGCAGCAGCGTCGACTTGCCGCCGCCGGACGGGCCGAGCAGGGCGGTGAGCTGCCCGGTGGGCAGGCTGACGTTCACGTCGCTCAGCGCGACGAAGTCGCCGAAGGACTTGTTCAGTCCGCGGACCTCGATGCTCATGGGAGCCTCACTTCTCGTTCGAGGGTCGGAGCAGCGCGACGACGACGAGCGCCGCGATGCCGACGAGGATGAGCAGGAACGCGGTGGCGTACGCGGTGTCCTGCTGGAAGTTCTGGTACTTCGCCTCCACCAGCAGCGTGGCGGTCTGCGAGCGGTTGGCGACGTTGGACGAGACGACCTTCACCGCGCCGAACTCGCCGACGGCCCGCGCCAGGCTGAGCACGACGCCGTACGCGACGGCCCACTTGATGCTCGGCAGCGTGATTCGCCAGAACGTCTGGGGGCCGTTGGCGCCGAGGCTGCGGGCGGCCTGCTCCTGGTCGTCGCCGATCTCGGTGAGCACCGGCACCACCTCGCGCACGACCAGCGGCAGCGCGACGAAGCAGGTGGCCATCACCATGCCGGGGGTGCTGAAGATGATCTGCAGCCCGACCCCCTGCACCACCGGGCCGAGCACTCCGTCGCGGGTGTTGTAGGCGAGCACGAGCGCGAGGCCGACGACCACCGGCGAGACCGAGAGCGGCAGGTCGATCAGCGCCGAGAGCGCGCGCTTGCCGGGGAACTCGTAGCGCACCAGCAGCATCGAGACGGTGACGCCGAAGACCAGGTTGATCAGGGTCGCGCTCACCGCGATGACGCCGGTGAGCTGCAGAGAGGAGACCACCTGCGGGTCGCCCAGCGCGTCGGTGAGGTTGCCCAGGCCGTTGCTGAAGGTGCGCTGCACCAGCAGCCCCACCGGCCAGGCCACCAGCAGGAACACGTAGCCGATCGCGATCACGCGCAGCAGCCACGTGGTCGGACGGGACGGGGTGGTCGGCCGGCTAGCCACGGCGGGCCACCCGTCGCTGGACGACGTCGAGCAGCACGATCACCGCGAGCGCGACGGCGAGCATCACCGAGGCCAGCGCCGCGGCCGAGGCCTGGTTGCCGTTCTCGATGAAGGTGAGCACCCGCACCGAGACCACCTCGGTGGCGAACGGCTTGTTGCCGCTGAGCAGCACCAGCGAGCCGTACTCGGAGATCGCGCGGGCGAAGGACAGCGCGGCGCCCGCGGTGATGGCGGGGGTGAGGGCCGGCAGGACGATCCGGCGCAGGATCGTCGCGCGTCCTGCCCCCAGGGAGGCCGCGGCCTCCTCGACGTCGGCGTCGAGCTCCTCGAGCACCGGCTGCACCGTGCGGACGACGAACGGCAGCGTCACGAACGCCAGCGCGAGGAAGACGGCGTAGCGGGTGAAGGCCCAGTCGACGCCGAGGGGCGACTTCGGGCCGTAGAGCGAGAGGAGCACGAGCCCGGCGACGATCGTCGGCAGCGCGAACGGGATGTCGATGACGACGTTGAGCAGCGCCTTGCCCGGGAAGGCGTCGCGCACGAGCACCCAGGCGATGACGGTGCCCACGACGACGTTGACGATCGTCACCAGCGCCGCCTGGCCGACGGTGAGGGTGACGGCCGCCCAGGTCTGGTCGTTGCGGAGCACGTCGAGATAGCGGCTCACGCCGTTCTCGCCGGCGGTGGCCACGATGGCGGCGAGCGGCAGCAGCACCAGCAGGCTGAACCAGGTCATCGCCAGGCCGAGGCCCAGCCCGGCGCCGCGGGTCAGCGTGGAGCGGGGGGTCGTGCGGGGCGAGCGCCGGACGCGCCACCGCCGGCGCCCGCCGTCCGAGGACGGGGACGCCGGCGGGGCGGGACGCTCGGCCCCGGCGAGGCCGGGGCCGGAGGTCACGAGCCGGCCTTGCCGGTGGCCTGCTGCAGCTGGGTGATGATGCCGAGCGGGTTGCCGTCCTCGCCGTCGCCGAAGAACTGGTCGCCGGCCTTGCTCCAGCCTCCGAACGTGTCGTCGATGGTGTAGAGCGTCTGCGGCTTCGGGAACGGGTTCGCGGGGTCGTTGGCGCCCTGCACCTCGCCGACGTCGACGCCGTCGACGACCGGCCGGAAGCCCGACTGCGCGTAGTCGGCCTGCGCCTGGGTGCCGGTGAGGAACTCCAGGAACGCCTTCGCGGCCGGCGGGGCGTCCTTGGTGACGGCGGCCGGGTTCTGGATGAGCAGGGTGTCCTGCGGGACGACGTAGTCGACGTCCGCCCCGTTCTTGCGGGCCAGGATCGCCTCGTTCTCGTACGACAGCAGCACGTCGCCGGTGCCATCGGTGAAGGCGGTGGTGGCCTCTCGGCCCGAGCCGGGCAGTGCGACGGTGTTCTTCAGCAGCGCCGAGACGAAGGACTTCCCGCCCGCGGCGTCCTCGTTGCCCTTCGAGCCGTGGGCGTAGGCCGCGAGGATGTTCCAGCGCGCCGAGCCGGACGAGCCGGGGTTCGGGGTGATCACCTGGACGCCGGGCTTGATCACGTCGTCCCAGCCCTGGATGTTCTTCGGGTTGCCCTTGCGCACCACGAGCACGACCACCGACGAGGTGGCGATGCCCTTGGTCGGGGTGTCCTTCCAGTCCTCGGCGACGAGGCCGGCCTTGACCAGGCGCGTGACGTCGCTCTCGAGGGAGTAGTGGACGACGTCGGCCTTCGCGCCGGCGACGACCTGGCGGCTCTGGTCGCCCGAGGCGCCGTAGGAGGGCTGGAAGGTGACGTCCTTGCCGGCGTCGGTCTTCTCGAAGTCGGCGAAGACCGGCTCGTTGGCGGCCTCCATCACCGAGAAGGCGGAGAGCGTCAGCGTCGTGCCGGACGACGAGCCGCCGCCCCCGCACGCCGTGAGCGCGAGCAGCCCGACGCCGAGCGCCGCCGCGAGCGCGCGGCCACGCCGCGTCGTCAGGCCCCTGCGGGCACCGGTCCTGGTCATGTCGCACCCCATCTGGTTCGTCTGGATCGTCTGCGGGCCTGTCGGCTCGCTGGTCTGCCGTGGACTCGCCCGCCCCGCACCGGGCCGCGGCGGGCCTGGGGCCCGCCTCGCGAATCTGGAGCAGATTAATGGAGATCGTCTAGACCAGTGGCTTTGTCCGACATGCGGGACGCCGTTCCGCCCCTCGGACCGCTCGCGGGACCGCCGCGGCGCCATAGCACGTCTTGGATGGCGGCCCGACTCGGGGATCCGCCCGCTCCCTGCCTACAGTGGGAGGTCGGACGACCTCGCACCCACGCCGAAATCAGAACGTGTTCTAGTTCGCGGTGAGGCCGCAGTAGCATCCCGGCGGGCCCCCGGTCCGCAGCGCGTCGACGCGGCGCGTCCCCCACGCAGTGAGGAGTGGACCGAGTGTCCAAGCAGGTCAAGCAGCTCGACCGGGTGATCATCCGGTTCGCGGGCGACTCCGGCGACGGCATGCAGCTCACCGGCGACCGCTTCACCCAGGAGTCCGCGGTCTTCGGCAACGACCTCGTCACCCTGCCGAACTTCCCCGCCGAGATCCGCGCCCCCCAGGGCACGATCCCCGGCGTCTCGTCCTTCCAGGTGCACTTCGCCGACCACGACATCCTCACCGCCGGCGACGCCCCCGACGTGCTCGTCGCGATGAACCCGGCCGCGCTCAAGGCCAACCTCGGCGACCTGCCCAAGGGCGCCACGATCATCGTCGACACCCACGACTTCACCGCCCGCAACCTGCAGAAGGCCGGCTACGACGCCAACCCGCTCGACGCGCTCGGCGACGCCGGCTCGCAGCTCGGCGAATTCGCCGTGCAGCCGGTCGACCTCACCGGCATGACGATCGAGGCGGTCAAGGAGTTCGGGCTCTCCCGCAAGGACGCCGCCCGCGCGAAGAACATGTTCGCCCTCGGCCTCCTCTCCTGGATGTACGGACGCCCCACCGAGCCCACCGAGGCGTTCCTCGCGAAGCGGTTCGCGAAGGTGCCGGCCATCCGCGACGCGAACATCACCGCCTTCAAGTCCGGCTGGAACTTCGGCGAGACCACCGAGACGTTCGCGGTGCAGTACGAGATCAAGCCGGCTCCGATGGCCCCGGGCACGTACCGCAACATCACCGGCAACCTCGCGCTGTCGTACGGCCTCGTGGCCGCGGGCGTCCGCTCGGGCCTGCCGGTGTTCCTCGGCTCGTACCCGATCACCCCGGCGTCCGACATCCTCCACGAGCTGAGCAAGCACAAGGCGTTCGGCGTCACGACCTTCCAGGCCGAGGACGAGATCGCCGGCATCGGCTCGGCGCTGGGCGCGTCCTTCGCCGGCCAGCTCGGCGTCACCACCACCTCGGGCCCGGGCGTCGCGCTCAAGACCGAGACCATCGGCCTGGCCGTCATGACCGAGCTCCCGCTGCTGATCGTCAATGTGCAGCGCGGCGGCCCGTCCACCGGCCTGCCGACCAAGACCGAGCAGGCCGACCTGCTCCAGGCCGTCTTCGGCCGCAACGGCGAGGCGCCGGTGCCGGTCGTCGCTCCGCAGTCGCCGGGCGACTGCTTCGACGCCGCGGTCGAGGCCGCCCGCATCGCGATCACCTACCGCACGCCGGTCTTCCTGCTCTCCGACGGCTACCTGGCCAACGGCTCGGAGCCGTGGCGCATCCCCGACGTCGACGACCTGCCGACCATCGAGCCGGGCTTCGCCGAGGCGCCCGCCGTCGCCGAGGGCGAGACCGCCCCGGCCTTCCGTCCCTACGAGCGCGACGAGGCGACGCTGGCCCGCCCGTGGGCCATCCCGGGCACCGCCGGCCTCGAGCACCGCATCGGCGGCCTGGAGAAGGGCGACGGGCACGGCAACATCTCCTACGACCCCGCCAACCACGACCACATGGTCCGCACCCGCCAGGCGAAGATCGACCGGATCGCCGACTCGCTGCCGCCGCTGGTCGTCGACGACCCCTCGGGCGAGGCCAAGGTGCTGGTGCTCGGCTGGGGCTCCACCTACGGCCCGATCGGCGCCGGCGTGCGCCGCGTCCGCAAGGCCGGGTTCAACGTCGCGCAGGTGCACCTGCGCCACCTCAACCCCTTCCCGAACGACCTCGGCGAGATCCTGCGGCGCTACGACAAGGTGCTCGTGCCCGAGATGAACCTCGGCCAGCTCTCGCTGCTCCTGCGCGCCAAGTACCTCGTCGACGCCCAGGGCTACAACCAGGTGCGCGGCCTGCCGCTCAAGGCCGCCGATCTCGCCCAGGCCATCGGCGAGCTCGTCGCGCAGGCCGAGGGCGTCGCCGTCGACCTCACCCCGACCTCCTCGAAGGAGACCGTCCAGTGACCGCCACCGACCACTCCGTCGGCCTCGGCATCCCGGGGCTGCGCACCGGCACCGAGCTCGTCCCCGCCCTCGGCGAGGGCGAGACGCAGAGCGCGAAGGACTTCTCCTCCGACCAGGAGGTGCGCTGGTGCCCCGGCTGCGGCGACTACGCCGTGCTCAAGGCCGTCCAGTCCTTCCTGCCCGACCTCGGGCTGCGCCGCGAGAACATCGTGTTCATCTCCGGCATCGGCTGCTCGAGCCGCTTCCCGTACTACCTCGACACCTACGGGATGCACTCGATCCACGGTCGCGCCACTGCCATCGCCAGCGGTCTGGCGATCGCGCGGGAGGACCTCTCGACGTGGGTCGTCACCGGTGACGGCGACGCGCTCTCGATCGGCGGCAACCACCTCATCCACGCGCTGCGCCGCAACGTCAACATGACGATCCTGCTGTTCAACAACCGCATCTACGGCCTCACCAAGGGCCAGTACTCCCCGACGTCCGAGGCCGGCAAGATCACCAAGTCGACGCCCATGGGCTCGGTCGACCACCCGTTCAACCCGGTCTCGCTCGCGCTCGGCGCCGAGGCGACGTTCGTGGCCCGCACCGTCGACTCCGACCGCAAGCACCTCACCGCGGTGCTCGCCGCGGCCGCCGCCCACCGCGGCACGTCGCTGGTGGAGATCTACCAGAACTGCCCGATCTTCAACGACGGCGCGTTCGACGACCTCAAGGGCGCCGACACCAAGGCCGACGCGATCATCCCGCTCGAGCACGGCCAGCCGATCCGGTTCGGCGTCGAGGGCTCCAAGGGCCTCGTGCGCGACACCGCGACCGGCGGCGTGAAGGTCGTCGAGGTCGGCGACGGCGCCGGGCAGACCCCCGTGGGCGAGCTGCTCGTCCACGACGCCCACGCCGACGACCCCACCACCGCGTTCGCGATCTCGCGGCTCACCGACGCGGGCGTGCTGCACCAGTCGCCGATCGGCATCTTCCGCCAGGTCTCGCGGCCGACGTACGACGACCAGGCGCGCGCGCAGGTCGTCACGGCCTCCGAGGCCGTCACTGGCGACGCGTCCGACCGGCTCGCCTCGCTCATCGGCGGCGGCGACACCTGGACGGTCGTCTGAGCCCCGACGCTCCCGGCACCCACCTACGACTCCGCCCCCGGCCGCCGCGGCAGCCGGGGGCGGAGTCGTCTTGTCGACATTCGCTGACGGGACGGCGGCCCGGACGGCTGCCGACGATGCCGCTCCCCCGCGTCCGCCGACCTAGGCTGAGGCGGTGACGGAGGCTCGACGCGGACTCACCCTCGGCATCGCCGCGTACGTGATGTGGGGCGCGTTCCCGCTCTACTTCCCGCTGCTCGACCCCGCCGGGCCGATCGAGATCCTCGCCCACCGCATCGTGTGGTCGCTGGTGACGATGTGGGCGCTCGTGCTGCTGAACCATCGCCTCCCGCAGCTGCGCGCGGCCGTCGCCGACCGGCGTCGGCTGCGGCTGCTGGCGCTGGCCGCGGCGGTCATCACGGTCAACTGGGGCACCTACATCTACGGCGTCACCCACGAGCTGGTGCTCCAGACGGCGCTGGGCTACTTCGTGAACCCGCTGGTGACGGTGCTGCTCGGCGTCCTCGTGCTCGGCGAGCGGCTGCGGCCGCTGCAGTGGGCGGCGCTCGGGATCGCAGGCGTCGCGGTCGTCGTCCTGACGATCGACTACGGCGCCGTGCCGTGGCTCTCCCTCGTGCTGGCGTTCTCCTTCGGCACCTACGGGCTGGCGAAGAAGTCGGCCGACGTCGGCGCCGTGGAGTCGCTGGCCATCGAGACGTCGATCCTCGCTCCCCTCGCGCTGGTCTACCTCGGCTGGCTGACCCTGCGCGGCGACTCCACCTTCGGCACCGAGGGCCCCGGCCACGCCCTGCTGCTGGCGTCGGCCGGCCTGGTCACCGCCATCCCGCTCATCTGCTTCGGCGCCGCGGCCACGCGCGTCCCCCTCGTGACGCTCGGCCTGCTGCAGTACCTCGCCCCGATCCTTCAGTTCCTGCTCGGCGTCTTCGTGCTCGACGAGGCCATGCCCGCCAGCCGCCTGGCCGGCTTCGCGATCGTCTGGCTGGCGCTGGTCGTCTTCACCGTCGAGGCCGTCCGCCACGCCCGGCAGCTGCGGCTGACCGTGGGGGCGTCGACGGCCGCGTAGCCCTTGTAACGCGGGGTTCGACAGCACTACGCACCCCATATGTGGGGCGCATAGAGGGCGCGAACCCCGCGTTACAAGCGCGCGGGGCGAGCGGCGGGAAAACCCTCAGGCCGAGCGGACGGCGACCAGGTCGGCGAACGCCTCCAGCGCCTCGCGGGCCGGCCCGGCGGGCAGGACGTCGAGCAGCGCCTTGGCCTCCTGCGCCTGCGCGATGACGTAGGCGCGGGCCTCGTCGAGCGCGGGGTGCTTGCGGAGCAGGTCGAGGGCCTCGGCGTGCCGCTGGTCGTCGGCGAGGTCGCCGGCCAGCAGCTCGAGCAGCCGGGCGTCGGCGGGATCGGTGGAGGCCTTCGCCATCAGCACCGGCAGGGTCGGGACGCCCTCGCGCAGGTCGGTGCCGGGGGTCTTGCCGGACTCCTCGGAGTCCGAGGCGATGTCGAGGATGTCGTCGGAGAGCTGGAACGCCGAGCCGACGATCTCGCCGTACGCGGCCAGCGCCTCCTCGACCTCGGCGGACGCGCCGGAGAAGCGCGCGCCGTAGCGGGCGGAGGTGGCGATCAGCGAGCCGGTCTTGCCGGCGACGACCTCGAGGTAGTGGGCCAGCGGGTCCTCGCCGGGGCCGGGCTCGACGGTCTCGAGGATCTGCCCCTCGACGAGGCGGGTGAAGGTCTCGGCCTGGATGCGCACGGCGTCGGCGCCCAGCGTGGCGGTGAGCTCGGAGGAGCGGGCGAAGAGGAAGTCGCCAGTGAGGATCGCGACGAGGTTGTCGTAGCGGCTGTTCGCCGAGTCGGCCCCGCGCCGCAGCGCCGCCTCGTCCATGACGTCGTCGTGGTAGAGCGAGCCGAGGTGGGTGATCTCGACGACGCACGCCGCGGTGAGCACCTCGGCGGCGTCCGGACGCGGGCCGGCCTCGGCGGCCAGCAGCACCAGCAGCGGCCGGAACCGCTTGCCCCCGGCGGCCAGCAGGTGGCTCGCGGCCTCGGTGACGTAGGCCGTGCGGCCCTGCACGTGACCGGCCAGGAGCCGCTCGACCTCGGCCATCCGGGAGTGCAGCCGCTCGGCCAGCGCCTCGTCGGTGACGGGGAGTGCCAGGGCGGCGGACTGCGGGGAGGGGCTCACCTGATGAATTGTCCCGCATGGGCCGCGAGATCGAGAACCGGCCCAGGGACCAGACCGAGGACGACCGTGCCGGCCAGCCCGACGGCGATCGTCGCGGACGTCAGCGCCGACGGCCGGGTGACGGTGGCGACCTCGCCGACCGGCTCGGTGAAGAACATCAGCCGGATCTGCCGCACGTAGAAGAAGACCGCCACGATGCTCGACCCGATCGCCACGACCACCACCGGCCAGGCGCCCGCGGAGAGCGCCACGGTGAAGACCGCCCACTTGCCGACGAAGCCCGCGGTGAGCGGGATGCCGGCCATGGAGAGCAGGAAGAAGGCGAAGACGCCGGCCACCAGCGGCGAGCGGCGTCCGAGCCCCACCCAGCGGGCCGTCGAGCTCGCCTCGCCGGAGGCGTCGCGCACCAGGCTCACGAGCGCGAAGGCGCCGAGCATCGCGCAGCCGTAGGTCGCGAGGTAGAAGAGGACGGCCTGCACCGAGGTGACCTGCCCCGGCGCGAGGTCGGTGAGCGACTGCGCGCCGAGCACGCCGGTGAGCAGGAAGCCGGTGTGGGCGATGGAGGAGTACGCGAGCATCCGCTTGACGTCGGTCTGCACGACCGCGAGCACCGCCCCGACGACCATCGAGGCGATGGCGACGATCCAGAGCATCGGCTGCCACATCGACGGGTCGGCGCCGAACGCCACGTAGTAGAGCCGCAGGATCGCGCCGAACGCGGCGATCTTGGTGCCGGCCGACATGAAGGCGGTGACCGCCGTCGGAGCGCCCTGGTAGACGTCCGGCGTCCACGACTGGAACGGCACCGCCCCCACCTTGAACAGCAGCCCGACGCTCAGCAGCCCGATGCCGAGCAGCAGCAGGACGCGGTTGCCGGCGTCGTTGCGCACCGCCTGGTCGATGCCGGCGAACGTCATGGTGCCGGAGAAGCCGTAGACCAGCGCGACGCCGTAGAGGAAGAACGCGGAGGAGAACGCGCCGAGCAGGAAGTACTTCATCGCCGCCTCCTGGCTGAGCAGGCGACGCCGCCGCGCCAGGCCGCAGAGCAGGTAGAGCGGCAGGCTCAGCACCTCGAGGGCGACGAACATCATCAGCAGGTCGTTGGACGCCGGGAAGAGCAGCATGCCGCCGACCGCGAACATCAGCAGCGGGAAGACCTCGGTCTGCTCCAGGTGCTGCGTGCGGCGCTCGGCGTCGCTGCCGGGCAGCGCGGCGGCCTGGCCGGAGAAGGCCGAGACGCCGCCGTCGAGCCGCCGCTCGGCGAAGAGCAGCGCCCCGCCGAGCGCGAAGACCAGGATGAGCCCCCAGAAGAACAGCGTCGGGCCGTCGACGGCGATCGAGCCCTCCGCGGTGATCCGGCCGCGCGCCTGACCGCCGGGCAGCACCCCGCTGCGCGACGCGACGACGACCGTGCCGATGAGGGCGGCGACCAGGCCGGCGACGGCCAGCGCGAGCTGCGGCACGGCCCGGCGTCCGCGGGGCAGGAACGCCTCGAGGAGCACCCCGACGCAGGCGACGCCGAAGACGAGGAACACCGGCCACAGCTGGGCGTACTCGATGGTCGGCTTGACGAAGGCGGCGGGCTCCATCACTGCTCCTCGGGGGCGGCCGCGGGCTCCGCGGCGGGCTGGGTGACGGCGGGCGCGTCGTCCTGGACGCCCACGTGCGTCATCAGGTCGGCGACGTAGGGGTTGCTGGCCTCGAACAGCGGCCGCGGGTAGAGGCCCAGCCCGATCAGCAGGACGACGAGCGGCACGATCGCGGCCAGCTCGCGGGCGCCGAGGTCGAGGGTGCGCGCCGAGCCGGTGCTCCCGGCGTCCTCCGGCGGCGGGCCGGTCATCATCCGCTGGTAGGCCCACAGCACGTAGATCGCGGCCAGGACGATGCCCGAGACGGCCACCGCGCCGACCCACCAGTGCTGGTCGAAGGCCGCGATGATCACGAGCATCTCGGAGACGAACGGCGAGAGGCCGGGCAGGCTCAGCGTGGCCAGGCCGGCGATCAGCAGCATGCCGGCGAGCACCGGCGTCGCCGCCTCCATGCCGCCCATCTCGCTGATCCGCGTGGTGCCGCGGCGCCGGATCAGGTACCCGGCGACGAGGAACAGCGCGGCGGTGCCGATGCCGTGGTTGACCATGTAGAGGATCGAGCCGGAGCCGCCCTGGCTGGAGAAGGCGAAGATGCCGAGGGTGATGAACCCGAAGTGGCTCAGCGAGGTCAGGCCGATCAGCCGCAGCACGTCGTCCTGCCCGATCGCGAGCAGCGCGCCGTAGACGATCGAGACCAACGCGATCGTGACGACCACCGGCGTCGCCCACTGCGAGGCCTCCGGGAAGAGGCCCAGGCAGAAGCGGAGCATGCCGAAGGTGCCGATCTTGTCGAGCACGCACACCAGCAGGACGCTCGTGCCGGGCGTGGCCCGCTCGGTGGTGTCGGCCAGCCAGGTGTGCAGCGGGAAGAGCGGCGCCTTCACGGCGAAGGCGACGAAGAACGCGACGAACAGCCACCGCTCGGCGTCCTGGCCGAGGTCGAGCCGCTGCAGGTCGGAGATCAGGTAGCTCGGGGTGCCGGCCTGCGCCGAGACGACGTAGAGGCCGATGACGCCGCCGAGCAGCACCAGGCCGCCGCCGAGCTGGTACATGAGGAACTTCAGTGCCGCGAAGCCGCGGTCGCCGCGTCCGTAGGCGCCGATGAGGAAGTACGCCGGGATCAGCGTCGCCTCGAAGACCACGTAGAAGAGGAAGACGTCGGTGGCCAGGAAGACCGCCAGCGCGAGGCCCTCGAGCGCCAGGGCCCAGGCGACGAAGCCCGCCGTGCGCTGGCCGGTGGCCCCGGGCTCCTCCTCGACGTCGTGCCAGGAGGCGAGCAGGACGATCGGCACGAGGACGACGGTCAGCAGCACCAGCAGCAGTCCGAGGCCGTCGACCCCGAGGGCGTAGTGGACGCCGAGCGCGCCGATCCAGGAGTGGGTCTCGGCGAGCTGCATCCCGCCGCTCACCTCGTACTGCGCCGCGACCGCGACGCCGAGGACGAGGGTCAGCAGCGAGGCGCCGAGCCCGATCTGCTTCGAGCGCTGCGCCGCGGCGTCGCCGGACGCGGGCGCGAGGCGCGGGACGAGCGCGGCGGCGACCGCGCCCACCAGCGGGACGACGATCAGCAGGGTCAGCCAGGGCAGGCTCATGCGAGGTTCACCACCAGGAGCGCGACGAGCACGACGACCGAGCCGCCGAGGACGGAGGCCGCGTACGAGCGCACGTAGCCGTTCTGGACGCGGCGCAGCAGCAGCCCGATGCCGCCGACGAGACCGGGCCCGCCGGTGAGGACGCCGTCGACCGCGCGGTCGTCGGCGACGACCACCCCGCGCACGAGCCGGCGTCCGGGGCCGATGACGAGCGCCTCGTTGATCGCGTCGCCGTAGAGGTCGGCGCGCGCCGCGCGGGTGAGCGCGGAGACCTGCGTCGGCGCGACGTCCGGGATCGGACGCTGTCCCACCAGGCGCCAGGCCAGCGCGACGCCGGCGGCGACGACGAGCACCGCGATCGCGGTGACGGCGAGCGCCGGGATCGGCGGATGCTCCTCCGGCGCGGTGCCGACGACCGGGGCGAGCCAGTCGACGATCCAGTCGCCGGCCAGCAGCACGCCGCCCAGCACCGAGAGCGCGGCCAGCGCGACGAGCGGTCCGGTCATCACCCGCGGCGACTCGTGCGGATGCACGCCGGGACGCCACCGCTGCTCGCCGAGGAAGGTCATCAGCATCAGCCGGGTCATGTAGAAGCCGGTGACGCCGGCACCGAGCAGCGCGCACAGGCCGACGACCCAGCTGTCGGCCAGCGCGGTCTCGATGATCTTGTCCTTCGACCAGAACCCGGAGAAGCCCGGGAAGCCGATGATCGCCAGGTAGCCCATCGCGAAGGTCAGGAACGTGACGGGCATGGCGCCGCGCAGCGCGCCATAGTGGCGCATGTCGACGTCGTCGTCCGTGCCGTGCATCACCGAGCCGGCGCCGAGGAACATGTTGGCCTTGAAGAAGCCGTGGGTGATCAGGTGGAAGATCGCGAACGCGTAGCCCGCCACGCCCAGGCCGGCGCCGAGCATCATGTAGCCGATCTGGCTCATCGTGGAGCCGGCCAGGGCCTTCTTGATGTCGTCCTTCGCGCAGCCGATCGCCGCGCCCCACAGCAGGGTGACGGTGGCGACGACCACGACGACGGTCTGCGCGTCGGGGGCGCGCTCGAAGACGAAGTTCGAGCGGCACACCAGGTAGACGCCGGCGGTGACCATGGTGGCGGCGTGGATGAGCGCCGAGACCGGGGTCGGACCCTCCATCGCGTCGAGCAGCCACGCCTGCAGCGGCACCTGCGCGGACTTGCCGCACGCGCCGAGCAGCAGCAGGACGCCCAGCGTCGTCAGGGTGGCCTGGCTCGCGCCGGAGGCCAGCGCGCTGATCACCGTGAAGCTCGTGGAGCCGAAGGTGACGAACATCAGCGCGATGCCGAGGCTCAGGCCGATGTCGCCGACGCGGTTGATCACGAACGCCTTCTTCGCCGCCGCGGCCGCCGAGTGCTTGTGCTGCCAGAAGCCGATGAGCAGGTAGGACGCCAGACCGACGCCCTCCCAGCCGAGGAAGAGCACCAGGTAGTTCTCGGCGAGCACCAGCACGAGCATCGCCGCCACGAACAGGTTGAGGTAGGCGAAGAAGCGACGCCGCCGCGGGTCGTGGCTCATGTACCCGATCGAGTACACGTGGATCAGCGAGCCCACCCCGGTGATGAGCAGCAGGAACAGCGCCGAGAGCGGGTCGTAGAGCAGGTCGAGTCCGACGTCGAGGCGGCCGACCGAGATCCACTGCCACAGGTGCTGCGCGACCTGCCGCTCCCCCTCGTCGCGGCCGAGCAGGCTGACGAAGAGGACGAGCGAGACGACGAAGGAGCCGACCGCGGTGGCGGTGCCGAGCAGGTGGCCCCACGCGTCGGCGCGGCGGCCGAGCAGCAGCAGGACGGCCGCGCCGGCCAGCGGCAGCGCGATCACCAGCCACAGCAGCGCGAACGCGCCGTCGGCGGAGCCCGGTGCGACGACCGGGATCGGGGCTTCGGAGAGGTGGATCATGGCGGGCGCCTCCCGATCAGAGCTTCAGCAGGCTGGCGTCGTCGACCGACGCGGACCGGCGGGTGCGGAAGATGGTCATCAGGATCGCGAGCCCCACGACGACCTCGGCGGCCGCGACGACCATGACGAAGAACGCCGCCACCTGGCCCTCGAGGTTGCCGTGCTGGCGGGCGAAGGCCACCAGCGCGAGGTTGCAGGCGTTGAGCATCAGCTCGACGCACATGAACACCACGATCGCGTTGCGCCGCACCAGGACGCCGACGGCGCCGATGCTGAACAGGACGGCCGAGAGCGCGACGTAGGCGCTGGTCTGGTCGCTCATCGGGCCTCGCCCTCGCCGTCGTCGGGCCCGGCGGGCGCGTCGCCGAGGCTCGCGCGGATCGCCTCGATGTCGTCGGCCAGCGCCGGCGCCGAGCGGACGGTGCCGCGCGCGGCCAGCACCCGCGAGACCGAGAGCGCGGACGGGGTGCCGTCGGGCAGCAGGGCGGGGGTGTCGACGGCGTTGTGCCGCGCGAACGTGCCCGGCGCCGGCAGCGGCCCGAGGTGCGTGCCGTGCTCGGCGAAGTCGCGCACCCGCTGGGCCGCCAGCGACGCCTGGGTCTGCTTCGGCTCGGTGCGCTCGCGGTGCGCCAGCACCATCGCGCCGACGGCCGCGGTGATGATCAGCGCGCTGGTCACCTCGAAGGCCACGACGTAGCGGGAGAAGATCAGGTTCGCCAGGGCCTGGATGTTGCCGCCGGCGTTGGCGGCGTCCAGGCCGGTGGCCTGCCCCAGGCTGAGCTGGGCCGCGCTGATCAGCAGCACCGCGCCGAGCGCCAGCCCGCCGAGGCCGGCGGCGACCCGCTGGCCGCGGATGGTCTCGACGACGGAGTCGGAGGAGTCGACGCCGACGAGCATCAGCACGAACAGGAACAGCATGAGGATCGCGCCGGTGTAGACGATGATCTGCACGGCGAAGAGGAACGGCGCGTCGGCGGCCAGGTAGAGCACCGCGAGGCTGAGCATGACGACGGCCAGCAGCAGCGCGGCGTGCACCGGCTTGGGCACGACGAGGATGCCCAGCGCGGCGATCACCATGATCGGCGCGAGGATCCAGAAGGCGATCACGAGACACCCCCGTCGGACGCCGCCGCCACGGGAGACGCCGACGACGCCGACGACGACGCGGCGGCCGGCGTCGCGTGCAGCCGGCCCAGCGTCTCCTCCGGCGTCGCGGCGTAGGCGCCGCGGTAGTAGTCGCCCTCGTCGGAGCCGAGCCGCATCGGGTGCGGCGGCTGCTCCATGCCGGGCAGCAGCGGCGCCAGGAGGTCGGACTTCTCGTAGATCAGGTCGGTGCGGCTGTCGTCGGCCAGCTCGTACTCGTTGGTCATCGTCAGCGCGCGCGTGGGGCAGGCCTCGATGCACAGCCCGCACAGGATGCAGCGCAGGTAGTTGATCTGGTAGACGCGGCCGTAGCGCTCGCCGGGGCTGTAGCGCTCCTCCTCGGTGTTCTCCGCGCCCTCGACGTAGATGGCGTCGGCCGGGCAGGCCCAGGCGCACAGCTCGCAGCCGACGCACTTCTCCAGGCCGTCGGGCCAGCGGTTCAGCTGGTGACGCCCGTGGAAGCGCGGCGCGGTGGGCTGCTTCTCGAACGGGTACTGCTCGGTGACGACCTTCTTGAACATCGTCCGGAAGGTGACGCCGAACCCGGCGACGGGGTCCCACAGCTGCTCCTTGAGCGACGGGGTCTCCTCGGACCCTCCGGCCTGGGGGGACGGGACGTCGGCCATCACTGCTCCTCGCGGTTCGTGGCGGACGCGGCGCTCCGGGCGGGCCCGGAGGACGCGAAGGTGAGGGGGGCGGCGGCGCCGCGGACGGCACCGCCCGCCGGCATTGGCGGCACGGGGAACCCGCCGGCGCGCGCCGGTGCGGACGTCGGGGCGGCGGACTCCTCGGCGGCACCACGCGAGCCGGGCAGCACCCGGTCGCCCAGCAGCGCGACGACGAGCAGCACGGCGAGCACGACCGAGACGCCGACGACCACGCCGCGCTGGTCGAACCAGCCCTCGAGCCGGGCGACGCGCAGCGTCGCGACCGCGAACGTCCAGGCCAGCGCGATCGGGATCAGCCGCTTCCAGCCGAAGGCCATGAACTGGTCGTAGCGCAGCCGGGGCAGGGAGCCGCGCAGCCAGATGAAGAAGAAGATGAACAGCAGCACCTTGGCGAAGAACCACAGCACCGGCCAGTAGCCCTGGTTCGCGCCGGCCCAGACGCGGTCGAGCAGGAACGGCGCCTGCCAGCCGCCCAGGAAGAGCGTCGTCGCCAGCGCCGAGACGGTGGCCATGTTGACGTACTCGGCGAGGAAGAACAGCGCGAACTTGATCGAGCTGTACTCGGTGTGGAAGCCGCCGACCAGCTCGCCCTCGGCCTCGGGGAGGTCGAACGGCGCGCGGTTGGTCTCCCCCACCATCGCGATCACGTAGATGACGAAGGACGGCAGCAGGATGATCCCGAACCACACGTCGTCCTGCGCCGCGACGATCGCCGAGGTCGACATGGAGCCGGCGTAGATGAAGACCGCCACCAGCGCCAGGCCCATCGCGACCTCGTAGGAGATCATCTGGGCGCTCGAGCGCAGTCCGCCGAGCAGCGAGTAGGTGGAGCCGCTGGACCAGCCGCCGAGCACGATGCCGTAGATGCCGATCGAGGCGATCGCCATCACGAAGAGCACCGCCACGGGCATGTCGGTGAGCTGCAGCCGGGTGTAGGTGTCGGTGAAGGGGATGCGCACCTCGGGTCCGAAGGGGATCACCGAGAAGGTCACGAAGGCCGGCACCACCGAGAGGATCGGCGCGGTGACGAAGACGACGCGGTCGGCCGCCGTCGGGATGATGTCCTCCTTGAACATCAGCTTCGCGCCGTCCGCCAGCGACTGCAGCAGGCCGAAGGGGCCGTGCACGTTGGGGCCGATGCGGTGCTGCATGCGGGCCACGACCCGGCGCTCCCACCAGATGTTGAACAGGGTGAGCAGCACCAGGACGACGAAGACCAGCACCGCCTTGAGCAGCACGACCCACCAGGGGTCGCGGCCGAAGTCGGAGAGGTCGTCGGCGGCGCGGACGACGTCCGGCACGGCCAGCGGCAGGGCGGTGAGGCCCGTCAGGACGAGGCTCATCGGGAGGCTCCCTTCAGGGTGACCCGGCTGCCGGGCGAGGCGAGGTCGGCCCACACCCCGCGTCCGGACGAGCGGGTCGGCACCCAGACGACGTCGTCGGGCAGGCCGGGCTCGGCCTCCGCGGGCAGGGTGGTCGAGCCGCGGTCGCCGGTGAGCTCGACGTGCTCGCCGAGCGCGGCCAGCACGGTCGGCGAGACCCGCACGACGGCCGGCCGGGCGGTCGCGGCCAGGTGCTCGTCGCCGGCCTGCAGCGAGGCGTCGTCGAGCAGCTGGCGCCAGGTGGCCAGGGCGACGCCGGGCCGCTCGTCGCTCCCCGCGGCCGGCGCGGCGACCGGCTCGAGCGCGGGGCGGGCGCCGTCCCACGGGCCGAGCTCGGTCATCTCGCGGCGGACCTCCTCGACCGTGCGGAACCCCAGGCCCGGGCCGTGGCCCAGCGCCGCGAGCTCGTCGGCGATGCCGGCCAGCACCCGCAGGTCGGGCAGGGACGCCGGGTTCGCGAGCACCTGCTCGAACGGCCGCGGGCGGCCCTCCCAGGTGACGAACGTGCCGGCCCTGTCGGTGACCGGCGCGACGGGGAGCACGACGTCGGCGCGCCGCGTCACCTCGCTCTCGCGCAGCTCGAGGGAGACCAGGAACGGAACGGCGTCGAGCGCGGCGAGGAACGCGGCGGGGTCGGCGGTGTCGAGCGGGTCGACGCCGCCGACGAGCAACGCGCCGAGGTCGCCGGAGGCGGCCGCGGCGACGATCGCGTCGGCGTCGCGTCCGGGCTGCTCGGGCAGGTGGTCGACGCCCCAGCCGGTGGCGACGTCGACCCGCGCGCCGGCGTCGGCGACCGGACGTCCGCCGGGCAGCAGGGTCGGCAGGCAGCCGGCCTCGATCGCGCCGCGGTCGCCGGCACGGCGGGGCACCCAGGCGAGCCGGGCGCCGGTGCGCTCGACCAGCGCGGCGACGGCGGTCAGCGCACCGGGCGAGGTGGCGAGCCGCTCGCCGGCCAGCACGATCGCGCCCGCGGGCAGGTCGGCCAGCTCGGCGGCGGCGAGCGCCTCGGCCTCGCGACCGGGGATCGCGCGCACCAGGGTGGCGTCGAGCTTGCCGGAGCCGCGGGAGAGGAACGGCGCGACGGTCAACACCCGCAGGCCCGCGTGACGCACCGCGTCGCGCAGCCGCAGGAACAGCGTGCCGGCCTCGTCCTCGGGCTCCAGGCCGACGAGCACCACGGTGCCGGCGGTGGCGAGGTCGTCGTACTCGACCTCGCGGCGCAGGGCGACGTGGCTGGTCAGGAAGCCGGTCTCCTCGGCCGAGAGCGGCCGCGCCCGGAAGTCGACGTCGTGGGTGCCCAGGGAGACCCGCGCGAGCTTGGCGTAGGCGTAGGCGTCCTCCGCGGTGAGCCGACCGCCGGGCAGCACGCCGACGCCGCCGGCGCCGATCGCGGCCGCCAGCCCGCGCGCGGCCACCGCGAAGGCCTCCGGCCACGACGCGGGGCGCAGCTCGCCGTCCTCGCGGATGCGCGGGTAGGTGAGGCGGTCGGGCTGGGTGGCGTAGGCGAAGGCGAAGCGGTCCTTGTCGGTGATCCACTCCTGGTTGACGGCCGGGTCGTCGCCCGCGAGCCGGCGCATCACCCGGCCGCGCCGGTGGTCGACCCTGATCGCCGCGCCGCAGGCGTCGTGCTCGGCGACGCTCGGGGTCGAGACGAGGTCGAAGGGCCGCGAGCGGAACCGGTACGACTCCGACGTCAGCGCGCCGACGGGGCAGATCTGGATGGTGTTGCCGGCGAAGTAGGAGAGGAACGGGGCGTCCTCGGCGATGCCGATCTGCTGCCGCGCGCCGCGCTCGACCAGCGCGATGAACGGGTCGCCGGCGATCTCGGCGGCGAACCGCGTGCAGCGCTGGCACACGATGCAGCGCTCGCGGTCGAGCAGCACCTGCGGGCTGAGGTTGATCGGCTTCGGGAACGTGCGCTTGACGCCGCCGCCGGCCGCGAACCGGCTCTCGCCGCGCCCGTTGCTCATCGCCTGGTTCTGCAGCGGGCACTCGCCGCCCTTGTCGCAGACCGGGCAGTCGAGCGGGTGGTTGACCAGCAGCAGCTCCATGACGCCCTGCTGCGCCTTGTCGGCGACCTCGCTGGTGAGCTGGGTGCTCACGACCATGCCGTCGGCCACGGGCAGCGTGCACGACGCCTGCGGCTTGGGGAAGCCGCGGCCGTTGCCGGCGTCGGGCACGTCGACGAGGCACTGCCGGCACGCGCCCGCCGGGGCGAGCAGCGGGTGGTCGCAGAAGCGCGGGATCGCCACACCGATCTGCTCGGCCGCCCGGATGACGAGCGTGTCCTTCGGCACCTGCACCGAGACGCCGTCGATGGTGACGGTGACCAGCTCGACGTCCGCCCGGACCGGGTCGACGGCGGTCATCGTCCGGCTCCTGCACCGGCGCCCACGGGCGCGAACGCGGTGGACGCCGCCGGCGGGAACAGCTCGGTGGACGCGGTGTGCATGCCGGCCTCGAACTCCTCGCGGAAGTACCTGATGGCGGAGGTGATCGGGCTGGTCGCGCCGTCGCCGAGGGCGCAGAAGGAGCGGCCGAGGATGTTGTCGCACAGGTCGAGGAGCTGCTCGACGTCGCCCGGCTGGCCCTGGCCGCGGTCGAGCCGGGTGAGGATCTGCACCAGCCACCAGGTGCCCTCGCGGCACGGGGTGCACTTGCCGCACGACTCGTGCTTGTAGAACTCGGTCCAGCGCAGCACGCAGCGCACCACCGAGACCGTCTCGTCGAAGACCTGCAGCGCGCGGGTGCCGAGCATCGAGCCGGCCGCGCCGACGCCCTCGAAGTCGAGCGGGACGTCGAGGTGCTCGGCGGTGAGGATCGGGGTGGACGAGCCGCCCGGCGTCCAGAACTTCAGCCCGTGGCCGGCGCGGACCCCGCCCGCGAGGTCGATCAGCTCGCGCAGCGTGATGCCCAGCGGGGCCTCGTAGGCGCCCGGACGCTCGACGTGGCCGGAGAGGGAGAAGATGCCGAAGCCCTTCGACTTCTCGGTGCCGAGGGAGGAGAACCAGGCGGCGCCGCGGCCGATGATGGCCGGCACCGAGGCGATCGACTCGACGTTGTTGATCACCGTCGGGCTGGCGTAGAGGCCGGCGACGGCGGGGAACGGCGGCCGCAGGCGCGGCTGCCCGCGTCGACCCTCGAGACCCTCGAGCAGCGCGGTCTCCTCGCCGCAGATGTACGCCCCGGCGCCGGCGTGGACGACCACCTCGAGGTCGTAGCCCGAGCCGTGGATGTCGGAGCCGAGGTGGCCGGCCGCGTACGCCTCGGCGACCGCCGCCTGCACGCGTCGGATGACGTGCACGACCTCGCCGCGCACGTAGATGAACGCGCGGTGGGCGCGGATCGCGTAGGAGGCGATGACGACGCCCTCGACCAGCGTGTGCGGGCTGGCCATCATCAGCGGGATGTCCTTGCAGGTGCCCGGCTCGGACTCGTCGGCGTTGACCACGAGGTACTTCGGCTTGGGGTTGTCCTGCGGGATGAACGACCACTTCATGCCGGTCGGGAAGCCGGCCCCACCGCGTCCGCGCAGACCGGAGTCCTTCACCGCGGCGATGACGTCGTCGGGGGCCATGCCGAGCGCGACGTCGAGCGCCCGGTAGCCGCCCTTCCGCTCGTAGGCGGCGAGCGTCCAGGAGCGCTCGGCGTCCCAGGTGTCGGTGAGGACCGGGGTCAGGGGGCCCGCGGTGCCGACGTCGGTGGGGGTGGCGTCACTCATCGGTCTCCTCCTGCAGGGTCTCGGACTCCGCCCGCGCGGTGTCCGCCTCCTCCGCCGCCGCCAGGGCGGTCTCCGGCTGCCCGGCCGCGGACGACGGGCCGAGCGCCGCGGGCCCGTCGGGCGAGGGCGGCGCCGTCCATCCGCGCTCGCGGGCGATCGTCAGGCCGGCCAGGCTGGGGGCGCCGGCGGCCGGCCCCTCGTCGGCCCGGCCGTCGGGGAAGCCGGCCAGCACCCGCTCGGTCTCCTTCCACGTGCCCAGCCGCGGGCCGCGGGTGGAGTGCCGCTCGCGGCCCGCGCGCAGGTCGTCGACGAGCTCGACGGCCGACTCCGGGGTCTGCTGGTCGACGAACTCCCAGTTCACGGTCATGACCGGCGCGTAGTCGCAGGCCGCGTTGCACTCGATCCGCTCGAGGGTGACGCGACCGTCGGCGGTGGTCTCGTCGTTGCCGACGCCGAGGTGCTCGGAGAGCCGCTCGAAGATCGCGTCGCCGCCCATCACCGCGCACAGCGTGGTGGTGCACACGCCGACCAGGTGCTCGCCGACGGGACGCCGCTTGTACATCGTGTAGAAGGTCGCGACGCCGCTGACCTCGGCGGCGCTGATGCCGAGCACCTCGGCGCACGCCTCGATGCCCTCGGGGGTCACGCGGCCCTCCACCGACTGCACCAGGTGCAGCATCGGCAGCAGGCCCGAGCGGGCCTCGGGGTAGCGGGACGCGATCTCGCGCAGCTCGGCGATGGTGGTCTCGGGGAGCATCAGCGGTCCACGCCTCCCATGACGGGGTCGATGGAGGCGATCGCGACGATGACGTCGGCGACCATGCCGCCCTCGCTCATCACGCTCGTCGCCTGCAGGTTGGTGAAGGACGGGTCGCGGAAGTGCACCCGGTACGGCTTGGTGCCGCCGTCGGAGACGACGTGCGCCCCGAGCTCGCCGCGCGGCGACTCCACCGGGACGTACGCCTGCCCGGCCGGCACCCTGAAGCCCTCGGTGACCAGCTTGAAGTGGTGGATCAGGGCCTCCATCGACTCGCCCATGATGTGGCGGATGTGGTCGAGGCTGTTGCCCATGCCGTCCGAGCCGATCGCCAGCTGGCTGGGCCAGGCGATCTTGCGGTCGGCGACCATCACGGGGTCGCCCTCCATGCGCGCCAGCCGGTCGGTGGCCTGCTCGACGATGCGCAGCGACTCCCACATCTCCGCCAGGCGCACCCGGAAGCGGCCGTAGGAGTCGCAGGTGTCCCAGGTCTGGACGTCGAAGTCGTAGGTCTCGTAGCCGCAGTACGGCTGGGTCTTGCGCAGGTCCCACGGGTAGCCGGTGCTGCGCAGCACGGGGCCGGTGAGCCCGAGCGCCAGGCAGCCCTCGAGGTCGAGGTGGCCGACGCCCTCGAGGCGGCCCTTGAAGATCGGGTTGGCGTTGCAGAGCGCGGCGTACTCCGGCAGCCGCTCGCGCATCAGCGCGACGAACCCGCGGATCTCGTCGATCGCGCCCGGCGGGAGGTCCTGCGCGACGCCGCCGGGACGCACGAACGCGTGGTTCATCCGCAGGCCGGTGATCAGCTCGAAGAGGTCGAGCACCAGCTCGCGCTCGCGGAAGCCGATCGTCATGACCGTCAGCGCGCCGATCTCCATGCCGCCGGTCGCGATCGCGACCAGGTGCGAGGAGATGCGGTTGAGCTCCATCAGGAGCACGCGCATCGTCTGCGCCTTCTCCGGCACGTCGTCCTCGATGCCCAGCAGCCGCTCGACGCCGAGCACGTAGGTGGTCTCGTTGAAGAACGGCGAGAGGTAGTCCATGCGGGTGCAGAACGTGACGCCCTGCGTCCAGGTGCGGAACTCCATGTTCTTCTCGATGCCGGTGTGCAGGTAGCCGATGCCGCAGCGGGCCTCGGTGACCGTCTCGCCCTCGAGCTCCAGGATGAGCCGCAGCACGCCGTGGGTCGACGGGTGCTGGGGGCCCATGTTGACGACGACCCGGTCGTCCATCTCGTGGTCGAGCCCGGCGGCGATCGAGTCCCAGTCCTGGCCGGTGACGGTGAAGACGCGGCCCTCGCCGGTCTCGGACGTGCCGGCGTAGACGTCCTGGACGTCGTGGGCGGCGGGGTGATCGGTGGTGGACATCAGCTGTACGACCTCCGCTGGTCCGGGGGCGGCACGGTGCCGCCCTTGTACTCGACGGGGATGCCGCCGAGCGGGTAGTCCTTGCGCTGCGGGTGGCCGGGCCAGTCGTCCGGCATGAGGATGCGGGTGAGCGCCGGGTGGCCGTCGAAGACCAGCCCGAACATGTCGTAGGCCTCGCGCTCGTGCCAGTCGTGCGTCGGGTAGACCGAGACGGTCGACGGGACGTGCGGGTCGGCGTCGGGCGCGGTGGTCTCGACCCGGATCCGACGGTTGTGGGTCATCGAGAGCAGGTGGTAGACCGCGTGCAGCTCGCGTCCGGCGTCGCCCGGCAGGTGCACGGCGCTGACGCCGCTGGAGAGCTCGAAGCGCAGCGCGGGGTCGTCGCGCAGCAGCCGCAGGACGGCGACGAGGTCCTCGCGGCGCACGTGGAAGGTGATCTCGCCGCGGTCGACGACGACGCCGAGCACCGCGTGCTCGAGACCCTGCTCGCCGGTGCGTCGCTCCAGCACGTCGGCGACCTCGTCGAACCAGCCGCCGTAGGGCCGCGCGCTCGGCCGCGGCAGGGCGACGGTCGTGACCAGACCGCCGAAGCCGCTGGTGTCGCCGGTGCCGCGGGCGCCGAACAGGCCGTGCCGCTCGGCGACGACCCGCTGCTCGCCGGGCTGGGCCGGCAGCGTGCCGCTCGGCACCTGTCCGGCCTCGCCCGCCTGGCCGCCGGGGGACGTCTCGCCGCTCATCGCAGCAGGCCCTTCATCTCCGAGGTGGGCAGGGCGTTGAGGGCCGCGGTCTCCTCCGCCACGATCTCGGCGCGACGGTGGGCGCCGAGCTTGGTGTGCTGCACCTGGTCGTGGAGCTTGAGGATCGCGTCGATCAGCATCTCCGGACGCGGGGGACAGCCGGGCAGGTACATGTCGACCGGGACGACGTGGTCGACCCCCTGGACGATCGCGTAGTTGTTGAACATGCCGCCGGACGAGGCGCACACGCCCATGGCGAGCACCCACTTGGGGTCGGCCATCTGGTCGTAGATCTGCCGCAGGACCGGCGCCATCTTCTGGCTCACCCGGCCCGCGACGATCATCAGGTCGGCCTGCCGGGGGCTCGCCCGGAAGACCTCCATGCCGAACCGGGCGAGGTCGTACTTCGGGCCGCCGGTGGTCATCATCTCGATGGCGCAGCAGGCCAGGCCGAAGGTGGCCGGCCAGAAGGACGCCTTGCGCATGTAGCCGGCGAGTCCCTCGACCGTGGTGAGCAGCACGCCGCTCGGGAGCTTCTCCTCGAGGCCCATCGGTTCCTCCTGCTCGGGTGGTGCGGGTGTGCGGGGTGCGGGTGCGCGGACGGGTCAGTCCCAGTCGAGGCCGCCGCGGCGCCACACGTAGACGTAGGCGATGAAGACCGTGGCGACGAAGAGCGCCATCTCGACCAGGCCGAAGGCCCGCATGGCGTCGAGGTGCAGCGCGAACGGGTAGAGGAACGCGATCTCGATGTCGAAGACGATGAAGAGCATCGCGGTCAGGAAGTACTTGACCGGGAAGCGACCGCCGCCGACGGGCTGCGGCGTCGGCTCGATGCCGCACTCGTAGGAGTCGAGCTTCGCCCGGTTGTAGCGCTTCGGCCCGACGTTGAGGCTGGTGATGATCGAGAAGATCGCGAACCCTGCGGCCAGGCCGGCCAGGACCAGCACCGGGGTGTAGAGCTCCATGGGGCCTCCTCGTGACGGGAATCCGCGGTTTCTCACCCCTGTGATCTTGTGAAGAGAATCACTAAGTGGTGTGCGCCACATACTGCCACTGCACGGCGCGGGCCTCTACCCCTGGAGCGCGTGGCGTGTCGAAGAGTCCCGCGGGCGCGCCCGTCCGCCCCAGGGTCGGAGGACCCGAAGGGGGCGGACGTCGGTCCGTCCCGGAGTCGCGCCCGAGCCGAGTCGGGCGCCTTCCGTGACGCGCACGGCACCTCCCGGGGGCGTCCGGGGTGCCTCGCGCGTCAGGGAGCGTCGGGGTGGCCCGGGGGCCGGGGGGACCCCCCCCGCGGGGGGGGGGGGCCCCCCCCCCCCCCCCCCCCCGGGGGGGGGGGGGGGGGGCGGCGGGGGGGGGGGGGGGGGGTTCCCCCGGGCCCCGGGGCAACCCCGACGCTCCGTGACGGGCGACCCCCGAGCTCAGGCCCGCGCGCGGTGCAGGGCGACGATGCCGCCCGAGAGGTTGGAGAACTCCACGTCGGTCCAGCCGGCCTCGGCCACCAGACGGGCGAGGCCCTGCTGGTCGGGCCAGGCGCGGATGGACTCCGCGAGGTAGACGTAGGCGTCCGGCGCCGAGGAGACGGCGCGCGCGACGGCGGGCAGCGTCCGCATGAGGTACTCGAGGTACACGGTGCGGAACGCGCCGTTGGTCGGGTGGCTGAACTCGCACACCACCAGGCGGCCGCCGGGCCGCGTGACCCGGCGCAGCTCGCGCAGGCCGGCGAGCGGGTCGACGATGTTGCGCAGGCCGAAGGAGATCGTCACGGCGTCGAAGGCATCGTCGACGAACGGCAGCCGGGTGCCGTCGCCGGCGATGAACGGCAGGTGCCGGCGCGCCCGCTTCCCGACGCGCAGCATGCCGAGGGAGAAGTCGCACGGCACGACGGTGGCGCCGCGGTCGTGGAACGGCTCGCTGGAGGTGCCCGTGCCGGCCGCGAGGTCGAGCACCCGCTCGCCCGGACGCGGGTCGACGGCGTCGATCACGGCGCGCCGCCAGCGACGGTCCTGCCCGAGGGAGAGGACGTCGTTGGTGAGGTCGTAGCGCTTCGCGACCGTGTCGAACATCCGCTGGACGTCGGACGGCTGCTTGTCGAGATCGGCGCGGGCCACGGGGCTCAGCCCTTCGCGAGACCGTCGAGCAGGTCGACGACCTGCTGGCCGGTGAGCCCGTTGCCGATGCCGAGGTAGGTGCGCTCGCCGTGGCCCACCTGGCAGTAGACCGACTGCGGCACCTCGTTCGGGTCGACCGGCTGGCCCTGCGGCACGGCCTGCGCCCAGGCGAGGCTGCAGCGGCCGTCGCCGATCGACTCCAGGGAGTAGGTGCCGCGCGCGGCGCCGTAGGTGGCGGGGTCGGGCACGGGGCCCTGGGGCAGGAAGGGCCCGGCCGGGGCGTCGATGACGGTGACCGTGAGCTGGGTGCGCGTCTGCTGCTGGCCCTGCTGGGCCTGGCCCTGCGCCTGCGGGAGGACGTCGCCCTGGTAGGCGCGCAGCGCGACCGGGGCGTCGTACTGCCCCTCGAGCGCCTTCACCGCGGAGTCGCTGATCTGCTCCTGCTTGGAGAGGAACTCCTGGGCCTGCGCGGCGTCCTGGCCGCCGCCGTTCGCGGCGTCGCGCGCCACCAGCTCGACGGCCCGCAGACCGCCGGGAAGGGTGTCGGGCAGCGACGGTGCGCTGCCGGCCCCGTCGACCTTCGGCAGGCCGATGGCGAACCCGCCGAGCAGGACGAGCAGGACGACGCCGGCGGCGAGGCCGAGGAGGCCGGTGCGGGTGGCGGACGAGCGGGACGTGGTCACGGGGGTCGAGGGTATCGGCCGCGGCCAGCCCGCCCCCCGGCCGGTCCGGCGCCGCTCACCGTCCGCCCGGAGCGGGGGCGACCTGCGTCACGCACGTACGATCGTCGGATGTGACGACCCAGCCCGAGCCCCGCGTCCCCCTGGTCGCGCGCTCCGTGGTGCTCGACCACGCGCTGGGCTCGCTGCTCGACCTGCTCCCGGACGACTCGCCGCTGTGCTGGCTGCGGCGCGGCGAGGGCGTCGTCGGCTGGGGCCAGGCCGCCGTGCTGCGCACCCGCGGCGCCTCCCGGTTCGCCGACGCCGACGCCTGGTGGAGCGACGTCACCGCCCATGCGGTCGTGCGCGACGACGTCCGCCGTCCGGGCTCCGGGCTGGTGGCGTTCGGATCCTTCGCGTTCGCCGACGAGCCGGGCGACTCCGTGCTCGTCGTGCCCGAGGTGATCGTCGGACGCCGCGGCGGCGTCACCTGGCTCACCACCGTCAGCGTCGGGGGTCTGGACGCCGAGGCGCACCTCGCGCCGGCCGAGCCGCCCCGGGCGCCGGCCGCCGTCACCTTCGCGGACGGCGCGCTCGACGGGGAGCGCTGGATGGGCGCGGTGGCCGACGCCGTCGCACGGATCGGCCGCGGCGACCTGGAGAAGGTCGTGCTCGCCCGCGACCTCGTCGCGACCGCCGCGGAGCCGGTCGACGTCCGCTGGCCGCTGCGGCAGCTGGCGTCCTCGTACCCCATGTGCTGGACGTTCCACGTCGACGGCCTCTTCGGCGCGACGCCCGAGATGCTCCTGCGCCGCGAGCGCGGCCTGGTGACCTCGCGGGTGCTGGCCGGCACGATCCGACGCACCGGCGACGACCAGCACGACCTCGCCCTGGCCGCCCAGCTGGCGCACTCCTCGAAGGACCTCGAGGAGCACGAGTACGCCGTCCGCTCGGTCGCCGACGCGCTCGGCCCCTACTGCTCGTCGATGAACGTGCCCGAGACCCCGTTCGTGCTGCACCTGCCGAACGTCCTGCACCTGGCCAGCGACGTCGCGGGCGTCGTCGACGACGACGCCTCCTCGCTGCGCCTGGCCGAGGCGCTGCACCCCTCGGCGGCCGTCGGCGGCACGCCCACCGCCGTGGCGGTCGCGCTGATCGAGGAGCTCGAGCGGATGGACCGCGGACGCTACGCCGGACCGGTCGGCTGGATCGACGCCTCCGGCGACGGCGAGTGGGGCCTCGCGCTGCGCTCGGGGCTGGTCGAGGGCGACGCCGTGCGGCTCTTCGCCGGCTGCGGCATCGTCGGCGCCTCCGACCCCGAGGCCGAGCTCGCCGAGACCCAGTCGAAGTTCGTGCCCGTGCGCGACGCGATCACCAGCGGCGCCTCGACTCCCGCGTAGCACCAGACCCGCGGCCGGGCCGACCGGTCTGGACCGGTCGGCCCCGGGCGCTCCCGTCCCGGCGCGTCCACGGTCGTCCTCGGGCACAGTGGGACGCGATCGCTCCCGTCGCTCCGAGGTCCCGTGCGTCACCCCTCCCCCGGCTCGTCCTCCAGACTCTCCCCGGCCGCCGCCCGGCCGGCCGCGCCGCCCCGCCCCGGCGGACCGCTCGCGGCCCTCGGCGCCGGGGCGCTCGTCGCCGTGACCCTGGTCGGCGTCCTGGTCGTCGTCCTGGTCGCGGTCCTGGTCGCGCCGGCCACGGCCGCGAGCCCGGACGGTCGGCCCGACCCGGGGGAGGCCGCGGCGGGCATCACCGACGGCACCGCGTTCTCGACCTCCGGGGCGGGCGTGCTCCCCGACCCGGCCGGCACACGCGACTGGACCTTCGCCGACGTCGACGCCGCCGGGCGGCCCTTCCGCTGGGACCCCTGCCGGCCGCTGACCTACCGCATCGCCCTCAACGGGGCGCCCTGGCCGGAGGCGCGGCGCGTGCGCTCGGCGATGGCGAGCCTGGGCCGCGCCCTCGGCGTGCGCACGGTCTTCCGCGGCTCGACGACCTTCGTGCCCGACACGCTGCGCGTGCCGCCTGGGGTGGGCGCCGACGTCGTCGTCGCCTTCGCCCGCCCCGGCGCCGGGGAGCGGCGCAGCCGGCTGCTCGGCGGCGACGCCGCGGCCCGGGCCGGGTTCTCGCTCGACGGCGCGAGAGCGACCGCTCCCGACCGCGGCGCCACCGGCCGGCTCGCCGCGCCCGGCCCCGCGCTGCGCCCCGTGATCCGCAGCGGCGCGGTGGTCGTCTCGCTCGACGGGCTGGCGGACTACACGCCGCGGATGCGCCGCGCGCTGTACCTGCACGAGCTGGGGCACGTGGTGGGGCTCGGCCACGCGCGCGGCGTCGGCCAGATCATGCACCGTGGGCTGCTCCGCGACCCGCCCGCCGACTGGTCGCGCTCGGACCGCGCGGGCCTGCGTCGCCTCGGCCGCGCCGCCGGCTGCCTCGAGCCGCCGCAGGTCGACGCACCGCCGGCCGTCCGGCTGGTCGGCACGCGGGTGGGGCTCGCGGCCCCGTGGGTCCGCTCCCGCTCCGGCCGAGTGCTGCACCTGCCGTCCCTGACGCCCGTCCCCGGGTCGCCCAGGTCGCCCGGGTCGCCGTCGACGCCGCCGGTGACCGGGGCGCGCTTCACCGGGGCGCGGACGACGAGCCTCGACTGGACCCGTGCCGTGGTGCCGACCCGGTTCGTCGAGGACAGGGTGCGCCGGCTCGAGGCCCGCCTGGTGGTGCGCAACGACGTCGGCGAGACCGCCACGCCCGACGCCGTCGTCGCGCTGCCCGAGCCGACCTACCGGCCCACCCGGCCGCGGGTGCTCGTGGACGAGCGCTCGGTGCGGCTGCCCGACGTCCCGGCCTACTACGGCGACACCGACGTGATCGCGGGCGAGCGGTCGAGGGCGACGACCGGCACGGTCACGCTGCGCCTCGTGTACCGCGACGGCTCGGTCGGCACCGCCGCCCTCGGGGACGGCGACGTGCTCTACCTCGGCGCGCCCGTGCTGCGCGTGGAGGCCCGCGGTGCGGTGACGTACGGCGGCGCAGCGCGTCCGCACGTCGTGGACTACACCGGCACGGTGCGGCCCGCTCAGAGCGCCGGCAGGTCGGCGCCCTCCGGGATGCGGGAGTAGGCGATGCCGAGGTCGGGCAGGAAGGCGCCCATGTGCTGGTCGATGACGCCGAGGCCGAGCTCGGAGTAGACGCGGTCGTGGATCGCCAGGGTGCGGGGCGCGGCCACGGCGCGGGCGAAGTCGACGGCCTCCGACGCCTTGAGCCACGGGGCGGAGACCGGCGCGCACAGCACGTCGACGGGCTCGCCGGGCTCGGTCAGCGCGTCGCCGGGGTGGTAGACGCGCTCGTCCCCGCAGGTGACGACGTAGCCGGAGTTGTCGAAGCGCGGCAGCTCCGGATGGATGACCGCGTGCCGCTCGCCGACGACGCGCACCGGGAGCCCGGCGGCCTCCAGCCGCTCGCCCGGCGCGACCACGGTGACCCGCTCGGCGACGTCGGGGGCCTCCTCGCGAATGCGGGCGGCGACCGCGCCGATCGTCCAGATCGGGGCGTCGGTGCGGCGCAGGTGGTCGACCAGGTAGTGGTCGGGGTGCTCGTGGGTGAGCAGCACGGCGTGGGCGCCGTCGAGGGCGTCGGCGGCGGCGTCGGTGAACGCGCCGGGGTCGAGCACCAGCACGCGTCCCTCGTGCTCGATCCGGACGCAGGCGTGGCCGAACTTCGTGATCCGCATGCCGGCAACCGTAGCCAGGCCCGGGAGCGGCGAGGCCCGCCCGGCAGACCGCCCGGCGGGACGGCCCCTTGTCCGTCGCGCGTTCGGTGGGGAGGCTGGAGGGCATGCGCCGCGAACCGCACGAGAACGTGGCGACCGTCCTGGTCGACCCGCGGGTGCTGCGCGACCTCGGCGCCCACCTCGCCACGCTCGACCTGTGGGTCTGGCCCGTCGCGACCGCCCCGGTGTACGTCGACGGGCCGCGGGCGGCGTTCCAGATCCGCCGCCGCATGCTGGCCGCGAAGCGCGGCGCCTGGGACGACGCCGCCGACTGGACGCCGGTGTGGGTCGCCTTCGGCGAGTCGTGGCAGAAGGGCGCCGAGCCGCTGCCGTGGGCCGCGCACCGCGAGCTCTGGGACGCCCTGGAGACCTACGGCGACCGCGTGCGCTATCGCCTGGGCCTGGGCGGCATCCCGCGCCTGAGCGTGCCGCGGGAGCTCAGCGCCTGACCGCCCGACCGCCCGACCGCCTGGCGGTCCCGCGCGCAGGCGTCGGCCGGGGCCTCAGAGGATGTCGCCCGGCGCGTAGGCGGCGGCCTCGGGGTGGCGGGACACCACGGCGGCGATCCGCCGGCAGACCTCCTGGGTCTGCGCGACCGCCGCGCCGGTGAAGGCGATCGGCTCGGCCACCAGCGCGTCGATCTGGTCGCGGGAGAGCCCGAGTCGCGGGTCGGCCGCCAGCCGCTCGTAGAGGTCGTTGACGGCCAGGCCCTGGCGCATCTCCAGGGCGACGCCGACGGCGTGCTCCTTGATCGCCTCGTGGGCCGACTCGCGTCCGACCCCGTTGCGCACCGCGCTCATCAGCACCTTGGTGGTGGCCAGGAACGGCAGGTAGCGGTCGAGCTCGCGCTGGATCACGGCCGGGAACGCGCCGAACTCGTCGAGCACCGTCAGGAAGGTCTGGAAGAGGCCGTCGGCGGCGAAGAAGGCGTCGGGCAGCGCGACGCGACGCACCACCGAGCACGACACGTCGCCCTCGTTCCACTGGTCGCCGGCGAGCTCGCCGACCATCGCGAGGTAGCCGCGCAGGACGACCGCGAGGCCGTTGACCCGCTCGCAGGAGCGGGTGTTCATCTTGTGCGGCATCGCCGAGGAGCCGACCTGGCCCTCCTTGAAGCCCTCGGTGACCAGCTCGATGCCGGCCATCAGCCGGATCGTCGTCGCGAGGTTGGACGGCGCCGCGACGAGCTGGACCAGCGAGGAGAGCACGTCGAAGTCGAGCGAGCGCGGGTAGACCTGGCCGACGCTGGTGAGCACCCGCACGAACCCGAGGTGGGCGGCGACCCGCTGCTCGAGATCGGCGAGCCGCGACTCGTCGCCGTCGAGCAGGTCGAGCATGTCCTGCGCGGTGCCGACCGGGCCCTTGATGCCGCGCAGCGGGTAGCGGGCCAGCAGGTCCTCGACTCGCTCGAGCGCCACGAGCAGCTCGTCGGCGACGGTCGCGAACCGCTTGCCGAGCGTGGTGGCCTGCGCGGCGACGTTGTGGGAGCGACCGGCCATCACGGTGGTCTCGTGCTCGGCGGCCAGCCGGCCGAGCCGGGCCAGCGCGGCCACGCCGCGGTCGCGCAGCAGGGCCAGCGACTCGCGCACCTGCAGCTGCTCGACGTTCTCGGTGAGGTCGCGCGAGGTCATGCCCTTGTGGATGTGCTCGTGGCCGGCCAGCGCGCAGAACTCCTCGATCCGCGCCTTGACGTCGTGGCGGGTGACGCGCTCGCGGGCGGCGATCGAGGCGAGGTCGACGCGGTCGACGACGGCCTCGTAGGCCTCGACCACGCCGTCGGGGACCTCGATGCCGAGGTCGCGCTGGGCCTTGAGCACGGCAATCCACAGCTGCCGCTCGAGCCGGATCTTGTGCTCCGGGCTCCAGATCTCGACGAGGTCGGCGGCGGCGTAGCGGGTGGCCAGGACGTTCGGGACGGTCACGGTGCGCAAGTCTCCCACGGGCGGACGCCGGGACCGGCCGAGCGCGGGGCGGCGGACGGTCGGCGCCGTCCGGGCGGCCTCAGCCGTCGAGGAGGTCGAGCAGGTCGGCGGCGACGACGCCGTGGGGCTCGATCGCGATCTCGGCCTGCGGCGTCGCGTCGTCGAGCCGCGCATGCGGCTGCCACCGCCCGTCGACGAGCCGCTGCACCTCCAGCGTGCGGGCGTCGGGATCGACGAGCCACAGCTGCGCGATGCCGGCTTCGGCGTACTCGGGCGCCTTGCGGAGGAGGTCCACGCTGCGCGTGCTGGGCGAGAGCACCTCGACGACGAGCACCGGCCGCTCGACGAACAGGCCCTCGAGCCTCGTGGTGGCGTAGGCGTCGGGGATGCGCACCCGGTCGGCCGGCAGCCGGACGTTGCCGGAGGTCGATCCGTAGAGCCCCGCGACGGCGTCGAACAGGTTCGCCAGCATCCGGGCGATGCGCTGGTGGCGCCAGCCGGGATCGGGGCTCACCACGACCACCCCGTCGACCCACTCGTGACGAGGATGCTCGGGGGTGGCGAGGTACTCCTCCCACGACATCGGGATGCGCTGCAGCTCCTCGACGGCCACGACGACCCCTCTCCCGACGGCTCCGACCACACGACCTCTCCTCCCATGATCACCCGGTGCGGGTGGCGAGGGAAGCGATCGTCGTCGGGGCCGCCGACGGTCCGGGGCCGTCCTCCACAGGCCCGTCGGACGGACGGCTCAGCGCAGGGAGGCGCCCTCGACGACGCCGAGCGGCTCGGCGGCGATGTCGGAGCGGCGCTGCTGGCCCGCGAAGGAGATGTGGTCGGCGGCCGCGTACGCGCGGGCGCGCGCCTCGGTGACGTCGCCGCCCACGGCCCGCACGGCCAGCACCCGTCCGCCGGCGGTGACGAGCGCGCCGTCGACCAGCGCGGTGCCGGCGTGGATGACGTCGGCGGTCTCGCGCGCGGCCTCGACGCCGCTGATGACGTCGCCCCTCGACGACGACTCGGGGTAGCCGGCCGAGGCCAGCACCACCGACACCGCGGCGCCGGCGGTGAACCGGGGCGGGTCGACGTCGTCGAGCCGGCCCGTGGCGGCGGCGTGCAGCAGCTCGCCGAGCGGGGACTCGAGCAGCGCGAGCACCGGCTGGACGTCGGGGTCGCCGAAGCGCACGTTGAACTCGATCACCCGCGGGCCGGCGGCCGTGAGGGCGAGGCCCACGTACAGGCAGCCGACGAACGGCGTGCCGCGGCGCGCCATCTCGTCGAGGGTCGGCTGCACGACCCGGGCGAGCACGAGGTCGGCGAGGTCGGGGTCGGCCCAGGTCAGCGGGGTGTAGGAGCCCATGCCGCCGGTGTTCGGACCCCGGCCGCCGTCGAAGATGCGCTTGAAGTCCTGCGCGGGCTGCAGGGCCCGCGCCGTCGTGCCGTCGCAGACCGCGAACAGCGAGCACTCCGGGCCGTCGAGGAACTCCTCGACGACGACCCGCTCGCAGCCCGCCGCGTGCGCCAGCGCCTCGGCGCGGTCGTTGGTGACGACCACGCCCTTGCCGGCGGCCAGCCCGTCGTCCTTGACGACGTGGGGGGCGCCGAAGGCGTCGAGCGCGGCGGCGACCTCGTCGGGGGTCGTGCAGACCCGCGCCCCGGCGGTCGGCACGCCCGCGGCGGCCATGACCTCCTTGGCGAACGCCTTGGAGCCCTCGAGCCGGGCCGCCTCGCGGGACGGGCCGAAGACCGCGACGCCCCGCGCGCGCACGGCGTCGGCGATGCCCGCCACCAGCGGGGCCTCCGGACCGACGACCACGAGGTCGACGCCGAGCCCCGCGGCCAGCGCGGCGACGCCCTCGGCGTCGAGCGGGTCGACGTCGTGCAGCGTCGCGAGCTCCCCGATGCCCGGGTTGCCCGGCGCCGCGTGCAGCGCCGTGACGCCGGGGTCGCGGGCGAGGGCGATCGTCAGGGCGTGCTCGCGGCCGCCCGTGCCGAGGACGAGGATCTTCACGGCGGGTCTCCTGGGATCGGGCCGGGCCGGCTCGGACGGCTCGGACGGCTCGGACGGCTCGGACGGCTCAGATGAGCGGGTGGCGCACCACGGTCGCGGCGCGGGACGGGCCGACGCCGACCGCCGAGATGCGGGCGCCCGACATCCGCTCGACGGCGGTGACGTAGTCCTGGGCGTTCTGCGGCAGGTCGTCGAACGTGCGGGCCTCGGAGATGTCCTCCCACCAGCCGGGCAGGTACTCGTAGATCGGCGTCGCGTGGTGGAAGTCGGACTGGCTCACCGGCATCTCGTCGTGGCGCACGCCGCCCACGTCGTAGGCGACGCAGACCGGCACCTGCTCCAGGCCGGTCAGCACGTCGAGCTTGGTGAGCACGAAGTCGGTGACGCCGTTGACCCGCGCCGCATACCGCGCGATGACGGTGTCGTACCAGCCGCAGCGGCGCGGACGGCCGGTGGTGGTGCCGTACTCGGCGCCGACCTTGCGCAGGTGCTCGCCCGCGTCGTCGAACAGCTCGGTCGGGAACGGCCCCTCGCCGACGCGGGTCGTGTAGGCCTTGACGATGCCGATGACCTGCTCGAGGCGGGTCGGGGGGATGCCCGAGCCGGTGCAGGCGCCGCCCGCGGTGGCCGAGGAGGAGGTGACGAACGGGTAGGTGCCGTGGTCGACGTCGAGCAGCGTCGCCTGGCCGGCCTCGAGCAGCACCGTCTCGCCGCGGTCGAGCGCCTGGTTGAGCAGCAGGCCGGTGTCGACGACGTAGGGCCGCAGCCGCTCGGCGTACTGCAGCAGCTCGGCGACGGTGTCGTCGACCGACGGCGCGCGGCGGTTGTAGATCTTGGCGAGCACCTGGCCCTTGAGCTCCAGCGCCCCCTCGACCTTCTGGCGCAGGATCGACTCGTCGAAGAGGTCCTGGACGCGGATGCCGACCCGGTTCATCTTGTCGGCGTAGGTGGGGCCGATGCCGCGACCGGTGGTGCCGAGGCGGCGCGAGCCGAGGAACCGCTCGGCGACCTTGTCGAGGGTGCGGTTGTAGTCGGCGATCACGTGCGCGTTGGCGCTGACCACCAGCCGCGAGGTGTCGACGCCGCGGGCCTCGAGCCCGTCGATCTCCTCGAACAGGACGCCGAGGTCGACCACGACGCCGTTGCCGATGACCGGGACGCAGCCGGGGGTGAGGATGCCGCTGGGCAGGAGATGGAGCGCGTACTTCTCCTGGCTGCCGTCGGGCTGGCCGATGACCACGGTGTGGCCGGCGTTGTTGCCGCCGTTGAACTTGACGACGTAGTCGACCGAGGAGCCGAGCAGGTCGGTGGCCTTGCCCTTCCCCTCGTCGCCCCACTGGGCGCCGATGATGGCGATGGCGGGCATGCGGACTCCTCGGCAGGGGCGGGGGCGCTGGACGGGCAAGCGGCGGACCGGCCTCTTGCGGCCCGAGGTTAACAGAGGGCGACGTCGGGGCTCCCGGTCGCGACGACCGGCGGACCCCGGTCCCGGGCCCGGGTGGAGGGGGTCGGGACGACGGGTCGCCCGGTAGCGTCCGAGCGGTGGAGCCCCTCGTCGTCATCACCAACGCGGCCGCCGGCGCCGGCGACGACGCCGCGCTCGAGCGGGCGCTCGCCGTGCTGCGCGAGGGCACCTCCGTCGAGGTGGCCGCCACCTCGGATGCCGGCGAGCTGAACGGCGTCCTGCACCGCGCGGGCTCGCGGCGGATCGTCGTGGCCGGCGGCGACGGCAGCATGCACGCGGTGGTCTCGGCGCTGCACCGCCGCGGCGAGCTCGGCGGCCGGGTGCTCGGACTGCTGCCGCTGGGCACCGGCAACGACTTCGCCCGCGGCCAGGGCCTGCCACTGGACCCCGCGGAGGCGGCGCGGGTGGTGCTCGAGGGCGAGGTCCGCCCGGTCGACCTGATCCTCGACGAGGTGGGCGAGGTGGTGGTCAACCACGTGCACGCGGGGGCCGGCGCGAACGCCAGCCGCCGGGGCGCGCGGTGGAAGTCGCGGCTGGGCGCGGTCCGTCTCGGACCCGTGAGCCTCAAGCGGCTGGGCTACCCGATCGGCGCCGCGATGACGGCGCTCGACCCGCCCGCCACCCGGCTGCGCATCGAGGTCGACGGCGAGGTGGTCGCCGACCTCGACCGTCCCGTCCTGATGGTCTCGGTGGCCAACGCCCCGAACGTCGGGGGCGGCACCGCGCTGGCCCCCGGCGCCGACCCCGAGGACGGCCGGCTCGACGTGCTGGTCTCCTTCGCGGTGGGGCCGGTGGCCCGCCTGGCCTACGTCGCCGGCCTGGTGGTCGGCCGCCACGGCGAGCGCGACGACACCTGGCAGGGCCGCGCGCGGAGCGTCCGCATCTCCGGCGAGGAGTTCTGGTGCTCCGCCGACGGCGAGATCTACGGCCCCGAGCGCCAGCGGACGTGGCGGATCGAGCCGGGCGCCTACGCGATGGTGCTGCCGCGGGCGTCCGACGGCTCGGGCGGCTCGGGCGGCTCGGGCGGCTCGGGCGGCTAGAGCCAGCCGCGCCGGACGGCCTCGACGCCCGCCTGGAAGCGCGACTCCGCGCCGAGCTCGGCCATCACGTCGGCCACCCGGCGGCGCACCGTGCGCAGGCTGACGCCGAGGAGCCGGGCGATCTGGTCGTCCTGGGCGCCGACGGCCAGCTGCTCGAGGATGAACTGGCGCAGGTCGTTGCGCGGGTCGTCGGGGGCGACGTCGACGGGCAGCGGGGCGGCGCGCTGCCACAGCGCGTCGAACCACAGCGTGAGGGCCTGGACCAGCCCGCGCTGGCGGATCAGCGAGCGCGGCTCGGCCTAGAAGCCGAGCGGCTCGGGGAGGATCGCGTGGGTCGGGCCGAGCACGAGCATCCGGGTCGGCAGGTCGGGCAGCAGCCGGATCTCCTCGCCCAGGCCGGCGCGGTGGGCCAGCGTGGCCGGGGCCTCGGCGAGCGCGCGCACGGGGTAGATCGCCCGCGAGCGGCGTCCGGACGCGAGCACCTCGGCGACGACGTCGGCCATGAGGTCCTCCGCCGGCGGGCGCCACTGGTCGGGTCGCAGCCACAGCAGGTCGCCGCTGCCCTCGGTGATCAGCCGGTGCAGCAGGGAGAGGGGGTCGCCGCCGGTGCTGATCTCGCCGTCGAGCGGCTGGAGCTCGCCGACGTCCTGGTCGGGCGGGCGCACCGGCGCGCTGCTGAGGTGCGGGATCGCCCGGACGACGTCCTCGAGCCGGCGGTGGGCGGTGGCGGCGCTGTCGGCGGCGTCGCGCAGGAACGCCGAGACCGCCTCCACCGGGGGCAGCACCTGCAGGACGCCGTCGTCCCCGATCTGCGCGAGCCCGCCGTCGAGCAGCGCCTCGAGGTCGCGACACAGCTCCTCGGGCGTGCGCCGCAGCTGCGCGGCGACCGCGTCGAGCGGCCGCCCGCTCTGCTGGCGGACCTGCTCGTAGAGCCGTGCGGCGGCGCGTGGGAAGCCCAGGGCCGAGATGACGGACTGCGCCGGAGCAGGCATTCCCGCAGGGTAGCGGGCCCCCGGCGGCGCTTCGTCCGAGGTCGAGGCGCTCGGCTAGCGTTCGCCCCATGGCCGATGGCACGACCGACCGCAGCCCGCACGCCGGCGAGACGCAGCGCTCGCGGCCCGAGCCCACCGACTGGGTCACCCGCGCCGCCGACGACGCCATCCGGCACGCCGGCGAGCTCGCCCCCGGCCAGGTCATCACGTGCGCTTCCGGCGCCAGCCCGTCCGGCCCCGTGCACCTGGGCAACCTGCGCGAGTTCCTCACCGTGCACTTCGTCGCCGAGGAGATCCGCCGCCGCGGCCTGCCGGTGCGGCACCTGCACAGCTGGGACGACTACGACCGCTTCCGCAAGGTGCCGGCCGGCGTCGACCCGTCGTGGAGCGACCACATCGGCCGTCCGCTCTCGGCCGTGCCCGACCCCGGCGGCTGCCACGTCTCCTGGGCCGAGCACTACAAGGAGCCGCTGCAGCGCTCGCTCGCCGAGCTCGGCGTCGAGATGGAGGAGGTCTCGCAGACCGAGCGGTACCGGGCCGGGGCCTACCGCGAGCAGATCCTCCACGCGGTCGCGCGGCGCGGCGAGATCGAGACCGTGCTCGCGCGCTACCGCACGAAGAAGGTCGAGCCCGAGGCGGCGCCCGAGGGGCTCGGCGCCGCGGAGCTGGAGTCCACCGCCGAGGACGACCTCGACGCCGCGACCTCCGGGGACTCCGGGGCCGACGACCTCGCCCGCTTCCCGTTCAAGCCGTACTGCCGGCAGTGCGGACGCGACACCACGGTCATCTCCGCCTACGACGACGACTCCGCCGACCTCGCCTACGCCTGCTCGGCGTGCGGCTTCGAGGGCGTCACGAACCTGCGCACACAGGACGAGGGCAAGCTGGTCTGGAAGGTCGACTGGCCGATGCGCTGGTCGGTCGAGGGCGTCGACTTCGAGCCCGGCGGCGTCGACCACGCCAGCCCCGGCTCGTCGTACACCGTCGGCAAGGACCTCGTCCGGCTCTTCGGCGGACGCGCGCCGTCGTTCGTCGGCTACTCCTTCGTCGGCGCCGGCGGCCAGGTGAAGATGTCGTCCTCGCGCGGCGGCGTGCCGACCGCGGCCGACGCGCTGCAGATCCTCGAGGCCCCGGTGCTGCGCTGGCTCTACGTCCGTCGCGCCCCCAAGCAGGCGTTCACGGTCGACTTCGGCCCCGAGGTCGTGCGGCTCTACGACGAGTGGGACTCGCTCGGCCGCAAGGCCGCCGACCCGCTCAAGCGGGACGCCCAGGTGCTGGCCTGGGAGCGCGCGTCGTCCACCTCGAGCGCGGGCACCCTGCCGACGCCGCGGGTCGTGGTGCCGTTCCGGCTGCTGTCCTCGGTGGCCGACGTGACCGCCGGCTCCGCCGAGCTGATCGGCCGGATCGTGGCCGACGTCGGCCACCCGCACGACGACGTCGCCGACCTCGAGCCGCGGCTGGGTCGCGCGATGACCTGGATGCACGACTACGTGCCCGAGGACGAGCGCACGACGGTGCGCGAGGAGCCCGACGTAGCCCGGCTGGCCGCGCTCGCGCCGGACGAGGCCGGCTGGCTGCGCCTGCTGCTGGAGCGGCTGCCGGACCGGCTCGACCTCGACGAGGTGACCACGCTCGTCTACGGCGTCCCGAAGCTCGGCCGCGGGCTCGCGCTCGACGACGCCCCCACCGAGGAGGTCAAGGCCGACCAGAAGCGGTTCTTCGGCCTGCTCTACCGGCTGCTGGTCGACGCCGACCGCGGCCCGCGCCTGCCCACGCTCTTCGTCGCGCTCGGCTCGGACGCCGTGCGTCGGCTGCTGACGCCGGCCTGACCGGGCGCGCCGCCAGCTTCCTCGGCTGACCGATGAAACTGGCGCCTGGCCGATGAAGCTTCATCGGACAGGCGCCAGTTTCGTGCGCTCAGCACCGGCCGGCGCCGCTGAGCGGGGTCAGCGGCCGCCGAGCAGCGCGTCGTAGCCCTCGGGGCTGGAGTCGTGCAGGAAGTCGGCGCACCGGTCGGCCTCGGGGGTCTCGCCGATCGCGCGCGCGGCCTGCGCGAGCAGGGCCAGACAGGTGAGGAAGCCGCGGTTGGGCTCGTGCGACCACGGCACCGGACCGTGGCCCTTCCAGCCGTTGCGGCGCAGCCGGTCGAGCGAGCGGTGGTACCCGACGCGGGCGAAGGCGTAGACGTCGAGGTCGTCGGCGCCGGCGTCCCGCGCCTCCTGCGCGACCGCGGCCCAGGCGGACGGCGACTCGGGCAGCTCGCGGGCGACGACGCGCGGCGCGGCGCCGTCGGCGAGGCGGGCGTCGGCGGGGTCCTCGGGGAGGTGGGTGGGCGGGGGGCCGGCCATCAGGTCCACAGGGGTCATGGCGCCATTGTGCGGGCCGGGAAGGAATGTCGGCGCGGGGGTGTTCCCTGATGCTGTGACCAGCGACGTGACCAGCCAGCCCACCGCGCCCCCGTCGTCCGCCCCCGGCGCGGCGGCCCGCGACCCCTGGCCCGCGCTCTTCGCGCTGTGCCTCGGGTTCTTCATGATCCTCGTCGACTCCACGATCGTCTCGGTCGCGACGCCGGCGATCATCGAGGACCTCGGCGCCGACGTGAACAGCGTCATCTGGGTCACCAGCGCGTACCTGCTCGCCTACGCCGTGCCGGTGCTGATCACCGGACGCCTCGGCGACCGGTTCGGTCCCAAGCGGCTCTACCTGGCCGGCCTGACGGTGTTCACGCTGGCCTCGCTGTGGTGCGGCCTGACGTCGACGGTCGAGGGGCTGATCGTCGCCCGCGTCGTGCAGGGCCTCGGCGCCTCGATGATCACGCCGCAGACGATGGCGATCATCACCCGCATCTTCCCGGCCGAGCGCCGCGGCAAGGCGATGGCGCTGTGGGGCGCCACGGCGGGCGTGGCCACGCTCGTCGGGCCGATCCTCGGCGGCGTGCTGGTCGACGCGCTGGGCTGGGAGTGGATCTTCTTCATCAACGTGCCGGTCGGCGTCATCGGCTTCGTCCTGGCCTGGCGCCTGGTGCCGACGCTCGAGACCCACCAGCGCCGGTTCGACTGGCTGGGCGTGGTGCTCAGCGGCGCGGGCATGTTCCTCATCGTCTTCGGCATCCAGGAGGGCCAGCGCGAGAGCTGGGCCGCCTGGATCTGGGCGATGATCGGCGCCGGCCTGCTGGTCTTCGCGCTGTTCGTCGCCTGGCAGGCGCGCACCCGCAGCGAGCCGCTGGTGCCGCTCGGCCTCTTCCGCGACCGCAACTTCTCGCTGGCCAACGTCGCGATCACCTCGATGGGCTTCGCGATCACCGCGCTGGCGTTCCCGCTGATGCTGTGGGCCCAGGCCGTCCGCGGCCTCTCCCCCACCCGGGCCGCCCTGCTGCTGGTGCCGATGGCGGTCATGTCGATCGTCCTGGCCCGCTTCGTCGGCGGTCTCACCGACCGCGTGCACCCGCGGCTGATCACCGGCTTCGGGTTCGCCGCCGGCATCGTCTCGATCGTGTGGCTCGCTGCGGAGATGACCCCGCGCGACTCGCTGTGGCTGCTCGTCCCGCCGATGGTGCTGCTGGGCATCGGCAACGCGTTCATCTGGGCGCCGAACAGCGCGACGGCCACCCGCAACCTGCCGGTGCAGCAGGCCGGCGCGGGGGCCGGCGTCTACAACGCCACCCGCCAGGTCGGCGCGGTGCTCGGCTCCGCGGCGATCGCGGCGCTGATCAGCGCGCGCCTCGCGGCCCAGGGTCTCGGCGGCTCCTTCGCCGGCGGCGAGGGCGCTGCGGGCGGACGCCTGCCCGACGTCGTCGCCTCGCCGTTCTCGACCGCGATGTCGCAGGCGATGCTGCTGCCGGCCGCCGTCCTGGTGGCCGGGCTGGTCGCCGCCGTGCTCTTCGAGCGCCCCCGTCACGCCGGCTTCGGCGGCTGAGCCGAGCCACCCCGCACCATCCCGGGCGCGCGCAGGCGTCCGGACGCACGACGGCCCCGGAGCGGCTCGCTCCGGGGCCGTCGCGCGCGGGGGATCAGGCGGAGAGGGTGCGCCCCGCCGAGCGCAGGTGCTCGCAGGCCTCGACGATCCGCGCGGCCATGCCGGCCTCGGCGGCCTTGCCCCAGGCGCGGGGGTCGTAGGCCTTCTTGTTGCCGACCTCGCCGTCGACCTTCAGCACGCCGTCGTAGTTGGCGAACATGTGCGCGGCGACGGGCCGGGTGAAGGCGTACTGGGTGTCGGTGTCGATGTTCATCTTCACCACGCCGTAGTCGACGGCCGCGGCGATCTCCTCGGTCGAGGAGCCGGAGCCGCCGTGGAAGACCAGGTGGAAGGGCTTGGAGCCGGGCTCGAGGCCGAACTCGCCGACGACCGCCTCCTGGGCCGCCTTGAGCACCTCGGGACGCAGCTTGACGTTGCCCGGCTTGTAGACGCCGTGCACGTTGCCGAAGGTCAGCGCGGTCATGTAGTAGCCGCGCTCGCCGTAGCCGAGCGCCTTCGCGGTGGCGATGGCGTCCTCCGGGGTGGAGTACAGCTTGTCGTTGATCGCGTTCTCGACGCCGTCCTCCTCGCCGCCGACCACGCCGACCTCGATCTCGAGGATCACCTTCGCGGCGATCGACTTCTCCAGCAGCTCCTGGGCGATGACCAGGTTCTCCTCCAGCGGCACCGCCGAGCCGTCCCACATGTGCGACTGGAAGAGCGGCGCCTCGCCGCGCTGGACGCGCTCGGCCGAGAGCGCGAGCAGCGGCCGGACGAAGCCGTCGAGCTTGTCCTTCGGGCAGTGGTCGGTGTGCAGCGCGATGTTGACGGGGTAGCTCTTGGCGACCTCGGCGGCGTACGCGGCGAAGGCGACCGAGCCGGTGACCATGTCCTTGACCGTCGGGCCGGAGAGGTACTCCGCGCCGCCGGTGGAGATCTGGATGATGCCGTCGGACCCGGCGTCCGCGAATCCCTTGAGGGCGGCGTTGAGGGTCTGCGACGACGAGACGTTGATGGCCGGGAAGGCGTAGGAGCCGCCCTTCGCGGCGTCCAGCATCTCGGCGTAGATCTCGGGGGTGGCGATGGGCACGGAGCACTCCTGGGTGAGGATCGACGGGCGGGATCGGCGCGCCCACCCTAGTGCCCGCGGACAGCCCCGCCGGGGGCGTCCCGGAGACCGCCCGGCGTGACGCCGTTCACCTGCCGATCCGCCGGTGCGAGGCGAACGCGGCGTGACCTCGGGACGACCGGGGCGTTGACGAGGCACCCCCCTTCCCACGGAGCACCGAGGAGAACCCGATGCCCCTCCGCCCTGTCCTCGCGCGCCCGCGCCGCCGTTCCGGCGTCGTCGGCCTGACCCTCGCCCTGGGCCTCAGCGGCCTGGCGCTCACCGGAGCGCTCACCACGCCGGCCACCGGCGACGACGGCGCGACCGCCGTCTCCGAGACGCCGTTCACGCCGTCGCTGGTGACGATCACGACCCCCGACCGCGGCTCGCGGCTGATCCTCCAGCGCCTCGGGCTGGACCTCACCGAGCACGCCGGCCACGACTACGTCGAGGCCGTGCTGCACACCCCGGCCGACCGGGCGGCGCTCGACGCCGCCGGGTTCGACTACCAGGTGCGCATCCCCGACCTGGTGGCCCGCGAGGTCGAGCGTCAGCGTGCCGACGCCGCCTACGCCGCCGCCCGGGTCTCCTCGCCCCTGCCCTCGGGCCGCACGGCCTACCGCACGCTGGCCGACTACGAGGCCGACATGGCCGCGCTCGCGAAGCGCCGCCCCAGCCTGGCCAAGCGGTTCGCCCTGCCGCACAAGACCCTCGACGGCCGCACGGTCTACGGCATCGAGATCGGCCGCGACGTCCAGCGCGCCGCCGACGGCCGTCCGACCTTCCTGCTGCTCGGCGTGCACCACGCCCGCGAGTGGCCCTCCGGCGAGCTCGCGATGGAGTTCGCGACCGACCTGGTCAAGAACTACGGCACGGACGCGCGCATCCGCGGCCTGCTGGACCGCGCCCGGGTCGTCGTGGTGCCGGTGGTCAACGCCGACGGCTTCGACCTCTCGCGCACCGACGGCGACGTCGTCGACCTGCGCACGCTCAACGACGCCGACCCGCTGGGCGGCACCGGCACGACGCTGGCCACCCCCGGCCAGGCGTACAAGCGGAAGAACTGCCGCATCGTCGACGACGTCGACACCCCCGACGGCACCTGCCGTGCGAGCCTGCTCAGCCCCGGCGGCTTCGGCCTCGGGGTCGACCTCAACCGCAACTACGGCGGCTTCTGGGGCGGCCCGGGCGCCGCGGCGACGATGCCCGGCCTGGGCTCCGACGGCGGCGCCGAGGCCGGCCTCGCCGACCCGACGTACCGCGGCGCGGCCCCGTTCTCCGAGCCGGAGACCCAGAACGTGCAGCAGCTCGTCCGCAGCCGCCAGGTGACGATGCTGATCTCCAACCACACGTTCTCGAACCTGGTGCTGCGGCCCAACGGCGTCGCCCCGACGACCATCGGCCCCGACGGCATCCCGGTCGGCGACGCGCCCGACGAGCTGGGCCTCAAGCGTCTCGGACGCGACATGGCGGCCCAGAACGGCTACCAGAACATCCACGGCTGGCAGCTCTACGACACCACCGGCACCACCGAGGACTGGTCGTACAACGCCACCGGCGGCTTCGGCTACACCTTCGAGATCGGCGAGAACGAGTTCCACCCGCCGTTCTCCGAGGTGGTCGGGGAGTACCTCGGCACCGGGAAGCTCGCCGGCAAGGGCAACCGGGAGGCCTACCTGATCGCCCTCGAGCACGCGCTGGACACCCGCTACCACGGCGTCCTCACCGGCGAGGCCCCCGTCGGCGCGACGCTGCGGCTGCGCAAGACGTTCTCCTCGCCGACCTGGAGCTCCTCGTTCGAGGACTTCGTCGACTCGACCCTGAAGGTCGGCCGCACCGGCCGGTTCTCGTGGATCGTCAACCCCTCGACGCGGCCGGTCGTCCGCTCGCGCACCTACGAGAAGCCGGCGGCGACGCCGTTCGCGACCAAGACCGTCGAGGGCGGCTCGCTGACGCCGCTCACCGGCACCGCCGACTACGAGTTCGTCGCCACGCAGCCGTCCGACCTGCTCCAGGTGACCCTCGACTGGCCGACGCCCGACGACCTCGACCTCGAGGTGTTCCGCAAGAACGCCGACGGCTCGCTGACCTCGGTGGCCAGCTCGGGCAACCTGCCCGGCGAGAAGGAGATCGTCCGGATCTCCGACGTCACCCCCGGCACCTACGTCGCCCGGGTCCGCAACGCCGGGTCGGTCGCGCCCAGCCACACGGTGGTCTTCGGCCAGTACGACGCCACCACGGTGCGGACGCCCGGCAAGCGGGAGGCCTACACGCTGACCTGCGAGCTGCGCGGCAGCGTGCGCTCGTCCCAGCGGATCTTCATCAACCGCAACCAGACGCGCGAGCTCGACCTCTCGCGCGCCTGTCGTCAGTGACCCGCTCCCGGGTCCGCTGAGCGGCACCGCCTGACCGGACGGCCCGATCGACGCCCGCGCGTCGATCGGGCCGTTCGGCCTCCACGGGGTCGTGCGAGGTCTACCGTGGGCCGACCCCACCACTGCTCCTCGAAGGATCTCGGACATGAACCGCCCCTCCCTGCGCGCCCGCCTCGGCGCGCTCGCCCTCGCCCTCGCCGCCGTGGCCGCGCCGCTCGCCGCCACCGCGCCCGCCCGCGCCGCCGACGCCGCCCCCGACCGGCTGGCCGGCGCCCCGAAGGTCGGCTCCTGCTACGACGTCACGCTCAAGCAGAGCGAGGGCGAGTACCTGCGGGCCACCTCGTTCGCGTGCAGCACCCGCAGCCACACCGTCTTCGTGGTCGGCGTCGCCGAGGTGCCTTCCGACGTGCCGCTGACGTCCGACTCGCGCGCCCTGTTCGCGTTCCGGGACAAGGCCTGCCGTCCGGCCTTCGGCCGCGCGATCGGCACGGACCGGAACCTGCAGGCCCGCTCCACCTACCTCCCGTCGTACTTCCTGCCGACCCCGCAGCAGCGGGAGGCCGGTGCCCGCTGGATCTCGTGCACGCTCGGCACCCTGAACGCCGGGGCGTACGAGCGCGACCGGCTGACCTCGCCCCGACGCGTCACGGGCCTGCCGAAGAGCGTGTCCGGCTGCACCGCGAAGGACCTGATCGTGCCGTGCACCCGACGTCACGAGTTCCGCCTGACCTGGGCCGGCACGATCTACGAGAAGCCCACCGCGCGGACGATCGACACGGCGGGTCGGCGCCTGTGCCCTCGCCACGTCCGCACCGCGGCGTACACCTACAACGTCCGCTTCGCCACCCCGACCAGCTTCGTGCTCGCCTGCGGCACGCGCACCAGCCGCTGACCGCACCGCGGCCACGCTTCCCCGACGGCCCGATCGACGCCCGCGCGTCGATCGGGCCGTTCGGCGTCCACGAGCCCCGGCAGGGCCCTAGCGTGGGACGCCCCACACCCTCCCTCGAAGGATCTCGGCATGCCCCAGCCCCGCTCCTCCCTGCGCGCCCGCCTCGGCGCGCTCGTCCTCGCCCTCGCCGCCGTCTCGGCCCCGCTCGCGGCGACCTCGTCGGCCCGCGCCGCCGACCCCGCGCCCGACCGGCTCGCCGGCGCCCCGAAGGTCGGGTCCTGCCACGACGCGACCAAGCAGCAGGCGAACCGGGTCAGCCCCAAGGACCCGTCGTTCGCCTGCAGCACCCGCGCCCACACACTCTGGGTCGAGGGGGTCGTGCCGATCCCCGACGACGTCTCGCTCGACCCCGACTCTCGGGCGCTCCAGGAGTACGTCGCGCCGCGGTGCGATCGCGCCCACCAGGACGCGCTCGGCAAGAGCCGCACCCTGCTGGCCCGCACGGTCTACCGCCGCTGGATCTTCCTCCCGACTCCCGCGCAGCGACGTGAGGGTGCGCGCTGGGTGTCATGCGAGCTGAGCCTGACGGCCGACGGCGGTCTGCTCCGCAATCGACTCACCGCGCCGCCACGGCTGAAGGGGCTGCCCGACTCCATCGCCGCCTGCGTCGGGACGAAGTACTACCAGCCGTGCTCGCGACCGCACCGCTACCGGGCGGTCTACGCCCAGACCGTGTACGAGAAGCCGACCAAGCGGGCCATCGAGCGCGCGATCGCCCAGGTCTGCCCGCGACACGTCCGCTCCGAGCGGTATTTCGGCGCGGTCTTCTTCGGCCGCGCGACCAGCTTCGAGGTCACCTGCTTCGACGCCACCCGGCGCTGACCGCGGCTCCGCGGCCGCTGGAGACCAGGACGCCTGGCGGGCTCAGCCCCGCCAGGCGTCCTGCGCGTCGAGGTCGGCGTGCTGCCGCACCCACGCGTGCATGGCGATCGCGGCCGCCGCGGAGGCGTTGATCGAGCGGGTCGACCCGAACTGCGCGATCGAGAAGGTCGCGTCGCACGCCGCCCGAGCGGCCTCGGAGAGCCCCGGGCCCTCCTGGCCGAAGATCAGGCAGACCCGACGCGGCAGCGCGAGCGTCTCCAGCGGCAGGGAGCCGGGCAGGTTGTCGATGCCGAGCAGGACGATGCCGCGCTCGCGCAGCTCCTCCGCGAGGCCCTCGACCGTCGGGTGGTGGCGCACGTGCTGGTACCGGTCGGTCACCATCGCGCCGCGCCGGTTCCAGCGCCGGTTGCCCACGATGTGCACCTCGGCGGCGAGGAAGGCGTTGGCGGAGCGGACGACCGTCCCGATGTTGAAGTCGTGCTGCCAGTTCTCGATCGCCACGTGGAAGTCGTGCCGGCGGGCGTCGAGGTCGGCGACGATCGCCTCCAGCCGCCAGTAGCGGTAGCGGTCGACGACGTTGCGCCGGTCGCCGCCGGCCAGCAGCGCGGGATCCCACTGCTCGCCCTCGGGCCACGGCCCGACCCAGGGACCGACGCCGACCTCGGCAGGGCCGTGCGGCATCGGGTCGTAGGGCGCGCGCGTGGCGTCCGTCCCATCCGTTCCCGCGCCCTCGACCATGCGCCGCAGGGTACGGTGACGCCCGTGCTCCAGACGGCGTCGGCCCTGCTCAGCGATCAGCTCCACCCTCTGATGCTGGGTGTCTCGTGGCTGGATCCGAACTACCTGCTCGACCACTTCGGCGGGTCGTTGATCTGGATCAGCCTGGCGATCGTCTTCGTCGAGTGCGGGCTGTTCTTCCCGTTCCTGCCGGGCGACACGCTGCTGTTCTCGCTCGGCCTGTTCATCTCGATCCACAGGATCTCCGTGCTGGGAGTCTCGAACCGGCTGGTCGAGGTGATCGCCGCGTGCCTGCTGCTCTCGGTGGCGGCGTTCCTCGGCAACGTGGTGGGCTACGAGATCGGCAGACGCATCGGGCCGCGGCTCTACGAGCGCGACGGGCGGATCATCAAGCGCAAGTACCTCGACTCCACCAGCACGTTCTTCGAGACCCACGGCAACCAGGCGCTGGTGATCGGCCGGTTCGTGCCGTTCGTGCGCACCTACATCACCGTCGTCGCGGGCGTCACGCAGATGGAGCGTCGTCGGTTCTTCACCTGGAGCGCGGTCGGCGCGGTGGCCTGGGTCATCAGCATCACGCTGCTCGGCTACTTCCTCGGCGGCATCCCAGGGCTCGGCGACAACATCGACTACGTCATCCTCCTGATCACCGCGTTCACGATCATCCCGATCGTGCTCGAGGGCATCCGGCAGCGGGCCAAGGACCGCAAGAAGGACGATCAGGCGACGTCCTGAGCCGCCGCCCGCTCGCGGCGCTGCCGCCGCACCCGGCGCACGACCCAGCGCAGCACGACGCCGCCGACGAGCAGGCCCAGCCCGGCCTGCACCAGGCCGACGACCGGCTCCACCCGGTGCCACTGCTCGCCGAGCTCGTAGCCGACCAGTACGAAGATCGAGTTCCAGATCGCCGAGCCCGCCAGGGTCAGCAGGGTGAAGGTGACGAGCGGCATCCGCTCGACGCCGGCCGGCAGCGACACCAGGCTGCGGAACACCGGCACCATGCGGCCGAGCAGCACCGCCGTGCGTCCGTGCCGGGCGAACCACTCCTCGGTGCGCACCAGGTCGGCCTCCTCGACCAGCGGCAGGCGCACGCACAGCGCGTGCACGCGGTCGCGGCCCACGCGCGCGCCGATGCCGTAGAGCACCAGCGCGCCCACCACGGAGCCGATCGTGGTGGCCACGATCGCGGCCAGCAGCGAGAACTCGCCCCGGCTGGCGGTGAAGCCGGCCAGTGGCAGGATCAGCTCGCTGGGCAGCGGCGGGAAGAGGTTCTCCAGCGCGATCGCGACGCCGGCCCCGACCGGCCCGAGCCGCTCCATCAGGTCGACGGCCCAGGCGGCGACGCCGGTCAGCTCGGGCTGGCCGGGCGAGCCGGACGAGGCGGGCAGTGCCGCGGGCACGGCGGACGCGGACGGTGCAGCAGGCGCGACGGACGGGACGGGGAGGGTGGCGGCGACACTCACGCCCCCGAGTGAACCGGACGACCGGTCATCACCCCAGCCCGCAGGGCGGGGCGCGGGTAGCGTCGCGACCGTGATCGCCTCCCGCCTGGCCGGCATCCCGCCCACGGTCTTCGCCGAGATGTCCGCGCTCGCGGTGCGCACCGGCGCCGTCAACCTCGGCCAGGGCTTCCCGGACGCCGACGGCCCGCGTCCGCTGCTCGACGCCGCCGTCCGCGCCCTGCACGAGGGCCACAACCAGTACGCGCCCGGCGTCGGGCTGCCCGCCCTGCGGCAGGCGATCGCCCGCCACCAGCAGCGCCGGTACGGGCTGGAGGTCGACCCCGACACCGAGGTCGTCGTCACCACCGGCTGCACCGAGGCGCTCGCCGGCGCGCTGCTCGGGCTCGTCGAGCCGGGCGACGAGGTGGTCGTGCTGGAGCCGTTCTACGACTCCTACGCGGCGGTGGTGCAGATGGCCGGCGGCGTGCGTCGTCCGGTGCTGCTGCGCGCGCCCGACTTCCGCCTCGACGTCGACGCGCTCCGTGCCGCCGTCGGGCCGCGCACGCGGTTCGTCCTGCTCAACACCCCGCACAACCCCACCGGCCGCGTGCTCGACGCCGCGGAGCTCGACGCCGTGGCGCAGGTGGCCCGCGAGCACGACCTGGTCGTGCTCGCCGACGAGGTCTACGAGCACCTCACCTACGACGGCCGCGCTCACCGCCCGATCGCGACGCTGCCCGGCATGCGCGAGCGCACGCTGACCCTCTCGAGCGTCGGCAAGTCCTACGCCGTCACCGGCTGGAAGGTCGGCTGGGCGGTCGGCCCGGCACCGCTCGTCGGCGCGGTGCTGGCGGCCAAGCAGTGGCTCACCTTCACCTCCGGCGCGCCCCTGCAGCCCGCGGTGGCGCACGCGCTCGACCACCTGCCCGACGCACCGGCCGAGCTCGCCGCGCAGCTGCAGGAGCGGCGCGACCTGCTCGTCGCCGGGCTCGCCGACATCGGGCTGCCGGTCGTCTCGCGGCCCCAGGCGTCCTACTTCGCGATCAGCGACGTCGCGCACCTCGGCTGGGACGACGGCCGCGCGTTCTGCCTGGCGCTGCCCGAGCGGGCCGGCGTCGTCGCGATCCCCCTGCAGGGCTTCCACGACGACGCCGACGCCGGGCGCCACCTCGTCCGGTGGGCGTTCTGCAAGCGGCCCGAGATGCTGCGCGAGGCGCTGGACCGCCTGGCCGGCGCCCGACTGGAGCGGTGACGCGGCCGGGCGTCAGGCCCCGGCGGTCGCGGCGGCCCCGGCGGCCCCGGCGCGCACGGCGTCGAGCTCGGCCTTGGTGAGCACGGCCCGGATCTCCAGGCCGAGGTCGGCGAGCGGGGTCTGGTCCTCGGGGCTGCGGTCGATCGCGCAGACGACCACCTCGACGATCGCGCCGGCCTCGCGCAGCGCGACCGTGGCGTCGCGGACGGCGCCGCCGGTGGTGATGACGTCCTCGATCAGCACGACCCGGCGGCCCGCGAACTCCGGGCCCTCGGCCAGCTTGGCGGTGCCGTACTCCTTGGCCTGCTTGCGGACGAACAGCGCCGGCGTGCCGGTGAGGCTGGAGACCATCGTCGCGATCGGCACGCCGCCGAGCTCGAGGCCGCCGAGCAGGTCGGGGGCGTCGTCGCCGGCCGGCAGCAGCGGCACCATCGCCTGGGCGACGCGGCGCAGCAGCACCGGGTCGGCCTCGAAGAGGTACTTGTCGAAGTACTCGTGCGAGACCTGCCCCGAGCGCAGGGTGAAGGTGCCGCTCAGGCGGCAGCGGGCGTCGATCGCGGCGGCCAGGCTGGGGCCGGTGAGGTCGGTGGTCATGGCGGCATTCAACCCGGCCATGGCCGAGCGCGGCGTCTTGACCCAGGCGTTGCGGCCCAGCGCGAGGTTCGCGAGCGCGCGCAGCGACACCCACGCCCACACGTACCCGTAGGCGGTGAAGAGCAGCCCGGCGGCCGGGACCTCGTACCAGCGGAACCGGTGCGGGCTGTGACGCTGGTAGGTGCCGAGGAACAGCGCGAGCGGCAGCAGCGAGACGAGCAGCTCGACGCCGCGCCGCTGCGGGCCGTACGGCACGAAGCCGAGCAGGTGGTTGGTCGCCGGGAGGCCGAGGATCGCGGCGATGCTCAGCAGCATCGTGACGCTGACCAGCAGCACCGTGACGACCAGCACGAGGTAGAGGACGAGATCGAGGCGGCCGACGAGCGGCACCCGGCCCGGCCGCAGCAGCCCGGGGATGTGGCGCCAGCACTGGTAGTGGCCCTGGATCCAGCGAGTGCGCTGGCGCAGCAGCGCGCGCCAGCCGACCACGCCCTGCTGCTCGACGTGCGTCGCGTGGCAGAACCGGGTGCGCCAGCCCGCGACGACCAGGCGCAGGCCGAGGTCGAGGTCCTCGGTGAGGGCACCCGGCGACCACGCCTGGCCGTCCTCGTCCGCGAGGCCGTCGAGCGCCGAGAGCCGGGTGAACTGGCCGTTGCCGCCCAGGCCGGAGGAGCCCAGACGGTCGCGGGCCACCTGGACGAGCCGGCTGAAGCCGACGAACTCGATGTCCTGCATGCGGGTGAGCAGGTTGTCGCGGGCGTTGCCGATGCGCACGCCCACCTGCACCGAGGCGACCTCGGGCTCGGCGAAGTACGGGGCGACCGTCGTCAGGGCGTCGGCCGGCAGCAGCCCGTCGGCGTCGAGGATCACCACGACGACGTCGTCGGCGCCGCGTCCCTCGAGCCACGGGTCGTCCGCTGCGCGCCAGGCGCTGATCAGCCCGTGCCCGTGGTTCAGCGCCTCGCTCTTGCCGAGGCCGGCGTCCGGCGGGACGCGCCGGGTCAGCCGGATCCGCTCGTCGCGCCGTGCCCAGCGTCCTGCGATGGCGGCGGTGGCGTCCTGGGAGTCGTCGTCGACGACGAGCACCCGGACGGGGCCGTCGTACTCCAGCCGCGCGACCGTCTCGAGGGTGCGGTCGAGCACGAGCTCCTCGTTGCGCGCCGGCACCAGCAGCACCATCAGGGGCCGGTACGTCGAGGTCGGCTGCGCCGCCCGGGCCAGGGAGAGGGCGAAGAGGACGGCGTAGTAGCCGACGATGACCGCGATCGCGCCGGCCGCGAGGGTGAGGTCGAGCGTCATCCGGCGGAGGGCGACGCCAGCGTCGGGAGGTCCTTCAGCAGGTCCTGGTCGGCGATCGCGCCCAGCGCCTTCAGCGCGGAGCGCCAGGCGGCGTCGGCGTCGGCGATCGCGCCGGCGAACGACGCCGGCACGCGGGTGCCGCCGCCGGCGCGGAGCTGCCCGGCCAGCCGGTCGTAGGTGCGCAGGCTGGCCACCAGCCGCGCGGGCGCGGAGCCCGACGGCGGGGGCAGCCGGGTGGCGGTGACGACGAGCTCGCGCAGCTGCGCCTGCACCTGACGCGCGAAGCGGGGCCGCTCCGCGCGCGGGATGCCGGTGTCGTCGACGCTGGCCACCCACAGCGCGTGCAGCAGCTGCACCTGGTCGACGCTGCGACGGGCCGCGGCCACCCCGGTGACGACGAACACCGAGTCGCTGTCGACCACCGGCGCGTCACCGAGACGTCCGCCGGCGACGGTCGCCTGTCCCGACGGGGTGCTCGAGGCGTCCGAGCCGCCCGAGGCACCCGGGGCACCCGAGCCGCCCGAGGCGCCCGGGGCACCCGAGCCGCCGGCCGAGGGCGAGCCGTCAGGACGCGAGCCCTCCGCGCTCCCCGACGGCGTCGCCGAGCCGCCGGCGGCGCTCTCGTCGGCGGAGGGGGCGGCCGAGACGCCGTTCGGCGCGGCGTCGCCGCTGCAGCCGGCGAGCGCGGCCGGGGCGGTGAGGAGGGACAGGGCGAGCACCAGGCTCGGCAGGCGGTTCACAGGGGACTCCCGGGTCGGAGGAGGTTCGGGCGGGCGGGTTAGGCGGGTCGGGTCAGGAGAGGCGGGTCAGGCGGAGGCGTGCGCCCGGGTCGGGGCGGCGGGCACGTGGCCGAGCAGGTCGGCGACCAGGGCGACGATCCGCTCGGCGGCCCGGCCGTCGCCGAACGGCGAGGTGCGGCACGTCAGCGCGGCCTGGGCGTCCGGATCGGTGAGCAGCCGCCCGATCTCGCGCCGGATGCGCACCGGGTCGGTGCCCACCAGCAGCAGGCCGCCGGCCACCTCGCCCTCGGGACGCTCGGTGGTGTCGCGCGCGACCAGGGTGGGTCGACCCAGGGTGCACGCCTCCTCCTGGACGCCGCCGGAGTCGGTGAGCACCACGTCGGCACGGCGCAGCAGGCGCACGAAGTCGGGGTAGTCCAGCGCCCCGACCAGGTGCACTCGGTCGGACGCCGGGAGCACGGCTGCGATCGTCTGCTGGACGACGGGGTTGGGGTGCAGCGGCAGCACGACCTGCAGGTCGGGGTGATCGGCCACCGCGCGGGCGACGCCCTCGGCGATGCCGGCGAGGCCGGCGCCCCACGACTCGCGGCGGTGCGCGGTGACGACCAGCAGCGGCCGGGCGTCCGCGTGCACCGAGGCGAGCAGGTCGGCGTCGCGGCCGGCGTAGCCGGTGGAGCGCGCCAGGGTCGCGTGCAGGGCGTCGACGACGGTGTTGCCGACGTCGTGCACGGTCTGCGGGTCGAGGCCCTCGGCGAGCAGGGCCTCGGCCGCGGTGCGGGTGGGCGCGCAGTGAAGGTCGGCGATCCGGCCGATCAGCCGCCGGTTGGCCTCCTCCGGGTACGGCGAGCGCAGGTCGCCGGTGCGCAGGCCGGCCTCGACGTGCACCACCGGCACCTGCCGGTAGAAGCCGGCCAGGGCGCCGGCCAGCGCCGTGGTGGTGTCGCCCTGCACGACGACGGCGTCGAGCCGGTGCGCCTCGATCGCGGCGCCGACGGCCTGCAGGGCGCGACCGGCGAGGTCGGAGAGCTGCTGGCCCGGACGCATCAGGTCGAGGTCGTCGTCGGGGCGCAGGCCGAAGTCGGCGAGCACGGGAGCCAGCAGGTCGCGGTGCTGTCCGGTCGAGACGATCACCGGCTCGAGCGGCCCCGTCGCCGCCATCGCGGTGATCACCGGCGCGAGCTTGACCGCCTCGGGACGCGTGCCGAGCAGGATGCCGACGCGCGAGCGGGTCGGGTGGGGCTGACGGATCATCGGGGTCCGATCAGTAGGAGCTCACGGGGAGCATCGTGACGAGGCCGGTGCGGCTGGCCTGCAGGGTCACCCGGTAGGCGACGCCCTCGCGGACGTCCACCCGGGCGGTGGCGGTGCGGACGGCGCCGTCGACGGTGACGGCGGACTCCAGGTCGTAGGCGCCGGGCGCGAGGTCCAGCGGCGCGGCGGTCGCGGTCCCGGCCAGCGGGACGACCCGCGCCGGGCCGTCGAGCGGCCGCAGGATCAGCGACGCGTCGGACGGACGCAGGTCGTCGCGGATCTCGAGTCGGGCCTCGAGCACCGACGCGTCCGAGCCGGCCGGCAGCGGCGCCTCCTGAACGCGCACCCGGGTGGCGACGCCGGTGGGCGCGACGACGTACCAGACGCAGCCGAGCACCACGAGCAGCGAGACCAGGCCGGCGCCGAGCGCCCGCAGCGTCGCGTGCAGCGGGCTGCGCTCGGGACCGCGGGAGCGGGGAGGCGCGGAAGCGGACATGACGGCCTTCCGGTGCGGGGGTCGGCGTGATCGTGCGGGGACGCCCGGAACGGGCGGGGAGCAGCAGGTGTCCGGAACGCGACCTCCCCGGGAACGCCGAGGGCGTTCCCGGGGAGGTGCGGTGCGATCCGGACGAGGGTCAGCCGGCGCTGACCATCGCGGCGTTCACACCGGTGCGGTAGCCGCCGTTGGCGATCCGCCCGATGCTCACGCCGCCGGCGTAGGACGACGCGCCGCCCGCCGAGCCGTTCCACCACTGCGTGCGCAGGGTGCCGTCGGGCGCGGCGAAGGCCACCTTGTAGTCGACCCCGGCCTTGACGCCGGAGAAGTAGAAGGTGCCGTCGTCCTGGGTGCAGGTGGCGTACCTGGCGGGCCCGGCCGCGCTGTCGTACAGGTACACGCACACCTTGTTGCGGCCGACGGCCTTGCCGTTGGACCGCACCTTGCCGGTCACGACACCACCGAGCGGCGTCAGCGCGGCGTCGGCCGTGGCCGAGGCGTTGCCGTTGGCCAGGGTCAGCGCCAGCGCGCCGGCCTGGGTGGTCGAGCCACCGACCGTGCCGGTCCACCACTGCGTGGCGTACGCGCCCTTGGGGTCGAAGAAGGCGAGGTCGTAGTCGCCCTTCGCGAGCCCGGTGAGCGTGTAGGTGCCGTCGGAGCCCGTGCAGGTGGCGTAGCGCGCGGCCGTGGAGTCGCCGTGGGCGTACGCGTAGACGCACACGCCGGACAGCGGGGTCACGGTCCGGATGCTGCCGTCACGCACGGTGCCGGTGATGGTGGCCTGCTTCGGCTCGTCGAAGGCCAGGTCGACACCCGTGCGGGTGCCGCTGATCGACAGCGGAGCCGAGACGTAGGTGGTCGGGTTCTCGCCGCTCGCGTCGGTGAGGACCACCTGGTAGGTGCCGTACGCCTCGAGGTAGTAGGCGCCGTCGTCCTGGGTGCAGGTCGCGTAGCTGGCGCTCGAGGCGGTCTTCGAGGTGTAGAGGTACACGCAGGCGCCGGAGACCGGGTTGCCCGCGAAGTCCCGCACGACGCCCGACACCGACGAGGTCGTCGTCGGCGTGGCGCCGGGCGCACCGACGAGGGTGCCGGACGGGGCGGCCTTGACGCCGACCTGCCAGGTGCCCACGAGGTTCGACGGGGCGGTGAAGGAGATGCTCGCCGCGCCGTTGGCGACCGGGAACTCCCCGACCGGGACGACGTCGGTGCCCTGGGTCAGGAACACCGTCGCCTTGGTGTTGAGCGGGCTGCCCTGCGAGGTGAGGTCGAGCCGGCTCAGCGAGAAGCTGACGCTCTGCCCGGCGGTCACGCCCGAGGGGAGGCCGTTCTCCTCGACCTGCTGGCGCGCGAAGTCGGGTGAGAGGCCCGGCGTGCGGTGGTCCTGCAGGTACTGGATCCACAGGTCGCGGTCGACGAGGCCGGTGTCGTTCGCCTGGCCCTGGGTGAAGGCGGTGAAGTTGTCGCCGCCGGTGCCGAGGAAGGAGAACGTCGAGACCTTGTAGGTCGCGGCCGGGTCGATCGGCTGGTCGTTGATCCGGATCGAGGTGATCCGCGAGCCGGCCGGCTTGGACGGGTCCTGGGTCACCCGGACGTTGTCCGAGAGGCCGAGGGCCAGGAACGGCCGCGACGCGCCGGTCGGCTGCCACTGCTGCTCGAGCACCGCCTTCAGCTGGGCGCCGGTGAGCCGGACGACCCAGATGTTGTTGACGAACGGCAGCACCGAGTTGGCCTCGGCGTAGGTGACGACGCCGTCGGTGTTGGCCGGGTTGCTGGTCGTGTCGCCCTTGTAGACGAGCTCGGAGCGCAGACCGCCCGGGTTGACGATGCCGAGGTCGGCGCCGCCGAGGCGGGCCGGGATGCCGTCGCGCAGCGCGTTGCCGACCAGGTCGCCCAGGGTCGACTCCAGGCCGCGGCTGTCTCGGGTGCCGCCGACGTACGTCCCGGTGGCGGTGGAGCCGCCGGAGTACGCGGTGGTGATGTCGCCGGTGATGGTGCCGACCGGCTGGTCACCGACCTGCTTGGCGTAGGCCAGGGCGTTGTCGACGATCGTCTTGACGTTCGCGACCCGCGGGAACTGGCTGACCAGCGTGGCGTCGGCGGTCGTGGTGCGGGCGACGTTGGCGGCCGAGTAGGACGTCACCGTCTTGGTGTTCGGGTTGATCTTCAGCACGATCTTGCCGACGTTGTCGCCGTAGTTGCCGGTCTGCAGCAGCGGACGGCTGCGGCCGGTCGAGCCGATCGGCTGGTCCCAGGCGTAGACCTGGTGGGTGTGGCCGTTGAAGATCGCGTTGATCCGCGGGCTGAGGTTCGCCATGGCCGCGAACTCGCCACCCTTGGCGATCTCGGCGTTGTAGTTCGAGCCCACGCCCTGGACGGCGCCGGCGTGGAACGTCGCGACGAGCACGTCGGCCTCGCCGTTGGACGGATCGCCGTCGGTGAGCTTGGCGGCCACGCGGTTCACCGCGGCGATCGGGTCGCCGAAGGTGAGGTCCTGGATGCCGCCGGGGCTGACCAGGCTCGCGGTCTCCTGCGTCACGGCACCGATGACGGCGATCTTGACGCCGTGCTTGGTGAAGGACGCGTACTCCGGCAGCACCGGGGTCTGCGTGCCCTTGGCGTAGACGTTCGCGCCGAGGTAGTCCCACTTCGCGTTGCGGCTGCCGGCCGCGCCGATGACGCGGTCGCGGAGGTCGGCGTAGCCCTGGTCGAACTCGTGGTTGCCCACCGCGGAGGCGTCGAGGCCCAGCGCGTTGAACATGTCGATCGTGGGCTGGTCCTTCTGGGTCGCCGAGGCGAACTCGGAGGCGCCGATCAGGTCACCGGCGCCGACGAACAGGACGTCGTCGGACGACGGCGCGGCCTGGCGGAGCTGCTCCACCGTGCCGGCCCACTTGACGGTGTTGGCGTTGATGCGACCGTGGAAGTCGTTGACGCCGAGCAGCGTCAGGTCGAAGTCCGGCGCCGCGACCGGGGCGGAGATGCCCACGATCTCGGGGTCGTGGTCGGAGGACCGGTACGCGTTGGGCTGGTAGAAATCCGTGGCGTTGTAGTTGTAGCGGCTGTACTCGTAGGCGATCGACTCGCCGGAGTTGATGTTCCAGATGTCCGCGCCGGTGACGTCCGCCTTGGCGGGCGCGTTGGCCAGGACGTGGTCGAGCGAGCCCGAGAGGCCGCTGAAGGAGTAGGTCGACTCACCGGGGGTGGTGGTGGACTCGACCGCGCTGAAGCCGGCGCCGTAGAGGACCTGCATGGGGTCCTCCTGCGTGTAGCTGTTGAAGTCGCCGGTCAGGAAGATCTTCGCGAGGCCGCGGTCGGCGGCGAACTGGTTCGCGAAGGTCACCAGGGCCTGCGCCTGACGGGTGCGGTCGCCGTTGTAGAAGCCCTGGCCGTCGCCGGCGTCGGCGTTGTCGCCGGTACCGCCGCTGCCCTTGGACTTGAAGTGGTTGACGATCACCGCGAAGGCGGTGGAGTCGGCGTTGCCGACCCGCTTGAACGCCTGGGCCAGCGGCTGACGCGCGTTGGCGAACGCGGCGGAGCCGACGAGCACCTTCGAGCCGCCGACCGGGGCGGCCGTCGCCTTCTTGTAGATGAAGCCGGTGCGGATGACGTCCTGCTGGTCGACCGGCGGGAGGTCCGCGGCGGCCGGCGAGGGCACGTAGTCCCACACGGTGCTGCCGGCGGCGGCGTTGAGCGCGTTCACGAGCGTCCGGATGCCGTTGTCGCGGTCGGTCTGGCCGAGCATCTTGACGCTGTTCTCGAGCTCCTCGAGGGAGACGATGTCGGCGCCGAGGCCGTTGATGGCCGCCACGATCTTGTCCTGCTGACGCTTCAGCGAGGCGTCGGTGGCCGCGCCGCGCGGGCCGTTCGGGGTGCAGGTGTTGTTCGCGATCCGGTTGCCGGCGCGGTCGGTGTAGTACGTGCAGCTGCCGCCCGCGGCGACGAAGGCCTCGCCGGTGGTCGGGAAGTAGTTGAGCACGTTGAACGTCGCCAGCCGCAGGTCGCCGCCGACGTTCTCGGGGGCCGGGGTGCGGGTGTTGGCGAACGACGCCGGGGCCGTGTCGGCCGCGGTGTACTGCGAGCGCGGCTGGAGCTTCCACGCGCTGTTGCGGTACTCGAGGATCACCGGGGCGGTGAGCGTCGCCTTCGCGCCGACCCGCACGGCGACGGTGTTGCCCGCCGGCGTGGTCAGGTAGGGCACCGGGGTGTCCTTGCCGGTGGTGAGGAAGTTGACGCTCGCGCCGTCGTCGAGCACGACGCCGCGGGCGGCGTTGTCGGCGGCGACGTCGGCGGCCGCCTGGGTGCCCGGCTTCGCGACGTCGGTGGGCTGGATGAGCGGCTTGGTGCCGGTCGCGAGGCCCACCTCGGCGAACTGGTTGGTCGAGAACGTGTTGGTGACCGTGAAGGAGTCGGTCGGGGCCAGCAGCTCGCCCTCGTGCGCCTCGCGGTCGGCCTCGGTGGTCGGGTACGCCGCGGCGAGCGGGGTGACCGAGCCGGTGACGCCGGCGGGCTTGGCGATGTCGGCGGCCGAGCCCGGGGTGATCTCGGTGGTGCCCTGGAACTCCGAGACGGCGCCGGTGACGTCGACGACGTCGCCGACGGCGGGGATCGCGGAGGTCAGCGAAGCGCCGGTGAACACGAAGACGGCGTCCGAGGCACCCGGGGTGGCGTCGGTGGCGCCGCCGGTGCCGATCGTCTGCACGTAGAAGCCGTTGTAGCCGCCGGTCGGGTACGCCGCGGTGACGACGCCGCGGACCGTGACGGTCTGGCCGCTCTTCGGCGAGGTGGCGGTGTTGGTGCCCTGCACCTCGGCGATCGGGGTGAGGGTCGGCGTCGTGGTGCCGCCGCCCGTGCCCCCCGTGCCGCCGGTGCCGCCCGTGCCGCCCGTGCCGCCCGAGCCCGCGGCGGAGGCGGTGTTCTGCGGGGTCGGCGCGGCCGACTTGAAGTCGGCGCCGTTGTTGTCGGTGTCGCCACCCGCGGTGCGGTTGGCCGAGGTGGTGTTCGAGAGGTTCGCCGACATCGCGGCGCCCTCGAAGGTGGTGTTGCCGCCGGCGCCGTAGCCGACCATGTCGACGATGTTCGCGTTGCCGGCGACGTTGCCCGAGCCGCTGAAGGTCGTCGTGCCGGGCTTCAGCAGGAACACCTGCCCGTTGGAGCTGCCCATCGTGAAGCCCACGCTGGCGTCGGGCGTGGGCAGCGCGACGCCGTTCGTGCCGTCGGGGCCGGCCTTGACGAGGAACGGCGAGTTCGCCGGGATCGTCGTGCCCGCCGCGAACGTCAGAGCGCTCGAGTTCGGGCTTCCACCGCTCGAGCGGTAGAACAGCGTCATGCCCTCGAGCGACAGCGGCGCGCTGGTGGGGTTGTAGAGCTCGACGAAGTCGGAGTTGTACTGGGCGCCGCTGTTGCCGCCGCCGCCGTACGCCTCGCTGATGACGATGCCCGTGCCGGCCGGGTTGGCCGAGGCAGGCAGGGCGGGGAGCGCCGCGACCGGCAGCGCTACCGCCAGCAGGCCGGTCGCCAGGAGGCGACTCGACCGCGTGCTGCGAGATGACATGGATGGTCTCCGGTTCTGTGCCAAGGGGGTTCTCGAGGGGAGGCACTGCGCTCGCGATGCCGACCGGGCTGGGCGGACACCGCGAACGGCGCCGATCGACTCGACCGGCGCCAGCCCCCACCCCACCGGCCCAGCCGGACCTCCGGGGGGCTCGAAGGTGAACGGACGTGGACTAGACCGCCAACGGGCGTGGGCGATTTCTCAGGTCCGCCTCAGGTCGCGCTCAGACCCGCCGAACACGCCGAGGAGGTCCGTCCGGACGACGTCGGGACGGACCTCCTCGAGGTGGCAGGGCGCGGGCGCGAGGCCCTCAGGAGACGGGGAACATCCGCGCGTCGATGCCCGAGACCGTGCCGCCGGGACGCACCGTGGCGATCGCCTGGGCCCGCGCGATCGTCGTCGCGCCGCCGGTGCCGCCGGTCCACCACTGCGTGGCCAGGCGCCCGCTCGGGTCGGCGAAGGCCAGGCGGTAGCGGCTGCCGGCCGCGACCCCGCCGAGGTAGTAGGTGCCGTCGGTCGCGGTGCAGGTGGCGTAGCGGGCCGGGCCGGTGAGCGTCGACTGGTTCGGGTAGACGTAGACGCACACGTTGGCCACCGGCGCGCCGGCGCTGTCGACCACGCGGCCGGTGATCACGCCCACCGGCGTCATGACGGCGTCGGCGATGGTGGTCACCGAGGCGGAGACCACCACGGGCCGCGCGCCGGCCTGCGTCGGCGCCCCGCCGACGACGCCGTCGGCCCACCACTGGGTCGGGCGCTGGCCCGAGGCGTCGAAGAACGCCAGGTCGTACTGGCCGGAGTCGACGCCCTCGAGGCCGTAGCGGCCGTCGGCGCCGGTGCAGGTGGCGTAGCGGGCGGCGGTGGACGAGCCGCGCGGGTAGAGGAACGCGCAGGCGGTGCCGATGCCGACGCCGGACGCGGTGCCCTCGGCGACCCGTCCGCGCACGATGCCGGGAGCCGGCGTGCTCAGCGTCAGGTCGACGTTCCGGACGTCCCCGCTGACGACGACCGGCGCCTCGCGCCAGGTCGTGGCGTACTGGCCGGACGCGTCGGTGGCGACCAGCTGGTAGGTGCCGGGGGCGACGCCGCCGAGGTAGTACGAGCCCGACGCGTCGGCGCAGGTGGCGTACGACGCGGCGGCGGCCGCGCGGCCGGCGTAGAGGTACACGCAGGCGCCGTCGAAGCCGGCGCCGTCGGCGGTGCGCACCGCACCGGCCACCGACCCCGCCGCCGGCGGCGTGCACGAGATCGTGCCGGCGCGCAGCGCGTTGCCGGTGGTGTTGGAGTCGTCGGACCAGAACACCGGCTTGCTGCCGCCGACGCAGGCCGACTGCGGGCTCAGCGCGAACCCCTCGTCGTTGTAGTTCGGCAGGCCGGCCGGCCGGTCGTACGCGGCGACGACGCCGAACGCGCCGCTCGCGCCGACCTGCTGACGCGTGGTGACGCCGTTGCAGGTGTCGTCGCAGACCGTCCACAGGCTCTGGGTCTCGGGGTCCCAGGTGAGGTCGGCGATGGTGGCGTTGCCGCTGCCGAACGAGGCCAGCTGAGTCGCTGTGCCGTCGTCCTGCAGGGCGTAGGCGTAGACGCGGCCGTTGGCCTCGAGCCCGACGAACGCGACGCCCGTGCCGTGACCCGGGTAGCGGGCGGGGTCGTAGGGCCGGCCGGTGGTCTGGTCGACGAAGCCGGCGCCGACGAGGTAGGGGTCGGGCACCCAGGCGACGCCCTCGAGGCCGAGGTTGGCGCCCACGGTCGGCAGCGACGAGGCGAGGTTCCACTCGCGCAGCGCGGTGAGCGTGCCGCCGCTCGTGGTGACGCCGGAGAGGTCGTAGGCCAGGACGGACGGGCGGCTCACCGAGCCGGCGTCGTTGTCGCGCTCGGTGGCCACGAGCACACGTCCGGGCTGGTCGGTGAGCGCGAGGCCCTCGGTGTCGGGACGCCCGGTGCCGTTCGGGTACTTCAACGTGGTGCGCGAGTCGAGCACGTACTCCGGGGAGGAGCCGCTCGGGCCGGGCGTGAACCGGACGAGGGTGCCCGTGCCGTTGACGACGCCGCGCACGACGCCGCCGTCGACCGCGAGGCCGCTGAGGTCGGTGCCGACGACGCCGGCGGCGTCGACCGTGCGGACGCTCGACCCGCCCGGCCACGGAGCCGTGTCGAGGTCGCCCGGGCACAGGTTGCGGGTGCCCCGCGTGGGCCTCTGGGTGGTGGCGAAGGCGCCGGTGCCGGCGGCGGCGAGGTCGGGGCAGCGGCCGTAGGTCGTGGTCGCGGCGCTGGTCCAGGAGTAGGAGTCGACCAGCGCGCCGTCGCGACCGAACAGCCGGGCGGAGTCGGAACCGCCGAGATCGAGGTCGGGGGCGAGGTCGAAGGCCGCGTACCCGCCGGCGGGCACCGACGAGCCGCTGGGCAAGGTGAGCGACGGGGAGGCCGCGGCACCGCGGACGACGAAGCCGGAGACGTCGATCGCCGCACCGGTCGGGTTGACCAGCTCGATCCAGTCCGAGCCGGCGGCGTCGGACTCGATCTCGTTGATCCGGATCGGGCTGCCGCAGTCGTTGGCGGCGCCCTTGGTGACCGTGGCCTGGGTGCCGAAGGGGCCGCTGCCGTCGGGGCAGCGTCCGTAGGTGGTGGCCGCGTGGGCCGTCCAGGAGTAGGAGTCGAGCAGCGCGCCGTCCGGGCCGAAGAGGCGCGCGGAGTCCGCACTGCCGAGCCCGAAGCCGAACTGCGCCTCCTCCAGCGTCAGGAAGCCCTTGGCCGCGATCGAGGAGCCGGCCGGCAGGACGTAGAAGGCGTGCGTGTCGTCGTTGTCCTTGAACCGCAGGCCGGAGACGTCCACCGCCCGCGTCAGCGGGTTGTACAGCTCGACCCAATCGCCCGGCACGCCGCCGCTGGACTCGACCTCGTTGATCCGGATCTGCTGGTGGTCGCAGCTGTTCGCCGCGCCCTTGGTGACCGCGAAGGTGGTCTGGAAGCCGCCCGTCGCGTCGGGGCAGCGGCCGTAGGTGGTGCCGACCGCGTGGGCGGTCCAGGAGTAGGAGTCGACGAGCGCCCCTGCGGTGTCGAACAGTCGCGCGGAGTCCGCGGACCCGAGCCCGTAGGCGACCTCGACGTCGAACGCGGCGTAGCCGCCGGCGGCCAGCGTGGTGCCGGTCGGGATGGTGAAGACGTGGGTGTCGTCGTCGTCCTTGAGGACGAACCCGGAGAGGTCGACGGTCGACGTGCTCGGGTTGACCAGCTCGACCCAGTCGCCGGGCGTGCCGCCGCTGGACTCGACCTCGTTGATCCGCACCGGCGACGTCGAGGCCGCCTGGGCGGCGACCGGGGTCAGGGTCGGCACGGCGAGGCCGAGGCCGACCAGGCCGAGCAGCACGGCCGGGACGAGGCGCGCGCGGCCGGGCCGGCGGGAGGATCGGCGGGCGGGGGCGGTGGGGAGCACGGGGGTCCTCGCGGGCGAGCCGTCGGACGACGGCGGGACGGGGGTCGCCTCCATCCCAGCGACCGCGCGTGCCCGGCCGACGGCGTCCAGGTGAACGGCGGCCGTCGGGGCGGCCACCCCGGGTCGACGGCCGGCTCGGGCTCAGCCCGCGCGGCGCCTCAGCGGTGCCGGGTGCACCAGCGCCGCGCGTCGGCGCGGGCCAGGAGCACGACGGTCGCGATCGCCGCGGCGGCCGGCAGCAGGAGCAGGGGCGCGGTGATCACGGAGACGAGCAGCAGGACGCCGGCAGTCGACGCCGACACCGTCAGGGCGATGCGCGAGGCCCGCGAGCCGACGAAGACCCCGACCGCCAGCGCGATCGCGAGCAGCGCCCAGAGGGCGACGACCACCGACATGACCAGGGCGGAGGTGACCAGCTGGTCGCGGCTGTACGGCAGGTCGGCCAGCTCGGGGGTCTGCGCGAACGCCTCGTCGATCAGGTCGCTCGGCGCGGCGACCAGCGCGATCGCCATCAGGCCCATGGCGCCGGCGACCACCGCCCCGACCGCCCAGGTCAGCAGGCAGGCGACCAGCACCACCGGCGGACGCTCGGCCAGGGGCTCCGGTCGCCAGGACGGCTGGGCGTACGGGTTCGGCGCCTGGCCGGGCACGGCGCCGTACGGCCCGGGGTACGGCGGCGGGGCGGGGGCGGCCGGGGGCGGCGCCGGGTAGGCGGGCGGCGCCGGCGTCGTGGGCGGCGCAGGCGTCGTCGACGGCGGCACAGGCGGCGCCGGGCGGTCGGCGGGGCGGGAGCGCGGACGGCGGAACCGCTCGGGGATCTCCTCGCCGCGGTACCAGGCGCGGGCGGGCTGCAGCCACAGCATCATCGAGCCGGCCGCGACGACGGCGGCCAGCAGCCCGGCCGACGGCGTGCCGGCCAGGAACAGCGGCAGCGCCAGCACCGAGAGGCCCCAGCGGGCGCTGACCGAGCGCTGGAGCACCGAGTAGCCGAGGATCGCGGTGGCCGTCGCGCAGCCCGCCGTCACGAACGACAGGACCCGCAGGAGGTCGAGCACCCCGTCGACGGAGAGACCGAGGGACGAGCCGGGGGGCTCGGCGAGGACGTCGGTCATCCGCTCGCGCATGTCGAGCGAGGTGAGGCTCGGCAGGTAGGAGACCTGGGTGAGCACGCAGGCGATCGAGGACACCATGATCACGATCGCGATCGCCGTGACCTGGCGGGGGCGGGGTGGCGTCGACGAGGCGGCCATGGGCCCATTCCATCAGGCGGGCCCACGCCCGCCCCGTCGCGCCCGGGGTCAGGCGGCCGCGCGGCGGCGCGCCTGCTGCTCCAGGCGGGCCTGCGCGGCGCGACGGACCTTCGGCCCGCCGGTGCTCATCGCGTGGAGCAGCCGCAGCTGGGAGGGCAGGTTGCGCGGGGTGGTAGTGTCGAGCCAGCCGTTGGGCAGCGAGAGCCGGACGACCTTGTGCCAGGCCGAGTAGACCTGCTGCGGCAGCGGCGCCTCGTGGTAGTTCAGCTCGTACTTCTCGAACAGCGCCTTCACCTTCGGCGCCACCTCGGCGTACCGGTTGCTCGGCAGGTCGGGGAAGAGGTGGTGCTCGATCTGGTGAGAGAGGTTGCCGGTCATCAGGTGCGTGACGGGCCCGCCGGAGATGTTCGCGGAGCCGAGCATCTGGCGCAGGTACCACTCGCCGCGCGTCTCGCGCTCCGGGATCGCCTTCTTCTCGAAGGTCTCCACGCCCTCGGGGAAGTGGCCGCACATGATCACCGAGTGCGACCACAGGTTGCGCACGAGGTTCGCGGTGAGGTTGGCGGCCAGGGTCGGCAGGGCGGCGCCGAACGGCGCGGCCAGCAGCGGGTGGACGAGGTAGTCCTTGGTGGCCTGCTTGCGGATCTTGCCCAGCGTGCCCTTCAGCCGCCGGGTGAACTCGGGGCTGCGCTTGTCCTTCGGGATCTTCAGGTTGCGGCCGAGCTCGAGGTCGTAGGCGGCGATGCCGTACTCGAAGAGGCAGGCGTTGAGGAGGTTCCACAGCGGCTGGCCGAGGTGGAAGGGGTGCCAGCGCTGGTCCTCGTCGACGCGCATGATGCCGTAGCCGAGGTCGTTGTCCTTGCCGACGATGTTCGTGTACGTGTGGTGCACCTCGTTGTGGCTGTGCTTCCAGCCCTCGGCGGTCGAGGCGTTGTCCCACTCCCACGTCGTCGAGTGGATCTTCGGGTCGCGCATCCAGTCCCACTGGCCGTGCATGACGTTGTGGCCGATCTCCATGTTCTCGAGGATCTTGGCCACCGACAGGCCGACGGTGCCGAGCACCCACAGCGGCGGCAGCGCGCTGCCGAGCAGCACCGCGCGGCTGGCCAGCTCGAGGCGCCGCTGCACGTCGACGACGCGGCGGATGTAGGCCGCGTCGTCCGCCCCGCGGGAGTCGAGGACGTCCTGGCGGATCGCGTCGAGCTCGACGCCGATCTGCTCGACGTCCTCGGGCGTCAGGTGGGCGATCGGGCTCTCGGGCTTCCGGGTCAGGGTGGTCATCTGGGTCCTCCGATGCGTCAGAGCTGGATCTCGCACGGGCCGGCGGCGGCCGACACGCAGGTCTGGACGGGCAGGCCGCCGGCGGCGGTCTCCCCGGGGGTGGCGACGGTGAGCGCGCCGTTGCGCAGGTCGCGCACCGCGCCCTCGCGCAGCGGCACCACGCAGCCGAAGCACACGCCCATGCGGCAGCCGCTGGGCAGGAGCACGCCCGCGGCCTCCCCGGCGTCGAGCAGGCTGGTGGCGCCGTCGGCCTCGACGACGGTGGCGTCCGCGGCGCTCGCGCCCACGCGGAACGTGACGGTGCCGCCCTCCCCCGCGTCGCCGACGAAGGCGGCGGCGCGGAAGCGCTCGGTGAACAGCGGCAGGTCGCGCGCCTCGTGGTGCGCGGCGAGCGCGTCCAGGAGGCCGGCGGGGCCGCAGGCGAAGGTGGCGCGCTGGTCGAGGTCGGGCACGAGCGTCGCGAGGTCGGCGACGTCGAGCACGCCGTGCTCGTCGTCGAAGCGGCTCACCAGGCGGATGGCGCCGGCGGCGTCGAGCGCGGCCAGGTCGCGGGCGAAGATCGTGTCGGGACGGCTCGGCGCGAGGTGCACGACGACGATGTCGTGGTGCGCGCTGCGGGCCGGCCGCACGACCCCGGCGTCGGTGGCCGGGAAGAGGTTGCGCAGCATGCCGATCACCGGCGTGATGCCGGAGCCGGCGGTGACGAAGAGGAGCCGGCCGCCGTCCGCGGGCAGCACGAACTCCCCGGCGGCCTGCTCGAGGTGCACCAGCGTGCCGGGCCGCAGCCCGTGGACGAGGAACGGCGAGACCGTGCCGCCCGGCACCGCCTTGACGGTGACGCTGATCAGCCCGTCGCGGCGGGGGCCGTGGGTGAGGGAGTAGGCGCGCCAGTGCCGGACGCCGTCGACGTCGACGCCCAGCCGCAGGAACTGCCCGGGGCGGTGGCCGGCCCAGTCGCGTCCCGGCCGCAGGACGATCGTGGCGGCGTCGGCGGTCTCCGGCTCGACGGCGACGACGCGGGCGCGCAGCTCGGCGCCCTTGCGCAGCGGGTCGAAGAGGTCGAGCACGTCGGCCGGCATGAGCGGGGTGACCGCCGCCTCGGCGACCTGCATCAGGCGGGCCTTGACGGCGGAGGCCACGGTGGAGGCGCCGGAGGGGGACCCGGTGTCGGCAGCGACGGACATGCCTCCACTGTGATGCACTCTTCGGAGTAACGTCCTGTGTCAGCCACGTGAACCGACCGCAGGAAACTGTTCCCTGCAAACAATAAGGAGCGTCATGGCCCGTCGCGCCGCCCCCCCGCCGGACGCGCCGCGGCTGCCGCCCGACGTGGTCGCCCGCCTGCGCGAGGAGCTGCCCGGCACGGCCGAGCGCGTCGTCGCGGGCATCACCGCCGACGTGCCGAGCTACCGCACCGCCCTCGCCGGCCCGATGGGCATGGCGATCCGCGACGCCGTGCAGACGGCGCTGGGCGGGTTCCTCTCGCTGGCCTCGGGCCGGGTCCGGCGCGCCGGGGGCGATCCGCGCACGCCGACCGCGTCGGCCGTCGAGGGCGCCTACCAGCTCGGGCGGGGCGAGGCGCGCAGCGGCCGCTCCACCGACGCGCTGCTCGCCGCCTACCGGATCGGCGCGCGCATCTCGTGGCGCGAGCTCTCGACCATCGCCGTGCGCGAGGGCCTCGACCCCGCCCAGGTCGCGGCCTTCGCCGAGCTGATCTTCGCCTTCATCGACGAGCTGTCGGCGGCGAGCGCGGCGGGTCACGCCGACGAGCTGGCCGAGAGCGACCGCCAGCGGCGCGAGCTGCTCGACCGCCTGACCCGACTGCTGCTCGAGGACGGCCCGGCCGAGACCGTCCTCGACCTCGCCGGCCGCGCGGAGTGGCCGCTGCCGCACACGCTCACCGCGGTGGCGGTGCCGCCGGCCCAGGTGCGACCGGTGCTCGCCGTCGTCCCGGCGACCACCCTGGTGCTGGCCGAGGCGCCCGGCGGACCGGACGCGGTGCTGCTGGTCCCCGACCTCGACGAGCGCGGCCGCGCCGCCCTGCTGCGCACCGCCGCCGACCGGGGCTGCGTCGTCGGGCCGCCGCGGCCGTGGGCGGAGGCGTCGGCGTCCTGGCAGCGGGTCGCGCGGGCCCGCGACCTCGGGCTCACGGGCGACACCGACGAGCACCTCGTCGCCCTCGTGCTGGCCGCGGACGCCGCCGCTCGCGACGACCTGCGCCGGCGCGTGCTCGCGCCGCTGGACGGGCTGCGCCCGGCCTCCGTCGAGCGGCTGGTCGAGACCCTCCGGGCCTGGCTGCTGCACCAGGGACGCCGCGAGGACGTCGCCGCCGCCCTGTTCGTGCACCCCCAGACCGTCCGCTACCGCATGCAGCAGCTGCGCGAGCGCTACGGCGAGGCCCTGGACGACCCCGCCACCGTGCTGGCGCTCGTCGTCGCGCTCGGCTGACGCACGGCACCCGTCGGGAGCGCGCGACCGGCCGTCGCGTAGCGTCGAGCAGCGTGGAGCACCCGGTTCGTCAGCCCGCCCGCCGTCCCGCCGCCCGTGCCGCCCTCGCGGCCGGAGCGCTGCTGCTCGCCGCCGCGCTCGCCGGCTGCTCGGGCTCCGACGACTCCGGCGACGCCGACGGCCGTCAGGCCGCGCCCTCGGCGAGCCCCAGCCCGTCGGCCAGCAGCACGCCCGGCACCGGCCCCTACCCCGACTACGTGGCCCTGGGCGACTCCTACACCGCCGCGCCGGGCGTGCCCGAGAGCGACGGCGACGACGGCTGCCTGCGCTCGACGGTCAACTACCCGCACCTCGTGGCCGCGGACCTCGGCAGCGCGCTGGACGACGTCAGCTGCTCGGGCGCGGACTCCACCGCGCTGGTGGGCGTCCAGACGTCCTCGACGAACAAGCTGGTCCCGGCCCAGTTCGACGCCCTGAACGACGGCACCGACCTGGTCACCGTCGGCATGGGCGGCAACGACTTCGGGCTCTTCGCCTCCGTGTTCAGCGGCTGCGTCTCCCGGGCCCAGAAGGACCCCCAGGGCAGCCCGTGCTCCGACGCGGGACGCACCAAGGCCCTGGCCGGGCTCAAGCAGATCGAGGACCGGCTCGAGGCCGTCTACGCGGGCGTCCGCGACCGGGCCCCGAAGGCGGTCATCGTGGCGGTCGGCTACCCGATGGTCGTGCCCGCCTCGGGCACCTGCCCCGACCGCCTGCCGCTGGCCACGGGCGACTATCCGTTCGTCCGCGAGGTGAACGAGGGGCTCAACGATGCCGTGCGCACCGCGGCGAAGAAGGCGGGCGTGCTCTACGCCGACGTCGCGAAGGCCACCGAGGGCCACGACGTCTGCGCCACCGAGCCGTGGATCAACGGCGTGCAGAACGCCCCCGGCAAGGCCATCCCGCTGCACCCGTTCGCCGAGGAGCAGAAGGCCGCCGCCGCCGCCGTGCTGGCCGTGCTGCCGAAGGGCGCCAAGGCCTGACGCCGGCCGCGCGGACGATGTCGGGACACGCCCGAGCCACGATCGGGTCACGGCGGTCCGACGGCTGATCGACCGACCGGTAACGACCCTCACAACCCCCTGCCGGGGAGTCGGGGCTCGCGTACCGTTCCGACCATGGCCCCTCTCCCCAGCGGACCTGCGCTCGGTGCTGCCCGCCCTGCGGCGCGCCGCACGTCCCGACGGCGCGCGCTGGCGCTCGCCCTGGCGACGGCGCTGCTCGCGCCCGTCCTGGCGTCGTGCTCCAGCGCCCCGACCGACGCACGGGCCTCCGCCGAGCGCTACCCGGGTGCGGAGGGCGTGCTCTCCGGCACCGGCGAGCGGCCCGCCCGACTGCGGGTGCCGGCCTCCTACGCCCGCTACGTCGCCCTCGGCGACTCCTTCACCGCCGCACCCGGCGTGCCGACGACGGACGCGAGCACCGGCTGCCTGCGCTCCTCCTCGAACTACCCGCGCCAGCTCGCCGAGCGACTCGGCAGCACGCTGGTCGACGTCAGCTGCTCCGGCGCCGACACCACCGACCTCGCCGACCGGCAGCGCACCTTCAGCGGCCGGCTCGCCGACCCGCAGCTCGACGCGCTGGGCGACTCCACCGACCTGGTGACCGTCGGGCTCGGCGGCAACGACGAGCTGCTGTTCACGATCCTGTTCAGCGGGTGCGTGTCGAAGGCCCGCACCGACCCGACCGGCAGCCCGTGCGCCGACCTCGGCGCCGACAAGGCCGACGCGATCATCGAGAAGATCGGCAACCGGCTCGCCACCGGTCTGCGTCAGGTACGCCAGCGGGCGCCGCGGGCGATGGTCGTCGCCGTCGGCTACCCCGAGCTCCTCGCCGACGAGGGCACCTGCCGCGACCGGCTGCCGCTGGCGACCGGCGACTTCGCCTTCGTCCACCAGGTCAACGTCGACCTCAACCAGGCGATCCGGGCGGCGGCGCGCCGCGCGGGCGTCCTGTACGCCGACGTCGCGCGCTTCACCCGCGGCCACGGCATCTGCGCCGGCGACCCGTGGATCAACGACATCCGCGACGCCCCGGGACGGGCGATCCCGCTGCACCCCTTCGCCGAGGAGCAGGCCGCGGTGGTGCGGGCGCTGCTCGCCGTGCTGCCGAAGAACTCCTCGACCTGACCGACCTGATCGGCCCGGCTCAGCGACGGTGCACGACGCGGCCCGCCGCGACCGTGAGCGACACCGACGCGGCGCGCAGCCGCCGGGCCGCCTCCGCGGCGTCGGGCGTCCGCGGCGCTCCCGACGCCCCCGGCGCTTCGGGGTCCAGCGGATCGTCGTCGACCAGCACGACGTCAGCGGGGCCGCCGGGCCGCACGGAGCGGACGCCGTCGGTCGAGGCCGCCAGGGCCTCGCGCGGCGTCAGCGCCTGCTCGGCGTGCCAGGCCGGACGCTCGTCGCCGCTGCGGTGCACCGCCGCCGCCATCGCGAGCCACGGATCGAGGGGCGCGACCGGCGCGTCCGACCCGAGCACGACGTCGGCGCCCGCGTCGAGCAGCTCGCGCAGCGGGAAGCACCGGGCGGTGCGGTCGGGCCAGACCCGCTCGGCGAGGTCGCGGTCGTCGAGCAGGTGCGCCGGCTGGACGCTGGCCCGCAGGCCGAGGGCGGCGAGGCGTTGGACGTCCGGCTCGGCGACCAGCTGGGCGTGCTCGATCGACCCGCCGGCACCGGTGGCCGCGTAGGCGTCGAGGGCCGCCGCCGCGGCGGCGTCGCCGATCGCGTGGGTGGCCACCGTCAGACCGTGCGCGTGCGCCGTGGCGAGCAGCCGGTGCAGCTCGGCGGCGTCGAGGTTGGGCAGGCCGGCCGGGTGCACGAGGTCGGGCTCGGCGTAGGGAGCGCAGCACCAGGCGGTGCGGGTGTTGAGGGAGCCGTCGCTGATGATCTTCAGCGAGCCCATCGTCAGCCGGTCATCGCCGGGCACCAGCGGGTCGCCGGTGCGCAGACCCTCGGCCAGCACGGCGTCCAGGCCGTCGGCGTAGACGGCCATCCGCACGCGGAGCAGATCGCAGCCCTCGGCCCACCGCTGCCGCCACTCGGCGGCGCCACCGGAGAACTCGAAGTCGACCAGGCCGACGACGCCCTGCGCGGCCGCCGCCTCCAGCGCCCGGCGGTACGCGGCCGGGGAGGTGCCGTCGTCGCCGACGAGGCTCGCGAGCCGGCCGTAGGCGGCGAACCACTCGGCCTCCCGCACGACGTCGTCGCGCACCGGCAGGGCCAGGTGCAGCAGCGCCGCGGTGTTGAGCCAGGCGTGGTGGGCGTCGCCCGAGATGAGCACGACCGGGACGTCGCCGCTGACGCGGTCGAGCTCGGCGACCGTGGGGCGACGCGGCCAGCCCGCCGAGCGGTGGCCCCACCCGACGACGGGGAGCCCGGGCAGCTCGGCGAGCCGGTCGGCCACGCGGCGCACCGCCTGCTCGGCCGAGCGGACGTCGGCGAGGTCGAGGCGGGCGCTGGTGAGCGACCACTGGCCGAGGTGGACGTGCTGGTCCCAGAGGCCCGGCAGGAGCCAGCGGCCCTCCCCCGCGAGCGTCTCGGCGCCGGCGACGAGCGTCGGGTCCAGGGCGCCGGTCGGTGCCACGGCCGCGACCCGGCCGCCGGCGAGGAGCACGTCGACCGGCCCCGCGCCGCCGATGCCGGTCGCCGGCTCCTGGTCGAGCGCCACGGGGCGCACCTCGCGGATCAGCAGGTCGGGCTCGTGCACCCGCTCACGGTAGGCGGCGGGCCGTCCCTCCCCCGCGGGTGGGGGCCGCGGCGGCCCGGGCGCGGCCACGGGCGGGTGCGCCGGTAGATTCCGGGGCGTGGGTCTGCGCGCTCCCGCCGTCGTGGTGGCGCTCGCCCTGCTCGGCACCGGCATCGGGTACGCGGCGGGCGGGCGCGATGCGGCGACCCCGCAGGAGCTCGCCACCGCCCCGACGCCGGTCACGGCCGTCGGCCCGGCGTACCCCCGCGACCGTCCGGTGACGGTCAAGGAGGACCCTGACGACCCCGCCATGCAGCGCAACCTGCCCACGCACCCGGAGACGCTCGGCGGCGCCGAGCTCGGGCTCACCGTGCCGGTGCCCGACGGCTGGTCGCGCACGACGAAGACGCTGGGCGAGTGGCGCTTCTTCATCGACGACCCCGCCACGCCCGGCCTCATCGTCAAGCCGGACACCTACTTCATGCGGATCACCCTCGTCGGCAGCCGGCACCAGCCGGTCGCGCAGGCCCTCGACGACCGGATCAACGCCCTCGCCGGCGCCCAGGACGTCCGCGAGCTCGACGTCGAGAGCCGCTCCTCCGACACCTTCGTCGGCACCTACGTCAGCGGCGGCTACCGACGGGTGACGATGGAGCGGTTCATCTCCTCCCCCGGCTCCCCGGGCGAGGCCTACGCCCTCGTGGCCCTCATCGGCCGCGAACGCGACCGCGCCGGCCTCTCCAGCCTGCTCGAGAAGGTCACCGACGCCGCCGTCGACGACCTCGCGACGCGGGCGGGCTGAGCGCAGGTTTCCCCGGATATCCGGGGAAACCGGACGTTGTCAGGGAAAGTTTCGGCCGACATGGGTCGGTTTCGCCTGACCTGAGGCAACACCTGGGACGCGTGGGACCGACGCCCGCGGGCCGACCTCCGAGGACCCGTCAGGTCAGAAGCCGCTCGTCTCGACCGTGTCGAGCACCTGCCGGGCGGTGGCGAGGTCGGCGCTGCGCACCTGCACCCACAGCAGCAGGTTGGACGAGACCTGCTGCACCCGCTCGACGGTGTAGCCGCCCGGGCAGCCCGCGTGGACGACGGTGGTCGAGGCGAGCCGGCCCGCACCGCCCTCGTCGATCACCGCCGGCTGCGCGTCGGAGCACTCCGGGTGGCCGGGCATCAGGTCGGGGACGCCGGCGCCCGGCAGGATGCCGAGGAACGCGCCCTGGCCGGCGACGTCGGGGTCGGTCCAGTCGGCGCGGGTGCCGACCGAGAGCGCGTCGAACGTGGCGCCGCTGCCGGCCGCCTTGAGGGTCGACGGACCGCTCCAGGGGCCGTCGGACACCACCTGGCGCCACGCGCGCGGCACCGCGACGCTGAGCGAGCCGCCGGCGTCGGCCAGCGTGACGGTGCCGGGGAGCCGATCACGCTGCACGGCCCAGCCGCCGGCGCCGCCCGCGGCCAGGGCCACCACGCCGGCCGCCACCAGGGCGCCTCGGCGGACCCAGCGACGCTCGCCGGGCCGGCCGGCCGGCGGGCGGTCGTCCGCGGCCCCGCCCTCCGCGGCTCCCGCAGCCGGGATCGGCGCTGGGGTCGGCGCCGGGCTGGGACGTCGCCCCGGCTGGGTGCGGTGCGGGTCGACGGCGATGCTCGCCGCGGGGGCGCTCTGCGCGCCGACCAGCGTGGGGGCCAACGCCGCGGCCAGCGCCTCGACGAAGGCGTCGACGTCGGCGAACCGCTCCTCGCGCTCGACGGCGAGCGCGCGCCGGACGACCTGCTCCGCGGCGTCCGGGAAGGGCCGCTCGGGCGTCGAGAGCGGTGCCGGCGCGCCGGGGTGCGCGGCCTGCTGCAGGCTCGCGTGGGCGTACGGCGAGCGGCCCGAGAGCAGCAGGTGGGCGAGCGCCGCGAGCGAGTACTGGTCGGCGCGGGCGTCGGGGCTCTCGGCCCGCGCCTGCTCGGGCGCGACGTAGGCCGGCGTGCCCGCGATCATCGTCAGCCGGCTGGAGCCGTCGAGCGCCTTGCCGAGCCCGAGGTCGCCCACCATCGCCACCACCCGGCCCCGGGTGGTGCGGAAGAGCACGTTCGCCGGCTTCACGTCGCGGTGCACGATGTCGCGCTCGTGCAGCGCCGAGAGCCCGGCCCCGACGTGGCGCACCACCTCGAGCGCCTGCGTCGGCGTCAGGCCCTCGACGGCCAGCCGGTCGGCGAGGCTCCCCTGGTCGGCGTAGGACATGACGAGGTAGGGGCGACGGTCCTCCAGCTGCCCCGCGTCGTAGACGCTGACGACGTGCGGCGACTCCACGCGACGCAGGTAGCGGCCCTCCTCGAGGAACCGGCGGCGGACGTCGGCGTCCTCGGTCCAGTTCTCCGCCAGCACCTTGACGGCGACGGGCGAGTCGAGCTCCTCGTCGTAGGCCAGCCAGACGGTGGCGAACCCGCCCGAGCCGATGCGACGACGCACCGCGTACCGGCCGAGGCGGGGAGGGGTGGACACCCCGGCATTATGGTCGCCTCGACGACAGGAGAAACACGATGGCTCTCGGTGCCTCGGATCCGGCAGCGCCCCTCACCCCCGACGAGATCGACGAGCTCGCCCGCCGAGCGCAGGACGGCGACGCCGCCGCGCTCGACGACCTCCTCCGCGCGGTGCGTCCTCGCGCCCTCAACGTCTGCCGCGGCGTGCTGCCGTACACCGGCGACGCCGAGGACGCCTGCCAGGAGGCGCTGCTCAACATCGCCAACAAGATCAGCACGTGGGGCGGCCGCGGCCGGTTCACGACCTGGATGCACGCGGTGGCCGTCAACAGCGCCCGCAGCACCTACCGTCGGCTGAAGAACCAGGCCGTCCCGGCCGATCCGACCTCCTTCGGCGTCCTCGACCGGCCCGACCCGCGCACCACCAGCGTCATCGCCGGCACCCGGCTCGACCTGCTCGAGGCCATGGAGACGCTCGAGCGCGAGCACCCGCAGTTCGTCGAGCCGCTGCTGCTGCGCGACGTCTACGGCCTGCCCTACGAGGAGATCGCCGACCTCGTCGGGGCGCCCCTGGGCACCGTCAAGGCGCAGATCCACCACGGCCGTCGCCTGACCCGTCCGCTGCTCAGCGGCACGGACTGAGCCGCGCGTGGGGCTCCCGGGCCGTCGCGGACGGGCGGCGCTGGCCGCGTCGCTCGCGCTCGTCGGCCTCGGTGGCGGCGCCCTGGCGGCGCCCGGCTCGCCCGGCACCACGGCCGATGCCCGCGCGGTGAGCCAGCCCCGCGTCGATCCCGTCTACCCGGGCACCGGCGACGACGTCGTCGACGCGCTCCACTACGACCTGCGGCTGAGCTGGCTGCGCCCCACCCGCACCCTCGTCGGTCGCGAGCGCCTCACCTTCCGCGCGGCCCGCGACGCCGACGTGCTGCGGCTCGACCTCAGCCGCCGGCTGCGCGTCTCCGCGCTGCGTCTGGACGACGTCGCGGTGCCGTTCCGGCAGCACGGCGACGACCTCGTCGTCCGAGCGCCGCTGACGGCCGACTCCGTGCACCGCCTCGACCTCGCCTACCGCGGCCGGCCGGCGCCGGTGCGCGCCCCGAGCGTCCGCGACGACCTGCGCAGCGTCGGCCTGACGACCTCGCGCGGCGGGCAGGCCTGGACGTTCCAGCAGCCCTACGGCGCGTTCACCTGGTACGCCGTCGACGACCAGCCGGCCGACAAGGCAACCTACGACGTCCGCGTCGCGACGCCGCCGGCCTGGCGCGGCGTCTCGGGCGGCCGCCTGGTCGCGGAGCGCCGGCTGCCGACCCGGCGGGTCATGCGCTGGCGTCTGGACGTCCCCGCCGCGGCCTACACCACGACGCTCGCCGTCGGCCCCTACGAGCGCCGCGGGGTGCGCGGCGCCGGCGACGGTCCACGGATCGTCCTGACCCTGCCCACCGGGCGTGCCGATCGCCTCGAGCGACGGCTGCGACACCTGGGCGCCGACCTGGCCTGGCTGGGGCGGAGGCTGGGGCCCTATCCGTTCGACTCCCTCGGCGTGCTGGGGGTGCCGGGCGCCTCGGCGCTGGAGGCCCAGAGCCTGGTGACGATCGGCGTCGGCCGCCGCGCTCCGCGGTCGCTGACGTCGCGTCCGGTGCTGGTGCACGAGCTGGCGCACCAGTGGTGCGGCGATCTGCTCACCCCCTCGACGTGGCGCGACGTCTGGCTCAGCGAGGGGCTGGCGACCTACCTGCAGGCCCTCTACGAGGCCCAGCACGGCGGCCCCGGCATCGACGACGTCACGACCTACTGGCACTACGAGGAGCCGCGGCTGCGCGCCGACGCCGGGCCGCCGGCGGCCTATCCGGCCGAGCGGTTCGGGGACGACAACGTCTACGTCATCCCGGCGCTGATGTGGCATCGCATCCGCCAGCAGGTCGGGGACGCCGCGTTCTGGGCGGCCCTGCGGGCCTGGCCGACCTCCCAGCCCGGCGGCGTCGCCGACCTCGACGGCGCCGCGGCCTGGTGGTCGGAGGCCACCGGCCACGACCTCGTCCCGGTCTTCGAGCGCTGGCTACGCGGCACGGACCCGGCCGACGCGCAGGCGTCGTCCGGGCCCGTGGACGGTGGGGCGGGCTGACGACCGGGGCGGCCGCAGCGGGATCGGCTCAGGCGGGGATGGTGTCCGGACGGATCCGCACCGACTCCTGGGCGCGCGAGCGGTCGCGACGCGAGGGCGCCCGCGGCGACTCGACGACGACGCGCAGTGCGATGCTCTGCGCGGGGACGGCCTCGGCGAGGTCGTCGCGGACGCCGGCCAGCAGGGGCTGCACCTCGGCGGCGTCGGCCTCGGCGTTCAGCCGGGCGCGCACCTCGACGAGGTGACGGCCGCCGTGCTGCCGGACGAGGCCGTCGGCGGTGTCGAAGGGCTCGAGCCGGGCGACCTGCTCGGCGACGGCCTGGGCGAGCGCGGTGACGTCGAGCTCGACCCGGCCGCGCTCGGTGGAGGCGGAGAGCCGCACGAGGCGGCCGCCGACCCGGCGGCGCGGACGCAGCAGGCCGATCAGCGCGAGCAGTCCGAGGACGATCCCGCCGCCGAGCAGGACGCCGTCGAACCAGGAGGCGTCGAGCACCGAGTCGGCCCGGTCCTTCGAGATGCTGGCGGGCACCGTGAGCAGGCCGAGGCGGTTGCCGGTGCCGGCGTCGACGAGCAGGGCGCCGACGGCGAGCAGCACGAGCGCCAGGACGGTCAGCATCGTGCGGTCGCCGCGGGAGGTGGGGGTGCGGACGGTGCGGCTCATGCGGAGACCTCCTGGAGGGTGACGACGACCGGCAGGTCGTCGAGCACGGCGACGGCGGCGCGGGCGTTCGCCTCGGCGGCGGCGCGCACCGACGCGGGATCGGCGTGGTCGGGCAGCACGGTGACCGGGATGCTCACCCTGCGGCGCTTGACGGTGGCCCGGCCGACCTCGAGCACGCCGGGCGTGCGGTCGACGGCCGCGACGGCCAGGGCGGCCAGGGCCCGCGGGGAGACCCACACGAGCCCGTCGGAGCCGACGGCGCGGTGCGTGCGGCGGGCCGGACGCAGCGCCGGCAGGAGCAGCAGCACCGCGATCGCCGCGGCGACGATGCCGGCGGCGAGCAGCACGCTCGCCGTCACCTGGCGGCCGTCGAGCCGGTCGGCGAGCGTCGGCAGCCAGGGGCTGCCGGACACCCAGCCGAGGCCGGCGGCGCCATCGCGGACGGCGAGCGCGGCGACGACCAGCAGGACGACGCTGACGAGCTGCACGGTGCCGGTCGCGGCCGGGCGGGCGCTCGGGGCGGGGAAGCGGGCGCTCATCGCACGCGGCTCCTCTCGGTCTCGGCGAAGCGGGGGTGGACGGTGACGTCGACGACGGTCAGCGGGACGCCGCTCAGCCGAGCGGCCTCCACCAGGACCCGCTCGCGAACGTCGGCGGCGACGCGGGTGATCGGCGCGGGGTAGCGGCAGGCGACGTCGAGCCGGACCCGGGCGCCGTGGCCCTGGATCCGCACCTCGGCCGACGGGCTCCCGCTGCGGCTCAGCGGCCCCAGCGGCGCGCGCCCGAGCAGCCCGGCGTCCTCGACGAGGACCTCGGGCACCTCGGCGGCGACCCGCTCGGCGATCCGGGCGATCACGCGCGTGCGGACGTCGAGGTCGCCGCGGCGCTCGGGAGCCTCCAGCTCCTCGTCCGCGGGCGACCCGCCGGCGACGAGGCCGGACGCGGGGTCGCGCTCGAGGGCGACGGTGGGCTCACTCACGACGGCCCCGCAGCAGCGCGGAGAGGTCGAGGTCGCCGTCCAGGTGGCCGCCGATGGCGTAGCCGACGGCGCCGAGGACGAGCGCGAGCAGCAGGCCGGTGAAGCCGCCGGCGACGATCGCGATGGCGAGGAGGAGGCCGGCCAGCAGGCCGACGACGGGAGTGCTCATGGTGTCTCCTAGGGATGTGGAGGGTCGGATGGGAGCCGGCGCGAGCGCCGGGTGGTGCGGGGAGGGCGGGGCGTCGGAGGCGGGCTGGAGGTCGACTAGAGATCGACGTAGCGACGACCGCCGGCCCGGCGCGGGAGCCGTCGCCGGACGCTGTGGGCGAGGGCGTCGAGGCCCTCGGCGAGGAGGTGCAGCGGACCGGACGGCCGGCCGCGGACGAGGGTGACGGCCGGGCTGGACGTCGGTCGTCGGCCCGGCTCGGCGGGACGGTGGCGGTCGGCGTCCAGCTGCGCGAGCAGCCGGACGAAGGCGTCCGGGTCGCCGCCGTGGTCGGGGTGGTGAGCCCGCAGCAGCGCCCGCTCCTCGGGGCTGCGGCGCTGCCGCGGCTCGCTCATGCCGGGCTCTGCTCGGACGATTCGGACGATCCGGCCAGGGCGGGCTCGCGCGCGGGGCCCGCGACGTCCTCGACGACGACGTCGACGCGCGCCGCGGGGTCGAGGTCCGGCACGGCGCGGACGGCGTCGCGGATCGCGGAGCCGGTGGCGCCGAGCTCGGCGCCCCAGCCGAGGACGACGTGCACCTCGACCCGGGGCACGTCCTCGTCCCTGCCCACCCGGACGCCGGTGACCCGACGTCCGGGCAGGTGGGTGGCGATCTCGCCGAGCACCCCGCCGTGGAGGCGGTCGACGGCGTCCAGCGCCTCGACCGCGTCCGCGATGGCCACGACGAGCTCGGGATCGCCGAGCGCGTCGCGCACCTCCTCGAGCACGCTGTCCGCGACGTCCTGGGCGAGGTCCTGGACCGCGCCCGCGGCGTCCTGCAGGGAGTCCTGGGCGTCGCGGGCGGCGCCCTGCGCGTTGCGGGCGGCGCCCTTGACGGCATCCTGGACCGACTCCTGGACGGCGGCCAGCCGCTCGGCCCCGGTCCGCGACGAGGACGGGCCGGTGCTCTCCGGGGTGCCGGGGGTGCCGGGGGTGCTCGGGGTGCTCATCGGGTCACTCGACCCGCGTGGTGGCGGGCTCGGCGTCCTCGTCGGTGTCGAGGGCGATGTCGTGGACGGTGATGTTGACCTCGGTGACCTCCAGGCCGGTCATCCGCTCGACCGAGGAGATGACGTTGCGGCGGATGCCGGCGGCCAGGTCGGCGATCGAGACGCCGTACTCGGCCACGATGTCGAGGTCGATGGCGGCCTGACGCTCGCCGACCTCGACCGCGACGCCCTGCGAGAGGTTCGTGCGGGAGCCCGGGATGCGCTCGCGCAGCGCGCCGACGGCGCGGGCGGCGCCGCCGCCGAGGTCGTGCACGCCGGTGATCTCGCGGGTGGCGATGCCGGCGATCTTGGAGACGACGGTGTCGGCGATCGAGGTGCGGCCCTGGTCGGAGACGAGGGCGCCGGTGCCCGCCGAGGTGGTGGCGGGAGTGGTCTTCTCGGTCATGGGTGATGCCTTCCTGTTGCGTCGGTGGACGAACGGTTGATCGTGGGTGGGTCGCCCCACCCGCCCCGTTCGTCACGTCCGGCCGATGGTGACGCCGGTCACCCCGGTCGTCCGGGAGCGGCCCGAGCCGCTCCTGCGGGACGTCTTCCCGCTGGCCCGGGGAGCAGGCCCCACCTTCGGGTGGTCGGGCCCGGGACGGCACGGGGAAGGAGGGCTCCGTGCAGGAGATCGAGGAGTCGCCGGGCGACCTGACCGAGGCGTCCGACGACGCGCTCGTGCGGGCCGCACGCCTGGGCGACCAGGACGCCTTCGCGGTCATCGTCGACCGCTACGGCCCCGGCATGTACCAGTACGCGATGCGCCTGGTCGCCGGGCACGACGCCGACGCCGCCGAGGTCGTCCAGGAGGCCTTCATCTCGGCGTGGCGCAGCATCGGCACCTTCGCCGGACGCTCCCAGCTGCGCACCTGGCTGTTCAGCCTGGTGCACCGGCGGGCCGTCGACCTGCTGCGCAAGCGACGCCCGACGCCGATCGACGACGAGCAGCTGGCACTGGAGAGCCCCGTCGCCGACGACGACCCGCTGCGCTCCACGATCGACGCCGAGCTGGTCGCGGCGCTGCAGGAGGCGCTGGCGACCCTCCCCCCGACGCAGCGGGCGGTCTGGCTGCTGCGCGAGACTGAGGACATGTCCTACGAGGAGATCGCCGAGGCCCTCTCGATCCCGGTCGGGAGCGTGCGCGGACATCTCCACCGAGGACGACGCACCCTGGCGGAGAGGATGGCCCGATGGCGCTGACGCCCGACGACCCGAACACGACGCCGAGCACGACGCCGGGCACGACGCCGTCCGCGCCCCCTTCCGGCGCCGCCGACGCACGGCCCGGCGACCCGCTGGAGCAGGCCACCGCCCTCGTCCGGGCGGAGTCGGCCGAGCCGCCGCAACAGTGGGGCGAGGTGCGCGATCGCATCCGCGACCGCGTGCGCCTGCTGGTGCTGCCCGCCGAGCCGGTGCGGCTGAGCCGTCTCGACGGCGCCGCGGTCGACGACCGGGACTCCACCATGACGGTGTCGAGCCGCGTGCTGCGTGCCGCCGTCCGCCAGCGGCTCAGCGGCTCGACCACCCACGTGCCCGACGCGATCGACCTCGAGATCGAGGACGAGCTGCTCACGGGGCTGCGCCTCGAGCTCGTGGTGGCCTTCGGCGCCGACCTGGCCGCCGTCGTCGGCCGGGTCCGCGACGACGTCGCCGAGGCCCTGGCGGCGCTGCTCGGGCCGGACCTCGGATTCGGCACGCCGCTGCGGATCGACGTCGAGATCGTCGACGTCGTGCCCGGGGACCCGCGCCTGGTCTGATCGCCCGGCGCCCTTGCCCGCCGGTCCCGTCTCGGGTGGGGTGGGCCCATGCGACTCCTCGTCCTCGGCGGCTCGACGTTCCTCTCCGAGGCCGTGGCGGCCCGGGCCGTCGACCGTGGCCACGACGTCGTCTGCGCGAACCGCTCGGGACGCGTGCCGGCGGGCGCGCGCCACGTGGCGTGGGACCGCGCGGTCGAGGCCGTGCCCGACTGGCCGTTCGACGGCCCGGTCGACGCCGTCGTCGACACCACCACCCACCCCAGCCGGGCGCGGGCCGTGGTCGAGGCGCCGTCCCTGCGGGCCGCGCACGGCGTCCAGGTCTCGACGATCAGCGTGTACGCCGACGCCGCGGACGGCTCGCTGCTGCCGGCCTGCGACGACGAGGGACCCGCGACCGACCTCGGGACGCTGCTGGCCGCCGACCCGCTCGCGTACGGCGGCCTCAAGGTCGCCTGCGAGCGGGCGCAGGAGCGCCGGGAGCGGAGCGTGGTGGTGCGGCCCGGCCTGATCGGCGGACCCGGCGATCCGTCGGGCCGGCTCACGTACTGGGTCGAGCGGCTGGCGCGGGTGGTCGAGCAGCCGCACGAGCCGGTCGTCGTGCCCGACCCCGCCGCTGGGGTGCAGGTCGTCGACGTCGGCGATCTCGCGGCGTTCGTCGTCGCGGCGCTCGAGCGCGGGACGACGGGCGTGCTCGACGTCGTCGGCCCGCGGACGCCGCTGGGCGATCTGCTCGCCGGCGTGGCGCGCGGGGTGGGCGTCGATCCCGAGCGCGTGCCGTGGCACCCGGCCTCCGACACGGCGCTGGCGGCCGCAGACGTCGTCCCGTGGATGGGGCCGCGGTCGCTGCCGCTGTGGATCCCCCGACCGGACGGCGACGCGCTGATGACGCACGACCCCGCTCCCGCCGTGGCAGCGGGGCTGGACCTGCGTCCGATCGCCGACACCGCGGCCGCCACGCTCGCGTGGCTGCGCGCGGAGCGGGCCGCGGGGCGCCCGGTGGCCACCACCGGTCTCACCGCCGCGGAGGAGGCGGCGCTGGTCGCGTCCGGGCTCCCTACGCTCGGCGCATGACCCCTCCCGCGGACCGTCCCCGGCGCCTGGGCGCCCACGACCTGGTCGAGCTCGTGCTGGACGCCGGCTCCTGGACCCCGTGGGACGCCCCGCCCCGCTACGGCCCGATCGGCGCGGCGTACGCCGCCGACCTCGCCGCCGCCCGCGAGAGGAGCGGCGTCGACGAGGCGGTCGTCACCGGCGAGGGCCGGCTGCGGGGACGGCGGGTCGCCGCGCTCGTCGGCGAGTTCGCCTTCCTCGCCGGCTCGATCGGACGCGCCACCGCCGACCGCCTCGTCGCCGCCATCGAACGGGCCACCGCCGAGGGGCTGCCGCTGGTGGCGGCGCCGGTCAGCGGGGGCACCCGCATGCAGGAGGGCTCGCCCGCCTTCGTGCAGATGGTGCGGATCTCCCAGGCCGTGGCGGCGCACAAGGCCGCCGGGCTGCCCTACCTCGTCTACCTGCGGAACCCGACGACCGGCGGGGTGATGGCCAGCTGGGGCTCGCTGGGCCACGTGACGGTCGCCGAGCCGGGCGCGCTCGTGGGCTTCCTCGGCCCGCGGGTCTACGCGGCGCTGTACGGCGAGGAGTTCCCGGAGGACGTCCAGACCTCGGAGAACCTCTACGCGCGCGGCATCATCGACGCCGTCGTCGCCCCCGGGGAGATCGGCGAGATCCTGCACCGGGCGCTGCAGGTCATGCTCCCCGACCACGACGCCGTGCGGGCCGTCGCCGGGGCCGCCCCGGACGCCCCCGAGCCGCGGCGCGAGGTCGACGCGTGGGAGTCGGTGACCCGCTCCCGCGACCCCGAGCGTCCCGGCGTCCGACGGCTGCTGCGGCACGCCGCCACCGACGTCGTGCCGCTCAACGGCACCGGGCAGGGCGAGACCGAGCCGGGCCTGCTGATCGCCCTCGTGCGCTTCGGCGACGTCCCGTGCGTGCTGCTCGGCCAGGACCGCCGGGGCCAGGGCGACCAGCACCCCCTCGGCCCGGGAGCCCTGCGCGAGGCGCGTCGCGGCATGCGGCTCGCCTCCGAGCTGGGGCTGCCCCTGCTCACCGTCATCGACACCCGCGGCGCGGCGCTCTCGGTGAACGCCGAGAACGGCGGCCTGGCCGGCGAGATCGCCCGCTGCCTCTCCGACCTCGTCACCCTCGAGGCGCCGACCCTGAGCCTGATGCTGGGCGAGGGCAACGGCGGCGGCGCGCTCGCGCTCCTGCCGGCCGACCGCGTCGTCGCCGCCGAGCACGCCTGGCTCTCGCCGCTGCCGCCCGAGGGCGCGTCGGCGATCGTCCACCGCGACACCGACCACGCCCCGGAGCTCGCCCGCGCCCAGCGGGTGCGGGCGCAGGACCTGCGCGCGCTCGGCATCGTCGACCGGATCGTCGCCGAGGAGCCGGACGCCGCCCGCGAGCCCGAGGCGTTCTGCCGCCGGGTCGGCGCGGTGCTCGCCCACGAGCTCGCCGGGCTGCTCGTGGCCGGGCCGGGCTCCCCCGCCGACCGTGCCCGCCGGTACGCGGCACCGCTCGACGGGCCCGCCACCCAGGACTAGAACACGTTACAGTTCCGCGGATGGAGCCCCGCACCTACCTCGTCACCGGCGCCGCCTCCGGCATCGGCGCCGCCCTCTCCGCCCGCCTGCGCGGCGACGGCCATCGCGTCGTCACCGTCGACCTGCGGGACGCCGACGTGCTCGCGGACCTGTCGACGCCCGCCGGACGCGACGCCGCGCTGGCCGGCGTGCGCGCGCTGGTCGATCCCGGCACCGGACTCCACGGCGTCGTGCCCTGCGCCGGCATCGCCGGGCTCACCGGCGTCGACGCCCGCCTCGTCGTCTCGGTCAACTTCTTCGCCGCGGTCGCCCTCGTCGAGGGGCTCCACGACCTGCTGGCCGTCCCGGGCGACGCCGCCGTCGTGCTGCTGGCCTCGAACTCCGTCACCTGCCAGCCCGGCTGGCATCTCGCCGCCGCCGAGGCCTGCCTGGCCGGCGACGAGGACGCCGCCCGCGCCGTCGTCGCGGACGTCGAGGCCGTGCAGGTCTACCCCGCCTCGAAGGCGGCGCTGGCCTGGTGGGCGCGCCGCGAGGGCGTCACGCCGCGCTGGGCCGGCGCTGGCATCCGGCTCAACGCCGTGGCCCCCGGCAAGATCGCCACGCCCATGACCGACGCCCTCGCGGCCGACCCGGTGCTCGGCCCGCTCGGCGCCGCCTACCCGTCCGCGATCGGCCGCGACGGGCACGCCGACGAGGTCGCGGCCGCCATCGCGTTCCTGCTCTCCCCCGCCGCCTCGCTGGTCGTCGGCTCGGTGCTCACCGTCGACGGCGGCACCGACGCGATGCTGCACCCGCGCTCGCCGGCCGGGTGGGACCCGCGCTGAGCCGCGGGCCGGCCAGTTTCATCGGTCAGCCGATGAAGCTGACACCTGCACGCTGAAGCTTCATCGTCCCAGCGCCAGTTTCATCGGTCAGCCGATGAAACTGGCGCCGCCGCTCAGAACAGCACCGCCAGCGCGGGATCCTCGACCAGGGCGGCGACATCGGCCAGGAACCGCGAGCCGGCCTCGCCGTCGACGTGCCGGTGGTCGAACGAGAGGGCCAGCGTCGTGACGTGCCGGACGACGATCTCGTCGTCGACGACCCACGGCTGCTTGCGGATCGCCCCGACGCAGAGGATGCCCGACTCGCCGGGGTTGATGATCGGCGTGCCGGCGTCGACCCCGAAGACCCCGACGTTGGTGATCGTGAAGGTGCCGCCGGCCATCGCCGCGGGCGGGGTGCGGCCGGCCCGCGCGGTCTCCGTGAGCTCGCCGAGCGCCGCGGCCAGCTCGACCAGCGACAGCGCGTCGGCGTCCTTCACGTTCGGGACGACGAGGCCGCGCGGCGTCGCAGCGGCGATGCCGAGGTTGACGCCGCCGTGCACCACGACCTCGCCGGCGGCGGCGTCGAAGGTGGAGTTGAGGATCGGCGTGCGGCGCAGCGCCACCAGGGCGGCACGGGCCAGCAGCAGCAGCGGCGTGACGCGCAGGTCGCGCAGCTCGCGGCGCGACCGGAGCCGCTCGACGAGCTCGACGGTGGCCGTGGCGTCGACGGTGATCCACTCGGTGACGTGCGGCGCGGTGAACGCCGAGGCCACCATCGCCTCGGCCATCGCCTTGCGCACGCCCTTGACCGGCTCGCGGGTGTCGCGCGGCCCCACCAGGGACCCGACCCCGCGTGCGGCGTCGGCGGGACGCGGGAGCAGCCCGCCGGGCGCGGCCATGGCCGCATCCCCGGACGCGCCGACCGCGGCCTCGACGTCGGCCCGCGTCACGATGCCGCCGGGCCCCGACGGCGTGAGCGCGGTCAGGTCGACGCCGAGCTCGCGAGCGAGGCGGCGCACCGGCGGCTTGGCCAGCGCCCGGATCACCGACCGTGACGGGGCCGCGCGCACGGGCGGCGGCGCCGGCGCGTCCTCGGCCTCGACGAGCGGGGCGGCGGCCCCGGGCATGAACGCGGCCTGGGTCTGGACCTGCGCGGCGACGGCCCCGGTGGCCACGCGACGCGGACGCCGGGTGACGCCGCCCTCGGCCTTGGTGCGGCCGACCAGCGACTCGCCCTCCCCGCCGCCCGTGGCCGCCGGGTTCGACAGGTCGATCTCGACCGGCGGCGCAGGCGCGGCGGGCGCCGACACGGCCGTGGGCGCCTCGGCGGGCTCGCCGATCGCGATGATCGGCGTGCCCACGGGCACGGTCTCGCCCTCGGCCACCAGCAGCGCTGCGACGATGCCGGCGTACGGCGAGGGCAGCTCGACGAGCGACTTCGCGGTCTCGATCTCGACGACCACGTCGTTGATCGCCACGGTGTCGCCGACGGCGACCTTCCAGAACACGATCTCGGCCTCGGTGAGGCCCTCTCCGACGTCGGGCAGCTTGTACTCGGGCATGCGGGGGTCTCCTCAGAACGCCAGGGAGCGGTCGACGGCGTCGAGCAGCCGGTCGAGGTCGGGCAGGAAGTGCTCCTCGATCCGCGAGGCCGGGTACGGGGTGTCGAACCCGCCGACGCGCAGCACCGGCGCCTCGAGCGAGAAGAAGCACTCCTCGGTGATGCGGGCGGCCAGCTCGGCGCCGAGGCCGAGGTTGACGTGCGCCTCGTGCACGACGACGGCGCGTCCGGTGCGTCGCACCGACTCCAGCACCGGGGGCAGGTCGAGCGGGCTCAGCGTGCGCAGGTCGACGACCTCCATCGAGCGTCCCTCGCCCGCGGCGGCCTCGGCGGCCCGCAGCGCCGTGCGCACGGTCGGCCCGTAGGCCAGCACCGTGACGTCGGAGCCCGCGCGCACCACGCGGGAGGAGAACAGCGGCGGCGGGGTGGCCGCCTCGTCGACCTCGGCCTTGTCGGCGTGGTACTGCCGCTTGGGCTCGAGGAAGACCACGGGGTCGTCGGAGGCGATGGCCTGCTGGATCATCCAGTAGGCGTCCGCCGGGTTCGAGCAGGCCACGACCTTGAGGCCCGGCGTGTGCGCGAACTGCGCCTCGGGGGACTCGCTGTGGTGCTCGACCGCGCCGATGCCCCCGCCGAACGGGATGCGGATGACCATCGGCATCGGCGAGCGGCCGCGGCTGCGGTAGCGCATCTTGGCGACCTGGCTGACGATCTGGTCGTAGGCGGGGTAGACGAAGCCGTCGAACTGGATCTCGACCACCGGCCGGTAGCCGCGCAGCGCGAGCCCCACCGCCGTGCCGACGATGCCCGACTCCGCGAGCGGGGAGTCGATGACGCGGTCCTCGCCGAAGTCCTTCTGCAGGCCGTCGGTGACGCGGAAGACGCCGCCCAGCCGGCCGATGTCCTCGCCCATGAGGAGCACCTTGGGGTCGTCCTCGAGCGCGCGGCGCAGGCCGGCGTTGAGCGCCTTGGCCAGGGTGAGCCTCATCGTCCGGCCTCCTCGAAGGAGTCGAGGTAGGCGGCGTAGCCGTCGCGCTGGGCGACGAGCTCGTCGGGCACCTCGGCGTAGACCTGCTCGAAGATCGCGAGCGGATCGGGATCGGGCATCGCCGTGCAGCCCGCACGGAGCCGGGCGCCCAGCGCGTCGGCCTCGGCCGCGACGTCGTCGAAGAAGGCGGCGTCGGCCAGGCCGTTGCGCTTGAGGTGCACCTCGAGCCGGGCGATGGGGTCCTTCAGCTTCCACCGCTCGACGTCGCTGGAGAGCCGGTAGCGGGTGGGGTCGTCGGTCGTGGTGTGCGCGCCCATGCGGTACGTGTACGCCTCGATCAGGGTCGGCCCCTGCCCCTCGCGGGCCCGCTGCAGCGCGGCCCGCGTGACGGCGAGCGTGGCGAGCACGTCGTTGCCGTCGACCCGGATGCCCGGGAAGCCGAACCCGAGCGCGCGCTGGAACAGCGGGATGCGGGTCTGCCGCTCGATCGGCTCGGAGATCGCCCACTGGTTGTTCTGGCAGAAGAACACCACCGGGGCGTTGTAGGACGCCGCGAAGATGAACGCCTCGTTGACGTCGCCCTGGCTGGACGCGCCGTCGCCGAAGTGCGCGATGACGGCGGCGTCGCGGGCGGCGTCGCCGGTGCCGACGACGCCGTCGCGCTGCAGGCCCATGGCGTACCCGGTGGCGTGCAGCGTCTGCGCGCCGATGACGATCGTGTAGAGGCCGAAGCCGTGCGCCGCGGGGTCCCAGCCGCCGTGGTCGACGCCGCGGAAGAGGCCGAGCAGGTGCAGCGGGTCGACGTCGCGGCACCAGGCGACGCCGTGCTCGCGGTAGGTCGGGAAGACGAAGTCCTGCGGCGCGAGGGCGCGTCCGCAGCCGATCTGGGCGGCCTCCTGGCCGAGCAGCTGAGCCCAGAGACCGAGCTCGCCGTGCCGCTGGAGCGCGGTGGCCTCGACGTCGAGTCGCCGGACGAGGGCCATGTCGCGGTAGAGGCCGCGCAGCTCCTCGGGCGTCAGGTCGACGTCGAAGTCGGGGTGGTGCACGCGCTCGCCCTCGGGCGTGAGCAGCTGCACCAGATCGGGGCCGCCGTCGGCCTGCGACGGGCCGAAGACCTCGACGAGGTCGGGGCCGAACGTCGCGTCCGCGGTGCGGGCCGCGGGGTCGGGATGTGTCGTCACGGGTGTGCTCCCCACGCTCGGTCCGTCACGGGATCACCGCGCGGACGCCGTCGTCGTCCCGCTCCGCCGGCGCAGGGGTGGCGCGCCTGTGATGCGGGACACAGTGCGACCACGGTAGCGCCCGCCGCCGACGGTCCGCCATCGGGTGCCGATCGGGCGGCGCCGGGGCGACCGGTCGTCTTCTAGCCTCGGGTCCATGAGCACCCCCGTGAGCGCCTCGACGACCATCGCCGCACCCCCCGCGACCGTGTTCGCGATCCTGAGCGACGCGCGCCAGCACCCGCGCATCGACGGCTCGGGCACCGTCCTCGGCGTCGCCCAGGCGCCCGACCGGCTCGAGCTCGGCTCGCAGTTCTCGATGAGGATGAAGCAGGGCGCGAAGTACACGACCCCCAACACGGTCGTGGAGTTCGAGCAGGACCGGCTGATCGCCTGGAAGCACTTCGCGCCGCAGCGCTGGCGCTACCAGCTCGAGCCGACCGCGGACGGCGGCACCAGGGTCACCGAGACCTGGGACGTCTCCGGCTACCCGATCGGCGCCCGCCAGGTCGTCCGCGCGCTGTTCGCGAGGAAGACACAGGCGGGCATCGAGCAGACCCTCGTCACCCTCAAGCAGGCCGCCGAGGCCGACGCGTCCTGACCCTCAGCCCAGCGTCGTCACGACGGCCGCGGTGCCGTCGCGCTCGGCCCGGGTCGCCACCTGCGCGGTCAGCTGCGCGACGACGCCGGCCAGCACGTCGTCCGGCACCGCCAGCGCGAGGACGACGTGGTCGAGCGTGACCTCCACGGCGCGCGCGGTGCCGCCCGCGAGCCGCGCGGCCTTCGCGGCGGCGAGCACCGCGAACGCGAGCGTCAGCACCGGGTCCGCACCGGGCGCGCCGGGGGCCGCCTCGACCCGCAGCCGGACGTCAGCCACAGTGGCCCCCGTGGAGTTCGCTGACGTCGTCCGGCGCCGCCGCATGGTCCGCCGCTACGCCCCCACGCCGGTCGACCCCGCGGTGGTGGAGCGCGCGATCCGTCATGCCACCCATGCTCCCAGCGCGGGCTTCAGCCAGGGCTGGGGCTTCCTGGTGCTCGACCGGCCCGACGACGTCGAGAGGTACTGGCGCGCCACCAGCGACGACGTCGACGCCCCCGGCCGCTGGCTCGCCGGGCTGATGACGGCGCCGGTCGTGATCCTCCCGTGCAGCAGTCGCGCGGCGTACGTCGAGCGCTACGCCGAGCCCGACAAGGGCTGGACCGACCGCGCCGAGGAGCGCTGGGCCAAGCCGTACTGGGACCTCGACACCGCGATGGCGAGCCTGCTGATCCTGCTGACGGCCGTCGACGAGGGGCTCGGCGCCTGCTTCTTCGGCGTGCCGCCCGCCCGGGTCGAGGCCGTGCGCGCCGCGTTCGGCATCCCCGACGACCACGAGCCGATCGGCGCGATCACCCTCGGCCACCGGCTGCCCGACGACGTCCCGGGCGCGACCGGCAGCGCCGGATCGCCCGCCCGACGCCGCCGGCGTCCGCTCGAGGAGGTCCTGCACCGCGGCCGCTGGGGCGGGGACGCCCGTTGAGCCGCGGTCGTAGCCTCGGAGCATGACCCAGCCGCCGGGCGCGCGCCGCACCCCTGAGGAGCGGGACGCCGCGCGGGCGCGGATCGAGCAGCAGCACACCTGGGTCGACCAGCAGATCCGCATCGCGATGGCCCGCGGCGACTTCGACGACCTGCCTGGCGCCGGCAAGCCCCTGCCGGACCTCGACGGACGCGACGACCCCGACTGGTGGCTGCGGCGGCTCGTCGAGCGCGAGCAGATCACCGGCGTCCTGCCGCCGGCGCTGCAGCTGCGCAAGGACGACGCCGAGCTCGACGACCTGCTCGCCACCTACAGCGCCGAGAGCGAGGCGCGCCGCGAGATCGAGGAGTTCAACGCCCGAGTCATCCGCGCCCGCTACACGCCCGTCGACGGCCCGCCGCTGATCACCATGCCGCGCGACGTCGAGGCCACCCTGGACGCCTGGCGCGAGCGTCGCGCGGAGATCCGCCGCCGGGCGCTCGCCGACGCGCCGCCGCCGGCTCCGCGCCGCGGCTGGCGTCGACTGTTCGGACGTCGGGTCTGAGCGTCCGCCCACCGGACCTGTCGACTGCGTCATACGCCGCCGTCGGAGGCCGCCACTAGGGTGCGCCCCATGCGAACCAGCAAGGACTTCTTCCGGCCCCTCGCCGTGGGCGCGCCCGAGCCGCTGCGCGAGATCCCGGCCCGCCCGAGCCGCGCGATCCACTTCTTCGACCCCAGCAACGAGAAGATGGCCGCCAAGATCCCGGCCATGGTCGGCACGGTCGACGTCCTGCTCGGCAACCTCGAGGACGCCATCAAGGCCGACAACAAGGTCGCGGCGCGCGAGGGCCTGGTGCGCATCGCCCGCGAGACCGACTTCGGCCCCACCCAGCTGTGGACCCGGATCAACTCCCTCGACAGCCCCTGGGTGCTCGACGACCTCACCACCCTGGTGCCGGCGATCGGCGACAAGCTCGACGTCGTCATGGTGCCGAAGGTGCAGGGCGCCGAGGACATCGCCTACGTCGACCGCCTGCTCGCGCAGCTCGAGGCGAAGGCCGGTCTCCAGCGGCCGATCCTGATCCACGCGATCCTCGAGACCGCGCGCGGCGTGGCCAACATCGAGGAGATCTGCGCGGCCTCCCCGCGCATGCAGGGCCTCTCCCTCGGCCCCGCCGACCTCGCGGCCGACCGCCGGATGAAGACCACCCGCGTCGGCGGCGGCCACCCCGGCTACCTCGTGCGGCAGGACCCCGCGTCCAGCAGCGCCGACGACATCGCCGCCCCGCGCACCACGTACCAGCAGGACCTCTGGCACTACACGATCGCCCGCATGGTCGACGCCTGCGCCATGCACGGCATCTACCCGTACTACGGCCCGTTCGGCGACATCGCCGACGTGGTGGCCTGCGAGGACCAGTTCCGCAACGCCTTCCTCCTCGGCTGCGTCGGCACCTGGAGCCTGCACCCCAAGCAGATCGCGATCGCCAACCGCGTGTTCTCCCCCAGCGTCGAGGACATCAAGCACGCCCGTCGCGTGGTCGCCGCCATGGGCGACGGCACCGGCGCGGTGATGCTCGACGGCAAGATGGAGGACGACGCCTCGCTCAAGCAGTGCCTCGTCATGGTCGAGCTGGCCGAGCGCCTCGCCGCGATCGACCCCGAGCTCAAGGCCGCCTACGACGCGATCGAGGTGGACGCCTGATGAGCGCCTCCACCCCGGAGTTCACCCCGCTCCGCTCGGTCCTCTACATGCCGAGCTCCAACGCGAAGGCGCTGGAGAAGGCGAAGACGCTGCCGATCGACGCCGTCATCCTCGACCTCGAGGACGCCGTCGCCCCCGACGCCAAGCCCGCCGCCCGCGAGGCCGCCGCCGCGGCCGCCGCGTCCGGCGAGTACGGCCGCCGCACCCTGACGATCCGCGTCAACGGCCTCGGCACCCAGTGGCACGACGACGACCTCCGCGCCGCGGCCCAGGCCGGCCCGCACGCGGTCGTCGTCCCGAAGGTCAACAGCGCGGCCGAGGTGGCCCAGCTCGTCGACGCCCTGGAGAAGGCCGGCGCCCCCGACCACACGACGCTGTGGGCGATGGTCGAGACCCCCGTCGCGATCCTCGACGCCCTGGCGATCGCCCGGGCCTCGCAGCGGCTCTCGGCGCTGGTCATGGGCACCAACGACCTGGTCAAGGAGCTCTACGCCGAGCACGTGCCGGGCCGCGCGCCGATCCTGCCGAGCCTGCACACAGCGCTGCTCGCGGCCCGCGCGGCCGGCATCGCGATCCTCGACGGCGTCTACAACGACGTGAAGAACGTCGAGGGCTTCCTCGCCGAGTGCGAGCAGGGCCGGCAGATGGGCTTCGACGGCAAGACGCTGATCCACCCCGGCCAGGTCGAGGGCGCCAACGCCGCCTTCGCACCGTCGGAGCAGGCCGTCGAGGACGCCCGCGGCATCCTCGCGGCATGGGAGGAGGGCGCCGGCAGCGGCGTCGTCACCTACAACGGCCGCATGGTCGAGAACCTCCACGTCGAGTCGGCGCAGCGCACGCTGTCGATCCACGAGGCGATCTCCGCGCTGTAGGGCTGAGCCCGTGCGCGCCGTCGTGCAGCGGACGCTGCGGGCCTCGGTGCGCGTCGACGACGTCGTCGTCGGCGCCACCGAGGGCCCCGGCCTGCTCGTCTACCTCGGCATCACCCATGACGACGGTCCGGCCGACGTCGCATGGCTGGCTCGCAAGGTGCGCGACCTGCGCATCCTGCGCGACGAGCGCAGCGTCGCCGAGCTCGACGCGCCCGTGCTGGTGGTCAGCCAGTTCACGCTCTACGGCGACGCCCGCAAGGGGCGTCGGCCCAGCTGGGGAGCCGCCGCGCCGGGGCCGGTGAGCGAGCCGCTCTACGAGGCGTTCTGCGCGGAGCTGCGCGCTCTCGGCACCACCGTCACCACGGGGGTCTTCGGCGCCGACATGGCGGTCGAGTCGGTCAACGACGGACCGATCACCCTGATCCTCGACTCGCCACGACCGGACGCCTGACCTCAGCGCCGGTCGCCGCCCGTGAGGTGCGGCGTTGCGGTGCGCACCTGCAGCACCGTCGGCGGCCCGGCGATCGTGCGCGGCTGGTCGATCGGCACCCAGGCGCCGTTCCCGACCCGGTACCGCCCGACGTAGACCGTGTCGACGCTCAGCCGCACTCCCCGTGCGGCGCGGGCGTAGGTGTGGGTGACGTCGCGGTAGCCGGCCCGAGGGTAGGGGTGCCCAGGACTCGTCGTGGTCTGCGAGGTGCCGTCGCCGTGCTGCCAGACGTAGCGGTCGGGCCGAGCCTCGATCGTCACCTGCTGGCCGAGCAGCGTGACCACCCTCCGCGACGCCCCGGTGTTGGTCGTGCGCAGGATCGTCGGCAGGTTCACCAGCGTCGTGCCGTCAGGCGGCTGGGTGAGGAGCCGCGACGCCGGCCAGGCCAGTCGCTGGAACTCCCGCACGATCCGACCCCGCGTCAGCACGGGCTGCGCCGCCGGGACGGCGTCGTCGGCGAGGCACTGCTCCCCGACCGCCGTCGCGTCCTCGGGGTAGCGCCCGCCGCGCGGGATGGCGAACACCACCGCCCGCAGGGAGCCCGGCGGGGAGATGCACTCCAGCGGCACCGCGCACACGCCGCCCGCCTCCACGCGGCACTGGACGACGACCTTGTAGGTGACGCTCGACGGCCCGCTCGTCGATCGGACTGGACTGTCGGCGCCGTCGGCTGCAGGTGGGAGTTCTGTCTGTCCGTACACGCCACCGAGATCACTACCGATATCAGCGACCGCGGGAGAGGCAAGCAGGAGTACGAGAGCCAGACTGCAACTGGCTAGCCCGATGCACCGGCTCACGGCAGCCGCGTGCGGTAGTTGGTGAACTCGAACATGTTCCACTCACCGTCTTCACGGTCGAGGGTCAGCTTCCGAGTCGTCGGCCCACCCCTCAGCCGACTCTCGGAACTGCCACTGGATTTTCGATAGACGGTCGGCTCGTACGAAAGGTCCGCCAAGAGGACCACGTATCCCTCTTTGCTCGGCAGTCGCTTGAGCCGCTCGATTTCGCCTCGTCCACCCCGCACGTAGCCACCACGTCGATAGAACCCGCGAATAGCGGCAGCAGTGCGCTCGCATGACACGCAGCCACGGCTTACACGAAGAAACGCTTCCGTCCCGCCAGTCACGCCCATCTGGAACTCGAGCGCCAACCACCGCCGGATGAACGCCTCGGCACTCTCCCCCGCCGGCGCCTCGGTGGGCACCGGACTCGCGGAGGCGGCGGAGGTCGTCGCCGGCGCCGACGCAGAGGCGTCAGGCGTCGGAGCGGGCGAACCGGACGCGGAGGGGGCGGCCGAGCCGGTCGGGGGCGAGCCGGGGGGCCCGGCGGCGGGCTCGGCGTCGGCCGAGCATCCGGCGAGCAGCGCGAGGGTCAGCAGGGACGCGGGCAGGGCGAGTGAGGGGCAGCGCACGGGTGGACCTCCCGAGATCGGCGCACGCAGGGTGTGTCGCGACGCTACCGAGCCCAGTGGGGTCAGCGCATCGGTCGCCGCACCGCCTGTGGACGACCGCGCCCGCGGGAGGCCGGTGGGGCGGAGCCGGTCAGGCCCGGATCACCAGGCGGCCTTCTTCAGGTTGAGCCGGCCGTCGCGGAACGTCATCACGGCGCCGCCGAGCCCGCGGCACGCGGAGTAGAAGCGCTCCTCGTAGGTGTGCCCGCCGGTGCGCCGGCTCCAGTCCTGCACGCCGTTGCTGCCGACGACGCGCTGCACCTGGGCCTTGGTCATGCCCCTCTTCACCTTCGCGTACTCGGCGGGCGTGATGCAGCCCTGTCCCGCGGAGGCCGTGCCGGCGGGTCCGAGCACGGCGACGGCCGAGGCCACCGCGATCGTGGCCAGCGTCGTCGAGATCCTGCGCATGCGTCCCCCCATGGTGTGTCCGCCGCAGCCTAGGGATCCGCGGGCGCGCCGGCAGGAGAACGGGCATACCGGTCCAGCCGACCCGGGACGCCGGATGTGCGCCGTTCCACAGGTCGCGGACCGAGATCGAGGGTCGGCCCGGGGCGTCCGGGGCGTGTACTGGCGGGATGGGGACGGGAGGCACCGAGGTCAGAGCGCGCGCGACGCCGCCGGTGGAGGCGTCGGCGGCGCGACGCTGGTCGATCCTCGCCGCCTCGACCCTCGCGCAGGCGGCGGCCGCGATCACGATCCACGGCCCCGCGTTCCTCATCCCCACGCTCCACGACCGCCTCGGTCTGAGCCTCGCGCAGGCCGGCGCGGTGGCCGCAGCCCCGACGGTCGGCGTCATGCTGGCGCTGGTCGCGTGGGGCGCCCTCGCCGACCGCGCCGGCGAGCGGCTCGTGCTGCTCGCCGGCCTCGGCGCCACCGCGGTGGCCGGCGGACTCGCTCTTCTTGCGGCCGACGGCAGCCCGGTGCTCCTCGGGGCGGCCCTGGCGGTCGCGGGCGCGGCGGCCGCGAGCACCTCCTCGGCCAGCGGCCGCGTCGTCGTCGGCTGGTTCCCGCCGCACCGCCGCGGTCTCGCGATGGGCATCCGGCAGATGGCCCAGCCGGTCGGCGTCGGCGTCGCCGCGGTGTCCATCGCCGCCACCGCGCAGGACGCCGGGCTCCGCGCCGCCCTGCTGATCCCCGCCGTCGCCGCCGCGGCCGCCACGGTGCTGGTGGCCGCGACCGTCCTCGATCCGCCGCGCACCCCCGGCGCCCACGCGGAGGGCGTGAACCCCTATCGCGCCGACGGCTTCCTGGCCCGCGTGCACGGCGTCTCGGTGCTGCTCGTCGTGCCTCAGTTCCTGGTCTGGACGTTCGCGCTGGTCTGGCTGGTCCAGGAGCGCGACTGGTCGCCCGGAGCCGCCGGCGCCCTGGTGGGCGCAGCGCAGGTGGCCGGCGCCCTCGGACGCATCGCCGCGGGCCAGCTCAGCGACGTGGTCGCGAGCCGGCTGCGTCCGCTGCGCTGGGTCTCGATCGCGGCCGCGCTGACGATGGCGCTGCTCGGCCTGGCCGCCGGCCTCGACGCCGCTGTCGCGGTGCCGCTCGTGGTGGTCGCGACCGTGGTCACCGTGGCCGACAACGGCCTGGCCTTCACCGCGGTGGCCGAGCGCGCCGGCGCCGGCTGGTCGGGCCGGGCGCTGGGCGTCCAGAACACCGCGCAGTTCCTGGCCGCCTCGTGCGTGCCGCCGCTGGCCGGCCTCGCCGTCGAGGGCGTCGGCTACGCGGCCACCTTCGCCGTGGCCGCCCTGTTCCCACTGGTGGCGGTGCCGCTCGTCCCGGTGCGCGAGGAGCGGACGCTCTCCTGAGCCGCGCGCGGGCCCACCCGGCCGGGTGGCACGACGGGGAAGCCGCCGCCGCCCGCCCCCGTTCCCCTGGCATGAAGATCCTGCTGACTGGAGGCACCGGCCTCATCGGGAACGCCGTCCTGCGCCGCCTGCGCGCCGCCGACCACGAGGTCGTCGCCGTCGTGCGCAGCGCCGACTCCGCCGCACGGGTCGCCGAGGCGGGCGCCACCGCGCTCGAGGGCGATCTCCTCGACACCGCCTGGCTCACCGAGCGGCTGCGCGAGGTCGACGGCGCGATCCACACCGCCGCCGGCGGGGACGCCGGGGACGCCGCCCTCAACGACTCCGTCATCGACGCCGCGCTCACCGCGTTCGCCGGAACCGAGAAGCCGTTCGTCCACACCGGCGGCATCTGGACGCACGGCTCCGGCGAGGCCCTCACCGAGGACTCCCCGCAGAGCCCGCCGACCATCACGTCCTGGCGGCTGGCCGGGGAGCAGCGGGTGCTGGACGCCGACCTGCGCACCAGCGTCGTCCGGCCCGGCATCGTCTACGGCCACGGCGCCGGCATCCCGGTCCTGACCCTCGTGGACGCGCCGCAGGACGACTCGGGTGCCCGCGTCCTGGTCGGGGACGGCTCGCAGCACTGGACCACCGTGCACACCGACGACCTCGCCGACCTCTACCTGCTCGTCCTCGAGCAGGGTCGCGGCGCCTACCTCGGCGCGACGACGGAGAACCCGACGGTCCGCTCCCTCGGCGAGGCCCTGGGCCCCGTCGTCCCCGGCTCCCGCGAGGAGGCGGAGAGCCGCTTCGGCGCCGCCTTCGCCGAGGCCCTGCTGCTCGACCAGCAGGTCGCCGGCAGCCGCGGCTCCGAGCTCGGCTGGACGCCCTCGCGCCCGTCGCTCGGCTCGCTGCTGGCCGACGGCTACCGCGCCGACCTCTGACGGCGCGTCACCGCACGTCCCGACCCCACTCCGGCGGCACCCGCCCGCCGGGGTGGGGAACGGCACATCCGCCTGACCGGCAAGTTACCTGCTAGTAGGATCACCCTCGTCCCGCGGACGGGCCTGCCACCCCCGGCCCCGGATCACTAGGCTCACACCCTGCTCCCCGGCCGTTCGGCCCGGGGAGCCGCCGACCGACGAGGAGCGCACCCCGGCATGCAGATCTTTGCCATCATCGTGTCACTGGCCGTGACCGCCGTCGCGGTGGTGCTGACGACGCAGGCCGTGCGGAAGATGCTCGGCGTCATCCGCATCGGACAGCCCGCGACGAACCGCACCGCCAACCCGGTCGGCCGCAGCGTCACCATGGTCAAGGAGACGTTCCTCCACACCCGCATGTTCCAGTGGCGGTGGGTCGGCGTCATGCACTGGTTCGTCTACCTGGCGTTCCTGATCCTCTCCTCGGCGGTCTTCACCGGCTACTTCCAGCTCTTCGACCCCGAGTTCGCGCTGCCGATCATCGGCCACTGGTTCGTGTTCGAGTGGGTCTGCGAGTTCATCGGCCTGCTCAGCACCATCGGCATCGTCTTCCTGATCGTCTACCGGCAGCTGAACCACCCGCGCTCGCAGGGCCGCCAGAGCCGCTTCTACGGCTCGCGGCAGTGGATGGCCTACTTCGTCGAGGCGATGGCCCTGCTCGAGGGCGCGGCGATCCTGTTCATCCGCGGCGCGGAGTACAACCTCGGCCTGGCCCACGGCGAGCACGCGGAGAAGTACACGCGCTTCCACTTCCCGCTGAGCTCCTACACCGCGCAGATCTTCGGGTACCCCACCGGCGCCGACTCGATCGGCTCGCTGGAGAACCTGATCTTCGCGATCGCGACCTTCAAGATCCTGCTGGCGATGATCTGGCTGATCGTCATCTCCTCGAACCTGACGATGGGCATCGCCTGGCACCGCTTCACCGCGTGGCCGAACATCTGGTTCAAGCGCGAGGCCGACGGCAGCACCGCGCTGGGCGCCGCGAAGCCGCTGACCTCCGGCGGCAAGGCGATCACCCTCGACGACGTCGACGACCTCGACGAGGACTCCAAGCTCGGCGTCGGCGCGATCGAGGACTTCTCGTGGAAGGGCATCCTCGACTTCACCACCTGCACCGAGTGCGGCCGCTGCCAGTCGCAGTGCCCCGCCTGGAACACCGAGAAGCCGCTCTCGCCCAAGCTGCTCGTCATGGGCCTGCGCGAGGCCGCCTACGCCAAGGCGCCCTACCTGCAGACCCCCGAGGACCAGCGCGACGCGCTCCCCGAGGAGCTCCAGCGCGAGGGCGAGCGCCCGCTGGTCGGCGACACCGGTGACAGCTGGTTCTACATGCCCGACGACGCCTCGGCGGTCATCGACTCCGACGTCCTGTGGTCGTGCACCTCGTGCGGCGCCTGCGTGCAGCAGTGCCCCGTCGACATCGAGCACGTCGACCACATCGTCGACATGCGCCGCTACCAGGTGCTCGTCGAGTCGAACTTCCCGGCCGAGCTCAACGGCCTGTTCAAGCGGATGGAGTCGAAGGGCAACCCGTGGGGCATGTCGCCCAACGACCGCCTCGACTGGGCCAAGGACCTGCCCTTCGACGTCAAGGTCGTCGGCGAGGACATCGAGTCCCTCGACGAGGTCGAGTGGCTGTTCTGGGTCGGCTGCGCCGGAGCCTACGAGGACCGTGCGAAGAAGACGACGCGGGCCGTCGCCGAGCTGCTCGACATGGCCGGCGTCACCTTCGGCGTGCTCGGCAACGGCGAGACCTGCACCGGCGACTCCGCCCGCCGCGCCGGCAACGAGTTCCTCTTCCAGGGCCTCGCGCAGCAGAACGTCGAGACGCTGAAGGAGTACAAGGTCAAGAAGGTCGTCTCGACCTGCGCCCACTGCTTCAACACCCTGCGCAACGAGTACAAGGACCTCGGCATCGAGCTCGAGGTCGTGCACCACACGCAGCTGCTCAACCGCCTCGTCCGCGAGGGCAAGTTGACGCCGGTGCAGACCGGCGCGGGCGCCCACAAGCGCTCCATCACCTACCACGACCCCTGCTACGTCGGCCGCCACAACGGCGTCTACACGCCGCCGCGCGAGCTGCTGCAGGTGCTGCCGGGTGCGGAGTTCGTCGAGGTCGAGCGCAGCAAGGAGCGCTCCTTCTGCTGCGGCGCCGGTGGCGCGCGCATGTGGATGGAGGAGAACCTCGGCTCGCGGATCAACATGAACCGCACCGACGAGCTCGTGGAGTCGAACGCCGACCAGATCGCCGTCGGATGCCCCTTCTGCCGCGTCATGATCTCCGACGGCCTGACGATGAAGCAGAGCCGCGGCGAGGCGCGCGAGGAGGTCGAGGTGCTCGACGTCGCGCAGATGCTGCTGGCCTCGGTCAAGGGCGAGCAGGCCACGAAGCTGAAGCCGGGCGAGGGCGCTCCCGTCACCGCCGGCGGCGGCGCGGCCGCGCCGGTCGCGAAGGCGGCCGGCGGCTCCGAGCCCGCCCCCGCGACGGGCGGCGGCACCGCCACCCTGGTCGCCGAGCCGGAGGCGCCGGCCGCACCCGAGACGCCTGCCCCGGCCTCCACCGGCGGCGGCTCGAACGGGTCGGGGGGCTCGTCGCTGTTCGGCGACTCCGGCTCGAATGGCTCGGGCTCGAACGGGTCTGACTCGAACGGCTCGTCGCTGTTCGGCTCGCCCGACGCCCTGCTGGACGAGCCCGCGCCGAAGAAGCCGGCGTCCTCAGGCGGCTCGCTGTTCGACGCCGCTCCCGAGCCCGAGGCGACGACCCCCGAGAAGCCGGCAGGCGGCTCGCTCTTCGACACCCCCGCGCCCGCGGCGGAGAAGAAGGCCGACCTCGGCTCCAGCGGGTCGCTCTTCGACACCCCGGCTGAGGCGAAGGCCCCGGCGGCAGAGCCGGCTCCGAAGGCCGAGGGCCAGCCTGCCGAGGCGCCGGCGAAGCCCGCGGCCGACCTCGGCTCGGGCGGGTCGCTCTTCGACGTCGTCGCCTCGGCCGAGCCTGCCAAGGCCGAGTCGGTGGTCGAGCCTGCCGAGACCCCGGCAGCCGAGGCCGAGCCGGTGGCCGAGACCCCGAAGGCCGAGGCGCCGAAGCCGGCCGTCGACCTCAGCGGCGGCTCGCTGTTCGACATCGCGGCTCCGGCCGTGGTCGAGGCCGCGTCGGTGGTCGAGCCTGTCGAGACCTCGGCGCCCGAGCCCGAGGCTGCGGCCGAGGTCGAGCCGGAGACCGAGCAGGTCGAGACCCCGGCGGCCGAGGCGGAGGAGTCGAAGCCGGCGCCGAAGCCGAGCAGCGGCGAGGCCCACCAGCCGCGCACCGACGTCGACGTCAACAAGGGCGGCTCGCTCTTCGACCTCTGAGCCGATCGCTGCCGCGCAGCACCCCGACGAGGGCCGCCGTCCACCCGGACGGCGGCCCTCGTCGCATGCCGGACGCCTTCCACGGCGTGACCGTCGACACGTAGCCTCGGCAGGTCCGCGCCACCAGGAGGTCCCCATGTCGCGCTCCCGCTCCCCGCGGCCGTCCCTCGCGGGTCTCGCCGTCCTCGCCGCGATCACGGCCGGCCTGGCCGCCACCCCCGCCGCCACCGCGGCACCGGTCGCCGTCGTCGCCAGCACCGCCACCGCGTCCCGCGCGCCCGTCGCGAGCGTCGCGAGCGTCGCGCGCCGGGACGGCTGGACGCCGCGGGCCGAGCAGTACCCGGGCACCGTCACCCGCCGCGACCTCGCGATCCCGATGTCCGACGGGACGATCCTGCGCGGCGACCTCACCCTGCCGGCCGGCGCCGACGGCACCGCGATCCCCAGCCGGGTGCCCGTGGTCGTCACGATCACCGCCTACAACAAGACCGTGCTGGCGTCCTCGCCGCTCGGCGGCGGCGACGGCAGCTACCTGGTCAAGCGGGGCTACGCGCAGCTGACCGTCGACGCGCGCGGCACCGGCAGCAGCGAGGGCTCCTGGGGCGCGTTCAGCGCCCGCGAGAACCGCGACGCCACCGAGATCATGGCGTGGGCGCACCGCCAGCCGTGGAGCGACGGCCGCACGGCGATGACCGGCCCGTCCTACATGGGCATCAGCCAGGTCTTCGCGGCCGCCGGCCGGCCGCCCGGGCTCAAGGCGATCTTCCCGCAGGTGCCGGGCGGCGACGTCTACCGCGACGTCGTGGCCAGCGGCGGGCAGATCGACGCGGCCTTCATCCCGCTCTGGCTCGGCCTGGTCACCGGCGCCGGCATCACGCCGCCGGCTGTCACCGCCACCGACCCCGCGTCCGGGTTCAAGGCCTTCTTCGACCATCTGGTGGGCCTGGCGACGTTCACGGGACCGCTCATCCCGAAGGCGCTCCTCGACGGCGAGCCAGCCTACGACGGCCCGTTCTACGCCGAGCGCAGCCCGCTGAACGTCGTCGACCGGGTGCAGGTGCCGACCTTCCTGGTCAGCGGCGAGTACGACCTCTTCCAGCGCGGCACGCCGCTGCTCTTCGAGCGCCTCCAGCAGCAGGGCGTCCCGGTGAAGATGGTCATCGGGCCGTGGGACCACCTGCAGGGCTCCTCGGGCGCCGGACTCGAGCAGGCCGGCCACGGCAGCCTCCAGGAGCTCCAGCTGCGCTGGTTCGACCACTACGTCAAGGGACTGCCGGACCCCTCCCTGGACGCCGACATCCCGCCGCTCACCTACTACGAGCAGGGCAGCGGCGTCTGGCGCACCGGCCAGCGGTGGGTCGACGGCCGGCAGCGCGCCACCCGGCTGCTGCTCTCCGGCGCCTCCACACCGGTGGTCCGGGCCGGCGGCCTGACGGGCAACGCGGCCTCGGCGCAGCCTGGCGCGTCGGCGTTGCCGCCGGTGCCGCTGGCCGGACTGTGCAGCCGCTCGACGAACCAGTGGACGGCCGGCGTCCCGAACGCCTTCCCGGTGCCGAACCCGTGCCTGACCGACAACCGGCTCAACGACCTGGCCGGCCTGACGTTCGAGACCGCCCCGCTGCGGCGCGGGCTGTCGGTGCAGGGGCCGATCGGGGCCCGGCTCTACGTCTCGAGCACCACCGGCGACGGTCTGCTCTCGGTGGCCGTCGAGGACGTCGCCCCCGACGGCACCGTCTCGCGGCTCACCGGCGGCTGGCAGGTCATCTCCCTGCGCCAGCTCGACCGGGCCCGCTCGCGCTACCTCGACGGCCGGCTGATCCAGCCGTTCCACCCCTTCACCCGGGAGTCGCGCCAGCCGCTCGCCGCAGGGCGGATCGCGCCGGTCGACGTCGAGGTCTTCCCGACCGCGGCGCGCATCGCCCCCGGCCACCGGCTGCGCCTTGCGGTGCAGGCGTTCGACACCCCGCACCTGCTCTCGCCGCTGCCGGGCCTGCTGGGGCAGCTCGGCGTGATCACGGTGCACAGCGGCGGCCGCACGCCGTCCAGCCTGACGCTGCCGACGCTGCGCTGAGCCGCCGCACGGACGGCGACGCGGCCGGCCCCCACGAAGGGGGCCGGCCGCGTGTCTCGAGAGGTGCCGCGCTCAGGCGGTCGCGGTGCGCCAGCTGCGGGCGATCAGGCCCGCCACGGCGCCGCCGAGCAGCGGCGCGAGGACGAACACCCACTGCTCGTGCAGGGACGACGGCACGAACCAGGCCGGCGCGAGCGAGCGCACCGGGTTGAGCGAGGCGTTCGTGACCGGCGCGGCCACCAGGATCAGCGAGGTGAGGGTGAGGCCGATGACGAGCGGGGTCAGCGCCGTCGGGTGGTCGGAGGCGGTGACCAGCGCGATCACGAGCACGAACACGCCGGTGAGCACGGCCTCGGCGAGGAACGCGCTAGTCAGGCTGAAGCCGCCCGGCGACTGCGCGCCGTAGCCGTTCGTCGCGAAGCCCGCGCCCGTGGCGCCGGCCGGTCGACCCGAGGCGATCTCGTAGAGGACGGCCGCGCCGAGGGTGCCGCCCGCGAGCTGGGCGATCAGGTAGGGGACGACCTGGGCGGCGGGCAGGCGTCCGGCGAAGGCCATGCCGACGGTGACGGCCGGGTTGAAGTGGCCGCCGGAGAGGTGGCCGACGGCCGAGCCCATGGCGGTGACGACGAGACCGAAGACGAGGGCGACGCCGACGACGCCGATCGTGTCGCCGGCGAGGACGGCGGCGCCGACGCCGCCGAGGACGAGGACGAACGTGCCGACCGCCTCGGCCCCCCAGGCGCTCAGGTCGAGGCGGTGCTCGGCCGAGGCGTCGTGGCGGGCGGCCGTCGAGGCGGCCGGGTCGGAGATCTGGGTGGTGGCCATGATCAGCTCCTGACGGGTAGGGGGCGGATGCCCGAATCGATCCGCCGCTCCATCACCCATGCTTCCCCGCGTCCGACCCCCAGCCCAGGCCTCGGGGGAGGGTCTGTGATGTGGAACACATCACGCAGCGAAGGCTGCCCTGACCTGCGGAAACGCAGCAAGGGAAGGCTTGCCTGGGGCCTTCGGACGGCCCCGGAGTCCGTGGCTCAGGCGTCGTCGGCGCCGGCGTCGGCCGGCACCTGCACGGGGCGCAGCCGGGCCCAGGCGACGAACGCGACGCCCACCACGAGCAGCACCAGGCCCGCCCAGAGGTTGGCGTTGATGCCGCCGGTCTTCTCCTCCTCGGCGTCGCCGAAGAGGCCCATCAGCGTCAGCAGGACGCCGTACACGCCGAGCAGGCCGCCGATGATGGTGCGGATGTCGAAGAGGCCCGCGGTGCGGGTGCGTCCGGGGGAGGCCATGGCTTCCGCCTTTCGGGAGTCGGGGTGCGGGTCAGAACGCGAAGTTCAGGGCGACGACGACGACCAGCGCGATGCCGGCCAGCGGCATCGTCCGGCGGTACCACGGGTAGCCGGCCTCGGCGGGGTCGACGAGGTCCTCCCGTGCGGTCTCGGAGTAGACGAGGCCGCGCAGCTCCTCGGCCGGCTTGGGCTTGGTCACCAGCGAGACGACGACGCTGAGCACGATGTCGACGACGAAGGCCGCGCCGGCCGCGACGAACGACGCGCCCTGCCCGCTCACCGGGATCAGGCCCGTGCTCAGCGAGCCGAAGGCGTCCTCGCTCAGGAACGCGACCAGCACCGCCGAGAGCGTGCCGGCGCTGAGGCCGACCCAGCCGGCCGTCGCGGTCATCCGCTTCCAGAACATGCCGAGGATGAACGTCGCGAAGAGCGGGGCGTTGAAGAACCCGAAGAGCGTCTGCAGGTAGTTCATGATGTTGCTGAAGTTGGCCGCCAGCGTCGCGGTGAAGATCGCGATGACCGTGGCCGCCACCGTCGCCAGGCGTCCGACCTTGAGGTAGTAGTCGTCGGCGCGGTCCTTGACGACGTACTGCTGCCACAGGTCGTAGCTGAGCACGGTGTTGAAGGCCGAGATGTTCGCCGCCATGCCGGCCATGAACGCCGCCAGCAGACCGGTGATGGCCAGGCCGAGCAGGCCGTTGGGCAGCAGGTCGCGCATCAGGTAGATGAGCGCGTCGTTGTACGTGACGCCGTCGCCGGACGCCCCGCCCGGCACGCTCTGCCCGGCCTTCAGGTCGGCGATCTCGGTGACGTAGACCGCCGCGATCATGCCCGGGAGGATCGTGATGAACGGGACGAGGATCTTCGGGAAGGCGCCGATGATCGGGGTCTTGCGGGCCGAGGAGATCGAGTCGGTCGCCATCGCGCGCTGCACCTCGACGAAGTTCGTCGTCCAGTAGCCGAAGGAGAGCACGAAGCCGAGGCCGAAGACGATGCCGACGACGGAGAGGAAGTCGGAGGAGAAGCCGGTGAGCGCGGTGCCGGGCCAGGAGTTGAGCTGGTCGGCGGCGGGGGCGATCGTGCCCGGGTTCGCGTTCGCGGCGGCCGTGATCTTGTCCTGCAGGCCGTTCCAGCCGCCCACGCGATGCAGGCCGAGCAGCGTCAGCGGCAGCAGGGCGGCGACGATCACGAAGAACTGCAGCACCTCGTTGTAGATCGCCGCCGAGAGCCCGCCGAGGGTGATGTAGGAGAGCACGATGACGGCTGCGACGATGAGCGCGACCCACAGCGGCCAGCCGAGCAGGGCGTGCACGATGCTGCCGAGCAGGTAGAGGTTGACGCCGGCGATCAGCAGCTGGGCGAGCGCGAAGCTGAGCGCGTTGACCAGGTGGGCGCCGGTGCCGAAGCGGCGGCGCATGAACTCGGGCACCGAGCGCACCTTCGAGCCGTAGTAGAACGGCATCATCACCACGCCCAGGAAGAGCATGGCCGGGATCGCGCCGATCCAGAAGTAGTGGACGGCCGGCAGGCCGAACTGGGCGCCGTTGGCCGACATGCCCATGATCTCGACCGCGCCGAGGTTCGCCGAGACGAACGCCAGGCCGGTGACCCAGGCGGGCAGGGAGCGCCCGGAGAGGAAGAAGTCGACCGAGTCGGAGACCTGGCGGCGGGCCACGACGCCGATGCCGAGGACGACCGCGAAGTAGAGCGCGACGATCAGGTAGTCGATCGGCGCGGCGTCGATCAGGGTGGTCGCCAGGGGCGGGGGGACCATGGTGCTCCTTCGGGGTCGGTCCGAGTGCGTCCGGTCCGGGACGACCCCGAGCGGTCGTACGCCAAACCTTCGCGACGCTAGCCGCGCCCGACTGAGGGCAGCCTCACCCGAGGGGGCACGACCGCCCCTGCCGCCAGTAGCCCATGAAGGCGACGTCGCGGCGCGGCATGCCGTGCTCGCGCACCAGGGTGCGACGCAGCCCCGTGACGACGCCCGCCTCGCCCGCGATCCAGGCGTAGCGGTCGACGAGGGCCGGGTGGGTCGGCGTCGCCCCCGCCGCGGGCGCCGCGACGAGCGGCTCGCCGGAGGCGGAGTGGGCGGCGGTCTCCCACAGGTCGGGGTCGATCTCGAGCCCGTCCGTGGTGCGCGGCGCGTCGAGCCCGAGCAGCGCGAGGACGGCGGCCGCGAGCGCCGTGCCCCGCTCGCCGCGCTCGCGGGCCAGCCACACGACCTCGACGCCGTCCGGGGCCGGGGTCAGCGGGGCGAGGGCCTCGACGTCGGCGCGCGTGGGCAGCTCGACGACGGCGTGGCCGCGGGCGTCGGCGGGCAGGTCGCGCAGGATGCCGGCGATCGCCGGCTGCGCGGTCTCGTCGCCGACGAGCAGGACCGGCGCGTCCGGGCCGGGCGGGCGCGGCGGGAGGAACTCGATCCCGCCGAAGGCATGGCCGCGCCGCGGCGCGATCAGGCCGACGCGGTCGCCCGGACGGGCCGCCAGCGCCCAGCGGCAGCCGGGGCCCTGGGGCGTCCCGGGGGCGTCCTCGTGCACCACGACGTCGACGACCAGCCGCCGCACGTCGTCCCGCTCGAGCACGTCGCGCACGGTGTAGGTGCGCATCGCCCCGCGCTCGGCGGCCGGCAGGGCGCGCCAGGCGGCGTGCCAGTCGTCGGGCAGCAGGGCGACCGGCCGCGGCGCGGTGTCGCCGACGGGCAGGACGAGCTTGATCCGCTGGTCGAGCCAGGGCCCGTCGACGCCGAGGCCGTGCGGCCCGTCGAGGTCGGGCCCGACGAGCTCGAGGCGCACGAACGACGGGGCGAGGCGCCGGACGGCGGCGACCTCGACGTCGGCGAGCAGGAGCGGGCGTCCGGCGTCGACGGGGCGGGTGGGGGCGATGGTCACGACGACCTCCTCGATCGAGTGAGGCAAGCCTAACTTAGGCTTACCTCACTCGCGAGGCTGCGTCGGACGGTCGTCAGATCGACGTGCGGTGGAACCGCTGGAAGCTGCGCGACGGCGTCGGACCGCGCTGGCCCTGGTAGCGCGAGCCGTACTTCTCCGAGCCGTACGGGTGCTCGCTCGGCGAGGACAGCCGGAAGAAGCAGAACTGGCCGATCTTCATGCCGGGGTAGAGCTTGATCGGCAGGGTCGCGACATTGGCGAGCTCGAGCGTCACGTGGCCGGAGAAGCCGGGGTCGACGAAGCCGGCCGTCGCGTGGGTGAGCAGGCCCAGGCGGCCCAGCGACGACTTGCCCTCGACGCGCGCGGCGATGTCGTCGGGCAGGGTCACGGTCTCGTAGGTGGAGCCGAGCACGAACTCGCCGGGGTGCAGGATGAACGGCTCGTCGCCCTCGGGCTCGACCTCGCGGGTCAGGTCGGACTGGTCGGCCGCCGGGTCGATCGAGGGGTACTTGTGGTTGTCGAAGACGCGGAAGTAGCGGTCGAGCCGCACGTCGATCGACGAGGGCTGGAGCATCGCGGGGTCCCACGGGTCGAGCCCGATGCGGCCGGCGTCGAGCTCGGCCACGATGTCCCGGTCGGAGAGCAGCACGCGCGCGAGCCTAGTGCGTGACGCATCCCCCCGGTCGTCGACGTCCCGCGGCGGGTGGCAGGCTCGGCCCGTGCCGCAGCCCTTCCGTCGCTACGTCGCCCTCGGCGACTCCTTCACCGAGGGCGTGGGCGACCTCGACCCGACGCGTCCGCACGGCGTGCGCGGCTGGGCCGACCGGGTCGCCGACGTGCTCGCCGCCGCGACGCCGCCCGCCGAGCCGTTCGGCTACGCCAACCTGGCGATCCGCGGGCGCAAGCTCCCCGCCATCCTCGCCGAGCAACTCGACCCCGCCCTCGCGCTCGCGCCGGACCTCGTCACGCTCTACGCCGGCGGCAACGACATCCTCCGGCCGCGGGTCGACGTCGACGCGCTCGCCGCCGCGCTCGAGGACGCCGTCGCCCGGCTGCGCGCCGGCGGCGCCCGCGTGCTCGTGTGGACGCCCGCCGACACCGGCGACTCCGCGATCTACCGCCCCCTGCGCTCCCGCTTCGAGCGCTACGCCGACCTCGTGCGCGCCCTCGCAGCACGGCAGGGAGCGGACGTCGTCGACTTCTGGACGCTGCGCGAGTACCGCGATCCGCGCTACTGGTCGGCCGACCGGCTGCACATGGGCCCGGTCGGGCACCAGCGGATGGCGATCGCGGTGCTCGACGTGCTCGGCGTCGAGCACGACCTCGCCCCGCTCCCGCTGCCGCCGCTCCCCCGCCGCGGCCGGGTCGGCCGCGTGCTCGACGACGCCCGCTGGACCCGCGACGAGCTCGGCCCCTGGGTGACGCGTCGGCTCACCGGACGCTCGTCCGGCGACGGGCTCAGCCCGCGGTACGCGGGGCTGGTCGATCCGCGGGGCTGACAGCGCAGGAATCCCCGGATATCCGGGGATTCCTGCGCTCCGTGACGCCTACGGCACCTCGACGGGCCGAACGACGTGCCGTACGCGTCACGCAAGCCGACCCCAGCCGGACCGGCCCCCAGCCGGGACGGGCATGAGGCTCCGTCGTGCCACGCCGACCGCAACCCCGACCGCGCCCGCTGCGCCGACCCGCGACTGGACGACGTCCGCCTCGGCCATCCTGCACTCCCACCGACCCACGGGCTCGGCTCGCCGCCGCTGTGACACCACCGGCCGTCCGCGCCGGCCCCTGGGGTAACATCCCACCCGCCGGTCAGCCGGCATTGCGGATGTAGCTCAGTTGGTAGAGCGCGACCTTCCCAAGGTCGATGTCGCGAGTTCGAGTCTCGTCATCCGCTCCATCTCCCTCTGGGCGAACGGCCTGCGCAGGGCTCAGGTGATGGTCGTCGAGATGAAGGGGTCGGTCGACGAGCGGGCGTACGACACCGTCACCGCAGGTAGTCCGACGTCCTGCCCCGCCACCGCACGATACGGCGTGATGACGACCTGAAGCGGGACGGCTGCATCAGATCTGAAGCAGGCGAACTTGAGGCTGGCCGCGGTGATCCCCGACGACGAGGTCCGCACGAACACGAACGAGTCGTGCTGCCCAGCGGGAGAGAAAGCAGTCGCCCACTCGGCGTAGTCCGAGGGGCCGGTCCACGAGGTGCCGCCCGGCCGAACCGCCCCTGAGTACGTCTCCCCCGTCACGAGATAGGGGCCTGGTGTGGCCGGGCGGACCAGGGCCTCGACCTTTGAGAGGCCGGGGGGACTGGCGGAGATCGTCACCTCGAAGAAGACGATCAGGGACGCCGCACTCGGCCCGCTCGTGCCGAGAGAGCCCGTGCCGTAGCCGTCCGGGTTGGACGTGACCACGACGGTCGGCGCAGCCGACTCTGCGAAGGCCGGCGCGGCCGAGATGACCGTGATCGCGGGGGCCGCCCAGGCTGCGGACCGCAGCACGGCACGTCGCGACGAAGTGGGCGGAGTCGCGGGACGGGACATGCCAGCCTGCTTTCGCTCGGAGACGTCTGCACACTAGCGATCAGGGACGTCCGCTGCGACCGCCTCTGCATCGATGCTGCGACCCGCGGAACCAGCGTGACGTCGGTCATTCGCCCCCACCTCCGGGGGAGGCTCCGAATCCGGCCCGACGCGGCGTCGCACGTACCGTCGACGACGCCCGCCAGCAACCCCCGGCGGGCGCCGGACGCGGCCTCCCTGTCGCGTCCCCCGGGGTGGCCGCCGCCTCCGATCGGGGCGGGGCCACCTCGGCGCATCTCAAGACTCCTTCAAGGGGTCGTCGCCAGGATGGCGCCATGATCGCGCTCCCCCGTCGCCTCTCCCGCAGCCAGTCCCGCAGCCAGTCCCGCAGCCAGTCCCTCGCCGCCCTCGCCGCCCTCGCCGCCCTCGTGACCGCGACGGTGCTCGGCGCCGGCCTCCCCACGACTCCCGCGGACGCCGCGGGCGGCCTCTCCGTCAGCGACCCGAAGGGCGACGCCATGGCGAGCAGCCGCACGCCCAAGGCGTCCGAGCGGCAGAGCGCCGACATCCTCTCCTCCAGCGCGGTGCGGTCGGGCTCGAAGGTCGTGCTGAAGGTGCGCACCGTGAGGCCGATCCGGGACGTCCGGCTCACCGACGCCAGGGACAGCGCCGGCGTGGTCTTCGAGCTGTGCGGCGCGAAGGCGGACGGCTGCGGTGGCACCTACGTCACGTGGACGTCGAGCAACCGGGGGCGGACGACGACGGTCGAGGTCGACCAGACCGACCGTCCGTCCGCGCCGAAGTGCCGCGGCATGAAGGCGTCCGCGACCACCAGCACCCTCAGCGTCACCGTGCCGGCGTCGTGCCTGGCGACCACGCGCGGCATCACGCTGCAGACCTCCGTCGCGATCCGCACCGGCGGCGGCCTGCCGAAGGGCCGCCTCTACGTCGACCAGACGAAGGAGAGCCGCGCGGGCTCGCTCTGACCCGGGGACCGTCCGCCCGAGGACGACCTCGCTCGCCCGCCTAGGCTGGAGCGCGTGACGTTCGAAGGCTTCCCCGTGGCGGCGCTCGACTTCTACGACGACCTCGAGGTCGACAACACCAAGTCGTTCTGGGAGGCCCACAAGCACGTCTACGCCGAGAGCGTGAAGGCGCCGTTCGAGGCCCTCGCCGCCGCGCTCGAGCCCGAGTTCGGCCGGATGAAGGTGTTCCGGCCCTACCGCGACGTCCGGTTCAGCAAGGACAAGACGCCCTACAAGACCCACCAGGGCGGCTTCGTCGGCGTCGCGCCCTCGACCGGCTGGTACGTGCAGCTGGCGCCCCAGGGCCTGATGACCGGCGGCGGGTTCTACGAGGCGTCCGGCCCGCGGCTCGCGCACTTCCGCGAGGCCGTCGACCACGACACGTACGGCTCGGAGCTCGAGGCGATCCTCGAGGGGCTCGTCGGCCTCGGCCTGGAGGTCGGCGGCGACCGGCTCAAGACGACCCCGCGCGGCTACGACGCCGACCACCCCCGCATCGAGCTGCTGCGCCACCGCTCGCTCACGGTCCGCCACCACCACGGCTTCGGCCCCGCCATCCACACCCCTGACGCGCTGGAGCTGATCCGCGACGACTGGCGCGCCCTGCGGCCGCTCGTCGAGTGGGCCCAGCGCCACGTCCAGGACTGAGCCCCCGCCAACGAAGGCACCACGATGCGACCCCTGCGCCGGCTCGGCTTCCTCACCATCGGCCTCTTCGACCCCGCCGATCCCGGCCCCGGCCACGCATCGGTGCTGGAGATCGTCGAGCTCGGCGAGCGGCTCGGCTTCGACAGCGCCTGGCTGCGCAGCCGCCACCTTCAGGCCGGCATCTCCTCGCCGCTCGCGGTCATCGCCGCCGCGTCCCAGCGCACCTCGCGCATCCACCTGGGCACGGCGGTGATGCCCCTGGGCCTGGAGAACCCGTTCCGTCTCGCGGAGGACCTCGCCACCGTCGACCTGCTGGCCGGCGGACGCCTCGAGCCCGGCTTCAGCACCGGCACGCCGCTGCACTTCGAGCACCTCCGGGAGGCGCTCTACCCCGGCACCCACGAGCTGGAGGACCTCGGCCCGGGTCGCCTCGAGCGCCTGCTGAGCGCGTTGCGCGGCGAGCCGGTCACCGACTTCGAGGGGACGGTGGGCATCGAGCAGTACCTGCGCTCGGCGCAGCCGCACGTGCCGGGCCTCGCGGCGCGGGTGTGGCAGGGCGTCGGCAGCGTCGCCTCGGCCGAGACGGCCGGCAGACTGGGCCTCAACCTGCTGACCAGCAGCGTGGTGCGGGCCGAGGACGACGTCGTCGACCTGGACGCGATCCAGCGCCGGCACATCGACGCGTTCCGCGCCCAGCACCCCGACGGCGAGGCGGCGCGGGCGTCTCTCGGCCCGGTGGTCATCCCGACCGACTCCGCCACGCCCGACCAGGTCGCCCGGTACGCCGCCTACGTCGAGAGCCGCGCGGGACGGGTCGGGGTGCCGCAGGGGCCCGGACGCCTGCTCTTCGCCCCCGACCTGCTCGGCACGTCCGAGCAGCTGGCCGAGCGGCTGTCCGCGCTAGCGGCCTTCCAGGCCGTCGACGAGCTGGTCGTCGCGCTGCCCTTCACCCTCGAGCACGCCGACTACGTGCAGATCCTCACCGACCTCGCCGAGCGGCTCGGCCCCCTGCTCGGGTGGACGCCGGCCGGCTGATCAGGCGGCGAGCACGCGTCCGACGAAGGCCTCGACGTTGGCCTCGAGGCGGGCGATGCGGTCCTCCAGCGGAAGCGTCTCGTGCATGCCGACCGAGCCGGTCGAGAGCCGCCCGCGCAGGTAGAGCGAGCACTGCAGGTCGTCGCACACGTAGGTGCCGACCGAGTCGCCGCGCTGCCCCGCCTTGCCGGCCCGGGGCGCGACCAGCAGCGAGACGCCGCCGGTGCGCGCGGTGAGGCACAGGCTGCACATGCTGCGCCGGCCGACGCCGGCCGTCCGGTCGGAGGCGCGCAGCACCAGGCCCTGCGCGACGCCGTCGCGTCGCACGACGAGGTAGCCCCGCGCCGGCGACTGCGGGTCGCGCCACCCGAGGTAGTCGAGATCGGCCCACGGGACGGCGCCGAGGTCGCGCGGCACGGGCAGTCGCCGGGCCTCGCCCTTGCTGCAGTTGACGAAGCTGGCCCGGATCTCCGGCTCGGTGAGGGCGTCCATGCCCCGACCGTAGGCAGGGAACGGCGCCGGACGCGACCGGGTTTCCGGACGGGTGGGCCGTCAGCCGGCGGCGGTGAAGCTGGCCATCGTCCGCTCGGGCTCCCAGAAGGCGCGCATGGAGGCGACGCGGCCCTCGTCGTCGACGACGTAGACCATCACCAGCTCGGTGGTGGTGTGCGAGCCGTCGGCGAACCCGGTGCGGATGCGTCCGACGTTCGCGCAGGTGTTGCTGCCGGGGTTGGCGAACGAGGCGTCGATCTCGAACCGGAAGGTCGCGATCGGAGCGATCGCCTGCGACCAGAAGGCCCGGATGCCGTCATGCCCGTGGTGCCCGCGGCCCTCGGGGTCGAACATCGACGGCCCCACGGGGTCCTCCAGCACCGCGTCGGGGGCGTAGACCGTCAGCCAGGTGGCCAGGTCGCCGCGTGCGACGGCGGAGTAGGAGCGCATCGACGCCACGCGGGCGGGGTGGTCGTCGACGGGCGCGTGCCAGTGGACGGCGTCGGACGTCAGCGCCGGGTGGACGGTGCGCGGCGGCGAGGAGGGCTGCGAGGACATGGCGGGATGCTAGGCCCGACGCCGCCCGGATTGGAACAGGTTCTAGTGAGGTTGCCAGGCGTCCTCGCGCGCGGTGCGCGCCGTGACGACCTCGGGCAGCTCGCCGTCGGCCAGCTGCTGGATGCTCACCTGCTCGAAGACGTCGCGCAGCGCGTCGCGCGCGGCGATCCAGACGTGCTGGAGCACGTCGGCGGAGTCGTTGTAGGTGACCGCCTCGGGTCGCAGGCCGTAGACGGAGACCAGCGGGCCGTCGACGGCCCGGATGATGTCGGCCACCGAGATCGCGCTGGCCTCGCGCGCCAGGCGCCAGCCGCCGGACTGCCCGCGCTGCGACATGACGACGCCCGCCCGGCGCAGGTCGGCGAGGATCGCCTGGAGGAAGCCGTGCGGGATCTCCTGGAGCCGGCCGAGCTCCTCGGCGCTCACCGGCTTGTGGTCGTTGCGGGCCGCCATCTCGATCAGCGCACGCAGTGCGTAGTCGGACTTGGCGGAGACGCGCATGGGACCAGTGTGTCAGACGACTCGATCGAGTCGGTCCACCTAGACGGGTTCGGACGTCCGCCCGCGCGCCGCGAGTCGCCGAGGCTCCTCCGATCGGCCACGTGACCCACGCCACGCACGTCGGGCGAGGCCCACCCCTGGGCGCCTTGCGCCGCCCCAGAGGCGCGCCTACCATCATGTTACCGGCCAGTAGGCCGGGCTTCGCTGTCACCGAGGACCTCGGGAGCGGTCGTCGACCGCGACGCCTCGCGAGCGACGCCCCGCCGCGCGGCCGCCCACGCTGAGTGCAGCGATCCGGAAACCCTGAGAACGAGAAGGTGGGCCGTGAGCCACTACAAGTCCAACCTGCGCGACATCGAGTTCAACCTCTTCGAGGTGCTCGGACGCGACGAGATCCTCGGCACCGGCCCGTTCGGCGAGGTCGACGGCGACACCGCCCGCGAGGTCCTGGCCGAGGTCGACCGCATGGCCCGCGAGGAGCTCGCCGACTCCTTCGTCGACTCCGACCGCAACCCGCCGGTCTTCGACGCCAGCACCAACACCGCCCCGGTCACCGAGTCGTTCAAGCGCTCCTACGAGGCCTGGATGGCCTCGGAGTTCTGGCGCCTGCAGATCCCGGAGAGCATCGGCGGCCAGGCGGCCCCCTCGACCCTCAACTGGGCGATCGGCGAGCTCGTGCTGGGCTCCAACGCCCCCATCTGGATGTACGCCGCCGGCCCGTCCTTCGCGGGCGTCGTCGACCGCAACGGCACCGACCGCGACAAGCGCATCGCCCAGATCATGGTCGAGCGTCAGTGGGGCGCCACGATGGTGCTCACCGAGCCCGACGCGGGCTCCGACGTGGGCGCCGGCCGCACCAAGGCCTACCCGCAGGAGGACGGCTCCTGGCACATCGAGGGCGTGAAGCGCTTCATCACCTCGGCCGAGTCCGACCTGCAGGAGAACATCATGCACCTCGTCCTCGCGCGCCCCGTGGGCGTGGAGGGCGTCGGCGGCCCGGGCACCAAGGGCCTCTCGCTGTTCCTCGTCCCGAAGATCCACTTCGACCACGAGACCGGCGAGCTCACCGGCGAGCGCAACGGCGTCTACGTCACCAACGTCGAGCACAAGATGGGCCTGAAGGTCTCCAACACCTGCGAGGTCACCTTCGGCGACCCGTCCGTCGGCGGCGGCGAGCCCGCCAAGGGCTGGCTGCTCGGCGAGGTGCACAACGGCATCGCGCAGATGTTCCAGGTCATCGAGAACGCCCGCATGATGGTCGGCACCAAGGCCATCGCGACGCTCTCCACCGGCTACCTCAACGCGCTCGACTTCGCGAAGTCGCGCGTCCAGGGCGCCGACCTCACCCAGTCCGGCGACAAGACCGCGCCGCGCGTCACGATCACCCACCACCCGGACGTCCGCCGCTCGCTGATGGTGCAGAAGTCGTTCGCCGAGGCCATGCGCGCGCTCGTGCTCTACACCGCCACCTGGCAGGACCAGGTGATGATCGCGAACCACGAGGGCACCGAGGACAAGCTGGCCGAGGCGGTCAACGACCTGCTCCTGCCGATCGTCAAGGGCTACGGCTCCGAGCGCTCGTGGGTGCTGCTGGGCACCGAGTCGCTGCAGACCTACGGCGGCTCGGGCTTCCTCCAGGAGTACCCGATCGAGCAGTACGTCCGCGACGCCAAGATCGACACCCTCTACGAGGGCACCACCGCGATCCAGGGCCAGGACTTCTTCTTCCGCAAGATCGTCAAGGACCAGGGCAAGGCGCTGGGCCACCTGGCGGGCGAGATCCAGAAGTTCATCGACTCCGAGGCCGGCAACGGTCGCCTGAAGGTCGAGCGCGAGCTGCTCGCCAAGGCCCTCGAGGACGCGCAGGCGATGGTCGGCCACATGATCAACGACCTGATGTCCGCGCAGGACGAGATCAAGAACATCTACAAGGTCGGCCTCAACACCACCCGCCTGCTGATGGCGCTCGGCGACGTCATCTGCGGCTGGCTGCTGCTGCGCCAGGCCGAGGTCGCCCTGCAGAAGCTGGGCGGCGACCCGGGCAAGGACCGCGCCTTCTACGAGGGCAAGGTCGCCGCGGCGCAGTTCTTCGCGCAGTACAACCTGCCGAAGATCACCTCCGAGCTGGCCATCGCCCAGGGCATCGGCCTGGACCTGATGGACCTCGACGAGGCCGCGTTCTGATCCGCCTCTGACGCATCGCCCGACGGCGCCGGCTCCCCTCGCGGGGTTCGGCGCCGTCGTGCGTTCCGGGGCGTCACGTCTCGGGAAGGACGGGGCGACGCAGCGGCGCGGCGCAGTCGAGGAACGACCAGGGCAGGCACGGCAGCCGGATCTCGGCCAGCGGCCGGATCGTGGCCACCACCACCCAGGCGGGGCTGCCCGTCAGGGACGACGGGCGACGGCCGGCCAGCAGCACGGCCGCGGCGTCCGGATCGGGCACGGTGATCGAGCCGGGGCAGAGGGTGCCGCCGGCCTCCAGGACGTCGGCGGCGCCCGCGAGAGCCGGGGTGCCCGCCAGCGGCACCACTCGGCAGCCGAGCGGATCGGCGCTCGGCCACGCGTCGGCCGGGATGCGAGGGACCGCGAACAGCGCGAGTCGACGCACCTGGCAGCCCTGAACGCCGTCATGCCGGCCGTACGCGCCGTCGACGGCGTCGAGCCGGCAGACGAGGTCCTCGAAGACCCATCGCGGACGGCCCCAGCGACGCTCGGCCGCGGCCTCCGGCCCGGGTGCGTCGGAGGCGACCGCGAGACGCGCCGCGGGCACGGCGGCGGCGACCTGCCGTCGGACGTCCGCGGCGACGGACTCCCGCGCGTGCGCACGCTGGGCCAGCGCCACCACCGGCGTCAGGGCCACGAGGGCGGCGAGCACGACCAGGGCGATGCCGAGGGCTCGGAGGATCCGCACGGGGGGATCCTGCCCCGGTGGGTCAGCCTCGCACCAACGCGCGGACGTGACCCGCGACCTCGACGGGCGCCTCCGTGGCCGTCCAGTGGCCGACGTCGTCGAGCAGGTGGAGCGTGGCCTGCGGGAGCCGCTCGGCGAAGGCGCGCGCCGACGCCGGCAGGCAGTAGGGGTCGCGGGCCCCGAACACGACGCGCGCCGGGACGTCCATCGCACGCAGGCCCCGACGCGCGGCCCGGAGACCGCCGGTGCTCCGCGGGTAGGCCGCCCAGACGCCGGCGGCCGCCCACCGGGCGTCCGCCCGCTCGTAGGGGGCGCGGAGGGCGGCGAGCGTCGCTGCGTCGAGCGGACGACCGGCGGCCCGCTGGACGGTCGACTCGAAGCGTGACGCGCTGCCGAGGATCGTGGCGACCGTCCGTCGTCCGACCACCGGGATCGCGGCGAGCACGGCCGGCAGCGGCGGCTTGAAGTGCTCGACGAAGAGGGTCGTGTTGAGCACCGTCAGGGACGCGAGCCGCTCGGCATGCGCCTGCGCCCAGATGAGGCCGATCGGCCCGCCGATGTCGTGGACGACCAGGTGCACCTGCGCCTCGACGCCGAGGTGCACGTCGACGGCGTCGCCGAGCCACCCCGCGAGGCTCGGGAGGCTGAGGTCGAGGTCACGCGGCTTGTCGGACGCGCCGAAGCCCGGCAGGTCGAGCACCACGACCCGCGCCTCTCCCTCGAGCTCAGCCATGAGGTCCTGCCAGACCGCCGAGCTCTCGGGGATGCCGTGCACGCCGAGCACGATCGGCAGGTCGGTGCGCTCGGGGGCGGAGTCGCGGACGGCGAGCGTGCGCTCGCGGACCCGGATCCGCTGCAGGGGGAACCGGTCGGAGGGGGAGGACGTGGCCACGGGGGCAGTCTGGCGAGACTGGGGCGATCACGGCCGCGGGTCCGAGGGGCGGTCGATCCGTGGTGATCGAGCGGGGACCGGTGGTCGAGCGATCGCCGGTGGTCGAGCTTGTCGAGACCCCAGCGCCGTCGGTGGTCGAGCGGGGACCGGTGGTCGAGCTTGTCGAGACCCCCGCACCCAAATGCTGACGGCGACGGACGGGTGGCGGACCAGCCGCGGTCGGCTCCCCGTTCGTCGGTGGTCGCCGTAGCGGTCATGGCACTCGGTGGTCGCTCGCCGACTCGGTACAGCGGGTGTTCCCCGTTCGCCGCTGCCGGCCTCGTCGTTGCCTCTCTCAGTTGTCTTTGGCTGAGGTTCTCAAAACCTTGCCTGATCTGGGGATATCCACTTACCTTCGAACGCGTGTTCGCATAGAATCAGGCCATGCCCTCTCGGACCCCTCGGCTGCTGCGCGACAGCGATGCCCTGCGCGCGGCCATGGCTGCGCGGGCTGCCGCTGAGCAGTCCGAGCGGGACGTGTTCATCGCTGCCGCGGATTGGGCGATCGCGCATGTCGCGGGGGCCGGTGACGTGGCCGGGTACGTGATCGACACCGGGATGATGCTGCCCCTGGCCGGGCCTGGGGCGCCGGAAGTGCAGGAGCATGCGGTCACCGAGTTCATCACCGCGCTCGGGATGACGCAGCAGGCCGGCTCGTTCTACGTCGGTCACGCGCTGGAGGCGTGCGTGCGGCTCCCGCGCGTGTGGTCGCGGCTGCTGCGCGGCGAGCTGGCGGTGTGGCAGGTCCGCCGGATCGCCGAGGACACCATCCCGCTGTCGGCCGAGGCCGCCGCTCTGGTGGACGCACGGATCGCCGCCTATGCCCACCAGGTGTCGCGGACCCAGATCTCGAACATCTGCCGGGTCGCGCAGGAGCACACCGACCCCGGGGAGGCGATCCTGCGGAAGGCTCGGGAGGCGGAGCACCGTCGGTTCGACGTGTGGCTAGGTCAGACCGGCTTCGACGGCACCGTCGACGTCTCCGCGATCCTCGACCAACCGGACGCCGCCGACCTCGAACGCGCGATCGCAGCCCTCGCCGAGCAGCTGAAGAAGGCCGGCTCGGAGGAGACGCTGAACGTCCGGCGGGCGAAGGCCGCCGAGATGCTCGCCCGCGGCGAGCAGGCGCTTCCGCTCGAGGTCAGCGAGAGCAGCGCCGGCGCGCCGGCTCCCTCCCGGTCGCGGCATCTCACGCTGTACGTCCACCTGTCCGTCGACGCCGTCACCGGAGCCCTCGGCGACGTCGCCCGTAGCGAGGCGTCCCGGTCACCACTCGCCATCGACGTGATCAAGGCCTGGTGCCAGACCGCCGGCACCACCGTGACCGTCCGCCCGATCCTCGACCTCGCAAGCGAGCGCTACAGCGACGCCTACGAGGTCCCGGACCTGATCCGCGAGCAGATCATCCTGCGCGACCACACCTGCGTGTTCCCGTACTGCCGCCGACCCGCCAGATCCTGCGACGCCGACCACATCGACCCCTACGAGACCGGCGGACCGACAGCGTCATCCAACCTCGCGCCGCTCTGCAGGAAGCACCACCGCCACAAGACCCACGACGGCTGGCGCTATCAGCCCGCCGGACCCGACCAACCCGGCGTCTACCTCTGGCGGTCACCGAACGGCGTCAGATTCCGACGCGACCGCCACGGCACCACCCTCCTCGACCCACCCGGGCCCGACGGCAGCTGAGCCCCACCTCCACTGCACCACCCCGCAGCCCGACACCACCCCGGTGATCGGGCCATGGGCGCGGCGTGGGATCAGCGGCAGGGCAGGGCGCGGTTCGCGGCGTCGACGGAGGCGTAGTAGCGCGACGTCGGGAGGTAGCGGCCCATGCCCGCCCTCTCGGCGCCGGGTCGGACCCGCTGGATCGCCTGACGGAACCCCGGGTCGGGGAGCATGTTGCGGATGAGCAGGGCGGCCTGGGGGGTCGGGCCGAGCGGGATCCAGGCGACCCCGCAGCGGTTCGTCGCGCGGGCGGGACGGTCCGCCGCGGTCGAGACGACGATCGTGTACCGGCGTCGGGCGTCGACCGGCACCTGGTCGTCGGTCAGGCAGCCGTAGTACGCGGTCAGCGCGTTGTTGGTGCAGATCGACCAGTAGCGCAGCTGGCCGGTGCCCATGCGCCGCTGGCCGTCGATCGTCCGGGGCACCGTCGGGAGCGTGCCCCGCAGCACGAGGACCGGCCCGTGGTCGCCGGAGACCAGCGAGTAGACGTACTTGTTGTCGACGTTCTCGCCGAACCCGCCGGACGGGAACCGCTCCTCGGCCTGGCCGCGCAGCGGGCCGTTGAGGGCGTCGAGCGCCTCGTTCTCGGTCAGCTGGTCGGCCAGGGTGGTCTGCAGGTTCACGTACTTGTGCCAGCGGGGCCGGGCGGGGGCGCTGATGCTCGGCAGTCCGAGCACGGCCGAGAGGGCGGCCGGGGCGCCGGCGTTCGCGATCGTCGGCGTGAGGCCGAGATCGGGCAGCGAGGTGTCGGGGCACGAGGGGTACGCGACGAGCGGCGTGCCGTCGGCGGCGAAGGTGGCGACGGCGGGGAGCCCGGCGTCGCCGGTGCGGCTGCGACCGCGGTCGGGCTGGTAGATGCGCAGTGCGACGGAGGCCAGGACGGAGCGCTTCGAGCCGTCGACGTTCGCGGTGTAGAGCGTGTTGGCCGGCACGGCGCGGGCCGGACGCTGGCCGTTGACCACCCGCACCGTGTACGCGCGCTGCGCGACGTCGCGCCGGGCGCCGGCGACGAAGGGGTTGGCGGAGCCGCGGGCGGGACGGATCTGCGCGTCGTGGATCGCGTCGATCGCCTGCGTCTGCGGGGTGTAGGTGTTGAACGACAGGTACCGCGCGTGCGGGAACGTGCCGTCGAGCGTCGCGTAGCCCCCGGGCGGCAGCGGGATCGAGGCGACCCAGTAGCGGGCCGCCTGGTCGGGGAACAGGGCGTTGACCTGGTCGCCCGCGATCTGGAGCGTCCAGGCGCAGGAGCGCTGCTCCGCCGCGGCCGCGGGCGCGGGGGCCGCTCCGGGCAGGACGAGGGCCGCGAGCGCGGCGACGACGAGGGTCAGGACGGCGCCGAGGACGGCGGAGATGCGACGCATGGGACTGCTTTCCGGGGAGGGTGGGCGCAGGGCCCGGACGCGACCGTCCGGGCCCTGCGGGTGGTGCGGGGATCTCGACAGGCTCGATCACCGCCGACAGGCTCGATCACCGAGCCTGCGGGCGGATCAGCCGAGGCCGTTCTCGGACAGGAAGTCCTTGGCGACGGTCTTGGGGTCCTGCTTGTCGGTGACGATCTTGGCCATGAGCGCGGTGAGCTTCTCGGTGGTGAGCGCCGTCGACACCGCGTTCAACGCCTCGGTGACCTGCGGGGTCACGGCGTCCTTCTTGATCAGCGGGACGATGTTCTGCGCGGAGAAGAGGTTCTTCGGATCGGTGAGGCTGACCCAGCCCTCCGTGGCGATCGTGGGGTCGGTGGAGAAGACGTTGGCGACGTCGACGTCGCCCTTCTTGAGCGCCGAGATCACCAGCGGGCCGCCGGCGTCGAGCGGCTTGAACGACTTGAACGTCAGGCCGTACTCGCTCTTCAGGCCGACGAGGCCCTGCTGACGCTCGCGGAACTCCGGCGGGCCGCCGAGGGTCAACTGGCCGGCGACCGGGGCGAGGTCCTCGATCGAGCTGAGGCTGTACTTCTTCGCGGTGTCGGCGGTGACCGTCAGGGTGTCCTTGTCCTCGGCCGCGGCCTGGGTCAGGGTCTGCGCGCCGTCGGGGAGCACCTTCTGGAGGGCGTCGTAGACCTGCTCCGGCGAGGTGGCGTCCTTCGGCGGGCCGGCCTTGCCCGAGAGGTAGGCGAGCAGGGCGCCGCTGTACTCGGGGAGCAGGTCGATGTCGCCGTCCTCGAACGCCTTGAGGTAGATCTCGCGCGAGCCGATGTTCGGCTTCGTCTCCACCTTGACGCCCTTGGCCTCGAGCGCGCCGGCGTAGATGTTCATGAGGAGCTCGTTCTCGGGGAAGTTCGCCGAGCCGATGGTGATCGAGCCGGCGTCGTTGCTCCCGGAGGAGAACGGGCTGTCGGAGCCGGAGTCGGAGCCGCCGCAGGCGGTGAGCGCCAGGGCTCCGGCGAGGGTCGCGCCGAGCAGGGCGCGACGCACGAGGCGGGGGCGGGGGGTTCGGGACACGGGGGTCACCTCTCGGGTTGGGGCAGGGCGGTGCGCCGGCGCGAGCCGGCACGGGGGCGGACGCCTGGGGAGACGACCACGCGTTGGAGGAGCGCGAGCAGGGCGTCGACGACGACGGCCAGCACGGCGAGGACGACGGCGCCGGCGACGATGCGCGGGTAGTCGCGCACCGCCAGCCCGTCGAAGAGGTAGCGGCCCAGGCCGTCCTGGGCCACGTAGGCGGCGATGGTGGCGGTCGAGATCACCTGCAGGGTGGCCGAGCGGACGCCGCCGAGGATCACCGGCAGCGCGAGCGGCACCTCGACGCCGAGCGCGATCTGCGGCTCGCGCAGCCCGACCCCGCGGGCGGCGTCGACGACCCCGCGATCGACGCTGCTGACGCCGGCGTAGGTGGCGGTGAGCAGGGGCGGGATCGCCAGCACGACGAGCGCGCCGATGACCGGCTTCAGGCCCACGCCGGTGACGGCCAGGATGAGCATCAGGACGCCGAGCGTCGGCAGCGCGCGACCGGCGTTGCCGAGGTTGATCGCCAGCCCGGCGCCGCGTCCGGTGTGGCCGATGAGCACCCCGAGCGGCAGGGCGATGACCATCGCGATCAGCAGCGCGAGACCGGTGTAGCGCAGGTGCTCGAGGATCTGGTGCGGGAAGCCGTCGGGCCCCGACCAGTGGGCCGCGTCGAGCAGGTAGTCGAGGCTCATCGGGCGGCCACCCGGGCCCAGGGGGTGACGAACCGCTGGGCGATCACGACCAGCGCGTCGAGCACCAGCGCGATCGCCACCGACAGCACGAGGCCGATGAGGATCGGCGGCATGTAGAAGCCGAGCTGGAAGCCGCGGGTGAACAGCTGCCCGAGCCCCCCGATGCCGACCAGGGCCGCGATGCTCACCATGGAGACGTTCGAGACGACCGCGACCCGCAGGCCGGCCAGCACGACCGGCAGCGACAGCGGGAGATCGACGGCGAACCAGCGACGCAGCGGCCGGTAGCCCATCGCCGTGGCCGCCTGGACGACCGAGGCGTCGATCGCCGCCAGCCCGTCGGCCGTGCTGCGCACGAGCAGCGCCAGGCTGTAGACGGTGAGGGCGACCAGCACGTTGAACGGGTCGAGGATCGAGGTGCCGAGCAGGCCGGGCAGCAGGAGCAGCAGCGCCAGGGACGGGATGGTGTAGACGACGCTGGTCAGCGTCAGCAGCGGATGCCGCACCCAGCCGTAGGACACGACCGCCCAGCCCAGCGGCAGCGAGAGCACGAACGCGACGACGACCGGCACGAGGGCCAGGTAGAGGTGCTGGAGCACGGCCGACCGGACGTCCTCGCCGTTGACCGACAGGTAGTCGAGCACCTGGTGCCAGAGGGTCATCCGGCGCTCCCGCCGACGGCGCCGACCGCGAGCCGGCTGCGCTGCCGCTGCCGGACGACGTCGGCGACCGTCGTCTGGCGCACCAGGCCGACGGCGCGGCCCGCGGCGTCGACCCGGATCGCCGCACCGGCGGGCGAGAGCAGGGCGAGGTCGGCGACGACCCGCAAGGAGTCGTCCGCGGTGTGGGTGCCCTCGGTGGGCAGCAGGCGTCCGTCGGGATCGCGCCAGCCGGTGGGTCGGCCGTCGTCGAGCACGAGCGCGAGGCCCTCGACCACCGTGCCCTCGGCGGTCACCGGCTCGACCGGGAGGTCGGCGGCGGTGGCGAACGACAGTCCGCGGTAGCCGCGGTCGCGGCCGACGAACCCCGCCACGAACGCGTCGGCCGGGGAGGCGAGCAGCTCCTCCGGGGGCGCGAACTGGGCGAGGCGTCCGCCCTCGGCGAAGACCGCCACGTGGTCGCCGAGGACGATCGCCTCGTCGATGTCGTGGGTGACCAGCACGATCGTCTTGCCGAGCTCGCCCTGCAGACGCAGCAGCTCGGCCTGCAGGTCGTGCCGGACGACGGGGTCGACGGCCGAGAACGGCTCGTCCATCAGCAGCACCGGCGGGTCGGCGGCCAGCGCCCGGGCGACGCCGACGCGCTGCTGCTGGCCCCCGGAGAGCTGCGCGGGGTAGCGGTCGCCCATCGCCGCGGTGAGCCCGACGCGCTCGAGCAGCTCGTACGCGCGGGTGCGCGCCTCCTTGCGCGGCGTGCCCGAGAGCACCGGGACCGTGGCGACGTTGTCGACGACGGTGCGGTGAGGGAAGAGCCCCGCGTGCTGGATGACGTAGCCGATGCGCCGCCGCAGCCGGGCCGGCCGCTCGCTGGCGACGTCGACGTCGTCGATGAGCACCCGGCCCGACGTGGGGTCGATCATCCGGTTGATCATCCGCAGGGACGTCGTCTTGCCGCAGCCCGAGGGACCGACGAAGACCGTGATCGCCCCGCTCGGGACGGTGAGGTCGAGCGCGTCGACGGCGACCGTCCCGTCGGGGTACTGCTTGGTGGTCGACTCGAACCGGATCACCATGGCTGCTCCTCACGCCGGCGGGCGCGGCGCCCGGGGTCCGGGCCATCCAAGCAGGTCGCGCGCACGGGCGTCCGGATCGCGGACGCGGCCCTCACCCCTCGGGGTCGTCCAGCGGCCGCAGCTCGTCGGCGTAGGACACCGCGTGCCGGCGCATCGTGCCCGAGGCGCTGATCGAGTACTGGCCCATGCGCCACAGCGGCGGGCTGTAGGCGTGGATCGAGACCGAGCCGTCGATCGCCCCGGCCATTCGGTGGATGTGCTCGGGCCCGAAGGACAGCGTCGCGCCCTCCTCGAACCGGTCGGTCTCCGCCTCGCCGCCCAGCCGCGGCCGGTGCTCGAGCACGGCTCCGCGGGTGACCGCGACCGCGCCCGAGGAGGAGTCGTGGTCGTGCCAGCCGGTGTCGTCGTCGGTGTTCCAGCACAGCAGCCACACGTCGACGTCGGCGTCGCGGTGCAGCGAGACGTAGTAGCGCCCGCCCTCCGGGGCGTCGTGCCGCACCAGGTGCGCCCACGCCTCCGGCGTCGCGGCGAGCTCGGCGACCCACGCCTCGAGCTCGGCGGGGGTCATCGTGCGTCCGGGCAGCGGCGGCAGGTGCTCGGGGCCGGAGGAGGCACAGCGCGCGCCGTCCTGGGGTGCGATGTCGACGTGACGGTCGAGCTGGATGGTCATCGTGTGCCTCCTTCGAGCAGTCGGGCGGGATTGGACACGAACAGGGAGCCGGCGAACGCGGCCCCGAGCCCGGGATCGGTGGGCTCGGCGTACGGCCGGTCGGAGCCGTGGACAAGCGGGTCGACCCCGACGACGCGGACGACGGCGTCGATCGCGCGGGGGCCGAAGGAGGACGTCTCGTAGAAGACGCCGGGGTCGATGGCGCCGAGGCGGCCGCCGCGCTGGGCGAGCCGCTCGTGCAGCAGCGGCGCCAGGCCCGCCAGCGCGACGAAGGCGATCCGCAGGTCCGGCAGCAGTGCGCGTCCGCCGACGTGCCAGGCGAACCACGCCGCCTGCAGCTGCGCGACGTAGTCGGTGACCGCGGGCCACCACGACGGCAGGGCGGCCGCGTGCGGGATGGGCGCCGCCGGGCCGGGGTGGACCAGCACGGGGCGGCCGGCCCGCTCGGCGACGGCCAGCAGCGGGGCCAGCGCCTCGAGCGCCTGCGGGGTGGCGAGCGCGGTGGCCGGCACCTGCAGGCCGACGACGCCCGGCCGCGCGAGATCGGCGCGCAGGCTCTCGGGGTCGGGCTCGACCAGACCGGCCGCTGCCCAGAGCCCGGTGCCCTCGGGCAGGGCGGCGGCGCCGGCGTGCCAGGCGTCGAGGACGCGCCGGGCCTCGTCCGGACGGCGGCTCTCGAGCCCGAGCGGGCTGGAGAGCGAGTAGAGGGTCAGGGCGATGCCGTCGGCAACGTCCTGCGCGCGGCGGGCGGCGAGATCCTGCGCGGCGAGGTCGAGCTCGAAGGGCGGCTCGCCGTCGAGGTGGAGGGTCGTGCCGGCGGATCCGCGCAGGAGTCCCAGGGACGCGAGGGCGTCACGCAGCTCGGGCGACCACCAGTGTTGGTGTAAGTCGATCGAGTTGGTCGGAAATGGCACTCGGGAACGGTAGGCGACGCACCGCCCGGCGGGCAAACGGCGTCCGGCAGGCGGGATCGGCCGGGTCGGCCGGGTCGGCCGGGATCACTCGGCGGCGCCGCCGAGCGGAAGCGTGAGCGCGGCGGGGGCGCCGTCGACGATCCGCACGGGGATGCCCCAGTCCTGCTGGTGCATGCGGCACGCCGCGCCCTCGGCCTGCTCGGGAGGCAGGTCGTCGCAGGTGGCGGCCCGGGCGGCGACGTGCAGCACGCCCTCGCCGACCGTGGGGTCGAGCCGCAGCGTCCGGACGAGGTCGGTGCCGCGACCGTCGCCCGCGCGGATCAGCGCCGGGGGCGTGGCCTCGACGACCAGCTGGCTGGCCGGACCGAACCGGTCGTCGACCTTCTGGCCGGGCGGCGGGGCGAAGGCCACCACCAGGTCGAGGTCGGCCGCCACCTCGGTGACGGGACGCTGGGTCGAGTGCGCGAAGCCGTCGACCTGCGCGACCGCGCCGAGCGGCACCCGCTCGAGCCGGTGGGCGGCCGACTCGACGACCACGAGCACGCCGGCGTCGTCGGGGTCGACGAACGCCGCGCTCGGCTCGGCGAGGTCGACGGCCAGGGTGGAGACGGCGTCCGTGGCGGGGTCGTAGCGGCGCACCGCGCCGTTGTAGGTGTCGCACACGGCCACCGAGCCGTCCGGCAGCACGGTGACGCCCAGCGGGTGCTGGAGCAGGGCCTCGGACGCGGGGCCGTCGCGCAGGCCGAAGTCGAAGAGACCGGTGCCGACCAGGGTGCGCACCGCCTCGGCCCCCGGCTCGCCCTCGATCACCCGCAGCGCGGAGGTCTCGGAGTCGGCGATCCAGAGGCGCTCGCCGTCCGGCGCCAGGCGGGAGGTCTGGGCGAACCACGCCTCGCTCAGCGGACCGTCGAGCAGCCCCTCGTTCGCGGTGCCCGCCGCCACCGCGACCTCGCCGGTGCGCGGATCGAGGGTCCAGAGCTGGTGGATGCCGGCCATCGCGATCCAGAGGCGGTCGCGCCACCAGGCGACGTCCCACGGCGAGGAGAGCCGCGCCGTGCCGTCGCCGGCCATCCACTGGGTGCCGTCGCCGGCGAGCACGCGGGCGGCGCCGGTGGCGGTCTCGACGCCCCACACCCGGTGCCCGACGGTGTCGGCGACGACGGCGTCGTAGCCGACCTCGCGGGCCACCTCGTCCGGCAGCACGCAGACGCCGTTGGGCTCGCGGAAGCCGCCGATCCGACGCTCCACGGCACCGGCCGCGTCGAGCACGACCACCTCGTCGTGGCCCGCGTCGGCGACCAAAGTGCCGCCGCCCGGCAGCGGCACCGCGGACGCCGGGAAGCGCAGGTCGGTGGGCTCGACGACCGGCGCGACGTAGGGCGAGTCGCCCGGCTGGAGCGTGCCGCGCTCGCGGTGCACCGGCACGAGCTCCTCGAGCAGCGCCTCGATCGCGTGGGCGTGCCCCTCCCCCGCGTACTGCGCGACGACGTAGCCCTCGGGGTCGACCAGCACCAGCGTCGGCCAGGCCCGCGCGGTGTAAGCCTGCCAGGTGACCAGCTCGGGGTCGTCGAGCACGGGGTGGTGCACGCCGTAGCGCTCGACGGCGGCGGCCAGCGCGACCGGGTCGGCCTCGTGCACGAACTTCGGCGAGTGGACGCCGACGACCAGCAGCTCGCCGGCCATCCGCTGCTCGAGCGGACGCAGCTCGTCGAGCACGTGGAGGCAGTTGACGCAGCAGAACGTCCAGAAGTCGAGGAGCACGAACCGGCCGCGCAGCTCGCGCAGCGTGACGGGGCCGTCGGTGTTCAGCCAGCCGCGACCGACCAGCTCGGGGGCACGTACGCGCATGCGGCCATCCTGCGTCATCGACCCGGTTTCGGCCGCGGCAGGCCCCGGCGGTCGTCTACCCTGACCGCGTGCGGACGCGAGGCTCGGGCGAGCACCGCGACGTCGACGTGGAGGCCCAGGTGCGGGCCCGCTACGTGCGCCTGGCCCGGCGCCTGCTGCGCTGTGCGGCCGCCGCGGTGGTGCTCCCCGACGACGCCGACGCCGCGCCGCTGCTGGCCGCCGTCGAGACCGGTCCGGTGCGGCTGGACGACGTCGCCGGCGCGAGCCCGACGCTCCTGCGCGCGGTCGGTCAGGCCGCCGCGACCGCGGCGCGCGGCGGACGCCCGGCGCCGGTGCGGGCCGTGATCGCGGTGCCGGTGGGCCGGTCCGGGACGCCGCGCGGCGTGCTGCTGGCGCTGGAGCCCGAGCCGCGGGCCTGGGGCGACGTCGCGGTGGCCATGCTGGCCGACCTCGCCGCCGGCTGCGCCGGCGAGCTCGCGGCGGCGCGTCCGACCGGCGCGGCCGGGCGACCCTCGGCCAGCCTCGCGGAGCTCGACGACCTCACCCGCAACGCCCGCGCGCTCCTGGGTCTCAGCGAGGGCCTCGCGGGCGCCCAGGGCGTCGACGACGTCGCGCACGTGGCCGAGATGATCGGCCTGATCCAGTTCGGCTGCGGTCACGTCTCGCTCTGGCTGCGCGACGGCGAGGAGCTCGAGCAGGTGCGCCCGCGCGGCCCCCGCGCGCCGGCACCGGCCCGACTGCCGCTGAGCGACGACCACCCCCTCGGCGAGACGACGCTGCTCGGCCAGCCGCGGGTGGCCGCCCGCCGCGGCGACCTCGAGGCGCGCTACGGCCGCAGCGACGACCTGCGGGTCGGGCCGGGGCGCGGCGCCCGGCTGTTCCTGCCCGTCGTCCAGGGCGACGCCGTGGCCGGCGCGCTGCTGCTCGCGTGGGACCAGCCCCGCGACCTCGCCGACGCCGAGCGTCCGGTCTACGACGCGCTGGCCTCCTACGTCGGGCAGGCGGTGCAGCGGCTGCAGCTGGTCGAGGAGCGACGAGCCGCCCTGCTGACCCTGCAGGAGTCGCTGCTGCCGCGCATCCCGGTGCTCCCCGGGCTCGCCGTCTGCGCCCGCTACCGGCCGTCGGCCGCACTCGACCACGTCGGCGGCGACTGGTACGACGCCGTCCCCCTGGGCGGCGGACGGGCGCTCGCGGTCGTCGGGGACGTCGTCGGGCACGACCTGCGCGCCGCCTCGACGATGGGCCAGCTGCGCACGGTGCTGCGCACCCTCGCCTGGGACCGCGACGCGGAGCCGGCCGCCGTCCTCGCGCGCCTCGACGAGGCGATGGTCGCGCTCGACGTGCCGGGGCTGGCCACCCTCGTGCTGGCGCGCCTCGAGGTCTCCGCAAACGGGACGACCGCCGTCACCTGGAGCAGCGCGGGCCATCCGCCGCCGCTCGTGCTGGCCGCCGACGGCGGGGCGCGCGTGCTGGAGGCGGCGCCGGAGCTGATGGTGGGCGTCGAGTGCGGCAGCGAGCGGCACGACCACGACGTCGTCCTGGCCCCCGGCGACACGCTGCTGCTCTACACCGACGGGCTGGTGGAGCGCTCCGGCGAGCACCTCGACCGCGGGCTCGAGCGGCTGCGCGCCAGCCTGTCGACCCGGGCCGCGCTGACCGACGACCTCGACGTCCTCGTCGACGCCGTGCTCGACGACCTGCTCGGCGCGCGACCGTGCGACGACGTCGCGCTGCTCGCCGTGCGGGTGCCCCGGACCGAGGTCGCGCCCGCGCCCTAGGGTGGCGGGCATGAGCGATGAGCAACTGCTCGCCGCCCACGTCGAGACGTGGTGGCGCAGCGTGGCCGACCTGCTCGAGGTGCTCGACGGCCTCGCGCCGCACGAGTGGGACCTGCCCACCGACCTGCCGGGGTGGGACGTGCGGGCGGTCGCCGCGCACACCGCGCACCTGGAGTCCGTGCTCGCCACCGGCGTCGAGGAGCAGGCCGACATCGGCGAGGCCCCGCACGCCACCGGCCTGCTCGGGCAGTACACCGAGATCGGCGTCGTCAACCGCCGGGCCACCCCGCCTGCGGAGATCGTCGAGGAGATCCGCCGTGTCACCGCGCAGCGGCACGCCGACCTGGGCGCCGCGATGCCGACGGACGCCTCGGCGCGGCCCGAGCGCGTCTTCGGCGGCGTGCCGTGGGACTGGGGCACGCTGCTGCGCAACCGTCCCTTCGACGTGTGGATGCACGAGCAGGACGTCCGGCGCGCCGTCGGACGGCCGGGCGGCCTCGACTCGCCGGGCGCCCGGCACGCGGTGACGATGCTCGCCGGCAGCCTGGGCTACGTGCTCGGCAAGCGCGCCGGCGCCCCGGCCGGCACGACCCTCGTGCTCGAGGTCGTCGGCCCGCAGGACGAGGAGCCCGCGGTCGACGTCTTCGCCGTCGGCATCGACGAGTCCGGCCGCGGACGCCCGCTCGCCGAGCCGCCCGCCGAGCCGACCGTCCGGCTGCGCACCGACCGCGCGACCTTCGTCGCCCTGGCCGGCGGTCGGCTCGGCGCCGCCGACGCGGACGTGACGGTGGAGGGCGACGCCGCGCTGGGGGCGCGCGTCCTGGCGAGCCTGGCGACCACGCCGTGAGCGCCGCGACCCCGGCCTGGAGCCTGGCCGACATCCCCGACCTGACCGGCCGCACCGTCGTGGTCACCGGCCCGAGCGCGGGCGGCCTCGGCTGGTACACCGCGCTCGAGCTGGCGCGGCGCGGGGCCCGCGTCGTGCTGGCCGGACGCACGCCCGCGCGGCTGGCCGAGGCCGCCGCCGGCCTGCGCGCCGAGCTCGGCGCGCCGGACCTCGTCGAGCTGGTCGTCGACCTCTCGTCCCTGACGTCGGTGCGCGAGGGGGCCGCCCGGGCCGCCGACCTCGGGCCGATCGACGTGCTGGTCAACAACGCCGGCGTCATGGGCACGCCCTACGGCCGCACGGCCGACGGGCTCGAGCAGCAGATGGCCACCAACCACTTCGGGCCGTTCCTGCTCACCGGGCTGCTGTGGCCGCAGCTGGTCGACGGCGGCGGACGCGTGGTGAACCTCGCGTCGAACATGCACCGGGTCGCTCGGCGCGCGCCGCTCGACGACCCCCGCCGCCAGGAGCGGCGGTACGCGCGCTGGTCGGTCTACGGGGAGACCAAGCTGGCCAACCTGCTCTTCGCCTACGAGCTCGACCGCCGGGCCCGGGCAGCCGGCGCGCCGGTGCTCGCCCTCGCCACGCACCCCGGCTTCGCCGGCACGCACCTGGCCGCCAACGGGCAGTACGGACGCGCGCGCGGCGGCGTCGCGTCGATCCTGGACGCCGGCATCCGCGCGATCTCGCAGAGCGCGGCGGCGGGTGCCTGGCCCACGCTCATGGCGGCCACGGCCGACCTGCCCGGCGCCACCTACTGCGGGCCGGCCGGCCTCGGCGAGATGTCCGGACCGGCCACGATCGTCACCTCGAGCCGGCTCAGCCACGACCCGTCCGCGCAGCGTCGGCTCTGGGAGATCAGCGAGGACGTCACCGGCGTCCGCTATCCCTGAGGGACGTCGGCCCGCAGGTCGCGGAGCGTGACCAGCCCACCGCGGACGCCGAGCACGAGGCCCCGACCGGCGCGCAGCAGCGGCCCGGTCGGCCGGGCCGCCTCCCCGAGGCCGACCCGGACGCGCACCGTGCGCGTGCCGGTGCGCAGGTCGAGCAGGCTCACGCCCCAGGCCTGCGCGCCCCACGCGCTGCGGCGGGCGTCGACGACGTAGGCCAGGCCGACCGCCGGCGCGACGACCGGCGCGATCGGCGCCGCGGGCAGGACGGTGCTCCAGGTCTGGGCACAGCGCAGCCGTCCGGCCGCCTCGGGGTCGGGCCCGACGTCGATCCGCGCCACCCCGCCGCGGGGGGCGCGGCCCAGCAGGGTCGACGCGGTCGACCAGCGGCGCGCGTCGACGGCGATCGCCGCGGGGCCGGCCGCGCCGGTGGGGTCGAGCGGCACGAGGCCCAGCCCGGGGGCGGCCGGATCGCCGTCGGCGTCGAAGAGCTCGAGCCGGCACCGCTCGACGCCGGTGCGGCGGTCGAGCACGACGACGCCCGGCCGCTGCGAGGCGGCGTCGAGGACCGCCAGCAGACCGGGACCGCCGGGCGTCGCCGGTGGGAGGCCGACCGGCCGCGCCCCCGGACCGCGGACGTCGTCGCGCCGCCAGGCGACGCGCAGCCGCGGACCGGGCGCCACCCCGAGGGCGACGACGCCGTCGGCCGTCGCCAGCTCGACCCGGTCGGGGCTGCGCGGATCGGGTGCGGCGAACCCCTGCGGCACCGACGCCCGCAGCCGCAGGGTGGCGACGGGGTCGCCGGGGCCGTCGAGGAGGCCCACGACGCCGGCCGCGGAGGCGAACCAGGTGCGTCCGCGCGGGTCGAGGACGACGTCGCGCACGCAGTCGTCGGGGTCGAGCAGGTCCGCCAGATCGCTGCCGCCCTCGTCGGCGAGCGGATCGGTACGGACGATCCGCACGCTGCGGCCCACCCCGACCGCGAGCCGGCCGTCGGGACGTACCGCTGCGGCGCCCGCGCAGTCGCCGCCGGACGCCGCGGGTCGCAGCGTGGTGGCGGCGGTCGGCGATGCGGCGTCGTCGAGCGACTCCAGGCGGGGGGCGTCGGCGCCGGCGCCGCAGAGCGCCAGGGCGCGGGCGGCCGGGTCCGCCCCGTGGACGGCGAGGGGAGCGCAGCCGGGCTGCCACCGCGACCGGACGACCGGGCTGTCGCCGATCGGCGCGGACCCGGGAGCGGCCGGGACGCCCCGGAGCGGCCCCGGCTCCAGCGGACGGCCCTCGTACGCCGGGGTCACCCAGCGTCCCGTCCCCGGCGGGAGCGGCAGCGCGACGCCGAGGGTCGGCGCGAGCGCGTAGCCGAGCACCGGCAGACCGGGCAGCACGAGGAGCGCCAGGAGCAGCGCGAGCGGACGGCGGCCGCCAGGGCCGCGGCGACGGCGACGTCGACGACGCGCCGCGAGCGTGCCGGCGACGACCACCAGCGCGACGAGCGGGCCCCCGAGCCAGAGCAGCAGCGCGAGCCCGGCGAGGCCGGGCAGTTCGCGACGCAGGGCCTGCCGGATCGCCGGCAGCAGCGATCCGCGCCATCCGCGCGCCACGGCTGCGCGGAGCCGATCGCGGCGGGACGGCGGAGGCGGCGCCAGCCGCGCGACGGCCTGACGCGCGGGCGTCCTGGCGGCCGTCTTCCTCGCCGGCGCCTTCGCGGCACCCTTCTTCGCCGCCGCCTTCTTCGCTGGCGCCCTCGTGGCCGGCGCCTTCCGGGCCGCTGCCTTCCTCGCGGGTGGCTTCGGACGGCCCTCGCCGCTGCGCCCGGTCAGCGGCGTCGCGGTCCGAACTGGGGCGCGACCTTGGCGAAGGCGGCCTCGCGGGCCACGGCCGTGTTGCGCGTGGCCAGGAGGATCGCCTGCTCGATCCGCTCGCGGGCGAAGGTGCGGCGCGAGCCGGCGAACCAGGTGGCGTCGAAGATCCGCTTCGCCGCGGCCAGCTGGTCGGGCGAGCGCTGGGCGAGCTCGCGGGCCAGGCGCTCGGCGGCGACGACGGGGTCGGCGTCGAGCTCGGTGACCAGACCGAGCTCGGCGGCCTCCTTGCCCGAGAGGCTGCGGCCGGTCATCGTCAGCCGCTTGGCGACGTCGATGCCGACGACCTCCGAGAGCGTCCGGACCCCGGTCATGTCGGGGATGATGCCCCACTTCGCCTCGAGCACCGACCAGGTCGAGTCGGGGCTCGCGATCCGGAAGTCCGCGGCCAGAGCCAGCTGCACGCCGCCGCCGAGGCAGTGGCCGTGCACGGCGGCGATGACCGGCACCGGTAGGCGCCGCCAGGCCCAGCAGGCCTCCTGGAAGGTGTTGGTGCCGCGCCACGGCCGCGGCACGAACGCCGTGACCACGCGGGCCGGCTGCTTCATGACGTGGGCGAAGTCGAGGCCGGCGCAGAAGGCGTCGCCCTCGCCGGAGAGGACGACGGCGCGCAGCGTCCGGTCGCGGCGCAGCGCGCGGGCGGTGCGCACGAGGTCGTCGAGCACGTCGAGGGTCAGGGCGTTGAGCTTGGCCGGACGGTCGAGCCGCACGTGGGCGATGCCGTCACGGATCGTGCAGGTCACGTGGGTCACCGTCCCAGTATCGGCCCTCCCGCCGCTCGGGAGCGGCACCGGCTCAGGTGCCGAACCGGCGCGCGAGCCCGGACGCCCGCTGGGCGCGTCGCTCCAGCGCGGCGCGCACCGAGGCGGGATCGCCGACGATCGTGACGCGGCGGCGCGCCCGGGTGACGGCCGTGTAGAGCAGCTCGCGGGTGAGCAGCGGGGAGTCCGGGGGCGGCAGCAGCACCGTGACGGCGTCGGCCTGACTGCCCTGGCTCTTGTGCACGGTCATCGCGTGCATGGTGTCGACCTCGCCGAGCCGGCCGGTGGCCAGCCGCAGCGGATCGGGCTGCTCGGGCGAGCCGAGCACGGCGAGCGACCGGTCGCCGTCGCGCACGACGACGCCGGTGTCGCCGTTGAACAGCCCCAGCCCGTAGTCGTTGGCCGTGACCAGCAGCGGACGCCCGGGGTACCAGGCCGCGCCGCCGGCCCGCCCGACACCGCGACCGAGGTGCTCGGCCAGCCAGCGCTCGACCTGCAGGTTCCAGTGCGTGACGCCGTACGGGCCGTCGCGGTGCGCGCAGAGCAGACGGTGGCGCTCGAGGATCGCGAGCGCCGCGTCGGCGTCGCCGCGCTCCGCCGCCTCGACGAGCGCGCTCGCGTGGTCCACCAGCGCGGCGCGCAGCCGGGCCCGGTGGGCCGGGTCGTCGGGATCGAGCAGGACGAGCCGCTCCCACGCCGGATCGCCCGGATCGCCCGGGTCCTCGGACCCGCCGCTGGCGAGCAGGGCGAGCGCGGTGTCGGCGTCGCCCGTGCGGAGGGCCTCGGCGAGCCGGCCGATGGTCGGGCCGTAGCGGTGGCCGCGGCGCAGCGCCGTGACCGAGCCCGGCACCCGCTGCTCCAGTCCGACGACGACGTCGGCGAGCACGGCGCCGGCCTCGACCGAGGCCAGCTGGTCGGGGTCGCCGACGAGCACCAGCCGCGCGTCCGGCCGGACGGCCTCGACCAGCCGGGCCATCATCGTGAGCGAGACCATGGAGGTCTCGTCGACCACGACGACGTCGTGCGGCAGCCGGTTGGCGCGGTGGTGGCGGAAGCGGGTGCGCGACTCGGGCCGCCAGCCGAGCAGCCGGTGGAGCGTCGCGGCCTGGAGGCCGGCGAGCCTGGCCCGGTCGTCGTCGTCGAAGCCGGCGCCGCGCTGGGCGGCCACCACGGACTCCTGCAGGCGGGCCGCGGCCTTGCCGGTCGGGGCGGTCAGCGCGATGCGGAGCGCACGGCCCTCCCGGGCGGCCTGGGCGCCGAGCAGCGCGAGCAGGCCGGCGACCGCGGTGGTCTTGCCGGTGCCGGGCCCGCCGGTGAGCACGCTCGTCCACGAGCCGGCCGCCCGGAGCGCGGCCGCGCGCTGCTCCTCGAATCCGGCGGGGAACAGCCGCTCGGCGTGCGCCTGCAGCGCCACCGCGTCGACCTCCGGCGAGGCGGCGGCCCGGGCCAGCAGGTCGTCGCGGACCTGACCCTCCTCACGCCAGTACCGATCGAGGTAGAGGAGGTCGTGCTCGAGCCGCACCACGCCGGCCTCGGCCAGCGGGCTGGCGGCCACCTCGGCCAGCCAGGCGGCGGCGTCCGGCCACGGCGGCAGCTCCGCCCCACCGGAGACGGCGTCGCTCGCCGCGGGCTCGGCGTCCTCCGTCGCGAGCCCGGCGAGGTCGACGCACACCGAGCCGTGGCGGACCGCGCGCACGGCCAGCGCGACCGCCAGCGCCACCCGGGCGCCGGGATCGTCGGCTCCGTCCGGGTCGAGGCCGGTGAGGACGCACGCCCGCCGGGCGACGTGGACGTCGGCGCTGGTGAGCACCCCGGCGAGGTTGAACCGGGCGAGCAGCGACGTCGACGGCGGACCGGCGAGCGCGAGCCGCGGGTCGTGGGCGTCGCGCGCCTCGAAGCGCTCGATCACGGCGTCCCCTCCTCGAGCAGGTCGGAGAGCGCCACGATCAGGGCAGCCGGCGGCCGCCACGAGAAGACGCCCGGCGGATGGTCGCCGACCAGCGGGACGTCGGCGCCCGCCATGCCGCGCAGGTAGAGGTAGGCGACGCCGCCGAGGTGCGCCTCGGGTCGGTAGCCGGGCTGGCGCCAGCGCAGGTAGCGGTGGACGACGACGGCGTACAGGAGCGCCTGCAGCGGGTAGTGGGAGTGCAGCATCGCCTCGGCGAGCGCGTCGGGGCCGTAGTGCGCGAGGCTCGGCTCGGTCTCGGGCGGGGTCAGGCGGTTGGTCTTGTAGTCGACCACGACGTAGCGGTGGCCGTGCGTGGCGTCGGGCACGCGGAGCACGACGTCGATCGATCCCGAGAGGTAGCCGCGCAGGGGCTGCTCGCCCAGCGGCGGCGTCTCCAGCCGCTCGGCGTACGGCCGCAGGGGGTCGTCGGCGGGCAGGTGGGCGCGCAGCACCGGCGCGAGGTCGCGCAGCCGGATCTCCGGCCGTCGGCGCGCCGGACGATCGCCCCCGGCGAGCGGGATCTCGAAGTCGAGCTCGCGCAGCCGGTCGGAGAGCGGCACGTCGGCCAGCGTCAGGCCGGGCACGAGCGGGCCGAGCGGCGTGCGATGCACCGCCTCGAGACCGAGCGCCAGCGCCTCGGCGTCGACCTCCACCGGCCACCAGCGCGCCTGGTCGAGGACCTGCCGACGCAGCTCGGCGACGAGGTCGCCGTCGGTCTCGGGCGCGGCGGGGTCGGCGTGCTCGAGCACCGCGTGCACCAGCGACCCGAACGCGGCTCCCGCCGGCGCCGCGGCGAGGGGCACCGGGTGCGCGTCGGCGCCCGCTCCGTCGGCGGCGGTCGGCCCGTCCTGCGCCGCCGCACCCGGCTCCGCGGTCTGCGCCTCGGCGGCCTGCGCCTCCGCGGTCGGCGTCTCCTCGTCGTCCCGCAGGGTGACGTCGGGCTCGGACGCCGCGGCGGGCGCGCCGCCCGTCTGCTCCTCGACCCGGATGAGCGCCGAGTACGACGTGCGGGTCCAGGTCGCGTCGACCTCGCGGGCGAGACGCCGCGCGGTGAGCGGCTCCGCGCGGCCTGTCGCGCCCGTCGTGGCGAGCGACCCGAGGGACCCGGACTCAGCCGGTGCGGTGGGAGCCTCGACGACCTCCGCGCTCAGCGCGCCGAGCCGCTCGAGCTGGGCGAGCACGTCGGCGGCATGGTCGTCGGCGCGCACCGGGACCTTCTCGGGCACTGCGGCGACGCCGGGTCGGCGTCCCATCATCAGGCGGTGCAGCGGCGCGATGCCGGTGTTGGTGGTCGGCGCCCACCACACGACCAGCTGGGACTGGGCCCGGGTGAGCGCGACGTAGAGGGTGCGGAGGTCCTCCGCGGCCTCCTCCGCCAGGTGGAGCGCCTCGTGCTCGGACCAGCCGGGTCCGGCCCCACGCACGTCGAGGGTGCGGCGGTCGGAGGCGTGGAAGCGAGCGACGTCGACCGGGTGCCGGTACAGCTGGTGGGCGAAGGGCAGGTGCACGACGGGGTACTCGAGGCCCTTGCTGGCGTGCACGGTGACGATCTGGACGGCCGCCGCGTCGGAGTCGAGCCGCCGGGGCCGGTCGGTGCCCTCGAGCCGCAGCCGCTCGTCGCGCAGCCACTGCAGCAGCCCGGGCAGCCCGAGGCGCTCGCGCACGGCGACGTCGTGGAGCAGCTGGCCGAGGTGCCGCAGATCGGTGAGCAGCCGCTCGCCGCCGGGTCGCGTCAGCAGGGCGGCGGTGAGCCCCGCGGCCTCGAGGGCCTCGACGAGGGCCGCCACCCCGCGCCAGCGCAGCACTTCGGCCCAGCCGCGGAGGCGGTCGCCGACCTCGTCGACCAGCGAGCCGCCCCCGGGCGCGCGGTCGAGCGCGACCTCCGCGGGCGGGTGTCGCAGGAAGGGGCCCAGCGCGGCCGCGCGCACCCGCGCGAGCCGATGGGGCTGCTCCAGGGCCTGCAGGAGGGTCCACCAGGCGTCCGCGGACTCCGTGGCGAGCAGGTGGCCGCCGCCCGCGACCACCGCCGGCACCCCGCGCTCCTGGAGCGCCGCCTGGACGAGCAGCCCGTGCGAGCGGACGTGGACGATGACCGCGACGTCGCCTGCGGCCAGCGGCCGTCCATCCCAGGTGGCGCCGGAGCCGAGCAGCCGGACGATGTCGTCGGCGCAGTCGGCGGCGACGACCTCGCGGGCCGCGCCCGCGAGCACGAGACCGCCCTTCGACATCGGCCGACCGGCCCGCGGCAGCCGGCGCAGCCGCAGCGGCGCGGCGACGGGCGCGCCCGCGAGCCGGGAGCCGCGATGGTGCGGCGCCACGGGATGCACGACGATGCGCTCGTCGCCCAGCGCGGCCCCGTCGAGCAGCACGCCGAGGGCGCGGGCGAGCGGCTCGTCGGCGCGGTAGCCGGTGGCGAGGGTGGACCGGACGTCGGCGGTCGCGGCGGCGCGCAGGTACGCGTGCACGTCACCGCCACGGAAGCCGTAGATGGCCTGCTTGGGGTCGCCGATCAGCACGACGGTCGCGTGACCGACGAACGCGCGCTCGAGGACGTCCCACTGGGTGGGGTCGGTGTCCTGGAACTCGTCGACCAGCACGACCCGCCACCGCTCGCGCAGCCGGGCGCGGGCGTCGGCGTGGGGGTCCTCCAGCGCCTGGGCCACCCGGGCGAGGAGGTCGTCGTAGGCGAGCAGCCCCTGACGTCGCTTGCGTCGCTCGACCTCGGCCCGCACCTCCTGCGCGAAGGCGACCCGCACGGCGCCCGGCGCGACCGCGTCGTCCTGCTCGGCGGCACCCGCCGCGGCGAGGTCGGCCAGGCCGTCGCGGACGACCGCCCGCGCGAGCCGGCGCGCCGCGCCGAGGTCGAAGGGCGGCGGCTCGGGCCGGGAGCCGAAGAAGCGGAGGTAGACGTCGTCGACCACCTCGAGCACGAGGTCGTCGAGGGTGTCGACCAGGGTGGCGTCGGGCTCGGTGTCGCCGGCGACGCCGAGCGAGCGGAGCACGAGCTGGCAGAACTGGTGGGTGGTCGCGATCGTGGCGGCGTCGAAGCCGGCCAGCGCGGCCCGCAGCCGATCGAGCCGGGCGACCCGCTCGGCGCGGTCGGCGTCGAGCAGCCAGGCCTCGACGACGTCCAGCGAGCCGGGCGGCGCGACCGCCTGCTCGTCGGGGTCGTCGAGGGCGTCGAGGGCGTCGGCGAGCAGCCGCTCGGAGGCCACCAGTCGCCCGCGCACCCGGGCCCGCAGCTCCTGGCTGGCGGCCCGGCCGAAGGTGACGACGAGCAGCTGGTCGACCTCGACCTCGCCGCAGGCCAGGTAGCGGGTGACGAGCCCGGCGATCGTGTAGGTCTTGCCGGTGCCGGCACTGGCCTCGAGCAGGGTCGTGCGACCGGGCTCGGGCAGCGGACCCCCGAGGTCGAAGACCGACGGCTCCACGCTCACCACCGGCCCTGCTCGGCGTCGAGGAGGGGCGTCCAGAGCCGGTGGGCGAGCGCGCCGAAGCGGGTGCGCTCGTCGTCGACCTCCTCGCCCGGACGCGGCGGCTCCAGCCCGGGCAGGACGCCGTCGGGCCACAGGCGCCGCCACGCGGCCTGGGACCGCTCGCCGGGGAAGCGGCCGTCGTCCCAGCTCCACTGGCGCGCCCGGTCGAGGGCCTCGCCGGCGGCCACGCGCGTGCGCCGCCGGGTGACGTAGTCGAAGGAGGTCTTCAGCGGCAGCGGCAGGGGCTCCGCCAGCCCGGCGTCGCGCAGCGCGACCAGCGCGCGGAGGTGGCCGAGGGCGGTGTGGTCGACCGGACCGAGCAGCGAGCGGCCGACGGGGTCGGGGCTGCGACCGTTCTGGTGCCGGCCGAGGGTGTGGGCGGTCCAGACGTGGTCGTCGTGCCCCGCGGTGAGCGCCAGCAGCCGGATCCACGAGCGCAGGCGGTCCTTGGCGCCGAGTCGCGAGTAGGAGACGGCCACGAGCCGGTCGCCGAAGACCTCCGGCACCGTGCCCCGCAGGCGCCGCCCCTCGCCGAGGTCGAGGTCGACGTCGACCGCGGAGCCCGGGCGGGTGCGCAGCTCGCGCGCGGCCTCGGCGATCGGCCCGGCCTCGCGGACGATCGTCTGGAGCCGGCGCCAGCCGAGCTGGCGCGGCGGCAGCACGCCGCGTCGCCACTCCTGCTCGCGCACCTGCGCGACGGGTACCCCGGCCAGGAGGTCGTGCAGCACCCGGTCGCCGACCGACCAGGCGGCGAGGGCGTCGATCTCGACCGGCAGGGCGTCGTCGAGCGGCGGGTCGTCGTCGTCGAGCCCGACCTGGAGCCGCTGACGCAGCAGCCCGGCCGCCGGATCGGCCCAGAAGCGCAGGAGGTCGTCGAGGGCGACGTCCGCCCGGGGCGCCGGCGGGAGGGGGTCGCGCAGCGCGGGCACGGCGACGCGGGGCTCGCGCGCGGCGCGGGCGCCGGCCAGCGCCGCGACGTCGAAGGAGAAGGCCTCGGAGCCCTGGAGCGCGCCGGCCACGTGGTTGCGCGGGTCGAAGGCCTGGAGCGGGTGGCGGACGGTGACGGCCGCGGAGACCGAGCGGCCGCGCTCCCCCGGGCTGGCCGTGCGGTCGAGCGCGTCGAGGAGCTCGCCCAGCGGCACCGCGGGCGGCCGGGGCTGGCCGGAGACCTCGTCGGCGCCGGTGAAGGCCACCACCAGCGTCTCGCCCGCGGCGAGGACGGCGTCGAGCAGGAGCTGGCGGTCCTCGCTGCGCGGATCGCGCTCGCCGGTGAGCGGCTCGCGGGCGAGCACGTCGTCGCCGTCGGGGATGCCGACGCGCGGGAACGCGCCGTCGTCGAGGCCGAGCAGGCACACCACCCGATGCGGCACCGAGCGCATCGGCACCATGGTGCAGACGGTGAGCGTGCCGGTGCGGAAGCTGGCGCGGGTGGGCCGGGCGCCGAGCCGGTCGGCGAGCAGCGCGCGCACGTCGCTGAGCCGCAGCGCGACGTCGAGCCGCCCGGCCGCGCCCTCGCGCACGCGGGCCAGCTCGCGCTGCAGCTGGCCCTGCTGCCAGGCGTCGTCGCGGGTGGTGGTGGCCAGGGACGCGACGGATTCCTCGAGCGCCGTCAGCCAGTCGGCCAGCGGCTGCGGGCCCGCCAGGCGCGCGAGCGCCGCGCGCAGCCGCGCGAGCAGCTCGGCCAGGCGGCCCGCGAGCTCGATCTGCCCGGACCCGACGTCGTCGAGCGGCAGGACCTTGTCGAGCCAGAGCCCGGAGTCGTCGGAGAGCGCGACGCCGGTGAGCAGCCGGTCGAGGCCGAGCTCCCACGTGTTGGCGACGACGTCGCCGAGACCCACCTCGGCCCGCTGCGCGACGTCGAGCCCCCACCGCACCCCGGCCACCCGCACCCACTCGACGAGCTGGTGCAGGTCGTCGTCGGAGAGCCCGAACCGCTCGCGCACCGGCTCGAGCGCGGCGAGGTCGAGCACCGCGGAGGCCGTGACGCGGCCGTCGGCGAGGGCCAGCAGGCCCGCGACGACGTCGAGCAGCGGGTTGGTGGCCGTGAGGGCGCGGTCGGCCAGCCGCACCCGCAGCCGGTGGCCGGGGTGGGCGGCGTCGCCCTGCCCGAGGAGGCCGAGGTCGGCCAGGCCGAACGAGGCCGCGACCAGCGGGGCGTACGCCTCGACGTCGGGGCACATGACGAGCACGTCGCGCGGCTCGAGCGTGGGGTCGTCGGCGAGCAGGCCGAGCAGCACCTCGCGCAGCACCTCGACCTGGCGGGCCGGGCCGTGGCAGGCGTGCACCTGCACCGAGCGGTCGTCGGGACGCAGGACGCGCTCCGCGCGGAGCGCGGGCGGAGCGGGCTCGTCGGCCTCGAGGTCGGCCTGCAGCCAGCCGAGCAGCGTGCCGGGCCGAGGTGGCGTCGGGTCCGCGGCGACGGGCTCGTCGAGCAGGCCGTCGGCGACGGCGAGGGTGCGCTGGAGCTCGCGGACGTCACGGCCGAGCGTGGCCAGGAGCGGGTGCCGCACCAGCCGGTGCGACCCCTCGCCGCGGCGTCGCACCGGCCCCTCGGCGACGTGCGGCGCGAGCCGGCGCCACAGCGCCGGGGACGGGTGCGGGAGCCACAGGTGCACCGCGCGGTGCGCCCCGAGCGCGGCGAGCAGCTCGACGTCGGTGCGGCTGAGCCGGGTGTGGCCGAAGAGCGAGAGCCGGGAGGGCAGCGTGACGCCGGCGGTGCCGGCGCGCAGGGCGGCGACCGCCGCGTGCCGCTCGTGCAGCGGCGGGGCGTCGACCCGGCTCAGCACGGCGCGCCACAGCGGCGGCTGCCAGGCGAGGTCGTCGGGCAGGTCGTCGGGATCGTCGGGCTGCCCCGCGAGGACGGCTCCGCTCCACCGGGCGAGCAGGTCGGGACGCTGCGCGGCGTACGCGGCCAGGAGCCGGGCCAGGCGCTGCGCGAGCGCCACGCGGCGTCCCGACCGCAGCTCGGCGTCCTCGCCGGTCCGCCCCGCGCCGAGATGACGCGCCAGCGGCGCCGCCCACGTCTCGCCCAGCGAGGCGTCCAGCGCCTCGAGGACGGCCCAGGTGAGCCGCTCGGGCGCGAACGGGTCGCGCTCGCGGGTGCCGGTGATCTCGGCGAACAGCGACCACGGGGCGCGCAGGTCGATGCCGGCGCACACGCCGTCGCCCGCCCGCGCGCCGAGCCGGTGCGAGAGCCGCTGGCTGAGCCAGCGCTCGACCCCCGCCGCCGGCACCACCACCAGCTCGCGGGCGAACGGGTCGTCCAGCGGCTGCGCCAGCAGCTCGCCGAGGGCGTCGGCGAGCTGGTCGGTGCGGGTGGCGCGATGGAGGTGCAGCGGCACGCGGGCTACTCAAGCAGAGCGCGCCGACAGCCCGCCCGCGAGACCCGTCCGTCATCCCCAGGTCCGCGGCGGACCCGGCGCCGGCACGCCGCGATCGGCGCGATCGGGGTCAGCCGGCGCGGTACGCCTCGTCGGCCCGCGCGGTCTCCCGGGCGAGCTCGGCCACCGCCTCGGGACGCCCGTGGAAGCGCCGGTAGCTGTAGACGATCAGCCCGAGCGCGATCAGCGCCGAGGCGATCTGCGTGGTGCCGGTGGCCACGCCCCCCGGCAGCCACCACCGCTCGTGCACCGGCCACCACGACGGGACGTCGGGCTGGCTGATCCACAGCACGCCGGCCGGGATCAGCGCCAGGGCGAACACGGTGGAGGCGACGATGCGCGGCCACGTCTCGACGCTCTCGGCGGCGCCCTTGAGCGCGCGGTACTTGACGGGGTCGAGGCGCCGCTCGGCCCACTCGTACTGCTGGGAGAGCACTGCGAGCGCCGCGAAGATCATCAGCAGGCCCGGGCCGGGGAGCACCAGGGCCGCGACGCCGGCCACGAGCAGGCCCCAGCCGACGATCTCGAGGGCGACGCGACGCGCGGCGTTCATGGCCCGAGGATACCGGGGCGGACCAGCCCCGCCGAGGCCCCTCATCGGCCGTCCCGGGGACGACCTGAGGCCTGGTCCAGACGCCTCCGGCGACCTCGTCGCAACCCGTCCGCGGGCGCCGTCGGCGGCCCTAGCCTCGCCCGAGGACTGCCGTGGGCGGAGGGGCTCGCGGCCCGAGGAGGGAGACCCATGAAGCGTTCGCTCACGCGCGCCTTCGCCACGCTGTGCGTCACCGTCGGAGTGACGGTCGCCGGTGGTGGCCTGGCCGCGACCCAGGCGCAGGCGGCCCACGCCGTCGCGCCCCACACCACCGTCGTCGCGCCCCGGGTGACCGTGGCCGCGTCCGACTGCAGCGCCGAGAAGTCGGCCGACGCCAAGGCGGCCAAGGCCCGCAAGGCGGCCTGGACGAAGGTCAAGCGCGACCGCGCGGCGGTCAAGAAGGCGCAGCGGTCCTACGACCGGGCCCAGACGACGAAGGGCAAGGCCAAGGCCAAGAAGCGGGTCACGGCCGCGAAGAAGCAGCTGAAGCGCGACCAGAGGGCCCACCAGAAGGCCGTCGCCCGCAACAAGGCCACGCAGCGGAAGCTGAAGGAGTGCCAGCAGGGGCCGGCCAACCCGCTCCAGGCGTCCTGCGACGCCGGCCTGCCGCAGCAGGTCTGCGACGCCTACGGCACCCTGCCGTCGTTCCAGGCGCCGCAGCCTGGCACCAGCCCGATCCAGACGCTGTGCACCATCGGGCTGCCGCAGGCGATCTGCGACGCCGCGGCCGCGCTGCCGAACCCGGCGGACGGCGTCAGCGCCCTCCAGCCGCTGTGCGACGCGGGCCTGCCGCAGGCGATCTGCGACCTCGCCTCCGGCAAGACCCCGAGCGCGCCGAGCCTGCCGGGCGTCCCCGGCATCTCGGGCCTGCCCGTGCCGTCCATCCCGGGCTTCCCGGCGTTCCCGGGTCTGCCGGCGCTGCCGGGCATCGACGGCGCGCCCGTCGTGGGCGACGTGCTGAGCGCCCTGTGCAGCCTCGTCCAGCTGCCGATCTGCCCGAACTGACGGGCTGACGGGCTGACGGGCTGACGCACCCCGGACGCGCGACGCCCCCGACCCGTGCGGGTCGGGGGCGTCGTCGTCCAGCGGGGTCAGCCGACCGGCTGGTGCTCCCGCTCCTCGGCCCGGCGCGAGGCGATGAGGCTGGTGGTGGTCGTGACGAGCAGGACGCCCACGATCACGCCGAGGGAGGCGAGCGTCGGGATCTCCGGGACGCTGCTCCACACCTTGTGGGCCCAGTGCAGCACCAGCTTGACGCCGATGAACCCGAGGATCGCGGCGAGGCCGTACGACAGGTGCACGAGCTTCGCCAGGGCGCCCTCGAGCACGAAGTACAGGGCGCGCAGGCCGAGCAGGGCGAAGGCGTTGGTGGCGAAGACCAGGTAGGGGTCGCCGGTGATGCCGTAGACGGCCGGCACCGAGTCGATCGCGAAGACCAGGTCGGTGGCGAAGACCGCGATCACCACGAGCGCCAGCGGCGTGAGCGCCCGCCGCGCGCGACCGTCTCCCCCGTCAGCCGTGACGCGGGTGAGCATCTTCGGGCCCTCGTAGTCGTCGGTGACCGGCATCAGGCGACGGGTGAGCCGGACGATGCGCATGTCGTCGACGTGCACCTCGTGCTCGTCGCCGCGGATCGCGTCGCGCAGCAGCTTCAGGCCGGTGACGAGCAGCACCAGGCCGAAGACGAGGAAGACCCAGTCGAACCGGTCCAGGGCCGCCGCGCCCAGGGCGATGAAGATGCCGCGCAGGATCAGCGCGCCGACGATGCCGTAGAGCAGGACGCGCTGCTGCAGCGCCGCCGGCACGGCGAAGGCCGCGAGCAGCAGCATGAAGACGAAGAGGTTGTCGACGCTGAGCGTCTTCTCCACCAGGTAGCCGGTGTAGTACTCGACGCCGCGCTCGCTGCCGTGCTGGCTCCAGACGTAGCCGCCGAACGCGAGCGGGAGCGCGATGTAGAAGGCCGACCAGCCGAGCGCCTCGCGCATCGAGACCTCGTGCGGCTTGCGGGTGGCGATGAAGTCGACGACGAGAAGCGCGACGACGGCGCCGATCGTGACCGCCCACAGGGTGGGGGTGCCGATGGAGTCGAGCATGGGGGTCCTCTCGAGCGGGTCACGGCGCGCGGGCACCGTGACGAACTCGAGGTCTCTCCCACCCGGCCGCCGGACTCCGGCGATCGGGCACCCGTCCGGGACGCCGATGGCGACGTCGTACTGACCGGAGCGGGTCGAGGTGGGGATACTCCCCTCGCAGTCCGAATCTTAGGCGACCCTTCCCGCCCGACGCCACTCGTGATCCGCGCTCACCCCTGCAGTGGGCCGCGGCGTCCGGCCGGGGAGACTGGACCCGTGACCGCCCGCCCCCTGCCGCCTCCCGGACCCGACGACGTCCGGGCGGCTGCGGCCGTGCTGCGCGACGTCGTGGAGCCGACGCCGCTGCAGCGCAGCGAGCGGCTCTCCCGGCTGCTGGGGCTGGAGGTGCACCTCAAGCGCGAGGACCTCCAGGCCGTGCGCAGCTACAAGATCCGCGGCGCGTACACGCTGATCGCCGGGCTGGACGCCGCGCAGCGGGCGGCCGGGGTCACCTGCGCGAGCGCCGGCAACCACGCGCAGGGCGTCGCCCTGGCCTGCGCCCGCGCCGGCGTGCGCGCCCGGGTGCACCTGCCGCGCACGACCCCGCGGCAGAAGCGGGAGCGGGTCGCCGCGCTCGGCGGCGGCTGGGTCGAGGTCGTCGTCGGCGGCGACACCTACGACGAGGCGGCCCGGGCCAGCCGCGCCTTCGCCGAGGCCACCGGCGCCACCGAGGTGCCGGCCTTCGACGACCCGCGCACGATCGCCGGCCAGGGCACCGTCACCGCCGAGGTGCTGGCCCAGCTGCCGAGCCCGCCGGACGCGCTCGTGCTGCCGGTGGGCGGCGGCGGGCTGATCGCCGGCGCCCTGGCGCTGCTCGGGAGAACCGGGAGCGCGGGGAGTGCCAGCGGCGTGCGGGTGATCGGCGCCGAGCCGGCCGGGGCGGCGAGCATGGCCGCCGCGATCGCGGCGGGCGGGCCGGTCGACCTGCCCACCCTCGACGGCTTCGTCGACGGCGCGGCCGTGCGGCGCGCCGGCCGGCACACGCACGCGCTCGTCGACGCGCACCGGCCGCCGCTGCTGGCGGTGCCCGAGGGCCTGGTCTGCGTCGAGATGCTCGACCTCTACCAGTCCGACGGCATCATCGCCGAGCCCGCCGGGGCGCTGGCCACCGCGGCGCTGCGGATGCCCGGGGCGCTGGAGGCGCTCGGCCTCGCGTCCGGCGCGACGGTGGTGGCGGTGCTCTCGGGCGGCAACAACGACGTGAGCCGCTACGCCGAGGTGGTCGAGCGCGCGCTGGTGCACGAGGGGCTCAAGCACTACTTCCTGGTGGAGTTCCCGCAGGAGCCGGGCGCACTGCGCCGCTTCCTCGACGAGGTGCTCGGGCCCGACGACGACATCACGCTCTTCGAGTACGTCAAGCGCAGCAACCGGGAGACCGGGCCGGCGCTGGTCGGCGTCGAGCTGGCCGACGCCGCGGACCTCGACGGGCTGCTGGCGCGGATGGCCGACTCGCCGCTGCGGGTCGAGCCGGTGCCCCCGGAGTCGCCGCTGTTCCGCTTCGTGCAGTAGCGGACGGCCTCAGGTGGCCAGGAGCAGGATCAGCTCGCGGTCGTAGGAGCGTCCCGGGTGCTCGGCGGCCAGGTGCTCCTGGGCGCGGGCCACGAGGTCGTCCTCGTCCTCGCCGACCAGGCGGACGCCGCAGGGGCAGGCGAGGCGGGTGCGCACGCGCGAAGGATCCGTCATGGGGACGCGTCGCGCAAGGGGTGCCGCGGACGGTCTGGACCATCGCGTGGTCGACCGGCGAGATGCCGCAGGTCGTCGCAAATCCGGCCGATCAGTCGGTGGACGGCCCCCGCCGCCGGGTCGCCGCGCCATGCCGGCCGACGACCGTCACCAGCCCCCCGACCCGCACAGGAGTTGACCGTGCTCCCAACCACCGCCCCCCGCTCCCGCCGTCTGCCCCGCCTGCTCGGCGGCCTCACCGTCCTGGCCGTGACCGCCGGTGGTCTCGCGTTCGGCACCCCCGCCGCCGAGGCCGCCCCGGCCCGTCACACGCTCGCCGCCCACGCCGTGGCCGGTCACTCCGCGCACCGCGTCGCCGCCGACGCCTCCTGCCGCAAGGCCACCGTGACCGTCGGCAAGGCGCGGGCCACGGTCAAGCGCACCCCGGGCCGCTCGGCCCGCGCGGTCAAGGCCCGCGGCGCGCTGGCGAAGGCGCTGGTGGCCCAGGGCACGATCTGCCTGCGCACCGTCTCGGCGAAGGACCTCGCGACCATGCTGCCGCCGGACGTCGCCGCCCAGGTGACCGATCTGATCGCGGAGCTGAAGGACCGGCTCTCCACCGTCACCGAGTCGATCCCCGGCTCGAACGCCGCCCAGCTCGACAAGATCATCAGCCGCCTCGACGCGCTCGACGCCGACGGGGTCGTGGCGTTCCTCGCCGACCTGGCCGACCAGCTCGACGCCGCCGGCGACGACCCGACCGCGGTGGCCACCGTCCTGCAGACCGTCTTCGACGGCATGGGCGACAACCCGGGCGGCGACCCGGGCGACGAGGCCAGCGACGGCTCGGACGACTCCACCGACCCCGGCGACGACGTGAGCGACGACGGCTCGGACGACGCCTCCGACGACGGCACCGACGACTCCACCGACCCGGGCGACGTCGGCATCGGCGACGGCACCGACCTGTCCAACAGCACCGAGCTCGACTCCCTGGCCACCCTGCTGCAGCAGCTGACCGACTACCTCACCACCACCGACCTCACCGACGCGTGGACCCAGGTGCGCGACGAGGTGAAGGGCCTGCTCGGCCTGCTCAAGGACACGACGAAGCAGTTCGTCGAGGCCAACCCCGACCTGCAGACCCTCGTCGACCTCTTCGACCAGGTCGGCTTCGACGACCTCGCCGACGACAGCGACCTGCCCACCCTCGCCGACGGCTTCGCGGCGATCCTCGGCGGCCTCTTCGACCACGTCGGCCGCGACGACGACGCGATCGAGCACGGCATCCGTGGCCTCATGGGCGACCCGGGCGGCGCGCTGCTGACCGGCCTGTTCGGCAACCCGTCCGACCCGACCGCCGGCACCGGCTTCGTCACCGGCAACGGCAACCCGCTCTCGGACTTCCTCGACGGCCTCTTCGGCTCCGCCGGCGGGTTCGCGGACCTGTTCGGCGGCTTCCTCGGCGACCTGTTCGACGGCCTCGGCGACGGGGTCTCCGGCGGCTTCTCCGGCGGTGCCAGCGGCATCGGCGGCCTGATCGGCGGCCACCGGGGCTGAGCCCCGGGGTCGACCCGCAGACCGAACGGCCCGCCCGGGCGCGCAGGACCGGGCGGGCCGTTCGACGTCGTGGGGGGCCGCCGCGCAGGTTTCCCCGGATATCCGGGGAAACCGGACGTTGTCAGGGGAAGTTTCCCCCGACAACGTCCAGCTTTCCCTGACAACCTCGGCGGCAGGACGCCGTCGAGCGCGGTCCGCCGTCGGCGCCCGGGGACGCAGCGACCGGACCGGCAGAGCGACGTCAGCCGGCCGACTGCCCCGCGAGCCGCAGCCAGGTGGAGACCACGGTGTCGGGGTTGAGCGACATCGACTCGATGCCCTGCTCCAGCAGCCACTCCGCGAGGTCGGGGTGGTCGGACGGGCCCTGGCCGCAGATGCCGACGTACTTGCCCTGCTTGCGGCAGGCGGCGATGGCCAGCTCGAGCATGTGCTTGACGGCGGGGTCGCGCTCGTCGAAGCCGGCGGCGACGAGGCCGGAGTCGCGGTCGAGGCCGAGCGTCAGCTGGGTCATGTCGTTGGAGCCGATCGAGAAGCCGTCGAAGTGCTCGAGGAACCGCTCGGCGATCACCGCGTTCGAGGGCAGCTCGCACATCATCACGACCTGCAGGTCGTTCTCGCCGCGGCGCAGGCCGTGCTCGCCGAGCAGCCGGACGACGCCCTCGGCCTCCGCCAGGGTGCGCACGAACGGGATCATGATCTTGACGTTCGTCAGGCCCATCTCGTCGCGGACGTACCGCAGCGCCTCGCACTCCATCGCGAAGCACTCGGCGAAGTCGGCCGAGAGGTACCGGGAGGCGCCCCGGTAGCCGATCATCGGGTTCTCCTCGTGCGGCTCGTAGGCCGGGCCGCCGACGAGGTTGGCGTACTCGTTGGACTTGAAGTCGCTCATCCGCACGATCACCGGCTCGGGCGCGAAGGCCGCGGCGATCGTCGCGACGCCCTCGGCGACCCGCTGGACGAAGAACTCGCGCGGGCCGGGGTAGGCGGCGATCGTCTCCTCGATCTCGGCGCGCAGCCCGGGCTCGAGGGAGGCGGGGTCGGCGGCGAGGTCGAGCAGCGCCTTGGGGTGGATGCCGATCTGCCGGTTGATGATGAACTCCAGCCGGGCCAGGCCCACACCGGCGTGCGGCAGGCGCGAGAAGGCGAAGGCCTGCTCGGGGGTGCCGACGTTCATCATGATCTTCACCGGCACGTCGGGCATGGAGTCGAGCTCGGTGCGCTCGACGTCGAAGGCCAGGACGCCCTCGTAGACCAGGCCGGTGTCGCCCTCGGCGCACGAGACGGTGACCTCGCGGCCGTCGGCGAGGTCGGACGTCGCGGAGCCGGTGCCGACGACGGCCGGGATGCCGAGCTCGCGCGCGATGATCGCGGCGTGGCAGGTGCGTCCGCCGCGGTTCGTGACGATGGCCGACGCGCGCTTCATGATCGGCTCCCAGTCGGGGTCGGTCATGTCGGCGACGAGCACCTCGCCGGGCACGAACGTGTGCATGTCCTCGATCGAGGTGAGCACGCGCACGGCGCCGGCGCCGATCTTCTGGCCGATCGCGCGGCCCTCCACCAGCACGGACGCCGAGGCGGAGGCCGCCGTGTCCATGCGGTAGCGCTCGAGGGCGCCGGAGCGCCGCGACTGCACCGTCTCCGGGCGGGCCTGCAGGATGTAGAGCCGTCCGTCGAGGCCGTCGCGGCCCCACTCGATGTCCATCGGGCGGCCGTAGTGCTGCTCGATGACCAGCGCGTGCCGCGCGAGCTCGGTGACCTCGTCGTCGGTGAGGCTGAGCAGGCGGCTCTCGGCGGCGTCGACCGGCACGAACTCGGTGGTGCGGCCCACCGTGGCGTCCTGGGTGTAGACCATCTTGGTGGCCTTGGCGCCCACGCCGCGCTTGAGGATGGCCGGACGCCCCTCGCGCAGCGCCGGCTTGTAGACGTAGAACTCGTCGGGGTTCACCGCGCCCTGGACGACGCCCTCGCCGAGGCCGTAGGCGGAGGTGATGAAGACGGCGTCGGTGAAGCCCGACTCGGTGTCCATCGTGAACATGACGCCGGAGGCGCCGATGTCGGAGCGCACCATCCGCTGCACGCCGGCCGAGAGCGCCACCGCGCTGTGCTCGAAGCCGTGGTGCACCCGGTAGGCGATCGCGCGGTCGTTGTAGAGCGAGGCGAAGACCTCGCGGATGGCGAGCAGCACGGCGTCGACGCCGCGCACGTTGAGGAAGGTCTCCTGCTGGCCGGCGAAGGACGCGTCGGGCAGGTCCTCGGCGGTCGCGGAGGAGCGGACGGCGAACGACGGCTCCTCGCCGGAGGCCTCGCGGGCCTCGGCGGCCAGCTGCTCGTAGGCGGCGCGGACGTCGGCCTCGAGGTCCTCGGGGAACGGCTGGGCGACGACGGCCTCGCGGATCTCGCGGCCGACCTCGGCCAGGCGGCGGACGTCGTCGGTGTCGAGGTCGCGCAGCAGCCCGTCGATGCGCTCGGCCAGGCCGCCCGACCCGTCGACATCAGTGCCGATGAAGCGGTGGAACGCCGACGCGGTGGTGGCGAAGCCGTTCGGCACCCGCACCCCGAGATCCGCGAGCTGGGAGACCATCTCGCCCAGCGAGGAGTTCTTGCCGCCGACCTCCTCGAGGTCGGCCATGCCGAGCTCGGAGAACCAGCGGACGTTCGCGGAGGTGTTCGTGCTCATCGGTGCTCTTCCTGGTGGCGGGGGCGACGGACCATCGGGGCGGACCCGGCGTGGGTGAGGGTCTGCAGGATGACGGCGGAGATCTCCTCGACCGAGCGGGCGGAGGAGTCGATCGACGGGATGCGGTGGGCGTGGAACAGGTCCGAGGCCCGGCGCAGCTCCCAGCGGCACTGCTCGGGGCTGGCGTAGCGGGATCCGGGCCGGCGCTCGTGGCGCACCCGGCTGAGGCGGTCGACGGTGGTGGTGATGCCGAAGCAGCGGTCCCGGTAGGGACGCACCGGCTCGGGCAGCTCGGAGCTCTCCAGATCCTCGTCGACGAGGGGGTAGTTCGCGACGTACAGGCCATGCTGGAGGGCCAGGTACATCGACGTGGGCGTCTTCCCGCAGCGCGACGGTGCGAGAAGGATCACGTCGGCCTTGTCGAGGGCCCGCAGCGACTGGCCGTCGTCGTGCTCGATGGTGAACTCCACCGCCGCCATCCGGGCGTTGTAGCGCTTGATGTCGCCCACGCCGTGCAGCCGCAGGGCCTGCCGACGGCCGCGCCGGCCGAGCAGCTGCTCGACGCGCGCCATGTGCAGGTCGAAGAAGTCGATGATCGGCGCGCGCGTGCGACCCAGCTCCTGGCGCACGTCGTCCTCGGCCGCGGTGCAGAACACCAGCGGGGCGACGGGGCCGGCGTCGAGGGCGGCGTCGATGGTCTCCACGACGGCCCGCGCGGCCTCGACCGAGGAGATGAACGGGATCGTGGTGCGCTCGAAGCGCAGCTCGGGGAACTGCAGCAGCAGCGCGTTGCCCATCGTCTCCGCGGAGATGCCGGTGCTGTCGGACAGGAAGAACACCGGGACGACGGGCTCCTGGCCGTCCTCGCCGGGCTCCTGCAGCCGGTCCTCGCTCACGCGTCCCTCCCCCCGCCCGCCGCTCCCTGACCGGGGACGGGCAGGCGAACCGTAACCACCTCGCGGCGGCGCGCGCACTAGCGACCGACGCGCGGGACCGGCTGCCCCACCCCGGCGGGCCCCCACCGGACGACCCGATCGACGAGCTCGAGCCCGATCGGCGTGTGGGTGATCCACAGGACCGTCCGGCCGCCGGCGACGCCCCGACCGAGCACCTCGCCGGCCAGCCGCAGCGCGGTCGGGTGGTCGAGGTGCGCGGCCGGCTCGTCGAGGACCAGCACCGCCGCGTCGGCCAGGAGGGCCCGCGCGACCCCGAGGCGTGCCCGCTCGCCGCCCGACACCGCCGCGTGACCGGCGCCGACGAGGGTGTCGGCGCCCTGCGGGAGCGCGTCGAGCCACTCCCCCAGGCAGGCGGCCCGGAGGGCCGCGACGACCTCGGCCCGTGACGCGGTCGGCCGCGCGAGCCGGACGTTCTCCAGCACGCTGGTCGCGAAGACGTGCGGCTCGTCGTCGACCAGCCCGACGCGCGCCCGGACGTCGTCGAGGGGCAGCGTGCGCAGGTCGACGTCGTCGAGCCGGACGCTCCCGGCGACGGGGTCGAGGAACCGCAGCGCGAGCGCCGCGACGGTGCTCTTGCCGCAGCCCGACGGGCCCAGCAGCGCGACCCGCTCGCCGGGCGAGACGACGAGGTCGACCGGGCCGACCAGCGGCGCGCCCGGCGTCCAGCGCGTCGTCGCGCCCTGCAGCGCCAGCCCCGGCCGGACGCCGGGGTGCAGGCGCGCCGAGGCCACGGTGTCGCGGACCGCCGGCGCGGTGCGCTCCCAGGCGTCCAGTCGCGCCGCCGCGGCCTCCACGCGCACGGCCAGCGCGCCGGCGTCGGCCAGCGGCAGCAGGAGGTCGAGCAGGGCGAGCGGCAGCAGGACGAGCAGCGCGAGCACGGGCCCGCCGAGGCTGCCGGTGCTGACGGCGGGCTCGGCGACGACGGCCGTCGCGGCGATGGTCGCGCCGGCCGTGGCGAGCAGCCACAGGCGGGCCGCGGCCGGCCCCCGGGCCGCGCGCCGTCCGGCGTCGGCGACCTCGGCGGCGCGGCCGGCGATCGCCCCGACGGCCCGACCGGTGGCCTGCCAGGCGCGCAGCTCGGCGGCGGTGCCGAGCGCCTCGACGACCACCCCGGAGAGCCGGGCACGGGCGGCCACGAGGTCGGGCTCCGCCCGGCGCACCGAGCGGCGGGCCAGCAGCCACGCACCGCAGCCGCCGGCGAGGGCGCCGCAGCCGACGACCACGCCGGCGGCGGGCAGGAGGAGCAGCGCGACCAGCGTGGTGCCGAGCCCGACGACGACGGCCTCCCGGACGGGCATGCGGACGCGCAGCTCGCGGTCGACCACGCCGTCGACGTCGTCGACGATGCCGGCCAGCACCTCGCCGCGGGTCCCCCCGGCGCCGAGCCGCGCCGGCACCAGCGGCACCAGGGCGGCGTAGGCCTCGACCCGTCGCCGGGCCAGCAGGCGCAGCGCGGCGTCGTGGCTGCGCAGCCGGGCCAGGTAGCGCAGCGCGGGTCGTCCGAGGCCGAAGGCCCGGACGGCGACGATCGCGACGAGCAGGGTCAGCACCGGCGGACGGGACGCCGCCTGCACGATCAGCCAGCCGGCCGTCGCGGTGAGCGCGACCCCGCAGCCGGACGCCAGCGCGCCGATCAGGGCGTCGACCCGCAGGCGGCGCAGGAGCCGGCGCTCGGACTCCGGTTCGTCGTCCGCGGCGGTCCCCGGAGACGCGGGGTCGGCCGCGGGCTCCACGTCCCGGACGGGGGGTCGGACGGCCGTCGCCGCCGGCCCCGGGTCCGCGGGCGGCGCGAGGGCGATGCGGTGGTCGGCGAGGGCGACGAGCGCGTCCTGGTGGGCGACGGCGAGCACCGCGACGTCGCGGGCGAGCTCGACGACGGTGTCGAGGACCAGCCGCTCGGTGATCTCGTCGAGGTGCGCGGTGGGCTCGTCGAGCAGCACCCAGCGTCGTCCGCCCACCTCGACGCCGAGGACCAGCCGAGCGAGCGCGAGTCGGGCGCGTTCGCCGGCGGACAGGCCGCGGCCGTCCTCCGCGACGGACGCCGCCAGGCCGCCCAGGTCGCGCACCCGCTCGGCGAGGGCGACCCGCTCCAGCGCGTCCCAGAGCCGTCGGTCGCTCGCGTCGGGCGCGGCCAGGCGCAGGTTGGCGGCCACGGTGTCGGCCAGCAGCACCGGCCGCTGCGGCAGGACCGCGACCTGCCGCCGCCACGCCTCCCCCGCCGGCTCCAGCGGGCGGCCGCCGAGCAGCACCGTCCCGCCGACCTCCGCGCCCGCGCCCGGCTCGCCGGCGAGCGCGCCGAGGAGGGTCGACTTGCCGCAGCCGGACGGGCCGGTGAGCACCGTCAGGCCCCGGGACGGCACCACCGCCGAGGTCGGCGGGAGCGCCGGGACGCGACGGCCGGGGAAGGCGACCGTGAGGTCGTCGAGCACCAGCGCCGCGGGGGACGCGTCCACCGGCGCCTCACCCCGGCCCGGGATCGCCCCGACGGCCCCGGTGGTCCCCGCGGCCCCCGCGAGGAGGGCCTCGGCAGCCTCGAAGGTGGCCACCCCCTCCGCGGCGGCGTGGAACTCCGCGCCGACCCGACGCAGCGGCCAGTACGCCTCGGGCGCGAGCAGCAGCACCAGCAGCGCGGTGTGCAGGTCGAGCCCCCCGTCGGCCAGCCGGACGCCGACGGTCACCGCGACGAGCGCCACCGACAGGGTCGCCACCAGCTCGAGCACCGCCGAGGACGCGAAAGCCACCCGCAGGGTCGCCAGCGAGGCCCGGCGGTAGGCGTCGGTCAGCGCGGCGATCCGGCGGGTCTGAGCCGCCGCACGGCGGTGCGCGACCAGCGTCGGCAGGCCGCGGACGACGTCGAGGAAGTGTCCGGACAGGCGCCCCAGCGAGCGCCACTGGCGGGCCGCGCGGTCGCGGGTGGCCAGGCCCACGAGGGCGCCGAAGACCGGGACGAGGGGCAGGGTGGCCAGCACGATCAGGGCGGTCGTGAGGTCCTCGAGCGCGATCGCGACGACCGTCAGCGGCGGCAGGACGACGCCGAGCACCAGCGCCGGCAGGTAGCGGGTGAGGTACGGCTCGGCGGCCGCGACCCCGCGGGTCAGCAGCACCGAGTCCCGGGCGGCGTCGGGGGCCGGGCGAGCCAGCACGACCCGGGCGAGCCGCTCGCGCAGGGCGACGCCGACGCGTCCGGCCGCGCGGGCCGCCGCCTCGTCGCCGACCCGTCCGACCACGCCGCGCAGCAGCAGGACGACGGCGACCGCCGCCGCCCATCCGCCCGCGCCCAGCCCGGCGGTCGTGCGGCCGAGGGGCGTGGGCAGCACCGCGAGCACCAGCCCGGTGACGCTCCACGCCTGGGCGACCACCAGGCCGGCGGAGAGCACGCCGGCCAGCCCGACGACCGCGAGGGGTCGCCGGGCCGGCGCGAGGTGCGGCAGCAGCCGCGGGTCGAGCGGCCTCACGCGCGGCCCGCCTCGACGGGCCGGCGGGGCTGGGCGCGGCGGCCGACCGACGCGGCCGGGCCGGCGACGCGCTGCCGGAACACCCAGTACGTCCAGGCCTGGTAGGCGAGGACGAGCGGGGTGAAGACCGCCGCCACGACGGTCATGACGCCGAGGGTGTAGGGCGTCGCGGCGGCGTTGGTGACCGTCAGGGACGCCCCGCCGGCGAGGCTGGTGGGCAGCACGTCGGGGAACAGCGCGAGGAACAGGCCGGCCACCGCCACCCCGATCGCGGCGAACGTGCCCGCGAACGCGCGTCCCTCGGCGCCCGCGGCGGTGGCGAGCAGCCCGCCGACGAGCAGGACCGCGGCCGCGGCGAAGGCGAGGCCGGACGCGAGGGTGCCGGTGCGCTCCTGGGTCCAGGCCAGGAAGGTCACCGCCGCCAGCGCCGCGGGCAGTCCGCAGCGCAGCGCCAGCTCGCGCGCCTCGCGGCGCACGCCGCCCTCGGTGCGCAGCGCGAGGAACGTCGCGCCGTGGGTGAGGAAGAGCAGCAGGGTGGTGAGGCCGCCGAGCAGGGCGTAGGGGCTGAGCAGGTCGAGGAGGCCGCCGACGTACTCGTGCCGCGCGTCCAGCGGCACCCCGCGCAGGATGTTCGCGAACGCGACGCCCCACAGCACGCTCGGCAGCGCGGAGCCGACGACGAGCGCGACGTCCCAGCGGCGGCGCCACACGGCGTCCTCCCGCTTGCCGCGGTACTCCAGCGCGAGCCCGCGGACGATCAGGCCGACCAGCACCAGCAGCAGCGGCAGGTAGAGGCCGCTGAACAGCGAGGCGTACCACTCCGGGAAGGCCGCGAAGGTGGCGCCGCCGGCGACGAGCAGCCACACCTCGTTGCCGTCCCAGACGGGGCCGATCGTGGCGAGGATCTGCTGCCGCTCGGCCTCGCCGCGGCCGAGCACGGGCAGGAGCAGGCCGACGCCGAAGTCGAACCCCTCCAGGCACAGGTAGCCGATCCACAGCACGGTGATCAGGCCGAACCAGACGGTGGTGAGCTCCATGACGGTTCCTCTCTCGAACGGGGGCGGGGCGGGGCGACTAGAAGGCCAGGGCGAGATCGGCGCCGGCGTCCTCGGCGTCGGCCTCGCGGTCGGCGGCGCCGTCGGCCCCGCCGGGGGTGCGCGCCGGCGGCTCGCCGGGGTCGAGGGGGTCGAGGCCGCGCCGGACGTGGTCGAGCAGCAGCCGCAGCTCGACCACCGCCAGCACGCCGTAGAGGAGCGTGAAGGTGACCAGCGAGACCAGCACCTCGACCGTCGACACCGACGGCGAGACGGCCTGCGCGGTGGTCATCAGCCCGAAGACCGCCCAGGGCTGGCGGCCCATCTCGGTGAACACCCAGCCCGCGGTGTTGGCCAGCAGCGGCAGCAGCGGCAGGGCGACGGCGGCGGGGAGCACCCAGCGTCCGGTGGGCGTGCGGCCGCGGCGGGTGGCCCAGAGCACGACCGCGCCGATCAGCGAGGCGAGCGCGCCGAGCCCGATCATCAGCCGGAAGGTCCAGTAGGTCACCGGGATGACCGGCGTGTAGTCGCCGGGCGAGTAGTACCGGGCGCCGGGGTCCTGGCCGTAGGCGGCCCGGTAGCGCTCCTGCAGCTGGTGGATGCCCTGCACCTGACCGCTCGGCGAGCCGGTGGCCAGGAAGGACAGCAGCCGCGGCACGCGCACCGAGAAGACCTCGCGGCTGCCGTCGGGCGTGCCGAGGGTGAACGCCGAGAAGGGGGCGGAGGACTGCGTGTCGTAGAGCGCCTCGGCGGCCGCCATCTTCATCGGCTGCACCTCGGTCATCACCTTGCCCTGCAGGTCGCCGCTGACCGAGACCCCCAGGCCCGCCACGAGCATCACCCACGCGGCCGTCCGGACCGCGCCGCGGTAGGCGCGGTGGTCGGCGACGGCGTCGGGACGGCCGGCCGCAGCGGCGGCGCGTGTGCGGGCCAGGTGCCACAGCCCGATGCCGAGCACGAACCCGGCGGAGGTGAGCCAGGCCGAGAGCAGGACGTGCGGGAAGGTCACCAGCTGCACCTTGTTCAGCAGCACCGCCGCGAAGTCGGTCATCTCGGCCCGGCCGGTGACCGGGTCGTAGTGGTAGCCGACGGGGTGCTGCATGAACGAGTTCGCGGCCAGGATGAAGTAGGCGGAGAACAGCGTCCCGACGTGCACCAGCCAGATGCACGCCGTGTGCACGGCGTCCGGCAGGCGGCCGCGGCCGAACATCCACAGGCCGAGGAAGGTCGACTCCAGGAAGAACGCGAGCAGCCCCTCGACGGCCAGCGGCGCGCCGAAGACGTCGCCGACGAAGCGGGCGTAGTCGCTCCAGGCCATGCCGAACTGGAACTCCTGGACGATGCCGGTGACCACGCCGATGGCGACGTTGATGACGAACAGGCGTCCCAGGAACGTCGAGACGCGCAGCCAGCGCTCGTCGCGGGTGCGCAGCCACGCCGTCTGGTAGGCCGCGACGAGGCCCGAGAGGCCGATCGTGAGCGGCACGAAGAGGAAGTGGTAGACGGTCGTGATGGCGAACTGCCAGCGCGCGAGGTCGAGGGGGTCCACGGTGGTCTCCTGGAGCTGCGGAGCGGGTCGCGATGGCCCGGGTCGGCGGTCTGCCGACCGCTCCTCACGCTAGGAATCGGCGGGCACGGCGCCCACGGGCCCGCGGCCCGTCCCTCGACGACCCGGGGCCCGGCCCGGCGGGACCGAGGTCCCGGCCCGATCCCGGCCCGATCCCGGACCAGATCCGGAGCAGGCGCGGCTCAGAGGACGGCGAGGACGTCGGCCAGCGGACGGCGCGGGGTGCGCCGCGGACGGCCGATCGGCTGCCAGCCGATCCGCACCAGCAGCTGCGGCTCGAGCCGGCCGGCGAGCACGTCGCGGGCGAGCTCGGCGCGGGTCTCGGCCACCTCGTTGACCGCGGAGAGCGGCACGACCGAGAGGCCGACCCCGGTGGCGTGCAGCCAGAGCGCCGAGAGCGCCTCGCCGACCGCCAGCCAGGCCGTGGGGTCGTCGTGCCCGGGCGCGGAGCCGAGCACGAGCAGGCCGTCGCCCGGCTCCAGGTCGCGGTCCGGCGCGACCACGGGGGAGTCCAGGAAGGCGGGCGGCTCGCCGGCGGCGCGACGCAGCCGGTCGTCCGCCCGGCCCAGCAGGCGTCCGACGCGCACCCGGTCGCCGAGATCGAGCAGCGGCTCGGCCAGCGCACCGCGGGAGCGGGCCTGGCCCGCGAGGGCGTCGAGGTGGTCGGGCGGCACCGGCCAGGTGGTGAACCGTCGGCGATCGGTGCGGCGCTCGAGCAGGGCGTGCAGCGCGGCGACGTCGCGCGGGTCGACGGCCGGCGGCTCCCCGCCACCGGACGCGCCCGGGGCGCGGCCCAGCCGCAGCCGGGCGAGCAGGTCGGGCTCGGCGGCGGACGGCGTCCGCTCGACCTCGACCCGCAGACCCAGACCGCGGGCGGCGACGAGCGCGTGGTCGAGCGCGGCGCCGCAGCTCAGCACGCGCATCCGGCCGTCGGGGTCGTAGTCCGGGGACGTGCGCGCGGGGTCGACCCACAGCTGCAGCCCGTCGGGCGCGAGGCGCCACCGCCAGGGCTGGGCGTTGCGGACGCTCGGCGCCAGGCACGCCAGCTCGACGACCCGCGCGACGGCCTCGAGGAGCGACGGTCCGAGGCGCTCGGACTGGTCGAGTCCCACGGCTCCTCCTCTCGTCTCCGGGTCGTGGGTGGGCAAGCGCAGCGCCGCACCGTCCCAGCCTGGGCCCCGGCGCGCCGCGATCGCAGGGTCCTAGGTCCCGTCGGACCGAGCCCTCGGGCACGTTCCCCGCACGGTCCCGGAGCACTACCGTGCTCCCATGGCCGACCCCGTCCCCAGCGCCGGCAGCGCCGCAGCGATCCGCGTCTTCCTGCTCGACGACCACGAGATCGTGCGTCGCGGCATCAAGGAGCTCCTCGAGAGCGAGGGCGACATCGAGGTGGTCGGCGAGGCCGGCCTCGCCGAGGACGCCATCCGCCGCATCCCCGCGGTGCGCCCGCACGTCGCGATCCTCGACGGCCGGCTGCCCGACGGCTCGGGCGTCGACGTGTGCCGCGAGATCCGCTCGATCGACCCGTCGATCGCCGCGCTCATCCTCACCAGCTACGACGACGACGACGCGCTCTTCGCCGCGATCATGGCCGGCGCGGCGGGCTACGTCCTCAAGCAGGTGCGCGGCACCGACCTCATCGAGACCGTCCGCCGGGTCGCGGCCGGGCAGTCCACGCTCGACCCCCACGTCACCGCGCAGGTGCTCGAGCGGGTGCGGCGCGGCCCGGTCAGCGACCCCGAGCTCGACTCGCTCACCGCGCAGGAGCAGCGCATCCTGGAGCTCATCGGCGAGGGCCTCACCAACCGGCAGATCGCCGAGCGCATGTTCCTGGCCGAGAAGACGGTGAAGAACTACGTGTCCTCGCTGCTGGGCAAGCTGGGGCTGAGCAGCCGCACGCAGGCCGCGATCTTCGCGACCAAGCACAAGATCTGACGTGCCCGAGCGCGCGCGCAAGGAGCTCGACGGCCTCCTGCGGGAGGTCATCGACCGGGTCGAGCTGGTCCTCGACGAGCGCGAGCGCATCCAGCTGCTGCTCGACGCCGTCGTCGCGCTCGGCGCCGACCTGCACCTCGACGGCGTCCTCGAGCGCATCGTCGCCAGCGCGGGACGCCTCGTCGACGCGCAGTACGCGGCCCTCGGCGTCGTCGGCCCGGCGGGGCGCGGCGAGTCCGGGCGCCGCCTGCTGACCTTCGTGCACGACGGCCTGTCCGACGAGGACGTCGCCCGCATCGGCTCCTTGCCGCAGGGCCACGGGCTGCTCGGCCTGATCATCGACCGTCCGGAGCCCGTGCGGCTCGCCGACATCGCCGCCCACGACGCCTCCGTCGGCTTCCCGGCCGACCACCCGCCGATGCACTCCTTCCTCGGCGTGCCCGTGCGCACCCGCGAGCGGGTCTTCGGCAACCTCTACCTGACGGAGAAGCGCGGGGGCGGCGAGTTCACCGACCGCGACGAGGCGATCGTCGTCGCCCTGGCGGCCGCGGCCGGCGTCGTCATCGAGAACGCCCGGCTCTACGAGGAGGCCGAGCGGCGGCAGCGCTGGCTCGAGGCGACGGCAGAGGTCACCGCGGTGCTGTCGGGGGCCGACTCCGGCGTCGACCCGCTGCAGCTGGTGGCCGACCGCGCGCGGGAGTGCGCCGGCGCGCCGCTCGCCTGGATCTCCCTCGGCACGACCCCGCAGGAGCTGACGATGCGGATCGTGTCGTCCGCCGACGGCGCCGGCGACGTCGCGCCGCTGACCGACGTGTCCCTGGCCGAGTCCCTCGCGGCGCAGGTGGTGGTGACGGGGGCGCCGATCTCGGTGCGCGACGTCGCGGAGTCGCCGCACGCGCTCGACGTCGCGCGGCTCTTCGGCTGGCCCGACCTCGGCCCGGTCACGCTGGTGCCGCTCGGCTCGGCGTCCGGCATCGAGGGAGTGCTCGCGCTCGGCTGGCACCGCGGCGAGGAGGACGCCCACGCGGCGGTCGACGTCGCCCTGGTCTCGGCCTTCTCCGAGCAGGCGGGCCTCGCGGTGCAGGTGGCGCGGGCCCGGGAGGACCAGGCGCTGCTGGCGCTGCTGGAGGACCGCGACCGCATCGGTCGCGACCTGCACGACCTGGTGATCCAGCGGCTCTTCGCGGTCGGGCTCGGGCTCGAGCGGCTGGCGCGGCGCACGGACGACGAGGCGCAGCGCGCCGGTCTCGAGCAGGCCGTCGACGACCTCGACGACACCATCCGCGACATCCGTCGCTCGATCTTCGCGCTGGGCGCCACCGCGACCTCCGACGACCTGCAGGCCGAGGTGACGCGCCTGGTCGACCGCGCCGCCGCCACGCTGAAGTTCCGGCCCACGCTGCGCTTCGACGGGCCGGTGCGGCTCCTGGTCGACGACACCGTCGCCCCCGATCTGCTCGCGGTGCTCGGCGAGGCGCTCTCCAACGCCAGCCGGCACGCGCACGCGACCCGCGTGGCGGTGTCGCTGGTCGTCGAGCCGCCGGCCGAGGGCGCGCCCGGACGCGTCGCTCTCGAGATCGTCGACGACGGTCGCGGCCTGCCGGACGCGCCGGTCGAGAGCGGACTGTCGAACATGCGGCTGCGAGCCGAGCGACGCGGCGGCTCGCTGCTGCTCGAGTCGGGTCCGCAGGCCGGCACCCGCCTGGTCTGGTCGGCGCCGATCGCGGGCGGGCCCGCGACGTCCTGACGCGACACGACCCCGTCCGACGTCGTCGTCGGCGGGGCCGTGCTCGGTCGCGGCGCTCGAGGCTGTGGGTGTCAGTCCGGGATCACCCCCGAAGCCGCGGTGGGGCTGGCTCCATCGTCCACCCATCCGGGTGACGTGACCAGCGTTCGGCGAGATTGCCCCGGAACCGGTGCGGACGTGACCGACCCCGCCCGCCGGGTCGCGGCGAACGGGGTCGGTGTCGGGGGCGCTGCGGAGGGCCCGCAGCGGCGTGGCTCAGGCCTCGAGCGCGGCGTCCAGGGTGATCTCGACGCCGGTCAGCGCCTTGGAGACGGGGCAGCCGGCCTTGGCGGCCTGCGCGGCGTTCTCGAAGCCGGCGGCGTCGAGGCCGTCGACCTCGCCGCGGACGGTGAGGGTGATGCCGGTGAGCTTGAAGCCGCCGGCGGAGTCCGGGCCGAGGGAGACGTCGGCCTTGACGTCGAGCGCCTGCGGGGTGCCGCCGGCCTCGGCGATCAGGGCGGACAGCTGCATCGCGTAGCAGGCGGAGTGGGCCGCGGCGATGAGCTCCTCGGGCGAGGTGGTGCCGTCGGCGTCCTCGGCCGCGCGCTTGGGGAACGAGACGTCGTAGGTGCCGACCTTGGAGCTGCTGAGCTCGACCTGGCCGGAGCCGTCCTCAAGCGAGCCGTTCCAGGCGGTGCGGGCGGAGCGAGTGGGCATCGTGGAATCCTTACGTCAGCGGGACAGTTACGTCGTACACAAGATACTTGTCTACGACCTTTATTCCCAGGAGGGGACCGTGATGACCCAGCAGACGCCGCCCCCGGCCGACTCGGCACACCCCGCCGGAGACCCCGCCGGCCCCCTCGACCCCCTCCTCTGCTTCGACCTGTACGCCGCCTCGCGCGCCGTCACCGCCGCGTACCGGCCGATCCTCGGCGACCTCGGGCTCACCTACCCCCAGTACCTCGTCCTCGTCGTCCTCGCCGCGGAGCCCGACGGCGCCGCCGGCCTGCCGATCAAGGCGCTCGGCGCCACGATCCGCCTCGACCACGCGACCCTCACCCCGCTGCTGCGCCGCCTCGAGGACGCCGGCCTGCTCACCCGGCGCCGCAGCGAGCGCGACGAGCGGTCGGTCGTCGTCGCCCTGACGAGCGCGGGCCGCGAGGTGGCCTCCCACTTCGACGACGTGCAGTGCCGCGCCGCCGAGGTGCTCGGCCTCGAGCCCGCGCAGATGGGCCAGCTGCGCGACCTGCTGCGCGCCGTCACGCTCTCCGCCACCGGCTCGCTCTGACGCCGGCCCGCGGCGCCCATCTCGGTGGTCGAGCGCCGCTCCGGTGGTCGAGCGTGTCGAGACCCCCGCACCCGAATGCTGACAGTGGCCTGCGGTCGACCAGCCGCGGTCTCCTCGCCGCTCGCCTTGGTCTCCGTGGCGGTCATGGCACTCGGTGGTCGCTCGCCGTCTCGGTACAGCGGGTGTTCCCCCTTCGCCGCTGCCGGCTCCGCCGTTCGTCTCTCTCAGTTGTCTATGGCTGAGGTTCTCAAAACCCTCATCTGATCTGGGGATATCCACTTCTTTTCGAACGCGTGTTCGCATAGACTCAGGCTATGCCCTCTCGGACTCCCCGGCTGCTGCGTGACAGCGACGCCCTGCGCGCCGCGATGGCCGCGCGAGCTGCTGCCGAGCAGGCTGAGCGGGACGTGTTCATCGCCGCGGCGGACTGGGCGATCGCGCACGTGGCCGGCAGTGGCGACGTGGCGGGGTACGTCATCGACACCGGGATGATGCTCCCGCTCGCGGGCCAGGGTGCGCCGGAGGTCCAGGAGCATGCGGTCACCGAGTTCATCACCGCCCTCGGCATGACCCAGCAGGCGGGCTCCTTCTACGTCGGCCACGCCCTCGAGGCATGTGTGCGGCTGCCGCGGGTGTGGGCACGACTTCTGCGCGGGGAGCTGGCGGTGTGGCAGGTCCGCCGGATCACCGAGGACACCATCCCGCTCTCCGCCGAGGCAGCGGCGTTGGTGGATGCCCGGATCGCCGCGTACGCCCACCAGGTCTCGCGCACCCAGATCTCGAACATCTGCCGGGTCGCCCAGGAGCACGCCGACCGCGGGGACGCAATCCTGCGGAAGGCCCGCGAGGCAGAGCACCGCCGTTTCGATGTGTGGCTCGGGCAGACCGGCTTCGACGGGACGGTCGACGTGTCCGCGATCCTCGACCAGCCCGACGCCGCCGACCTCGAGCGCGCCATCGCAGCCCTCGCGGAACAGCTGAAGGAGGCCGGCTCGGAGGAGACGCTGAGCGTCCGTCGGGCTAAGGCTGCCGGGATGCTCGCCCGCGGTGAGCAGGCGCTTCCGCTCGAGGCCGCTCCGGTCGAGTCGACCGCCAAGGCTCGCTCACGGCACCTCACGCTCTACGTGCACCTCTCCGTCGACGCGGTCACCGGGGCCCTCGGGGACGTCGCCCGGAGCGAGGCATCACGGTCGCCGCTCGGGATCGACGTGATCAAGGCCTGGTGCCAGGCCGCAGGGACGAGCGTCACCGTGCGTCCGATCCTGGATCTCGCGGCGGAGCGGTACTCCGACGCCTACGAGGTGCCAGACCTGATGCGCGAGCAGATCATCCTGCGCGACCACACCTGCGTGTTCCCGTACTGCCGCAGACCCGCGCGGTCCTGCGACGCCGACCACATCGACCCCTACGAGACCGGCGGCCCGACAGCGTCATCCAACCTCGCGCCACTGTGCCGCAAGCACCACCGCCACAAGACCCACGACGGCTGGAGATACAAGCCGGCAGGACCGGAGGAGCCCGGGGTCTACCTCTGGCGCAGCCCGAACGGCGTCCGATTCCGACGCGACCGCCACGGCACCACCCTCGTGGTGGTCGAGCCTGTCGAGACCCCCGACACCACCTGACGGTCTCGACAAGCTCGACCACCCCACGCACGGCCCGCAGCCCGACACCACCCGGTGATCGGGCTGCCGGCGTGCCCTACGGACAGCCGGGAGATGGGACGACGAGAGTCAGCCGAGCACCTCGAGCCGTCCGTCGGCATGGACGACGAGGCCGGTGCGTCCGCGGGAGCGGAGCCAGTCGGCGCCCTCGGCGTCCAGGGCGAGGGCGGCGGTGGCGTCGACGTCGGCGGTGGTGAGGTCGCCGGCGACGACCGTCACCGAGGCGAGCGCGGATGGCACGCGTCCGGAGCGGGCGTCGACCACATGGGCTCCACGGCGGGCGAGACCGCTGGTGGCGACCGCTCCGCGACGCACGGGGATGGTGGCGACGACGCGGGTCGGGCCGGAGGGGTCCTCGACGCCGATCCGCCACGGCTCGCCCGCGGGATCGGCGACCGAGCAGGCGAGATCGCCCCCTCCGCCGAGGCAGGAGTCGGTGTCGGGCAGCGCCTGCAGGTGGCGCGCGGCCCGCTGGATCGCCCAGCCCTTCACGACGCCCGACGGATCGAGCGCGCGGTCGGGTCCGCGCCGCACGTCGAAGGCACCGCCGGAGTCGACCCGCGCCCGCTCACCGACGGCCAGCACCTCGGCGACCAGCGCCGCGTCGGCGGGTGGAAGGTCGTCGATCGTCAGCTCGCCGCGGCCGATCCGGGTGATCGGGGACTCCCGCCAGGTGGTGAAGAGGTCCTCGAGCGCCCGGAGCTCAGCGACCGCAGCGGTCCACGCGGCCCGCCCGACGGCGTCGCCGGCGTGCCGTCCGCGGAGCGCGACCGACACCGGCAGTCCCATCACCTGCTCGACCGCCCGCCACGTGCGGACGTCGACGCCGGCCACCGCGCTCACCGTGCCCACCGCGCTCACAGACCAGCCTGGTCGAGGGCGCTCTGCAGCGAGGTCAGGTAGCCCTCGCTGGTGACGGTCGCCCCGGAGACCATGTCGATCTGCGCGGACTGCGCCTCGGTGGTCTCCTGCATGAGCACCGGCAGCGCGTAGGCGTTGATCTCGGCGTCCTTCGGGTTGTCGTTCGGGTACTGCGGCACCGCCACGGCGGTGATGGTCCCGTCCTCCACCGTGACGCTCACCTGCACCGGACCCCAGCGGGTCTGCGCCACGGTGCCGGTGTAGGTCTTCGCGGCGGACGACGACCCGGACGAGGAGCCGGAGGAGGAGCCCGAGCCCGAGGAACCGGACGAGGAGCCCGAGCCCGAGGAACCGGACGAGGAGCCCGAGGACGAGCCCGAGGACGAGCCCGAGGACGAGCCGCTCTCGGCCGGCGCGGACGACGTCGTGTCGGAGCCCGAGATCGGGGAGACCGACGGCGGCGACTCCGAGCCGCTCAGCGCCATCGTCGAGGAGGTCGAGGTGCGGTAGCCGAACAGCAGCACCACCACCGTCAGCGTGCTCATGAGCCACAGCACGATGCGTCGCATCGTCATCACCATCCGAAGGTCTCGTCGTGGAGGCGCTCGGGCGGGAGCCCGGCGCGCAGGAGGTCGTCGCGCAGGCGCTCGGCCCACGCGGCGGGACCGCACACGAACACGTCGCGGTCGAGGAGGTCGGGCACCCAGCCGCGCACGACGTCGACGTCGCGGTAGCGCTCGGCTCCCTCGGGCAGCAGTTCGCCGAGCCACGAGTCCGGGTGCCGCCGGCGTCCGGCCAGCGGGACGACCTGCAGCCCGCGGGTGCGGGCGAGCTCGTCGAGCTCGGCGCGGAAGAGCGGCTGGTCGGTGAAGCGGTAGAGCAGCGCCGCCTCGCCCGGGGCGTAGTCGAGACCCTCGGCGAGGGCACGCAGCGGGGCGATGCCGACGCCGGCGCCGATCAGCGCCACCCGCCGGGTGGTCCGCGCCCGGGCCGAGAGCCGACCGTACGGGCCCTCCACCGCCACCCGGCTGCCGCGACGCAGCGTCGCGAGCGAGCCGGAGCCGTCGCCGACGTCCTGCACGGTGATCCGCAGGCGGCGACCGTCCGGCGCGGCGGAGAGGGAGTAGGGGTTGGCGCGGGTCCAGCCGTCGCGGCCGAGGAACCGCCAGGTGAGGAACTGGCCGGCCTCCACCCGCAGGCGCGCGAGCCCGGGGCCGGCCACGTGCACCGAGACGATCCCCGGGGCCTCGCGGACGACGTCCTCGACCCGCAGGCCGAGGCGCAGGGTCCGGACGAGCGGCAGCAGCACCCGCCAGACCACGACGGCGCCCGCCGCCGCGCCCCACAGCGACCACCAGAAGACGGTGCGGCCGGGCGAGGAGACCAGCTCGGTGCCGGTCCACAGCTGGTGCGGCAGCGCCAGCCCGACGCCGAGGTAGGCGTAGAGGTGCAGCAGGTGCCACGACTCGTAGCGCAGCCGTCGTCGCGCCGCCTTGACGCTGGTGACGACCACCAGGACGAGGCAGACGGTGCCGGCGGCCGCGAGCAGCATGCCGGGGTAGGTGACGGTGAGGTCCCACAGCGTGCCGGGCGTCGCGGCCAGCGAGCCGGCGGCGTACCCCCAGGTGATCAGGCCGATGTGCGCGACCATCAGCGTGAAGGACGTGAAGCCGACGAGCCGGTGCACCCGCGCCAGCTCGTCCTGGCCGAAGGCCCGCTCGAGCACCGGCACCCGGGCCATCAGGAGCACCTGCACGAGCAGCAGCAGCGACGACCAGAGGCCGGTGAGGCGCCCGGCGGAGGTGAGCCCCGAGGCCCAGCCGCCGAGCTCCTGGACGCCGCCGGCCGCCGTCCACCACCAGGTGACGAGCAGCAGGCCGGACCACAGGGAGACGACGGCCGCCAGGCGCACCGCCGCGTCCCGGCGCGAGCGGAGGCCCACCGGGACGGTGCGCCGCGGACGGGCCGCAGCGGCGCGCGGCGTCGCGGGACGGGTGAGCGTGGCCATCACGTCAGCTGTTCACGGACGGCGACGCGCCGGTGCTCGGCTGGGTCTGACCGGGCTGGGTCTGACCGGGCAGCTGGCCGGGCAGCCCGGGACCGTCGCCGTCGCCGTCGCGGTCGCCGGGACCGCCGGGGCCACCGGGCAGCTGACCCATCTGGCCGGGCTGGCCGGGCTGGCCGGGCTGGCCGGGCAGTTGACCGAGCTGGCCCTCGCCGCCCATCCCGCCCATCCGGCCCAGCCGGCCGCCGTCACCGTCCCCGTCGCGGTCGGCGAACGCGCCGCCGTGGCGGCCGACGCCGTCACGGGCGGGCCCGTCGCCGCCGGTCGCGCGGCCGAGGGCGAAGCCGGTGCCGCCGAGCACGAGGACGAGCAGCGCGGCGCCGGCGGCGCCGGCGCCGATCCGGGCCGGCCGCGAGCCGGTGCGCCACCGTTCGGCGACGCTGCGACGCGGACGCGCGGGGCCGGCCGGCGAGGCCGCCGCGGCGGTCGCGTCGGTCGCGCTGGTCGAGTCGGCGACGCCGGGCTCGGCGTCCACGGGCAGGGCCGCGGTGGGCGGGCTCCACGCGTCGGACTGGGCACGGACCGGCTGGGTCTCGTCCTGCGGCTGCGGCGCGCGGGGCTGGTCGGGGTCGGGGCGGGTGTCGTTCACCGTGGTCTCCTCCTGGATCGGATGACACCACCGTCGACGACCCGGCTGGGCGGTCGGTGGGCGGCTCCTGTGACCCCGCTGTGAGTCCCGGAGCCGCCCGTCCGCGGCTCAGCCCGTGGTCACGAGACGGGGCCGACCCTGCGCGGCGTCCAGAAGCGGTGGCCCAGCCGCACCGCCACCGCGGGCACCAGCACGGTGCGCACCAGCAGGGTGTCGAGCAGGACGCCCACGCAGATGACGATGCCGAGCTGCGCGAGCACCACCAGCGGCAGCACGCCCAGCACCGCGAACACCGCGGCGAGCAGGATGCCCGCGCTGGTGATCACGCCGCCGGTCGAGGCCAGCGCCCGCAGCATCCCCTCGACCGCCCCGTGGGTGCGCGCCTCCTCGGCGGCCCGGGTGACGAGGAAGATGTTGTAGTCGACGCCGAGCGCGACCAGGAAGATGAACGCCTGCAGCGGCACCCCGGTGTCGAGCCGGTCGAAGCCGAACACGCCGTTGCCGATCCACCAGCCCAGGCCGAGCGCCGCCAGATAGGTCGCGACGACCGACACCACCAGCACCAGCGGCGCCACCAGCGAGCGCAGCAGCAGCACGAGCGCGACCAGCACGACGCCGAGGATGAGCGGGACGATCAGGTCGCGGTCGGACGACGAGGCCGCGGCGATGTCGAGGTCGGAGGCGTCCGTGCCGCCGACGATCGCGTCACGTCCCGCGTCCGAGCCGGCGAGCGCGGCACGGATCGCCGTCACGTCCTCGCGCGCCTGCGGCGTGCCGGGGGTGCCGTCGAGCACGACGTCGAGCCGGGTGCGCCCGTCGTGGTCGCCCGTCGAGCGCACGGAGCTGACGCCGTCGACGTCCTTCAGGACGGCCGTGACCGCGTCGGCCTGCGCATCGGGCACGAGCACGGTCGCGGGGTCGGACGTGCCGGCCGGGAACGAGCGCTGGAGCCGCTCGCCGGCCGCGATCGACTCGGGCTTCTGGAGGAACTGGTCGGACTCCGAGAGCCCGGTGCGCACGCTCAGCAGGCCCGACGCCAGGGCCGCGAGCACCACGACGCCGGCGACGATCGCCGCCAGCGGACGCCGGGCCACCGCGTCGCCGATGCGGCGCCACAGCGAGCGGGTCTCCGAGAGCACCGCCTGGCCGACGACGGGACGCCGCGGCCAGAAGATCCAGCGGCCGAAGCAGACCAGGGCGAGGGGCAGCACCGTCAGCACCGCGGCCGCACCGATCAGCACGCCGATCGCGCAGGCCAGACCGAGGCCGCGGGTGGTCGGGAAGGCCGAGAGCAGCAGCGTCACCAGCGCGACGACGACGGTCAGAGCGCTGGCGAGCACGGCCTCGACGGTGCGCTTCCAGGCGTGCGCCATCGCGACCGCCCGCGACTCGGTGACCCGCAGCTCGTCGCGGTAGCGGCTGATCAGCAGCAGCGCGTAGTCGGTGGCGGCGCCGAAGACGAGCACCGACAGGATGCCGGTGGTCGACTCGTCGAAGGCGATGCCGAGGCCGGTGAGCGCATGGGTGGCCGCGACCGCGGCGATCTGGTCGGCGACGCCGACGGTGAGCAGCGGCACCAGCCACAGCACCGGCGAGCGGTAGGTGAGGATCAGGAGGATCGCCACGATCGAGGCGGTCGCGGCGAGCAGGTTGACGTCCGCGCCGTCGAAGACCTTCGCGAGGTCGGCCTGGATGCCGGCGGGCCCGGTGACGTCGGCCGTCACGCCGTCGGGGAGGTCGGCCCGCAGCCCGGCGCGCAGGTCGTCGACGAAGGTCGAGAGCTGCGTCGCGTCGGCGAACGACGTGGGGACGACGCCGAGCAGCGCCGTGCCGTCCTCGGAGCGCTGCAGCGGCGTGGCCTGCACGTCGAGCCGCTTCGCCACCGAGGCGAAGGCGGTGCCGAGCCGGCGCTGCTCCGCGGCGTCGATGCGCGCGTCGGAGGCGAACAGCACCACCGCGACCTCCGACTCCCCCTGCGGGAAGGAGTCGAGGAGGGTGGCGACCTCGGCGGAGTCGTAGCCTTGCGGGAGCTGGTCGGCGGGGCCGCGCTCCACGGGGCTCGTGCCCACGGCGCCGATCAGGGCGCCGCCGAGCAGCAGGTAGAGGACCGGCAGGATCCAGGCCAGCCGCAGGCGCAGGATCGCGGGGGACTTCTCGCGAGTTCGTTCCACGATGGAAGGATAGAGGGCGTGAGCACGGCAGAGCCAGGACCGGTCGGCACCGAAGGGGTGGGCCCACGGCCCCCGCGTCCGGTGCCGCTGCTCCTGCAGGAGCTCAACCTCGAGCTCGACCGCTTCGCCCACGGCTTCGCCCGCCGGCACGGCCTGCACGCCACCGACGTCGGCGCGCTCGGCCAGCTCGCCCAGGCCGAGGCGCGGGGCCTGCCGATGACGCCCTCGCGCCTGGCCGCCGCGGTCGACCTCTCCGCCCCGGCCACCAGCGCCCTGCTCAACCGGCTCGAGCAGATCGGCCACGTCGAGCGCTCGCCCGACCCCGACGACCGGCGCCGGCAGCTCGTCTCCCTGCACCCCGCGGCCCGGACGATGGCCTCGGCGTTCTTCGGCCCGCTGGCCGACGCGCTCGAGGGCGCGCTGGAGGACCTCGACGACGCCGAGGTCGCGGTCGTCGAGCGGTTCCTGCGGTCGGCGATCGAGGCCACCCGGACGCTGACCGAGCAGGCGCCGGAGGCCTGACCCGAGTCAGGCCGCGGGACGCTCCCGGCGGTGCCGCAGCCGCTCGAGCACGGCCGCCCGTCGCGCCGAGACCGGCTGCCAGACCAGGTGCTGGAGGGTCAGCGTCAACCAGCCGGCCACCGCCATGCCGACGATGTTCACCAGCAGCTGCAGCGAGCTGCCCACCACCTCGTCCCACACGCCGAAGGCGAGCGCGAGGGCGATGTTGCCGGCCGCCGGCACCGTCGTCACCGAGATGAAGACCCCCGAGAGGCCGCCGACCTTCGCCGAGGTCAGCGAGAGGACGCCCGCGGCGCCCGCGATCACCGCCACGACGAACGACCAGCGGTCGGGGCTGTAGACGAACTCCGTCTCGGGGCGGGCCACCAGGTCGCCGACCTCGATCCAGCCCCACCACCGCCCGAGCAGCGAGGCCAGCGTGGCCACCGCGATCGCCACCACGAAGCCCACCAGCAGGGCCCGCAGCGCCTGCCGCAGCAGCCCGGGACGACGCCGCACCAGCGCGAGGCCGAGCGCGGCGATCGGCACGAACTCCGGCCCCAGCACCATCGCGCCGATCAGCAGCACCTGCGAGTCCAGCACCAGCGCGATCGCGGAGATCATCGTGGCCATCGTCATGAAGCTGGCGTAGGTCCAGTTCAGCTCGGACTCGTCGTACGCGCGCTGCGTCACGTCGGCCCACACCACGGCGTCGGCGCTGCTGCCCGGCGTGCGCCGCTCGGCCTCGAAGCCGTCGCGGGAGAGCCAGGTGGTCGACGGCTCGACGTGGATCGAGCCGCGCTCGTGCAGCCCCCACGAGCGCAGCGCGTCGAGGATCTCGTTGACGCCCTCGCGGGCGACGTCGGCGACGATCAGGTCACCGGCGGGCCTCACCGCGGCACCGGGCTGGTGGACGATCGCCGAGACGGCGTGGTCGTCCTGCAGGGTCGCGAGGATGCGGGGGGCGAGGTCGGCCGGGGTGACGACGCTGACGCGCAGCATGGGGGGACGGTAGCCGCTCGCGGCGGCCGCGGCCGTCACGGCGTCCGGGCGCTCTTGGGCGCGCGGCGAGGATGGAGGCATGAGCAGCCACCCCGACGTCGCCCTCGAGCCGGTCAGCGCCGACGCCCCGCCGCTCACCGGGCCGATCCTGATGAACCAGGACTGGCGCGACCTCACCTACCTGCACTGGGCGATCGAGCCCGAGCGGGTCGCGCACCTGATGCCGCCGGGCGTCCGCCCCGACGTGCACGACGGCGCCACCTACGTCGGCCTGGTGCTCTTCCGCATGGTCGACGCCGGCTTCGGCCGCCGCACCACCGTGCCGTACTTCGGCTCGTTCCTGGAGACCAACGTCCGGCTGTACTCCGTCGACGCGCAGGGCCGGCGCGGCGTCGTCTTCCTCAGCCTGGACGCCGACCGGCTGGCCGTCGTGCTCGCCGCGCGGGCCGGCTTCGCGGTGCCGTACCGCTGGGCGCGGATGTCCTACGAGCGGGAGGCGCGGGCCGACGGCGTCCGCCACACCTACCGCGCGTCGCTGCGGTGGCCGGGCGTGCGCGGCGCGAGCACCGTCTCGGTGCTCGCGGGCGAGCCGCGCGAGTCGACCCCGCTGGACGACTTCCTCTCGGCCCGCTTCCGGCTGCACACCTCGCTGGTCGGTCGCACCCTGCGCATCCCGAACGAGCACGGCCGGTGGCCGCTGCACGACGCCGAGGTGCTCGAGCTGGACGACGACCTCGTCGCCTCGGTCGGCCTGCCGGGGCTGTCGGGCCCGGGGACGTCGGGCCGCGCACCCGACCACGTCGCCTTCTCCCCCGGCGTCCACACGCGCTTCGGCCTGCCGCAGCGGGTGCGGCCGTAGGCTGCGCCGGGTGAGCTCCGCCGCCCGGTTCGCCGCCGCCCAGCGCGCCGCCGTCGCCCCGTTCCACGTCATGGACCTGCTGGCCGCGGCCGCCGAGCGCCGCCGCACCCACGGCGACCTGCTCGACCTCCTGGCGGGCCAGCCCAGCACCGGCGCCCCCGGCCCGGTGGCCGAGGAGGCCGTGCGGCTGCTGCGCTCGGGCGATCCGCTCGGCTACACGCCGGCCACCGGCATCCTCGAGCTGCGCGAGGCGATCGCGGGCCACCACCGGCGGGTGCACGGCCTGGAGGTCGACCCCGACGACGTCGTGGTCACCACGGGCTCCAGCGGCGGGTTCCTGCTCGCCTTCCTCGCCGCCTTCGAGCACGGCGACCAGGTGGCGATCGCGCGTCCGGGCTACCCCTGCTACCGCAACGTGCTGGCGGCGCTGGGCTGCGAGGTGGTCGAGATCCCCACCGGCCCAGAGACCCGCTTCCAGCCGACGCCCGAGCAGGTCGCGGCGCTGCCCCCGACCGTGCGCGGCCTGGTGGTCGCCAGCCCCGCCAACCCCACCGGCACGATGCTGCTGCCCGAGGAGCTCGCCGCCCTCGCGCGGATCTGCGCCGAGCGCGGCATCCGGCTGATCAGCGACGAGATCTACCACGGCATCGAGTACGCGCCGCTCGAGGGCCACGCGCCGCTGGCCCGCTCGGCGTGGGAGACCAGCCGCGACGCCGTGGTCTTCGCCAGCCTCTCGAAGTACTTCTCGATGACCGGCTGGCGGATCGGCTGGATGCTCGTGCCGCGCGACCTGCGCCGCGCCGTCGACGTGCTCACCGGCAACTTCACGATCTGCCCGCCGGTGCTCTCCCAGCGCGCCGCCCTCGCGGCGTTCACCGAGGCGTCCTACGCCGAGCTCGACGGCCACGTGCGCCGCTACGCCGAGAACCGGCGGCTGCTGCTGGAGGGCCTCCCGGCACTGGGCGTCACCCGGCTCGCGCCGGCCGACGGCGCCTTCTACGTCTACGCCGACGTCGGCCACCTCACCGACGACTCCCTCGCCTTCACCCACGAGCTCCTGGCGCGCACCGGCGTCGCGCTGGCCACCGGCGTCGACTTCGACACCGTCGACGGCGGGCGCTTCGTGCGGTTCAGCGCGGCGGGCGCGACGGCCGACGTCGCCGCGGCGCTCGACCGGCTCTCCACAGTGCTGCGCGGCTGAGGTTCGCGGGCCGGGTGGCCGGGCAGGTCGACTCCATGGACCTGCCCTCGCCCGCCGCCCTCGTCGCCTCGCTCGTCCCCGACCTCCCACCCGATCTCGGGCCGGGGCTGCAGAGTCTTCAGGGGCTCGACGCCGCCGTCCCCGCGCTGCGCGCCCGGGCCGAGGCCGTCCGCGCCCTGGGCGAGGAGCTCGTGACGCTGGCCGCCCGGACGGCCTGGGAGGGCGCGGCGGCCGACGCGCTGCGCGAGCGACTGCGGCGACACCGCGACGAGCTCGACGACCTCGGCCGACGCCACGAGCTGGCCGCCACGCTGCTCGAGCGGCATCTCGAGGTCGTCCGCGCCCAGCTGCGCGGCCTCGAGCTCGCGGGCGCCGGGCTGTCCGGCGCCGTGGCCGTCGGGTCGACGCTGCTCGACCGGGTGCTCCCGTGAGGCCGCGCCTCCCGGGGCCGGTGCCCGGCGGCGGCGTGGTCGCAGCGCCCCTGGTCGAGGTCTCGGGCGGCGCCGGTCGGATCGGCCTGGAGGCGCAGGCGGCGCTGGACGTCGCCACCGCCCTCGACGCCGCGGCCGAGCGGCTGCGCGGGTGGGCGCTCGACCCGCCCGTGCCGGCGGGCCCGCTCGCGGCCACCGCCGTGCTCGACGGGGTGGGCGCCGCGGCCGTCTCGGCGGCGCTGGCCGAGGCGACCGTCGGCCCGTCCGGCCTGCTGCGCCTGGCCTCCGCGCTGCGCGACGACGCCGACGCCACGAGGCAGGCGGCCCTCGAGCTGGACGCCGCCGACGTCGCCGCGGCCGACGCGATGCGGGCGCTCGAAGGCGTGCTCGGCCTGCCGCTGGCGGCCGGCCTGGTGGGCGGCGCGGTCGGCGCCGTGGCGATCGCCGACCACGACCCGCGGCTCGACGCCGACGACCGCGCGCGCCTGCTGGCCTCCCTCACCGACGACCCGGCGCTGGCCGAGCGGACGCTGCACCTGGCCGCCGCGCCGCTGGGCGGGGTGCCGGTCGGCGCGGGGCTGATCGCCGGTCGCTACGGGCCCGACGTCGTCGAGGTCGAGCGCCGACCCGACCTGCGGGCCCCCGCCCCCGGCCGCGAGCGCGACCTCGCCGGGCTGGTCGAGCACCTCGGCCGGGTCGCGGAGCTCGCCGACGCCGAGGGCCGTCCGCTCGAGGGGCAGATCGAGGTGCAGACCCTCACCACGCCCCAGGGACCCCGCCACGTCGTCTACCTGCCGGGCACCGACGACCTCACGACCCTCCCCGGCGGGCGCGACGACACCGTGCGCGACATGGGCGTCAACCAGGCCCTCCTGGCCAGCGGCGTCACCGGCGGCGTCAGCGGCTACGGCGCCGGGGTGCTCGCGGCGCTGCGGCGCAGCGGCGTGCGTCCCGGCGAGCCGGTCCTCCTCGTCGGGCACTCCCAGGGCGGCCTGGAGGCCGCGGCCCTGCAGGCGCGGGCGGGCGGCTACGCGTTCCGGCACGTGGTGACGGCCGGCTCGCCGCTCTCCGGCGTCGCCGCACCCCCGCCCGGCAGCCGTCTGCTGGCGCTGGAGAACGTGCACGACGTCGTCCCGGCGGCCGACGGCGCGCCCAACGACGCCCACGACCGCCGACTGACGACGGTGCGCGGCGACGCGGCCGCGGCGATCGGCACGCGTCCCGGGCGGGTGGTCGAGGAGCACGGATTCCCGTCGTACCAGTCGATCGCCGCCGCCGCCGATCGCAGCCCCGACACCTCGATCCGCGACCAGCTCGACGCCCTCCGCGCCGACGGCTTCCTCGGGCGCGACGACGTGCCGGTCACCTCGCGGGTCTTCCGGCTCCGACGGCCCTGACCTCCTGCCGCCCCGTCGGCCCGTCCCGCGGGGTCAGAGCAGGTCGCGGACGAACTCCGAGAGCTGCGCCAGGTTGCGGCACTCCACCATCGGCACGATCTCGGCGTAGCGGCCGGCTGCGGAGTCGCCGGTGTCCCACTGCCGACGGTGCTCGGGGTTGAGCCAGTGCGCGTGCCGCACCCGCCCGGCGATGTCGGCCACGGTGTCGAGCGCGAGATCGGAGTAGTTCGAGCGCGCGTCGCCGAGCACCAACAGCGAGGTCTTCGGGCCGATCGCGTCGGGGTGGAGCTCGGCGAAGCGGGTGAAGGCGCGGCCGTAGTTGGTGCGGCCCCACAGGGCGGCCTGGGCGGTGGAGGCGGAGAGGTCGGCCATCACGTCGACGAGGTCCGCGCCGGGGCGCAGCAGCGGCGTCACCTCGTGCACGTGGTCGATGAAGGTGAAGGCCCGCACGCCCTGGAACTGGTCGCGCAGCGCGAAGACCAGCAGGAGCGTGAACTGGGCGAAGTGCGCGACGCTGCCCGAGACGTCGCACAGCACGACCAGCTCGCTGCGGTGCGGCCGCTTGGGCCGGTGGTGGGTCGTGAGCGGGACGCCGCCGGTCGACATCGACGCACGCACCGTGCGCCGGAAGTCGAGCGGGCCGCGACGTCGCGCGGCGTGCTGCTGGGTGAGCCGGGTGGCCAGCCGTCGGGCGAGCGGATGGATCTCGCGCCGCATCTGCTCGAGGTCGGTGCGCCGCATCTGCAGGAAGTCGAGTCGCTCCAGGGTGGGCCGCACCGCGACGCGGGCGAGGTGATCGGGCCCCTTCTCCTCGGCGATCCGACGTCGGGCGTCGGCCTCGACGGCCGCCGTCAGCCCGCCGACCCGCTGGCCGGCGGCCCGCGTCGCCTCCTCCTCGGTGCGTCCCTGCGCGAGGAGGCCGGCGACGATCCGGTCGGTGAGCTCCTGCGGCGCCACCCGCTGCAGGGCGGTGTAGGCCGACCACGACGAGAGGCCCGGGCCGCGGCCGGGCATGGCGCCGAAGCGGGCGACCATCTCGGCGGCCATCCGCTGCAGGCGCTGCTCGTCGCCCGCGAGGAGCGCGTCGAGGAGCTGCTCGCGGAAGGCCTCGAGCGCGGCGGCGTTGTCGGTGACGGGCGCGCCCTCGGCGCCGGCCGATCCCTCGGGGCTCCCAGGGTCGTCGTCGGACCCGCCCGGCTCCTCCCCGACGTCGCCGAGGGACTGCCCGCCCGAGCCGGTGACCCGCGGGAAGTAGAGGTCGAAGAGCGTGTCGAACGTCGGACGCTGACCGTGCCGCTTCACCAGCGCCGCGGCGTAGCCCTCGCGGACGACCGCGCGGTCGTCCCAGTCGAGCGCGCGCAGCACGGCGATCGCGTCGAGGTCCTCGGCGAGCGACACCGGCAGGCCCGCGCCGCGCAGCGCCTCGACGAACAGCACGTGCCGCTCGAGCAGCCCCGAGCCGCGGGGGCGCTCGTCGCCCGAGGGACCGGGGCCGGCGGTGCCGGCGTCGCGGCGCAGGCTCGGCAGCCTCATCAGATCGGCCTCATCGGTGCAGCCTCATCGCGGGAGCCGGAGCTCCTTGACGGCACGCTCGGCGTCCGAGGCGTGCTTGAGCACGACGCCGAGGGTGCGGCTGACCGCGGCGTCGTCGAGGTCGCGGATCTCCAGGGCGATCAGCGTGCGGGCCCAGTCGACCGACTCCGCGATCGAGGGCGCCTTCTTCAGCTCCAGCTCGCGCAGCCGCGCGACCATCGCGACCAGCTGGGTGGCCAGCGCCTCGTCCAGCCCGGCGACCTGCGAGCGGATGATGGCCCGCTCGCGCTCGAGGTCGGGGTAGTCGAGGTGCAGGTAGAGGCAGCGGCGCTTGACCGCCTCCGACAGCTCGCGGCTGGCGTTGGAGGTGAGCACGACGAACGGCCGGCGCACGGCGGTGACCGTGCCGAGCTCGGGGATCGTCACCTGGAAGTCCGAGAGCACCTCCAGCAGCAGGCCCTCGACCTCGACGTCGGTCTTGTCGACCTCGTCGATGAGCAGCACGGTCGGCTCCTCGCGGCGGATCGCGGTGAGCAGCGGCCGGGTCAGCAGGAACTCGTCGGTGAAGATGTCGTCGTGGGTGGCGTCCCAGCCCTGCCCGTCGCCGGACGCCTGGCTGGCCTGGATGCGCAGCAGCTGCTTCTTGTAGTTCCACTCGTACAGCGCGCGGGCCTCGTCGAGGCCCTCGTAGCACTGCAGCCGCACCAGCTCGGCGCCGGTCGCGCGGGCCACGGCCTTGGCGAGCTCGGTCTTGCCGACGCCGGCCGGGCCCTCGAGCAGCAGCGGCTTCTCCAGGGCGCCGGCCAGGAAGGTCGTGGTGGACGCGGCCTCGTCGGCCAGGTAGCCGACCTCGGCCAGCCGGGCGGTGGCGTCCGCGGGCGAGGCGAACCAGCTGCTGCTCATGCCCGGCAGTGTGGCATCCGGCACCGCACGTCACCCCGGGGCGTCCGGCTCGTTGACCGTGCATGCCCCCCACCGCATCGGTGCGGTCGGCCGCGTCCCCCGCCGCGGCAGCGACCGGCCCGTCCCCCGCGCCCTCCCGCGCGCACCGGCGTCGGGTGCTGGCGCTCGTCCGCCTCGCGCAGGGCGTGCTGGTCGGCGCGATCGGCGTCGTCCTGCTCACCGCGTGGCTCGGCGCGCCGCATGCCGCGTCCGGCAGCCCCGAGCGCACCGCGGCGGCCGCCCAGGACGCCGTCCAGGCCGCCCGCGTCGACCGGCTGATGACCCGCGAGCGCTGCTCGCCCACCGGCTTCGGCCCCTCCGTCATCCCCGCCCGGGCGCTGCTGCGCACCGGCGACGGCGTCGTCCGCGTGGTCTCCTTCGACCGCGGCTGGGCCGCCTACGAGGGCCGGGCGCCCGGGACGCTGGTCGCGGTCTGCCTCGGCCGCGCGTCCCGCATGTAACGCGGAGTCCCGTGAACTGACCACCACTCCTGACGGGTGGGAAGTTGACGGGACTCCGCGTTACAAAGGGGTCACGCGCGCTCGGGGACTCCGCCGCGGCCCGCGCCGCCGACGAACCGGGCCGCGCCGTCGAGGGCGTCGGAGGCCAGCGAGACCAGGCCGTGACGCCACTCGACGGCCAGGGCCTCCTGCTCGTCGAGACCGGCGCTCTCGAGCACGGCGGCGCGGTCGCCGCGCAGGCAGGTCTGGGGCAGCGCGGCGAGCTCGTGGGCCAGCGCCTCGGCGGCGGAGCGGGCCTCGCCGGGCTCGACGAGCCGGTTGACCAGGCCGATCCGCTCGGCCTCGACGGCGTCGATCGGACGCCCGGTGAGGACGAGGTCCATCGCCCGGCTCTCCCCGATCAGCCGCGGCAGGCGCACCGTGCCGCCGTCGATCAGCGGGACGCCCCAGCGGCGGCACAGCACGCCGAGCATCGCGTCGCGGGCGGCGACCCGCAGGTCGCACCAGGCGGCCAGCTCGAGGCCACCGGCCACGGCCGGGCCCTCGATCGCGGCGATCACGGGCTTGGAGAGCCTCAGCCGACTCGGCCCCATCGGCCCGGGTCCGGCGCCGACGTCGTGGATCTCGTTCTGCCGCTCGGTGCCGAGCCCGGCCAGGTCGGCGCCCGCGCAGAACGCCCCGCCCTCGCCCCAGAGCACCGCGACGGCGGCGTCCGGGTCGGCGTCGAACTCCTCGAACGCCGCCAGCAGCGCCGCGGCGGTCGGCCCGTCGACGGCGTTGCGGACGTGCGGCCGCGCCAGGACGACCGTCGTCACCGGCCCGTCCCGCTCGACGCGCACCGCCGACCCGTTCACGCCGGCGCCGCTCACTCCGGCGTCGCTCACTCCTCGACCACCCGCGCGCCGGCGGCGTGGCGCGCCGCGAGCTCGCGGTAGTACTCGGCGTTGGTGAGCACCCAGAACTCCGAGGAGGTGCCGGCGATCGGCTTGGTCGGCTTCGCGGGGATGCCCGCGGCGACCACCTCCTCGGGGATCCGCGCCCCCGGCGTGACGACCGACCCCGCGGCCACGAGCGTCCGCGCCCCGACGACCGACTCGTCGAGCAGCGTCGAGGCGTTGCCGATCAGCGCGTTCTCGCCGACCTCGCGCCCGTGCACCACGCACGCGTGGCCGATGGTGGCGTTCGGCCCGACGACGAGCGTCTCGTGCGGCGCCGCGTGCAGCACCGAGTTGTCCTGCACGTTCGTGCCGGCCTTGATCACGATCGTGCAGATGTCGGCGCGCACCACCGCGCCGTACCAGATGCTCGCGCCGGCCTCGACCGTCACGTCGCCGATCAGCGTGGCGGTCTCGGCGACGAACGCGTCGGGATGGACGACGGGCCGCTTGCCCTCGAACTCGATGAGCCTCATGCGGCGCATTCCACCAGACGCGGCCCGCATCCGACCGGCTGACCGGCCCGACGCCCACCACTCGACGTCAGCCCTTCCGTGACGCGCACGGCACCTCGGATCCGGCCCCGCGGTGCCCACCGCGTCACGGAGCGTCGGTTTCCCCGGGCGCCCGGGGAAACCGACCGATGGCTGACGCGTCACCGACCCTCAAGGCCAGCGGTTCACCCCACGTGCACGTGCGGCCGCCGCGAGCGGTGCGGCTCGGCACGGCGCAGCACCTCGCGGGTGACCGGCGCGACCTCGCCCTGACCGAAGAAGAGGAACCGGAGGAACTGGACGACGGGGTTGCCCTCGGTCCACTCGAAGTACAGGTGCGGGGTGGAGCCGGTGGTGTCGCGGACGTGCAGGGCGAGCGCGGCGAGCGCGTTCGGCACGGCGGCCGACTCGAAGCGCAGCACCCGGCGGGTGCCGGCCACCACCTCGCCGTGCACCCGCAGGCGGCTCTCGAACTCCGACGGGTCGGTGAGGGTGACCTCGACGAAGATGACGTCGCCCTCCTCGCGCAGGTCGTGGTCGCGCACGGTCTGGCGGGCCTTCTCGTCGTACTCGGCGGCGTCGCCGGCGTCGGGCTCGTTGGCGACCAGGCGGATCGAGCGGCGGGCGCAGTCGCGGAGGAACCGCTCGGCGGTGGCGTCGAGCTCGATCTCCGTGATGCGCAGCTCGAAGGCGCGGCGCACGCGGGAGTACGCCGAGACGGCCACGATCGCGAGGATGAAGCAGGCGCCGATCTTGACGCCGTCGGGCCGCTCGACGACGTTGCTCGCCGTCGTGTAGCCGAACACCGCGGCGATCGCGCCGAACCCGATCGTGGCGCGTCGCTGCCCGGCGCGGCGCGCGGCGAGGGTCACCGCGACCGCCGCGGAGGTCATCAGCACCAGCACGCCGGTGGCGTACGCGCCGCCCTGCGCGTCGACGTCGGCCTTGAAGATCCAGGTGACGAGGAAGGCGACGCCGATCAGCACCAGCACGAGCGGACGCACGGCGCGGCTCCAGTCCGGCGCCATGCCGTAGCGGGGCAGGTAGCGCGGGATCAGGTTGAGCATGCCGGCCATCGCCGAGGCGCCGGCGAACCACAGGATCGCGATCGTCGAGACGTCGTAGACGGTGCCGAAGACGTTGCCGAGGTAGTCGTGGGCCAGGAACGCCAGGGCGCGGCCGTTGGCCTCGCCGCCGGGCTGGAACTGCTCGGCGGGGATGAGCAGCGTCGTGACCGTCGAGCTGGTCACCAGGAAGACCGACATGGTGACGGCGGCCGTGGTGAGCAGGCGGCGCGTGTCGCGGATGCGGCCCTCGGGACGCGCGGGGTCGTCGCCGGCGGCGCCGCGCACCTGCGGCATGACCGCGACGCCGGTCTCGAAGCCGCTCATGCCGAGCGCGAGCTTCGGGAAGACGATCAGCGCGATCGCCACGACCATCAGCGGATTGCCGTGCTGGGTGGTGAGCGCGCTCGTCCAGTCGGCGATCACCGACGGGGCGGTGGCCACGTGGTAGAGCCCGACGCCGATGACGATCGCGTTGAGCGCGAGGTAGACGGCGACCAGCACCACCGCGACGCCGATCGCCTCGCCGAAGCCGCGCAGGAACACCGCGCCGAGCGCGGCGAGCAGCACCAGGGTGATGAGCACCTCGTGGCCGTGCCAGGCCTCGGGCACGTGGGGGTTCTCGACCAGGTGCGCGGTGGCGTCGGCGGCCGAGAGGGTCATGGTGATGAGGAAGTCGGTGGCCGCGAAGCCGAGCAGCACCAAGACGAAGAGCTTGCCCTTCCAGAACGACAGCAGCCGCTCCAGCATCGCGATCGAGCCCTCGCCGTGCGGCGACTCCGCGGCCACCCGGCGGTAGACCGGCAGCGCGCCGAGCAGCGTCAGCGCGACGAGCACCAGCGTCGCCAGCGGCGAGACGACGCCGGCCGCGAGCGCCGCGATGCCCGGCTGGTAGCCCAGAGTCGAGAAGTAGTCGACGCCGGTGAGGCACATGACCCGCCACCACGGCTGCCCGGCCTCGGGGCGCTCCTCGTCCTCCGGCGTGCCGTGCGCCGCCGCGCGGCTGCGGTGGTCGCCGAGGTCGGCCAGCAGCCAGCGGGCGATCGGCCCGCGTCGGTCCGGCGTCCGGGGGCGCGCGGACGGGCCCGAGGGCGCCGGGGACGACGGGGAGGGGTCGGTGGCGATGGCCATGGCTCCAGCCTGCCGCGCCGATGCCCCCGATCCGACCCGTTCTCGGCTCCGGGGCGTCAAGAATCCGTAAGGATTCGTCGCCCGGGCCGCGTGGCGGCGTCGACATCCCGTCAACGGTGGTGTCGATCACGTCCCGTGCGCGCTGGACTGGACGGTGTGTCCGCTCTCGACCCGTCGTCCCCCGGTCCCTCGGCCCCGTCCGCCCCGTCCCTCGCTGCGGCCGTCACGGAGGTGCGGGCCGGTCTGGCGGCCGGCGGTCTGGCGGTCGCGACGGCCGGCGCCCTGGCGCTCCACGCGACCCCGACGCTCGGGCTGGCGCTGATCGGCGGCGGCGTCGCGGCCGGCGCGCTGACCCTGACGCCCGGGCTGGCGCTCCTGGTCGGCGTCACCGGCTGGGCCCTGCTCACCGGGTTCCTCGAGCCCCACGCACCGCACGACGCCGGGCGGCTGACGCTCCACGCGGCCGACGCCGCCCGGCTCGTGGCCCTGCTCGGCGTCGCCGCGCTGGCGGCCCGCGCCGGTCGACCCGGTCGACCCGGTCGCGCCGGTCGCGCCGGCAGTCGTCACGCCTCCAGGATGTAGCCCAGCCCCGCCGAGGTGATCAGGTGGCGCGGGTGCGCGGGGTCGTCCTCGATCTTGCGGCGCAGCTGGGCGGCGTAGACCCGCAGGTAGTGCGTCTGGTTCTCGGTGCCGGGCCCCCACACCTTGCGCAGGATCTCCTCGCGCGGCACCAGCCGGCCGACGTTGCGGGCCAGCAGGTCGAGGAAGGCCCACTCGGTGGGCGTCAGCCGCACCTCCTCGCCGCCCTTGAGGATGCGCTTGCGCGCGAAGTCGACGGTGAGGTCGCCGACCTCGAGCGACTCCGTCGGCGGCGCCTGGTGCACGCGACGCACGGCCGCCCGCAGCCGGGCCATCAGCTCGCTCATGCCGAACGGCTTGGTGACGTAGTCGTCGGCGCCGAGGTCGAGCGCCTCCACCTTGTCCTCGCCGTGCTGCCGCGCGGAGAGGACGACGATCGGCACGGTCGTCCAGCCCCGCAGCCCGGCCAGCACCTCGGTGCCGTCCATGTCGGGCAGGCCGAGGTCGAGCACGACCACGTCGGGGTGGGTGTCGGCGGCCGCCGCGAGGCCCGAGCGACCGTCGGCGGCCGTGACGACGTCCCAGCCCGCGGCGCGCAGGTTGATCGCCAGGGCGCGGGCCAGGGCCGGCTCGTCGTCGATCACCAGGACGCGCTGCTTCATGCCTCGGCTCCTTCCGGGAGGGGGTCGCGGACGTCGGCGGACGGGACGGCGGGCCGGACGGGCTGCGCCCGCGGCACGGTGAGCACCATCGTCAGGCCGCCGGCGGGGGTGTCCTCGGCGCTCAGGGTGCCACCCAGGGCCCCGATCAGCCCGCGCGCCACGGCCAGCCCCAGGCCCAGGCCGACGCCGAGCGCCGGGCCCCCGCCGTCGCCGAGCCGCTGGAACGGCTCGAACATCGCCTCGCGCTGCTCCTCGGGGACGCCGGGGCCGCGGTCGACGACGAGGATCTCCACGACGTCGGGCAGCACGTGAGCGAGCACCCGCACCGGCTGGCCGGGCGCGGCGGCGGCGGGGCTGCGGGCGGCCCGGACGGCGTTGGTCAGCAGGTTCGCGACCACCCGCTCGAGCAGCCCCGCGTCGGTGAGCACGAAGGGCACGTCCTCCTCGACCTCCAGGCACACCGAGCCCGGCGGCAGGCCGGCCATCGCCAGCGGCAGCGCCTCGTCGAGGCTGCACGGCTCGAGCCGCGGGCGCACCAGCCCGGCCTCGACCCGGGAGAGGTCGAGCAGGTTGTCGATCAGCCGCTCGAGCTGGTCGCTGGAGGAGGCCACCGCATCGAGCAGGTGGCGTCGGTCGTCGGCGTCGAGCTCGGCGTGGACGAGGCCGTCGACCGAGGCCCGCATCGTGGCCAGCGGCGTGCGCAGGTCGTGCGAGACCGCCCGCAGCAGCGCGGTGGACGTGGCCTCGGCGGACTCCAGCACCGCCGCCCGCTGCTCGCGCTCGCGCAGCCGCCGGTACTCCAGCACCAGGCCGGTCTGCACGCCGAACGCCTCGAGCACGCGGCGGTCGTCGGCCCGCAGGCGGGGGCCGACGAGCACCAGCAGGTGGTCGTCGTCGATCGTGACGCGGCCCTCGCCGTCGGCGGGGTCGGCGGGCGGCTGCTCCCCCGAGGCCGCGACCGTGCGCCAGCCGAGGTCGTCCCGCTCGAGCAGGGCGACGGCCTGCTGGCCGAACATCTCGCGCACCCGCTCGACGATCGCCTCCGCGGTGTCCTGCCCGGTGAGCACCGAGCGCGAGAGCGAGCCGAGGGTGGCGGCCTCGGTGCGCGCCCGCACCGCCTCGGCGGCGCGGCGCGACGCGCGGTCGACGACCGTGGCGACGCCGATCGAGACGGCCAGGAACACCACGAGGGTCAGCAGGTTGCGCGGCTCGGCCACGGTGAAGGTGCCGGTGGGCTCGGTGAACCACCAGTTCAGGCTGAGGAAGCTCACCACCGCGCCGATCACGCCCGGCAGCAGGCCGCCGACCAGCGAGACGAGCACCGAGGTGGCCAGCAGGGCCATCGTGACGAGGTCGAGCTCGTCGGGACCGCTCGGCCAGCGCAGCACCTCGGCCAGCGCCAGCGGCGCGAGCACCGAGAGCACCAGCCCGAGCACCTGCCGACGGCGCGAGAGCGGCGAGCCCCAGGGCCGCGGACGTCCGGCGCTGGGCGCCTGGTCGTGGGTGACGAGGTGGACGTCGATGCTGCCCGCGAGCCGCGCGATGCGGTCGCCGGTGGTGCCGACCAGGGAGCGCCGGAGCCGGCCGTGCCGCGAGGTGCCGACGACGATCATCGTGGCGTTGGCGCCGGCGGCGAAGTCGACCACCGCGTCGGCGGCCTCCTCCCCGACCACGGTGTGGTAGCTGCCGCCGAGCGCCCGCACCAGCTCGACCGTGCGGGCCAGGCCGCGCTCGTCGGCGGTGCGCAGGCCGTCGGCCGAGACGACGTGCAGGGCCAGCAGCTCCGAGCCGGCCGCGCGCTGGGCCAGCCGGGCGCCGCGGCGCAGGAGGGTCTCGCTCTCGGCGCCGCCGGTGACCGCGACGACGATGCGCTCCTTGGTCGGCCACGGGTGCTCGATGCGGTGCCGGCGCCGGTAGTCGCCGAGCGCGTCGTCGACCCGGTCGGCCAGCCACAGCAGCGCCAGCTCGCGCAGCGCGGTGAGGTTGCCGACGCGGAAGTACGACGTCAGCGAGGCGTCGATGTTCTCGGGCCGGTAGATGTTGCCGTGCGCCATCCGCCGCCGCAGCGCCTCGGGCGCCATGTCGACGAGCTGGATCGCGTCGGCCACCCGCACCACCTCGTCGGGCACGGTCTCGCGCTGCCGCACGCCGGTGATGCGCTCGACCTCGTCGTTGAGCGACTCCAGGTGCTGGATGTTGACGGTGGTGACGACGTCGATGCCGGCCGCCAGCAGCTGCGCGACGTCCTCGTGCCGCTTGGCGTGCCGGCTGCCGGGCACGTTCGTGTGCGCGAGCTCGTCGACGAGCACGACGGCCGGGCGGCGGGCGAGCACGGCGTCGACGTCGAGCTCGGTGAGCAGGGTCCCGCGGTGCTCGATCTCGGCGCGCGGCACGACCTCCAGGCCCTGCAGCGCGGCCACCGTGTGCGGCCGGCCGTGGGTCTCGACGAACCCGACGACCACGTCGGTGCCGCGCTCGCGGCGGCGTCGCGCCTCGTCGAGCATCGCGTACGTCTTGCCGACGCCGGGAGCGGCGCCCAGGTACACCGTCAGCCGCCCCCGGCGGCCCACCGGCGTCCGCTCCGCGGCCCCGGCCGCCTGCTCCCCGTCGCTCATGACGCGGTCATCGTCCCCTCTCGGCCTGCAGCACGTCGATGTTGAGCCGCAGGACGTCGACCCGCGGCTCCCCCAGCGTGCCCCACGTGCGTCCGGACGTGTGCCGCTGCACCAGGGCGCGCACCTGCTCCTGGCTCAGCCCGGAGGCCTGCGCGACGCGCGGCACCTGGAGCGCGGCGTAGGCCGGCGAGATCTGCGGGTCCAGCCCCGACGCCGACGCCGTGAGCGCGTCCGGCGGCACCGCGGCGGGGTCGACGCCCTCGCGCTTCGCCACCTCGGCACGACGGTCGCGGATGGCCTGCTCGAGGTCCGGGCTCTCGGGACCCAGGTTGGAGCCGGCCGAGGCGAGCGCGTCGTAGCCGTCCCCGGCCGCGGACGGCCGCGGCAGGAACAGACCCGCGGCGCGGGGACCGGTGACGGCCTGGCCGATCAGGGCCGAGCCGACCGCGTCGTCGGTGCTGTCGGTGTGCGCGCCGGCGGCGGTGAGCAGCGAGCCCTCCGCGTGCCAGGGCAGGGCGAGGTGGGCGACGCCGGTGACGGCCAGCGGGTAGGCCACGCCGAGCAGCAGCGTCGCGGCCACCATCATCTTGAGCCCGGCCACGCTGAAGCGGGCGAGGGCGAGGAGGTCCTTCATGGCGAGTTCCTTCTGGGTGGATCCCGTGCGGCGCCGGCTCAGAGGCCGGGCAGCAGGGAGACGACGAGGTCGAGCAGCTTGATGCCCACGAACGGCGCGATCAGCCCGCCGACGCCGTAGACGAGCAGGTTGCGGCGCAGCAGGTCGGCGGCGGCCGCCGGGCGGTAGCGGACGCCCCGCAGCGCGAGCGGGATGAGCGCGATGATCACCAGCGCGTTGAACACCACCGCCGAGACGATCGCCGAGCCGGGGCTCGAGAGCCGCATGACGTTGAGGACGTCGAGCTGCGGGAACGCGGGCACGAACATCGCGGGCAGGATCGCGAAGTACTTCGCGACGTCGTTGGCCACCGAGAACGTCGTGAGCGCGCCGCGGGTGATGAGCAGCTGCTTGCCGATCTCGACGACCTCGATCAGCTTGGTGGGGTCGGAGTCGAGGTCGACCATGTTGCCGGCCTCCTTGGCCGCCACCGTGCCGGTGTTCATCGCGACGCCGACGTCGGCCTGCGCGAGCGCCGGGGCGTCGTTGGTGCCGTCGCCGCACATCGCGACCATCCGGCCGCCCCGCTGCTCCTGGCGGATCAGCGCGAGCTTGTCCTCCGGCGTGGCCTCGGCGAGCACGTCGTCGACGCCGGCGCGCTCGGCGATCACCCGGGCCGTCACCGCGTTGTCGCCGGTGATCATCACCGTGCGGATGCCCATGGCGCGCAGCTCGGCGAAGCGCTCCGCGATGCCGTCCTTGACGACGTCGGCGAGGTGGATGACGCCGAGCACCCGGGCACGACCCTCGGCCTCCCGCTCGGCGACCACCAGCGGCGTCCCGCCCTGCTCGCTCACCGCGCCGACGACGGCGTCGAGGTCGGAGGGCACCACGCCGCCGTGCTCGCGCACCCACGCCTGGACGGCGCTCGCCGCGCCTTTGCGCAGCTCCAGGCCGGGCGCGTCGAGGCCCGACATGCGGGTCGCGGCCGAGAACTCCACGAGCGCGGCACCCGCGGGCGCGTCGGCGTCCGCGAGGGTCGGCGTCGTGGCCCGCACCAGCTCGACGATGCTGCGGCCCTCGGGGGTCTCGTCGGCCAGCGAGGAGAGCAGCGCCGCCCGCTCCAGGGCCGCCTGCTCGACCCCGCCGACGGCGAGGAGCTCGGTGGCGCGGCGGTTGCCGTAGGTGATCGTGCCGGTCTTGTCGAGCAGCAGGACGTCGACGTCGCCCGCGGCCTCGACCGCGCGTCCCGACATCGCGAGCACGTTGCGGCGCACGAGGCGGTCCATGCCGGCGATGCCGATCGCGGAGAGCAGCGCGCCGATCGTGGTGGGGATCAGGCAGACCAGCAGCGCGACGAGCACGAGCACCGACTGGTGGGCGTCGGAGTAGTCGGCGACGAAGTACAGCGAGGCGACGACGACGCCGAAGATGATCGTCAGCGAGCCGAGCAGCACGTCGAGCGCGATCTCGTTGGGGGTGCGCTGCCGCTGCGAGCCCTCCACCAGCGCGATCATCCGGTCGACGAACGAGGAGCCGGGGTCGCTGGAGATGCGCACCAGGATCCGGTCGGAGAGCACCACGGTGCCGCCGGTGACGGCGCTGCGGTCGCCGCCCGACTCGCGGATCACCGGCGCGGACTCGCCGGTGACGGCCGACTCGTCGACCGACGCGACGCCCTCGATCACCTCGCCGTCGCCGGGGATGCGCTCCCCGGCCTCGACGAGGACGACGTCGCCGGCGCGCAGGCTGGTCGAGGGCACCAGCTCGTGGCTGCCGTCCTTGAGCCGGCGGCGCGCGTCGGTCTCGGCCTGCAGGGCGCGCAGGCTCGCGGCCTGCGCCTTGCCACGGCCCTCGGCGACCGCCTCGGCGTAGGTGCCGAAGAGCACGGTGAGCCACAGCCAGACGGTGACCATGACGCCGAGGGTGCTGGGGTCGCCGACCGAGAGCACGGTGGTCACCACCGCGCCGATCTCGACGACCAGCATCACGGGGGTGCGGACGAGCTCGAGCGGGTTGAGCTTGCGCAGGGCCGCGGGCAGGGCCTCGACGACCTGGCGGCGGCCGAGGCCGAGCGCGGACTGGCGGGTGCCGGCGTGGTCGTCGGGCTCGGGGGACGAGCCGGGGGCCTGGCCGTTGGGGGTGAGCTGGGTGGTGGTCACGAGAGGGCCTCCGCGATCGGGCCGAGGGAGAGCACGGGCACGTAGGTCAGGCCGACGAGCACCAGCGCCACACCCCCCAGCAGCACGGCGAACAGGGGTCGGTGGGTGGGCAGGGTGCCGGGGCCGGCGGGCAGCGTCCGGGCGGCGGCGAACCGGCCGGCCAGGGCGAGCACGAGGACGATCGGCAGGAACCGGCCGAAGAGCATCAGCAGGCCCAGCAGCGTGTTCCAGAACGGCGTGCCGGACGTGAGGCCGCCGAAGGCCGAGCCGTTGTTGTTCGACGCCGAGGTCACCGCGTAGAGGGCCTCGGAGAGCCCGTGTGGGCCGGACTCCTGGAGCCCCGCGAGGCCGTCCTTCGCGGTGATCGCCACCGCGATGCCGGCGAGCACGAGCACCGGCGTGGCGAGCACGTAGCCGGCCACCAGCATCATCTCGCGCTGGCCGATCTTCTTGCCGAGGTACTCAGGGGTGCGGCCGACCATCAGACCGGCGATGAACACCGTCACGACGGCCAGCATCAGCATCCCGTAGAGACCCGATCCGGTGCCGCCCGGCGCGATCTCGCCGAGCATCATGTTGAACATCGCGAGGCCGCCGCCGGCGGCGGTCAGCGAGTCGTGGGTGGCGTTGACGGCGCCCGTCGAGGTGCCGGTGGTGGCGGCCGCGAAGAGCGCGCTGGCGGCCTCGCCGAAGCGCACCTCCTTGCCCTCCATGGCGGCGCCGGCCAGCTGCGGCGCGGTGCCGTGACCGGCCATCTCGGCCCACGTGAGCAGGCCGATGGACGTGCCGAGCAGCGCCGTCATGACGGCGATGACGACCCCGCCCTGGCGCCGGTCGCGGACGATCAGCCCGAACGCCCAGGCCATCGCGAAGGGCAGCACGAGCATGAGGAAGACCGCGAAGAGGTCGCTCAGCGGCGTCGGGTTCTCGAACGGGTGGGCGGAGTTGGCGTTGTAGGGCCCGCCGCCGTTGGTGCCGAGCTGCTTGATCGCCTCCTGGCTGGCGATCGGGCCGCCCGGCAGGCTCTGTGAGCCGCCGTCGAGGGTCGTGATCGTGCGGGCGCCCGCGAGGTTCTGCACCACGCCGAGGGCCACCAGGACGAGGGCTGCGACGAAGGCGCCGGGCAGCAGCACCCGCACGCAGGTGCGGGTGAGGTCGGCCCAGAAGTTGCCGACCCGGCCGCCCGCGCGCTGCCGCGCCAGGCCCCGGGCCAGGGCCGCGGCGACGCAGAGGCCGACCGCGGCCGACACGAAGTTCTGCACCGCCAGGCCGGACGCCTGGAGCAGGTTGCCCGCGGCGGACTCGCCCGAGTACCACTGCCAGTTGGTGTTGGTGACGAAGGAGACCGCGGTGTTCCAGGCGCCGTCGGCCGGGAAGGACGCCATGCCGATCGAGGCCGGCAGGTGCGGCTGGAGGCGCGCGATCGCGTAGACGGCGAAGACCCCGACCATCGAGAAGGCCAGCACCGACAGCGCGTAGACGCGCCAGTGCTGGTCGGCGTCGGGGTCGAGCCGCAGCACGCGGTAGGCGGCCGACTCCACGCGCCAGTGCCGCTCGCTGGTGTAGACGTGGGCGAGCAGGCGGCCGAGGAACGGCACGGCCACGGCCAGCGCGACGACGAGCACCGCGATCTGGCCGAGCGCCGGGAGGGTCTGGCTCATCGTCGACCCCCGTTGCTGGTCGCGGGCACGGCGGCGTCGGCGGGGCGCGCGTCGGCGGCGGAGCCCGGGACGTCGGCGTCATGGTCGGAGTCGGGGTCGGCGAGGCGGCGGTCGATCAGCCCGGCGAGCAGCGCCAGGGATCCGAACGACAGCAGCGTCACGAGCACGTAGAGCAGGTCGGACACACCTGATTGATAGGCCCCTGACGACTCCCGACCTGCCGATCCTGATGCTTCCCTGACGCTCGGGGCGACGATCTTGACGACACCCTGCCCGGCCGGTGAGCCGGGTCACCGGCGCCGGGCGCGGGATCAGATCAGGCCGCGCAGGCTCAGGATCTCGGCCGACTGCACGTCGACGATCTGCTGCGCCAGCGTCCGCGCCTGCGGCCACCGTCCGTCGCGCAGCTCGACGCGGGCGACCTCGACGGCCCCGCCGTGGTGCCGCACCATCGCGGTGGCCCAGGCGGTGGTGAACGCGTCGACGTCGCGGATGCGGGCGAGGGCGCGCAGCTCGGCGGCGGTGAGCAGGCCCGGGGTGCTGCTGACGCCGGGGCCGAAGGGCTCGCCGAGCACCGGGCGCACCCGCGGCCCGGGGACGACGCCGGCGCGCAGGGCCCGGACGGTCGCCGCCGACTCCCCCCACGTGCGCAGCCAGCGCGCGGTGCGCGGCACCACCGGCGCCTGGCCGGCGGCGATCGTCGCCGCGAGCAGGCTGACCCGCGGCTCCACGGCACGGCCGCGGAGCATCTCCACCAGCGCCATGCCCTGAGACTGGTAGACGAGCATCGCGGCCGCGAACTCGACGTCGGCGGCCGTGTAGGACGCCGTGGCCGGAGCGGTCGGCGTCAGCGGGCTCGGCGACGTGGCGGAGGCGGACGGCGCGGGGGATGCGGAGGATCCGGAGCCCGAGCCGGTGACGATCGCCGGCGCCGGGCCGGCGTCCGACCCGGATCCGCAGCCGCCCAGGGCCGCCGTGCCCGCGAGCACGAGGGCGATCGCCGCCGACGCGGTGCGGACGCGGGGCTGCGGCACGGTCGTCTCCTCGGCGCGGGTCGGCGGGCTCGGGCTGGCGGCCCGGCTGGCGGCCGCCGTCGCGTCGGACGCGGCGTCCGACGCGACGACGGCGATCCTCCCACGCGCTCAGGCGCGGTCGGGGCAGCCGGGTCGCCTGGCGGTCAGAGCGCGCCGAGGAGGATGGAGGAGCCGAACGCCAGCGTGCCGGTGCCGACCACGAGCAGCGTGAGCCGCACCGACCGTCGCGAGAAGAGGGTCGCGATGCCGCCGAAGAACAGCGTCAGGGCCAAGAAGACCGTGGCGAGCTCGAACTTGTCGCCGCGCTCGTCGGCGGCCTTGGCCTCCTCGTAGGTCTGCTTGGACGCCTCGCCCTGGGCCTGGCCCTCGGCGTAGTCGGCGTTCTCGTACGGGTTGTCGTCGGCCTCGTCGAACGGCGTGACCGCGTCCTTCGCGTCCACCCACCAGTCGACGGCCTCGACGAGCTCGGGGCGCATGAGCGTCTTGAGGTACTCGGCGAGGTCGGCCTTGTCGTCCTGCGTCGCGGTCGCGTAGGCGACGAAGAGGGCGCGGTCGCCGGCCTCGACCTGGTTGCCCTGGCCGTAGTAGAAGTTGCTGTCGGCCAGCTTCTGGCTCGCCTCGGTGTAGCCCTGCAGCGCCTCGCCGTCGGTGAGCGCGGAGTTGTAGGCGGAGAAGGCGGTCAGCGTGGCGGCGATGCCCAGGAGGATCGCGGCGATCACCTGGAGGAAGTCCGAGGTCGGCTCCTCGGGGGTCTCGATGAAGGTCTCGGTCATGGTGCTTCCTGCTCGGGGACGGGGGTCTGGCCCAGGGCCTGGCCGCGCTCCCGAGATCAGCGCTGCGGCGCCATGGAACCAGACGCCGCCCCCCTCCGGTCGCGCGTCCACGTGAGCGGACCTCTCCCCTGGGGTGGTGGCGCGGCTCGGTGACGACCGTCACGCGTGGTAGACCGGTCGACGGCCCGATCCCGGGCCGTCCCGCCGCGGCCGTCTCGGGTCGTCGCCGCTCTCGGAGATCTCGGAAAGGGGAGCCCCGTGGTCCCGTCGTTCCTCGCCCGCGAGCGCATCGTCGCCCGCCCCGGCCACAGCCGCTGGCTGGTGCCGCCGGCCGCGCTCGCCGTGCACCTGTGCATCGGCCAGGTGTACGCCACCAGCGTCTACAAGACCGCGCTCGTCGACCGCTTCGACACCAGCGGCACGACGATCGGCCTGATCTTCTCGGTGGCCATCGCCATGCTCGGCCTCGCAGCCGGCTTCGGCGGAACCTGGGTCGACCGCAACGGCCCGCGCGCCGCGATGGCGGCCTCGGCGGCGTTCTGGGTCACCGGCTTCCTGGTGGCCGCGCTCGGCATCCACCTGGGCGCGCTGTGGCTGGTCTTCCTGGGCTACGGCGTGATCGGCGGCATCGGCCTGGGCCTGGGCTACATCTCGCCGGTCTCGACCCTGATCAAGTGGTTCCCCGACCGCCCGGGCCTGGCCACCGGCCTGGCGATCATGGGCTTCGGCGGCGGCGCGCTGATCGCGTCCCCGCTCTCGGGCCGCCTGCTGGCCCTCTACGACTCCGGCTTCACGCCCACCGACCCGAAGTCGGTGGCGTCCGGCGACGCCGTCGCGCTGCTCTTCGTGACGCTCGCCGCCGGCTACGCGGTGCTCATGACCTTCGGCGCGCTCACCGTCCGCGTGCCCCCCGAGGGCTGGACGCCGGCCGGCTTCGACGCCACCGCGGTGCGGGCCCAGCCGCTGGTGACCACCGCGAGCGTCTCCGCGCACGACGCGCTGCGCACCCCGCAGTTCTACCTGCTCTGGGTGGTGCTGTTCTGCAACGTGACGGCCGGCATCGGCATCCTCGAGCAGGCCTCGCCGATGATCCAGGACTTCTTCCGCGACAACGGCGCCTCGACGATCACCGCCGCGGCCGCCGGCGGCTTCGTCGGCCTGCTGTCGCTCGCCAACATGGCCGGACGGTTCGTCTGGTCGACGACCAGCGACCTGCTCGGCCGCCAGCGCACCTACGTGCTCTACCTGGGCGCGGGCCTGGCGTGCTACGTGCTGCTCGCCCTGCTCGGCGGCTCGTCCACCGTGCTGTTCGTGCTGCTGGCCGCCGTGATCATCTCGTTCTACGGCGGCGGCTTCGCGACCATCCCCGCCTACCTGCGCGACCTGTTCGGCACCTACCAGGTGGGCGCGATCCACGGCCGGCTGCTGACGGCGTGGTCGGCCGCCGGCATCGCCGGGCCGCTCATCGTCAACCGGTTCCTCGACGCCCAGGGCGAGCCCGGCTCGCTCACGGCGGAGGCCTACCGACCGGCCCTGCTCACCATGGTCGGGCTGCTCGCGGTCGCGAGCGTGGCCAACCTGCTCGTCCGGCCGGTCGCCGCCCGCTTCCACCAGCCGGCCGCCCCCGGCGCGACGTCCAGCGCACCGACCCCCTCGCCCGCCGAGACCGGAAGGACCTCCGCATGAGCCCCACGCTGCGCCTGCGCCTGATCGGCGCCTGGACGCTGGTCGGCGTCCCGATCGCCTACGGCCTGGTCGAGACGGTCCGCAAGGCCTCCGCGCTGTTCGGCTGAGCGCCGCCGGTCACCAGCCCCAGCTGCCCGGGATGCCCTTGAACGGCCCGGAGACCTTCGAGGTGATCCAGCCGCCGTAGAAGCCGCCCGGCTGCGGGGTGACGGTCTCGCCGTCGACGGTGCAGCGGTCCATCTGCGCGGCCATGACGGCCACGGCGTGGGCCAGGTCGACGAACCGCGGCGTCGGCTCGGGGTAGGTCCAGGCGGCGCGTGGCGCGACGACCTCGGCGCCGGGTGCGCCGCCGACGACGTCGAGGTAGGCGGCCTGGCCCTTCCACTCGCAGTGGCTGGACCCGGCGGCCGGACGCAGGACGCCGGCGGCGAACGCCTCGCGCGGCAGGTAGTACGTCGGCGGGTGGCTCGTCTCGAGCACCTTCCACACCTCGTCGGTCGCGGCGACGAGCCGGCCGCCGAGGTGGATCTCGACCCGCTCGCGGGCCAGCACGAGGGCGGGGGGACGCGGGTAGTCCCAGACCGACTCCTGGCCGGGTCCGGGCTTGTCGGGCACGGGATGGCGCATGCCCTCGACGGTAGACGTCGCCCGGTCGGCCACCCGCGGGGATGACGGCGGCATCCGCCCGGCCACTAGCCTTCGGGAGGTGACTCCGCCCGCCACGCGTCCCGCCCCCTGCTGATGGACCTCCAGACCCTCGTCAACCTGGGCCTGGTCGTCCTGTTCGTGCTCGTCGGCGGCGTGTTCGCGGCCACCGAGATCGCGTTGGTCTCGCTCCGCGAGAGCCAGCTGGCCGGGCTGGCCCGCTCGGGCGCCCGCGGCGCGAAGGTCGCCGAGGTCGCCCGCGATCCCAACCGCTTCCTCGCCGCGGTGCAGATCGGCGTCACGGTCGCCGGGTTCTTCTCCGCCGCGTACGGCGGCTCGACGCTGGCGCCCGACCTGGCGCCGTCCCTGACCCGGCTGGGCCTGGGCGACGACGCCGCGCAGACCGTGGCGCTGGTCGCCATGACCCTGCTCATCGCGTACCTGTCGCTCGTGCTCGGCGAGCTCGTGCCGAAGCGGCTGGCGCTGCAGCGCTCGGCGGGCCTCGCGGTCGTCGTCACGCCCGCGCTCGACCGGTTCGCGCGGCTCATGCGCCCGGTGATCTGGCTGCTCTCGCTCTCCACCGACGCGCTCGTCCGCCTCCTCGGCGGCGACCCGGACGCCACCGGCGAGGAGCTCTCGGAGGAGGAGCTGCGCGACCTGGTCACCACCCACGAGGGCCTCGACGACCAGGAGCGGCGCATCCTCGGCGACGTGCTCGGCGCCACCCGCACGACCGTGCGCGAGGTGATGCGCCCGCGCGGCGACGTCGCCTTCCTGGACGCCGACCTCCCGCTCGCCGACGCCGTCGCGCGCGTGCGCGACCTCCCCTACTCCCGCTACCCCGTCACCGGCCGCAGCGTCGACGACGTGGTCGGGTTCCTGCACGTCCGCGATCTCATCGACCTGCCGGCCGGCGGCTCCACGACGGTGCGCGACGTCGTCCGCACCATCCTGCTGGTGCCGAACACCGCGCTCGTGCTGCCCACCGTCACGACGATGCGCGAGGCCGGCACCCACCTGGCGGTGGTGGTCGACGAGTACGGCGGCACCGACGGGATCGTCACCCTCGAGGACCTCGTCGAGGAGCTCGTGGGCGAGATCGCCGACGAGTACGACCCCGACCCGGCCATGGCCCCGGCGCGCCTCGACGAGGTGGACGCCGCCCTCTCGATCGAGGACTTCGCCGAGCTCACCGGCGTCGTCCTGCCCGACGGCGACTACGACACCGCCGCCGGCTACGTGCTGGCGCGGCTGCAGCGCATCCCGACGGTCGGCGACGAGGTGGAGGTGCTGCTCGCCGACGACCTCGACCCCGACGACGGCGAGGACGGCAGCGTGCGCGTCCACCTGCGCGTCATCGCGATGGCCGGGCCGCGCATCCTGCGGCTGCAGGTGCGTCGCTAGCCTGGGCCCATGGCCGTGGTGAAGATCAACGCGATCCGGGTCCCCCCGCAGGCGGGCGTCGAGCTCGAGCGCCGGTTCGCCGAGCGGGCCGACTCGATGAGCGGCACCCCGGGGTTCCTGGGCTTCCAGCTGCTGCGCCCGGTGGCCGGCGAGGAGCGCTACTTCGTCGTCACCCACTGGGCCGACGACGCCGCCTTCGAGGCGTGGCGCGACGGCGACGCCCGCGCCGCGCACGCGCCCGCGGACGCCGACGGCGAGCCCCGTCGTCCCGTCTCCAGCGGCGCCGACCTGCTGGAGTTCGAGGTCGTCCTCGACGTCACGGGCTGATCCGTGCGTCGTCGACGGCTCCGCGCCCTGACGCTCGGCGCGCTGCTCGCCTCGACGCTGCTCACCGCCTGCGGCGGCGATCCGGCCGCCGACCCCGCGCCGACGGCCGCCTCCAGCCCGTCCGCGAGCCCGTCGGACGAGCCGTCGGAGTCGTCAGGGTCGGCCGCACCGGCCGGGGCGCCGCAGCCGATCGTCCAGGGCGCGCGCCTTCTCGACGCCCGCACCGGGCAGCCGTGGATCCCGCACGGCGTCAGCTGGTCGGGCTTCGAGTACTCCTGCGCGCAGGGCCGCGGCTCCTCGCCGATGGACGCCCTGGGCTCGGGCGCCGAGGACGCCGAGGCCGCCGCCCTGGCGTCGTGGCGGATCGACGTCGTCCGCCTCCCCCTGAACCTCGACTGCTGGCTCGGCACCCAGGGCGCGCCGGTCGGTCCGGGCGCCACCGCGCCCGGCTACCGCGACGCCGTGCGCGCCTTCGTCACCGCCCTGCACGCGCAGGGCATGGCGGTGATCCTCGACCTGCACAGCCGCAAGCGGTTCCAGGAGGACGAGTTCGGCAACCCGCCGATGCCCGACGCCGACGCGCTGACCTTCTGGGACTCCGTGGCCGCGGAGTACGCCACCGACCCCTCGGTGATGTTCGACGCCTGGAACGAGCCCTACGCCCGCTACGACGAGCGCACCGGCACCTACCCCGCGCAGCTGACCTGGGCGTGCTGGGCGCAGGGCGGCTGCCCCGCGTACGGCGAGGACGACCGGGTGCCGCTCGACGACGGCGGGCCCTACCAGGCGACCGGCATGCGAGCGCTGGTCGGCGCGATCCGCGATGCCGGCGCGCCCCAGCCGATCCTGCTCGGCGGGCTCGACTACGCCAACGACCTGCGCGAGTGGGTGCGCTGGGCGCCCGACGACCCCTCGCTCGTCGCGGCGCTGCACACCTACCCCGACAAGCGCTGCGCCTCCGCCGCCTGCTTCGACCGCGAGCTGCTGCCCGTCCTGCGGACCCGGCCGGTGCTGATCTCCGAGGTCGGCGACGGCGACTCCTCCGCGCGGCACGTGCGATCCGTCTCACAGTGGGCCGCCGCCCACGACGTCGGCTGGCTCGCCTGGGCCTGGGAGGCCGACCCCGACAACGCGTTCTCGCTGGTCACGGCCGATCGCCGGACGCCGAGCCGGCCGTACGGCGAGCGCGTGCGCGCCCTGCTCGAGGCCGCGGCAGCGGACTAGACCGGAACTGATCCGCGGGTAACATAGGGCTCCCTACGGCGTTGGCCGTAGGGAGCACACCTGTGGCCTGATCACCCCTCTTACCCCGAGAGGAAGACGTCGGGCCGACCAGCACGGGCCTCCCCAGCCGCTGCAACGACGCATCCCCTCCCCGTCCCCTCCCCCCGGTCCCCAGCCGGAGCAAGGCCTCCCCATGTCGTCGCTCACCCCTGCCCAGCCACCCCGCCAGCCCACCCAGCTGACCCAGCCCGCCGAGACCGCCCCGATCGCTCCGACGGCGGCGCCGACGTCCGTGCCGGCCTACCTCGTGCCCGCCACCGGCGGCGCACTGGTCACGGCCGGCGGCATCCTGCTGACCCTGCTGCTCTTCGTGGTCGGGTTCGTCGGCTTCCTCATCGCGCCGTGGATCGTGCTCGGCGTCGCCGGCGCGGCGTACTGGATCCGCACCGCCTCCTCCCGCGAGCGCGGCGCCCGACGTCCGGGCGCGGGCGCACCGGGCGGCGGGCCCGCGCCCGACCAGACGCCCGGCGGGTTCGGCGGAGGTCTGCGATGACCACGCTGGAGCGACCCGAGGCCGTCGACGCCCGGGTCGTCCCCGGCGCCCCCCTGCCCGACGACCTCGTCCGCACGCTGCGCGGCCTCCGGATCGCGGACCTCGGCTGGGAGGGGCCCGTCCTGCGCTGGGGCGCCGCCCCGGCCGACGTCGAGCTGGCCCGGCTGATCGGCGGGGCGCTGCCCGCGGGCGGCCCCGGCCAGGCAGGCGTCGCGACCGGCGAGGTCGTCGAGGTCGTCGCGCTCGGGGAGGCCGAGCTGGCGGCGCTCGCGCCCGAGCCGGACGTCGACCCCCGGCTGCTCGCCGGCTCCGACGGCCTCGCGGTGACGCGGCGCCTCCTCGACCTGCGCCTGGTCGCGCCGGCCGACGTCGCCGTGGCGGTGGCCGAGCACCTGGCCACCGGCGACCCCGTGGCCGAGATCTTGGTCTCGCGGGAGGCCGTGAGCCAGGACGTCCACACCGCGGTGCTGGCCGACCTCGCAGGCCTCCCGCGGGTCGACCTCACCGACGCCGAGGTCGACCTCGACGTCGCCCGGTCGATCCCGGCCTCGACCGCCCGCCGACTGGGCGCGGTGCCGCTGGCCCGCCGCGACGACGCCGTGCTGGCGGCCGTCGGCCGTCCGCTCACCCCGGAGGCCGCCGACGAGCTGGCGACGCTGCTGCAGGCGCGGGTGATCCCGCTGCTGACCCCGCGCACCGCCATCGACCAGCTCGTCCAGCGGGTGCACCGCGACGACTACGCGCACCAGGCCCCGCGGATGCTGCTCGAGCAGCACCCCGGCGACTCCGCGCACATCGTCGCCACCACCGGCCAGAAGGTCGGCCTCGTGCTGTTCGCGCTGGCCGTCGTGGTCTGCGCGATCCTCGCGCCGATGGCCACCGCGATCGGCGCGGTCGGCGTGTGCAGCGTGGTCTACCTGGCCGTCTCGCTCTACCGCTTCCGCCTGACCTACCGCGCGCTGGGCCACCGGCTCGAGCGCGACGTCACCGCGGGCCTCGAGCACCTCGACGAGCGCACCCTCCCGCTCTACACGGTCTTCGTGCCGCTCTACAAGGAGGCCGGCATCGTCCGGCGCCTGGTGCGCGACCTCAACGCCCTCGACTACCCCCGCACCCGGCTCGACGTGAAGCTGCTGTGCGAGGAGGACGACGAGGACACCATCCGCACCATCCGCTCCCTCGACCTGCCGCCGCACTTCAGCCTGGTCGTGGTGCCCGACAGCCAGCCGAAGACCAAGCCCAAGGCCTGCAACTACGGCCTGCTGCTCGCCGACGGCGAGTACTGCGTCATCTACGACGCCGAGGACCGCCCCGACCCCGACCAGCTGAAGAAGGCCGTCGTCGCGTTCCGCGGCGCGGGCCCCGAGATCGCCTGCATCCAGGGCAAGCTGAACTACTTCAACGGCCGGCAGAACATGCTCACCAGCTGGTTCGCCAACGAGTACTCGATGCACTACGAGCTGCTGCTCCCCGCCATGGGCGCCGACCGCGTGCCGATCCCGCTCGGCGGCACGTCGAACCACTTCCTCACCCAGGTGCTGCGCGACCTCGGCGCGTGGGACCCCTACAACGTCACCGAGGACGCCGACCTCGGCATCCGGCTGCACAAGGCCGGCTACCGCACCGAGATCATGGACTCCACCACGCTGGAGGAGGCCAACTCCCAGCTGCCCAACTGGGTGCGCCAGCGCAGCCGGTGGATCAAGGGCTACATGCAGACCTGGCTGGTGCACATGCGGCGTCCGGTCTCGCTGCTGCGCTCGCTGGGCCTGAAGGGCTTCCTCAGCTTCAACCTGACGGTCGGCGGCGCCTACGTGCACCTGATCAACCCGATCTTCTGGGCGCTCACGACGCTCTACCTGCTCACCCAGGCCGACCTGATCCAGGCGCTCTTCCCCGGCTTCGTCTTCTACGCCGCCGCGACCATGCTCTTCGTCGGCAACTTCGTGTTCGTCTTCCTCAACGTCGCCGGCAGCCTGCAGCGCGGGCAGTACGAGCTGACGCGGTACGCGCTCATCTCACCGCTCTACTGGGGCCTGATGAGCCTGGCGGCCTGGAAGGGCTTCATCCAGCTCTTCACCAACCCCTTCTACTGGGAGAAGACCGAGCACGGCCTCAACGAGGAGGAGCACGCGTGAGCGCCGTGACGCCGGCCGCTCAGGCCCCCTCCCCCGAGCCGCCGCCGACCCCGGCCGCGCTCGCCGCCGCCGCGTCCGCCGCGACCCGTCCGACCCGCTCGTCCGGGTACGCCGAGCGGCCCGTCGGCTGGGAGCGGTGGGAGTCGCGCGTCGTCGGCCTGCTCGTGACGCTCGCCTTCGCCGCGCTCGGGCTGTGGGTCGTCACCGACCTGCACGTGCTCGGCGCCGACGCGCTCGACCGGTTCGCCCGGGCCCTGATGGTCTGGCACAACGACCCGCCGAAGCTGGCCGCCATCGGCCTCGACGACCCGCCGCTCGGCGCGATGGCCGCCACGCCGCTGGCGATCTGGGCCGGCGGGGTCTCCAGCCTGGTGGTCGTCCCGGTCGCCTCGGCGGTCTTCGCCGGGCTCGCCGCCGCGTCCCTCGTGACGCTCATGCGCCGCTGCGGCCTCACCGCGCCGGTGCGCTACGCGGTGCTGGTCGGCCTGCTCGCCAACCCGGTGACGGCCTGGTACGCGGTCAACGGCCAGGGCACCACGCTCACCGTCGCGCTGCTGGTGCTGGCGCTGTCGTCCGCGATCACCTGGTTCGCCACCGCCGACCCCCGCCACCTGATGCTCGGCGGGCTCGCCTTCTGCCTGTGGATCGGCAGCGACTACGGCGCGATCGCCTGGTTCCTGCTGACGGTCGTCCTGATCGCCGGGGTGCTCGGCCGCGCCGGCGTGGGGCGCGAGCAGATCGAGGGCAGCGTCGTCGGGTTCAGCGCGCCGATGGTCTACGTCGTGGCGCTGTGGAGCATCCTCAACCTCCTCTTCGTGCGCAATCCCGTCGCCTGGCTGGTGCCCGACCGGGTGGCCGCCTCCGAGGTCCGCGGCGCCGAGCTGGCCCGCGGCCTGCTGGAGCTGGTGCTCACGGTCTCGCCGGTCACCCTCGTCGTCCTGCCGCTGCTGCTGTGGCGCGGACTCGGCCGCGGCGACGTCGTCGCCCGCTGGCTGGCCGGCGCCATCGTGCTGGCGCTCGGCGAGCCGGCGCTCTCGGCCTGGTTCGGCTGGTCGGCCTCGCCCCTGTCGCTGGGGGACGGGCTGGTGCTGCTCGCGATCACCGTGATCGGCGGCGTCTGGCTCGCCCGGGCCATGGCCTCGGCCGCCGTCGGCGGCGCCCTGCTGGCCACGGCCCTGCTCGCGACGGTGCCGTGGTCGTTCCACGCCGTCGGCGACTACCGCTACCAGGCGCTCGAGGGGTCCTTCGCCCGGGCCGTGCGCACCGGCGAGAGCCAGGAGGGCAGCCGGACGCCCACCGGCCAGACCGTCGGCTTCGACCCCGAGCTGGCGATGGCCGGCTACATCGACGACAACGTCGCCTCGCGCGGCAGCATCCTCACCGACAACGCCGCGACCTACGGCGTGCTGACCCTCTCCGGTCGGCCGGAGCTGTTCTTCGACCGGGTCGACCAGGGCGACGCCGTCTGGCGCGCGGCCGTGGCCGCTCCGCCGGAGCGGGTGCGGTACGTGCTCGTCGCGACCGACGGGCGTCCCGACCTGGTCGCGGAGGCCTACCCGGCTGCGGCCGCGGGCGGCGACGCCGACCTGCCGGTCGTCTTCCGCACCGACCGCTACGTGCTGCTCTCGGTGCCCGCGGGCTTCGTCCAGCGGCCGCAGCAGCAGCTCGACGGCACCGCCGCCGACCCGTCCGTCCCGGCCATCCCCAGCACCGGAGGCACCCCGTGACCGCCCAGCCCGCCCAGCCCGTGATCGCCCCGGCCCCGTCTCTGGCCGACCTGCTCGCCGCCCACGACGCCGGCGCGTCCCTGCGCACCCCGCTGCTGCGGGAGCCCGCGCTCGAGGTCGCCGACCCGGAGGCCGGCACCGCGCCGGCCGAGTCCGCGACGGCCGGTTCCGTGGAGGCCGACGAGGCCGACGAGGCCGTCGAGGCGGCAGCGCCGGCCGCGGTCGCGCCCGCGGTCCAGGCGGTCGTCCTGCCGCCGCCGGCCTCCCCCGCCGCCGAGCCGACGCCGCCCCAGGTCGTCCCGACCCTGGCCGCCGTCCCCGCCCCGGCGCCCGGCGCGGTCGAGCCCCCGGAGGCCGCCGAGCCGCGCGGGGACGCGGTGTCCGCGCTGCTGCGCGAGATCGCCGACCTCACCTCGACCGTCGACCACGCCCGCGCGGAGGCGGACGCCGCCGCGGAGCGGCTGCAGGCGGTGCTGGCCCGGGCCGAGGCGGTGCTCCCGGACGCAGCCCGGCCCGCGACCGCCCGGACGCCCCCCGCCGACGAGCCGGCCCTGCCCGCGCCTGCGGCGCTGCGCCGATGAGCCGCGTCCGAGCAGCGCTCGCCGCAGGCCTCGTGGCGAGCTCGACGCTCTCCCTCGCCGGGTGCTCGCGCGGCGGCAGCGACGAGGCCGCGATCGCCCCCCAGGCGGCGGCCCCGACCGCGGTGGTGCGGATGCAGCAGGGCACGTACTTCGCCTCCGACTCGCCCTGGAACACCCGGATCGACGCCGAGCCGACCGACCCCGACTCGGCCACGCTGATCGCGCAGGCCGCCGAGCGCACCGGCGTCCGCGAGCGCGCCGGCGACCTGCCGCCGCTCGTCGAGCGGCGGGTCGTGCGGGCCGGCCTGTGGATCAACACCGAGGCCTGGACGACGCCGATCGTCACCGACGGCGTGCCGACGACGATGACCTGCCGGCAGACCTCCTGCGGCGACGACCTGCCGAGCCGCCTGCCGGTGCCGGCCGACGTCAGCCCCGACCCCCGCTACGACGGCTGGATGACCATCCTCGACCCCGGCGGCCGCTACGCCTACGACCTGTGGCGGGCGCGGCGGGTGGGCGCGGCGCAGATCTCCTACCAGTTCGCGCGCCGCTGGGACCTCGACGGCCTGGGCTTCGGCGCCCCGCAGGTCGTCGGCGCCCGCGGCTCGGGCCTGCCGCTGTTCGCCGGGCTGATCCGTCGTGACGAGCTGATGGCCGGCCGCATCGACCACGCGCTGGCGATCAGCGTCCCCGGGCCGGCCGCGAGCACGTTCGTGCCGCCGGCCTCGACCACCGACGGCAACGGCCGGGTCACCTCGCTGCCCGAGGGCGCCCGGATCCGGCTGCGCGAGGGCGTGGTGCTGCGTCCGGCCCGCGACCCGCGCACCGGCCGCGCGCTGCCGCTGACCGCCGAGCAGCGCCGTCGCGCCGACGCCGTCGTCGCCTCGCTGCGCATGTACGGCGCGATCGTCGTCGACCGGGCCTCGGTGCCCACGCTGTACGCCGAGAAGGGCGCGCTGAGCGACGAGCTGGTGGGCAACGAGCTGCAGGGCCTGACCCTCGACGACTTCGAGGTCGTCCAGCTGCCCGGACGGCAGCGCTATCCCGCCGATCCGAGCGGGCCGTCCCCCTCCCCCGCCGCGCCGAGCACGGGAGCCACGACCGCCCCCGCCGCCGGCGCCGCCGCGACCCCCGGGAGCCTGTCGTGAGACCCCGCCTGCGCGTCCTCGCCGTGACGCTGACCCTCGGCTCGCTGGCCCCGCTGTCGGCGTGCGGGCTGGGGCTCGGCCGCACCGACATGGCCGCCGCCCAGGAGACCGACGCCGCGCGCCCGGCGTCCGAGACGACCCGGGTGCCGCAGGGGGCGACGCCGATCGCCCCGCCGACCGACGGCTCCGTACGCGTCGACGGCACCACGCGCGGCTCCCTGACGGTGCCCGCCGTCGAGCGGTTCGCCGCGGAGAGCCCGACCGCCACGGTCAAGGTCGGCTCGATCGGCGCGACCCCGGCCTTCCAGCGCCTGTGCGCCGGAGCGCTGGACGTCGTCGACTCCGCGCGCACGATCAGCGCCGACGAGCTCGCGCTCTGCTCGCGCTACGGCCAGCAGGTCGTCCAGCTGCAGGTCGCGGCCGACGCCGTCGTCCTGGCGACCCGGGCGGAGACCGACCTCGGCGGCGACTGCCTGACCGTCGACCAGGTCGCCGACCTGTACCGCGCCGGCTCGCAGGTGACCCGCTGGTCGCAGCTGGGCTTCGCCGGCGGGTCGATCCCGGTGGTCGTCGGCGGCCCGGACCCGGAGAACAACGCCTTCGACTTCTTCGGCCGCTACGTGCTCGACGCGCCCGAGCCGAGCCTGACCTACCTCCGCTCCGACTACCGCGCCCAGGCCGACGACCAGGCCGTGCGCCGCTTCCTCACCGGCGATCCGCGCGACCGGGTCGCCGCCGCCCAGGCGCCGGTGGCCGCGCGGGCCCGGACGCAGGCGGCCACCCTCGTCCGGCAGCGCCGGGCGGAGCTGAGCGGCGCCCGCACCGAGCTGTCGGTGGCGCTGCGCGAGCGGGCCAAGGGCGTGCGCGACCGGCGTCCGGCCGCGACCCAGCGGCGCGACGCCGCGCGGGTCAGCCGGGCCCGGGTGGCGCGCGCCGCCGCCGAGCGCCGCCTGGCGCTCGCCGCGCGCCAGCTGCGCATCGCCTCCTCCGACGCGCGCTCGACCGCGGCCGCCGAGAAGCGCGAGCGCGCGCTGCTGGGCCGGGTCGCCTACGTCCGCTCGAGCTACTACCACCTGTTCGAGGACCAGCTGCGCCCGCTGGAGATCAGCGCGGGCGGTACCGCCGACGACTGCGTCTTCCCGAGCGACACCACCGTGATCGGCGGCCAGTACCCGCTCGGCCGCCGGCTGCTGCTCACCACCACGATGCGCGCGCTGGACCGTCCCGAGGTCGCGGCCTTCCTGGCCTCCTACCTCGCGCACGCCCGCGAGACCGCGACCGCGAAGCGCCTGATCGCGCTCCCGCGGGCGCAGATCCGCACCGAGCTGGCGTGGGTGCGCGGCGAGCAGGCGCCCCCCGTGCTCACCGCGGCGGCGGCGTCCGCGCCCAGCAGCGGCGGCGCGAGCAGCCCGCCGGCCGGGGCGGCGTCGACGGCGACGACGCCGATGCCGAGCCCGACGTCCGCCCCGTGAGGCGAGGGGCGACCCTCGCGGCGGTGGCGGCCGCGGCGCTCGGCGTCCTGCTGCCGCTCGGCGCGCCGGGCACGACGCCTGCGGGCGTCGCGGCGCCGGCCACGAGCGGCGGCACGGTGCTCGAGCAGACCCTCGTCCTCGACTGGCGCGGCGCTCGCTACGACGGCGAGAGCCGGGTCGTGGGCACGGTGCCGGGCATCGGCACCCTGACCGCGCGCTGCCGTCGCGACGGCACCTCGCTGCGGCTCGCGCCCTACGACCGGACCCGCGAGACCCAGATGTGGCTGGCCAAGCACGAGGTCAAGGGCGGGCAGCAGGTCGTGGCGGTCAAGACCGCGCGGGTCTACCGCTGGGCCACCCGCGCCGACGACGGCCGCGGGGGCACCGGGCCGACGGCCGCCGAGGGCCTCAACCAGCGCTGGCCGATCGAGGACGACTCCACCGGCGGCTACGCCCACGGCCTGGTCAGCCAGCGACCCGGACGCCGCTCGGACGCCGCCGGCGTGCCCACCCCGGCCCCGACCAGCGTGTCGGCCACCTGGACGTGGCGGAGCCTGCGCAGCGACCCCGACCGCTCGTCGTGCCGCGTGGTCGTGCGCCTGCGCACCGACATGACCGGGCGGGAGGCCGCCGGTCGGCGCGTCGTCGACTCGGCCCGGTCGCGCTGGGTGCGGCTGGGCGACGACGTCATCCGCGTTGGCCGCACCGCGCGGCTGCTCGACCGGCCCTCGAGCCGGCTGACCCTCGACTGGCACGGCGTCGCGGACGCCGCCGACGGCGGGTCGGCGGCCTCGGCGCCCCTGGGCGACCTGGGCCGGCTGCGGCTGCGCTGCGATCCGCCCGACCCCGCGGACACGGGCGACCCGACCGCCGACGTCACCCTCGAGGTGCCGCCCTCGGCGCGCAGCGCCTCGGTGTACGTCGAGCAGATCTCCGGCGAGGGCGCGGTGGGCGACCACGTCGAGACCTACGAGACGGGGCTGGACCCCGACACCGGCGCCGTCGGCCCGATCGCCCTGCCGCCCAACGGGATGCTGCGCCTCTACCCGGCCGTCGACCTCGGCGAGGGCTCGGTCGTGGCGCCGCTCGTCGTGTCGTCCTATCGCGTCACGAACGACCGCGAGCACCCCGGACGGAACCTCTGCGAGGTGGCCGTCGGGCCCTGGGCGGACTGACCTCGGCCGCCCGGGCACCGCGTCGGTCTCCCCGGGCGCCCGGGGAGACCGGTCGCCGGCAGGCGAAGCTTCGCCCGCCACCGACCGGTTCTGCCCGCCCTGATCGGGCGGCCGGCGTCAGTCGCGCTCGATCACGACCGGCACGCCGAAGCCGTCGGCGCGCGTGATGACGTCCCGGACGGCGGAGCCGCTGCCGTCGTAGCGGTAGCCGATGCGGAGCACGGCGCGGTCGCGCTCGGCGCCGTCGCACGGCTGGTCGGCCCGCACCGAGACGTCCGCGCCGATCGCGATCAGCCGCCGCACGGTGTCGCGATGCGTGTGGATGGCCCGCTCGACGGCGGCGTCGGACGGCAGCTGGTCGCAGGGCGGGTGTGCCGTGGTGCGCATGCCGGGCACGCTCAGCGGCACGAGGCCGCGGGCGAGCACCAGCACGAGCAGGACGGCCGCTGCGAGGCCGAGGCCGAGCAGCACCTGGGGGCGGGCGAGGGGATGTGCGGGCATGACGACTCCTGATCGGGACGTGGGGCATCGACGGTCCGGCGGACCGCGAGGACGGGACGTGCGGAGGGGGCTTGCGGAAGGGGCTTGCGGAAGGGGCTTGCGGAGGGGCGAGGGCTGGCGGAGCGCGGGGAGCGGGCGGGGTCAGCCGAGCAGCGGGACGAGCGCGCGGGCGTGGTGGCGGTCGTCGTCGAGCGTCACCTCGAGCCGTCCGCCCACGGCACCGAGCCGCCGTCGGACGCCGTCCAGCCCGGTGCCGCCACGCGGCGCCCCGGTGGCGATCGGCACGGTGAGCCGGTCGGACGCCACCCGGTTGACGACCTCGAGGCCGAGCGAGGGACCCCAGCCGATCCGCACCCGGATCGGCGCGTCGGGGTCGCCGTGCTTGAGCGCGTTCGCGACCAGCTCGCGCAGCACCCGCTCGGCGACGACGTCGAGGTCCGGCGGCAGCGGACGCGGCTCGCCCTCGACGACGACCTCGACGCGCGGCACGACGGCGGTCTGCGCGACCAGCCGGCCGAAGCCGCCCGTCGGCGCGGCGGCGCTGGTGCCGGCCAGCACCGCGCCGACGTCGTCCAGGGAGGAGCGCGCGGCGTCGGTGATCGCCTCGAGGCTGCGACGGATGCGCGGCAGCTCGGCGTCGGGGAGCAACGTGGCCGCCTGGGCCTGGGCGAGGATCACGGCGAGGGAGTGGCCGACGACGTCGTGCACGTCGCGGGCCAGCCGCGCCCGCTCCTCCTGTGCGCCGGCTGCGGCCTCAGCCTGCGCCTGGCCCAGCTCGGCCAACCGCTGCTGCTCGGCGGCCTCGACCGCCCGGTCGCGACTCTCACGGGCCCGGTCGGCGAAGCGGAGCGTCAGCCCTACCAGCCACGGGACGACGAGCAGCGTCCCGACGACCGCGACCACGCCGAGCTCCATCCCCGGACCGGGCTGCAGCCCGACACGGGCCAGGGCGTCCAGCCACGTCCCGGCACCCAAGGAGGCGTTCGCCAGGACGGTGCCGGCGAGCACGACGCCGAGGCCCAACGCGCCCGGGATCGCCAGCCCCGACAGCACGACCGTGGCGGCTCCGCCGTATCGGCTGCACCCGTAGAGCACGACGACGAAGCCGAGCTGCACGATCAGCAGGCTGAGCCCCATCTCCACCTGCACGAGGGTCGCCGCGATCAGCGCGACCAGCGCCGCCGCCGGCGCCAGACGGTGCAGCCCGACGGCCGCCGCCATCAGCACGATGACGATGTCGTAGGAGCCCACCGGGAGGTCGAGCGCACGCATGGGGCCGAGCTCGGCCCACCCGACGGCGGCGACGATCGCTGCGAGCCCGGCTCCGATCAGCGCGGGACGCACCCACGGCCGCTCGACCGGCTCGACCCGACTGGTCTGGTTCATGGCCTCAACCTAGGAGCGCCCGGGGGTCGTCGGCATCGATCGCAGGTGCCGATCGACGGCACCTGCGGACGACCCGTCGCGACCTCCCGACCGGCGCCACGGGCCCTAGGCTCGGACGCGCCGCGCCCGCGGCCACCCGACATCGAGGAGAGCGGCCATGTCCGACGAGGCACCGATCCGCGTGGTGCTGGTCGACGACCAGGATCTCTTCCGCGAGGGCGTGCGCATCATCGTCGACGCCCAGCCCGGCCTCGAGGTCGTCGGCGTGGCCGGCGACGGCCAGCAGGCGCTCCGGGTGGTCGAGGAGACGCAGCCCGACGTGGTGCTCATGGACCTCCGCATGCCGGAGATGGACGGCGTCGAGGCCACCCGGCGGCTCCTCGCCCCGGAGGCCGTCGCCGCCCGGGCGCGGCCGCTGCGGGTGATCGTCCTGACCACCTTCAACCTCGACGACCGCGCCGCCACCGCGATCCGGCACGGGGCGTCGGGGTTCCTGCTGAAGTCCACGACGCCGGACGCGCTGCGCGAGGCGATCCGCACCGTGCACGCCGGCAACGCCGTCCTCGCCCCCGACGACCTCGCCACCCTGCTGGACGGCGAGCTGGCCGCGCCCGCCGTCCCGCCTCCGCCGCCCGCGCTCGCCACCCTCACCGACAAGGAGCGCGAGGTCTTCGACGCCGTGGCCCGCGGCCTGTCGAACGCCGAGATCGGCGCGCGGATCTTCCTCAGCGAGTCGACGGTGAAGACCCATGTCGGCGCGGTGCTGCGCAAGCTCGGCCTGCGCGACCGCGTCCAGGTCGTCGTCTTCGCCCACGAGCACCGCCTGATCTGAGACAGAGGCCACGGTGGTCGAGCCTGCCGAGACCCCCGCACCCGCGCAGGGCCCGGTGGTCGAGCCGGAGCCCACGGTGGTCGAGCCTGCCGAGACCCCCGCACCCGTGCAGGGGCGAGACCCGCCCCTCGGGCGAGGCGGTTCCGTGGGATTCCCTGGACGGCGGCCCGCACACGGATGTTCACTGACCGTGTGACCAGCACCACAGCGTCTCGGGACGCGCAGACCACCCCGCGCGACCGGTGGGGCCGCGTGCGCCGCGGTCTCGACCAGCTCACCACCCCGCTGCTGCCCGACGACTACCTGACGCTGATCAACCCGCTGTGGAGCTCGCGCGAGCTGCGCGGGCGGGTCGAGAAGGTCGTGCGCGAGACCGACGACGCCGCGACCCTCGTCATCCGGCCCGGCTGGGGCTGGACCTACGACCACCGGCCGGGCCAGTACGTCGGCATCGGCGTGCAGGTCGACGGCAAGTTCCACTGGCGGTCCTACTCCGTCAGCTCGCCGCCCAAGCGGTCGGGCCGGACGCTCGCGATCACCGTGCGCGCCATGCCCGAGGGGTTCCTCTCCGACCACCTGGTCAACGGCCTCGCGCCGGGCACGATCGTCCGGCTCGCGCTGCCGAACGGCGACTTCGTCCTGCCCGATCCACCGCCGGCACGCTCGCTCTTCCTCGTCGGCGGCTCGGGCATCACGCCGGTGATGTCCATGCTGCGCACCCTCGACCGGCGCGGCACGATGGGCGACGTCACGCTGCACTACGCCTCGACGACGCCGGAGCGGATGATCTTCCGCGACGAGATCGCCGCCCTGCACGCCAAGCACGAGGCGCTCACCGTGCACGAGTGGTTCTCCGACGAGCAGGGCATCTTCGACCTCGCCCGGCTCGACGACCTCGTCCCCGACTGGCGACGCCGCGAGACCTGGGCCTGCGGTCCCGCGCCGATGCTCGACGCCGTCGAGCAGCACTGGCGCGACGCCGACCTCGACGACCGCCTGCACCTCGAGCGGTTCTCGCTGCAGCTGAAGGGCGACGGCGGGGAGGGCGGGCTCGTCACGTTCCAGAACACCGGACGCGAGGTCGAGGCCGACGGCGCCACCACTCTGCTCGAGGCCGGCGAGCAGGCCGGCGTCGGCATGCCGTACGGCTGCCGCGTGGGCATCTGCCACACCTGCACCGTCACCAAGATCTCGGGCACCGTGCGCGACCTGCGCAACGGCGACGAGTTCGACCAGCCCAACGAGCAGGTGCAGACCTGCGTCACCGTGCCCGTGGGCCCCTGCACGCTGAACGTCTGACCCCGCGCCGCACCGGCACGGCACCGTCCCCGCACCACCCAGCCCGCCCCGATCAAGGGAGACCCGCATGGCCATCTCGGACGTCCAGGAGTACTGCCACCTCACCGAGGCCGACGTCGAGGCGATCGGGCGCGAGCTCGACGCCCTCCGCGAGCGCGTCGAGCGCTCCCGGGGCGCGAAGGACGCCGCCTACATCCGCCGCGTCATCCGCGCCCAGCGCTGGATGGCCGCCTCGGCCCGCATCGGCATGATCGTCGCGGCGCCGCTCGACAAGAGGTACCGACGACCGCTGCAGGCGGCCTCGGCGGTCTCGCTCGGCCTGGCCAAGATCCTCGAGAACATGGAGATCGGCCACAACGTCATGCACGGCCAGTGGGACTGGATGAACGACCCCGAGATCCACTCCTCCACCTGGGAGTGGGACACCGGCCAGCCGGCCGAGCAGTGGAAGCACTCCCACAACTACATCCACCACCAGTTCACCAACGTGCTCGGCTACGACAACGACATCGGCTACGGCGTGCTGCGGATGGCGCGCGAGCAGCGGTGGACGCCGGCCAACCTCGGCCAGCCGGTCTACAACGCCCTGCTCGCCACGCTGTTCCAGTGGGGCGTCGCGCTGCACGACCTCGACCTCGACGCGATCCGCCACGGCAAGAAGGACCCCGAGGAGATGAGGCGCCAGCTGGCGCAGATCGTCCGCAAGGGCCGTCACCAGCTGGTGAAGGACTACGTGCTCTACCCGGCGCTCACCGGCCCCCGATGGAAGGAGACGATCCGGGCCAACGTCGCCGCGAACCTCATGCGCAACGTGTGGGCCTACCTGATCATCTTCTGCGGGCACTTCCCCGACGGTGCGCTGCACTTCACCGAGGACGAGCTCGAGGACGAGACCCGCGCCGAGTGGTACCTGCGGCAGATCCTCGGCACCGCGAACTTCGAGGGCGGCCCGCTGCTCCACCTGATGAGCGGCAACCTCGGCTACCAGATCGAGCACCACCTCTTCCCCGACCTGGTCTCGAACCGCTACGCCGAGATCGCGCCGGAGGTGCGCGCGCTGTGCGAGAAGTACGAGCTGCCCTACACCACCGGCCCGCTGCACCGGCAGTACGGCCAGGTGCTCCGCACCATCCACAAGCTGACGCTGCCGAACCGGATGACCAAGGACGACCGGCCGCCCACCGGCGAGGGCGTCACCATCGAGCAGCACCAGCGGGTGCGGCACGAGGACACCCACCAGCGCCGCACCGAGCTCGGCGCGTGGTCGCGCGCCGCGGGCCGCAGCCGGGCGTGACGACCGCGTCGGCCCTGTTCGCCTGGGAGGGCGCCCCCGACGGGGTGCCCTCCCGGCGGCTCGTCACCCGGTGCGCGCTCGCCCGGGTCTGCGGCGCGTGCGGACGTCCGCTCGGGCATCCGATCGCCTTCGTCGGGACGTCCGACGAGGTGGCGCGCAACGCCTTCCACCTGCCCCCGCTGCACGACGGCTGCGTGGACGCCGTCCGCGCCCTGCCCGCACCCGTCCCGCTGACGGTCGTGCGCACGGCCGGCTTCGAGTTCGTGCGTCCCGGCTCCGGCGATGCCGACCCGCTGCCGAGGTTCGTGCCGAACTCGCTGCTCTAGCCTCGTCGGTGATCGAGTGAGCCCCGGTGGTCGAGCCGGCCCCCTGATCGAGCCGACCTCGGTGGTCGAGCCGGCCCCGGTGGTCGAGCCTGTCGAGACCCCCGCACCTGGACGCCCCGGGGCACCGGGTCAGTCGCGCGCGAGCCCCTGCACCAGGTGCCACTGCGCGTCGGCGTAGGTCAGCAGCACGAACGCCTCGGCCAGCGCCCTCGTCCGATGGTCGCTCAGCAGCAGCTCGCGCAGCAGGATCGCGGAGTCCGAGGCGAGGAACATGCCGCCCCCGGTGCGCAGCTCGCCGTCGTTGGAGCCGAGCGCGGTGGCCGCCATGGTCCCGAGCAGCAGGCCGTAGCCGGTGACGACCGGGTCCGGACGACCGCCTCCGGCCCGGACGTCGAGCACCGCCAGCGTCCCGAGCCAGGCACCCACCGCGGCCGCGACCGCGGGCCGCGGACGATGCCCACGCCGCGCCAGCAGGGTCAGGTAGGCCGCCTGCTGCACGGCGAACGCCGCCGCCCCGCGGCGCAGGCGGCGCCGGGCGGCCGCGTCGTCCTCCGGGGCACGCGGCGGCAGCAGCGCAAGGTCGCCCGCCCAGGCGGCCGCGAGCGCCGTCCGCAGCAGACCCCGATCCCGGCCGGTCGTGACGGCCGAGGCCAGCAGGGGCATCAGCGCGCCCTTCGTCGGCACCAGGCTCGGCCGGTGCTCGCGGGCCCCCGCCACCGCCGTCGCCACCGCCACGACGCCGTAGACGGCCTTCGTCGCTCGCATGGCGTCAGTGTGGCGCAGGCCCGTCGGTTTCCCCGGGCGCCCGGGGAAACCGGTCGGGGGGGGGGGGGGGGTGGGCCCCCCCCCCCCCGGGTGGCCCGCCCCCGGCCGGCGGGGGGGG
>NZ_JAIQZK010000007.1 GCF_020075545.1 Nocardioides sp. TRM66260-LWL
TACCCATCGTGCTCTCGTCTCACTTCCATGCTCAGAGGATCAACTAACTCCTCTGCCACGAAGTCTGACGCGCGACACCAGCACCACTCCCCCTACGCGATCGCACCCACCGGGGTCTGGGTAGACCGGATGTCTGCGTGCGAGAACACCGCACGCAGCTACCTGACCGACCGGTTCGCCCAGACACTCGCGGGCGAGGCGATCCGGCCCGTCGACGACCCCGGCCGCCTGGCACAGGCCCTGGCCAACTGGGACATCCAGTCCCACCGCGCGCTGGCCCGCGACCTTGAGCCGTCCAACATCCTGCTCATCACCCGTACCCAGGGACTCGTCGCCGGCGCCAGCATGGTGCTCGTCGACGCGGCCGCCACCGCCGGCATCCTCGAGCCCTCGGACCGCCTGGTCCCCGCGATCGCCGACGCAGGCCGCTCCTGGAGCAATCTAGCCGGCCGCTGGGGAGACCTCGCTCCCCCGGGCGCTCGCCTCGACGAGCGCTTGGCTCGCGCGGCCGCAGAGGTCCGAGCCGCGTACCGCCAGATCACCCACAACACCACCACGCTCGCGGCGCCGGAAGTCATCGCCACCCGGCCAGGACTCCCCCAAGCCACCCTTGCGACCCTCCGTGCGATCAGGGCCGGCGCCGAGCTCGCGCACGTTGTCGCCGAGAAAGGCAACACGGCAGGTCTCACCGGGCCTGCACGGGCACTCTCGATCCGCGCCCACAACGACATCGAAGCCGGCTTGGTCGTTAATCCGCCGGAAGGCGACGTCGTCTGGGTCAGCCCGGCCGACATCCTTGCCCGCCGCAACGTACCGATACCGCGACCAGTGCGGGAGTCCCTGCGTACAGCGAGTGCAACGACGGTATCCGCCAGTGCAACGGCTGCAGCAACTGCTGACCTGACCATCGCCAACGGCGCCGACCGATCGCTCGATGTCGCGGCAACTTCCCCGGCCCTGAACCCGCTGCCCACGCGTCGACGGTCGCTGCTCGAGCCGGCCTTTACACCCCTACAACGGTTCGGCGGTGCCCAATCACGATGAGGAACCTATGTCCGAGACCACCTTGCCACGGCTACCAACTCCACGCGGAGGCGCCGGGCGATCCGTCCAGCGGCATCGCACAACCGCTGCGCATGGGTCACTTCCGACCCGTTCCTCCTGCGTTGATCGCTGCGGGCGCCTTCCTTCCCCTAGGTGACCGTAAGCAGTCACCGGCGAGACAACGGAGTGGATGCACGATGGCACGACCGACAGCAGCACAGAAGCAAGCACGTGAAGCGGCAGAACGCGCTCGCAAAGCCCGCGATACAAGCGCCGACCGACAGGTAGAAACCCCGGCGTTGTCGATGGCGACGGCGGGCTACGACCCGCTCCTGACCATCGAAGAGGTCTCAGAGTGGCTCGGGATTCCCAGAGGCACGCTCTACCAGTGGCGCACCCGCAAGCAGGGCCCTCGGGCCATCAAAGTCGGCGGAGCTCTTCGCTACCGACGCACCGAGGTGGAGACCTACCTGGACCAACACACAGATCCCCGCACTGCCTAGCACGCATACCCTCTAGCGAACGACCGCACAACGCGCCATCCGGAAGGCCCGCATGATCGGCAAGTACCCGTTCGGGATCGACCAGCCCGCATCGAGTGAGGCCGGCTGATGCCGCGCCCGCCGATGCCGCCAGGCACCTGGGGCACGATCGGCGTCTCCAAGACCGCCGCCGGCACCCATGAGGCCTCCGCTAACTATGTGTACTTCAGTGGCCGAGTGGCACGCGTCCGCGCCCGCGCTGACAGCGCCCAGGCTGCTCGCACCGCTCTGATCCGGAAGCTCCAAGAGCTCAACGGCGCCGAGGCCAGCGAGAACGAACTCACACCGCTGACCACGGTGGCTGAACTCGCTGTCTTCTGGCTGCGAGAGAAAGAGGCGCAGCAGGTGGCTACGAACTCCCTCAAGGCATACCGCAGCACGGTGAACAACCAGATCGTGCCCGTGATCGGAGAGCGACGGCTGCGCGATTGCCGGACGAGCACCCTTGACCGCGTCGTCAAAGATCGAGCCGCCCTTGGCTTCAGCCCCACCATGCTCCGCAAGGTCCTCCACGGAATGTTCGCCGTGGCCGTCCGTCACGACGTCATGGCCTCGAACCCGGTGCGGGACGTCGCGCGTATATCGAAACCGCGACGCGAGATCGAGTACCTCGACATGGACCAGATCCAGGACGTCCGCAGCCTCGTCGCAGAGTCGACCAGCAGCAAGCGACCGGGCCCACGGCCGACCACCGATCTCATGGACGCTGTCGACCTCATCCTGGGTACCGGCTGTCGCATCGGCGAGATCGGCGCGCTTATCTACTCCGAGATCGATCTGGCAGCCACACATCCCACACTTACCGTGTCCGGAACCATCATCACCGAGACCGGTGTGGGCACCTTCCGGCAACCGTGGACCAAGTCCAGCGCCGGCTACCGCACCCTGTTCCTACCACCGTTCGCCGTCGGGATCCTGCTACGGCGCCAGGTCGAGAACCACGCCAACCCGCACGGCGCTGTGTTCCCGACCCGCCGCGGAACCTGGCGGCAGATCTCAAACTGGGAACGGATGTGGAACCAGGTGGTCGACGACACCGCCTACGACTGGGTCACCTTCCACACCTTCCGCAGGTCGGTGGCCACCCTCATCGACCGTGAAGTGGGAATCGACGCTGCCCAGGCCCAGCTCGGTCACGAAGACAGCGACATCACCCGCGACTTCTACGTTCACAAGGCCACGGTCGCGCCCGATCTGACCGTCCATCTCGAGAAGTTCCGGCCCTCTACCTGACGGTCGCCCCACGAAGTCCCCCGTACGGGAGCGCTCGATACCCGGCGTGCACTCTGCCCCGCGCAGAGCGCTCTCGAGGTCTTGGCCGCGAGCGTTACTGGTCTGTTTCTGGACAGTTTCGTCATCAGATTCAAATCTCAGAGGGCCCCTGCCTGGACGTTTGCCCAGGTCAGAGGCCCTCTTCTGGCTCCCCCGGTTGGACTCGAACCAACAACCCTGCGATTAACAGTCGCATGCTCTGCCAGTTGAGCTACAGGGGATCGCTGTGGAGCGGAGAGAACCGTACCAAGCCGGACGCGGGGTCAGAAATCGGGGCCCGGGGCCCCGGCGTCGGTCCCGGGATCGGACCCGAGGTCGACGCCGACCTCGGCGGCGAGCTCGACGCGCAGGGCCGTCACGGCGTCGTGCACGCGGGGCGAGGCGGGATCGAGTCCGGCGTCGATCTCCTCGACCAGCAGCAGCGAGCCGTCGCCGCGGCGGCGCACGGAGACGGCCACGCCGAGCCGGCCCGCCACACTCCGCTGGCGGCGCAGGACGACCGACCGGGTGACCCGCTCGCGCACCAGCTGCAGCAGGCGTCCGGCGTCGTCGAGCGGCAGCCGCAGCGTCTCTCCCCCGGTCGTACGCACGGTGAGCGCGTCGTCGTCGGCGTCCCAGGCGGCGTCCGCGACGTCCTCCCACGGCAGGCGACGGTCGGGCAGGACGAGGGCGTCGCGGGTGCCGTGCACCTCGGCGCCGTGGGTCGTGCGGGCGCTCGCGAGCGGCCGCTCGCCGTCGGGGCGTCCGCGCCGTCGGAGCCGAGCCAGGGGGCCGGTCGGCGACCGTGGGGTCACTCGACGCCCACGATGTGGTCGCGCAGGGTGCGGCGGTGCTGCTCGAGCGCGGCGAGCTCGCCGAACATCCGATTGTACACGTCGGGCTGGTCGACGGGGTTGGTGCGCTGCAGCCGCGACTTCACCTCGGCGATGCGGCGCAGCACGGTGAGCTCCAGCAGCCGGACGACGTGCTGCTCGGCGTAGTGCTCGTCCGGCTCGCGGGCGGTGAGCACCGGCTCGACGCCGAGGGCCGAGATCGCCGACGACACCTCGGGACGTCCGGTCGCGGCGTCGCGCAGCCGAGCGCCCCACGTGGGGTCGCTCGCGGCGGCCGCGGGTCCGCCTGCGGCCTCGACGAGCTCCCACACCGCCCGGCAGGTCGGGTGGGTGAAGTCGTCGACGCCGGCCTGCGCCTGGCTGCGCGCGAGCGCCGCCGGGTGCTGGAGCAGCAGCTTGAGCACCTCGCGCTCGAGGGTGAACCGCGGGTCGCGCAGGTCGGGGCCCTCCCGGCGGGGCACGGGCTGCTCCCCCGGGGCTTCCGGCGACGCGCCGCCCCGCACGACCGTCTCGCGGGCCGGCTGTCCGGTGCCCGTCCCGGCCCCCGAGCCCTGCTTGGCCTGGCGGGCGGCGGCCCGCCGCACCTCCGCGCGCGCCTCGTCGGGGTCGACCCCCACGAGCTGGGCGAGCTCGCGGGCGAACGCGTCGACCTTCGAGCGGTCGCGCACGCTGGAGACCAGCCGGGCGCCCTCGCGCAGGGCGTCGACCCGACCGTCGGCGCGGTCGAGGTCGTGCCGGCCGACGACGTTGCCGAGCACGAAGCGGTAGAGCGGCACGCGGCGCGCGATCAGGTCGCGCACGGCCTCGTCGCCCTGCTGCATGCGCAGGTCGCACGGGTCGAGGCCGCCGGGCTCGACGGCCACGTAGGTCTGGGAGACGAAGTTCTGGTCGCCGCCGAAGGCCCGCAGGGCCGCCTTCTGGCCGGCGGCGTCGCCGTCGAAGGTGAAGATGACCTCGCCGCGGAACTCCTGGTGGTCGGCCAGGAAGCGGCGCAGCACCCGGGCGTGCTCGTCGCCGAAGGCCGTGCCGCAGGTGGCCACGGCGGTGCCGATGCCCGCCAGGTGGCAGGCCATGACGTCGGTGTACCCCTCGACGATGACCGCCTGCGAGCCGCGGGCGATCTCGCGCCGGGCGAGGTCGATGCCGTAGAGCACCTGGCTCTTCTTGTAGATCGCGGTCTCGGAGGTGTTGAGGTACTTCGCCTCGACCCGGTCGTCGTCGAAGAGCCGTCGCGCCCCGAAGCCGATGGTGTCGCCGGTGGCCTCGCGGATGGGCCACATCAGACGGCTGCGGAACCGGTCGTAGGGCGAGCGCCCGACGGCGGCCAGGCCGGCGGCCACGAGCTCGTCGGTGCTGAACCCGCGTCCGCGCAGGTGCCGGACGAGCGCCTCGCCGTCACGCGGGGAGAACCCGACCCCGAAGCGCTGCGCCGCGGCCTGGTCGAAGCCGCGCTGGTCGAGGAACTGCCGGGCGGTCAGCGCGTCCGGGGTGGCGAGCTGCTCGGCGTAGAACTCCTGCGCCTGACGGTGGGCGTCGACGAGGCGGCTGCGCTGCGGCCCGCGGTGGGCCGGGGCGTCGTCGCCCGACTCGTCGCGCTGCAGCTGCACCCCGGACTTCTCGGCGAGCCGCTCGACGGCCTCGGCGAAGGTGAGCCCGTCGATCTCCATCACGAAGCTGATGACGTCGCCGCCGGCCTGGCACCCGAAGCAGTGGTAGAAGCCGCGGCTGGGCGTGACGTGGAACGACGGGGACTTCTCGTCGTGGAAGGGGCACAGGCCCTTGAGCGAGCCGCCCCCGGCGTTGCGGAGGGTGACGTACTGCGCGACGACGTCGTCGATCCGGGCCTTCTCGCGGACCTCCGCGATGCTCTGCTCTCGGATGCGGCCGGCCACGAGCGCGATCCTACGGTCGGGTCCGCGGACCGCGGGTCAGGAGTCCCCCGCCACCCGGTTGGCCAGGGGCTCGCCGGCGGCGAACCGGCGCAGCTGGGCGGCGACCAGGCGGTGGGCCCGCGGCCACATGGCGCTGCTGGCCCCGCCGACGTGCGGTGAGACCAGCAGGTTCGGGGCCCGCCACAGCGGGTGCTCGGGTGGCAGCGGCTCGGGATCGACCACGTCGATCGCGGCGCTGATCCGGCCCTCGTGCAGGGCTGCGACCAGGGCGTCGGTGTCGACGACCGGCCCCCGCGCGAGGTTGACCAGGAGCGCCCCCGGACGCATCGCCGCGAGGAGCTCGGCGTCGACCAGGCCGCGCGACCGCTCGGTGAGCGGGAGGATCAGCACGACGACGTCGGCGTCGGGCACCAGCGTCGGCAGCTCGTCGACCCCGTGCACGTGGCCGCGCTCGTCGTCGCGGGCCGTGCGGGCGACCCGCACGACCTCGACCTCGAAGGGGGCCAGCCGCGCCTCGATGGCCGAGCCGATCGCGCCCGCCCCGACCAGCAGCACGCGCCGGTCGGCCAGGGCCGGGCGCCACTGCGGCTCCCAGGCGCCGCGGTCCTGCGCCCGGACGAAACCGGGCACGCCGCGCAGCGACGCGAGGACCAGGGTCAGCGCGAGCTCGGCGGTGGAGGAGTCGTGGATGCCACGGCCCGTGCACAGGTCGACGCCCGCCGGCACGCGTCCGCGCACGTGGTCGGCGCCGGCCGAGAGCAGCTGGACGGCCTGCAGCGACGTCATCGCCGGCAGCGGCTCGGCGATCACCGGGTCCATCCGGTAGGGCGGGACGTAGAGCGCGACGTCCGCGACCGACGCCGGCAGCGTCTCCAGCGCGGTCGGGTCGACGGTCTCGAACCGCAGCCCCGCCGGCGGGCCGTCGTCGCCCTGCGCCGCGAAGGCGGCGTCGAGGTCGGCGACGTCGAAGGGCAGCCAGACCAGTCGCTCGGCGGCCGGGGACGGGGTGCTCATGCGCTCCTCCTGCGGAGTCGGTCGTGCCACGAGACGGCGGTGACGTCGGTGAGCGAGGCGACCTGGTCGAGCACCACCCGGACGCACGCGGCGTCGTCGGGGGCGGCGCGCCAGTCGTCGGCGAACGGCGGGTCGAGCGCGTCGGGCCCACGCTCCAGCAGCACCTCGACGAGCTCGGCGAGCAGCTCGCGCTGCCGCTCCATCGCGACCAGCCGGTCGGAGGCCTGCATGACGTAGTGCGCCGCGATCGCCTTGAGCACCGCGATCTCCAGCAGGGTGCGCCCGGGCACGACGAGGTCGGCGCGGTGGCGGACGAGCGGGCCGCCGTCGGCGGCGGCGAAGGTGGCCGCCTGCACGGCTCCACAGAAGCGGCCGATCAGGTCGGAGGTGAGGTTCTTCAGGCCGGCGAGCGACCGACGCGAGCCGTCGTGGGCGGCCGTGGGCCAGCCGTCGACTCGCCGCAGACCGGCCAGGACGTCGTCGAGCTCGGCGTCGTCGGCGTCCGCCAGGCCCCAGGCGCGCAGCGTCGCCCAGACGGCCGGCGCGTCGAGGGCGTCCAGCCGCAGCCGGCCGGCCACGACGCCGTCCTCGACGTCGTGGACGCTGTAGGCGACGTCGTCGGCGAGGTCCATCACCTGCGCCTCCACGCACCGGCGTGGACGCTCCCCGGCGTCCGGCGCCGGCGCGCCCGCGCGGAGCCAGTCGAAGACCGGCCGGTCGTCGGCGTACACGCCGAACTTCACGGCGGTCGGACCGGACCCGCCGCGCGGCCACGGGTACTTGGTGCAGGCGTCGAGCGTGGCGCGGGTGAGGTTGAGCCCCACCGAGCGGCCCTCGGCGTCGACCGTCTTGGCCTCCAGCCGGGTCAGCAGCCGCAGCGTCTGCGCGTTGCCCTCGAAGCCGCCGCAGACCGCGCCGACGGAGTCGAGCAGGCGCTCGCCGTTGTGGCCGAAGGGCGGGTGGCCGAGGTCGTGGGCCAGCGCGGCGGTCTCGGCGATGTCGGGCGAGCAGCCGAGCGCGCGGGAGAGGTCGCGGGCGACCTGGGCCACCTCGAGGCTGTGGGTGAGGCGGTTGCGCACGAAGTCGTCGCTGTGGGGGCCGACCACCTGGGTCTTGGCGGCCAGCCGGCGCGACGCCGCCGCGTGCACCACCCGGGCGCGGTCGCGCTCGAACGGGCGCCGCACCGGCGCGTCGACCCGCTTGGGCGGCTCGGGCACGAGGCGCTCGGCGTCCGCGGGCGCGTAGCCGGGCTCGAGAGCGGGAGGCTCCTCGTGGAGCGGCGTCGGGGCGGGCATCGGCGCGAGCCTAGCCCCGTCCGGACGCGAGACCGCTCCCCCGCAGGCGCCGCGCCTCCTAGAGTGGTCCGCGACCACGCTCCCCAGCGTCCGCCTCCCCCTCACGAAGTGCCGCAGCCATGACCCTCGCCGTCGTCCCGGGCTACGCCGCGATCTCCGCGGCGCTCGTGACGAGCGTGCTCGGCGAGCTCGACCGAGCCGACGTGTGGGAGCGGCGCGGCACCGACCTCGTCGCCCGGCTGCTCGCCGACGACTGGGCGCGGCTGGAGGGCGCGGTGGCCGCCGCGGCCGCCGACCCGGCCGCTCCCCTCCCCGCGGCGTTCGCGTGGCGCTGCGCGTACGGGCTCCACCACCTCGGCGAGCTGCAGCGCGCCCGCGCGGTGGCGGCACGGGGCGCCGTCGACCCGTCCGCCTCCCGACCCGACCGGGCGCGGGTCGCCGCGCTGCGCGCGGCCCTGGCCTGGACCGCCGGCGACGAGGGCCGCTGCCGCGAGCACGCCGCCGAGGCCCGGACGCTCGCCGGCGACCATCCCGGAGCCGGCGCCTTCTCCTGGGTCGCGCAGGCCCTGCTGGCCGCGATCTCCGGCGACCGCGATGCCAACGCCCACGCCTACGAGCGCGGGCTCGCCTGCGCCCGCGCCGCCGGCGACCGGATCAGCGAGGAGCGCATCCTCAACAACCTGGGCTCCGCGGCCATCGAGGAGGGCCGCTACGCCGACGCCGCCGACCTGCTGGCCGCCGGGCTGGAGGTCAACGACCTCACCGGGCACCACTCCGGGCTCGCGGTGCTGCGGCACAACCTGGCCGAGGCGATGCTCGGCCGCGGCCGGCTGGACGAGGCGCTCCTGGAGGTCGAGGCCGCCCGCACGCTGTGGACGGCCATCGGCTCGCCCAGCGCGGGCGCGGCCTGGCAGGTGCTCGGCGAGGTGCAGGCCGCGCGGGGCAACGCCACGCAGGCCTCCCTGGCCTACCGCGAGGCGCTGCGGCTCGCCGAGGAGCAGGACGACGCGCAGACCGCCGTCCCGGCGCTGGCCGGCCTGGCGCGGGTCGCGGCGGCCGACGACCCCGACGAGGCCGACGCCCTGGTCTGCCGGCTGCTCGCCGCCACCGGCTCGGTCGGCGACGCCAACCAGCACCTCGCCGCAGGCTGGGTCCGGCTGCAGCGCGGGGCCGCCGAGGCCGCGCGCGGCCACGCGGCCCAGGCGGTCGAGGCCGCCGGACGCCACCGCGACCTCCCCCGCCTCGCCGAGGCCCTGCTCCTCTCAGCGCTCGCCGCGGAGCAGCCGGACGACGACGACCCGCGGGTGCGCGAGGCGCGCGACATCGGCGAGCGCCTCGACGCCCCGCTGATCGCGGCCCAGGCCGAGCTGGTCCGCGCGGGGCTCGGCCGCGACCGGCTCGCCCTCGACCTCGCGCTCGAGCGGCTGCAGATGCTCGGCGTCCACGACGACGCCGCCCGCATCGCCGGCCCCGCGCAGGCCGTGCGCGCCCGGCGTCCCGCGCCCGCGATCCGCGTGCACGCCCTCGGCCGGCTCTCGGTGCACCGCGACGGCGAGCCGGTGCCCGCCTCCGCCTGGCCCTCCCGCAAGGCGCGGGAGGTGCTGGCCGTGCTGGCCGGACGTGGCGAGCACGGCATCGCCCGCGGCGCGCTCGGCACGCTGCTGTGGCCGGAGGTCGCCGATGTCGGGCCGCGGCTCTCCGTGGCCCTCTCGCACCTGCGCTCGACCCTCGATCCCGAGCGACGCCACGCCGCCGACCACTACCTGCGTGCCGATCGCGAGCACGTGGCGCTCGACCTCGAGCACGTGGCGGTCGACGTCGTCGACTTCGAGCAGGCCGCCCGGGCGGCGCTGCGCGCCCACCGCCTCGACGCCCCGGACGCGCTGCGGCTGCTGGAGGCCGCCGCCGCCCGCCACACCGGCGAGCTGCTCGAGGACGACGCGGTCGAGGAGTGGGCGCTGGAGCTGCGGGACCGGATCGAGGAGCTCGGCCGGCGGGTGGTCGAGGCGCTGGCCGAGCGGCACGGGCGCGGCGCCGACCCGGCCGCCGCCGTGCCGTGGCTGGCCCGCCTGCTCGCGATGGACCCCTACGACGAGCCGACCTACCGGGCCGTCGTCACCACGCTGCGCCGGCTCGGACGCTACGGCGAGTCGCGCCGGTTCCACCGCACGTACGCGCTGCGGATGGCCGAGCTGGACGTGCCCGCACGCTCCTGGGAGGAGCTCAGCGGCGCGGCCGGCGACCCCGGGCTGACGGCCGTCACCGGCGGTCGCGGCTGACCTCGGCGCCCGTGGCAGACTCCGCCGCATGAGCACCCCCGAGGCGCTGTGGACCCCGCCCCGCGACGGCCGCTCCCGCCTCGAGCGGATGGCGGTCCGCCTGCACGACGCCGGCGTGATCACCGCCGAGGAGCGTGACGACTACGCGTCGCTGCACGCCTGGTCGGTGCGCGAGCCCGAGGTGTTCTGGCGCGAGACCTGGCACGAGCTCGGGCTGCCGCACACCGGCTCGACCACCCCGGCGCTGGCCTCGGCGTCGATGCCCGGCGCCACGTGGTTCCCCGACGTCCGGCTCAACTACGCCGAGGCGATGCTCGCCCTGCCGGGGCGGGCCGACGACGACGTCGTCGTCGTGGCGGCCTCGCAGAGCCGCGCCGAGGTCTCCCTGACCGCCGCCGCGCTGCGCGACCAGGTCGCGCGCGCCCGGGCGGGGCTGGTGCGCCTCGGCGTCGGCCGCGGCGACCGCGTGGCCGCCTACGCGCCCAACGTGCCCGAGACCCTCGTCCTGCTGCTCGCCGCCGCGAGCCTCGGGGCGGTGTTCTCCTCCTGCGCGCCGGAGTTCGGCACGCAGAGCGTCGTCGACCGCTGGCAGCAGATCGAGCCGACGGTGCTGCTCGCCGTCGACGGCTACCGCTACGGCGTCGGCGAGCGTGCGAAGGACGTCCACCGCGGCGCCGAGGTCGAGGCGCTGCGCGCCGCGCTGCCGTCGCTGACGGCCACCGTCCACCTCCCCTACCTCGACCCGTCGGCGCCGGCCCCCGCCGGCACGATCACCTGGGAGGCGCTCGTCGCGGAGCCGGGCCCGCTGGAGTTCGAGCCGGTGCCCTTCGACCACCCGCTCTACGTGCTGTTCTCCTCGGGCACCACGGGCCTGCCGAAGCCGATCGTCCACGGCCACGGCGGCATCGCGCTCGAGCACGGCAAGGCGCTCGCGCTGCACCACGACCTCGGCCCCGAGGACCGCTTCCTGTGGTTCTCCACGACCGGCTGGATGATGTGGAACCTGCTGGTCTCCGGCCTGCTCGTCGGCGCGACCGTCGTGCTCGTCGACGGCGATCCCGCCAGCCCCGACCTCGGCGCGCTGTGGCGGCTGGTCGCCGAGCACCGCGTCACGGTCTTCGGCACCAGCGCGCCGTTCCTCATGGCCTGCCGCAAGGACGGCCTGGTGCCGCGGGAGCTGGCCGACCTCGGCGCCCTGCGTCAGGTCGGCTCGACCGGCGCGCCCCTGCCGGCGGAGGGGTTCGACTGGGTGCACGAGGCCGTCGGGCCGGTGCAGCTGGCGTCGGTCAGCGGTGGCACCGACGTGTGCTCGGCCTTCGTCGGCGCCGCGCCGACGGTGCCGGTGTGGCGCGGCGAGATCTCCTGCCGGATGCTCGGCTGCGCCGTCGAGGCGCTCGACGAGCAGCACCGTCCCGTGCGCGACTCCCTCGGCGAGCTGGTGATCACCGCGCCGCTGCCGTCCATGCCGCTGGGCCTGTGGGGCGACGACGACGGCAGCCGCTACCGGGCGGCGTACTTCGACGACATCCCCGGCGTCTGGCGGCACGGCGACTGGATCACGATCACCGAGCGCGGCAGCTGCCGCATCACCGGGCGCAGCGACGCCACCCTCAACCGCGGCGGCGTGCGGCTGGGCACGGCGGAGTTCTACGCCGTCGTCGAGGCGCTGCCCGAGGTGCGCGACAGCCTCGTCGTGCACCTGGAGGACGACGAGGGCGGGGCCGGCCGGCTCGTGCTGCTGGTGGTGCTCGAGCCCGGCCGGGCGCTGGACGACGACCTGCGGCGCGCGATCGCCGTCGCGCTGCGCACGCACCTCTCGCCGCGCCACGTGCCGGACGACGTGCTGGCCGTCGGCGCCCTGCCCCGCACCCTCTCGGGCAAGCGGCTCGAGGTGCCGGTCAAGCGGATCCTCCGCGGCGCCGACCCCGAGGAGGTCGCCGCGGCCGGGGCGCTCCAAGCGCCGGAGTCGCTGGTGGAGATCGCGGCCCTGCGCGACGCCCACCTGCGCGGCTGACCGCGGCGGCTGACCTCGGCCGGCGGGTCCGACAGGTCCGGCGGCCGGCCGCCGAAGCTTCGGCGGTCGGCCGCCGAACCTGTCGGTGGGCGTTCGAACCTACGCACGCCCACCGGAAGGTCTCGTCGTGCCGGGACGGCCCGAGCCGCCGGCCATCCGGCCCGCCGCCCGGCCGGGCAGGTTGCGCCGGGGGTCGGGCGGCGTGCGGGGCGGGGCGGCGAGGTCGGCCGGCATCCGCAGGTCGACCGGCCGCAGCTCCGTGGCCGGGATCCAGCGCATCGCCAGCGACCAGGGCAGCTCGCCACCGCCGGACGCCCACGCCACCAGCCCCTCCCACTCCGCCGGCCGGCCCGGACGCTCCCGCTGACGCCACTCCACCAGCACGCCGAGGTAGACCGGCCCGTGACCGAGGCTGCCGCGCAGGTCGATCCAGACGGGCTTGGGATCGATGGCCTGGAAGAGGAACCGATCGGACGCGCCCACCCCGCCATTGGAACACATGTTCGACCCCTGCCGCACGGGGTCGGCCGCCACCCGGACGGGCTCGGAGCGCGTCGACCCGGCTGCCACACTCGCCCCCATGGAAGCCCCGTCCCCCGACCTCCCCGTCATCGTCGTCGGCGCCGGCATCGCCGGCGTGGCCTGCTCCCGCGCCCTGCAGGCGGCGGACGTGCCGGTGCGGTTGATCGATCGCGGCCGGCGTCTCGGCGGACGGATGGCCAGTCGGCGGCTCGAGGGACGTCCCGTCGACATGGGCGCCTCGTACTTCACCGTCTCCGACCCGCGGTTCGCGGCCGTCGTCGAGGACTGGCGCGCGCGGGGCGTCGCCCGGGAGTGGACCGACACCTTCACCGTGCTCGAGCCGGGATCCGCGCCCACGACCAAGACCGGTCCGATGCGCTGGTCCTCGCCGACAGGCCTGCGCAGCGTCGTCGAGGACCTCGCCGCGCCGCTGGAGGTCGAGCAGGCCGCGGTCGAGCAGGTGACGCTCGCCCCCGACGGCACGCTGAGCGTCGACGACCGTCCGGCCTCCGCCGTGGTGCTGGCGATGACCGACTCGCAGGCCCGCACCCTGCTCGGCGCGGGCCTGGAGGCCGATGCGGGCGTGCTGACCCGGGCGTCCGAGCCGGTCATCGCGACCGTCGCCTGGTGGGCCGAGCGCCTCTGGGACCTCGACGGCGCGTTCGTCAACGGCGACCCCGACCTCGCCTGGATCGCCGACGACGGCGCCCGACGCGGTGACGGCGCACCGTGCCTGGTCGCGCACTCGACGCCCGAGCTCGCGCAGCCGCACCTCGCCGACCCGCAGCAGGCCGGGCCCCCGATGGTCGCTGCACTGCGCCGCCTGCTCGACCTGCCGGAGCCGGCGGGCACCTACGTGCACCGGTGGTCGCAGGCGCGGCCGATCGGCGAGCGCGAGGCTCCGTTCCACCTCTCCGAGGCCGGCCTCGGCGTCTGCGGCGACGGCTGGGGGCCGGTCAGCAAGGTCGAGGGCGCCTGGCTCTCGGGCACCGCGCTCGGCGAGGCGATCGCCGCCCGGCACGCCTGACGGCACCGCACGGTCCGGGCCCGGCACCCGGCCGCGCGGAACGGGCCCCGGGGCCCGGGGCCTCCGAGCCGGTGGAGCGCGGGCTCAGCGCGGCAGGACGAACCCGACGCGCGTCGGCGTGCCCCGGCCGGCGCTGTTGACCGCCCGGATCTCGAGCCGGTGGCGGCCCGGACGCAGGTGGGTCACCGCGAGCTCGGGGAGCGCGCCGAACAGCCGCTCCCCGACCCAGCGGGGCGCGCCGCCGTCGAGAGAGACGCGGTAGGAGCGCACCAGGCCGCCGTGGTCGTCGGCCACCCGTTCCCAGGCGAGGCGCACGCTGCGGCGGTACGGCCGCACCCGGACGTCGGTGACGCGGCTGGGGGCCAGCGCGCCGCGGACGACGGTGGTGACCTCCTGGCGTCCGCCCTCGCGGTCCTCGGCCACGAACGTCACCTCGTGCCGCCCGCCGGACGGGACGCGCACGGACGCGGCATAGTCGACCACGTGGCCGGCGTCGGAGCCGTGCGGCACGAAGGGCGGCGCCGGCTCGAAGCCGCTGCCGTCGTCGTAGACCTGGCGCAGCACCTGCTGGCCGTCGACCAGGGCGGTCAGCACCGCGAGCCGCTCCCCCGCGGCCAGGCGACCGTAGACCTCGGCGGCCTCGGTGCGGCACAGCTCGACGCCGCGACAGATGGCCGGCACGAGATCGAGACGGTCCGCGGGCGCGTCGGCGGCGGCCGGCACGCAGAGCGCGCCGGGGATCGCCAGGACGGCCAGGGCCGCCGTCAGGAGACTGCGGGAGGAGCGGGGAGGTCGCACCGGCCCATCATGCCGGAGCCGGCGGCGGCTCGGGCTCAGCGCACCGACACGTGCACGTGGTCGAAGTGGTTGGCCGTGGCGGAGCCGCGGTCCTCCATCGTGCGCCAGCCCTCGCCGGCCCGCTCGGGGGTCCAGATGCGCTGCCGCCAGATGACGTCGAAGAGCCCGAGCCGAGCCGCGTTGGCGCGGAGGAACTCGGCGATCTGCGTGCCGAGGGCGACGTCGCTGGTCATGATGTCGAGCGCGCGTCCGGAGGCGTGCTCGCCGTGCGCGTCGTAGCCGCCGTAGCTGGTGATCTGCGGGAAGGCGTGGCAGACCGCGCGGTAGACGGCGACCGCGCCCGGCGTCAGGCCGTTCTCGACCGAGCCGTTCGGGCACGGCGCGCTCGAGAGCCCGCCGGCCGCCGCACGGGCCGTCGGCGTGGCCAGCGGCTTGGTGGCGGTGAGGTAGCCGGCGGTGACCCAGCGCGAGCGTCCCTTGATCGCCAGCTCGACGCGGTCGTTGGCCCGTCGGCCGGTGACGAGCACCTTGGCGCCAGGGTCGAGGAGCCCGACCTTGCGGGCGTCCTGCCCGGAGCCGTCCCAGAGGTTGAGCGCGGTGGTGGTCCAGCGGTGGGTGTCGGCGGCGGCGACGGCGGCCCGGGTGCGGGCGGCCTTGGCCTCCGCGACCTTGGCCGCGGCCCGTCGGGCCGCCTGCTGCGCGGCGCGCTGGGCGGCCTGGCGCTGGGCGGCCGAGGAGACGGCCTCGGACCGGTCGGCGTCACGCGAGAGCGGGGCGGGCCGACGGGCCGCGCTCGCCGAGCCAGACGGGCTCGCGGGCGCGGCGGCGTCCGCGACGCTCGCGCCGACGTCGGGCGAGCCGTCGGAGACCACGACGCCGAGGCCGACGGCGCCGACGGTCAGGCCGAGCGCGACGGGCGCGGCGACCCTCGCCGTGCGGCCCGGCTGGGCGGAGGGACCACGGACGCCCTCGCGGGCGGTGCGCAGCAGGGCGGTCGGGACGGTGGTGCGGAGGCGGGCAGTGGTGTCCCGCTTGTGGCGATGGTCTGCCACAGCGCTGATCCTTCGCTGTCGGGGCCCCCGGACGCGGTGCGCAGGGGGTGAGGCCGCCGTCAAATCCGGTCGGGATCGTCGCGACGCGCGCTCACAGGGCGCCCCCACTCAAGCACGACGGCGGCCGCGTGGCCGAATCTTCGCCGGATCCGTGACCCGGGTCTCAGCCGTCCGCGAGCGTCCTGGCCGGTCAGCCACCGGAGGCGGCGAGGGCGTCCTCGCGCTCCAGGGAGGCGGGCGTGCGGGTGTCGTCCAGCCAGCCGTCGGGCAGGGCGACGCGGGCGCGCGGGGAGCCCTGCCGCCCGCGCGGCGTCCCGAGCTCGCTGCGCGGGAACTCCTCGTCGGGGTCGAGCTCGGCCAGCAGGACGTCGAGCTCGGCCAGCGTGCCGATCAGCGCGAGCTCGCGGCGCAGGCGGCCGCCCGCGGAGAAGCCCTTGAGGTACCACGAGACGTGCTTGCGCCACTCCTTGCAGCCGCGCTCCTCGCCCATGTGGCGGCAGAGCAGCTCCGCGTGGCGGCGCATGATGTCGCGCACCTCGCCCAGCCGCGGCGTCTCCGCGACGACCGAGGCGTCGGGCACCTCCGCGGCGAACGCTGCGGCGAGGTCGCGGAAGAGCCACGGTCGGCCGAGGCAGCCGCGGCCGACGACGACGCCCGCGGCGCCGGTGTGCTCGACCATCCGCACGGCGTCGGCGGCCTCCCACACGTCGCCGTTGCCCAGCACCGGGATGTCGACGCGCGAGACCAGATCGGCGATGGCGTCCCAGTCGGCCCGGCCGGAGTAGGCCTGCTCGACGGTGCGACCGTGGAGCGCGATCGCCGCGCAGCCCGACTCCTGCGCGATCCGGCCGGCGTCGCGGTAGGTGAGGTGGTCGTCGTCGATGCCCTTGCGGGTCTTCATCGTGACCGGCACGTCGTAGGGCGCCGCGGCCGCGACCGCCGCCTCGAGGATCGACCCCAGCAGGTCGCGCTTCCACGGCAGCGCCCCGCCGCCGCCCTTGCGGGTGACCTTGGGCACCGGACAGCCGAAGTTGAGGTCGACGTGCGCGACGCCGTGCTCGGCGCAGAGGATCTCGACGGCCCCCGCGACGTAGCGCGGGTCGGTGCCGTAGAGCTGCACCGAGCGGACCGTCTCGAGCTCGTCGAAGACGAGCATGTCGCGGGTGTGCTGGTCGCCCTCCACGAGGCCGCGGCTGGTGATCATCTCGCACACGTACAGGCCCGCGCCCTGCTCGGCGCAGAGCCGGCGGTACGCGGCGTTGGTGATGCCGGCCATCGGGGCCAGCACCACCGGGGTGGCGACCTCGAGGGAGCCCAGGCGCAGGCCGGTCACCGGGGGGTGGCGGGACGCAGCGGCGTCACGGCGCCCGTCCAGGTGATCGGCGCGAAGTCCTGGACGGGCCGGAAGCTGACGCCGGCCAGCTCGCCCTTGCGCGGCACGAAGTAGATGAGGCAGACCGAGGTGGACGCGCCGGGCGCGAACCGCGAGGGCAGCACCGAGCCCGAGCAGGGCGTGAACCGACCGAGCAGCCGCGACGCCTCGACGAGGGTGTCGTCGGCGTCGAGGGCGTAGAGCGGCACCGGACGTCCGCCCAGGTCGGAGGAGCCGACGTTGGTGACCCGCGCCCGCACGAAGTACGGCGCGCTGGTGCGGGCCTCCTCGGGGATCTGCCAGCCGCTGAAGGACTGCCGGATCGTCGTGCTCTGCAGCCGGGTGATCGTGATCGCCAGGGCGCCGACGCTGCGCTGGTCGGGCCGGTACGCGACGGTGGCCCGCTGGCCGACGCGCAGCGACGTGCCCTGCGGGGTGAGGGAGACCCCCACCGGCACCGGCAGGTAGTCGGTGGCGCCGACGGAGCCGGCCGCGCCGGGCGAGGCCGAGCCGGACGCGTCGGTGGCCAGCGGATCGGTCGGGGCGGTGGACGGCCCGGACGCGCCGTCGGTGGGCGTGCTGCTCGCGGCCGGACGCTGGGGCTCCCCCGGCGTGGCGTCGTCGCTGCACGCCGTCAGGGCGGGGCTCGCCGCCAGCGCCAGCGCGCCCAGCAGCGTCAGGAGCCGGCGCGTGCGCCGCGCGTCACGATGCGTGGTCCCCATCTCTCCCCGTCCTCGTCGCCCGATCGACCAGTCTGCCCGAGCCGACGCCCCGATGCGGGACGTTCGGCCCGGTGCGGCGGTGTCGGCGGCCGCGTCAGCAGCCCACCAGCCGCTCGGCGAAGTAGCGCGTGATGCCGTCGAGGCTGAGGCGCTCCTGGCTCATGGAGTCGCGCTCGCGCACGGTGACCGCGTCGTCCTCGAGGGTGTCGAAGTCGACCGTGACGCAGAACGGGGTGCCGATCTCGTCCTGGCGGCGGTAGCGGCGGCCGATGGCGCCGGAGTCGTCGAACTCGACGTTCCAGGTGCGCCGCAGCTCGGTGGCCAGCGCCTTGGCCTTCGGCGAGAGGTCGGCGTTGCGCGAGAGCGGCAGCACGGCGACCTTGACCGGCGCGAGCCGCGGGTCGAGGCGCAGCACGGTGCGCTTGTCGACGCCGCCCTTGGTGTTGGGCGCCTCGTCCTCGTGGAAGGCGTCGACCAGGAAGGTCATGAGGCTGCGCGAGAGGCCGGCGGCCGGCTCGATCACGTAGGGCGTGTAGCGCTCGCCGGCGGCCTGGTCGAAGTAGGAGAGGTCCTGGCCCGAGTGCTTCGCGTGGGTGGAGAGGTCGAAGTCGGTGCGGTTGGCGATGCCCTCGAGCTCGCCCCACTCGCTGCCGGCGAAGTTGAAGCGGTACTCGATGTCGACGGTGCGCTTGGAGTAGTGGCTCAGCTTCTCCTGCGCGTGCTCGTAGTGGCGCAGGTTCTCCGGACGGATGCCCAGCTCGGTGTACCAGCGGGTGCGCTCGTCGATCCAGTGCTGGTGCCACTCTTCGTCCTCGCCGGGCTTGACGAAGAACTCCATCTCCATCTGCTCGAACTCGCGGGTGCGGAAGATGAAGTTGCCGGGGGTGATCTCGTTGCGGAAGCTCTTGCCGATCTGCGCGATGCCGAACGGGGGCTTCATCCGCTGCGAGGTGACCACGTTGGCGAAGTTCAGGAAGATGCCCTGCGCGGTCTCCGGACGCAGGTAGTGCAGGCCCGACTCGTCCTCGATGACGCCGAGGTAGGTCTTGAGCAGGCCCGAGAACTGGCGGGGCTCGGTCCAGGCGCCGCGGGTGCCGCAGTTGGGGCAGGCGACGTCGGCGAGGTCGACGGCGTCGGGGTCGTCGAGGCCCTTCTTCTCCGCGACCGCCTCCTGCAGGTGGTCGGCGCGGAAGCGCTTGTGGCACGACTGGCACTCGGTGAGCGGGTCGGTGAAGGTGTCGACGTGGCCCGAGGCCTCCCACGTCTGCCGCGGCAGGATGACGCTGGAGTCGAGGCCGACGACGTCGTCGCGGCTCTGCACCATGGCCTTCCACCACTGCCGCTTGATGTTGTCCTTCAGCTCCACGCCCAGCGGGCCGTAGTCCCAGGCGGAGCGGGTGCCGCCGTAGATCTCGCCGCACGGGTAGACGAAGCCTCGACGCTTGGCGAGGGAGACGACGTTGTCGACGGCGGACGGGGGCGGCTTGGCCACGACGGCTGCTCCTGGCGGTGGGCGGGTCGGCCGGCTGCCGGCCCGGGACGGCTGCGGACGGGACGGACCCGCACGCGGTGGCTCAGCCTAACGAGCGGGCGCCGGGGGCGTTCAGGTCGGTCCCGTCCTCGACGACCTCGTAGGCCGTCGGCTCGTCGAGCGCCCGCCCGAGCACCGGCACCGCGGTGAGCTTGACGTCGTAGGCGGACAGCGCGCGACGGTAGGCGCCCACGTGCTCCCACCGCGTCACCAGGGTCCACAGGGCGGGGTCGTCGGCGTTGCGGCCGATCTCGCCGGAGAGGTAGCCGGGCCGGGCCGCCAGGGCGTCGCGGGCCGCGACCAGGTCGGCGGCGAAGGTCGCCGCCTCCGGGGAGTCGGGGGTCACGCGGAACCGGACGACGACGAGCATGCGTCATCCAACCACGGGCGGATGGGCGGGCCCCGGTGTCGGTTTCCCCGGGCGCCCGGGGAAACCGACGCTCCGTGACGCGCACGGCACCCCGCCACGTCCAGGGAGGTGCCGTGCGCGTCACGCGAGCCGCCGCCGACCGGCGGACGACGACCAGCGGACGACCGACGGACGCCCCGGCTTTTGACAATCGTTCCCAGATCTCCTGAGAATCGTTGTCATGAAGATTCGTCGTCCCGGTCTCGCCGCCGGCCTCGTCGCCCTCGTCGCCACCGGCGCGCTGAGCGGCTGCGCCGCCTTCTCCGACGACGCGGCCGGAGGCCCCGCGGCGTCGGGCGGCGACGGACGCGTGCAGGTCGTGGCGGCCTTCTACCCCCTGCAGTTCGTCTCCCAGCGCGTCGGCGGCGACCTCGTCGACGTCACCGACCTGACGAAGCCGGGCGCCGAGCCGCACGACCTCGAGCTCGACCCGCGGCAGAACGCCTCGGTCGTCAGCGGCGACCTCGTGGTCTACGAGAAGGGCCTGCAGGCCAGCGTCGACGCCGCCGTCGAGCAGCGTCCCGCCGGCCGCGCGACGCTGGACGTCGTCCCCGCCGCGCGGCTGACCGACCTCTCCCACGACGGGCACGACGACGCCGCGCACGACCACGGCGGTGAGGAGGAGACCGGCCTCGGCGACCTCGACCCGCACTTCTGGCTCGACCCCACGCGCCTGGCCGACGTCGCCGACGCCGTGGCCGCGTCCCTCTCCGAGGTCGCCCCCGACCACGCCGCGCAGTTCCGGGCCAACGCCGCCGCGCTGCGGGCCGACCTCGAGCAGGTCGACGCCGAGTTCGAGCGCGGTCTGGGCGGATGCCGGCGCGAGACGATCGTGGTCTCGCACAACGCGTTCGGCTACTGGGACCGCTACGGCCTCGACATCGAGCCGATCTCCGGGCTCTCCCCCGACGCCGAGCCGACGCCCGCCGACCTAGCCCGGCTGCAGGACCTCATCCGCAGCGACGGCATCACCACGGTGTTCGGCGAGACCTTGGTGTCGCCGAAGCAGTCTGAGACGCTGGCCCGGGACATGGGCGTCTCCAGCGCCGTCCTCGACCCGATCGAGGGCCTGACCGATCGCACCGCCGACCAGGACTACCTCTCGATCATGCGCTCCAACCTCGACGCCCTGCGGAAGGCCAACGGATGCCGGTGATCGACCTGCGCGACGCCGCCGTCGCCCTCGGCGGACGGCCGGTGCTGCGCCACGTCGACCTGCGCGTGGAGTCGGGCGAGTTCGTGGCGCTCATGGGCGCCAACGGCTCGGGCAAGTCGACGCTCGTGCGCACGCTGACCGGCCTGCGCCCGCTGACCTCGGGCAGCCTCGCGCTCTTCGACACGCCGTTCGAGCGCTTCCACGCCTGGAGCCGCGTCGGCTACGTGCCCCAGCGGGCCAGCGCCGCCAGCGGCGTGCCGGCCTCGGTCTGGGAGGTCGTCGCCTCGGGACGCCTCACCCGGCGTCGGCTGCTGCGGCCGCTGGGGCGTGCCGACCGCGCGGCGATCGCCCGCGCGCTGGAGGTCGTCGGCCTCGCCGACAAGGCCCGCGAGGGCATCGGCGACCTCTCCGGCGGCCAGCAGCAGCGCGCGCTGATCGCCCGCGCCCTCGCCGGCGAGCCCGAGCTCTTCTTCCTCGACGAGCCCACCGCGGGCGTCGACCTGCCCAACCAGCAGGCGCTGGCCGACGCGCTCGGCGTGCTCAAGGCCGACGGCGCGACGATCGTCCTGGTCGCCCACGAGCTCGGCCCGCTGGCGCCGCTCGTCGACCGGTCGGTGGTGATGCGCGACGGCCGCGTGGTGCACGACGGCCGGCCGCTGGCCGACCACGAGGTGCACGCCCCGTGGGTCGGTGACGCCGGCGACCCGCACTGCCATCCCAGCGCGCGGCGGCAGGCCCGCCGCGAGCGCCACGGACTGCCCGTCCGCTCGCCGCTGGACCGACCCGAGCGGAGCCGCTGACCATGGACCTCTTCGCCTACGGCTTCATGCAGCGCGCCCTGATCGCGGCGGCCCTCACCGGCCTGGTCGCACCGGCCGTCGGCACCTACCTGGTGCAGCGCCGCCTGGCCCTGATGGGCGACGGCCTCGGCCACGTCGCCGTCACCGGCATCGCGCTCGGCCTGCTCACGAACTCCTCGCCGCTGTGGACCGCCATGCTGGTGACGGTGACCGGCGCCGTGCTGATCGAGCTGATCCGCGAGCGCGGCAGCGTCAACGGCGACGTCGCCCTCGCGCTGCTGTTCTACGGCGGCCTGGCCGGAGGCGTGCTGCTCACCGGCATCGGCGGCCAAAGCGCCTCGACGCTCCAGGAGTACCTGTTCGGCTCGATCCTCACCATCACGATCGCCGATATCTGGGCGGTCATGGGGCTCACCGCCGTCGTCCTGGCGATCGCCCTGGGGCTGGCGCCGCAGCTGTTCGCGGTCTCGCAGGACGTCGAGTTCGCGCGCGTCGCCGGGCTGCGGGTGCGGGCGTACAACCTGCTCATCGCGGTGCTCGCGGCGGCCAGCGTGACGGTCGCCATGCGCACCGTCGGGCTGCTGCTCGTCTCGGCCCTCATGGTGGTGCCGGTGGCCACCGCCCAGCAGCTGACCCGCTCCTTCCGCGCCACGCTGCTCGGCGCGATGGTGCTCGGCGTCGCCGCCTCGGTCGGCGGGCTGGTCGCCTCGGCCGTCGCGTCGTCGCGTGCCCAGGTCGCGCCGGGATCCACGATCGTGATCGTCGCCCTGCTCGGCTTCGCCGTCACCTGGCCGATCGGCTCGTGGCTGCGGCACCGACGCCGGCTGACCTCGCCCTTCGACGACGAGCCGCTGGACGGCCTCGGCGGACCGGACGGCCCGCTCGACGCCGCCCACCGCACCGTCACCGAGCCGCACGTGCACCGGCACGGCGCCGACTGCGGCCACGTCGCGGTGCCGCACGGCGACCACGTCGACTACCTGCACGACGGGCACCGGCACGCCCCGCACGAGGCGCACTACGACGAGCACTGACGGGCGCTGACGGGCGCTGACGGGCACTGACGGGCACTGCCCGCCGCGGGTCAGGCGCTGCCGTAGCGCCGGTCGCGCTCGGCGTAGATCTCGATGGCCCGCCACAGCGCGAGCCGGTCGACGTCGGGCCACAGCACGTCGGTGAAGACCATCTCGGAGTAGGCGGCCTGCCAGAGCATGAAGTTGGAGAGCCGCTGCTCGCCCGACGTGCGCCACACCAGGTCGGCGTCGGGCAGCTCGGGCAGGTAGAGGTGCCGGGCGAGGACCTTCTCGTCGACCTTCTCCGGGTTCAGCCGCCCGGCGGCCACCTCGCGGGCGATCGCCCGGGCGGCATCGGCGAGCTCGGCGCGTCCGCCGTAGTTGACGCACATCGTCAGGGTGAGGACGTCGTTGTCCTTGGTCAGCTCCTCGGCGACCTGCAGCTCCTTGATCACCGAGCGCCACAGCCGGGGCGCACGACCGGCCCAGCGCACCCGGACGCCGAGCTCGTGCATCTCGTCGCGGCGACGGCGGATGACGTCGCGGTTGAAGCCCATGAGGAAGCGGACCTCCTCGGGCGAGCGGCTCCAGTTCTCGGTGGAGAACGCGTAGGCCGAGATCGCCTTCACGCCGATCTCGATGGCGCCCTCGACGACGTCGAAGAGCGACGACTCGCCCTCCTGGTGGCCGCGGGTGCGCGGGAGGCCGCGCTCCTTGGCCCAGCGGCCGTTGCCGTCCATGACGATGGCGACGTGCCGGGGCACCAGCTCCGGCGGGAGCGCGGGCGGACGGGCCCCCGACGGGTGCGGGGTGGGCGGACGGACGGCGCGCTTCACGAGGCGGGAGCCTAGCTCTGACGGTCGCCGGCGCTCGCCGGCGCTCGCCGGCGCTCGCCAGCGCACGTCGGCGCTCGTCACAGCACGTCAGCGCTCGACGTGCTCCAACGAGCGCAGGCCGCGCTCGAGGTGCCACGACAGGTACGCGGCGACGAGCCCGGACGCCTCGCGCGCGGTGCGCTCGTCGGCCCGGGCGACGACCGGCCAGTCGCCGGCGAGGAGCGCGCCGAGCAGCACGACCGCCTCGCTCGACGGGCCGGCCGAGCCCGGGATCCGGCAGGTGGTGCAGAGCATGCCGCCCATCGAGGGGTTGAACCACCGGTGCGGGCCCTCGAGGCCGCAGTGGGCGCAGGCGGAGAACGAGGGCGCGTAGCCCGCGACCGCCAGGGAGCGCAGCAGGTAGGAGTCGAGCACCGCGCCCGGACGCCGGTCGTCGGAGGTGAGCGCCCGCAGTCCGCCGACGAGCAGCAGGAACTGCTGCAGCGACGGCTCGCGCTCCTCGGTGACCAGCCGCTCGGCGGTCTCGAGCATCACCGTGCCGGCGGTGTAGCGCTCGTAGTCGAGGCCGAGGCCGGAGTGGAACGGCGTCAGGGTCTCGGCCTGGGTGACGGTGTCGAGCGAGCGGCCCTCGGCCAGCTGCAGGTCGACGTGCATGAACGGCTCGAGCCGCGAGCCGAACTTCGAGGTGGTGCGCCGCACGCCCTTCGCGACCGCCCGGATGCGTCCGTGGTGGCGGGAGAGGAGGGTGATGATGCGATCGGCCTCGCCCAGCTTGTGGGTGCGCAGGACGATCGCCTCGTCACGGTAGAGCGGCACGCACCCATTGTGCGGGGTGCGCGGGCGGGGCCGCGTCCCGGCGCGCGGGGGCGGCTCAGGCGCCGGCGCGGCGTCCGCGCCGGGTTCCGCGCCAGCAGGCGGTGGCGAAGGCGATGGCCAGGCCGTCGAGCCGCTCCGGCGAGCGGCGCCACTCCAGGATCGAGCGGGCCTCGACGAAGGTGGCCTGCGGCAGCTCCTCGGCCAGCATCGCCGCGTCGGCGGCGGGGTGGATGGGATCGGCCGGGTGGCCGACCACCAGCGCCGGGACGTCGATGCGGCGGCGCTCGCGCGAGGGCGGGGCGATGCGGCCGAAGAACAGGCCGTGGACCACCGCGGCCATCGGGCCCGGCCGCTGGTCGAGGGTGTCGAGGGCGATGCCCGCCCAGAACGGCAGGGGACGGCGCGGCACCCAGCGGGTCGCCAGCCGCACGGCGGTCACCGAGAGCGGGACGAACCGGGCCGCGAAGAGCAGCGGCGCGAAGGCCAGGATTCCGGCCTCGAGCGCGTTGTCGAGCACGGGCATCTCGACGATCAGGCCGCGGACGCGCTCCGGCGCGATCGCGGCGACCTCCAGCGAGACGTTCGCGCCGAGCGAGGTGCCGCCGATCACCGCCTGCGCCGCGCCGAGGTGGTCGAGCAGGGCGACGACCTGCTCGGCGAAGGCCGTGACGGAGTACGCCAGCGGGTCGTCGGGACGGTCGGAGCGACCGTGGCCCAGCAGGTCGAGCGTGACGACGTGCAGGCCGGCCGCGGCCAGGGTGCGGGCCAGAGGCTCCTGCATGCGTCGCGGCATCAGCTGCCCGTGCAGCAGCACCACCCAGGAGTCGCCGCTGCCGTGCTCGGTGTACTCGAGCCGGTCGCGGTGACCGTCGACCTCGACGAAGAACTGCCCGACCTGCTCTGCGACCAGCATGGGCCGACCCTAGCCCGGACCCCGCGGGTCGCCGGGGAGCGTCCGGATCAGCCCCGGATCAGCCCGGGGGCCAGGTGAGGTCGCGTCCGCCGAGCACGTGCAGGTGGGCGTGGAACACCGTCTGACCGGCCTCGGCACCGGTGTTGAAGGCGAGGCGGTAGCCGGCGAGCCCCTCGAGCCGGGCGATCTCGGCGGCGGCCGTCAGCAGCTCTGCGGCCACCAGCGGCTCGGCCGCGGCCAGCGCGGCGGCGTTCTCGTGATGGCCGCGCGGGATGACGAGCACGTGCGTCGGCGCCTGCGGGGCGATGTCGCGGAAGGCCAGCACGTGCTCGGTCTCGTGCACGACCTCGGCGGGGATCTCGCCGGCGAGGATCCGGCAGAACAGGCAGTCGGGGTCGCGGGGTGCGTCGCTCACGGGCCGAGCCTGCCACAGCCTCCGGCGCGTCGGGTGGCCCGCGGCGTCCGCCCCGGGCGAGGCTGTCGGGGTGACCCGCCTGACGTCCCGCCTCGCCTCCGCCGTCCTCCCGTTCGCGCTGCTGGTGCCGCTGGCGGCCTGCGGCGGCGAGTCGCCCTCCCCCGTGGCGGACGCCGGGTCGCCGAGCGCGACCCCCGACCCGACCGGCGCGAGCAGCACGGGCGGCTCCCCGACCCCGAGCGCCGGCGGCTCGCCGTCCTCCTCCCCCACCGTGGCGACCGACGGCGAGACCGCCTCCGGCATCGGCACCTCCGACACCGCCGTCCCGCTCTACTGGGCCGGCAGCCGGGGGGCGACCTTCCAGGACCGGCTCTACCGGGAGTTCCGCCGCACCCAGGGCGATCCGCTGACGGGCGCCGCCAACCTGCTGACGAACGGCGCGCCGGGACGCTTCACCTACCGCTCGCTGCTGCCCCGCCGTCCCGTCGACTCGGTCGTCGTGCGCGACGGTCGGATCGTGATGACGGTCGCCGATCCGCGCTGGCGCAGCCCCGGTCGGCTGACGCCCGCGCAGGCCCGCCTCGCCGTGCAGCAGCTCGTCTACACGCTCCAGGGCGTCGCCCAGCAGCGGCTGCCGCTCGAGCTGCGGATCGACGGCAGCGACGGCCCGCAGCCGCTGCTCGGCCTGTCGACCACCGACGGCATCGCCGCCGCGCCGTCCGGCACGACGCTGTCGCCGGTCATGATCACGACCCCGGACGAGGGAGCGCGGCTCGACCTGCGCCGCATCCGCATCACCGGCACCGCGGACGCGCCCGAGGGCACCGTCCGGTGGCGGATCGCCGACGGCGGGGGCGAGACGATCAAGGAGGGCTTCGTGACCACCGCAGGGTTCGGCCGCCAGTACCCCTGGAGCGTCGACGTCGACCTCTCGAAGAACACCGTGTCCCCGGGCGACGAGGTCACCGTCTACGCCTTCCTGGACGACTACTCCGACGAGGTCAAGTTCCCGACCGACGGCCGGGGGATCACCCTGCGGTGATCCCGGGGCCGCCCGGCCTCAGCCCCAGCGCGGGGTGCGCGCGAGCAGCGCCGCGACCGCCGCGACCCCGGCCGTCGAGGTCCGCAGCACCTCCGCGCCGAGCCGCACGGTCTGCGCGCCGGCCTCGCTCAGGCGCGCGACCTCGTCGTCGCTGAGGCCGCCCTCGGGGCCCACGACGAGCACGACCGGACCTGCGCCCTCCGCGGGCAGTCGGACGCCGGCGAGGGACGACGTCGCCTGCTCGTGCAGCACGACGGCGACGCCGGCCCGCGCCGCGCCGGCGACCAGCGCGAGCACGTCGTCCGTCGTCGCCAGCGGCGCCACGGTCGGGTGCCACGCGCGTCGTGCCTGCTTGGCGGCCTCGCGGGCGGTCGCCGTCCACCGGGCGTGACCCTTGGCGGCGCGCTCCCCGCGCCAGACCGCCACCGACCGCTCGGCCGCCCACGGCACGATCTCGGCGACCCCGATCTCGGTCAGCACCTCCACGGCCAGCTCGCCCCGCTCCCCCTTGGGCAGTGCCTGGACGACCACGACGCGCGGCGTCGGCTCGTCGACCCGCTCGACCTCGTCCACCGTGACGGCGAACAGCCGCTTGCCGGTCTCGGCGACCTCGCCCCGGACGGTCGTGCCGCGGCCGTCGGTGAGCGCCACCCGCTCGCCGACCCGCAGCCGGCGCACCGTGACCGCGTGGTGGGCCTCGTCGCCGTCGACCTCGACGCGGTCGCCCGCGACGACGCCGTCGAGCGCAGGCACCAGGTGCACCGGGAGGCTCATCGCGTCGCTCGCGGCGTCAGTGCTGGTTGAACGCGTCGCGCAACCGGCCGAAGACGCCCTTGTGGCTGCTCGGGCGGACGTTGCCGCTGGGGGCCTCCTCGCCGCGGATCGCGGCCAGCTCGCGGAGCAGCTCCTCCTGGCGCGGGTCGAGGCGGGTCGGCGTCTCGACGGTCGTGGTGACGATGAGGTCGCCGCGTCCGCCCCGGAGCGACGGCACGCCGCGGCCGCGCATCGTCTGCTGGTGCCCCGACTGCGTGCCCGGACGGATCTCGACCTCGAAGGAGGTCTCGAGCTCCGTGGGCGCCTCGGGATCCTCGACGACGTCGGCCTCGAGGGTCGGCAGGGTGAGCACGGTGCCGAGCGCGGCGGCCGTCATCGGCACCGTGACGGTGCAGTGCAGGTCGTCCCCGTGCCGGGTGAAGACGTCGTGGTCGGCGACGTGCACCTCGACGTAGAGGTCGCCGGCCGGGCCGCCGCCCGGCCCGACCTCGCCCTGCTCGCTGAGCTGCACGCGGGTGCCGGTGTCGACGCCGGCCGGGATCTTGACCGTCAGCGCCCGGCGCGAGCGCACCCGGCCGTCGCCGCCGCACTCGCGGCAGGGGTCGGGGATGAGCGTGCCGAACCCGCGGCAGGCCGCGCAGGGGCGCAGCGTGCGGATCTCGCCGAGGAAGGAGCGCTGGACGTGGGCGACCTCGCCCTGGCCGCGGCAGGTCTCGCAGGTGACCGGACGGCTGCCGGGCGCGGCGCCCGCGCCGTCGCAGGTGCCGCAGGTGACCGCGGTGTCGACGGTGAGCTCGCGGGCGACGCCGAAGGCGGCCTCGGCCAGGCTGACCTCGAGCCGGATCAGCGCATCCTGTCCTCGACGAACGCGCGGACGCGGACCACGACCCTGGCCAGCCGCCTGACCACCTGCTCCGAAGAAGGCGTCCATGATGTCGGTGAACGAAAACCCGGCACCCTGCCCGAAGTCGCCGCGCCCGCCGAACGGGTCGCCGCCGCGGTCGTAGGCCGCCCGCTTCTGCGGGTCGGAGAGCACCTCGTAGGCCGAGGTGACCTCCTTGAACCGGTCCTGGGCGGCCGGGTCGGGGTTGACGTCGGGGTGCAGCTGGCGGGCCAGCTTGCGGTAGGCCTTCTTCAGCGTGTCGGCGTCGGCGTCACGGGCGACCCCGAGGAGGTCGTAGAGGTCCTGGCTCACCAGTGGTCCTTCGGTCGGTTCGGTCGGTGCGGGGTGGTCGGTGCGGGGTGGTCGGGCGGTTCCCGGGCTCAGCCCGGGCCGAGGCGGTCAGGCCTCGTCGAGGATGCGGGAGACGTAGCGGGCGACAGCGCGCACGGCGGCGATCGTGCCCGGGTAGTCCATGCGGGTCGGGCCGACGATGCCGAGCGTGGCCAGCGAGTCGGTGGCCGGCCCGTAGCCAGTGGAGACGACGCTGGTCGAGGCGAGCTGGGCGTACGGCCCCTCGGTGCCGATGCGCACCGTCACCGCGCCGCCGGTGCTGGCCTCGCCGAGCAGCTTGAGCAGCACGACGTGCTCCTCGAGCGCCTCGAGGAGGGGCCGGACGGCGGAGTCGAAGGAGTCGCCGTAGCGCGCCAGGTTGGCCGCGCCGCTGACGGCGATGCGGGCGTCGGAGCGCTGGTCCTCGATGGCCTCGACGATCGCGGCGACGACGGTCGACGCCGGGTCGGCCGGGGCCTGGTCGGACGGCGCGTCGGACGGCACGTCGGGCAGCACGGCACGCAGGGCCGTGACGGCGTCGGCGATCGGCTCCCCGACGGCGAGCCGCAGCAGCTGGGAGCGCAGGGCGGCGAGGGCGTCGTCGTCGAGGTCGCCCGGCAGGTCGACGACCCGCTGCTCGACCCGGCCGGTGCTCAGGATCAGCACCACGAGCACCCGGGCCGGCGTGAGCGCGACGAGCTCGACGTGTCGCACGGTGGAGCGGGCGAGCGTCGGGTACTGGACGATGGCGACCTGACGGGTCAGCTGGCTGAGCAGCCGCACCGAGCGCTGGACGACGTCGTCGAGGTCGACGGCGCCGTCGAGGAAGGTCGAGATCGCCTTGCGCTCCGCGACGCTGAGCGGCTTGACGGTGGTGAGCCGGTCGACGAAGAGCCGGTAGCCCTTGTCGGTCGGGACGCGGCCCGCGCTGGTGTGGGGCTGCGCGATGTAGCCCTCCTCCTCGAGCACGGCCATGTCGTTGCGCACCGTGGCGGGCGAGACGCCCAGGCCGTGGCGCTCGACCAGCGCCTTGGAGCCGACCGGCTCCTCGGTGGCGACGTAGTCCTCGACGATTGCCCGCAGCACCGCGAGCCGACGGTCCTCCTGCACGGGTCGCCTCCTGCCTGGCTGGTCGCGCCCCCGGCGGTCGGGGACGAGGGGTGCGGCGCGGGCGCGCCTGGCACTCCCGTGGGCCGAGTGCCAAGCCTACTCCGAGGGCGGGGGCGCGCACCGGCCGTGGGCGTCCGGCGGGCCGTGTCGGCGATCTCCGGTGGCGCTCCCGCCCGATTGAGATTAGGTTAGGCTTACCTAGATCACCTCGGAGGTCGTCATGCCGCTCCATCCCCCGACCGGGCTCGCCGACGCCGCCCTCGCCCGCAGCATCCTCGCCTGCCCGGCGGGCGCCCAGCTCGCGGTCGAGGACGTCGACCACCTCGACCTCGCCCGCGTGGTCCTGTGCGAGGTCGCGGGGGTGCCGATGCTCGGCTGCCCCGCCGACTCGCCGCTGGCCACCGCCGCGACCCTCGGCCGCGGCGCCGTGCTCACCCTCGCCAGCGGCCTGCCCGGCCGGCCCGGCACCCTCCTCGTGCTCGGCCGGCTCGAGGCCGTCCGGCTGGAGCGCTGCGCCTGCCCGTGCGCCGAGGGCGCACGCCAGGTGGTGCGGCTCGACGTGCGGCACGTCAGCCTGCGGACCCCCGACCGACCGCGGCGACTGGTGCCTGCGGACGCCTTCGCCGACCCCGTCCACGCCCTCAACGCCGGACACCTGGTGCGCACCGCGGCGCACGCCAACGAGCACCACGGCGAGCTCCTGCGCGACGCCGTGGCGGCCGCGACCGGGGTGCCGGCGACGCACGTGCTCGGCGTCGAGCTCACGGGGCTCACCGCGCACGGCGTCGAGCTCGCCTGGGTCGACGTCGACGGCGCCCATCGTGAGGGACTCGCGTTCCCGCGCCCGGCCGCCGACCTGGACGACCTCTCCCTGCTGCTGCGCGACCTGCTGCTCGCCACGGCGCGCTGAGCCGGAGCGCGTCCCGGGCGCCCCGTCCAGCGGCGCGGGCGTAGGGTCGCCGCCGTGGCCCGCCCGAGACTCGAGGAGATCGCGACCCGCGTCTGGGCCGCCCGGGTCGAGCCGTGCGACGTGACCATCGGCGTGATCGGGGGCGACGACGGCGTGCTCGTCGTCGACGCCCCGGGCTCGGTCGCGGCGGGCCGCGCGCTGTGCGCCGCGGTGACGGCGCTGGACGCCGGACCGGTGCTGGGCGTCGTCCACACCCACGCGCACCTCGACCACGTGCTCGGCGCGGCGGCCTTCCGCGAGCTCGACCCCGCGGTGCCCGTGCACGCGCAGACGGAGGCCGTCGCCGCGCTGGACGCCGCCGCCAGGGGCGCCTCGCGCGCCCTGCACGACGACCTGCTCCCCCACCTCGAGGCCGCGGAGCAGGAGGCCGCCGTCGCTGCGCCGATCGTCGTGCCGGACCGCCCGCTGTCGTCGGTCCGCGCCGTCGACCTCGGCGGACGGCTCGTCGAGCTCGTCCACCCCGGCCGCGGCCACACCGCCGGCGACCTCGTCGTCCGCGTGCCCGACGTCGACCTCGTGCTGGCCGGCGACCTCGTCGAGGAGTCCGGACCGCCGTCGTACGGCCCCGACGCCCACCCGCTCGACTGGCCGGCGAGCCTCGACGTCGTCCTGGGCCTGCTCTCCGGGAGGTCGATCGTGCTCCCCGGCCACGGGGCGCCGATGGACCGCGACGCGGTGGAGGAGCAGCGGGCGCTCCTCGGCGTGGTGGCCGAGACCGTCCGCGACCTCGCGACCCGCGGCGTGCCGGCTGACGAGGCGCTCGAGGCCGCTCCGTGGCCCTTTCCGAGCGCGGGCCTCGAGCACGCCGTCGCCCGCGGCTACGCCGCCCTCCCGCTGCTGCGCCGACGCCTGCCGCTGCTCTGAGCCGGACCACCCGCCCGAGGGTGTGCACGCCAGCGCATCGCGGGCAGCGTGGGGACATGAGCGAGGACCCGCACCCGCACGCCGACGTCACCGACGACGCCCTGCCGCCCGACCTCGTCCCGAGCGAGGACAACCCGCTCGCCGAGCCCCTCGCCGACGGCGAGACCGCCGGCGACCTGCTGCACGACGGCAAGCACGCCGACCAGGACGAGCCGGAGAGCGCGGGCGACTCGGGCGGCTGAGCCGGCCCGGCCGCCCTGCCGGGCTCGCCTGCGGCGCGTCGCCCGGGAGCCGGCGCGCCGACTGTCTAGCCTCCTGCGGTGGCCGACCGATACGGATCCGACGTCCTCAGCGGCGACTGGCGCGCACCGAAGCGCGGTCGCGCCGTCGAGCACCCCGCCGACAAGGGCCTCGTCGTCGAGGAGGTCACCACCGACTGGTGCGGCGAGATCGTCGCCGTCGACCGCGACCTGCACACCGTCACGCTGGAGGACCGGCGCTCGCGGCGCCGCACCTTCCCCCTCGGGGCGGGCTTCCTGCTGGAGGGACGACCCGTCATCCTCACCGCGCCGGTGAGGGCCGCGGCTCCCGCGGCCCCCGCCCGCACGGCGTCCGGCTCCGTCGCGGTGCCGAACGCCCCGGCCCGGGTCGCCCGGGCCAGCCGCATCTTCGTGGAGGGCCGCCACGACGCCGAGCTGGTCGAGAAGGTGTGGGGCGACGACCTGCGCATCGAGGGCGTCGTCGTGGAGTACCTCGGCGGCGTGGACGACCTCGCCGACCACCTGCGCGACTTCCGGCCCTCGGCCCAGCGGCGGGTGGGCGTCCTGGTCGACCACCTCGTGCCGGGCTCGAAGGAGAGCCGCCTTGCGCAGGGCATCGCCCGTTCGGCGGTCGGGCCCCACGTGCTGATCGTCGGCCACCCGTTCGTCGACATCTGGCAGGCGGTCAAGCCCGCACGGCTCGGGCTGGACGCCTGGCCGCGGATCCCGCGGAACGTCGAGTGGAAGCATGGGGTGTGCCAGCACCTCGGCTGGCCGCATCGCGACCAGGCCGACATCGCCCGTGCCTGGAAGCACATCCTGGGCCGCGTCGGGTCGTTCGCCGACCTCGAGCCCGCCCTGCTCGGCCGCGTCGAGGAGCTCATCGACTTCGTCACCGCGCCCTAGCCGCAGGTCAGGAGCGCAGGGGGTGGCCCTGGGCGTCGCGGGAGTCGGTGGCCAGCAGGATGATCCCGTCGACGAACGGCCAGATGGCGCCGATGCCGCAGGTCAGCACCGTGACCACCAGCTGGAGCACGCCGGTGGTCGTGTCGCCGATGTAGAAGCGGCCTAGGCCGAGCGGGATCAGCAGCTGCAGCAGCCCCGCCACCAGCTTGGACTTCTCCGAGTACGGCACGCCGGTGACCGGGTGGACGCCCCAGGGCGCGCCGGGCGCCGCACCGGGTGCCGCGCCGTACGGCTGGCCCGGCCACGGCTGTCCGCCCCACTGCTGCCCCGGCGACGGGCCCCACGGCTGCCCCGGCGGCGGCGCCCAGCCGGGATGCGGCTGTCCGGCGGGCGGGGGCGGGTACCCGGACGGCGCGGACGGCGCGGACGGCGGGGGCGGCGGCACCTGCCCCTGCGGGGACTGCTCCGGTGGCGGCTGGCTCATGGCAGCACCCTACGGACCACGGCGTCCGCGAGCAGCCGTCCGCGCCGGGTCAGCACCAGCCGGCCGTCCGACCAGGGTCCGGGCTCGGCGAGCTCCTCGGCGACCACCTCGGCCGCGGCGCGGCGGCCGGCGTCGTCGAGGGCGGCGGCCGGCAGTCCCTGACGGAGCCGCACCTCCAGCAGGACGCGCTCGACCCGGCGGTCCTCGTCCGCGAGCACCTCGCGGCCCTGGGCCGGGCTGAGGCCGGCGTCCAGCCGCTGGGCGTAGGCCGCCGGGTGCTTGCGGTTCCACCAGCGCACGCCGCCGACATGGGAGTGCGCGCCCGGCCCGACGCCCCACCAGTCGGCGCCGGTCCAGTAGAGGAGGTTGTGCCGGCACTCCGCACCGGGACGCGCCCAGTTCGAGACCTCGTACCAGGACAGCCCGGCCGCGGTGAGCCGCTCGTCGGCCAGGAGGTACTTGTCGGCGAGGTCGTCGTCGTCCGGTGCCGGCAGCTCGCCGCGCCGAACCCGACGCGCCAGTGCCGTGCCGTCCTCGACGATCAGGGCGTAGGCCGAGAGGTGGTCGGGCTCGCAGGCCAGGGCGGCGTCGAGCGAGCGCCCCCAGTCGTCGAGCGACTCCCCCGGCGTGCCGTAGATGAGGTCGAGGCTGACCTGCTCGAAGCCCGCCTCACGGGCCCAGGCCACCGCCTGCGGCACCCGCAGGGGGTCGTGGGTGCGGTCGAGGACCCGCAGGACGTGCCGCACGTCCGACTGCATCCCGAAGGACAGCCGGGTGAAGCCCGCCTCCCGCAGCCCCGCGAGCGACTCCGGGGTGACGGAGTCGGGGTTGGCCTCGGTGGTGACCTCGGCGTCGTCGGCCAGGCCGACCTCCTCGCGCACCGCCTCCAGCAGCGAGCCGAGCTCGGCCGGCGTCAGCAGGGTCGGCGTGCCGCCGCCCACGAAGACCGTCTCGACCGGCCGGGTCGGGCCGAGCACCCGGGCCGCCAGGGCGATCTCCCGGGCCGCCGTCGCCGCGAAGTCGCGTCGCGACACCCCGGGCCCGAGCTCCTCGGCGGTGTAGGTGTTGAAGTCGCAGTAGCCGCAGCGGACCGCACAGAACGGCACGTGCAGGTAGACGCCCAGGCCGCTCGCGCCGACGTCGGCCAGCGCCGAGGCGGGCAGCGAGCCGTCGTCGGGAGCCGGCTCGCCGTCGGGGAGGGTGCTGGGCACCGGTCCATCCTCACACGCGCGGGCGACCCCGCCTGCGGCCGGGCGATCAGACGGGGACGGCCAGGCTGACGACGTAGCCGTCGTCGACCGAGCCGGTGACGGTGGCCAGCTGCAGGGAGTGGCCGTCGGCGAAGACCAGGTCGGTGTCGAGGCTGACGCGCTGGAGGTTCGCGACGCTGGCCTCGTAGCCCTCGGCGGTGCCGTAGACGGTCTCGCAGACGTCCTGGGGCAGCGCCAGCTGGGAGGTGCGCAGCCGGTTGGTCGCGTCCGTCGCGTCGGCGACGCTCGGGTAGACCTCGAAGTGCATGTGCGGCCACCGGCCGTCGTAGCAGGCCGGGAAGACGCTGGTGAACTCGAGCCGACCGTCGGCGTCGGCCACCTGCACCCCGCGCAGGTAGTTCTCGGCCTGGGCGCTGCCGGTGTACATCGAGTACTGGCCGTCGCGGTCGCAGTGCCACAGGTAGACGGCCGCGCCCTCGTACGGCGTCGCGTCCTCGCCGTCGAGGTCGTAGACCCGCAGCCGGATCCTGATCGGCACGCCCTCGGCGACCCCGTCGGCGTCCCCGAAGGAGCGGGTCAGATCGCTGCGGACGACGCCCGACTCGGCCAGCGCGTCGGGCCCGTTGCTGCCGTCGCCCGGATACGGCCCCGCGGTCTCCTCGGGGATCTCGCCGGCGGCGACGGCCGTGGCCGCGGCGCCCATGCCGCCCGCCGGAGGGCCGCCCGGGACGGTGGCGGCTCCGCTCGTGGCGGCCGAGGAGGCGGAGGAGGAAGCGGTCTCCTCGGCCCCGCAGGCGGTGAGGGCGGCCGCCGCGCCGACGCCGCCGAGCAGCCCCAGCAAGCCCCGCCGGCCCATCGCCCGACGCCGCGCCAGGAGGATCGGCAGGTCGTGGGCGAGGCCGAGGTCGTGGTCCTCGAGCTCGTCGTGTCCGTGCGGCGTGCTGGTGCTGCCGGTGCTGGTGCTGGTGTTGCTGCCGGTGCTGGTGCTGGGGGTCATGGTGGCTCCTCGGGCGCGGGGCGGATCGTCCGCCGGTGGGAGCAGTCGACCGGTCGCCGCTGTGCATCGGCTGTGCTCGACGCAGGAGGCTCATCGGAAGTCGCGCGAGCGCAGCCGGGTCTCGAGCGCGGCCGCCGCCTCGGGGTGCAGGTCGGAGAGGCCGGACAGGCGATCGGCCACCAGGTTCGTGACGCCGTCGCGCCGCTCGACCAGCCCCCGCACCACCATCGCCTGGGAGCGGGTGGCCACGGCCCGGTGCCGACGCCACAGCCCCTGGCCGCAGACGACGTTGAGCATGCCCGTCTCGTCCTCGAGGTTGAGGAACGTGACCCCGCCGGCGGTGCCCGGACGCTGCCGGTGCGTGACCACGCCGGCGACGCTCACCCGGCGTCGGTCGGCGACCGTCGCGCGCTCGCCGACCAGGTCGGCCACCGCGTGCACGCCGGCTGCCCGCAGGCCCGGCCGCAGGTGAGCGAAGGGATGGTCGTCGGGGGTGACGCCGGTGGCCCACAGGTCGGCGAGCAGCACGCCGACGCCGTCGAGGCCGGGCAGCGTCGGCGGCGGTGCGGCCACCACGAGTCCCTCGAGGTGCTCCTCGCGCTCGGTCCAGCCGGCCGTCCACAGCGCCTGGCGACGGTCGAGGCCGAGACCCTCGAAGACCCCCGCGGTGGCCAGCGCCTCGAGCTGGCCGGCGTCGAGGCCCGCCCGACGCGACAGGTCGGCGAGATCGCGGAAGGGTCGCTCCTCGCGCGCCGCGACGATCCGCCGGGCGACGTCGTCGCCGATGCCGCGCACCGAGGCCAGGCCCAGTCGCACCGCGAACCCGCCGTCGCGCCGATGCCGGGGCGTGGGATCGGGCGTGCCCTCCACGAACGGCGGCACCTCGCCGCCGTGGTCGTGGCGGCAGGCGTCCAGGCCGGTGGCGCGCGGCCGCTGCCCCGGCGGCAGGTCGACCAGCGGCTCCAGCCCCGCCTGCGCGTCCGAGCGCAGCAGGTCGGGACGCCGCACCTCGACGTCGTGGCGCCGGGCGTCGCCGACCAGCGACTGCGGGGAGTAGAAGCCCATCGGCTGCGCGCGCAGCAGGCCGGCGAGGAACGCCGCCGGGTAGTGCAGCTTGAACCACGAGCTCGCGTAGACGAGCAGCGCGAAGGACAGCGCATGGCTCTCGGCGAACCCGAAGTTCGCGAACGAGCGGATCTGCAGGTAGATCGCGTCGGCCCGCTCCCCGTGCAGGCCCTTGCGGGCCATGCCCTCGTAGAGCTTGCGCTCGATCCGCTCGATCCGCTCGATGCCCCGCTTGGAGCCCATCGCGCGGCGCAGCAGGTCGGCGTCGTCGGCGTCGCAGTCGCCGAGCACCATCGCCATCTGCATCAGCTGCTCCTGGAACAGCGGGACGCCGCGGGTGCGCTCGAGGATCGGGATGACGCTGGGGTGCGGGTAGGCGATCGGCTCCTGCCCCATCGCCCGGCGGATGTAGGGGTGCACCGCGCCGCCCTGGATGGGCCCGGGGCGGATCAGCGCGATCTCGACGGCGAGGTCGTAGAAGGTGCGGGGACGCAGCCGCGGCAGGGTGCCGATCTGGGCACGGCTCTCGACCTGGAAGACGCCCACGGAGTCGGCCCGGCAGAGCATGTCGTAGACCGCGGGCTCCTCCTTGGGCAGCGAGTGGAGCTCCCAGTGCTCGTCGAGGTGCTCACGGGCCAGCGCGATCATGTGGTCGAGCGCGCTGAGCATGCCGAGGCCGAGCAGGTCGAACTTCACCAGGCCCATCGACGCGCAGGCGTCCTTGTCCCACTGCAGGACGGTGCGGCGGTCCATGCGCGCCCGCTCGATGGGGCACACCTCGCCGATCGGCTGCTCGGTGAGCACCATGCCCCCGGAGTGGATGCCCAGGTGACGGGGGGCGCCGAGGAGCTCCTCGGCCAGCCCGACGACCGCGGGCGGCACCGCCTCGCCCGCCCGGGCCTCGCCGCGGGTGTCGGCCGCGGTGCCGGTGCCGTCGTCGGCCAGCTGGTCGGCCACCACCGAGGTCCAGCTCGTGACCTGCTTGGACCACGCGTCCTGCTGGCCCGGCGAGAACCCCAGCGCCTTGGCGGCGTCGCGCACGGCCATCTTGGGCCGGTAGGAGATGACGTTGGCGACCTGCGCGGCGTTGAGCCGGCCGTAGGTGTCGTAGACCCACTGGATGACCTCCTCGCGGCGCCGGGCGTCGAAGTCGACGTCGATGTCGGGCTCCTCGTCGCGGTGCTGGGAGATGAACCGCTCGAAGGGCAGGCCGTACCGCACGGGGTCGATGGCGGTGATGCCGAGCGCGTAGCAGACCGCGGAGCTGGCCGCGGAGCCGCGGCCCTGGCAGAGGATGCCGCGGCGGTGCGCGAAGTCGACGATGTCGTGGACGATGACGAAGTAGCCGGGGAAGTCCTTGCGCTCGATGATCTCCAGCTCGCGCTCGACGCGGGAGCGCGCCTCGGCCTCCTGCGGGGTGCCGGCGTAGCGCCGGGCGAAGCCGGCCCAGGTGAGCTCGCGCAGCCGGCTGGTGGGCGTGTGGCCCTCGGGGATGCCCTGTTTGGGCAGCCGGGGCGAGGCCTTGCGCAGGTCGAAGGCGAGCTCGCCGGCCAGCCGCGCGGCGTACGCCACCGCGCCCGGGTGACGGGCGAACCGGGCGGCCATCTCCTCGCCGCTGCGCAGGTGCGCCTGGCCCGAGACCGGCAGCCAGCCGTCGAGGTCGGCCAGGCTGCGCCGGGCGCGGATGGCCGACATCGCCTGCGCCAGCCGCCGCTGCTCGGGCCGGGCGTAGTGGACGTTGTTGGTGGCCACCACCGGCAGGCCGTGCTCGCGGGCGAGCCCGGCGAGCACGTCGTTGGCGACGGTGTCGCCCGGGTGCGCGTGGTCGGTGAGCTCGACGACGACGTGCTCGGCGCCGAACCGCTCGACCAGGGCGCCCAGCGCGGCGTCGGCCGCCGCCCCGCCGCCCTCGGCGAGGGCCTGACGCACCGCGCCCTTGCGGCAGCCGGTGAGCACCACCCAGTGGCCGCGGCCGCGCTCGACCAGCTCGTCGAGCCGGTGGTCGGGGCGCCCCTTCTCGTCCCCGCGCAGGTGCGCGAGGGTCATCGCCCCGGCCAGCCGGTGGTAGCCCTCGACGCCGCGGGCCAGCACCAGCAGGTGGGTGCCGGCGGGGTCGGCGACCCCGAGCTGCGGGGCGTCGAGGCCCAGGCTGAGCTCGGCTCCGTACACGGTGCGCAGGTCGGGGTGCGCGCGGGCGGCCTCGGCGAGCATCGGCGCGCCGTGGAAGCCGTCGTGGTCGGTGAGCGCGAGCCCGGTCAGACCCAGCCGGACCGCCTCGGCGACGAGCTCCTCCGGCGGGCTGGCGCCGTCGAGGAAGCTGAAGTCGCTGTGGCAGTGCAGCTCGGCGTAGGGCACCACCGGCCCCTCGGGCGGCAGGGCGCCGCTGGCGTCGGGACGGCGACGGCGCGTCGAGATCGGCGCCTCGGGCGGCGGGGCGGAGCGTCCGGAGAGCCGTCGCTCGAGCTCGCTCCACGGCACGGCGGGATTGCTGAAGCCCATCAGCGCGCCTCACTCATAGCCGGCCACCGCCTCCCAGGCGCCGTCGAGGCAGGTGATCAGCCAGGCGCGCCCGTCGGCCCCGACCAGCTGGAAGCGCATGACCGGCCCGCGCTGCGCCGCGCCGGGCTCCCACCAGGCGGTCTCGGCCGGCCACGGCCCGGCCCAGCCGACGACCGGCTGCCAGCGGTCCTCCACGTGCAGCCGGACGGGCTCGCCGCTGAGCGCACCGCGCTCGTCGACGAGCACCGGACGCCCCGAGGCGTCCTCCACCCGCGCCGGCCACGGCGTCGGGAAGACCCGCGCGGGCGCCGGGCCGAGGATGCGGCCGGGCCAGGCCGGCTCGACCGGCCGCAGCCCGGTGGGACGCTGCCCCCACGGGACGAGCGCCTGCCGCTCGGCGGGGGTGCGTCCGCCCTGCAGCACCGGCTGCAGCACCCGGTCGTGACCGAGCATGCCCTGCAGCCGCGCGAGCCCCCGCTCGACCCGGGCGTCGGTGCCGCCCCAGAGGCCCTCGGCGTGCACGTGCTCGGGCACCACCGTGAGCGGCTCGAACCGCACCCCGGTGACGGCCGCGCCGAGCGTGCCCAGCCCGACGCCCTGGCCGGCCCCCTGACCGGCGAGCTGGTAGCGCAGCCGGTCGAGGACGTCGGCGGCGGAGAACCAGCGCGGGTGCAGCCAGGTGCGCGCCAGCACCGGCGGCTCGCCCTCGGTGCGCACCTCGACGCACAGCTCGGTGCACACCAGGCGCCGCTCGGTGAGCCCCGCGACGAGCCGCTCGACCGTGCGCCGGGCAGAGAAGCAGATCGCCTCCGCGGAGTCGAGCGCCGGCTCGAAGGCCACCTCGGCGCCGAGGTCGGGCGGCGGGGTGCGGGGGGCGAACCGCTGGGCGTCGACGCCGTCGAGCACCTGGTGCACCCGGGCCACCGCCAGCCCGAAGCGGGCCCGCACGTCGGGTGCGGGCAGCGCGGCGAGCTGCCCGAGGGACTCGATGCCCAGACGGCGCAGCAGGCTGACCGCGTCGGCGTCGTCGAGCACCTCGACGGGCAGCTCGGCCAGCAGCTCGCGCGCCCCGCCGGGCGGCACGACGCGGCACTCCTGGGGACGGGCCAGCCGGGCGGCCTGCTCGGCGGTGAAGAGGTCGTCGGCCACGCCGATGCGGACGTCCCAGACGCCCGCGCGCACCAGCCGCTCGGCGACGACGGCGGCGGTGGCCTCCTCGTCGCCGTAGTAGCGGCCCGGGGAGCGCAGGGCCGCGAGCCCCGGCCGCAGCAGCGCGACGCCCGGCCGCAGCTCCTCGAGCACCGCCAGCACCGGCTCGAAGGCCCGGGCGTCGCGGTCGGGCGCGTCGGCCAGCACCCGCAGCTCGGGGCAGCGGCCCTGCGCGTCGCGGCGACGCATGCCGCGACGCACGCCGAGCTCGCGCGCAGTGGCCGTGCAGGCCACCACGCGGTTGGCGGCGAACACCGCGGCGGGCCGCCGCGACGGGGAGTCCGCCGAGCCGGCCTCGGCGCCGTCGACGCTCGGCTCCCCCGCGGCCTCCCACAGCGCCGCGACGACCGGCCAGTCGGGGCACCAGACGACGAAGACGCGCATCAGCCGGCCGCCTTCCGCAGCGGCGTCGCGCCGTGCCGACCGACGCCGACGGGGAGCCCGGCGTCCCCCAGGCCCTCGAGCCGCACGCGCACCGGCGGCGCGCTGCCCCGCTGCACCTCCACGACGGCGTGCCGACGGTCGAGCAGCCCCTCGCCGTGGCCCACGCCGTGCCAGGCGACCTCGGCGAGCCGCAGCCGCGCGGTGCAGCGCGGCCACTCCCCCTGCACGACCAGCGCCGCGGAGCGCTCGCGCAGCCGCGCGGAGAGCCGCTCGGCGACCGACGGCGCCAGCGGAGCGCGTCGACCCCGCAGCAGCGGCGGGCGCACCACGACGAGGCCGGCGAGGTCGATGACCGCGGCCAGCGCCTCGAGCCACTGCTCCCCGGGCTCGGGCACGACGACGGTGCGGGAGAGCTCGACCCCCCAGGCCGCGGCAGCCTCGGCGCCGAGGTCGTCCACCCCCACCAGCGCGCTCCAGGCGCCGGCCCGCGAGGGGCCGGCCATGAGCAGCAGCGCGAGGGTGGTGGAGTCGACCTGGTAGGTGCCCCCGGCCCGCAGTCGCAGCACCGGCGCGAGCGCCGGGTGGGTGACCAGCTCGACCCCCGCCTCGGCGGCGGCGAGGCCCGGACGCTCGAGCCGCGCGATGCGCTGGCGCAGCGCGGCGAGCTCGTCGGCGCGGGAGGTCGGGGCGATGGTCACGCGTCCATGATCGAACGGATGTTCGATCGGCGCAACCCGGGATCTCGAACTCGCGTTCGACACGCACGACGGGGGCCGATCACATCACGGATCGGCCCCCGTCGTCGAGCGGAGGGGTGGTGCGGTCAGGCGTAGAAGGCGTCGATGCGCTCCTTGTTGCGCTGCTCGACGACGTTGCGCTTGACCTTCAGCGACGGGGTGAGCTCACCGGACTCGATCGAGAGGTCGTGGTCGAGGATCTCCCACTTCTTGATCGTCTCCCAGCGGTTGAGCTTGGAGTTGAGCTCCTCGACGTAGCGGCCGATCTCGGCGCGCAGCCGCTCGTCGCGGGTGATCGCGGCGTAGTCGCCCGTGACGCCGTTCTCCGCGGCCCAGGCGGTGGCGGCGTCGGGGTCGATGGTGATCAGCGCGACGCAGTAGTTGCGCTCGTTGCCGAAGACCATGAACTGGCTGACCAGCGGGCAGATCGCCTTGAACTTCGCCTCGATCGCCGGCGGGGCGATGTACTTGCCGCCGGAGGTCTTGAAGAGGTCCTTGATGCGACCGGTGATGCGCAGGTGGCCGTCGGCGTCGAGGCTGCCCTTGTCGCCGGTGTGCAGCCAGCCGTCGGCGTCGAGCGCCTTGGCGGTCTCCTCGGGCAGGTTGTGGTAGCCGGCCATGACGTGGGGCCCGCGGATGAGCACCTCGTCGCCCTCGCCGATGCGGATCTCGGTGCCCGGCAGCGCGGGGCCGACGGTGCCGATCTTGTAGTCCTGCGGGTGGTTGACCGCGGCGCCGGCGGCGTTCTCGGTCATGCCGTAGCCCTCGAGGATGAGGATGCCCGCGGCGTGGAACCAGTTGGCGATGTCGGCGTTGAGGGCCGCGGAGCCGGAGATGAAGAACTTCACCCGGCCGCCGAACCGCTCGCGGACCTTCGCGAAGACCAGGCGGTCGAAGAGCGCGTGCTGGACGCGCAGCGGCAGCGGCACGGCCTTGCCGGCACGCCGGAGCTCGTCGACGGCGGTGCCGACCTTGAAGGCCTGCTCGAAGATCTTCTGCTTCGCGCCGCCCTCGCTCTCGGTCATCGTGATGATGCGGCCGTAGGCCTTCTCGAAGATGCGCGGCGCGGCGCCCATGAAGGTCGGGCGGACGACGGCCAGGTTGTCGATGATCTTGTCGACACGGCCGTCGATCGCGGTGGCGAAGCCGCAGGCCAGCTGGGCCGAGAGCAGCACCTTGCCGAACGCGTGGGCCATCGGGAGCCACAGGAACTGCAGGTCGTCCTCGTGGAGGATGTCCTGCACCCGGATGGCCTCGCCCTCGTAGACCCAGGAGCGGTGCAGCAGCCGCACGCCCTTGGGACGTCCGGTGGTGCCGGAGGTGTAGATCAGGGTGGCCAGGGCGTCGGGGGCGATCGCCCGGGCGGTCTCCTCGACCTGCCCGGGGTGCTCGGCGAGCCAGGCGTCGCCCTCGGCGGCGAGCTGCTCGAGGCCGGTGACCCAGCCCTCCGGCGCGTCGGGGGCGTCGACCTTCTCGAAGGTGACGACCCGCAGCACCTCGGGGAGCTGCTCGCGGAACTCGACGAGCTTGGCGACCTGCTCGGCGTCCTCGGCGAACACGACCCGGCTGCCGGAGTCGGAGAGGATGTAGGCGACGTCGTCGGCGTTGGTGGAGGGGTAGACCGTGGTGGTGGCGCCGCCGGCGAGCATGATCGCCAGGTCGGCGAGGATCCACTCGTAGCGGGTGCCGGCGGCGATGCCGACGCGGTCCTCGGCCTCGAGGCCGAGCGAGCGCAGGCCGGCGGCCAGCCGCTCGACCTCGCGACCCGCCTGACGCCAGGTGATCGACTCCCAGGCCGTGCCGACCGGGAAGCGGAAGGCCTCCACGTCGGGGCTCGTCGCCACGCGGTCGAGGAACTGGACGGCCACGTTCCGAGGGAGGTGGTCCACGAAGCTGGTGTCTCGCACGATCGCCATGGCACGTAACTTAGGTCACGCGGCCTACCGGCCGGTCACGTGTCCGCTCAGCGGGTCGGGGCGTCCGGCAGGAGGACGTCCTCGCCGCCGCTGCGCAGGGCCTCCACGTAGGCCTCGGCCTTCCGTCGCGCCCCCGGCACGAGGTCGGGCACCTCCAGCAGCCGCGGGAGCAGCGTGCGGTCGGTGCTGAGGGCGCGGTAGAGCGTCGAGACCGTGACGCCGTGCCCCGGACGGTGGACGACCTCGAGGGGGTCGCCCGCGCACAGCTCGCCCTCCTCGACGACGCGCAGGTACGGCCCCGGCCGACCCACGCGGGCGAACCGCCTGACCCACGCGCGGTCGTCGTAGCCACTGCGGCCCATCCAGCGCTTGAACTCGTTGCAGGGCGTCCGCACGGAGCGCACCTCGAGCAGCGCCGTGCCGATGCGCCAGCGCTCGCCGACCTCCGCCTCGTTGACGTCGATCCCCTCGGTGGTGAGGTTCTCGGCGAACGTGCCCGGCGGCACGTCCCGGCCCAGCTCCTGCGCCCACCAGCGCAGGTCCTCGACCGCGAACGCGTAGACCGCCTGGTCGGGACCGCCGTGGTACTTGCGGTTCGACACCTCGTCGCCCTCGAGGCCGAGCGCGCCCACCGCGACCGGACCCTCGACGGCCGTCTTGTCGATCGACGTGCGACCGATCGTCGCCCAGTCGGCCTCGCGGGGCCGACCGACGTTGACGGAGAGCACGTGCGCCATGAGGCGATCCTCCCATGGGGCGAGGCGTGCGGCACGGCGTCGCCGCTTGTCAGGGAGAACTGGACGTTGTCAGGGGAAACTTCCCCTGACAACGTCCGGTTTCCCCGGATATCCGGGGAAACCGTCGGCCCCTGATCGCTTTCCAGATCGGCAACCATCGCTTACGCTTTCCGACATGGAAACCTCTCGGACCGATCTCGAGCAGGCCCGACGCGAGATGCGCCGCGCCGAGCTCTCCCCGTTCGTCGACTACCCGCGCCTGGGCGCCTGGTACCCGTTCGCGTGGGCCGCATGGGCGGCGGCACTCGTCGGCGTGCTGCACGTGCACCTCGACTCCGCGCCGCTGCAGCTGCTGGTCGTCCTCTCGCCGACGCTGACGGCGCTGGCGTTCCTCTCCTGGTACGCCCGGCGCCACGGAGCGCTGCCGCGCGACCGCCGGCTGACCCCGCGTCCGCTGGCGCGACTCGCCCGGCTCCTCTGGGCGGGCCAGCTCGCCGTCCTCGTGGCCGCCTTCGCCGCCGACGTCGCCGTCGGTCCCGCGCTCTCCGCGCCCCTCGCCGCGCTCGGCGCCGGCCTGGTCGTCGCCTGGTACGAGCACCGCTACGCCGCGATCGCCGATCGGCTGCGCCGCGAGGTCGAGGCATGATCGCGGATCTCGACCCCGTCATCCACGCGCCCAAGCGGCTGGCGGCGATGGCGCTCCTGGCCGTGTCGACCCAGGCCACCTTCCCCACGCTGCGCGAGCGCCTCGCGATCAGCGACTCCGACCTGTCCAAGCAGATGAGCGCGCTCGAGGCCGCCGGGTACGTCGAGGTGCGCCGCAGCGGCCGCGGGCGCGGCTCGGTGACGTCCTTCCGGATCACCGACCCCGGACGCGCCGCCTACCGGCGTCACCGCGAGGCCCTCGAGGCCATCCTCGGCACCGCGGACGAGGCCGCGACGACCTGAGCCGTGCGCGGTCGCGTCGGCTCGCCCCACGCGTCCCTTCCGCATCACTGGTCAGGGAGAACTGGACGTTGTCAGGGGAAACTTCCCCTGACAACGTCCGGTTTCCCCGGATATCCGGGGAAACCTGCGAGGCGCCGACCTCAGTCCTGGACGGCCTTCGCGACCGCGACGCACGTCGTCAGCCAGGAGCCGGTCGACGCCGCCGGGGTGACGCCGCCGGCGTCCTCCTCCAGGCGCCACAGCGCGTTGACCATCATCCGCAGCACCACCCAGTCGCGGGCGCGCTCCTCGTCCAGGCCAGCCGCGTCGATGACGGCGTGGAAGCGACGCCGGACGCCGTCGCGGACGTCGCCGGCCAGCTCGTCGTAGCGATTCCAGAGCAGCGGGGCAGGCTCGAAGTGGGGGTCGCCGGAGAGCGGCTTCGGATCGATCGCGCGCCACTCGCCCGCGGCGTCGGCGAGCACGTTCTCGTAGTGCAGGTCGGCGTGCAGCAGGCGTCCGTCGGTGGCGGCGTCGGTGGCGAAGGACGCCGCGAGGTGCGCGGCCTGCTCGACCATCCGGCGCGGCAGCGGCGCCGAGCGCGGCAGGGCCGCGAGCCGCGCGGCCCAGCCCTCACAGAGCACCGACAGCAGGCGGAGCTGCGGCGGAGCCGGCCGGTGGAGCGCGCCGTAGAGCCCGCCCACGATCTCGCAGGCCGCGACGTCCCACTCCTCGACGAGGTCTCGTGAGGTGAGCCGCTCGAGCAGGAGCGCACCGCGCCGCGGGTCGGCGCGCAGCAGCGTCGCCGCGCCACGTCCATGCCAGTGCTGCATCGCCAGCGACTCGTGCTCGGACTCCGCATCGAGGAACCCGACCTTCAGGACGGCGTCAACCCGGTCGCGCGTGCGCACCGGGAAGACGACCGCGGTGTTGCCGTGCCTCGGGTCCCCGTCGACGACGAGCTCCCACTCGGCGACGAGGTCGCGGAGCAGCGCCGGCAGGCGGTCGAGCCAGGACGCCCACGACGGCCCCCGGGCGCCGAGCGCCAGGAGCGACGCGGGCAGCCGCACTACTTCTTGCCGGCCTTCTCCGTGCCCCCGCCGCCGGTGGAGAGCGCGGCCACGAAGGCCTCCTGGGGGACCTCGACGCGGCCGACCATCTTCATCCGCTTCTTGCCCTCCTTCTGCTTCTCCAGCAGCTTGCGCTTGCGGCTGATGTCGCCGCCGTAGCACTTGGCGAGCACGTCCTTGCGGATGGCGCGGATGTTCTCGCGGGCGATCACCCGGGCGCCGATGGCGGCCTGGATCGGCACCTCGAACTGCTGCCTCGGGATGAGCTCCTTGAGCTTGCCGGCCATCATCACGCCGTAGCCGTACGCGGCGTCCTTGTGCACGATCGCGGAGAACGCGTCGACCGGCTCGCCCTGGAGCAGGATGTCGACCTTGACGAGGTCGGCGGCCTGGTCGCCGTCACGCTCGTAGTCGAGCGAGGCGTAGCCCTTGGTGCGCGACTTCAGCTGGTCGAAGAAGTCGAAGACGATCTCGCCCATCGGCAGGACGTAGCGCATCTCGACGCGATCCTCGGAGAGGTAGTCCATGCCCTGCAGCGCGCCGCGCTTGGTCTGGCACAGCTCCATGATCGTGCCGATGTAGTCGCTCGGGCTGAGGATCGTGGCCCGGACGACGGGCTCGCGCACCTCGTTGATCTTGCCCTCGGGGAACTCCGACGGGTTGGTGACGACGTGCGCCGTGCCGTCCTCCATGACGACGTCGTAGACGACGTTCGGCGCGGTGGAGATGAGGTCGAGGCCGAACTCGCGCTCGAGCCGGTCGCGGGTGATCTCCATGTGCAGCAGGCCGAGGAAGCCGCAGCGGAAGCCGAAGCCGAGCGCGCCGGACGTCTCGGGCTCGTAGGTCAGCGCGGCGTCGTTGAGCTGCAGCTTCTCCAGCGCCTCGCGCAGGTCGCCGAACTGGTCGCCGTCGATCGGGTAGAGGCCCGCGTAGACCATCGGGTTGGGGTGCTTGTAGCCGCCGAGCATCTCGGTGGCGCCGCCGTGCTGGGTGGTGACGGTGTCGCCCACGCGCGACTGCCGCACGTCCTTCACGCCGGTGATCAGGTAGCCGACCTCGCCGACGCCGAGCTCGCCCGCCTTGACCTGCTCGGGGCTGATCACGCCGATCTCGAGCATCTCGTGGGTGGCGTTGGTCGACATCATCTTGATCCGGTCGCGGTGGTTGAGCCGGCCGTCGACCACGCGCACGTAGGTGACGACGCCGCGATAGGTGTCGTAGACGGAGTCGAAGATCAGCGCCCGCGCGGGGGCGTCCGCGCGACCGACCGGCGGCGGGGTCTGCGCGACGACGTGGTCGAGCAGCTCCTCGACGCCCAGGCCGGTCTTGGCGCTGACCCGCAGGACGTCCTCGGGCTCGCAGCCGACCAGACCGGCCAGCTCGGCGGCGTACTTCTCCGGGTTGGCGCTCGGGAGGTCGATCTTGTTGAGCACCGGGATGATGTGCAGGTCGGCGCCCATCGCGAGGTAGAGGTTCGCGAGCGTCTGCGCCTCGATCCCCTGCGCGGCGTCGACGAGCAGGATCGCGGCCTCGCACGCCTCGAGCGAGCGCGACACCTCGTAGGTGAAGTCGACGTGCCCTGGGGTGTCGATCATGTTGAGCACGTAGTCGCCGGGCGCAGCCCCGCGCTCGTTGTCGGCGCCGACGCGCCACGGCATGCGCACCGCCTGGCTCTTGATCGTGATGCCGCGCTCGCGCTCGATGTCCATGCGGTCGAGGTACTGGGCGCGAGCGCTGCGCTCGTCGACGACGCCGGTGAGCTGCAGCATGCGGTCGGCCAGCGTCGACTTGCCGTGGTCAATGTGGGCGATGATGCAGAAGTTGCGGATCACCGACGGGTCGGTGCGACCCGGCTGCGGGACGGCGTTGCTCGGAACTGCGGGCACGGAGGGTCTCGGGTCTCTCGCTCGGGTGGCGGCGGTGCGGGTGCGCGTCCGGGGACGCGGGCCCATCCTCCCATCCCGACCGAGGCCGGGCGAACCCGGCGACGCGCCGTCGCAGATGGCGGGCGCCGCGCGCCCGACGCGGGACAGTACGACGGTGTCCGCGACCTCTCCCGCCCCCGTCCCGCCGCCGCTCGGCGCGCCCGGGAGCCTCGGTCGCACGGCCCGCCGGATCCAGTGGCACTTCCTGCCGCCGGGCGTGCGCGCACAGGTCGAGGGCCGCTGCGGCTCGCCGGTCGTCGACGCCGTCTCGTGCGACGCCGGGTTCACCCCGGGCATGGCGAGCGTCCTGACCTGCCTCGACGGGTCGCGGCACTTCGTCAAGGCCGCCTCCGGACCCGCCCAGGGACCGTTCGCCGAGTCCTACCGCGCCGAGGCCCGCACCCTCCGCGCCCTCGCCGGCAGCGGCGTCCCAGCCCCCGCCCTGCGCTGGACGCTGGGCGTCGAGGGCCTCGACGACGCCGACGCCGAGGGCTGGGTGCTGCTCGGCCTCGAGCACGTGCCGCACCGGCTGCCCGGCGAGCCGTGGACGCTCCCCGACCTCGACCGCGCCCTCGACGCGCTCGCCACGGTGACGGCCGCGCGGGTCGTCCCCGCCGACCAGCCGACGCTGGCCGAGGAGTGCGCCGCCTGGCCCGCCCTCTGGCGCCGCTCCCCCGCCGTGGACCTGCCGCACGCCGGTCCCTGCGCCGAGCTGGCCGCGCACGCCCTCGACGCCGCGGCCGGCGACCACCTCGTCCACCTCGACCTGCGCGGCGACAACGTCCTGCTGGCCGATGACGGGCGCACGCTGCTGTGCGACTGGACGTGGCCGGTGCGCGGGGCCGCCTGGGTCGACGCCGTGACGCTCCTCGCCGCCGCTCGCGACGACCTGCCGGCCGCGGCGCTCGAGGCCCGGCTCGCCGAGCACCCGCTCACCGCCGGCGTCGCGGCCGACGACGTCGACGCCCTGCTCGCCCTGCTGCTGGGCTGCCTGACGACGGCGGGCGCCGGCCCGGTGCCGACGACCTCGCCGTGGGTGCGGGCCGCCCAGCGCCGCCAGGCCGGGCAGCTGGCAGACTGGCTCCGGGTGCGCCGGGGCTGGTCGGTCGACTCGATTTGAGGCGTCCGGAGTCGCGCTGTTAACCTCATGCGTCGCGCGGACGCTGCCTGCGCAGACGTGGCTCGGCCCCTCGACCCCCGGTCGACGCGCTCGGCCGGAGCCGCACCCCAGCAGCGCAGCACGTCAGCAGACACCGCATCCGACGATCCGAAGGCATCTCAGTGGCGAACATCAAGTCCCAGATCAAGCGCAACAAGCAGAACGAGAAGCGTCACGAGCGCAACAAGGCCGTCAAGACCGGCCTGAAGTCCGCCGTCCGCAAGTTCCGCGAGGCTGCCGAGGCCGGGGACAAGGACAACGCCGTCGTCTACGCGCGGGAGGCCTCGCGCAAGCTCGACAAGGCCGCGTCCAAGGGCGTCATCCACAAGAACCAGGCGGCCAACCGCAAGTCGGCCATCGCCAAGAAGGCCGCGTCGCTCTGACCCCCTGAGCCACACGCTCCGAACGGCCCGCCGGCCTCGCCGGCGGGCCGTTCCGCGTCTCAGCGACGCTCGCGCAGGCCGGCGATGGACAGGACGAGCCGCTCGAGGGTGTAGGCGGGGTCGCTGGCCGCGCCCTTGATGTCGGCGTCGGCGCGCGCGACCGCGCGGACGGCGGCGGCCAGGCCCTCCGGGCTCCATCCCCGCAGCTGCTCGCGCAGCGAGCGCAGCTTCCAGGGCGGGACGCCGACGTCGCGGGCGAGATCGGCGTCGCGCTGACCGCGGGAGGCGCCGCTCAGCCGCGCCAGCCCCCGCGCGCTGCCGGCGAACGCCGACGTGACGAGCACCGCGGCCGTGCCGTTGTCGAGGGTCCAGCGCAGCTCCTCCAGGGCGCGCTGACGCTGCCCCGCGAAGGCGGCGTCGGCCACCGCGAACGACTTGGCCTCGGCGCGACCGCCGAAGTAGCGCTGCACCTTCTCCGCGGTGAGCGGCTCGCCCGGGAAGTCGTGGGCGAGCTGGTCGGCGGCCGCGGCGAGCGCACGGAGGTCCTGCCCGATCGCCTGCACGAGCTGGGCGGCGGCGTCGGGCTCCATGCGTCCGCCGTGCCGCCGCACCTCGGCGGCGACGAACGTCGGCAGCTCGCTCGGCTTGAGCTCCTCCGAGCGCCACTCGGCGACGGCCGGGAGCTTGCGCAGCCTGTTCAGCGTGCCCGAGCCCTTGGGCCCGCCGTTGTGCACGAGCACGAGGGCGACGTCCTCGACCGGCGCGGCGGCGTAGTCGAGCAGCCCCGCGACCGACCCGTCGGGCAGCTGCTCGAGCGAGCGGACGACCACGCAGCGGGTGGTCGAGAACAGCGACGGCGCCGCGAGCTCGCCGAGCGTGGCCAGGCTGAGGTCGGCGGCGCCCGTGTCGGCCAGCTCGGCCTCCGCGTCGTAGGCGCGCACGACCGAGCGCACCGTCTGGACGGAGCGCTCGTTGAAGAGCTCCTCCTTGCCGGTGACGAGGACGACGTGACCGAGCAGGTCGCCGATCTGGGGGCCGGAGGTGCGCGCGGGTGCTGCCATGGTGCGAGCAGCCTGACACAGCCCGCCGACAGCGCGGCACGGGGCGTCACGGGCGTCTGGGGGGTCACGGGCCCCGGCGGGTGGCCGTGGAGAGCCGCCCGTCGTCGGTGACGACCGCGAGGTCGCCGTCGAGGTCCGTGCGCAGGACCCGCGCGGAGCGACGCAGGTGGTCGAGCAGCGGACCGTTCGGGTGCCCGTAGTCGTTGTCCGCCCCCACGCTGACCAGCACCACCCGAGCTCCGAGCGAGTCGAGCCAGCCGAGGTCCTGGTGCCGGCTGCCGTGGTGCGGCAGCTTGAGCACGTCGGCACGCAGATCGGGACGCTCCCGCGCGAGGGCGGCCTGGCCGTCCGGCTCGAGATCGCCCGTGAGCATCAGCCGCAGACCGTCGACCCGCACCAGCAGCACGACGCTGCCCGCGTTCGCGGTGCTGCCGTCGCCCGGCCCCGGGTGCGACGGACCGGGCTCGGGCCAGAGAGGCTCCAGGCTCACGTCGCCCACCGTGAAGGCGGGCCCGCGGGTCAGCGCCCGCACCGGAATGCCGCGGGCAGCGGCGAGGGCGCCCACGTCCGCCACGCCGCCCGGCGGGTCCTGCAGCGTCGTGACGAGCACGGCTCCCACCGACCGACCCGCGAGCACGCCGGCGAGGCCGTCCACGTGGTCCGCGTGGTAGTGGGTGAGGACGACCAGGGGCACCGTGGAGACGCCCAGCCGCTGCAGGCAGCGGTCGACGAGAGCCGGCTCCGGACCGGCGTCGAGCACGACCGCCTCGCCGGGCCGCCCGGTGGCGAGCACCAGCGCGTCCCCCTGGCCCACGTCGCACGCGACCAGCCGCCAGTGGGCGGGCGGCCAGCCCGGCGTCGGCAGCCGCACCAGCATGACGAGGAGCAGCAGGCCGGCGAGCAGCAGCGCCCGCGCGGGTCGCGCGACCAGCCAGGGCCCGCGCACCGCCAGCAGCGCCGAGCCGAGCGTCAGCGCGAGCAGGGCGACGACGCCGGTGCCCCAGCCGATCGCCGGCAGCGGGACGTCCGCGCAGGACCTGGCCACCGTGACGATCCAGCCGACGCTCCACGCCGCGGGCAGCGCGACGAGCCGACCGACGTCGACCTCGACGACGGCGATCAGCCCGCCGACCAGGCCCAGGATCGTCGCCGGCGCGACCGCCGGGGCGGCGAGCAGGTTCGCGACGACCGCGATCAGGCTGACCTGCCCGGAGAGCCCGGCGACCAGCGGCGTGCAGGCCAGCTGGGCGGCGACCGGCACCGCGACCGCGTCGGCCGCCGGCCCGGGGAGCCATCGGGCCAGGGCGTCGCGCCACCGGGGTGCCAGCACGAGGATGCCGGCCGTGGCCGACACCGACAGCGCGAACCCCGCGGAGGTCGCGAGGGTCGGCTCGAGGAGCAGCAGGACGACGCCGGCCACGCTGAGCGCCCGCAGACCGCGCCGGCGACCGTCCCCGCCGAAGGACAGCAGCGCGACCGCGCCCATGACCGCGGCCCGCAGGACGCTCGGCTCGGTGCGGGCGACCAGGACGAACCCGACGATGCCGAGCGCGGCCAGCACCAGGCCCCAGCGTCCCCGCACCCCGCACCACCGGCCGACGCCGAGCAGGGCGGCGAGCACGAGGGTCAGGTTCGTGCCGGAGACCGCGAGGAGATGGGTCAGCCCGGTGGTGCGGAAGTCGTCGGCGAGGTCCTCGGAGACGCCTCCGTCGTCGCCCGACACCAGTGCGGGGACGAGCGCCGCCTGCTCGGCGGGCTGGTCGGCGACCGCGGCCCGCAGCCCGGCGCGCACCCGGGCCGCCACGCGCCACCACACGTCCGGAGGGGTCCTCAGGTCCGGGGGTCCGCGGGGGTCGACCACCGCGGCGACGTCGCCGTCCGCGGGCGCGAGTCGCCCCCGAGCGGCGACGGTGGCTCCCAACGGGACGCGCGCCCAGGAGTCGTCGCCGAGGACGACGACCGGCGCCCGCAGACGCCAGGAGCGTCCGCGGGCGGTGATCGCGACGACGCGGGCGCGCACGACGGTGAGGTCCTCGAAGCGACCGTCGACGCGACGGGGGTCGTCGGTGACCTCCAGCAGCAGCTCCACGGAGGCGCGGTCGGCCGCGAGGGCGCCGACGGGACCGTGCCGCACCGGATCGCCGTGCGCCAGGGCCACGACGGCCGCGCCGGCGACGACGAGCGCCAGCACCGCGGCCGCGGCGCGGGAGAGCGCGCCGCGCCGGACGCCGAGGATCGCGCCGCCCACCCCGAGGAGCAGCCCGGCCAGACCCAGGCCGCCCGCCAGACGTCCGATCGAGCCGCCCTGCACGACGGCCGCTCCCAGCAGCGCGCCGACCCAGGTGGCCAGGGCCACCGCCGCCATCCGCGCGTCGAGCGCCGCCGTGGGATGCGGCGTGCCGACCGGCGCTCGCGGCGCTCCCGGCGGGACCCGCGCGACCTCCCGGGCCGTCCTCGGGCTCACAGGGTGACCAGCGGCGCGATCTGCGCGAGGGTCGCGTCGCCGATGCCATCGACCTCGAGCAGCTCGTCGATCGCGGTGAAGCCGCCGTGCTGCTCCCGCCACGCGACGATCGCCTGCGCCATCACCGGCCCCACCCGCGGGAGCACCTCGAGCTGCTGGGCGGTCGCGGTGTTGAGGTTGACCACGCCCGCCGCGGACGCCCCCGGCCCGGACGCCCCGGAGCCGGCCGGCGCGCCGGCTCCCGCGGCTCCCGCGGCGGGCCCGGCGCCTTTGGGCGGCGGGCCGACGACGATCTGCTCGCCGTCGACGAGCACGCGGGCGAGGTTGATCGGGCTGAGGTCGACGCCCGCCCGCGGTCCGCCCGCGGCCTCCACCGCGTCGACCACGCGGGATCCGGCGGGCAGGACGGCGATGCCCGGACGCCGCACCCGGCCGGCCACGTCGACCGTGACGGTGCCCGCGGGCGTCGCCGCGCCGGCTCCCGACGGCGCTGACGGAGCCGGCGGAGCAGAGGCACCGGACGCCACGGGCGGGGTCGCGTCCGCGCGCGCCCCGGACCCACCGCCGGGGTCACTCGGCCCAGGCGCCGGGATCTGCTGTGCCGCGGCGGGGATCGGCGCCGACACCGGCACCGGCCGGGCCCGGACCATCGACCAGCACGCCCAGGCCAGGCCGAGGCAGACCAGCCCGGCGACGACCGCGACCGGGCCGGGGGCCAGCAGGCCGCCACGGGCCAGCCGACCGGCCGGGCCCGCCTGCCAGGCGTCGCGGACGGCCTCCCTCCCCCGGGCCGCCGGACCCCGGCGCGCGGAGGCGTGGCGTCCGGGCATCGGGACGGTCCACTCGTCGTCGGCGACCTCGGACGCGCGCACCGCGCCGTCGTCGACCGCCGCGGCGGCGAGCGCCGCGTCCGCGCCCTCCAGCCCCGGCAGCAGACGCCGGGGCGCGAGCCGGGTGTGCCCGGCCCACCAGTCCTCACCGGGATCGTCCGTGCCGCCCGTCGGCTCGGCCACGGGGGCCTCCGCGCCGCTCCGGACAGGCCGCGCCGCACCGGCGGCACCGGCGGCCTCGAGCACGGGCTGCTCCTCGCCGCGGACAGCGCGCGCGAGCTCGGCGCGCAGCAGCTCGAGGCGACGGGCGACGGCGTCGTCAGGGGGTTCGGGGGCACGCGAGCGCATGCCGGCACGCTAGGCAGCGGCGCGGATCTGCCGGCAGGGTCGCCAGCGCATCTGGGGACGAGCCTGTCGCCACCGGCCCTGTGGACGTCGACCGGCCCGCGGGCTCAGTCCCCCGAGGGGTCCGCGTCGTCGAGCACCGGCGCCACGCAGAGCGCGATCATCCCGGGCCCCACGTGGGCACCGAGCACCGCGCCCAGCTCGCCGAACGCCACCTCGCCCGCGAGTCGTGCGCCCAGCCGCTCCGCGAGCCGCTCGGCCAGCGACGCCGCGCGCTCGGCGTTCGCCAGGTGCGCCACCGTCACCTCGACGCGTTGCACGCGCTGCCCAGACTGCCCGGGCTGCCCAGACTGCCCGTCGGCGCCCTCGACCGCCTCCACCGCCAGCTCCTCGAGGCGCGCGAGCGCCCGGCCGGTGGTGCGCACCCGCTCGAGGGGCACGACCTTCCCGTCGTCGATCCGCAGCAGCGGCTTGACCGCCAGCGCCCCGCCGAACAGCGCTGCCGCGGCGCCGATCCGTCCGCCCCGGCGCAGGTACTCCAGGGTGTCGACGTAGAGCAGCGAGGTGCAGGCCGCGGCCCGGGCGCGCACCGCCGCGGCGACGGCCTCCGCCGAGCCGCCGGCGGCCGCGACGGCAGCGCCGCTCAGCGCGGCGTAGCCGGTGGCCACGCCGACCTGCGCGGTGTCGACCACCGTCACCGGCACGCGGGACCGCGAGGCCGCCAGCCGCGCGGACTCCAGCGTCCCGCTCATCTGCCCGGAGAGGTGCACCGAGACGATCGCCTCGGCACCGGCCCCGGCGAGCCGCTCGTAGACCGCCGCGATCGCCTCCGGCGCGGGGCGCGACGTCGAGACCGGCGTCCACTCCCGCAGCGCCGCCGCGACGACCTCGGGCGTCGCCTCGGGCGAGCCCTCGTCGTGCACCTCGGCGCCGATCACCACCTGCAGGGGGACGACGGCGATCCCCGCCGCGGCCGCCACCTCGGGCGGGAGCATCGCGGTGGAGTCGGTGACGAGCGCGACGCGCGCGGCGACCACCGGCGTCACACCACCACGTTGACCAGCTTGGGGGCGCGCACGATGACCTTGCGCACGGGGCGGCCGTCGATCGCGCGGACGACGTCGGGGTCGGCCAGCGCCAGTGCCTCCAGGTCGGCCTCGGCGATGTCGGGCGCGACCTCGAGGCGCGCCTTCACCTTCCCGGCGATCTGGACGACGGCCGTCACCGACTCCTCCACCAGCAGCGCCTCGTCGACCACCGGCCAGCCGGCGCGGGCGACGGTCGGCTCGTGGCCGAGCCGCGCCCACATCTCCTCGGCGGTGTACGGCGCGACCAGCGAGAGGAGCACGGCGACGGACTCGGCGGCCTCGCGGACGGCCGGGTCGGCCGGGCCGCAGCCGGAGTCGATGGCCTTGCGGGTGGCGTTGACCAGCTCCATCGTGCGCGCCACCAGCACGTTGAACCGGTAGCCCTCCACCAGCTGCGCGGCGTCGTGCACGGTGCGGTGGGTGACGCGGCGCAGCGCGACGTCGCCGCCGGCCTGGTCGGCGCCCGGCTCCGAGGCGACGTCGCCGGCCAGCCGCCACGCCCGCTGCAGGAAGCGCAGCGAGCCGGCCGGGGAGACGTCGGCCCAGTCGATGTCGTCCTCGGGCGGCGAGGCGAAGACCAGCGTCAGACGCACGGCGTCGACGCCGAACTCCTCCAGCTGCGCGCCCAGGTTGACGCCGTTGCCGAGCGACTTGCTCATCTTCCGGCCGTTGTTGATCACCTTGCCCTGGGACAGGTAGGCGGAGAACGGCTCGTCCCAGTCGATCAGGCCGGCGTCGCGCAGCACCTTGGTGAAGAACCGCGCGTACAGCAGGTGCAGCACCGCGTGCTCGTCGCCGCCGATGTAGAGGTCGATCGGGCCCCACGCCTTCGCCAGGGCGGGGTCGAACGCCTGGGTGTCGTCGTTCGGCGAGAGGTAGCGCAGGAAGTACCAGGACGAGTCGACGAAGGTGTCCATGGTGTCGGTGTCGCGCTCGGCCGGGCCGCCGCAGGCCGGGCAGGCCACCTCGACCCACGCGCGCGCCGCGCCCAGCGGCGAGGTGCCCTTGGGCTTGAGGTCGGCGCCCCGCAGCTCGGGCAGCTCGACGGGCAGCTGGTCGTCCGGCACGGGCACCTCGCCGCAGGCGGGGCAGTGGACGATCGGGATCGGCGCGCCCCAGTAGCGCTGCCGGCTGAGCAGCCAGTCGCGCAGCCGGAAGTTGACCGTGCCGGTGCCGGCGGAGCGCTCCTCGAGCAGCTCGATCGCCGCCCGGATGCCAGCGGCCTTGTCGGTCAGGCCGTCCAGCGGGCCGGAGGAGACGTACGTGCCCGCGCCGGTCGTGGCCACGCCGGAGACCGCGGGGTCGTCCTCGCCGGTGTCGACGACGCGCCGCACCGGCAGGTCCATCGCCCGGGCGAAGTCGAGGTCGCGCTGGTCGTGGGCCGGCACGGCCATGATCGCGCCGGTGCCGTAGTCGGCCAGCACGTAGTCGCTGGCCCAGACCGGCAGGCGCTCGCCGTCGACCGGGTTGATCGCGTGGACGCCCAGGAAGACGCCGGTCTTGGGCCGGTCGGTGGCCAGGCGGTCGATGTCGGAGGCCTTGCGGACCTCCTCGCGGTAGGCCTCCAGGGCCCCGCGCTGCTCCTCGGAGACCAGCGACGCGGCCAGCGGCGCGTCGGCCGCCACCACCATGAACGTCGCGCCCCACAGCGTGTCGGGACGCGTGGTGAACACGGTGACCGGCTCGTGGTCGACGCCGTCGATCGCGAACGTCACGTGCGCGCCCTCGGAGCGGCCGATCCAGTTGCGCTGGGCGTTGACGACCTTGCCGATCCAGGTGGCCTGCAGCTCCTCGAGGCAGTCGTGCAGCTCCTGGGCGTAGGCGGTGGTGCGGAAGTACCACTGGGTCAGCTCGCGCTTGGTGACCTCCGCGCCGCAGCGCTCGCACGTGCCGTCGCCGAGCACCTGCTCGTTGGCCAGCACGGTCTGGTCCTGCGGGCACCAGTTGACCGGGCTGTTCTTGCGGTAGGCCAGGCCGCGGGCGTGCAGCTGCAGGAAGAGCCACTGCGTCCAGCGGTAGTACGCGGGGTCGGAGGTGTGCAGGCGCCGGGTCCAGTCGAAGCTGACGCCGTAGCGCTGCATCGAGGCCAGCTGGGTCTCGATGTTGGCGTAGGTGTAGGTGGCCGGGTGCTCGTCGTTGCGGATGGCGGCGTTCTCGGCCGGCAGGCCGAAGGAGTCCCAGCCCATCGGGTTGAGCACCTCGTAGCCGCGCTGCCACCAGTAGCGCGCGATGACGTCGTGCAGCGCGAAGACCTCGGCGTGACCCATGTGCAGGTCGCCGCTGGGGTAGGGGAACATCGTCAGGGCGTACCGCTTCTCGCGCTCGCCGGAGAGCACGGCGGCGTCGTCGGCGCGGAACGGCTCGAGCCGCTGCCACACCGGCAGCCACCGCTCCTCGGCGGCCTTGACGTCGTACCCCTCGCTGGCGTGCGTCTCGCTCATCGTCATCTCTCTCGCGGTGGTCGTCGGGTCCCGGACATGAAAAAGCCCCTCGGGCAGAGGGGCGGCCGCGTCGTGTGCGCTGGTCAGCGCGGGCGACGCGGCTGGAGAAGGAGCAGGGTCCGGGCCACGGGCGCATGTTACCGCTCCGCGCGCGCCGACCGCTCCCCGGCGCCGTGCCCCGCCCTGCCCCGCCGTGGCTACAGTGCGCGCATGACGCGTGACGCCGACCACTCCCCCGCTCCGACCACGGCCTCGACCCCCGCCGGCACCGTGCCCGAGCTGTTCCGCCTCGACGGCCGGGTCGCCATCGTCACCGGCGCGTCCAGCGGCCTCGGGGTCGCGTTCGCGCAGGGCCTGGCCGAGGCCGGCGCCGACGTCGTGCTCGCGGCCCGACGGGTCGAGCGGCTGGCCGACACCGCGGCGCTGGTCGAGGCGGCCGGACGCCGGGCGGTCGTCGTCGAGGCCGACGTCGCCGACCCCGAGGCGTGCACCCGGGTGGTCGCGGTCGCGATGGAGCAGCTCGGCCGGGTCGACGTGCTGGTCAACAACGCGGGCATCGGCACCGCCGTGCCGGCCACCCGCGAGAGCGTCGAGGAGTTCACCCGGGTCATCGACGTCAACCTCAACGGCTGCTACTGGATGGCGCAGGCCTGCGGACGCGTCATGGGCCGGGGCTCGAGCATCATCAACATCTCCTCGGTGCTCGGCATCACCACCGGCGGGCTGCCCCAGGCCGCCTACTCGGCCTCGAAGGCGGGCCTCAACGGCCTGACCCGCGACCTCGCGCAGCAGTGGACGGGCCGCAAGGGCATCCGGGTGAACTCGATCGCGCCGGGCTTCTTCGCCTCCGAGATGACCGAGCAGTACCCGCCGGGCTACCTCGAGGCGATGCAGGCGCGCATCCCCACCGGACGCAAGGGCGACCCGCGCGAGCTCGCCGCCACCGTCGTCTTCCTCGCCTCCGACGCCGCGGGCTACGTCACCGGCCAGACCATCCCGGTCGACGGCGGGCTCACGATCGCGTAGTCGACCGGCCGGGCGTCCGGCCGGTCCAGCGCCGGTGCGCCCGGATGAACGTGGTGGCGTCGGCGTACCCGAGCCGGCGCGCCACCTCCTGCACCTCCAGCGCCGCCGGCGGGGCCAGCAGCTGGGCCGCCAGCGCCGAGCGGACGGCGTCCAGCTGCTGCTGGTGGGTCGTGCCCTCCGCGCCGAGCCGGCGCCGCAGCGTCCGCTCGCTCCAGCCGAGGTGGGCGGCGACGTCGACGGCGCGGGCGCCGTCGAGCAGCCGCTGGGCGATCACCACCCGCACCTCGCGCGTGGCCGGCCCGAGGTCGCGCCGGGCCTGCGCCAGGGCGTCGCACCACGCCTCGGCGGTGGCGCGCTCCACCGGGACGTCCCCCGGGGTCACCGGGACCTCCAGACCGGCGAGCGGGAAGCGCAGCAGGGCCCGCTCGGGGCCGACGACGAGGTCGGCGTCGAGCGTCGGCGCCAGCTCGCGCAGCACCCGGACGATCGCGACGGCGTCGCGCTCCACCAGGTAGGACCGCACGTCGGCGGGGATCGTCGCCCCCTCCAGCACCACCTCGACGGTGTCGCCCTCGAGCCGCGCCTGCGGCACGACGAAGGCGTGGCTGAGGTCGACGTAGCGCAGGAAGAGGTCGACGAGGTCGAGCACCGTGCGGCTGGTGGCCAGCGCGTAGCCCAGCGCCCCGAAGGTCGCGGCGCGGTACGAGGCGCCGAGGGCGGCGGCGCCGTGCGGCCGCAGCCGCTGCAGCGTCCGGACGACCCGCAGCTCCTGCGCCGCGGTGACGGCCGCAGGACGCTCGCCCGGACGCGTGCCCCAGGCGGCCTCCAGGCCCGTGCCCGCCAGCAGGACGCGGCGGGTCAGGCCGAGCCGCTCGCCGTGCGCGAGCACCAGCTCCAGGCCCGCCGCGGAGCGCGGGAACGCCCAGTCCTCGATGGCGGCCCGGCCGAGCACGACCGGGTGTCCCGGCGTCGCGCCACCGCTGTCGTCGCCCTCGACCATGGCCGCGATCATCGATCACCGGCCCGCGCGGCGCCAGTACCGTCCGCCGGGTGGAACCTCGTGTGGTCATCATCGGCGCCGGCTTCGGCGGTCTCGGCACGGCGCGCGAGCTGCGGCGTCGCGGCCTGAGCGACATCACCGTCCTCGAGCGGGCCGACGACGTCGGCGGCGTCTGGCGCGACAACACCTACCCGAACGCCGCGTGCGACGTCCCCTCGCCGCTGTACTCCTGGTCGTGGGCGCCCAAGCCCGACTGGAGCCGCCGCTACGGCACCCAGCCGGAGATCCTCGACTACCTGCGCGAGACCGCCCGCGAGGCCGGTCTGCTCGACCTCGTCACCACCGGCGTCACCGTCGCCTCCGCCGACTTCGACGCCGAGGCCACCACGTGGACCGTGACGTCCGACGACGGCCGCACCTGGACCGCCGACCTGCTCGTCTTCGCCACCGGCCAGCTGGCCAACCCGGTGATCCCGCCGATCCCGGGAGAGCTCGACGGCCCCACGTTCCACTCCGCGCAGTGGCGTCACGACGTCGACCTCACCGGCAAGCGGGTCGCGGTCATCGGCACCGGCGCCTCGGCCATCCAGTTCGTGCCGGGCATCGTCGACGACGTCGCCGCCCTCACGGTCTTCCAGCGCTCGGCGCCCTACGTCGTCCCGAAGCCCGACCAGGCCTACCACCCGCGTCACCAGTCGCTGTTCCGCAAGGCGCCCGCCCTGCTCTCGGCCGAGCGGGCCTCGTGGTTCTGGCTGACCGAGCGGTTCAACGGCGCGCTCACCGGCGACTCCCCCGTCAGCCGTCCCGTGCTGCGCGGCGTCGAGGCCCTGTGGCGCGCGACGCTGCGCCTGCAGATCAAGGACCCCGCGCTGCGGGCCAAGCTCGTGCCCGACTACCCGCTGGGCTGCAAGCGGCTGCTCTTCTCCAACCAGTGGTACCCGGCGCTGGCCCGCGAGCACGTCGAGGTCTGCACCGAGAAGGTCGAGGCGATCGAGCCCGACGGCGTCCGCACCGCCGACGGCACGCTGCACCCCGCGGACGTGCTCATCTGGGGCACCGGCTTCGCCGCGACGTCGTTCCTGCACGGCATCGAGGTCACCGGCCCGGCCGGACGCCTGGCCGACGCGTGGGAGGGCGGCGCCCGCGCCCACCTGGGCCTGAGCGTGCCCGGCTTCCCGAACCTCGCGATCGTCTACGGCCCCAACACGAACCTCGGCGGCTCCTCGATCATCAAGATGCTCGAAGGCCAGGCGACGTGGATCGGCGAGCTCGCCGAGGCGCTGCGCGCGGGTCGCGTGCGCACCGCCGCCGCGCGTCCCGAGGTCCTGGAGGCCTACGACGCCGAGATGCAGCAGCGGCTCGCGCACGGCGTGTGGTCGGGCTGCAGCAGCTGGTACGTCGAGAAGACGCCCGGCGGCGGCACCCGCATCACCACGAACTGGCCGGGCCTGGTCGAGGAGTACGTCGAGCGCACCAGCCACGTCGACTGGGACGCGCTCGAGGTCACGCGCTAGGCCGCACCGGAGCCGCGCCCGCGCGCGAGGCCGACGAGCGCCGTGGCCGGCGGGATCGACACGGCGACGAGCAGCAGCACCATGCCGCAGCGGCCCGCGAGGAGGAGCCCGGGCGAGGTGACCGTGACGTCGTCCGGGCTCATCCACAGCAGCGGCCGGACGTCGCGGCGCCGCGGGCTGTCGTAGCCCACCGCGCCGAGGCCCGCCAGGAGCAGGCCGGCGAACAGCATCGGCAGGAAGGCGGCGAACGCGGCCGCGCCAGGCTGTCCGTCGCGCAGCAGCACCGCCACGGCGCGCAGCCCGAGCAGGAGCCCGCCGAGCAGCATGGCTCCCGCGAGCCCGCTGAGCACGGTGAGCACGGCCAGCAGCAGGGCGACGAGACCGGCCGTCGCGCCGTCGCCCTGGCTGGCGCCGAGGACCACGCCCACCCCGAGCCCGTGGGCCAGCCAGAGGCCGAGCGCGCCGAGCACGACGCGGGCCGGGCGGCCGCGCGTGCCGGCTCCGGACGGCTCGCGCCCCGCCTCGCCCTGCGTGCGACGCCCGAGCCAGACCAGCCACAGCGCCGTGCTCGGCCCGCCCAGCAGCAGGGCGACCGCGGCCCCGCGACCGTCGTCGTCGATCAGGACGAGCGCGAGCGCGGTGGCGGGCGTGGCGACCAGCAGCCAGGCCACCCCGAGCAGGAGCGCGAGCCGGTCGACCGGACGCACCGGGCCGGCCGGCAGCGCCGCGCGCGTGCCGTCGGGGCGACCGCCCGGACGTCGACGCGCCGCCGGACGACGCGCGGCGCGCCGCGCGGAGGGGGTCGGGGTCACGGCGGCGATCCTGCCCCGGCGCGGATGCCGGGAATCGTCCGCCCACGCAATAGGTTGCCCTCGGCAACCAACCCGCTGGCCCCAGGAGACCCCACCCCATGTCGGTGCACGACGACGCCCGCCCCGCGACCCTCCCCGACCCCCACGCGCCCGCCCCCGAGGCGGTCGCCGCCGAGGCCGAGATCCGCAGCCACACCTCGCCCGGACGCGCCCGCGCCGAGCTGCTCGTCGTCGGCACCGCCGGCCTCGCGGTCTCGATGGCCCAGACGCTGCTGGTGCCCGTGCTCCAGGTGCTCCCCGGACGCCTCGACGCGACGCCGTCCGACGTCGAGTGGCTGCTGACCTCGACGCTGCTGGTCGCGGCCGTGTCGGTGCCGGTGATGGGCCGCCTCGGCGACATGTTCGGCAAGCGCCGGATGCTGCTGGTCGCCCTGGCCGCGCTCGTCGTCGGCTCCCTGCTCTGCGCGCTCACCGACGACCTCGGCCTGCTGATCGTCGGCCGCGGCATCCAGGGCGTCTCGGTGGCGGCCATCCCGCTCGGCATCAGCCTGCTCAGCACGCTGCTCCCCCGCGAACGCGTCGGCTCGGCGATCGCCGTGGTCAGCGCGATGCTCAGCGTCGGCGGCGCGCTCGCCCTGCCGATCGGCGGGCTGGTCGGCGAGCACGCCGACTTCCACGTCCTGTTCTGGATCACCGTCGCCGTCGGCGCGGCCTCGCTGGTCGCCACCCTCGCGGTGGTGCCGGAGTCGCCGGTGCGCACCGGCGGGCGCATCGACGTCGTCGGCACCGTGCTGCTGGCCGGCGCGCTGGTCGCGCTGCTCCTGCCGCTCGCGGAGTCGGCGTCGTGGGGCTGGACGTCGGGCCGCACCCTCGGGCTGCTGGCGCTCGGCGTCGTCCTCGTCGCCGTCTTCGGCTGGACCCAGACGCGCATCGCCGAGCCGCTCGTCGACCTCGTCGCGCTGCGGCGTCCGCCGATCGTGCTCACCAACGTGGCCTCGATCCTCTTCGGCTTCGCGCTCTTCGCCTCGATGATCGGCACCGCGGGCTACCTGCAGGCGCCCGAGGCCACCGGCTACGGGTTCGGCGCCTCGATCGTCTTCAGCGGCGTCTGCATGCTGCCCGGCGGCCTCGCGATGCTGGTGCTCTCCGACGCCACCGCGACGATCATCGGCCGCATCGGCGGCGCCCGGACGCTGGCCCTCGGCGCGGCGATCCTCGCCGCCGGCTGGCTGATGCGGATCGTCCTGACCTCCGAGCTCTGGATGGTCGTCGTCGGCAGCGCCGTCGTCGGCGTGGGCGCCGCGATCGGCTACGCGGCGATGCCCAGCCTGATCAACGAGCACACGCCGGTCTCGGAGATCGCGGCCGCGAACGGCCTCAACTCCCTGGCCCGCAGCCTCGGGACGTCGGTGGCCAGCGCCGTCGGCGGCTCGGTGCTGGCGGCGAACACCGTCCTCGTCGGGGCCGGCGCGGCGTCCTTCGAGCTGCCCTCGCTGGGCGGCTACCGGCTGCTGTTCGCGCTGTGCGTCGTCGCCTCGGTGGCCGCCGGCGCCCTCGCGCTGGCCATCCCCCGACGGCGGATGTGACGCGGATCCGGGCGACGCCCGCCGGACCGGCACCCGCCGGAGGCCGTCCGGATGCCATGATGTGACCACGGTTCCCACGAGCGCAGGAGTCAGCATGACCACCCCCGTCCGTCGTCAGCAGGGCTACGTCCCGGTCCCCCGGCGGCCCACCGACCAGATCGTCGAGCAGCCCGTCGTGCTGCACACGACCTCCGACGCCGGCTGGGGTCTGCTGGTCGGTGCCGGCGCGATCGTCCTGGGCTTCAGCTGGACGCTGTTCCCCCTCGACAACCCGGGCATGTGGGCCGGCTACTGGTGCTCGCTGCTCGGCATGTTCGTCCTGCTCGCGGGCCTCGGCCTGCGCACCCGCATGGGTCGTCTGCCGCTGCTGGCCACCGCGGGCGGCTCCGGCGCGCTGCTGGTGATCATCCCGCTGCTGCGCGACTGGGGCACCTGGGCCACGACCACGATGGTCATCGGCGGCGCCATCGTCATCCTCGGCACCGTCCTCGCCGGCGCCCGCGGCAGCGACTGACGTCCCCACCCACGTCCCGAGGCCGGTCCCGCAGCGCGGGACCGGCCTCGCGTGCGTCCGCGCCGATCCGTCCCGTCCTCCGTGCCGCGCCTAGGCTGGAGGCGTCCACCCGAGAGCCGACTTGCGAGGTCCCGCCATGTGCGTCCCCATCCCGTGCCGCGTCTGCGGCGACAAGATCACCTGGAGCGGCTGCGGCGAGCACGTCGACGACGTCCGCGCCGTGGTGCCCGCCGAGCAGTGGTGCGAGGGTCACCAGGGCTGACGCCCGCCTCGGCTCGCCGCCGATCGAGCCGCCTCAGACCACGGTGAGTCGGACGGTCGCGACCGCGCCGTCGTCGTTGGCCAGCGTGAGCGTCGCGCCGATCTGCCGCGCATAGGCGTCGGCCAGCGCGAGGCCGAGCCCCGCGCCCGCGGTGCGTCCCACCGCGTGCAGGCGCTGAGGGCCGGCGAGGAGCACCTGCGGCGGGTAGCCCTCGCCCGCGTCGCGGACGACGACCCGCTCGCCGTCGATCCGCACCCGCACCGGCGCGCTGCCGTGCCGTCGCGCGTTGGCCAGCAGGTTGACGAGCACGCGCTCGAGGCGGCGCTGCTCGCCGAGGACGGGCACGGGATCGGTCACGACCAGCTCGTCCGGGGCGAGGTCGGGCAGCTGCGCGACGATGCGAGCCAGCAGGTCCGGCACGTCCAGCGGCGTCAGGGCCTCGACGGCGGGCGCCGCCTGGTCGGCCCGGGCGAGCTCGAGCAGGTCGTCGACGAGGAGGCGCAGCCGCTCCACCTGCTGGCGCACCAGGACGCTGGCCGCGTCGTCCGCGGGCAGCAGCGACGAGGCCGAGACCAGCGCCGTGAGCGGCGTGCGCAGCTCGTGCGCGACGTCGGCGGTGAAGGCCTGCTCGGTGCGCACGCGGTCGCGCAGCGTGGAGGAGAGCGCGTCGATGCCGGCGACGAGCTCGTCGACCTCGTCGCGCCGTCGGGTGCGCAGCGGCTCCGGCGCCTGCTGCAGGGCGCCCACCTCGACCCAGCGCGCGGCCCGGCGCAGCCGTCCGGTGATGGGTCCGGCCACGAGCCAGCCGACGAGGAAGGCCACCAGCAGCAGCTGCAGCCCGACGAGCAGGAACGTGCGGTGCAGGTGGTCGCGCTCGCGGGCGAGGGAGTCCGCGGAGACCTCCGCGGCGAGCACCTCCCCTCCGTCGAGTCGACGCGCCGCCCACATGCGGCCGTCGCTGAAGTACGTGACCATCCGGTGCTCCGGGGCCGCCCGCGCCGCCTCGACCAGCGGCGGCGGCAGGGGGACGGGCGCGCTCGGCTCGCGGGCGTCCGCGGCGACGAGCGTCGCATCGCGCGCCACTGCGCCGGTGAACTCGTAGGACGCCTCCGCAGCGCTGAGCCGGGCCTCCGCCTCGGCCCGCAGCCGGGTGAGGCCCTCGCTGACGGCGCTGCGGTCGGACACGTAGCCGATCACCAGCGCCGAGCAGACGGCGCTGAGGGCGACGGCGAGCGCGATCGGCAGCCGCAGGCTGCGCCACCACGGGACGCCGGCGGGCGCCACCGGGGTCACGGCACCACCAGCTTGTAGCCGAAGCCGCGGACCGTCTCGATCGCCGCCGGGTCGAGCTTCGCCCGCAGCCGTCCGACGTTGGTGTCGACGACGCGGGCGTCGGTCCACGAGGAGTCGCCCCAGACCGCCTCGAGGATCTGGCCGCGCGACACGACCCGGCCGACGTTGCCGGCGAGGTACTCCAGCAGGCGCAGCTCGGTGGCGCTCAACGCGACGGGCACGCCGTCGAGGGTGACGACCAGCGCCTCGGGATCCAGCTCGATGCGTCCCAGCCGCACCGTCCGCACCGCACGCGCGGGGGCCGCGGGCGGCCCGGGCAGTCCGACCAGTCCGGCCGGGGACGACGCCGCGGCCGGACGACGCCGCACGACCGCCCGGAGCCGGGCGGCCAGCACCTCGCCGTCGAAGGGCTTGGTGACGTAGTCGTCGGCGCCGGCGTCGAGGCCCGCGACGACGTCGGTGGGCAGGTCGCGGGCGGTGAGCAGGACGATCGGCAGATCGTGCTCCTCGCGGAGCCGACGGGTGAGTCGGATGCCGTCGAGGCCCGGCATCGCGACGTCGACGACCGCCACGTCCGGCGCCCCGTGCGACGCGATCCGCTCGAGCGCCTGGAGCCCGCCCTCGACGGCGTCGACCTCGAAGCCGTGCGCCCGGAGCACCAGCGACGTCGTGACGCGCACCGCCTCGTCGTCCTCCACGACGAGCACCCGGACCCGGTCCGGCGCGGTCGAGGGGATCGAGGGGGTCATGGACGCGCTCCGGGAGCGAGGTCGAAGCGCAGCGGCGGGCGTCCGACCACGCGGATCACGAGCTCGGTGTAGACGGCGGTGCGCGATGCCGGCCGCACCCGCTCGAGCACCGCGGTGGCCGCCGCGACGTCCTCGCGGCGGCCCTCGCACGCCCCCGCGCAGGGCACGACCCACCGGCCCACCGCCTCGGCCCGCGCGCCGCCCCAGTCGGCCCAGCGCAGGTCGGCGAGCGCCGGCCCGTCCGGCCCGCACGAGGGCGCGAGGCGGGCCGGACGCTGCACGGCCTCCCGGCCGCAGTCGAGCACGTAGGTGGCCTCGGCGAGGTCGGCGGAGCGGCCGAGCGTGGAGTCCGAGAGCCGGGGGCCGGCGTCGGCGTGCTCGGAGCCGAACTCGATCCGGGCCACCACCGCCAGCACCAGGGCGACGGCGAGCAGGGCGACGACGGCCGTCGCCGGGGCCGCCTGCAGGCGAGCCAGCCGACCGCGCATCCCCGTCCCCCTCGACATCCCGACCCCGGATCCTCTGCCCCCGGGCCCCGATCGCCCGGCCGGCCTCAGGCCTGCCGGGCGATCGGCACGCCGGCCCAGCGGGTGGCCTCCGGCAGCGCCTCGCCGCGCATCAGCACCGAGCCGAGGCCCACGTGCGTGCGGGGTCCGACGACCGTGTCGAGGAGGATAGCGCTGTGCGGTCCGACGCTCGCGCCGTCGCCGAGCACCGCGGGCCCGATCTGCATCACCCTGTCCTGGAACAGGTGGGTCTGGACGCACGCGGCCCGGTTGACCGCCGCGTCGACGCCGATCACCACCTGGTCGAACTCGTAGGTCGCCAGGGTGCCGACGTAGGCGCCGCGGCCGACCCGGGCGCCCATCAGGCGCAGGTAGAGGTTGACCACCGGCGTGCCGAGCGCGGCGCGCAGCAGCCACGGCCCGGCCACCATCTCCTGGCAGCTGTTGAGCAGCTCGTCGCGCCACACGAACGTGGAGAAGAACGGGTGCGAGCCGACCCGGTAGCGCCCGATGAGCAGCCACTTCAGGACGATCGTCACCGCCACCCCGAGGCCGCCGACGGCGCCTAGGAGCAGCGGTCCGACGAGCAGCAGGACCCCGAGTCCGGCCCGCTCGTCGACCACGGCCGCCAGGTCGAGCAGCAGGCTGGCGAGCCAGGCCAGCAGCACCGCCGGCACCACCAGCCGGACGACGTCGAACACCCGGCGCAGCGCCCGCACCCGTCGGGACGGGAAGAGCGTGCGGGACGGGTCGGCGTCCACGGGCGTGCGGGGCAGCTCGAAGGCCGGCACGCCGAGCCAGGTCGAGCCGTCGGGCACCCGCGCCGGCGGCACCGACTGCAGGCCCACCAGGCAGCCGCTGCCGACGCTCGTGCCGCCCGGCACGGTCGCGGTGTTGCCGAGGAACGAGCGGGCGCCGACGCTCACCGGCCGCAGCTCGGTCCACCCGTCGCGGGTGCGTCCGGTGGCGAAGCCGATGGCGTCGGTGGAGAAGCAGAGATCGCCGTACGACACCAGCCGGTTGAGGCCGCTCGCCGTCGAGACCTCGGTGCCGCGACCGACCGTGATGCCGCACCAGGTGAGCCAGCGCCGGGTGAGGCTGGAGGAGAACAGCGCGAAGAGGGAGTGCGTGGCGTCGTTCATCAGGCCCTCCGCGAGCCAGCGGGCGGCCGCCGCCGGCGCGTCGGTGCGCTGCCAGCCCGGACGCACCCGTCGCCCCGCCAGGCGCACGGCGAGCGCGGTGCCGAGGGCCAGCAGGACGAGGTAGCCGACGGCCAGCAGCGGCCCGCCGACGAGCTCGCCGCCGAGGGTGTCGACCGCGCCGCTCAGCACCAGGGCCAGGCCCGGGAGCGCGCACAGCCAGGGCAGCCCCTCCCGGACGAGCACCGCCGCGGCGAAGGCGCGGCGTCCGCCGGGCGCCGGCTCCGCGGCGGCCGCCGGCACGGGCCAGTCGTCGCCGGCCCGCCCCACTCGACGGGCCACCGCGCCGGACCACCGCTCCCCCGCCGGCACGTCGCCGGTGACGACGGCGGCCGGCTCGACCTCCGCACCCTCCCCGATCCGGACGCCGGGGTGCAGCATCGCCCGCCGCGCGATCCGCGCACCGGCACCGATGACGATCGGCCCCGCCACGATCTCGGCGCCCTCGACGTGCCAGCCGAGCAGGTCGACCTCCTCCTCCAGCGTCGCCGCGGCGCCGACGGTCACCAGCGCGCCGAGCGAGGGCAGGGTCGCCAGATGGGCGCCGGGGCCGACGTCGACGCCGGCGACCCGGGCCCAGCGCGCCGCCCACGGCGTCCCCGCGAGCCGCTCCAGGTGCAGCACCGAGCCGACGGCCTCCAGCAGCCAGAGCCGCAGACCGAGCCCGGAGTGCCGGGAGCGGCGGACCACGACCCCGGGCTCCAGGCGCGGCAGGAGGGCGCGCCGCAGCGCACCCCCGACGAGCAGGCGTCCGGGCGTCGTGCCGAGCAGGGCCAGCAGCGGCACCAGCACCCACCAGGCCGCACGCGGGAGCGGGCTGGAGACGTCGAGCAGGCCGGCGACGTCGCCGAGGAGGAGGAGCCCGGCGAACCAGGGCGCCGCCCGCAGGGCCAGCACGCCGCCGAGGCCGACGATCTGGAGCGCGCCGACGACGGCCGGACGTCCGCCCGCCGTCGGCTCGGGGTCGGCGCTCGTCGCGTCGTCGGGCACGGCCTGGCCCGCGTCGGCGTCCAGCTCGTCGAGGTGCGCGGCGAGGAGGCCCAGCCGGGGGCAGCGGTACACGTCGGCGATCGCCAGGCGCGGGAAGCGCTCGCGCACCGCCGTCACCATCCGGGCCGCGATCAGGGAGCTGCCGCCGAGGTCGAAGAAGTCGCTGTCGGCGGTCACCTGCAAGGGGCCGAGCTCGGTGCGCCAGATCGAGGCCAGCCAGGCCGCGGTGGCCGACAGGCCGGGGTCGGCGCCGTCCTCCGCGGCCGTCGCGACCCGCTCGGGCGGGGGCCAGGGCAGGGCCGCCCGGTCGACCTTGCCGCTGGAGCGCTGCGGGAGCGCGTCGACCAACACGACCAGCGGCGCGACGCCGCCCGACGTGCGTGCGGCGACGCTGCGGCGGACCGCGACGAGGTCCAGCACCACGCCCGCCTGCGCCACGACGTACCCGACGAGGAGCGGGTTGCCGTTCTCGGAGCGACGTACGGCCGCGGCCGCCGCGGCGACGCCCGGAACGGCCGCCAGGTGGGCGTCGACCTCGCCGAGCTCGATGCGTCGGCCGCCGATCTTCACCTGGTCGTCGCGCCGGCCGAGGAAGGCGTACCCGGCGGGCGTCTCGACGGCCATGTCGCCCGAGCGGTAGCCGCGCTCCCAGCCCAGGTGCGGCAGGGGCGCGTACCGGACCCGGTCGAGCCCGGGGTCGAGGTAGCGGCCGAGGCCGACTCCCCCGATCACGAGCTCGCCGGGGCTGCCGGGCGGCACGGCGCGTCCCTCCTCGTCGACCAGCGCGGTCAGCCAGCCCTCGAGCGGACGCCCGATCGAGACCGGCTCGCCGGGCACCACGCGCGCCGCCGTGGAGACGACCGTGGCCTCGGTGGGGCCGTAGGTGTTCCACACCTCGCACGACGTCGCCAGCCGGTGGGCCAGCGGGTCGGGCAGGGCCTCGCCGCCCAGGATCACCAGGCGCAGGCCCTCGAGCACGTCGTCCTGCCACAGGGCCGCCAGCGTCGGGACGGTGCTGACCACCGTCACCCCCCGCTCGCGGATCCACGGCCCCATCTCGACGCCGGCGCGCACGACCGAGCGCGGCACCGGCACCAGCGCCGCGCCGTTCGACCACGCCGTCCAGATCTCCTCGCAGCTGGCGTCGAAGCTCACCGACAGCCCCGCGAGCACGCGGTCCTCCGGGCGGACGTCCCACAGCCGGTGCTCGGCGCGGACGAAGGCGGTCGCCGACGCGTGGGTGATCGCGACGCCCTTGGGCGTGCCCGTGGTGCCGGAGGTGAAGATGACCCACGCGTCGTCCGCGGGCTCGACCGCCGCGCCCGGCTTCTCCCGGCCCGCGCGGCCCGCGCGGCGGACCTCGAGCGCGAGCCCGTCGGTGAGGACGCCCAGCACGTCGGCGCCGTCGAGGACCGCCGCGATCCGCTCCTCGGGGTCCTCGGCGTCGACCGGCACGTACGCCGCACCGGCCTTGAGCACCGCCAGGATGCCGGCGTAGAGCTCGGCGGTGCCGCTGGTGATGCGGACGCCGATCCGCTCCCCCGGCCCGGCGCCGGCGGCCCGGAGCCGGCCGGCGATCTCATCGGTCCAGGCGTCGAGCTCGGCGTAGGAGAGGTCGCGGTCGGGCAGGGAGAGCGCCGGCCGGCGGGGGTGGGCCCGGGCGACGTCCGTGAACAGGTCGGTCAGGGTGCGCGCCGGCTGCAGGGGCAGCAGCTCGTCGGCGCGGTAGTCGAGGAACACCATGGGGACGATCGAGCCAGAGCCGCGTCTCAGGCCCGTGGGAGCGCTGTCGCAGTCCTGTGCGGGTTCTGTGACAGTCCTGTGACGGCAGGGGCATCGAGGCCACGGCGGTCGCGTCGCGGTCGGGTCAGCGGCGCAGCCGCGAGCGGAGGAGCTCGACCACACGGCGGGCACGGCCGGAGAGGGCCGGTGTCGTGGCGAGCGCGACGGGGCCCGGTGCGGCCGCGGAGAGCGGGCTGGAGCCGTCCACCAGCCGTGAGGTCGGATCGGACCAGAACCCGCTGGCGAGGCAGCCCGCCGCGGTGGCGATGTGCCAGATCCGGACGACCTCCTGCCGGCTCTGCGGACGCTCGGCCGCGAGCCTCTGCTCGACGCGTCGACGATCGACCACCTCCCACAGGCCGGCGGGAGCGTCCAGGACGATGGACGCCAGCTCCGCGCGCACCTCCGGCAGGTCCAGGCGCCAGTTGAACGTCGCCTGGTCCCCGCGGCCGCTGTCGACCGGCGCTCGCGCCTCCCACGCCTCGAGGTCGCGGCGATCGGAGGGTCGCGTGTCGAACTTCCATCGCCTGCCCGCGAACGGGACGTCGCGAAGCGCCGGCGCCAGCTCCCCGAGCAGGGTCGCGACCAGGCGCTCGCTCATGCGCTCGTGCAGGTCGACGGCCCGCACCGCACGGATCACCTCGTGGTCGAGGAAGGGTCGACGGGCCGAGCAGCCGATGCTCGCCGCGTGTCGAGCCGCGCCGGTCCAACGGCCGGTGCGCTGACGCACGTAGAAGTCCTCGAGCGCGGCCGGCCCCTGCTGGGAGGCCGCGATCGTCCACGGAGCGACCTCGGCCTCGTACGCGAGGCGAGCGTCCGCCGTCAGGTTCCTCACCGAGCCCAGCACCCGGCCGCGCAGGTAGCTCGCGACGGCGAGGGGGTCGGCGGGATCCTTCACCGCGGCGGCGTAGTAGCCGCGGAGGATCTCGCCTCCGGTGCCGCCGAACGGGGCTCGGCGGGCGTCGTACCGCTCGCCGACGCGCCCGACCCGGTCGTAGGCCGACAGCATGCCGTCGGCCAGCACGATCGCCTCCTTGACCCGGCCGCGGACGTCGACGACGACGCCGCCCTCGTCGATCTCCGCTCCGCGGGGAGGCGTGATCCGGTGCGGGATGCCCAGCGTCGCGGCGACGCGGCTGGCGACGACGACGTCGGGATCTCCCGGCAGCCCGGAGGTGCGGGCGTCGACCTCGATGCCGCGATCGGCGAGCAGGGCGAGCATCAGGCGCGAGTCGCGCCCGCCGGTCAGCCCGAGCGGGACGCGGCCGTGCCCGTGGGGAGCGAGTGGTCCGAGACTCCCCCGGAGGGCGTCGAGCACGGGAAGCGGCTCGGAGGCCCACCGGGCGTCGCCGATCTCGAGCCGGCCGTCGCGGTCGACGCAGGCGTGCGTGGCCGGGGGAAGCGCCCTGACCCCGTCGAACACCGTACGGTCGGTCGTCGAGTAGCCGACGCTCACGATGCTGGTCAGGCCGAGGGGATCGGCGTGGGGGCCGGACGGATCGACGATCAGGTGGGCGAGCAGCGCGCGAGAGCTGACGACGACGACGTCGGCGCCCTCGGCGACGAAGACCTGCTCGGCGCCGGACGCACAGGTGACCGCCCCGATCCCGTCGGCCTCGGCGCCGAGCAGCGACCAGACGCCGGCCAGCCGCGGGAGCGGTCGCCGTCGGACGATCGCCTCGGACGTCGGGGCGTCGCCGACGAGGTAGCCGGTGTGGCCGACCACACCGGCCCCGTCGGGAGCCTCGGACCACGCGGGGCCGACCGACTCCGCGGGCTCGTTCGTCCACAGCATCAGGCGGATCCGCCCGTCCGGTGACGACCACGAGACCCGGACGCCGGAGTCGTCATGGAAGGGGAGCGACCGCTGCGCTGCCCGCGTCAGCCGGTCATCGAGATCCGGAGGGACGGCTCTCCTGGCGACGACACCGACGAACACCCGCACGCGTACCCCCTCGAGACAGCGGACGCCGCAACCTAGCGGACGGCCGACGGCGGTGCGAGCGGATCAGAGGGGTCGGAACCCGGTCGTGGTGGCCGGGAAGTGGACGACGACGGACGGTCCGCTGAGCACCTGGACCTCGGTCCAGACCTTGATCCGGTTGCCGCAGCCCTGCTTCGCGGACAGCGAGATGGTGCCCTCCACCGCGGTGCCGAGGTGGTGCCGCCGGGCGGTGATGCGGAACTGCTTCGTGGAGCCCGGCACGACCGTGGTCGCGCAGACGGACCCGCCCGGCGTGTACTGACGGACCAGCAGTCGCTCCCGCACCAGCGATCCGTTCGGGGCGTCGACCGACCGCGGGCAGAGGTCGCGGCCGTCGGTCGTCTGGTCGCGGGAGCCGCCCCGGAAGGTGCACGTCGTCAGGTACGCGTTGCCGGTGACGAAGGCCTGCGAGCCGGGGGCCGCCGAGGTCACCAGCTCGCTGGCGTGGGCCTGCTGCTTCGGCTTGGCCAGGAACGACCGGCCCGAGAACCCGCGGTTGGCGTCGTCGAAGTCGAAGCGACGGCTCTCGACGGTGCGGTCCGACACCGGACCGGAGATGGTGAGCGTGACGCGGGCCAGGAGCCGTCGGCTGGTCAGCGGCTTGGACGAGCTCTTCAGGCCCATCGTCGTGCCGTACGCGAAGCAGGCGCCCCGCTTGTCCTTGATCGTGAAGTAGACGCGCGTGCTCATCGGCAGGGTCTCGCCGCGGACGATGTTGCTGCGTGTGCCGATCTGGTCGGCGACGCTCGACTCCTCCTTGCACACCAGCGAGAGCGAGACGAGCTGGACGGCGTCGACCGACTGGTTCTTCACCGTGGCGTCGAGCTCGGCGTAGTACGTGCCCGGCGCCGGCACCTTGACGTAGCCCAGCCGGACGCTCGGGCCCGACTGCTCGGCGCCCGCGCGGGGCGTCAGGTAGGCGGAGTCGGTGCCGGAGTAGGTGTGCGGCGTCGGCGGCTCGGCGGAGGCCGGGAGCGCGGCGAGCAGCCCCAGGACGAGGGCGGCAGGGGCGAGGGCGCGGAACCACATGGGCCCCAGGGAACCACGATTCCCGTGGCGGCGGAGGCCGTTCCGGACGCGAGGGCCCCGGATCGCAACCGGACCCGTTCGACGTGCGTCATCATGCGACCGGCGACCAGGAGGAGGCAGGCGATGGACCGTCCGACGAGGGCCCTGTCCAGACGCCGTCTGCTGTCCGGCGGCGGCGCCCTGCTCGGCCTCGGTGTCGCCGGCGCGGTCGCCGTCGACAGGGAGGTGCTGCCGGGACGCTCCCTGCTCTACCGCGAGCTCGGCCTCGACGGCGCTGACGGCGTCGTCCCCGACGTCGTCCCGGGTCGGGTGACGTCCGGCTCCTTCGACTCCCGCGCTCGCGGCCTCCGCGTCGGCTGGAGCATCGCCCGGCCGCCGGCCGCGTCCGGGAGCCCCGCGCGGCTGCCCGTGGCGATCGTCCTCCACGGCCGCGGCGACGACCACACGGCCGCCTTCAGCCCCGAGCACCTGGGCCTCGACCGCTTCCTCGCGGCCGCCGTCGCCTCCGGCGTGCCGCCGTTCGCGCTGGCCAGCGTCGACGGCGGCGAGGCCTACTGGCACGACCGCGCCGGCGGCGATCGCTGCGGGACGATGGTGCTCACCGAGCTGCTGCCGCTGCTGCGCGACCACGGCCTCGACACCCGTCGGATCGCGTTCCTCGGCTGGTCGATGGGCGGCTTCGGGTCGCTGCACCTCGCCGGGACGCTCGGGGCCGCGCGGGTCGCGGGCGTGGCGGTGATGAGCCCCGCGCTGTGGCACGCCTTCGGGCAGACGTCCCCCGGCGCCTACGACGACGAGGCCGACTTCGAGCGGGTCGGCGTCATGGGCCGCCAGGCGACCCTCGCCGGCGTCCCGGTGCGGATCGACTGCGGCGAGAGCGACCCGTTCTACGCCGCGACGCGCGACTACGTCGCCGGCTTCGCCGAGCGTCCCGCCGGCGGCTTCGAGCTCGGTGGCCACACCCTCGGCTACTGGCGTCGGACAGCGCCCGCCGCCCTGCGTCACCTGGGGCTCGCGCTGCGGGCGTGAGGCCTAGGCGTGGATGGCCGCGCAGCGGCCGATCATGGCAGGCAGAACCAGTCGTCGGCAGGCGAAGTTTCGCCCGCCCGCGACCGGTTTCCCCGGGCGCCCGGGGAAACCGACGCCCGCCGCATCCGCAACGCACGAGAGCCGGGCCCGCAGGCCCGGCTCTCGATGGTGGAGCTGAGGGGACTCGAACCCCTGACCCTCTGCATGCCATGCAGATGCGCTACCAGCTGCGCCACAGCCCCATCCGCCGCTCCGCTCTCGCGGCGCGACCTGCGGAACATTAGCCGATGGCGGACGGCGAGGAAAATCGGGGTGTCGCTCAGCCTGCGACGACGCGGTTGTACGCGCGCAGCCGCAGCGGCGCGTCCGGTGTGAGCCGGTCGAGCACCACCCAGCCGCAGTTGTCGAGGCCGTGCAGCGTCGAGCGCGCGGCGTCCGGCCAGCCGAGCAGCGCCGGGACGACGTCGCGGATCGCCGCGCCGTGCGACACCGCCACCCCCACGCCGTCGTCGGGCACGAGCGCCAGCAGCTCGAGCAGCGCCTCGGACATCCGCGCGACGACCTGCGCCGCGGTCTCCCCGCCGGGCACGACGTCGAAGTCGCCGAGTCGGAACCGGGCGAACTCCTCGGGCGCCACAGCGGCGTACTCCGCGTGCGTGAGGCCCTGACGCTCGGCGAGGAAGTACTCGCGCAGCCGCGCGTCCAGGCGCGCAGCGAGGCCCGTGGCGGTCGCGACCGCGGCCGCGGTGTCCCGCGCCCGCACGAGGTCGGAGGTCCACAGCACGGCGGGCTCGAGCCGCGCGAGCGCCGCCCCCGCGGCCGCGGCCTGGGCGCGGCCCACCTCGTCCAGCTCCGACTCAGCCTGGCCCTGCACCCGGTGCACGGCGTTCCAGGACGTCCGGCCGTGCCGCAGCACGACCAGCCGCCGGCTCACCGCTGGGTCGTGACGACGTCGGCCGGCAGCTCGATCAGCGGGCAGTCGCGCCACAGCCGCTCGAGGGCGTAGAACTGCCGCTCCTCCTCGTGCTGCACGTGCACGACCACGTCGCCGTAGTCGAGCAGCACCCAGCGTCCCTCCCGCTGGCCCTCGCGGCGGATCGGCTTGGCGCCGGCCTCGCGCAGGCGGTCCTCGACCTCCTCGACGATCGCGCCGACCTGGCGCTCGTTGCCGGCGGAGGCCAGCACGAACGCGTCGGTGATGGCCAGCTGCTCGCTGACGTCGAAGGCGACGATGTGGGCGGCGAGCTTCTCGCTGGCGGCGCGGGCGGCGACGTGCACCAGCCCGACGGCGTGCTCGGTGGCGGTCATGGGATCTCCCTGGGGATGGTGGGCGAGGTGGTCGCGAGCGCGACGGGGTCGGTCGGCGGCGCGACGGCCCGCGGACGGTGCGCGCCCGCGGTGACCGGGTAGAGGTCGTGCTTGGCGACGTACTGGACGACGCCGTCGGGCACGAGGTACCAGACCGGCTCGCCGCGGCGGGCCCGCTCGCGGCAGTCGGTGGACGAGATCGCCAGCGCCGGGATCTCGAGGATGGTGACGCGGTCGGCCGGCAGGTGCGCGATGGCGCCGAGGTCCATCTCGTAGCCGGGCCGCGTGCACCCGACGAACCGCGCGAGGTCGAAGAGGTCCTCCGCGGCCCGCCAGGTGAAGATCTCGGTGAGCGCGTCGGCGCCGGTGATGAAGTACAGCTCGGCGTCGGGCATCGCCGTGCGGAGGTCGCGCAGCGTGTCGATCGTGTACGTGGGTCCGGGGCGGTCGATGTCGACCCGGCTGACGGTGAACCGCGGGTTCGCCGCGGTGGCGATCACCGTCATCAGGTAGCGGTGCTCGGCCGGGGTGACGACGCGGTCGGACTTCTGCCACGGGTCGCCGGTGGGCACGAAGACGACCTCGTCGAGCCCGTAGCACGACTGCACCTCCGACGCCGCCACCAGGTGACCGTGGTGGATGGGGTCGAAGGTGCCGCCCATGACGCCGACCCGGCGCCGACGCGTCATGAGCCGAGGCTCAGCTGTGCTCGCGGCCGTTGCCGAACGTGACCAGCGCGAGGAGCAGGATCAGCAGGACGCCGAGCGCGATCGCGCCGATCAGGTACGGGTTCGGGCTCGCCGAGTGCGTGCCCTCCTCGGCGGCGCGGACGAGCAGCGGGACGGTCGTCGTGGTCATGGCCCCAGCCTACCGGGACCGCGCCGGCCTCAGCGGACGTGCCCGTCCCCGACGACGAGGTACTTGGTGGAGGTCATCTCCGGCAGGCCCATCGGCCCGCGGGCGTGGAGCTTCTGGGTGCTGATGCCGATCTCGGCGCCGAACCCGAACTCCCCGCCGTCGGTGAACCGCGTCGAGGCGTTGACGAGGACGGCCGCGGAGTCGACGGCGGCGGTGAACAGCCGCGCGGCGCGCTGGTCCTCGGTGACGATCGCCTCGGTGTGCTGGCTCGACCACCGGCGGATGTGCGCGATGGCGTCCTCCACCGAGTCGACCACCCGCGCCGCGATGTCGAGGGAGAGGTACTCCTCGGCCCAGTCCTCGTCGGTCGCCGCGACGACGCCCTCCTGCGCGGCGAACGTCTCGTCCCCGTGCACCGTGACGCCGGCCTGCTGCAGCGCCGCGGTGATCCGCGGGACGAACTGCTCGGCGACGTCCGCGTGCACCAGCAGGGTCTCGGCGGCGTTGCACACGCTCGTGCGGTGCGTCTTGGAGTTCAGCACCAGCGAGACCGCCATGTCGAGGTCGGCGGCGGCGTCGACGTAGACGTGGCAGTTGCCGACGCCGGTCTCGATCACCGGCACCGTCGACTCCTCCACGACCGCGCGGATCAGGCCCGCTCCCCCGCGCGGGATCAGCACGTCGACCAGGCCGCGGGCCCGCATCAGCGCCTTGACGGTGTCGTGGGAGTCGGCCGGCACCAGCTGCAGCACCTCGGGGTCCAGCCCGGCGGAGGCGACCGCGTCGCGTAGCACCGCCACCAGCGCGGCGTTGCTCGACGCGGCGCTCGACGAGCCGCGCAGCAGCACGGCGTTGCCGGACTTCAGGCAGAGGCCGGCGGCGTCGGCGGTGACGTTGGGCCGCGCCTCGTAGATCATCCCGACGACGCCGAAGGGCACGCGCACCTGCCGCAGCTCCAGGCCGTTGGCGAGCGTCGAGCCGCGCACGACCTCGCCGACGGGGTCGGCCAGCCCGGCGACGTCACGCAGCCCCTGGGCCATGCCCGCGAGGCGCTCGGGGCTCAGCCGCAGCCGGTCGACGATGTTCGCCGGCGTGCCAGACGCCTCGGCGCGCGCGACGTCGTCGGCGTTCGCCGCGAGGATGCGCGCCTCGTGGACGCCGAGCGCCGCCGCCATCGCCTCGAGGGCGGCGTCCTTGACCAGGCGCGTGGCCAGCGCGAGCCCGTGGCTGGCCTCGCGGGCGCGGACGGCGAGGGCGGTGACGTCGTTCGAGCCGGAGCTGCCGGGCGTGCTGGTCATGGGCGTCATCGTAGTGAGCCCGGACGCGCCGAGGCCCCCGTCCCGCGGGCGGCGGGACGGGGGCCTCGGACGGGCGGAGCCGGAGGCTCAGCCCTTGCGCTGGTTGATCTCCTCGGTGGCCTTCGGCAGCACCGCGTGGAGGTCGCCGACGACGCCGAAGTCGACGAGCTCGAAGATCGGCGCCTCCTCGTCCTTGTTGACCGCGACGATCGTCTTCGAGGTCTGCATGCCGGCCCGGTGCTGGATCGCGCCGGAGATGCCGTTCGCGACGTAGAGCTGCGGCGAGACGACCTTGCCGGTCTGGCCGACCTGGAAGCTGTGCGGCATCCAGCCGGAGTCGACGGCGGCACGCGAGGCGCCGACCGCCGCGCCCAGGGCGTCGGCGAGGCCCTCGACGGGCTCGAAGTTGCCGCCGGTGCCACGGCCGCCGGAGACGATGATCGCCGCCTCCGTGAGCTCGGGACGCCCCGAGGCCTGACGCGGCTGCGAGGCCACGATCTGGGCCTTCTTGGCGGAGTCGGAGATCGTCGCCGCGAACTGCTCGACGGCGCCGGCGCCGGCGGTCTCCTCGGGGGCGGCCGCGTTCGGCTTCACCGTGATGATCGGCGTGCCGGTGGTGACCTTCGCCTTGGCGGTGAAGTTGCCCGCGAACACCGACTGCGTGGTGGTGCCGTCGGCGTCGACGTCGACGGCGTCGGTGATCAGGCCGGAGCCGGTCTTGATCGCCAGGCGACCGGCGATCTCCTTGCCCTCGTAGCCGGAGACGATCAGGACGGCGGCCGGCGAGGTCTTCTCGATCAGCTGCTGGAGGACCTCGGCCTTGGGAGCGACGAGGTAGCCCTTGATCTCGGCGTCGTCGACGACGTAGACCTTCTCGGCGCCGAACGCCGTGAGGCGGGCGACGGCGGCGTCGGTCTGGTCGGCGCTCGCGATGAGGACAGCCGAGGGCGAGCCGATGCGCTTGGCGATGGCCAGCAGCTCGAGGGTGGGCTTGCGGATGGCTCCGTCGACGTGGTCGACGAGCACCAGGACTTCGGACATGAGTGCTTCTCTTCCTCTCGCAGCGCTCGTCAGATGAACTTCTTGGACGCCAGGAAGCCGACCAGCGCGGTCGCGCCGGCGCCGTCCTCGTCCTTGACGATCTCGCCGGCGGTGCGCGGCGGGCGGGCCGCGGTCTCCTCGACGCTGGTCCACGCGACCGACAGGCCGACCTCGGAGGCGTCGACGCCGATGTCGCTCAGCGACCAGGTCTCGAGCGGCTTCTTCTTCGCGGCCATGATGCCCTTGAAGGACGGGTAGCGGGCCTCGCCGGTCTGGTCGGTGACCGACATGACCAGCGGCATGGTGCCGCCGACGATCTCGGTGGCGGTGTCGGAGTCGCGCTTGATGCGGACCTGGTCGCCCTGGGTCTCGATGACGGCCGCGAAGGTGACCTGCGGCAGGTCGAGGCGCTCGGCGAGCATGGCCGGGACGACGGACATGCCGGCGTCGGTGGAGGCCATGCCGCACATGACGAGGTCGGGCACGCCGATCTTCTCGATGGCCTTGGCGAGCACCAGCGAGGTGGCGATGGCGTCGGAGCCGGCGATGGCGTCGTCGACGACGTGGATGCCCTTGTCGACGCCCATCTGCAGCGCCTTGCGGACGGCGTCGACGCCCTTCTCCGGGCCCACGCACAGCGCGGTGACCTCGATGTCCTCGCCCTTCTCCTTGAGCTGGAGGGCCTGCTCGACGGCGTACTCGTCGAGCTCGGACAGCAGGCCGTCGACACCGACGCGGTCGACGGTGTTGTCGGACTCGAACTGGCGGTCCGCGGTGGCGTCGGGGACGTACTTCACACAGACAACAATGTTCATGGTGGTGATCGGCCGGTTAAGGCCCCTCCTGTGCACTCGGATGTGTTCGTGAGGTTACCGGCCGGTCACCTCGCCGCACATGCGGATGCGCGGGTTGGCTTCGTCACATCGTCGACAGCGTCGCTGTCACGGTGGACGGCGACGCAGCGACGGTGCGACCGGCTGGTCGGGGTGGTGCGGTGTGCGGGGCTGTGGCGGTCAGCGGGCGGTGCCCGGACGCACGAGGCGCTCGAGCAGTCGTCCCACGACCAAGTAGAACACCGCAGCCAATCCCCAGTTGACAAGGGCGTTGAGCGTCTCGGCGTTCTTGCCGTCGAAGCGCAGCACGCCGTTCTCGCGGGAGAACACCCCGAGGTCGAACGCGCGGGCGGCGTCGAGCACGAGGCTCACCAGATCGTTGTCGCGGTTGGCGTCGACGGCGACCAGCAGCGCGCCGACCGCGAGGACCAGGGCGAGGACCAGGCAGACGGTCCAGAGCACCTGCGCGGCGACGGTGCGGACGGTGTGGACGGTGTGGGGGTCTCCGGCCTTGCGGTCGGTGTGCTCAGCGGCCAACGAACTGTGCCTTTCCGGGTCCGTTCTGGATGAACGAGGCCATGCCGATGGCACGGTCCTCGGTGGCGAAGAGCGACGCGAACTGCATGCGCTCGATCTCCAGCCCGGTCTCGAGGTCGGTCTCGAGACCGCGGTCGATCGCCTCCTTGGCGGCGCGGACCGCGTAGGTGGCGGCGTGCGCGAACTGCTGCGCCCAGGCGACGGCCTCGGCGTAGACGTCCGCGGCGGGGACGAGCCGGTCGACGAGGCCGAGGGCGAGCGCCTCGTCGGCCTTGACGAACCGGCCGGTCAGGATGAGGTCCTTGGCCTTGGACGGGCCGATCAGGCGGCTCAGGCGCTGGGTGCCGCCGGCGCCCGGGATGATGCCCAGGAGGATCTCGGGCTGGCCGAGCACGGCGTCCTCTGCGGCGAAGCGGACGTCCGCGCACAGCGCCAGCTCGCACCCACCACCCAGCGCGTAGCCGGTGATCGCGGCGACCACCGGCTTGGGGATCCGGGCGATCGCGGTGAACGCGGTGGTGAGGCCGGAGGAGCGCTTGACCATGTCGACGTGCGACATGTCGGCCATCTCCTTGACGTCGGCGCCGGCCGCGAAGACGCGCTCGCCGCCGTAGATCACCACGGCCTTGACGTCGTCGCGCTCGGTGGCCTCGGCTGCCGCGGCGCGCAGCTCCTCCTGGACCTGCTCGCTGAGCGCGTTCATCTTCGGACGGTCGAGTCGGATCGTGCCGACGCCGTCGCTCACCTCGAGCCGTACGAACTCCCCCATGACCTCTTCCTTCGTCGCGGGCGCCGGAGCGGATGGGTCCGCCCGGTCTTCGCCATCGGCTCCGCACTCTGCCAGGTTCGGCCAGAATGGGACGGGTGAGCGCGACGACGTGGACGCACCTGGGCCAGACCGCGCGGGTCTGGCCCGGACGCAACTTCCCCCTCGGGGCGACCTGGTCGCCGGAGTCGACGAACTTCGCCGTCTACGCCCCCGCCGCGACCGCGGCCTGGGTGTGCCTCTTCCGCGAGGTCGACGGGCGCGAGGAGGAGGAGCGCCTGGCGCTCACCGAGCGCTCCCAGGGCATCTTCCACGGCGCGGTGCCGGGAGTGGCGCCGGGCACCCGCTACGGCTACCGGGTCGAGGGCCCGTGGGACCCCGAGCGGGGCTGGCGGTTCAACGTCGACAAGCTGCTCCTCGACCCCTACGCCCACGCCATCGCCGGCGGTCTCGACCCGCAGCAGCCGGCCTTCGGCTACGTCTTCGGGCGGCCCGACGTCCGCGAGACCACCGACTCCGCGCCGTACGTGCCGCGCAGCGTCGTCGTCGACCCGACCTTCGGCGGCGGCTTCGACTGGGAGGGCGACGCGCCGATGCACCGGCGCTGGCGCGACACCGTCATCTACGAGATGCACGTCAAGGGCATGACCGCCCTGCACGACCGCGTGCCCGACGAGCTGCGGGGCACCTACGCGGGGCTGGCGACGCCCGCCGTCATCGACTACCTCTGCGACCTCGGCGTCACCGCCGTGGAGCTGCTGCCGGTGCAGCAGTTCGTCTCCGAGCCGGCGCTCACGGAGCGGGGAGCGGTGAACTACTGGGGCTACAACACGATCGGCTACTTCGCCCCGCACAACGCCTACGCGGCCTCGGGCGAGCACGGCGAGCAGGTGCGCGAGTTCAAGGAGATGGTCAAGGCCTTCCACCGGGCGGGCCTGGAGGTGATCCTCGACGTCGTCTACAACCACACCGCCGAGGCCGGGCCGCTGGGCCCGACGCTCAGCTTCCGGGGCCTGGACGACCGCGGCTTCTACAAGCGGGTGCCGCCGCGCCCCGACCCCGCGGGCGGCGCACCGGTCTTCGACGACACGTACTGGGACGTCACGGGGTGCGGCAACACCGTCGACTCCTCCAACCCGCTCGCGCTGCGGCTGATCCTCGACTCCCTGCGCTACTGGGTCACCGAGATGCACGTCGACGGCTTCCGCTTCGACCTGATGTCGGCGCTGACCCGCACCGGCTACGACATCGACATGGGCTGCGACCTGCTCGTCGCCATCGGGCAGGACCCCGTGCTGCGCCACGTCAAGCTGATCGCCGAGCCGTGGGACGCGTCCATGGACGGCTACCTGGTCGGCCGGATGCCGCCGCCGTGGACGGAGTGGAACGACCAGTACCGCGACGAGATCCGCGACTTCTGGCGCAACCACACCTCCGGCATCCGCACCGTGGCGACGCGGCTCGCGGGCTCCTCCGACCTCTACGCCGACGACGGCCGCTCGGCGTACGCCTCGATCAACTTCGTCACCGCGCACGACGGCTTCACCCTGCGCGACCTGGTGACCTACGAGCGCAAGCACAACGAGGCCAACGGCGAGGACAATCGCGACGGCACCGACAACAACCGCTCGTGGAACCACGGCGTGGAGGGCGAGACCGACGATCCCGCGATCGCCGCCGTGCGGCGGCGCCAGGCCGCGAACATGATGGCGACGCTGTGCCTGTCCAACGGCGTCCCGATGATCACCGCGGGCGACGAGCGCGGACGCACCCAGCGCGGCAACAACAACGCCTACTGCCAGGACGACGAGATCTCCTGGATCGACTGGCGGCCCGACGACGCCTGGCTGGACGTCTACGAGGTCACCAAGGCCGCGCTGCGGCTGCGGCGCGAGCACCCCGCGCTGCGCCAGCGGCACTGGTTCGAGGGCCGGCCGGCGATCAAGGGCGGGCCGAAGGACCTCGCCTGGCTGCACCCGAGCGGCCGGGAGATGACCGAGCGCGACTGGCACGACCCCGAGCTGCGCTCGGTGGGCATGTTCGTCTCCGGACGGCCCCTGCGCTCCCCCGGGCCCCGCGGCGAGCAGCAGATCGACGCGTCGTTCGTCATCTGGTTCAACTCCGCCTGGCTGCCCCAGCCGATCCAGCTGCCGGAGAACGACTGGGTGCAGGCCGGCGAGGTCGTGCTCTCCACCGACTTCAAGCTGCCGGTCGGCACGGTCGTCAAGGCAGGCGACCGGCTGTCGATCGGTCGCCGCTCGACGGTGGTGCTGCGGGAGGTCTGAGCCGCTCGGAGCCGCCCGGAGCCGCTCGGCCGTCTCAGGCGGTCGGCAGGGCCACCACGCCGAGCTCGGCGGTCGAGGCCAGGTGGTCGTGCCGCGGCACGACCCGCACCGTGTAGCCGAACGCGCCGGCGTGGTCGAGCACGACGTCGCCGTCGAAGCGGTGGCGCCCGGCCTCGTAGGACTCGGCGAGCGCGAGGTCGACGACGCGGGTCTCGAGCAGCTCGTCGGCCGCCGTCGTGCGGCCGTGCACCAGCTGCACCGCGACGTCCTGCGGCGCCAGCCCGCCGAGGGCGACGAACGCGCGCACCGCCATCGCGGCCCCGACCTCCGGGGCGTCGCCGACGCCGGAGCTCTCGACGTGCTCGACCCGCACGCCCGACCACCCGTCGAGCACCCGCGCCTTCCACTCCGCGAGCGCCACGGCGCCGGCGAAGTCGGCGTCCAGCGCCCGCGAGGCGTGGGCGGCCGGGGTGTAGAGCTCGCGGACGTAGTCGCGCACCATCCGGCTGGCCAGCACCTTCGGGCCCAGCGAGAGCAGCGTGTGGCGCATCATCTCGACCCAGCGGCCGGGCACGCCGTCGGCGTCGCGGTCGTAGAAGCGCGGCGCGACCTCGTGCTCGATCAGGTCGTAGAGCGCCGCGGCCTCGAGGTCGTCGCGCTTGTCGGCGTCCTCGACGCCGTCGGCCGAGGGGATGGCCCAGCCGTTCGAGCCGTCGAACCACTCGTCCCACCAGCCGTCGAGGATCGAGAGGTTGAGGCCGCCGTTGAGCGCGGCCTTCATGCCCGAGGTGCCGCAGGCCTCGTAGGGCCGCAGCGGGTTGTTCAGCCACACGTCGCAGCCGGGATACAGCGGCAGCGCCATGGCGATGTCGTAGTTGGGCAGGAAGACGATGCGGTGGCGCACGCCGGCGCCGTCGGCGAACCGGACGAGCTCCTGGATGAGCCGCTTGCCGCCGTCGTCGGCGGGGTGCGACTTGCCCGCGATGACCAGCTGGACGGGCCGCTCGGGGTCGGTGAGCAGCCGGGTCAGGCGCTCGGGGTCGCGCAGCATCAGCGTCAGCCGCTTGTAGGACGGCACGCGGCGCGCGAAGCCGATGGTCAGGACGTCGGGGTCGAGGGCGTCGTCGATCCAGCCGAGCTCGGCCTGGGCGGCGCCGCGCTCGCGCCAGGAGTCGCGCAGCCGACGGCGGGCCTCCAGCACCAGCCGCTCGCGCAGCGTGCGCTTGACCGACCAGATCTCGGCGGCCGGCACCTGGTCGACGACGTCCCAGAACGCCTCGACGTCGTCGCCGTGCGGGTCGGCGCCGCGGCCGGCGGCCAGCTCGAGGATCTCGCGGGCGACCCAGGTGGGGGCGTGCACGCCGTTGGTGATCGAGCCGATCGGCACCTCCGCCTCGTCGAAGGCCGGCCACAGGCCGTTGAACATGCCGCGCGAGACGTGCCCGTGCAGCAGCGAGACGCCGTTCGCGCGCTGGGCCAGCCGGAAGCCCATGACCGCCATGTTGAAGACGCCGGGATCGCCGCCCGGGTAGTCCTCCGAGCCCAGCGCGAGCACCCGCTCGACCGGGACGCCGGGGGTGGCGCCGGGCTCGGCGAAGTACTGCTCGACGAGGCTGCGTGCGAACCGGTCGATGCCCGCGGGCACCGGCGTGTGGGTGGTGAAGACCGTGGACGCACGGCTGACCTCGAGCGCGGTGGCGAGGTCGAGGCGGGGGCCGGACTCGGGCACCGTGAGCTCGCGGATGCGCTCGAGGCCGAGGAAGCCGGCGTGGCCCTCGTTGGTGTGGAAGACCTCGGGCTCGGGGTGCCCGGTGATGCGGCAGTAGGCCCGCAGCGCCCGCACGCCGCCGACGCCGAGCAGCAGCTCCTGGCGCAGCCGATGCTCCGACGTGCCGCCGTAGAGCCGGTCGGTGACGTCGACGTAGGCCTGGGGGTTGCCCTCGACGTCGGTGTCGAGCATCAGCAGCGGCACGCGTCCGACCGACGCGACCCAGATGCGGGCCACCAGGTCGGGGCCGCCGGGCATCGCGATGGAGATCGTGGCGCGCTCCCCGGACGGCTCGCGCAGCAGCGAGATCGGCAGCTCGTCGGGATCGAGCACCGGGTAGGTCTCCTGCTGCCAGCCCTCGCGGGAGAGGGCCTGGCGGAAGTAGCCGTGCCGGTAGAGCAGACCGACGCCGATGATCGGGACGCCGAGGTCGCTGGCGCTCTTGAGGTGGTCGCCGGCGAGGATGCCGAGGCCACCGGAGTACTGCGGGAGCACGGCGGTGATGCCGAACTCGGGCGAGAAGTAGGCGACCGTCCGCGGGCCGTCGTCACCGACGCGCTGCTGGAACCAGCGCTGCGAGCCGAGGTAGCGGTCGAGGTCGTCGGCGGCGGCGCCGAGGCGGGCGAGGAACGCCTCGTCGGCGGCGAGCGCCTCGAGCCGGTCGCGCGAGACCGCGCCCAGCAGCCGCACCGGATCGTGGCCGGTGCTCTCCCACAGGGCCGGGTCGACGGCGGCGAAGACGTCCTGCGTCGGCGGGTGCCACGACCAGCGCAGGTTCGCGGCGAGGGTGCCCAGCGCGGCCAGCGCGGGCGGCAGGACGGGACGGACGGTGAAGCGACGGATGGCACGCACGGCGCGACGCTAGTGCAGAACTTTGATCGTTCCAACCCTTCCGGGCGTAGCGGCTCCGCGGAGCGCCGATGGTCTGAACCAGCCGGGCCACCACCCCTCCGCAGACCCCGCGCCGACCACCCCCGCGGCGGCTTGCCTGCGGGCCTGCGGGCCGGTTGGGTGGGCGCATGGTCGGTCGCATCCCCGTCATGGACGTCATGCCGCTCGTCGACCCCGGGGCCTCCGCCCAGGTCGGCGCACCGGGTCGGCAGGCCTCGCCGCTGCGCCCCGCGAAGGCCACCGTCGGGGAGCCGCTGCCGATCACGGCCACCGTCTTCCGCGAGGGCCACGACCGGCTCGGCGCCGAGGCCGTGCTCGTCGCCCCCGACGGCACCCGCCGTCCGCCCGTGCGGATGACGCCGGTGCCCGACGTGCCCGACCTCCTGCGGGCGTGGGTGGTGCCGGACGTCGAGGGCGCGTGGTCCTTCGAGGTGCACGCCTGGAGCGACCCGCTGGCCACCTGGCAGCACGCGGCCGGGGTGAAGATCCCCGCGGCGATCGACGTGGAGCTGATGTTCGCCGAGGGCGCGCTGCTGCTGCAGCGGGTGCGCGACGCCCTCCCCGTCTCCGCCCCCGACGCCGCCGGGGCCCGGGCGCTGCTCGACGCCGGCATCAAGGCCTGCGGTGACCGACGACGTCCGCCCGCGGCCCGCCTGGCGGTGCTCGAGGACGACGCGATGACCCGCGTCCTGCGCGAGCACCCGCTGCGCGAGCTGCTCACCGTCGAGGGCCCGTTCCCGCTCTTCGCCGACCGCCCGCGCGCGCTCTTCGGCAGCTGGTACGAGCTCTTCCCGCGCTCGGAGGGCGCCGCGCCGGACGCCGACGGCGTGCTGCGCAGCGGCACCTTCCGCACCGCCGCCCAGCGGCTCGACGCCGTGGCCGCGATGGGCTTCGACGTCGTCTACCTGCCGCCGATCCACCCGATCGGCGAGGTCAACCGCAAGGGGCCGAACAACACCCTGACCCCCGGACCCCACGACGTCGGCTCGCCGTGGGCGATCGGCTCCAAGGACGGCGGCCACGACGCGATCCACCCCGACCTGGGCACGCTGGAGGACTTCGACGCCTTCGTCGCCCGCGCGGGCGAGCTGGGCCTGGAGGTGGCGCTCGACCTCGCGCTGCAGGCGGCCCCCGACCACCCATGGGTCACCTCGCACCCCGAGTTCTTCACCACCCGCGCCGACGGCTCGGTGGCGTACGCGGAGAACCCGCCGAAGAAGTACCAGGACATCTACCCGATCAACTTCGACAACGACCCCGAGGGCGTCCGTGCGGAGATGCTGCGGGTGGTGCGGCACTGGATGGACCACGGCGTGCGGATCTTCCGCGTCGACAACCCCCACACCAAGCCCCTGGACTTCTGGGAGTGGCTGCTCGGCGAGGTGCGCCGCACCGACCCCGACGTGCTGTTCCTCGCCGAGGCCTTCACCCGGCCCGCGATGATGCGCGCGCTCGGCTCGGTGGGCTTCCACCAGTCGTACACGTACTTCACCTGGCGCACCGCCAAGGGCGAGATCGAGGACTACCTGCGCGAGCTGTCGTCGGAGACCGACCACCTCATGCGGCCCAACTTCTTCGTCAACACCCCCGACATCCTCCACGCCTACCTGCAGTACGGCGGTCCGGCGGCGTTCAAGGTGCGGGCGGCGCTGGCCGCGACCTCCTCCCCCACCTGGGGCGTCTACGCCGGCTACGAGCTCTACGAGCACGTCGCGGTGAAGCCCGGCAGCGAGGAGTACCTCGACTCCGAGAAGTACCAGCTGCGGCCGCGCGACTGGGCCGCCGCCGAGCGCGAGGACCGCACGCTGGCGCCCTACCTGACGATGCTCAACGAGGTGCGGCGCCGGCACCCGGCCCTGCAGCGCCTGCGCAACGTGACGCTCCACCGCAGCGACGACGAGCAGGTGCTCGTCTACTCCAAGCGCGAGGGCGAGGACCGCGTCATCGTCGTGCTCAATCTCGACCCGCACGGCACCCGCGAGACCACCGTGCACCTCGACCTCGCGGGCCTCGGCCTCGACTGGGGCGAGTCGTTCGTCGTCCACGACGAGGTGACCGGCCAGGACTGGACCTGGGGCGAGCACGACTACGTGCGCCTCGACCCGCACCACGAGCCCGCCCACATCCTCTCGGTCAGGAGGACCGCCCCGTGAACGACTCCCCCGCCGCCGCAGCCGCCGCCGACGCCGAGCCCGGCGAGCTGCGCCCCGAGAGCGACCCGTCGCTGGTGGAGGGCCTCGAGCCCGGCCCGTCCCCGGAGCCCGCCCGCGAGGTCGAGCACGCGAACCACGCCGACGCCGAGTGGTTCAAGACCGCGGTGTTCTACGAGGTGCTCGTCCGCTCCTTCCGCGACTCCAACGGCGACGGCACCGGCGACTTCCGCGGCCTGATCGAGAAGCTCGACTACCTGGCCTGGCTGGGCGTCGACTGCCTGTGGATCCCGCCGTTCTTCCCCTCCCCGCTGCGCGACGGCGGCTACGACGTCGCCGACTACACCGGAGTGCTGCCGGCCGTCGGCACGATCGAGGACTTCCGCGAGTTCCTCGACGAGGCGCACCGGCGCGGCATCCGCGTGATCATCGACTTCGTCATGAACCACACCAGCGACCAGCACCCGTGGTTCCAGGCCAGCCGCACCGACCCCGACGGGCCCTACGGCGACTTCTACGTGTGGAGCGACACCGACGAGAAGTACCAGGACGCGCGGATCATCTTCGTCGACACCGAGCCGTCCAACTGGACCTGGGATCCCGTGCGCCAGCAGTACTTCTGGCACCGGTTCTTCTCCCACCAGCCCGACCTCAACTTCGACAACCCGGCCGTTGGCGACGCGATGATCGAGGCGATGGCCTTCTGGCTCGACCTCGGCATGGACGGCTTCCGGCTCGACGCCGTGCCGTACCTCTTCGAGCGCGAGGGCACCAACGGCGAGAACCTCCCCGAGACCCACGCGTTCCTCAAGCGGGTGCGCGCGTTCGTCGACGAGCACTACCCCGGCCGCGTGCTGCTGTGCGAGGCCAACCAGTGGCCGGCCGACGTCGTGGAGTACTTCGGCGACTACGAGGTCGGCGGCGACGAGTGCCACATGGCCTTCCACTTCCCCGTCATGCCGCGCATCTTCATGGCGGTGCGGCGGCAGTCGCGGTTCCCGATCTCGGAGATCCTCGAGCAGACGCCCGCCATCCCGGACTCCTGCCAGTGGGGCATCTTCCTGCGCAACCACGACGAGCTGACGCTCGAGATGGTCAGCGACGAGGACCGCGACTACATGTGGAACGAGTACGCCAAGGACCCCCGCATGAAGGCCAACATCGGCATCCGCCGGCGGCTGGCCCCGCTGCTCGACAACGACGTCAACCAGATCGAGCTGTTCAACGCGCTGCTGCTCTCGCTGCCCGGCTCGCCGGTGCTCTACTACGGCGACGAGATCGGCATGGGCGACAACATCTGGCTCGGCGACCGCGACGGCGTCCGCACGCCGATGCAGTGGACGCCCGACCGCAACGCCGGCTTCTCCTCCGCCACGCCGGGGCGCCTCGACCTGCCGCTCATCCAGGACCCCGTCTTCGGGTACGCGGCGGTCAACGTCGAGGCGCAGATGGAGAACCCCTCGTCGCTGCTGCACTGGACGCGGCGGATGCTGCACGCCCGGCGCCACCACCCGGCCTTCGGCCTCGGCTCCTTCCAGGATCTCGGCGGCTCCAACGGCGCCGTGCTGTCGTTCGTCCGCGAGCACGCGGCCGCGGACGGCACCGAGGACGTCATCCTCTGCGTCAACAACCTCAGCCCGTTCCCGCAGCCGGTCGAGCTCGACCTGCGGCGCTTCGTCGGACGACGCCCCGTCGAGCTGCTCGGAGGTGTGCGGTTCCCCGAGATCGGGGACCGTCCCTACCTGCTGACGCTCGCCGGCTACGGCTTCTACTGGTTCCGGCTCACCGCGCCCAGCCCGACCGCCGCCACCGAGGAGGGACCCCAGCTGTGAGCGACCCCCACCATCCCGCGAACACCCCCGCGACCACCCCCGACGCCGTCACGCACCTCGACCACGGCCTGCTGGCCGACTACCTCGTCCGCACCCGCTGGTTCGCGGGCAAGGGCCGCGCGTTCTCGATCGGCGCCGTGCGCCGCCTCGGGACGATCGGCGACCCCGCCGCCGACCCGGCCGTCGTCGTGCTGCTCGTCGAGGTGCTCTTCGACGACGCGGTGGGCGGCCGTGCCGACTACCAGGTGCCGCTCTCGCTGCACCGGCAGCCCGAGCCGACGCTCGAGCACGCCCTGATCGGCGTGTGGACGGAGTCCGGGGCCCTCGACGCCGCGATCACCGGCGAGGTCCACGCCTACGACGCGCTGCACGACCGGCGGGCGATGGGCCGCTGGCTGCGGGCGTTCGACGCCGCCGGCGGCGGCCCCTCGAGCGACGCGGGGCTGGCCTTCCACCGGCTGCCCGGCCACGACCTCGACCTCGACGCCCCGGCCAGCCTCTTCAGCGGCGAGCAGTCCAACTCCTCGGTGTTCTTCGGCGAGGACTCCGTGCTCAAGGTGTTCCGCCAGGTCGGCGCCGGCCTCAACCCCGACGTCGAGGTGCACGAGGTGCTCACCCGGGCGGAGTCGACGCACGTCGCGTCGCTGTACGGCTGGACCGAGACGCGCGCCGACGCCGGGCAGGACGACGTGCTCCAGCTCGCGATGCTCCAGCAGTTCCTGCGCACCGCGTCCGACGGCTGGGAGCTCGCGCTGGGCAGCGTCCGCGACCTGTTCTCCCAGACCTTCACCCAGCCGCTCGACCTGCGCGACATCGCCGCCGGCGAGGTGCATGCCCGGGAGGCCGGCGGCGACTTCGCCGGCGAGGCGACGCGACTCGGCGAGGCCGTCCGCGCCGTGCACGACCTGCTCGCCGAGCGGTTCCCCGCCCAGCGGCTCGACGCCGAGGGCGCCGCGGCCCTGGCGGCCGACATGACCCGACGCCTGCACGAGGCGGCCGCCGCGGTGCCGGAGCTCGCCCCGCACGTCGAGGGTCTCGAGGCCGTCTACGGACGCGTGGCCGCGCTCGCCGACGTCGAGGTGCAGCGCGTGCACGGCGACCTCCACCTCGGGCAGACGCTGCGCACCTCGCGCGGCTGGAAGATCGTCGACTTCGAGGGCGAGCCGTCCGCGCCCCGGGCGGAGCGGGTGCGGCCGGCCAGCCGCTGGCGCGACGTCGCCGGCATGCTGCGCTCCTTCGACTACGCGCCGCGTGTCGTGGGCCGCGACCTCGCCCTCGACCACCCCGAGGACGCCGCCATGCTCGACGAGCGGGCGGCCGAGTGGGCGCACCGCAACCGCAACCACTTCCTCGCCGCCTACGCCGGCGGCGAGCTCGACGTCGACGCCCGCGTGCTGCTCGACGCCTACCTGGCCGACAAGGCCGTCTACGAGACCGTCTACGAGTCCCGCAACCGGCCCGACTGGGTCGCCATCCCGCTGCGTGCCGTCGCGGAGATCGGAGCCGCCTGATGCCCAGCCGGACGCCCGCCACCCCGGACCCGTCGATCCTGCCCGTGCCGACCGCCGAGCTCGACCAGCTCGTGCGCGGCGAGCACGGCCACCCGCACGCCCTGCTCGGCCCGCACCCCCACGACGGCGGCGTCACGCTGCGCGTGCTGCGTCCGCTCGCCGCACGGGTGCAGGCCCGCGGCGACTTCGGCGTCGTCGACCTCGAGCACGAGCACGGCGGCGTGTGGGCCGGCGTGCTCCCGGTCGCCGACGTGCCCGACTACCGCCTGGCCGTCGTCTACGGCGACGAGGCGATCGAGGACACCGCGCCGGTCGACGACCCGTACCGCTTCCTGCCGACCCTCGGCGAGGTCGACCTGCACCTGATCAACGAGGGCCGCCACGAGCTGCTCTGGCAGGTGCTCGGCGCCCGGGTGCACCACTACGACTCCCCGACCGGCACGGTCTCCGGCACCTCGTTCGCCGTCTGGGCGCCGCGCGCCCGCGCCGTGCGGCTCAAGGGCGACTTCAACTCCTGGGACGGCCGCGAACACCCGATGCGCCAGCTCGGCACGTCCGGCGTCTGGGAGCTCTTCGTGCCCGGCGTCGGCAGCGGCGCCTCCTACAAGTACGCCGTGCTCGGTGCCGACGGCACCTGGCGCGAGAAGGCCGACCCCATGGCCACCTGGGCCGAGGTGCCGCCGCGCACCGCGTCGCGGGTCTTCGAGTCCGCCTACACGTGGGGCGACGACGCCTGGATGGCCGCCCGCGCGGAGCGGCAGCCGGTGGCGGCGCCGATGAGCGTCTACGAGATGCACCTCGCCTCGTGGCGGCGCCACCCCGACGGCACCCTGTGGGACTGGGAGCGCCTGGCCGACGACCTCGTCGCCTACCTCGCCGACCTGGGCTTCACCCACGTCGAGCTGATGCCGGTGATGCAGCACCCGTTCGGCGGCTCGTGGGGCTACCACGTGACGTCGTACTTCGCCGCCGACAGCCGGTTCGGCGACCCCGACGGCCTGCGACTGCTGATCGACCGGCTGCACCAGGCCGGGATCGGCGTGATCCTCGACTGGGTGCCCGGCCACTTCGCCACCGACGAGTGGGCGCTGGCCCGCTTCGACGGCACGGCGCTCTACGAGAGCCCCGACCCGCAGCGCGGCTGGCACCCCGAGTGGGGCTCCTACATCTTCGACTTCGGCCGCGCCGAGGTGCGCAACTTCCTCTACGCCAACGCGCTGTTCTGGCTCGAGGAGTTCCACGTCGACGGCCTGCGGGTCGACGGCGTCGCCTCGATGCTCTACCTCGACTACGCCCGCAAGGACGGCGAGTGGACGCCCAACGTGCACGGCGGCCACGAGAACCTCGAGGCGGTGCAGTTCCTGCAGGAGATGAACGCCACCGTCTACAAGCGGGTGCCGGGCATCACCACGATCGCCGAGGAGTCCACCTCGTGGCCCGGCGTCACCCGGCCCACCTCGGCCGAGGGTCTCGGCTTCGGCTTCAAGTGGAACATGGGCTGGATGCACGACTCGCTGGGCTACCTGGCCCGCGACCCGATCCACCGCTCGTACCACCACGGCGAGCTGACGTTCGCGCTCGTCTACGCCTTCAGCGAGAACTACGTGCTGCCGCTCAGCCACGACGAGGTCGTCCACGGCAAGGGCTCGCTGCTGCGCAAGATGCCGGGCGACCGCTGGCAGCAGCTGGCCAACCTGCGCGCCTACCTGGCGTTCATGTGGGCGCACCCCGGCAAGCAGCTGCTCTTCATGGGCGGCGAGCTGGGTCAGGAGTCGGAGTGGGCGGAGTCGCGCGAGCTCGACTGGTGGCTGCTCGACCACCCCGAGCACCGCGGCGTGCACGACGTCGTCCGCGACCTCAACGCCGCCTACCGCGAGACCCCCGCGCTGTGGAGCCGCGACGCCGACCCGTCCGGCTTCGCCTGGATCGACGCCAACGACGCCGGCCACACGGTCTTCTCGTTCATCCGGCGCGGTGACGCCCCCGACGGCGGCGCGGCGTCCGACCTGGTGTGCGTGGCGAACTTCGCCGCGGTGCCGCACCACGGGTACCGGCTCGGCCTGCCGTCGGCCGGCCGGTGGCGCGAGGTGCTCAACACCGACGCCGAGGGCTACACCGGCTCCGGCGTCGGCAACCTGGGCGCCGTGCAGGCGGTCGAGGGCGCGTGGTCGGGCCAGCCCGCGCACGCCGACGTCGTGCTGCCCCCGCTCGCGACGATCTGGCTGCGGCGCGAGGACGACTGACGCCGGGACGGCCTCGGCTCAGCAGGCGGAGCCGAGGTCGTCGGCCTGGTTGGCCACGTAGCCCGTCTTGAGCGTGCCGACCGAGCCGCCGGTGATCGGCTGGTCCGACGGCCGGGGCTTGGGCTTCGAGCCCCCGCCCGAGCCGGAGCCTGCGCCGCCCGCCTGGACGACGGGCGCGTCGCCCTCGGCCTTGGCGATCGCCTCGGCGACCTTGCGGTGCACGAGGTCCATGTCGGGCGCGCCCGTGTTGATCAGCGGCGGCACGAGGGAGAGCGTCGAGATGCGCTGACCGCGGGCCTTCAGGGCGAGAGCGGCGAAGGTGCCGAACTGCGAGGCCGGGAGGTCGGTGGAGATCAGCGCGGCCGAGGCGTCGGCGATCTTGGAGAAGTGCGCGATCGCCGACTGCGGGCTGATCTGCTGCAGCATCGCGTTGAGCACGCACTTCTGCCGGGCCATGCGCGAGTAGTCGTCGGAGTCGGCGCGCGAGCGGGCGTACCAGAGGGCCTGGTGGCCGGTGAGCCGGTGCGTGCCGGCCGGCACGTAGCCGTAGACCTTGCTGCCGATGCCGCCGATCGGGATCGGCGTGCGGACGTTCAGCGTCACGCCGCCGACGGCGTCGACGAGGTCGCTGAAGCCGCGCAGGTTGACCATCGCCCAGTAGTTGATCTTCAGGTCGGTGACGCCCTCGATCGCCGAGATGGTGGCGGTCATGCCGGGGTCCTTGTCACCCGGGAACAGCTCCTTGTGGTCCTGGGCCCAGGTGTTGACGCCGTTGAGGTAGTCGGCGTCGAAGCCCTTCGGGAACTGGCGGGCCATCACCGAGCCGGCGGGGAAGGTGAAGTTCTTGAGGTTGCGCGGCATCGAGATGAGCACGGTGCGGCCCGTGGAGGCGTCGATCGAGGCCACCGTCATCGAGTCGGGCCGCAGGCCCCAGCGGTCGGGGCCGGAGTCGCCGCCGATGAGCAGCACGTTGTAGCGGCCGTCGTGGGCGTCGGAGACGACGCCGTCGCCCGAGAGCGTCAGCACGAGGTCGCGCTGGACGTTCACCAGGTGCGCGCCGAAGAGCAGCGTGCCCGCGACGCCGAAGCAGAGCACGCCGTTGACCCCGACGACCGCGCGCCGGTGACCGAGGCTGAGGGTCAGCGGCTGGCCGAGCCGCCAGGCGTCGACGATGAGGAAGGCCCAGCCGAGCGCGAGCGCCACCAGGCCCAGACGCAGGAGCAGGAGCAGGCCGGGCGCGAAGGCCAGCCGCAGGCCGAGCTCGGGGTCGATCGCCAGCGCGATCGCGGAGACGAGCGCCACGACGATCAGCGCCAGCCACGTGCGCAGCGCGATCCGGCCGACGCGGCGGCTGCCGGCCACCAGCTGCGCCGAGCCGGGGACGACGAGGGTCATCGCCATCAGCGCCAGCGCGCGACGGAAGCGGATGCGGGCGGCCCGCTCGGCCACCGGGGTGCGGGGCGGGTCGATCGACGGGCGCATCGGGACGCGGCGAGCAGCGGTCGACCCCGGGGAAGCGGCGGGCGGCATGCACAGCAGTATCACCAGTCACAGACGTCACAGACGTCGCGACGCGCCCGCCGATCGGTCACGAGCGCGTGCCACCCGCGGCCCGCGACGGCCGGGGCGGCCGGGCTCAGGCCCGCCCGGACTCGATCTCGGCGATCCGGGCCATGCGGTGCGCCCGCCGGATCTCGGCCTCGCGGTGCCGGCGGCGGTCGTCGTCGGTCTCCAGGATCAGCCCCGGCACCGGGCGCGGCCCGCCGTCGGAGTCGATGGCCACGAAGACGAAGTAGGCGGTGGCCACGTGCAGCGCCGTCTCCGACGGGTCGTTCCACGGCTGCGCCTCGACCTTGACGCCGATCTCCATGCTCGAGCGCCCGACCCAGTTGACCTGGGCGTCGGTGCGCACGATGTCGCCGACGTGCACCGGACGCAGGAAGACCATCTCGTCCAGCGCGGCCGTGACGGCGGGGCCGCCGGAGTGCCGCTGGGCGACGGCACCGGCCGTGGAGTCGGCCAGCTTGACGATCTCACCTCCGTGCACGTTGCCCAGCAGGTTCGTCTGGGCGCGGGAGGTCAGGACGGCCAGGGAGACGCGCGCGTAGGAGGTCGGGTGGCGCGGCACGACGAGGTCGCTCATGCCCGCACGGTAGCCTCCGAGGGTGCCTGAGCGACCCGACGGTCGGGACGGCGGCTTCGGCTGGCTCTACGGGGGCCAGGGCGAGAGGCCGTCCCCGCAGAGCCCCGACGCCACCCGGATGATGCCGACCGTCCCGCGGGACGGCGGGCGTCCCAGTGCCCCGTCGTCGGCTCCGCGCGAGGCCCTGGCGCCGACCCCGGCGCCGACCCCGGGCGGCCCCGGCGGACCGAGCGGCCCGGGCGGTCGCGGGACCACCTACGGCGCCCCCCGCCGCCGACCCCGGCTGCGCTTCCGACCCCGCTACCTCGTCGCGCTGCTCGCGCTGTGGGTCGTGTACCTCGTGGCCGTGCCGATCATCGTGTGGAACAAGGTCGACTCCGTCGCCTTCGAGCCCGACGGCGACCGCCCCGCCGACCAGCCCGGCACCACCTACCTGCTCGTGGGCAGCGACTCCCGCGGGAACCTGACGAAGGCCCAGCGTCGCGAGTACCGCACCGGCAACGCCGAGGGCCAGCGCACCGACACGATCATGCTGCTGCACACCGGCTCGGGGCCGAACCTGCTGATGTCGATCCCGCGCGACTCGCTCGTCGACATCCCCGGGTACGGCACCACCAAGATCAACGCCGCCTTCGCGTACGGCGGGCCGCAGCTGCTGGTCAAGACGATCGAGCAGGACACCGGCATCCGCATCGACGACTACGTCGAGGTCGGGCTCGGCGGCCTCGTCGACGTCGTCAACGCGGTCGGCGGCATCACCATCTGCCCCGAGTTCGCGATCGACGACCCGCTGGCAGGCCTGAAGATCAAGAAGGGCTGCCAGGAGGCCGACGGCCGCGTCGCCCTGGGCTACGCCCGCTCGCGGCACTCCGACCCGCGCTTCGGCGACATCACCCGCGCCAAGCACCAGCGCGAGGTGGTCTCCGCGGTCGGCAAGAAGGTGCTCTCGCCGTGGACGTTCATCAACCCGTTCCGCTACTGGAGCGTCGTCAACGCCGCGCCGTCGGCCTTCGCCGTCGGCAAGGGCATGAGCGCGCCCCGCGCCGCGATGTGGGCCATGGCGATGAACAGCGTCAACGGCTCGAAGGGCCTCACCTGCGGCGTGCCGATCAGCGACCTGGCCGTGCACTGGGACCCCGACCGCTCGAAGCGGATGTTCCAGGCGATCATCGACGACGACACCGCGAGCATCGGCAAGGACCTCTGCTCCCCCACCGGACTACCGAAGGCGATCACCGGATGACCACCCCCGGCACCACCACCGACTACACGACGCTCCGGGTCGAGATCGATGCCGACGGCGTCGCGCTGCTCACCCTCAGCCGGCCCGACGCGCTGAACGCGTTCGACCTGACGATGGCCGAGGAGCTCGAGCGGTTCTTCCTCACCGACGCCCGCGACGACGCCGTCCGCGCCGTCGTCGTCACCGGCGAGGGCCGGGCGTTCTGCGCCGGCATGGACCTCTCGGCCGAGGGCAACGTCTTCGGCCTCGACGAGACCCTCTCCCCCACGCCGGAGGAGTTCCGCGCCCACTACGACGAGGAGCCGTACCAGACCGGCCTGCGCGACACCGGAGGCAAGGTGACGCTGGCGATCCACGCGCTGCCCAAGCCCGTGATCGCAGCGATCAACGGCCCCGCCGTCGGCATCGGCGCCACGATGACGCTGGCGATGGACCTGCGTCTGGCCTCGACCAAGGCCCGCATCGGCTTCGTCTTCGGTCGGCTCGGCATCGTCCCGGAGGCCTGCTCGTCGTACTTCCTGCCGCGCATCGTCGGCATCTCGCAGGCGCTGGAGTGGGTCTACTCCGCCGACATCCTCACCGCCGAGCAGGCGCACGAGGGACGTCTCGTCCGCTCGGTGCACGAGCCCGACGCGCTGCTGCCCGCCGCTCTGGAGCTGGCCCGCTCGTTCGTCCGCGACCGCTCGCCGGTCGCGCTGGGCCTGGCCAAGCAGCTGCTCTACCGCAACAGCGGCGCTCACCACCCGCTCGAGGCGCACCTGACCGACTCGCTGGCGATGTACTGGACCTCAATCGGCGACGGCAAGGAGGGGGTGGCCGCCTTCCTCGGCAAGCGCACCCCCTCGTTCACCGGCAGCGCCGGCGACCTGCCTGTGATCGACTGACCGCGACCGCCGGCGGGCCCGGCGTCAGCCCTCGGAGGGCTCAGCCGTCGGAGGCCTGGGCCGCGGCCTGGGTCTCCGAGGTCGCGCCCTCGGTGCTCAGGTGGCCGCCCTTGTCCTCCAGGTGGGCCCGGATGAACCAGTGGAACAGCTCGAGCTGCTCGGTCTGGGCGATGAACATGTCCTGGGTGACCGGGTCGAGCTCCTCGAGCTCCTTGATGCCGGCCCGGTAGCTGGTGATCAGGCCCTGGTAGACGACGTCGAGCGCACCCAGGTGCTCCTGGGTGGTGGCGCGGCCGATGCTGTACTCGTCCCAGCTGCGGCCCTCGACGATCGCGCCGGGGGTGCCCTTCGGCGAGCCGCCGAGGGTCGCGATGCGCTCGGCGAGGTCGTCGGCGAAGCCGCGGACGACCTCGACCTGGGGGTCGATCATCTCGTGGACCGCGATGAAGTGCGGGCCCACGACGTTCCAGTGCACGTGCTTGAGGGTCAGGTGCAGGTCGTTGGCGGCGACGAGCCGCTCCTGCAGGAGCGCGACGACGCGCTCGGCGTCGGCCTGCTCGAGGCCGGGCGTGGTGTAGGCGAGGGAAGCGGAGTTCGGGGTCATGCTCCCTGCCTACCCATCCGCGAGCCCACGGCCTCCACCTGCCGGGGTGGGCGGCGTCGGCTCAGGCGCGTAGCGCGCCGTCCAGCAGCGCCCGCAGCTCGGTGAAGTGGCGCTCCGCGGACGCCTCGTCGTACATGGACGTGTCGGCCATCGTGTAGCCGTGCTGCGCACCGGGGTAGATCTCGTTGCGGTGCGGCCGGCCGGTGCGCTCGGAGGACGCCGTCAGCTCGCGCTCGAGCGTCGCGACCGCCTCGGGGGGCATGGAGGCGTCCTGGTCGGCGTGACCGTAGACGAAGGCCGCCGTCGCGGCGGCGATCTGCAGGTGCGGGCTGTCGGGACCATCGACGACGAGGCCGCCGCCGTGGAAGCCGCCCACGGCCGCGACGACGTCGGGGTGGCGACCGGCGACCCGGGTCGCGAGGCGCGCGCCGAAGCAGTAGCCCGTGACCCCGACCGGCCCGCGAGCGCCGACGGAGCCGGTCAGCGCCTCCAGCCAGGCGTCCGCGTCGGCGTCGGAGAGCTCGGGCGTGAGACCGGCGACCAGGTCCATCACGCCGCCGGCGAAGAACGCCTCGCGGGCGCCGGCCTCGCGTAGATCGCCCTGCGGCGCGAGCTCCGCGGCGGTGCCGGAGCGGTAGAACGGATGGGGTGCGAGGACGCGGTAGCCCCAGCCCGCGATCCGGTCGGCCATCGCGCGGGTCTGCGGGCGCAGGCCGATCGCGTCGACGAACAGCAGGACGCCGGGATCGCCCTCGGCGCCGGCGACGTAGGCCTCGGCGGTGCCGGCCGGGGCGGGGAGCTCGAGATCGTGACCCATGCGGCGAACCTAGCCACGCCGACGCGACCCAGCGGCCGCCGATCGGGTGAGGCGGTGATCGGGTCGAGGCGCGGCTCGGACCGGCCGGTCAGCCGGGCCGGTACACCCCCGGCAGCCCCGCGACCGGACGCCACGCGTCGTCCAGCCCGACGGTCGACTCCGTGGCCCCGAGCATGAGGTACCCGTCGGGCGCCAGGACGCGGCGCATGCGGCGCAGCACCTCGCGCTTGGTCTCGACGTCGAAGTAGATCAGGACGTTGCGCAGCAGGATCACGTCCTGCTGCTCGGCCACCGGGAGCGGACGCGTCAGGTTGACGACCTTGGCGCTCAGCGCAGCCGTGAGCTCCGGCCCGGCGCGCCAGTGCTCGCCGTCGGCGACGAACCAGCGCATCAGCCGCTCGCGTCCCAGACCACGCGCGACCTCGACCCGGCTGTAGCGGCCCTCGCGGGTGCGCTCGACCATGGCGGCGCTCAGGTCGGTGGCGAGCATCTGCACGGCGATGCCCATCATGTCCGGCGTCTCGAAGGCGGTCATGAGGGCGCTGTACGGCTCCTGGCCCGACGAGCAGGCCGCGCTCCAGAGCCGGACGCGGCGAGCCGGACGGGCCCGCACCAGCTCCGGCAGGATCACCCGGCGCAGCGCCGCGAACGGCTCGAGGTCGCGGAACCACAGCGTCTCGTTGGTGGTCAGCGCCTCGACGACCCGCGAGGTCGTGCGCGCCGCCGGGTGGTGGCGCAGGTCGCGGACGAGGTCGGAGAGACCCCGGTAGCCGAGGTCGTGGGCCACCGGCGTGACCCGCGAGCTGACGAGGTAGTCCTTGCCGGACTCCAGCACGATGCCGCTCTCGCGGCGCACCAGGTCGCGCAGGAAGGTGAGGTCGAGCGAGAGCTCCGTCATGGGCGGGTACGCCTGTCTGTGGTCGGCCGGGGTCAGAAGCGGAAGTGGAGGACCTCGGCGCGCAGCTTCTCGGCCATCCGGGCCAGCTCCTCCGCGGCGTCGAGGTTCTGGGCGACCGCCTGGGTCGTCATGGACGTCGCGGTGGCCACGCCGGACACGTTGTGCGCGATCTCGCCCGCGCCCGCGCTGGCGGCGTTGATGATCCGGTTGATCTCGTTGGTCGTGGCCGTCTGCTCCTCGACGGCGGCGGCGATCGTCATCTGGTGGTCGTTGATCGCCACGATCGTGTCGAGGATCTCCGCCATCGCGGCCATCGCGGCCTGCGTCTCCCCCTGGATCGCCTCGACCCGGGCCGAGATGTCCTCGGTGGCGCGGCCGGTGGACTGCGCGAGGTCCTTGACCTCGCCCGCGACGACAGCGAAGCCCTTGCCGAGGTCGCCAGCGCGGGCCGCCTCGATGGTGGCGTTGAGCGCGAGGAGGTTGGTCTGCTCCGCGATCGAGGTGATCACCTTGACCACGTTGCCGATCTCCTGGCTCGCGGTGCCGAGGCGTCCGACCTGGTCGTGGGTGCGCTGGACGACGGTCACGGCGTCGCTGGCGACCCGGGCGGCCTCGTTGGCCGACTGGGCGATCTCGAGGATCGCGGCGCTCATCTGCTCCGAGCCGTCGGAGATGGTGGTGACGTTGCGCGAGACCTCGTTCGCCGCGTCCGAGACCACCGCGGCCTGGGTGGCGGTCTCCTCGGCGCCGGCGGCGATCTGGGTGGAGGACGACGAGAGCTGGCCCGACGCGGTCGCCACCAGCTCGCTGGAGCTCATCACGGTGGAGACGACGTCGGCCACCGAGGCCATCGAGGAGTTGATCGAGCGCTCCAGCTCGCCGAGCTCGGCGGAGGAGCGCTCGGGGACGCGCTGGCTGAGGTCGCCCTCGGAGAAGCGACGCAGCGAGGTCGCGATCGCGCCGAGCGGACGCGTGATGCTGCGGGTGATCAGCCACGCCAGCGCGATCAGCACCGCCAGGGCGAGGCCGCCGACGACGAGCACCGTCATCGACAGGTGCGCGATCGTGGCGTCGAGCGACGCCTGGGAGGTGCTGCGGTCCATCGCGAAGTCGTCGAGCGATCCCTTGATCTGCTCGTCGAGCCGACTGATCGCTCCCTCCACGGCCGGCAGCTCGCGACGCGCCGCCGCGCGGTCCTCGCGCGCCAGCTGGAGGAAGGTCCCCATCGACTTCTCGACGCGGTCGAAGGAGGCGGCGATGTCGGCGGCCTGGCCGGTGTTGTGCTCGTCCAGCGGGAGTCGCTGGAGGTCGGCGAGCGAGCCCCGCGCCTGCGCGATGTCGGCCTCCGCGGCCGCCTGCGCGCCCGACGCGTCGCCGACCAGCGCCTGGTAGGCGGCCGCCTGCACGCGAGCCGAGGAGGCCTCGACCGCGGTCATCAGCGTGCGTCCCTCGGCGATGGCGGAGGCCGCCTGGTTGTCACGGTCGATCGCGCCGGCGCTCCGCTCGGCCGCGAGGCCGATCACCGAGGCCGCCAGCACGCCGGTGGCGGCGATCGCCGCCAGCCGACGACCCACCGTCCACGTCACCTTCACCTGTCCCATCGCACCCCCCTGAGCGACTCGACGGCATCCGTCTGCACCGTCGTCTTCCGGAGGCCCTCATCGGCGCTGAGGACGCGTGCTTGACCTGATCCCGCAGTGCGGACGAACTCGGGACCTTGGTCCCGGGTCCGCGGGACGTCCCGCCCTTCCCGTTGATCGATCGATCAGGCAGGTGGCGCGCAGGTGCGGTGCAGGGTCACCGGAGCAGGATCACCAGGGCAGGTCGTCGTAGGCCGACTCGTCGCTCACCCGGGCCGAGGCGCCGGCGACCGCCGCGACGTCGCCGCGCACCAGCTGGCGGCCGCGCCGCTGCTCGACCTCGCCGTTGACCGTGACCCGACCCGAGGCGATCAGCTCCTTGGCGTCGGCGCCGGACTCCACCAGGTTGGCGAGCTTGAGGAATTGGCCGAGCCGGATCGACTCGTCGCGGATCGGCACGTCGAACGGCTCGGCAGGCTCGGACACGGGGTCCATCCTGCCCGCTCAGCCCAGCACGACCGAGATCGCGTGGATCAGCACGCCGACCAGGCCGCCCACGATCGTGCCGTTGATGCGGATGAACTGCAGATCGCGACCGACGTGCAGCTCGATGCGCTCGGCGGCCTCGCGGCCGTCCCATCGCTCGATGGTGCTGGTGATGACCGACGTGAGCTCGCGCCCGTAGCGGTCGACCGCGAAGACCACGGCGTCCGCGGCGAGTCCGTCGAGCCGCTGGCGCAGCGCGGCGTCCGCGCCCAGCCGCTCGGCGAACCGGGAGAGCTCGACGAGGGCACGGCGGCGCACCTCGCCGTGGGGGTCCTGCAGCGAGCCGACCAGCGCGCGGCGCAGGGCGTCCCACAGCGACACGAAGGTGCCGAGCACCTGCGGCTGGTCGAGCAGCCGGTTCTTCAGCCGCTCCGTGCGCTCGCGGGTGTCGGGGTCCTCGCGCAGGTCGTGCGCCAGCTGGCGCAGGAGGCCGTCGAGCGCCTGCCGCGCGCGGTGGTCGGGCTCGTCGCGGATGTCGCCGACCCAGCGGACCAGCTCGAGGTGCACCCGGGCGGTGACCCGCTCGTTGACGCTGACCGGCGACCACCAGGGCGCGCGCTCGCCGAGCACGTCGGTGACCGTCTCCGGGTTGTCGATCAGCCAGCCGTGCAGCTCCTCCAGCGCGAGGTCGACCAGCCCGTGGTGCAGGTCGTCGCGCATCGCCTCGGCGAGCAGGTTGCCCAGCAGCGGCGAGATCGGCTCCTCGCGGAACCGCGGCACCAGGGCGTCCTCGACCAGGCTGCGCACGTGCTCATCGCGGACCCGGCGCAGCGCGGCGGTGAGCACGGCGGAGCCCTCCTCGACGACGCGCTGCGCGTTCTCCGGCCGCTCCAGCCAGCGCCCCACCCGGGCCGCGACGCCGACGCTGGTCATCCGCTCGCGGATGATCGACTCCTGCAGGAAGTTCTCACCCACGAAGTCCTGCAGGCCGCGACCCAGCTCGTCCTTGCGGCGCGGGATGAGCGCGGTGTGCGGGATCGGCAGCCCCAGCGGGTGCCGGAACAGCGCCGTGACGGCGAACCAGTCGGCCATCGCGCCGACCATCGAGGCCTCGGCGCCGGCGTTGACGAAGCCCCAGACGCCGTCGCGTCCGAGCGTGGCGACGTAGACGATCGCCGCGAAGACCAGCAGGCCGAGCGCGAGCCCGCGCATCTGCCGCAGCTGCCGGCGACGGACCGCGTCGGCGGCGGCGTCGCCCGCGGTCGCCGGGCCGCTCGGCGCGGCCGCGTCCCGCTCCGCGGGCGCGTCGGGACGAGGGTCGGAGGGCCGGGGGACGTCGGGCGGAGCGCTGGTGGTCATCGGGAGGGATCATCTCCCACCCCGCGGAGCCCGAACCACCTGATGGGAGACTGCGGGCATGCCCGCCCCGTCCTCGGACCCGACCCCGACGCGCCCGCCGGGTCGCACGGTGATCACCTTCGGCACCTTCGACGTCTTCCACCTCGGGCACCTGCGGGTCATCGAGCGCGCCGCCGCCCTCGGCGACCGGCTGGTCGTCGGCGTGTCCGCCGATGCCCTCAACCGGCGCAAGAAGGGTCGCGACCCGGTCTTCAGCGAGGGCGAGCGGCTCGCGATCGTCGCCGCCCTCAAGCCGGTCGACGCCGTCTTCCTCGAGGAGAGCCTCGAGCTCAAGCGCAGCTACGTCGAGCGACACCGCGCCGACGTGCTCGTCATGGGCGACGACTGGGCTGGCCGCTTCGACGACCTCCGCGACCTGTGCGAGGTCGTCTACCTGCCGCGCACCCCCGCGATCTCGACCACGGCGCTGATCGAGAAGATCGCCGGCGCGGTCTGACCCCGGAGCCCGTGGCGCCGGCCGCCACCTGACCGCCACCTGACCGCCACCTGACCGCGAGCGCGACCGTCCCGGACGGCGCCGGCGAACGGCCCCGGGGTGAGGCACCCTGGGCGCATGCGTCTGACGCCCCGCCTCGCCGCGCTCCTCACCTCCGCGACCTGCGTCGTCGCGCTCGTGGCCCCGGCGGGAGCGGCACCCGGCCCGACCGTCGGCGGGACCGATCCCGCGCGCGCAGTCGCGACCGAGGCGCTGGCCCGCGTCCGTGCGGTGCTGACGACGCCCGCCGCCGGGGCCGGGAGCGCGCGGCGCGCCGTCCCGGCTGCCGTGCGCGACCGCACCGACCGGCTCTCCCTCGCCCTGCGCGACCTCGCCCTGACCCGCTCGGCGCTCACCGGCCCGGAGCGGCGCGAGGCCGACCGCTACCTCGCCCGGCCCACCGACGGCTTCCTCGACCCGCAGGGCGACGGCTACTCCTCGCCGGAGACCCGGCTGTGCGGGCGCTGGTTCTGCCTGCACTACGTCACCGTCGGCGCCGACGCCCCGCCGAGCCGCGCCTGGGTCGGGCGCACGCTCGCGACGATGAACGCCGTGCGCCGCGCCGAGGTGCAGCGCCTGGGGTACCGGCCACCGGCCAGCGACCGCGCGAGCGCGAGCAACGGCGGCGACGGGCGCTTCGACGTCTACCTCAAGGACGTCGGCGGCCAGGGCATCTACGGCTACTGCGCGCCCCAGGACCGCGTCGGCACCGGCAACAGCTACAGCGGCTACTGCGTGCTCGACGACGACTTCTCCGCCGACCAGTTCTCGGCCGCGCCGATCGACAGCCTCACCGTGACGGCCGCCCACGAGTTCTTCCACGCCATCCAGTTCGACTACGACGCCGGCGAGGACCCCTGGCTGCTGGAGTCCACCGCGACCTGGATGGAGGAGCAGGTCGCCGACGGCGTCGACGACAACCGGCAGTACCTCCCGCAGAGCTCCCTCGCGCGTCCGACGGTGCCGCTCGACCGGTTCGACACCGGCCGCGGCGTGACGCAGTACGGCAACTGGACCTGGTGGCAGTACCTCAGCGAGCGGTACGGCACCGACATCGTGCGGGAGGTCTGGCGGGCCGCGAGCCAGTACCCCGGCGAGGGCGGCCTCGGGTCGCTGGCCGCCGTGCGGTCGGTGCTGGCCCGGCGCGGCGGGCTGCCGGCGCGCCTGGCCGCCTACGCCTCGGCGAACACCGAGCCGGCGCGCTTCTACTCCGAGGGCCGCTTCTGGCCGGCGGCCGCCCGGTCGGGCACCGCGACCCTGCACGCGGACGCGCCGCTGCGGGTGCGCACCGGCATCGACCACCTCGCCGCCCGCGACTACCGCCTGGTGCCCGAGCGCGACCTGCGAGCCGGCACCCGGCTGCGCGTGGCGGTGCGGGCACCGGCGACGACCTCGCCGGCCGCGATGCTGCTGGTGCACCGCCGCGACGGCCGGATCGTCACCCTGCCGGTGCGACTGCGGTCCGGGCGCGGCGCGATCGCCGTCCCCTTCACGCCGGGCGCGGTGCGCTGGGCGACGCTCACGCTGGTGAACGCCTCGACCCGCTACCGCTGCGGCACCGGCGCGAGCACGGACGTGTGCGGCGGGACGCCGGTCGACGACGACCAGCCGTTCGCCTTCAGCGCCTCGGCCCGCTGAGCCCGGAGGCCGGGCTCAGCGCCCGGCGTGGGCGGGCGCGCGGGACGGTGCCGGCGACGGCTTGCCGCCGAGGAGGCCGCCGATCAGTCCGCCCACGGTGCCGGTGACGCCGCCGACGACGTCGGTGAGGCCGTTGACGACCGAGTCGCCGGCGTCGGTGGTGTGGTCGAGCGCGTGGCCCAGCGGCTTGGTGATCGGCGAGATCAGACCGCCGGCGGCCGAGCCGAGGCCGTCGACGAGACCGAGCAGGGTCGGGTCGGCGAGCGTCGAGACCGGCTTGCGGGGCACGGGCACCGGCGTGGTGGTCGGGCCGAGGGTGGGCGAGGACGACGGCGACGGCGACGCGGTCGGGCCGTCCGTGGGCGTCGGGGCCGGCAAGGCGGTGGGCCCGGCGGACGGGCTCGCGGTCGGCTGCGGCAGCACGACCACGCCGGGCACGCTCGGCGGGTCGGCCATGCGGCCGCCCGCGCTCGTCGTCCCGGCGTCGGGCGACGCGGGACCGTCCTGGGCGAGCGGGACGAGGTCGATCGAGCGGTGGATGCGCTGCGCCGCGGGCACCGACGGGCCCGTCAGGGCCGGCAGCACGATCTCCTTGACCACCAGGGTGGCGGCGAGCACGACGACGAAGGCGACGGCCCCCATGCCGATCGCGCCGTAGCCGAGGCGGACGTCGACGACGGCCCGGTTGCGGGTGCGCCACCAGCGAAGGCTCACCTCGGCTCCTCTCAGGTACGGGCGCCGATGGCCGATGGGGGCGGTGGCGCGGGCCGGGCGGGGGTCACCCGGTGAGGGGAGTCTAGGGACCCGGCGGCATCGCCTTGAAGGCCCCGCGCGGTGGATCACCCGCGCGGAGCCGTGGAAATGTCCGATCGGATGACCCGATCGGGCCATGCCGCGCGCCGAAGGGACGACATGCCCCCCGGGGCGTCGGCGACCCGCCGGCCCGGCGCTCAGCCGTCCCGGTCTCCGCGCCCGGCCGGTGCGGAGAGCCGCGCGAGCATCTCGTTGTAGGAGGTCAGCTCCGCGTCGTCGTCCCGATCGGCCTGGCGGTCGCGGCGCCGCGCCTCGCGGGTGTCGCTGCGGTACCACTGCGCGAGCAGCACGAAGAGCACGAGCACCATCGGCACCTCGCCGAGCGCCCACGTCAGGGAGCCCCCGACGTACTGGTCCTGCAGCAGGTCGGAGGCGTACGGCCGCTGCAGCAGCTCGTAGTACCGGCCGCCGATGATCGTCTCGCTGCCCATCACCGCGATCGCGAAGAAGGCGTGGAACGGCATGACGATCAGCCCGAGCCCGAGCCGGGCGAGGTGGCTTAGCCGGTGCGGCACCGGAGCGCTGCCGACCAGCACCTCGTAGTAGAGGTACCCCGCCAGCAGGAAGTGCAGCTCCATCGCGGCGTGGCCGAGGTGGCTCTGCATCAGGTGGGTGAACAGCCCGCTGAAGTAGATGCCGTAGAGGCTGACGACGAAGATCAGGGCCGCGACGACCGGGTGGGTGATGAAGCGCGACCACCGGCTGTTGAGCAGGTCGGCCAGGATCTGCCGCGGGCCGCGTCCACCATCGACGTCCGTGCCGGGCAGGGCCCGCAGCGCCAGCGTGATCGGGGCGCCGAGGACGAGCAGGATCGGCGCCATCATCGACAGCACCATGTGGGAGGCCATGTGGGCGCTGAACATGACGTTCGAGTAGACCCCGAGCCCTCCGACCGTCGCGTAGCCGACCGCGAGCAGGCCCAGCGCGAACGAGACGGTGCGCAGCGGCGACCAGGCGACCCCGCGGCGGCGCAGCGTCACGACGCCGGTCGCGTAGCCCGCGGTGCCCAGCAGCACCACGAGCAGGCCGACGCCGGAGGGCGTCACGGACGTCAGCAGCCGGACGGCGTCGGGCGCGGGCGGCAGCGGGCCGCCGAGCAGCGACTCCGCCACGCTGGTGTACGGCTCCCCCGCCGGCGGGGGCGTGCGCGAGAGGGCCACGCCCAGCCCGACCGCACCGGCCATCAGGCTCAGCTCGGCCGCGGTGACCAGGAGCAGGGCCCGGAGCGCGCCGGGACCCGTCGAGCGGTCGACGAGGGCGCCGCGGACGCGAGCCGCCAGGAGGCCGATGCCGCCGAGCAGCACCACCTTGACGAGCACGGCCCGGCCGTAGTCGGAGGTGACCAGGGTGCCGAGGCCGCCGAGCCGGACGAGCGCGTTGATCGCTCCGGAGACGGCGACGACCCCGAAGCACCACGCCGCCAGCGACGCGAACCGGCGGGTGGCCCGGACCCGGACCTCGGGGACGTCCCCGAGGTGCCACCACAGCGACGCCAGCCCGCCGACCCAGACCGAGACCGCGAGCACGTGCACGAGAAGGCTGACGATCGCCGTGTCGTGGCTGCCTGCGGCGGCCGCGTGGCCGGTGAGCACGGGCGGCACGGCGCCGGCGAGCGCCCCCACCAGCAGCCACCGCACCTCCACCAGCCGGAGCGCCCACCGCGAGGCCAGGGCCACCACGAGGGCGATCGCGGCCTGCACCACCAGCGCCTGACCCTGGTCGACCTGCCGGGCGAAGCCGTAGACGTCGCCGAGGTCGAAGCCGCTCAGCGGCACCGCGAACTGGTCGGACCAGGTGAGCACGAGCGTCGCGAGCGCCGCGACCGCCCACGCGAGGCCCAGCGGTCGCACCGCCCGGACGGCCCGCAGCCCACGGCCGCCGACCTCCTCGCCGCTGGCCGCCGTGACGGTGAGCAGCGGCACCAGCAGGGCGCCCGTGACCAGGATCCCGAGCCCCATCGACATCCAGGTCGCCAGGGGCAGGAGGTAGGCCGTCAGCCGTCCGGGGTCGGGCAGGCCGACCGGCTCGGGCCGGTAGCCGCCGCCGCCGAGCGCGAGGGTCAGCGCGAGCACGACCAGGCTCGCGGCGAGCACGCCCAGGGCCAGCCGACCGCGGAGGGCGAGGGTCATGGACGCGAGCCTCCCCGTCGTCGGAGCAGGAGCACGACGCCACCGCCTAGGACGACGAGGGTGGCGGCGCCGGAGGCGTACGCCGGCCAGGGCGTGCCGCCGTCGGCGGACTGCGCGACCGGGGCCGGGGTGACCGGCGTGCTGGACGGGCTGCTGGAGGTGCCGGGGCTGCTCGGGCTGCTCGAGCTGCTGGGAGAGCCGGCCACGGTGAACGACAGCTGGTCGCTCACCGGGTGGCCGTCGGCGGAGACCGCGCGGTAGGCCATCGTGTAGCGCCCGGGCGCGAGGTCGGCGCGGAGCGACTGGACGACCACGGCGTTCTCGACGCGGGGCGCGCCCTGCGTGACGCTCGTGCCGTCGGCGGCGCGGACGACGACGTACGCGGGCTCGGACATCGCCTCGCTGAAGGTGAAGGTCACCTGCCGCGGCGCGGCGTCGAGGGTCGCGCCGTCGGCGGGGTCGGACGACACCAGCGCGGCGTGCGCGAGCGCCGGCGCGCCGGCGCCGAGCAGCGCCGAGGCGGCCAGGAGCAACCCTGCCGCGAGCCGGGGGAACGCGGCCGGCGCGGCGGATCGGAGCGGACGGGTCACAGCAGGGTCCTCCAGTAGTCCCAGAAGCGCACGAGGATCGCGAGCGCGAAGCCGAGGTACCACAGCGCGACGACGAGGAAGCGCACCTCGTACAGCGCCGCCGCCGCCCGACTGCTCGGCCGCAGCTCGCGGTAGCTGATCGTCCAGGTCCAGGTCGCGAGCAGCAGCGTGACCGCCCACACGACCATGCACCACGGGCAGAGGGCGCCGATCTCGTAGAGGCTCTGGTACGCGAGCCAGTGGACGAACACGACCCCGCCCAGCGCGCCGACGGCCAGGCCGACCTGCATCCAGCGCGGCGGGTGCACCCGGCTGGCGTACAGCACGCCCATCGTCACGACGACGGCGTAGCCGATCAGGCCCAGCATCGGGTTCGGGAAGCCGAACGCCGAGGCCTGCGAGGTGCCGATGACCGAGCCGCAGGAGACCACGGGGTTGAGATCGCAGGACGGACGGAACGTCGGGTCCTCGAGCAGGTGGATCTTGTCGACCATCAGCGTGAAGGCCGCGACCAGCCCGATCGAGCCGAGCACGACCAGCGCGAGCCCGTAGGCCCGCCAGGACGGCAGGGGCCGGCCGTCGGGGTCGAGCCGTGCGTCGGCGGGAGCGACTCCCGAGGACCCGGGGTCCTCGGGAGCCCGGGTGGCGCTCACCCGGCCAGGGCGGCGTCGACGGCCGCCTTCAGCGCGGCGGGGTCGCCCGAGGGCAGCTGCTGGCCGTTGACGAAGATCGTCGGCGTGCCCTGGCCGCCCTGGTCGAAGAACGCCTTCGTGGTGGCGGCCGTCCACGACTCGTAGCGGCCGTCGGTGATGCAGGAGGCGACGTCCTTCGCGCCGGCCTGCTCGGCCAGGCTCACCAGCTGCTCGTCGGGCAGGCCGTCGCCGCCCTCGGCGGGCTGCTGGGCGAAGAGCTCGTCGTGGAACCGCTGCCAGACCGTCGGGCCGGAGGCCATGACGCAGGCCGAGGCGTTGAGCGAGCGGGTGGAGTAGCGGGTGCTCGACGCGCGGTCGAGGAACGCGATGCCGCGGTACTCCACGCGCACGTCCTTCGACGCGGCGTACTGGGCGAGCAGCTGCTTGCCGCCGCTCTCCTCGAACGCGCGGCAGGCGGGGCACTGGAAGTCCTCGACCACCTGCACGGTGACCTTCGGCTTGGCGGCGCCGGCCTTGGCCGCGGCGCCGACCACGAACGCGCCGGAGTCGGTGACCTGGTCGGGCGTGCCCGCGACGGGGGCGCTGGGGTCGCTGGCGGCGGCGGGGCCGGCGTCGTCACCGCCGTTGAGGACGACGAGCGTGACGCCGATCGCGACGACCGCGACGACGAGGCCGACGACGGCCTGGACGAGCAGGCGCCGGCGCGCCCGCGAGCGCTGGGCGGCGCGGACGGTCTCGGCGGCGGCCTCCCGGCGCTGACGCGCGGCGTCGCCGCCGCCGGGGAGGTTCGGGAGGTTGGGCTGGGACTTGCTGGCCATGGTGGCGGCTCCTGGACGAGGTGCTGGGGCCGGTGATCCGGCAGGACGGGGACGGCCGCCGGCGCGTCGACCCGGCCTGGGGATCAGGCCGGACGGACGACGGCGGCAGGCTCCCCAGGCGGGCCGCGGCGCACCCGGGCGCGGGCGTCGTCGAGGCGCAGCGCGAACGGGCCGACCGCGACCGTGCGGTGGCGTGCGACCGTGCCGGCCGGCACCGGGAGGAGCGGACGGGCGAGGCGGTCGAGCAGCCGGGCCAGCGGCCGCGCGGCGAGCGCCGCGACGGTCCAGGCGGCCTGCTCGCCGCGCGCCAGCCACCAGCCGACCAGCGCGGCCGCGGCGACGTGCGCCAGCACCATCGGCAGCTGGGCCGGCTGGAGGTCGGCCCACAGGTGCAGGGCCCAGGCGGGCACCTCGAGACGGGGCGCGGCGGGCGCCGGGCGTCCGGCCATGAGCTGGTCGGCCAGGGAGCCGACGCGATCGGTGCGCGTCCAGACCTCCGGGGGCAGGGCCGGCACCGGCGCCGCGACGGCGGCCGGCGTCGAGGCCGCCCGCACCAGCGGACCGGTGACGCCGTCGCCGCGGTGCCCGGCCACCGCGGTGAGCACCAGGTGCACCAGCGTCTGCCCGCCGATCGTCAGCGCGACCAGCCGGGTCGTCGTGGCGGGTCGGGCGAGCAGGCGGGCGGCGAGCCCGAGCAGCAGCACGCCGAGGCCGACGAACCAGGCCGCGCCGGGCGCGTACCCGCCGGTGGTGACGTGCGCGAGCGTGCCGCCGAGCAGCACCACCAGCGTCAGGGCCGCGGCCCGCAGCAGGCGGACGTCGGACCGCACGGCGGTCTCGGACGTCGGGCTCACGTCTCCATTCTGCCGGGCGGGCGGTCAGGGGGCGGGGAGCAGGTCCGCCCTGGTGGTGGCGCGCACGTCGCCGCGCTCGCCGACCCAGCCGAGGCCGGGCTCGAGCCGGCGCACGATCCGTGCAGGCGTCCCGGCCACCACGCAGTGGTCGGGCACCTCGCCGCGCACCACCGACCCCGCGGCCACGACCACCTGGCGGCCGATGGTGGTGCCGGGGAGCACCACCGCGCCGTGGCCGAGCCAGGAGCCGGCGCCGATGCGCACCGGCTCGTGCGGGCCGAGCTGGCGGCCGATGGGCACGTCCGGGTCGCGGTAGCCGTGCGAGGAGTCGGAGACGAGGACGTCCTGGCCGAGCCAGACGTCGTCCTCGAGCACGATGCGGGTGTGGGCGGTCAGCGTCGACCGGGCGCCGATGACGCAGCGGTCGCCGATCACCAGCGCGCGGGCCGGCGCGTGCGGGTCGCCGGGGCCGTAGCCCACCGACAGCGTCGCCTGGCGCCCGATGAGGACGTCCCGCCCGACGTGCACCGACCCGGTGTTCATCAGCGTCGCCGCCGGGAACCCGAGGCAGCTGCCCTCCCCGAAGGAGCCGAACGCCTCGGCGGCACGGGTGCCCGGCACGATCTCGCCGAGCCGGTCGAGCCGGGCCCAGGCAGCCAGGACCACGCCGTTGAGGCTGCGGCGGAGCGTGCGGCGGAGCGTCTGCCGGAGCGGGTCGGGGAGCATCCGCGCAGCGTAGGACCGCGCGGCGAGGTGTGGCGCGCGTCTCAGGTCGGGGCGTCGCCGAGCAGGGCGACCCGCAGCACGACGATGTCGCCGAGGGCGATCCGCTCCCGGCGTCGGATGTCGGGACGCAGCGGCGCCAGGTAGCCGCCGTCGTGCGGCACCAGCGCGGTGCGCCACGCCGTGGCGCCCAGGCTCAGGAGCACGGGCACGCGACCCCAGGCGTCCGAGCCCGTGGCCGGCGAGGCGGCGATCCGGCGGGCGGTCGGCTCGGGCAGCGTGACGACGTGCCAGGGCACCGGCCCGGTCCAGCGCCAGACCTCGCCGACGACGTCGAACTGCGTCTCCGACCGCACACGCGCCACGGTAGTGAGGGGCGCCAACGGACAGGTCGCGTGCAGGTTCGCGGTGGCATCCTGACGCCGTGACGCAGGCGGGCGGACTGACGGTGGGCGTGGTCGAGGACGATCCGGTGATCCGGCGCGTGGTCGTCGGCGCCCTCGAGCTGGCCGGCCACCGGGCCCTGGTGGCGCACGACGGCGGCGAGGCGCTCAGCCGGCTCACCGACGCCGCGGCGCTGACCGGCGTCGACGTCGTCGTGCTCGACATCGGCCTGCCCGACGCCGACGGTCGCGACGTGTGCCAGGCGCTGCGCACCGCCGGGCAGGTCGCCCCGGTGATCTTCCTGACCGCGCTCGGCGCGGTGCACGACCGGCTCTCCGGCTTCAGCGCCGGCGCGGACGACTACCTGGCCAAGCCGTTCGACGTGAAGGAGCTGCTGGCGCGGGTGGAGGCCCTCGGCCGCCGCGGCCGCCTGGTGGCGCCGCAGACGCCCGGCGACCTCGTCCTCGATCCCGCTCGCCACGCCCTGGCCTGCGGCGGACGCAGCGTCTCCCTCACGCCCACCGAGTTCCGGATGCTCGCGGCCATCACCTCGCGGCCCGGCGAGGTGGTGCGGCGGCGCGCGGTGGTCGCGGCCGCCTGGCCCGACGGCGCGATCGTCAGCGAGAACACCGTCGACAGCTACGTGCGACGACTGCGCGCCAAGCTCGAGGAGATCGCCTCTCCGGTGCGCCTGCACACGGTGCGGGGCGTCGGGTACGAGCTGCGATGACGCGCCTGTGGCGTCCGCGGAGCGTCCGCACCCGGCTGGTGGCCTCGACCGTGCTGGTCACCTTCCTGCTCACGCTGGTCGTCGGCGTCGTGCTGCACCGCGTGCTCGACCGCACGGTGGGGCGCGACGTCGACCAGGTGCTCCGCAGCCGGGCCGACGCGATGGTCACCGTCGTCGTCACGGCCTCCGCCGACACCCCCGGCCGGCTCACGGTGCCCGACGGCGCCCTCACCGCCGGGGTGTGGGTGGTCGACGCGGCCGGACGCACCGTCGCGGGCGCGGTCGAGCCGCAGGCCCGGGCGACCGCGGCCGCGCTCGCCACCGTGCGGGCGCCGGTGCAGCAGGGCGCCGGCGACGACACCCGGGTGCGCGCCCAGCCGTTCGTCACCCGCGACGGCGTCCGCGGCGTCGTCCTGGTCAGCCAGGACACCGGCCCCTACGAGCGCTCGGAGACCTACGCGACCCTGACCATCGTCGTCCTCGGCGCCTTCGCGATGGCCGTGGCCGGCGGCGTGGCGTGGCTGGTCAGCGGGCGGGCGCTGGCGCCGGTGCGCGTCATGGCGGCACGGGCCAGCGAGTGGAGCGAGCACGACCTCGGCCACCGGTTCGCCCTCGGCGAGGGCGACGACGAGCTGACCACGCTGGGCCGCACCCTCGACCGGCTGCTCGACCGGGTGGCGCAGGCCATCCGCGCCGAGCAGCGGCTCACCAGCGAGCTCGCCCACGAGCTGCGCACGCCCCTGACCGGCATCCGCGGCGTCGCCGAGCTCGCCCTGCTGCGCGGCGTCGACGACCCGGCGCTGCGCGCCGACCTGGAGGACGTCGCCCGCTCGGCAGCCGCCATGGCCGACGTGATCACCGCGCTGCTCGACCTCGCCCGCGACGGCCGCGCGGAGGCCGGCCGCGGCTGCGCGCTCGAGGACCTCCTCGCCCGGGTCGCCGAGCACGTCCCGCCCGGCACCGCCCTGGCGGTCGGCCCGCTGCCCTCGGACGCGCGGATCGCCGCCCCGCTCGAGATGGCCCTCGCGGCGCTCTCCCCCGTCGTCGAGAACGCCGGACGGCACGCCGCCTCCAGCGTCCGGCTCGAGGCGACGGAGACCGACGGCGCGCTGCGCGTCCGGGTGGCCGACGACGGAGCGGGGATCGACCCCGCGCTCGGCGCACGGATCTTCGAGTCGGGCTTCAGCGGCGCCGACGGCACCGGGCTCGGGCTGGGCATCGCCCGACGGGTCGCCCGCTCCCTCGGCGGCGACGTCGAGACCGCGCCGGGCGACGGCGCCGGCGCCGCGTTCGTCGTCCGGCTGCCGCTGCTCTCCTGAGCCGGGCCGACCCGCGCGGGTCAGGCGTGGCAGGCGGCGCAGACGCCGAAGAGCTCCAGGGTGTGCGTGACGTCGCGGAAGCCGTGCTCCTGCGCGGCGCGGTCGGCCCACGACTCGACGGCGGGCCCCTCGATCTCCTCGACCCGGCCGCACACCCGGCAGATCAGGTGGTGGTGGTGGCTGCTGCCGCAGCGTCGGTAGCGCACCTCGCCGTCCTCGTCGCGCAGGGTGTCGACGACCTGCTCCTCGGCGAGCGCCTGCAGGTTGCGGTAGACGGTGGAGAGTCCGACGGTCTCGCCGCGGTCGCGGAGCACCTGGTGCACCTGCTGCGCGCTGAGGAACTCCTCGGCGGTGGCCAGCACCTCCTGCACGACGGTGCGCTGACGCGTCGTGCGGCGGGCGCCCGAGGTCGACGTCGTCACAGCCATGCCGCAGAGTCTAGGGGCGCTCAGGGCGCCGCGTCGGGCGCGACCGCCCGCGGGCACTCCGAGCCGCGCGGGAAGCGGTACGGCGCGCCGAGGCGGTACTGCCCGGCGGCCGGCGCGTCGACGATGACCCAGTTGTCGCGCACCCCGCCGTCGGCGCCCGGGGCGGCGCGCGCCTCCTCGACGTCGGTCAGGCACGCCTGGGAGAGCATCGGGCCGATCGCCGGCGGCGTGACGGCGACGCCGCCCGCGCGGGGCTTCGGACCGGGCAGCGGGTCGCCCGCGGAGTCGACGAGGCTCAGCCACGGCGAGGCCGGGATGCGCACGATGATGCGCGCCGCGCGGGGCGTGGTGAGCACCAGGCCGCCGGCGTCGAAGGAGACCACGCGGGCCGGCGCGGAGACCAGCGGCGTGGGGTCGGAGACCTCGTAGAGCTGCCAGTCGGCGTCCGACCAGACCTGGGTGAGGAACGGCAGTCCGCGGCGGATCAGCCGCGCCTCCTCGACCGCCGCCGGGTCGGGGTCGCCCGTGCTGAGCACCACGAACCGCACCGCCCAGCGGTGCAGCCACTCGCGGTACGCGGCGCCCGTGAGCGGCGCGTCGGCGTAGAAGAGGGCGTTGCGCTCGGCGTCGGCCTGGCGGTTCCAGCCGCGCGCGAGCGGGAGGTACGGCGCGATCGCGGAGGCCTCGCGGTGGCTGCGGGTCGGCACGACCTCGACCCGGCCCTGGTCGGCGCCGCGGCTGCGCAGCTGCGCGAGCAGCGGGTCGAGGTCGGTGGTGAAGGCCTCCGGCGCGCGGGTCGTCACCGCGTCGCGAGCGGCGGTGGCGACCTGCCAGGAGGCGGAGGTGAGCAGCGCGATGACCACGCCGACGACCGCCAGACGACGCCCGACGCGGCGCGCGAGCCACGACGTCGAGGCGCCGGCGTCGCAGGCGGCCGCGAGCAGCACGGCGCCGCCGAAGATGAGGCCCAGGCGGCTGATGTTGGTGCCGATCGGCGACGGCACGAGCCAGGCCAGCAGGACGAAGAGCACGTAGAGCGCCCCGCCCGCCCGCAGCAGGCGCCACGAGCGCGGCACGAGCAGCACCACGCACAGCCCCGCGATGACCGGCAGGACGGCGGAGTTCCACGCCATGGGCTGCCGGCCGGAGAAGGGGAACAGCACCGAGGAGCCGGCGACCACGAGCACCGGCGGCACGCCCAGGGCGTAGGACGCCGCCGGGCGGCGCGCCACCCACAGCGTCGCGGCCACGAGCCCGAGGAACAGGCCCGCGACGGGACTCGCGGCGGTGGCCAGCGCGGCGCTGACGGCCGCGAGCAGGCCGCGACGACGCCGCGCGGCGCGCGTGGGCGTCGAGGCGGGCGTCGGCCAGGCGAAGACGACGCACAGCGCGGCGAGGGCGAACATGGTGCCGAGGACGAAGGTGACGCGTCCCGACACCGAGTTGCCGAACAGCGCCACGACCAGGCCCAGCACGGGCCACCACCGCTGGCGTCCGGTGGGCAGCCGGCTCGCGACGAGCCAGGCGAAGAGCGCGCCGGCGCCGGTCGCGGCCAGGATCATCGTCGAGCGCACGCCGAGCAGCGCCATCAGGTAGGGCGAGAGCACGCTGTACGAGACCGGGTGCATGCCGCCGTACCAGGCGAGGTTGTAGGCCGAGCCGGGGTGCGAGCGGGCGAACTCCGCCCAGGCGTCCTGGGCGGCGATGTCGCCGCCGGAGTCGGCCAGCAGCCACCACCAGACGAGCTGGAGGCCGAGGGAGAGCACGACCGCGGCGAGCACCAGCCGGCCGGCGTCGGCCGGGCCGTCCACGAGGCGGCGCACCAGGGGACGGGGAACCCGCTCGCCGGCGCGCGGACGCGCGGGGGCGCCGTGCGGGTCGACGACGTGGGCAGCGCGGGGCGAGGGGGAGGGTCGGGGCGCCGGGGAGGGCGCGGTGTCGCGCGGCCCGACGTCGAGGCTCACCCGAACACGCGGCCGCGGTGCTGGGGGGCGCGCGGGGGGCGCGGTACCGGGGCCGTCACGGGCCAGAGGCTACCCGTTGGGGGCCGTTCCACGCCCGTTCACGGGCCGCACCCGCCGGCGTCGCGCGTCCATCGCCTGCCCATCGCCTGCCCATCGCCGGGACGACGGCGAGGCAGCGGCCCCTACGCTCGGCGCCGTGACGCTCCCGACGACGCCGGACGCCGAGGCCCTCCTGCTCGCGGCCTGCGCGCTGCACGCCGGCTTCCAGTCCGTCGTGACCGTGCTGGTCTACCCGGCCCTGGCCGAGGTGCCCACGGCCGGGTGGCGCACCGCCCACGACCGCCACTCGCGGCGGATCACGCCGATCGTCGGCGCGGTCTACGCCGCCGTCCTGGCCGCCTGCGGGCTGGCGCTCGCGCGGACGGATCCCGACGCGGGCCTCGTGCTCGCCCTCGGCGGCACCGGTCTGGCGCTGGCGACGACCGCATTGGCCGCGGCACCGCTGCACGGCCGGCTGGGGGCGCTGGCCGATCCCGCCGAGCGCGGCCCTCTGGTGGCCCGGCTCCTGGTCGTCGATCGCGTGCGCTGGGCCGGCACCCTGATCGCGCTGGCGGGCGCCCTGCTCGTACTGGCCTGAGCCGCGGTCGCCCCCTCCCCCGGAGGAGCCGGGAACAACCCCTGCGGCGGCACCGTTGCGTCCGTCGCCCGCCGCCGGCACTCGAGGAGGAACCATGAAGGCCATCTGGCACGGCACCGTGATCGCCGAGAGCGACGACACCGTCGTCGTCGAGGGCAACCACTACTTCCCGCGGGCGGCGGTGGCCGACGAGTTCGTCAAGCCGTCCGAGCGCACCTCGGTCTGCCCGTGGAAGGGCACCGCGTCGTACTACGACGTCGAGGTCGACGGCGTGCGCAACGTCGACGCCGCCTGGTACTACCCCGACCCGAAGCCCGCGGCCAGCGAGATCGCCGGTCGCGTGGCGTTCTGGAAGGGCGTCGAGGTCACGGCCTGAGGGCCAGCACGAGTGCGAAGTCGCCGTCGGTCCACCAGCCCGCGGGCTCGAGACCGGCGGCGACGAGCTCGGCGCAGATGCCCTCGCGGCGGAACTTCGCCGAGATCTCGGTGCGCATCTCCTCGCCCTCGGCGAAGGCGAGGTCCAGGTCGAGGTCGGGCACCCGCACCCGCAGGTCGCGGCGGGCGCGCAGGCGCATCTCGATCCACTCCGCCTCGGCGTCCCACACGGCCACGTGGTCGAAGTCGTCGGGGTCGAAGTCGGCGCCGAGCTGGCGGTCGAGCACCCGCAGGACGTTGCGGTTGAACGCGGCGGTGACGCCCGCGGCGTCGTCGTAGGCCGCCACGAGCCGGGCCGGGTCCTTGACCAGGTCGACGCCGAGGAGCACCGACTCCCCCGACGTCAGCCCGCCGGCGAGGTCGGTCAGGAACCGGGCGCGCTGCGCGGGGTCGAGGTTGCCGAGGGTGCCGCCCAGGAACGCGACCAGGCGACGGCCCGGCGCCGGCAGCTGCCGCAGGTGGCGCTCGAAGTCGGCGACGACGCCGGTGACCCGCACCGCGGGGCGCTCGCGCGCCAGCAGCTCCAACGCCCCGTGCAGGGCGCCGGGGCTGACGTCGACGGCCACGTAGTCGGCCAGGGTGCCGGCGGCGGCGAGGGCGCCGAGGAGCAGTCCGGTCTTCTCCGACGACCCCGACCCGAGCTCGACGAGCGCCTCCGCGCCGCTGGCGGCCGCGATGTCGTCGGCATGCGCCGCGAGCAGGGCCCGCTCGGCGCGGGTCTGGTAGTACTCCGGCAGTCGCGTGATGTCCTCGAAGAGCTCGCTGCCGGCGTCGTCGTAGAAGTACTTCGGCGGCAGCGTGCGGGACGCGGCGGTGAGCCCCACCCGCGCGTCGTGCAGGAGGCCCTCGCGCAGGGCGTCGGGCTCGAGCAGGACGAGCAGCTCGGGCAGCTCGCGGGTGGGCGCGGACGGGGTGGCGGGCATGGCGGGCCTTCCGAGAGGGGGAGGAGGCGCGGCGCTCAGGACGAGCGCCGCGCGGGGGTGCCGCCGTCGGCGAGGCGCAGCCCGGTGAGGGGCCAGCGGGCGCCGGCGGGGAAGAAGTTGCGGTAGGTGGTGCGGGCGTGGCCGGGCGGCGTCAGCGCGCAGCCGCCGCGCAGCACCATCTGGCCGGACATGAACTTGCCGTTGTACTCGCCGATCGCGCCCTCGGCGGCCTCGAAGCCCGGGTAGGGGAGGTAGGCCGAGGAGGTCCACTCCCAGCAGTCGCCGAGCACCTGGCGCAGGCGTCCGGTGGCGGGGCCCGCGGGCCGGGCGTGGAAGGTCTCGCCGTCGGCGAGGTTGGCGCCGGGCTCGACGAGGTCGGGCTGCGAGGCGGCGTGCTCCCACTCGCCCTCGGTGGGCAGGCGCTTGCCGGCCCAGGTGGCGTAGGCGTCGGCCTCGTAGTGGCTCAGGTGCGTGACGGGCAGCCCGGGGTTGATCGGCCACGTGCCGTGCAGGGTGTGCTCGAGCCACACGCCGTCGTGCTGCGTCCAGTAGAACGGCGCCTCCCAGCCCTCGGTGCGGACCCGCCCCCAGCCGTCGGAGAGCCAGAGGTCGGAGCGGCGGTAGCCGCCGTCGGCCATGAACTCCAGCCACTCGCCGTTGGTGACCAGCCGGTCGGCCAGCCGGTACGGCTCGAGCCACTGGCGGTGCCGCGGCAGCTCGTTGTCGAAGCAGAAGCCGGAGCCCTCGTGGCCGAGCTCGACGAGCCCGCCCTCGACGTCGACCCAGCCCAGCGCGTCCGGCTCGACGCGCGGCGTCGGACGTCCGGCGTAGACGGGCTGCAGCGGGTTGAGGCTGAGCACGTGCTTGATGTCCATGAGCAGCAGCTCCTGGTGCTGCTGCTCGTGGTGGAAGCCGAGCTCGATCGTGTCGAGCACCGAGCGCAGGGCGCCGCCGTCGAGACCGGAGACGAGGTCGCGGACGCGGTCGTCGACCTGGCTGCGGTAGCGGCCGACGTCGTGCGCGCCGGGCCGCGAGATCGCACCGCGCTGGTGGCGGGCATACCGCGGGCCGACGGCCTCGTAGTAGGAGTTGAAGAGGAACCAGTACTGGTCCTGGAACGGCGCGAACCGGGGCTCGTGCTCGGCCAGCAGGAAGGTCTCGAAGAACCAGGTGACGTGCGCCCGGTGCCACTTGGTCGGCGACACGTCGGGCATCGACTGCACGGTCTGGTCCTCGGGCGAGAGCGGCGCGGCCAGGCGCTCGGTGTGCGCGCGGACGGCGTCGTAGCGGGCGAGCAGCGCCGAGGCGTCGGGCTCCGTCGAGGCGTCGGCGGCCGGGACGGTGCCGACGGGGAGGGTTGCGGCGTCCATGCGTCGACTCTGTCAGGTTCCCGGTCGGGGGCGGTCAGCGAGTCCTTACCGTTCGATGACCGACCCCCAACCAGGCCCGCTCCGGGGACCGCCCACCCCTGCGGACGACCGGCTCCCGGCCGCGATTGTCGACCGCGGACCGGCGCCTCGGCCTAGCGTCGGCCGCCCGCGCCCACGACGAAGGAGCCCCCGTGTCCCCTGCACCCCTCGCCCGTCCCGAGCTCACCGGCGTGCACGGCGTCCCGGAGAACGCGCTGAGCGAGGCCCTGCTCGCGGCACTGCCGCGGGACGTGGCGGGCGCGCCGTGGGACTGCCGGTGCTCGGCCGTCGTCTGGCTGGAGCGGGGCGGGGCCCGGGCCGCGCGCACCCTGGCGCCTGCCCTGCGCGCGGGCGCCGGCCTGGGCGTCGTCGGCGGGCTCGTCCGCTACGAGTCGACGCCCGTCGGCGCGTACGACGAGGCGCTGGCGCTCGTCGGCGGGCGCACCGGCCTGACGCCGTGGGTGTCGGTGCCGTTCATGGCCGTCGACTCCCCCGCGAGCCTGGTCGGCGGACGCACCAACTGGGCGCTGCCGAAGTCGCTGCTCGAGGTCGACGGCGTGCCGGGGAGCGCGGGCCGGGTGTCCGCCCGCGGCGTCGACGACGTGCCGCACGGCGACTGGGAGCTCGCGGCCACGGCCCGTCCGATCGGGCCGTCGGTGCCCGTGCGCACGCGCGCGGAGATGCGCCAGGTCTTCCCCGATGGCACCGTGCGCTCGTGCGCGCTGCAGGCGCAGGGCCGCGTGCGGCCCGCCCTGGTGACCGTGGAGGTGCGGGCCACCGGACGGCTGGGCGAGGTGCTGCGCAGCGGCCGTCGGCTCGGCGCGCTGGTGGAGTCGGCCGCCTTCACCCTCGGCACGCCGTCCGCCTGAGCCCGCCCTTCGGGGGCTGGGGCCGTGACGACGGCCGACCTAGGCTCGCCGACGTCCGCGACGTCGCTGGCCCCGAACGAGGAGAGCCCCTTGATCTTCATCACCGCCGTCTTCCCCGTGAAGCCCGAGCACGCCGACGACTGGCCGCAGATCAGCCGCGCCTTCACCGAGGCGTGCAACGCCGAGGACGGCTGCCTGTGGTTCTTCTGGTCGCGCTCGGTGGAGACCCCGACCGACTACGTCCTGGTCGAGGCCTTCCGCGACCAGGACGCCGCGGTCGCGCACGTGCAGTCGGAGCACTTCCGCACGGCCACGTCCGAGCTGCCCGCCTACCTCACCGCCACGCCGCGGATCGTCAACACCACCCTCGAGCAGGACGACTGGTCCGAGCTCGGCGAGATGGCGGTGCGCTGAGATGGCCCGCTCGATCGCGACGAACGAGCAGGTCGGCCTGGAGGGGCTGCTGGAGTTCGTCCGGCCGCGCCACCACATGGTGCTCCTGACGCAGCGCTCCGACGGCTCCACCCAGGCCTCGCCGGTCAGCGGCGGCGTCGACGCCGAGGGCCGCATCGTCATCGCCACCTACCCCGAGCGCGCGAAGACGCGCAACGTCCGCAAGCGGCCGCAGGCGAGCGTCGTGGTGCTCTCCGACGACTGGGACGGCGCCTGGGTGCAGGTCGACGGCGACGCCGAGGTGCTCGACGTGCCCGAGGCGCTCGACGCGTTCGTCGACTACTTCCGCTCGATCTCCGGCGAGCACCCGGACTGGGACGAGTACCGCCAGGCGATGGTCGACCAGGGCAAGTCGCTCATCCGCCTCACGCCCCGCCGGTGGGGCCCGGTGGCGACCGGCGGCTTCCCCGCACGGCTGGCCTGAGGCCCGGCCCGCGGCCCCGGCGGTCTGGACCACCGGGGCCGGCTTCGGCCGGAACCCGGGCACGGCCAAGCAGGGCTCCCTAGCCTCCGGTGCACAGGTGTCCGCTCACCGCGGACGCCGACGCCGACCCGCAGGAGCCCCGTGTCCACGCCCCCTCCCCCCGCCGTCCGACGAGGCCTGCGGGCGCTCGCCGCCCTGGCGTTCGTCGCCGCGGCCGTGGTGGCGGCGCCCGGGCTGCGTGCCGACGCCGACGCGCCCGGCCGTGCCGCCCGGGACGGGGGTGCGATCGCCCGCACGCCCGCCGCGGGCGGGGTCGTCCGGGTGGCGGACCAGCCGCTGCGCGTGGTCGTCGACGACAAGCCGGCCTACACGACCGTCTACACCGCGATCGACGACCTCGACTGGTGCGCGTCGGACTTCGCCGACCCGCTCGCCACCTGGACCTGCGCTCCGGACGACGCGCCCTACCTCGGGCTCGGCGCGCACACGCTGAGCCTGGTGTCGTACGAGGGCGAGGGCGATCCCGTCACCACCGACGTGCCGTTCACCGTGACGAGCGACTTCGACCTCGGCTCGGCACCGGTCTCGGGCGGCCCGACGACGCCCGTCGTCGTCACCGGGGCGGCCGACGCCCACGACACGGTGGCGGTGCGGCTGACGGTGCTGCGCCGGGACGCGGTCGTCGGCGCGGTGCCCTGCACGGTGACCCCCCGGGGCGACGGCGCCGGCTACGCGTGCCGCTGGGAGCCGGCGGGCATGCCCATGCCGACGCCCACGCCCACGCCCACGCCCACGCCGATGCCGACGCCGGCGAGGGTCGCGGCTCGAGCCGGCGGCCTGGCCGCAGGCCCGTACCGCCTGGTCGTGACCGAGTCGATCTTCGGCGGCGCCGTGGACATCCCGAGTCGCAGCGCCGACTACGCCGTCGCCGTGCCGCCCGTCCCCACGCCGACCCCCACGCCGACCTCCACGCCGACCCCCACGCCGACCCCCACGCCGACCCCCACCCCCGCGCCGACCACGGCGCCCACGTCGATCCCGAGCGCCACATCGAGCCCGCAGCCGGGCCCCGCGGTCGTGACCGGCGGGTCCACCCCCGCCGGCCCCGTCACCCCCGTGCTCGCACCTCCGGGCGTCGGGCCGGTCGGCTCGCCGACGCCGACCGTCCCCGCTCCGGCCAGCCCGACGCCCAGCCCGACGCCCAGCCCGACCCCTGGCTCGACTCCTGGCCCGACGCCCAGCCCGACCCCGTCGACGGCGCCCGAGCCCGGCCCGACCACCGAGGCGCTCCCGCCGGCGCCGCTGCCGTCCACCCCGCTGGACCGCACCGCGCTGATCGGCCTGCTCGTCCTCCTCGGCGTGCTGCTGCACCGCGCCGGCGGCCACGGCGCCGCCCGGGTCTCCCTGGCCGGCTGGGCCGGCCGCGCCGGCACCCCCGAGGGGACGCCGGCCGCCGCCCTGCCGGCGCTGGCCGCGCTGCTCGCCGGCCGCGACGACGGCGCGCACGAGCGCGAGGAGGCCCTGCGCGACGCCGAGGGCCCGGGCGACCGCTCCCCCAGCTGGCGCTGGCCCGGGCATCGCCGACTCGACGCCTGGAGCCTGACCGCTCCCGTGGCGTGGGCGCGGCGCAGCCCGCTCGTCGCCCGTCTCGCGGTCGACGCCGGCGTCACCCGCGCCGCGCTGGGCACCGGGGCGCTGATGCTCCCCGTGCTCGGCGCCCTGCTAGGACTGCTGGCCGCCGTCCCCGCCAGCGGCCCCAGCCTGCCGCCGGCGACCGGCTGGGTCGTGGCGCTGGTGCTCCTCTCGTGCGTCGACGCCGTCGCCGGCCTCGTCGGCTTCGCCGCCCTCGCGGTCACCGCCCTGGTCGTCGGCCCCGAGCTCGACGCCACGGCGGTGCTGCTCGTCCTGCTCGCGCTCGGCCTGGTGATCTCCGGCCTGCCGTTGATCGGCTCGGCCACCCGACCGTTCCGGCGGGCGCGCCGCGACGGCGCCGACGCGGCGATGCACCGGTGGGACCGGGTCGCGGACGCCGTCGTCGCCGCACTGCTCTGCGGCTGGGTGACCGACAAGGTGCTCGGCGCGATGGACTCCTTCGCCGGCCGGCCCACCGCGCTCGCCGCCGACGCCGGCTGGGTCGCGGTCGCCGCGATGAGCGGCATCGCGCTGCGGGTGCTCGTCGAGCACCTGACCCTGGCCGCGTACCCGCGGCGCCTGCGCGAGGTCGAGGCCGTCGAGCCGCTGCCGGCTCCCCCGCGGTGGGTCGACGCCGGCGGCGCGACGCTGAGGGTGGCGGTCTACGCCTTCATCGGCTGGGCGTTCCTCGGCGCGAGCGGCGCCTGGTGGCTCGGCAGCGGACTGGTCGCGCTCTCCGCCGCGCTCTCGCTGCTGGGGAGCTGGCGGCCGCGCCGCCGAGCCCGGGCCTGGTGGCTGCCGACCGGGCTGACGGAGGTGCTCGTCCTCATCGCCGCGTGCACCCTGCTGGTGCTCGTCGCCACCCGCGACGTCGACTCGGCACCCCGGGCGCTGGCGCTGGCGTACGTCCTGTGCGCCGTCCCCGGGCTCGTGCTGACGACGGCGGGGCTGCTGGCCTCCGAGCCGCCGGAGCGGCCGCCCGCGTGGCGCCGCGAGCTCGGGGGGCTTGCCGTCCTGGTCACGATCGTCGTGCTGGCCTGGCACGGCTGGAGCTACTGACGCGGCGACGACCGGCGGATGAACACCGCGCGCCGGGCCGTGTCCGGGGTCGACGTGACGTCCCGCGGCCCCTAGACAGGCGGGGTCGCCGGGCATCGGGCCCGGCCCGCCACCCTGGAGGACCCGTGCTCCGCACTCGGACGCAGCACCCGTCACACCGCACCGCGCGCCTCACCGCGCCCCTCGCCCTGCTCCTCGCCCTCCTCGGGCTCGTCGCCCTGCCGACGCCGGCGCACGCGGCGTCGTTCAGCGGCTCGCTGGTCGACGCCGTCAACGCCATCCCGACGACTGCCGAGGCCAACGCCGGCTACGACCGCGCGCTGTTCCCGCACTGGATCGACGCCGACGGCGACTGCCAGAGCACGCGCGCCGAGGTGCTGATCGCCGAGCGGGTCACCGACACGCCGCTCACCTACACGACCTCGGGACGGTGCACCGTCGCCACGGGGCACTGGTTGTCGTACTACGACCGCGCGTCGTGGACCAACGCCTCCGACCTCGACATCGACCACATGGTGCCGCTGGCCGAGGCCTGGGGCTCCGGCGCCAGCGGCTGGACCACCGCGCGTCGCCAGGCCTACGCCAACGACCTCGGCGACCCGCGCAGCCTCGTCGCCGTGACGGACTCGGTGAACCAGTCGAAGAGCGACCAGGACCCCGCCACCTGGCTGCCGACCTACGACAGGTGCCGGTACGTGAGCGAGTGGGTCGCGGTGAAGCTGCGCTGGGGGCTGTCGGCCGACTCCGCCGAGAAGAAGGTGCTCGGCCAGTACGCCGCCAGCTGCGGCGGCACGGTGACGGTCACCGGCGCCTGAGGCCGGCTCCTGGGTCGATCCTCGGTCAGCCCTCGATCAGCCCTCGGTCAGCCCTCGGCGAGCTCGACGTCGACCCGCAGGTCGTCGGCGAGCGCGTCGAGGGCGGCCCGCAGGCCCTCGAGGTCGGCGCCGTCCGCGGCCGTCAGCCGAGCCCGGATCTCGAAGAGCTCCCCGCCGGCCATCGGGGCGTCCAGGAGCGCCGTGGCGAGCTCGTCGATGCCCATGCCGTGCCCGGCGACCGCGGCCGACACGCGGGCGACGATGCCCGGACGGTCCGTGCCGAGCACGTGCAGGCGCAGACCCCGTCCGTCGGCCTCGGACGCGGCGTCCGTGCGCTCGACGCGCACCTGCAGGCCGGCCGCGTCGAGCGCGCGCAGGTCGGCCGTGAGCGCGTCGACGGCCGACTCCGGCACCGACACCAGCACGACGCCCGCGAAGGTGCCGGCCAGACGCACCAGCTCGCTGCGCTCCCACGAGCCACCGTGCGCCTCCACCGGGGCCGAGACGGCCGACACCAGCCCGGGACGATCGCGACCGATGACGGTGAGCACGAGCGTGGTCATGGCCCGCACGCTAGCGGGCCGCAGCGGTCAGCCGTAGTGGCAGACGTAGCCCAGCGTCTCGAGGACCTCGATCTCGAAGGACGCCTCGCCGGGCACGGAGAACGACTCGCCGGCACCGTGCTCGGCCCACGTGTCCGCGCCCGGGAGCAGCACCCGGCACCGGCCCGAGCCGAGGTCCATGACCTCCGGCTCGCCGGTGCCGAACGTGTAGGTGCCGGGCAGGATGACGCCCGCGCTCTTCCGCGCGCCGTCGGCGGTGTGGAAGGTGTGGCTCACGCAGCGGCCGTCGAAGTAGACGTTCGGGCGGACGTCCAGGGTCACGTTCTCGTAGGTGTGGCTCACGGCCGGAGCGTAGCGGCGTCCCTCAGGCCGTGCGCGGGGGTCGGCCGTCCGCGGACGCGGGCGGGAGCGGCGCCAGGAACGGCAGCAGCGGCTCGCGCCGCATCCGCCCCGGCAGCGCCGAGATGCCGACGAGCGCGAGGAAGCCGCTGATCGTCTTGTCGGCGAGCGAGGCGATGAGGTTCGAGAACCCGATGGCCACCACCAGGGCGCTGCCGAGGTCGCGGAGGGTGTCGACGATGGCGTCCTCGCCGTGGCCGACCGACCCACCGAAGACGAGCACGAGGATCGGCACGGCGACGAGGGTGCAGGCGAGCGCGACCGCCACGTTCAGGGCCAGGAAGCGCGGCAGCGTGCGCCCGAGCCCGCGGCGCACGCCGTAGCCCCAGACGAGGGCGCCGGCCACGTTGACCAGCGCGAACGGCACGGAGTCCCATCCGCTCGGCACGACGCCGACGAGGTTGGTGGCCAGGCCCACCGCCGCCCCGCGCCACGGGCCGAGCGCCAGGGCCGCCAGCGCCGTGCCGATCATGTCCAGGTACAGCGGCAGCTGGAGCACGTCGACGACCACCCGGCCGAGCAGGTTGACCGCGACACAGGCGAGCATCAGCAGCAGCACCGAGCCGGTCGTGGGGCCGGTGGCGACCGTCGCGACCGTGGCAGCCGCCGAGCCCGCGGTCTCCGCAGGGAGCGGCTCGGAGGAGGCCTCCGGGACGGCCTCGGGCTCCTGCCCGGCCTCGGGCGTCGCGTCGTGCACCTGCTGCGCGCCCTGCGCCTCGGCGATCCAGCCGTCGACGTCCGCGGGGTCGACCCCGAGCACCAGCGCGATGTCGCGCACCAGCGGCAGGCTCACCCGAGCGCGTCCGGGCCGGAAGCAGTCGAAGACGGTCGAGCGCGCCACGCGGGCGGCGTCGCTGCTGAGGCCCCGTGCGGCACGCAGCAACGTGACACGGCGGGCGATCTCGGCGTACGACGGCTCGCCGTCGGCCACGCGGAGCAGCTGGAGACGCGCGGCCAGGCCGTCCCACCGTCCGCCCTGCACGGGCGGGTCGTCCTGCATGGTCATGACCATTCTCCTGCCGTCGAGATCGTCCGAGCGCGCTCCCTCCGGCTGTGACAACGAGCACTCCGAGCCGGGGCTAGGCAGGTCCAGACCAGCTGTCCGGGATCGTCCGGCGTCGTCCGGCGTCGTCCGGCGTCGTCTGGCGACGAGCCGGTCAGCCCGCCGAGGCTGTGGCCAGCTTCACCGCGAAGCCGAGGAACGCCAGGCCGACGACGGACGTGCCGCCGGCCGCGAGACGACGCCGGCGCCCGAAGGCCGACGCCAGCCGGTGACCGCCCACGATCAGCGCGGTGAGGTAGACGGCACTGGCCAGCTCGGCGAAGGCGCCGAGGACGAGGAAGGACAGCCACGGGCGCGGGTAGGCCGGGTCGACGAACTGCACGAAGAACGCGATGAAGAACAGGATCGCCTTCGGGTTCAGCAGGCTGATGACCAGCGCCCGGCGGTAGAGCCGCCCGGGGCGGGCCGCGACGGCGGACCCGGTGTCGGCGACGGCCTCCGCCTCAGCCCCCGAGGCCGCCTCGCCCGTCGGCGCCGAGATTCGCTCGCGGAGCATGCCGAGCGCGGCGCGCAGCAGGCCGACCGCCAGCCACGCCAGGTAGCCGGCCCCGAGGTACTTGACGACGTCGAAGGCGTACGGGTTCGCCTGCAGCAGGGAGGCGACCCCGCCGGCCGAGAGCGCCATCAGCACGGCGTCGCCGGTGAACACGCCGGCCGCGGCCGCGTAGCCGCGGCCGATGCCCTGACGGGCCGCCACGGTGAGCACGTACATCGAGTTCGGCCCGGGCAGCAGGATGATCAGCACGAGCCCGACCAGGTAGGTCGGCAGGTCGACGACTCCCCACACGGGCCGCATGGTCCCATGCGGGCGGGCGCACGACGGCCGGTTCCGACTCCGCGGCCGGTTCCGACTCGGCGGCCCGGTTCCGCGCCGTAGCCTGGCCGGGTGCTCTCGGACGCTCGGACGCCGCTCGGCCTCGGCCTCGCCGCGGCGCTGGTGGCGATCGGCGGGATCGCGGCCCGTGCCGCCGCCCCGGACCCGTCCGCCGACTCGGCCGGGCCGGCCGCCGGCGCGCGTCCCGCGGTCGCCCTGAGCGCCGCCACGCCCGCCCGCGATCCCGAGGTCGCCGCGCGCCCACTGGCCGGTCGCGTCGTCGTGCTCGACCCCGGCCACCAGCTCGGCAACCGGCACTTCCCGCGGCAGATCGCCCGGCCCGTGCCCGCGGGCGGCTTCACCAAGCCCTGCAACACCACCGGCACCGCCACCGACGGCGGGTATCCGGAGGCGACGCTGACCTGGTCGGTCGCCCGGCGGCTCGAGCGGCGGCTCGAGGCGCTCGGCGCCCGGGTGGTGCTGACCCGCACGTCCAACCGCGACGACCGGTGGGGGCCCTGCGTCGACGCCCGCGGGCGGGCCGGCGCCGCAGCGCACGCGGACCTGACCGTCAGCCTGCACGGCGACGGCTCGACGCAGCGCGGCGCGCACGGGTTCCACGTCATCGTGCCGCCCTCCCGCGCGCCCTGGACCGACGACATCGCCGCGCCGTCGCGGCGCCTCGGCCTCGACCTGCGCGCCGCCCTGCACGGGGCGGGGCTGCCGTACGCCACCTACGTCGCGGGCGGCGACGGGCTCGACGTGCGCTCCGACCTGGCCACCCTCAACCTCTCCGACGTGCCCGTGGCGATGGTCGAGCTCGGCAACATGCGCTCGCGGGTCGACGCCGCGCGGATGACCGACGCCCGAGGCCGCGACGGCTACGCCGCCGCCCTCGCCGCGGGGATCCGCACGTTCCTCGGGCGACGCTGACCGGCGTCCGCGCCCCGTCCGGACCCTCGTCCCGACCCTCGACCCGACCCCCACCTGAGCCTCGGCTGAGCGCTCGGCGAACGCCGGGCGAACACTCGCCGACCGGAGCGTCGGATTGCCGCGAGGAGCGCCGGCCGGGCCGTGCGCGTGCCTACCTTCTGCGCATGAGTGAGTCGGCGCTCGCGCCGTCCTGGGAGGAGCGGCCCCTCGTCCGGCCGCACGTCGACGCCGGAGTCGCCGTGGCGGCGTCCGGCCGCTGGGCGTCCCCGTGGTTCCCGCCGGACTCGGTGCCGGTACTCGACGGCCCGGTCGACGCGCAGCTGCGCGGCGACCTGCTGACCGTCCTGCGCCACCTCGGGTCCGCCGACCCGGCGACGCAGCTCGCGGACGCGACCCGGGTCGCGGCGAGCCGCGGAGCGACCGCCCTGGCCTGGACGACCGGGCCCGGCGCGTCCGACGACGACGTGGCGGCGCTGCTGGCCGAGCGCGGCGCGCGGATCGCCTCGACGGCCGAGGTGATGGCGCGGACGCTCCCGCTCGCCGACGTCGGGCCGGGGCGGACCGTCGCCGGCCTCGAGATCGTCGAGGTGGCCACGGCCCGGCACCTGGCCGATCTCGAGCTGGTCAACGCCGAGGTGTGGGGGCACGGGCTCTCCGACAGCGTCGCCCTCGCCTGCCGCCTCGAGGCCGGCACCGCCGGCCTCTTCGTCGCCTACCTCGACGGTCGCGCCGTCGGCACCGCGGCCCTCGCGCTCCCCTCGACGCCGGACGACGGCGTCGTCCGGCTGGGGCGCGCCGGCGTGCTCGCGGAGCACCGGGGCGGCGGGGTCTACGGCGCGCTGGTGCGTCATCGGCTCGGCGCCGCCGAGCGCGCCGGAGCGCGGATCGCCGTCGCCCATGCGCGGCCGACGTCGGCGCCGATCCTGGGGCGACTCGGGTTCGCCGCGTTCGGCGTGCGGACGACGTGGCGACTGCCGATCGCCTGACGCCACGTCGATCGATCTTTCCGGCCACCTTGGCCTCGGCCCGTGCCGCGCCGGCCGCGCGGGCCTTGGTGGCCGGGGTCACGTCCCCTACCGTCGAGGGTGACCCGCCTCACACGGAGCGCGCCAGGCAGCAGGAGGTCCGGATGGCCCAGCGAGAGTCCTTCGACTACGTGGTGGTGGGGGCCGGCAGCGCCGGCGCCGTCATCGCCGCACGGCTCACGGAGGACCCGCGCGTCCGGGTGCTGCTGCTCGAGGCCGGCGGCCCGGCGGACGCCGACGAGATCACCGTCCCGGCCGCCTTCGCGAACCTCTTCCGCACCAAGTGGGACTGGGGCTACCGCACGACCGAGCAGAAGCAGCTCGAGGGCCGGCGCGCGGACTGGCCGCGGATGAAGGCGCTCGGCGGCTGCTCGTCGATGAACGCGATGATCTACATCCGGGGCAACCACGCCGACTACGACACCTGGCGCGACGCCTACGGGGCGACCGGCTGGGGTCACGACGACGTGCTGCCCTACTTCGTGCGCTCCGAGGGCAACACCCGGCTCGGCGGACCCTGGCACGGGCAGCACGGCCCGCTGCACGTCGAGGACCGCCGCTACACCCACCCGCTGACGCACCTGTGGGTCGAGTCGGCGGTGGCGTCGGGGCTCAAGCGCAGCGACGACTTCAACGGCGCCGAGCAGGAGGGCGCCGGGCTCTACCAGGTGACGTGCCGCAAGGGACGCCGCTGGTCGACCGCCAAGGCCTACCTCGAGCCGGCTCTCGACCGGCCGAACCTGACGGTGCGCACCGGCGCGCTGGCGCACCGCGTGGTGATCGAGGGCGGGCGGGCCACGGGCGTCGTCTACGAGCGCGCGGGCGTGCTCGAGACCGTCCACGCCGAGGCCGAGGTCGTGCTCTCGGGTGGTGCGATCGCGTCGCCCCAGCTGCTGCTGCTCAGCGGCGTGGGCCCCGGCGCGCACCTGCGCGAGGTGGGCGTCGACGTGCTCGTCGACCTGCCGGGCGTGGGCCAGAACCTGCACGACCACCCGGTCGTGCCGCTGGTCTTCCGCACCCGCGGCGTCAGCGACCTGCTCAACCACAACAACGTCGGGCAGTTCCTGCGGGCCAAGGCCACCGGCACCGGTCCGCTGGTCTCGAACGTCGGCGAGGGTGGCGGCTTCTGGCGCACCCGGGACGACCTGGTGGCTCCCGACATCCAGGCGCACGTCGCGCCGACCGGCTTCTACGACAACGGCCTGCACGAGCCGACGCAGCGGGCGTTCACCGCGGCGCCGACCCTGGTGAACGTGTTCAGCCGGGGCAGCGTGCGGCTGCGCTCGACCGATCCCCACTGGCATCCCGAGATCGACGCCGCCTACTACGACGACCAGGCCGACCTCGACGCGATGGTCGCCGGCGTGCGCCGCTCGCTGGAGATCGTCTCCTCCGGTCCGCTCGCCTCGGTGATCGACGGTCCGCTGCTGCCGACGATGCGCGGCTGGGGCACCGGCGACGCGCCCAGCGACGCCCAGATCGTCGATCACGTGCGGCAGCACACCCAGACGCTCTACCACCCGGTCGGCACCTGCGCGATGGGCGGCGACGAGCGCGCCGTCGTCGACCCGCAGCTGCGGGTGCGCGGCGTCGAGGGCCTGCGGGTGGCCGACGCCAGCGTCATGCCGATGGTCACCCGCGGCAACACCAACGCCCCCTCGATCATGATCGGCGAGAAGGCCGCCGACCTGCTCACCGGAAAGGCCTCCTGATGACCACCACCGCCGACGCCCCCACCACCGCCGAGGCCGAGCGTCCGGCCACCTTCGACTCGATCGACCCGCGCACCGGCGACGTCGTGGGCACGCATCCCGTGCACTCCCCCGCCGACGTCGAGGCCGCCGTCGCCCGCGCCCGCGCGTCGGCCGACTGGTGGGCCGGCCTCGGCTTCGACGGTCGCCGCGAGATCCTCGACCAGTGGCGCGGCGTGCTCGCCCGGCGGCTCGCGCAGCTCGTCGACGTGGTGCACCGCGAGACCGGCAAGCCGCACGGCGACGCGCAGCTCGAGGCCGTCCTGGCGATCGACCACCTGAGCTGGGTCGGCTCGCACGCGGAGAAGGTGCTGGGGCGCAAGCGCGTCGGCGCCGGCCTGCTGCTGGCCAACCAGGCGGCGTCGGTGGAGTACCTGCCGCTCGGCGTCGTCGGCGTCATCGGACCGTGGAACTACCCGGTCTTCACGCCGATGGGCTCGATCGCCTACGCGCTCGCCGCCGGCAACACCGTCGTCTTCAAGCCCAGCGAGCACACGCCCGGGGTCGGCCTCTGGCTGGCGGAGAGCCTGCGCGAGGTGGTGCCGCATCGTGACCTCCTCCAGGTGGTCACCGGCTTCGGGGAGACGGGCGGCGCGCTGTGCCGCGCCGACGTCGACAAGATCGCCTTCACCGGCTCGACCGCGACCGGCAAGCGGGTCATGGCGGCGTGCGCGGAGAACCTCACGCCGGTCGTCATCGAGGCCGGCGGCAAGGACGCGATGCTCGTCGACGAGGACGCCGACGTCGAGGCCGCCGCCGACGCCGCCGCCTGGGGCGCGTTCGCGAACGCGGGTCAGACCTGCACCGGCATCGAGCGGGTCTACGTGCACGCCGCCGTGCACGACCGGTTCGTCGAGGCGCTCTCGCGGCGCGCCCGCAGCGTCCGGTCGGGCACCGACGCCGACGCCCAGATCGGCCCGATGACGATGCCCTCCCAGGTCGACGTCGTGCGCCGGCACATCTCCGACGCGCTCGCACGCGGCGGCCGCGCGGTCGTCGGCGGCGAGGACGCCGTGCAGGGTCGCGTGATCCAGCCGACCGTGCTCGTCGACGTGCCCGAGGACTCCGAGGCCGTGTGCGAGGAGACCTTCGGGCCCACCGTCACGGTGCGCAAGGTGGCCTCGATGGAGGAGGCCGTGCGGCTCACCAACGCCGGCAAGTACGGCCTCGGCTCCTCGATCTACTCCGCCGCGCGCGGCGAGGAGCTCGCCCGGCGCCTGCGCACCGGCATGACCGCGATCAACTCGGTCATCTCCTTCGCCGCCGTGCCCGGACTCCCCTTCGGCGGGGTCGGCGACTCGGGCTTCGGACGCATCCACGGCCCCGACGGGCTGCGGGAGTTCACCTACGCCAAGGCGATCACCCGCACCCGGTTCAAGGCACCGCTCAACCTGACGACCTTCGACCGCACCGCGGCCCAGGACGCCCAGGTCGCGACGCTCACCGCCGTGCTGCACGGACGTGCCACCCAGCTGCCGCGACTGCGGCGGGGGCGCCGCGCCTGAGGGTCTCGACCGCCGCCGGGGACGGCCGCTCCCGTGACGCGTGCCGGCGTCCGGTGGGCGTGGTGATGCGGATGGTGTGGGGTGTGCCGGTTGCCCATGCGTCGGGTGGCTCGGGTGGGTCGTGGTGCCAGCCTGGTTCTTCCTTGACCTGGTTGCAGGTGATGCAGAGGCCTTGGGCGTTGGCGTAGGAGGTGGGTCCGCCGTCGGCGTGGCGGCGGACGTGGTCGAGGTGCCGGATGGGTGCGTTGCAGTAGGGGGTGCGGCACCAGCGGTCGCGCAGGGTGATGAGCTCGGCGAGGCAGGGTGGGAAGTTGCGGGAGCGGGAGTCCATCGCGACCAGCGCTCCGGTGTCGGGGTGGGCGAAGAGCCGCTTGACGGCGACCTTCTGGCCGGCGTCGAGGGCGGAGCGGATCCAGCGGCGAGCGAGCTCGGCAGGCAGGCCGTCGAGACAGACGGTGCCGGACGGGTCGACCAGCGTCGCGACGCCGTCGGACCCAGCGTCGTGGCCCTGGCCCGGGGAGCGGACGAGGTCGTCGGCGGCCACCACGAGCCGCAGTTGCACCGGCTCGGGCAGTTCGTTCGTGGCGGAATCACGTCCGGTGAGCCGGGCGACGAGGAGGTCGGCCATGACCGCGGACTCCGAGTCCGCGCTGCCGGTCTCCCCGGCCGCGACCGCTGACGTGGCGGCGGCCTTGAGTGCGGCCAGGCAGGCGACGCCGTCGCGGATCGGGAGCGCGGCGTGGAGGTGGACCAGGTGGTCGCGTCCGGGCCGTAGCGTGACGCGGCGTCCGCCTTCGGCGTGCCGGATCTGGGCCACGACGCCGGCGGGATCCAGGCGCGCGGCGTGGGCACGGACGACGGAGGAGAGCTCGCGGTCGCCCAGCCGTGCGGCGTGGTCGGGGTCGCCGCACACGGCGGCGTCGATCACCTGCCGGTGCTCCAGGGACAGCATGGCGGTACCCGTGACGACCATGCGGGCCCGCTCCAGCGGCAGCCGTCCGGGCCGACAGGCCGCCCACATCGCGGGCACCTCGACAGGCAGCACCAGCGCCAACGACACGAACGCCCGCCCCTGGTGCGGGGAGATCCGCCGCGCCAGTGCGACCTCCGCGCCCACCGAGGCCCGCAGCCGCGACAAGCGGGTCAGCTGCTCGTCCCGCGACAGCGTTCGCCGAGCAGGACGCTCCGCCTCCCGCACCTGCACCAGAGCCGCAGCAAGCCGCACCTGCCGCGCCCGCAGGGCGTTCACCGCGTCCTCCAGCAGACCGATCTCCTCCACCAGCCCCGCCGCGTCAGGCGGCAACGACCGCCCGGCCACCGTGGCCGGCAGCCGCTGAAGCATGCCGAGATCGAACACGTGTGCGATTCTATGCGGAATGCCGGAAGAATGGAACCAGGAAATCCACCGCGAATGCATCCGGGGACATTTCCACAGGCGGTGGAAATAGGTGCCGGAATCAGCCCTGTGGACGAGGAGCGGCCCGCTCCCCCCACGTCCGGCACGCGCTCCCCGAGTCGTCCGATCGGTCAGACCGGCGCGATTCCGCCACGTCCGACGCCGCGAGCGTGGAGCATCGCCGGATGCTCTCGGCTCTCGTCTCGTGGCGTGTCGAACCGGAGGTCAACCGCGCCTACGTCTGGCTCACCGACGGGACGGTGATCGGGCACCGCGACCTCGACACCGGGCTCGACCACCCCTCCGCGCCGGAGCACGCGGCCCTGCTCGCCGCCATCGCGTCGCGCTGGGTGGTCGACAGCGGCGCGCCGGGCGTCGATCGACCGCGCCCGCCCGTCGCCCCCGACCTCACCGGCGTGAGCCGCGTGCGCCGGCTGCGGCGTCGGCGGCTCGCCCAGGAGCACCTCCGGCGACTCGAGCGGTACCGCTCGTGGGACGCGGACCGGCAGCCGTGGCGGATCGCGATCGACCCGCCGCACGGCGGGTGGCGCGATCTCGTCCGCAACGAGCCCGGCGCGACGCTGTGGCAGCACGCCGCCGAGCTCGGCCGCGGCGCGTGGGGCGGGCGTGCGCCCGCAGCCGTCGGCAGCTGGCAGGCCGGGGCCCTGGGCGAGGAGTCCGTGGCAGAGCAGCTGCTCCTGCTCGCGCGCACCGGCCCCTGGCGGTACGTGCACTCCGTGCCGGTCGGCTCGCGCGGCGCCGACATCGACCACGTCCTGGTCGGCCCGGCGGGAGTGCTCACGCTCAACACGAAGTCCCATCCCGGCCGGAGCATCTGGTTCAGCGCGACGACCTTCCGCGTCGACGGCCACGACGAGCCATACCTGCGCAACGCCCGCCACGAGGCGGCCCGCGCGTCCCGACTGCTGGGCCGTGCCGTGGGCGCGCCGATGTCGGTGCACCCGGTGATCGTCCTCGTGCGCCCGCGGTCCATCACCGCCCGCAATCCGCCGCGCGACGTCAGCGTCATGGCCGAGCACGACCTCGTGCGCTGGCTCGCGCACGCGCCGCGCCACCTCTCCGAGCCGCAGATCGACGCGCTGTTCGCCGCGATCCGCCGATCGACGACCTGGAGCGGGACCGGGCCGGGTCTCCCGGAGCGGCATCCGCCTGCATAATGGGAATGATTCCCAACAAGGAGGCCCCGTGAGTCATCCCCGCCCGATCAGGACCCCGCTCGCCGTCGTCACCGGCGTCGATCCCCACGCCCAGGACGTCGCCCTGCTGGCGCTGACCTCGGACCTGCCCGGCGTCGTCGCCGTCCGCCATCGTCTCGATCCCGACGCCCAGGTGCTGACGCGGACCGTCAGCGACGCCACCGGGGTGCTCGAGGAGGCCCACGTGCAGCTCGCGCACGCCTGCGTCGCCTGCGCGGTGCGCGAGGACGTCATCCCGACGCTGCTGCGCCTGGCCGGCGAGCGGCGGTGGAGCGCCGTCGTCGCCTGCCTGCCCGTCGGCGCTGAGGCCGGCCCGCTCGCCCACGCGCTCGGCACCGACCCCGACCTCGCCCGCCACCTGCGACTGAGCAGCGTCCTCGCCGCCGTCGGCGACGCGGTCGACGGCCTGCTCGGCGACGACCTCCTGCACGAGCGCGGCCGCCACACGGGGCCGGACGACCGACGCGGGGTCGCCGAGGTGGCCTGCGCCCAGGTCGAGAGCGCCGACCACGTCGTGCTCGTCGAGGGCGCCGGCGACGACGTGGCCGAGCTGTGCCGCGGCCTCGCCCGCCCCGGCGCCCTCGTCCTGCGCGGCGCGGCGCAGGTGGACGCGGCCGCCGTGCTGCGGCACCGCCACCGGCTCTCGGTGGCGGCGGCCTGGTGCTCCCCCGGACCCGAGCCCGACGCCTACCCGGCCCTGCCGCCGGTGAGCGCCGGCAGCCGGTGCTGGCGCCTGGACCTCCGGTCCGACCGCGCCTTCCATCCCGAGCGGCTGCTCGACCACGTCGACCGGCTCGGCGGCGGCGCGTTCCGCTCCCGCGGCTCCTTCTGGCTGCCCACCCGCCCGCACCACCGTCTGGAGTGGGCCGGCGCCGGCGGCCAGCTGAGCATCGGGACCCACTCGTCCTGGGGTGGCCGCTCGCCGCACACCCGCCTCGTCCTGACCGGGCTCGGCGCGCTCCCGCCGCACCTGGTGGCGGCCTTCGAGCACCTGCTGCTCACCCCGTCGGAGGCTCGCGCCGGACGCACTCCGTGGCGCGTGGACGAGGACGGCTTCGAGCCGTGGCTCGGCGAGGTGCGTGACGTCGCCTGACGCGGCGCGACACGCCCGAGCCGAGGCGACCACAAGATCTGGGGGTTACATCCGTGTCATTCACCAGATATGGTCGCTGACGCAGCTGGTTCGGCGTCCCAACCCGGGGACGTCGTGGCAACAGGGAACCCGGTGGAAGACCGGGACTGCCCCGCAGCGGTGAGTGGGAACGACCGCCGTCAACAGCACTGGGCCCTCCGGGCCTGGGAAGCGACGGCCAGTAGGTGCCGAGAGGCGCGCCCGCGAGTCCGAAGACCTGCCAGCGCACCGCGTCCGACCGGACGCGGTGGTCCGAGGCCGCGTGGGACGGCCGCACGACACCGGTGACGTCCTCGTCCGCTCGCGCCCTCGCAGGCCCGACGCGGTCGCTGCGCACTGCCGTCGTCGCGTCCCTCCGCGCTCCTCGGACCCCGAGACCGCACTCGCGAGGAGAGGGACATGACGGTCACCGCAGCACCACCCACCCCGACCGGCACCAGCGCCGGAACCACAGCCGGCACCACCAGGACCCCCATGCAGGTCCGCAAGCGCAACGGCGACGCCGAGCCGGTCGACGTCACGAAGATCGTCCGGGCCATCGACCGCGTCGCCGGCGACCTGGACGACGTCGACCCGATGCGCGTCGCCACCCGCACGATCAACGGGCTCTACGACGGCGCCACCACCGCCGAGCTCGACCGGCTCTCGATCCAGACGGCCGCCGAGATGATCGGCGAGGAGCCGCAGTACAGCCGCCTGGCGGCGCGGCTGCTCGCCGGCTACCTCGACAAGGAGGTGCGCCAGCAGGGCGTCGCGTCGTTCAGCCAGTCGATCGCGCTCGGCCACGCCGAGGGCCTGATCGGCGACGACACCGCGCGGTTCGTCAAGGACAACGCCCGCAAGCTCGACGTCGCGATCGACCCCGACGCCGACCGCCGCTTCGAGTACTTCGGCCTGCGCACGGTCTACGACCGCTACCTGCTGCGCCACCCCACGGCGCGGCTGGTGATCGAGACGCCGCAGTACTTCCTGCTGCGGGTCGCCTGCGGCCTGGCGCAGAACCCGGCCGAGGCGATCGGCTTCTACCGGCTGATGAGCAGCCTGGCGTACCTGCCGAGCAGTCCGACGCTGTTCAACTCCGGCACGCGGCACACGCAGATGTCCTCGTGCTACCTCGTCGACTCGCCGCGCGACGAGCTCGACTCGATCTACGCCCGCTACGCCCAGGTGGCGCGACTCTCGAAGTTCGCCGGCGGCATCGGCCTCGGCTTCTCCCGGGTGCGCTCGCGCGGTGCGCTGATCCGCGGCACCAACGGCCAGTCCAACGGCATCGTCCCGTTCCTGCGCACCCTGGACGCCTCGGTGGCCGCGGTCAACCAGGGCGGCCGACGCAAGGGCGCGGCCTGCGTCTACCTCGAGCCGTGGCACCCCGACGTCGAGGAGTTCCTCGAGCTGCGCGACAACACCGGCGAGGACGCGCGGCGCACCCACAACCTCAACCTCGCGCACTGGATCCCCGACGAGTTCATGCGCCGCGTCGAGGCCGACGAGCCGTGGTCGCTGATCGACCCCGACCAGGCACCCGAGCTGCCCGACCTGTGGGGCGAGGCGTTCGACACCGCCTACCGCGCCGCCGAGGCCGAGGGACGCTACGTGCGGCAGGTGCCGGCCCGCGAGCTGTACGCGCGGATGATGCGCACGCTCGCGCAGACCGGCAACGGCTGGATGACCTTCAAGGACGCCAGCAACCGCACCTGCAACCAGACCTCGGACGCCCCGGGCGGGCCGGTGGTGCACCTGTCGAACCTGTGCACGGAGATCATCGAGGTCTCCTCCGACACCGAGACCGCGGTGTGCAACCTCGGGTCGATCAACCTCGCCCAGCACCTGCGCACCGACCCCGCCGGGGGCCGCGTCGAGGTCGACTGGGAGCGCCTGCGCGCCACCGTCCGCACCGCGGTGCCGCTGCTCGACCGGGTCATCGACGTCAACCACTACCCGAGCGAGGAGGCAGCGCGCTCCAACCCGCGCTGGCGGCCCGTCGGGCTCGGGCTGATGGGGCTGCAGGACGTGCTCTTCGCGCTGCGCCTGCCCTTCGACTCCGAGGAGGCCCGCGAGCTCTCGACCCGGCTGCAGGAGGAGATCTACCTGACCGCGCTCGAGGTGAGCTGCGAGCTGGCCGAGCGGCACGGCCCGCACCCGGCGTACCCGCAGACCCGGGCCGCGGGCGGCGTCCTGCAGCCCGACCTGTGGCCGGGCACGGTGCCCACGCAGACCGAGCGGTGGACGGCGCTGCGCGCGCGGGTCGCCGAGCACGGCCTGCGCAACGCGCTGCTCGTCGCGATCGCCCCCACGGCCACCATCGCGAGCATCGCGGGCTGCTACGAGTGCATCGAGCCGCAGGTGTCGAACCTGTTCAAGCGCGAGACGCTCTCCGGGGAGTTCCTGCAGGTCAACGGGGCCCTGGTGCGCGAGCTCAAGGCGCGCGGCCTGTGGACCCCCGCCGTGCGCGAGCGGATCAAGCGCGCCGAGGGCTCGGTGCAGGAGATCGCCGAGCTGCCCGAGGACGTCCGGCTGCTGTTCCGCACCGCGTGGGAGCTGCCGCAGAAGGCGCTCATCGACCTCGCCGCGGCTCGCTCGCCCTACATCGACCAGAGCCAGTCGCTGAACCTGTTCATCGCCGGCCCGACGATCGGGAAGCTCTCCTCGATGTACCGCTACGCGTGGCGCAGCGGCCTCAAGACCACCTACTACCTGCGCTCGCGGCCCGCGACGCGCATCCAGCAGACGACGGTCGCGGTCACGCCCGCCTCCGAGCCCCCCGTCCAGACCGTCCAGAACGTCCAGACCGTCCCCACCGTCCCCGCCAGCGAGGCCGACGCGATCGCGTGCTCGCTGGAGAACCCCGAGACCTGCGAGGCCTGCCAGTGACCACCCTGACCGAAACCCCCGACACCCCCGTCCGGAGCAGCGCCGACACCCGGATGCTCCTCGACCCGGGCATGAACCTCACCCTGCGCCCGATGCGCTACCCGCACTTCTACGACCGCTACCGCGACGCCATCAAGAACACCTGGACGGTCGAGGAGGTCGACCTGCACTCCGACCTCGCCGACCTGCAGCGCCTCTCCGAGGCCGAGCGACACCTGGTCTCGCGGCTCGTGGCGTTCTTCGCCACCGGCGACACCATCGTCGCCAACAACCTCGTGCTGAACCTGTACCAGCACGTCAACTCCCCCGAGGGCCGGCTCTACCTGAGCCGCCAGCTCTTCGAGGAGGCCGTGCACGTGCAGTTCTACCTGACGCTGCTCGACACCTACGTGCCCGACGAGGAGGAGCGGCGCCAGGCGTTCGCGGCGGTCGACAACATCCCCTCGATCAAGCACAAGGCCGACTTCTGCTTCCGCTGGATCGACTCGCTCTTCGACGTCCGCGAGCTGCGCACGCGCGAGGACCGGCGCGCGTTCCTGCTCAACCTGATCTGCTTCGCGGCGGTGATCGAGGGGCTGTTCTTCTACGGGGCGTTCGCCTACGTCTACTTCCTGCGCTCGCGCGGCCTGCTCAACGGCCTCGCGTCCGGCACGAACTGGGTGTTCCGCGACGAGTCGATGCACATGGCCTTCGCCTTCGACGTCGTCGACACCGTGCGCGCGGAGGAGCCCGACCTCTTCGACGGCGAGCTCGCCGAGCAGGTGCGCACGATGCTGCGCGAGGGCGTCGACGCCGAGGCGCAGTTCGCCGACGACCTGCTCGGGCAGGGCGTCGCCGGGCTCTCCCCCGCCGACATGCGCGGCTACCTGGAGTACGTCGCCGACCGACGGATGGAGCGCCTGGGCCTCCCGCCGATCTACGGCACCGCGAACCCGCTGGCGTTCATGGAGCTGCAGGACGTCCAGGAGCTCTCGAACTTCTTCGAGCGCCGGGTCTCGGCGTACCAGGTCGGGGTCACCGGCTCGGTGGGGTTCGACGAGGAGTTCTGAGCCCCACCGAGCCGGACCGCGGTCGGCGGTCGAGTCGGCGGTCGGGTCAGCGGGCGGGCGTCGCGGGGATCCGCAGCGTCCGCCCGCAGCCGGCCAGCTCGACGACGGCCTCGACGTCGGAGGTCGCCCGCACGGCGGCGTCGCAGGTGAGCCCCGCACGACGCACGTCGACGACCGCCGCGCGCAGGTTCGTCAGCGTCAGCACCAGGGCGTCGCGAGCCACGACCCGCGGCGCGGCGCCGAAGCGCTGCCCCTCGGTGACGTAGGGCAGCGGCTCCTGGCCGCCGACGAGCACCCCGGCGCCGGGGATCGCAGCCACGACCGGCGGATCGCCCGCCGTGGTCGCGAGGCTGCGGGCGTCGACGGTGCCCGGGCGAGTGCCGTCCGCGGTCCGCAGTCCGCTCAGCCACCACGCGTGGTCGGCCCGGATATCGCCGAACCGGGTGTCCTCGCTCGGGTCGACCACGTAGGTGACGTGCTTCGGGTCCTTCGGCACCAGGTGGCGGCCGAGGAACGCGACGCCGGGCCCGTACTCGTCGTTGGCGGCGAGGGTGAGGTGGTCGGCGGCCGGGAACGTCCACTGCTCGAACCGGACGCCCGCGGCCTGCAGCCCGGCGACGGCGTCGCGCTGGGTGCGGAGGTTGACCAGCTCGTCGGCCCCGGCGTTCCAGGCCATGATCGGGTTGTTGCGCAGCGAGGCCAGCTGGTCGCCCACGCTCCCGGGCGCGCCGACCACCGAGAACCCGCGCCCGAAGAGGTCGGGCCAGCGGGCGAGCATCCGGTAGGTGCTGAAGCCGCCCATCGAGTAGCCGGTCATCGCGGTCCAGCGCGGGTCGAGGCGGTGGTGACGACGCACGTCGGCCCAGGTCTCGAAGAGGTCGGCCTCCGCGGCGCCGGCGCTGAAGCCGTCCGGTCCGCGGCCGCCGGGCGTCACGACGATCGAGCCGCCGTCGCGCTCGCCGAGCTGGCGCTGGTTGCGGGTGCCGAGGTACTGGTTGTAGTTCGCCGAGAGCGAGTGCGGCATGATCGTCAGCCCCCATCCGGCCTTCGGACGGCGTCCGGTGGGCACGTACAGGCCGTACGACTGCAGGCGCCCGACGACGCTGCCGCGGCAGTCCTTCGCCGGGGCGGCCGCGCCGACCGCGAGGGCGCCGCCGGCCAGCGAGAAGCAGACGGTGGAGGGGTCGAGGCCCTCGCCGAACCCGAAGCGGCTGGAGAGGATCCGGTCCATCGGGCCGGTGCGCGGCACCCGCCGGTCGTCACGCACACGATCGCGCAGCCGGCCGAAGTCGACCTCGGCGGAGAACGGCGAGACGTCGCCCAGGGCCAGCTGCAGCGCCTGCTGACGCTCCCGCCAGAAGGCGCTGGTGGCCGCGGCGCCCGCCGCGGTGTCGACGATGGTCGCGCCGGCGATCAGCGGCAGCGGCTCGTCCGGACGGGGTCCGACGTTCACCAGCGCCGCCCCCACCGGGCTGCCGCCGCCCGGCGTCGTCGCCGTGGCGGGGGTGGGCGCGGGCGCCAGGTAGCGGTCGGCGGCGGTGTCCCACAGTCCGACGCCGATCGTCGTCCGGACGACCCGACGGGCGGGATCCCACGCGGCGCGCGGGATGCGGACCGTCACCTGGTTGCGTGCGAGGTCGACCCCGACGGTCGGACGCGGCGTCAGCTCCGTGCCGTCCGCGTCTCGCAGCTCGGCGGTGCGTCCGTGCCAGGTGAGGAACAGCGAGGCCGGCGAGCTGACGCCCGCCCCGTGCGGCCAGGCGACCTGCGTTCCCGGCGTCCCGCCGAAGGCGACCGTGAACGCCGTCCGCTCGGGCGCCCTGAGCGTGTTGAGGGTGACGCGCAGGTCGGTGCTGCGCGCGGTCGGACGGATGCGGTATTCGACGAGGTCGGCGCCGTTGCCCGCGCACGCCGGGTCGGTCGGGTAGGTGTAGCTGCCGAACGCGGGCGAGAACGTGTGGCTCACGGTGTCGTAGGGCGACGTCGGGTCGGGCACGCCACGGGCGCCGTGGTCGTCCTGCAGCCAGTCCTGGTAGAGCCACTCGCCGTCGCGGTACGCCTCGGCACCCGAGATCAGGATCGGATCGGCCTCCCACTCCCCACGGTTCTGCAGCTGCGGCGCGACGACGGGCTTCGCGTACAGCAACGCCGGACCGGGACGCGGGCTCGACGTCGCGCTGCTGCGGGGGGTGGCGGACGCGTCGGCAGCGACGGCTGCGTCGGCCGGGGTCGACGCGGACGGCAGGGCGAGCGCGGGCAGCAGCAGCGCCAGCGCGGGGAGGGTCCTGGTGATCACGGGGGGTGAACGACCAGGACGTGACGACGGTTACGCCGAGGGGCACGGGTCTCGGCGGTCGAGCGCGCCGGTGGTCGAGCGGCTTCGGTCGTCGAGCGGCTTCGGTGGTCGAGCTTGTCGAGACCCCCGCACCCGAACACCGGCGGTCGGCTCACCGCATGTCGGTGGTCGCCGTGGCGGTCATGGCACTCGGTGGTCGCTCGCCGTCTCGGTACAGCGGGTGTTCCCCGTCCGCCGTCGCCGGCTGCCGCCATTGCCTCTCTCAGTTGTCTTCGGCTGAGGTCTTCACAACCTCGTCTGATCTGGGGATAGCCACTTCTCTTCGAACGCGTGTTCGCATAGAATCAAGCCATGCCCTCTCGGACCCCACGGCTGCTGCGCGACAGCGACGC
>NZ_JAIQZK010000008.1 GCF_020075545.1 Nocardioides sp. TRM66260-LWL
GGGGAAACTGGACGTTGTCAGGCGAAACTTCCCCTGACAACGTCCGGTTTCCCCGGATATCCGGGGAAACCTGCGCGCGGCGGCCCTACTTCAGCAACCGACTCATCCGCCGGTCGGCGAGCGGCTTGCCACCGGTCTGACACGTGGCGCAGTACTGCAGGGACGAGTCGGCGAAGCTGACCTCGCGCACGACGTCGCCGCAGACCGGACACGTCTCGCCGGTGCGGCCGTGGACGGCGAGGTTCGACTTCTTCTCGCCCTTCAGCTCGCTGGCGGCAAGGCCGCGGGACCGCTCGACGGCGGCGCCGAGGGTCTCGCGCAGGGCGGTGTAGAGCAGCGCGACCTCGTCGTCGCTCAGCCCGTCGGACGGCTTGAACGGCGACATCCGCGCGGCGTGGAGGATCTCGTCGGAGTACGCGTTGCCGATGCCCGCGATCGTGCCCTGGTGGCGCAGCACGCCCTTGAGCTGCTTGCGGCCCTCGGCGCGCAGGATCGCGGCGAACCGCTCGAGGGTGAAGTCGTCGGTGAGCGGGTCGGGGCCGAGCGAGGCGATGCCGGGGACGTCCTGCGGGTCGCGGACGACGTACGCGGCGAGGCTCTTGCGGGTGCCGGCCTCGGTGACGTCGAGCCCGGCCTGGTCGTCGAGCACCACCCGCAGCGCGAGGGTCGACTTGGTCGAGGGCTTCGGCGGGATCGCCGGCACCTCGTCGCGCCACCGCACCCAGCCGGCCCGCGCGAGGTGCAGGACGAGGTGCAGGCCGGCCGCCTGGACGTCGAGGAACTTGCCGTGCCGGCTGACGCCCTCGACGAGCCCGCCCTCGAGCGCCGAGAGGGGCGGGTCGAAGGTCTTGAGCGCGCTGAACGCGGCGACATGCACCTTCACGAGGGCACGTCCGTCGAGCCGACCGCCGAGATCCAGGGCCAGCGCCTCCACCTCGGGCAGCTCGGGCACGGCGCCATCGTAGGAGCCCGGGGGAGCGCCGCCACGCCCGTTCGGGGCGCGCCAGCCCGATCGCCTTCTCTGCGTGTCTCTAACAAGAAGGCTAGAGAGCCCGATAGCGTCCGATCATGGACCCGATCCGCAACCCGTACGCCCCCGGCGCGGGCCAGCGTCCGCCCGAGCTCGCCGGGCGTGACGACGAGCTGGCGGCCTTCGACGTCGTGCTCGAGCGGGTCGCGCGCGGACGTCCTGAGCGCTCGCTGGTGCTCACCGGGCTGCGCGGCGTCGGCAAGACGGTGCTGCTCAACGCGCTGCGCTCGGCCGCGGTCCGCAAGGGCTGGGGCACCGGCAAGCTCGAGGCGCGGCCCGACCAGTCGCTGCGGCGGCCGCTCGGCAGCGCGCTGCACCAGGCGCTGCGCGAGCTCGCCCACCCCGAGGAGGAGCAGCGGGCGCACGTGCTCGGCGTCCTGCGCTCCTTCGCCGAGCGCGACGCGGGGGCGGGAGCGCGGCTCAAGGACCGCTGGAGCGTGGGCATCGACGTCCCCGCCGTGCGCGGGCGCGCCGACTCCGGCGACATCGAGATCGACCTGGTCGAGCTGCTCTCGGACGTCGGGGGGCTGGCCGCCGACGTCGGCCGCGGCGTCGCGGTCTTCCTTGACGAGATGCAGGACCTCGGCCCCGCCGACGTCTCCGCCCTCTGCGCGGCCTGCCACGAGCTGAGCCAGAGCGGCCTGCCGGTGATCGTCGTCGGCGCCGGCCTGCCGCACCTGCCGGCGGTGCTCTCGGCGAGCAAGTCCTACTCCGAGCGGCTCTTCTCCTACCGCCGCATCGACCGGCTCTCCCGCGAGGCCGCCGACCGCGCGCTGGCGGCCCCGGCGGCCGAGGAGGACGCCGCGTTCACCGAGTCCGCGCTGGCCGCGATGCACGAGGTCACCGGCGGCTACCCGTACTTCATCCAGGCCTACGGCAAGGCGGTCTGGGACCTCGCGCCGCGCTCGCCGATCACCGCGGACGACGTCGCGGTGGCCGTCCCGGAGGCCCAGCGCGAGCTCGCGGTCGGCTTCTTCGGCTCCCGCTTCGAGCGCGCCACCCCGGCCGAGCGCGACTACCTGCGCGCCATGGCCGACGCCGCCGCCGAGCTCGGCAGCGACCCCGTCGGCGCCGTCGCCACCGCCGACGTCGCCGCCGTGCTGGGCAAGAAGCCGCAGTCGCTCTCGCCGGCCCGCGACGCGCTGCTCAAGAAGGGCCTCATCTACTCCGGGGAGCGCGGCCGGATCGCGTTCACCGTGCCCCACTTCGGGCGCTACCTGCGCGAGCACGCCGACTGACGCCGGCTCCGGGGCCGGTCGGATCAGAGGGCCAGCGTCAGGAACACGCTGTGCGGGTCCTCGACGTAGGCGCCGAACGGCCCGCACGGCACGAACCCGTGCCGGCGGTACAGCGCGCGGGCCGGCTCGAAGAACGCCGCGGCGCCGGTCTCGAGCGAGATCCGCTCGACGCCGCGTGCCCGGGCGTCGGCCAACGCGCGCCCCAGCAGCGCGGTGGCGACGCCGCGCCCTCGGAGGGCCGGCTCGGTGCGCATGCTCTTCAGCTCCTCGTGGCACGGCGGCAGGACGTCGGGCGCCGCGAGCGCCGCGGTCCCGACCAGCGCGCCGTCCAGGTGGGCGGTCCACAGCCGGACGTGCGGGGCGCGCAGGGCGTCGAGGTCCAGGGCGTGCCGGCTCTCGGTCGGGGCCGTGGGCGCGAGGTCGTCCAGGTGCGCCTGGAGGAAGACCGCCAGCGCGGGACCGTCGAGGTCGGCGCGCGTCACCATCGGGTAGGACATGGCGCCCAGCATCGCGGGTCACCGCCCCGGAGACCGCGGAAGCCGTCATGATGGTGCGCATGAGCGAGCCCGGCCCGGCCGCGCCGAGGGTGCGGCCCCAGGTCCTCGCGCACCGGGGCGCGAGCTTCGACCACGCCGAGCACACCCTCGGCGCCTACCTGGCCGCGCTCGACGACGGCGCCGAGGGCCTGGAGTGCGACGTCCGGCTCACCGCCGACGGGCACCTCGTGTGCGTCCACGACCGCGACCTGCGCCGCATCGCGTCCAACCGCGGCATCGTCTCGACGATGGAGCTGGCCGAGCTCGCCGAGCTCGACGTCGCCGCCTGGAAGCACCCGTGGGCCGACCTGGACGACGAGCGTCCCGACCGCGACGAGCAGCTCGACACGGTGCTGACGCTGCGCAAGCTCTGCGAGGTCGTCGCCGACTACGACCGGCGGGTCGAGATCGCGATCGAGACCAAGCACCCGACGCGCTACGGCGGCCTGGTCGAGCGCCGGGTCGTCGACCTGCTCGACGACTTCGGCTGGACGCATGCCGGCTCGCCCGCCCGCGTCATGAGCTTCTCCTACACCGCCCTGCAGCGGGTCGAGCGGATGGCGCCGGACCTGCGGCTGGTGATGCTGGTCGAGCACGCCCGCACCTGGCCGATGCTCAGCCGGGTGGTGGGCCGCGACTGGATCCTCGGCCCCGGCATCGCCGAGCTGCGCGAGCACCCGCGCTTCGCCGAGCGGCTGCGGCGCAGCGGCCACGACCTGCACGTGTGGACGGTCAACACCGCCGAGGACCTCGCGCTGTGCCAGGAGCTCGGCGTCCGGGCGGTCATCTCCGACCGCCCCGGCCATGTGCTCGGGCTGCTCGCCGCCCAGGGCTCGGGCGACGGGCACGCGGACGCGGGACCGGTGGGCAGCGTCCACTAGGGTCCGGGCCATGGCGAAGAAGTCCCGAGTCAAGGCCCGCGAGTCCGCCCCCGCCGCCGCCGGCGAGGTCGGCCCCCGGCAGCCCTGCCCCTGCGGCTCGGGCAAGCGCTACAAGGCCTGCCACGGCGCCCCCGGCGGAGCGTCCGCGGCGTTCGTCGCGCGTCCCTTCGAGGGTCTCCCGGGCGAGTGCGACCTCGTCGCGCTGCGCGAGTTCGTGCCCGCCGGCACCGCGACGCTGACCCTCGCCGAGGGCGTGGCCCCCGAGCGCGACGACCGCTCGGTGCTGCTGGCCTCGCTGCTGCCCGGCGCCGCCCCGGCGCTCGTGCGCGAGGACGGCTCGATCTGGCTCGGCCTCCAGGTGCAGCACGCCTTCGGCGACCCCGCCCGCGACCTCGGCGCCGTCCTCGAGCGGTCCCTGGCCCAGGCGGCGTCCGGCGAGCCCGGCACCGTCGGCCTGACGTCCGACCCCGGCCCGGGCGCGCGCCTGCAGGACCTCGTCGCCGACGAGCCGCTGAGCGTCACCGTGCACGACGGCTTCGCCTACTGGGTCTCCGACGTCGAGGAGAGCCCCGAGCTGGTCGCCGCGCTGCAGCAGGCCGACGAGTCGATCTACCCCACCGCCCGGCTCACCACGGTCGAGGCGGCCTACTGGACGAACGTCGGCAGCAAGGAGCACCTGCGCTGGGTGCGCCCCGAGCCCGAGGACGCCCTGCTCACCGCCCTGGCGCGGCTGCACGCGGCCGGTGCCGACCGGCTCGTGCCCGAGGGCCGGTTCGTCGGCATGTTCCGCGCCCGCGGCCTGCTGACGCCGGTGTGGGACCTGCCCGTCGGCACCGGCGCCGAGGCGCTCGAGGAGCCGGTGGCCGCGCTCGACGAGGCCCTGAACGAGGCGCTCGCCGACGAGTCGCCCCTCACGGCCGAGCAGCGCTCGGCGCGCAGCGGCCTGGCGACCCGTCAGGTCACGATCCGCTGACCCGCCGCACCACCCACGGCTCGAGCCGCGAGTAGCCCTTCACCGACACCCGCGGCACCCGCCGGAAGCGGTAGGGGCCGTCGCGGTGGTCCTCGGGCTCGCGCTCGTCGTCGGCCTCGTCCGACGCGCCGGCGTCGGCGTCGTCGGCGCCGCGGGCGCGGCGACGCGGGTCGAGCTCCTCGTGCGCGACCGCGTCGACCAGCACCGTGCCCGGCCGCGCCACCGAGGTGAGCCGGGCGGCGATGTTGACCGTCGGCCCGAACACGTCGCCGAGCCGGGTCACCACGTCGCCCAGCGCGATGCCGGCACGGACGGCGGGGAACGGGTCGTCCTCGTCGGCTCCTCGCGCGGTCATCGTCAGCGCGATCTCGACGGCGCCGGCGACGTCGCCGGCGACGAAGAGCACCTCGTCGCCGATCGTCTTGATCACCTGGCCGCCGTGGTCGAGCACCAGCCCGGACGCGGCGTCCTCGAACCCCTCGATCCAGTCGACCAGCTCGGCGTCGCCCAGCGCCTTGCTGCGGGAGGTGAAGCCGACGATGTCGACGAACCCGACCGCCAGCCGGTGGGTCGGCGCGGTGGGGTCGTCGATCGCGAGCAGCCGGTTCGCGGCGCTGGCCAGGTGCCGGCGCCAGGCGTAGGACTGCAGCTGCTCGACGCGGGGCACCACCTCGGCGGTCAGCAGCGCCAGCTGCTCGGCCGGGCTCGATCCCGGCACCTGCTCCGCCACCCGCGCCAGCAGCGCCGTCTGCCAGTCGGCGAGACGGGCGAACGCCCGACCCCAGGTGCGCACCAGCGCGGCCTGGGAGTCGTCGCTCAGGATGCCCAGCGCCATCAGGTCGTGCGCGAGGCGCAGCGCCTCGACGTCGGCGTCGGCGAACGCGACGTCGTCGTCGGCGGCGTGCGGGAAGCCGAGCTGGCGCCACAGCTCGGTGGCGGAGTCCAGCGGCACGCCCGCGGCGTCGGCCACCTGGGCGCGGGTGAGGTGCGGACGCTGCCCGAGCAGCAGCGACTCGACGCCGTCGGGCCGCTCGTCCGGCGCGGTCGACACCCCCGGATCGCTCACCGGCGCGTCACTGGTCGCCGAAGCGCTCCGCGGCGACGGCCTCGAGGGCCTCGGCGAACTTCGGCATCTCGATCGAGAGGCGGCGGATGGTCTCGTCGGTGAAGTGGATGAGCTCCAGCGGCGTCAGCGCGACGATGCTCGCGGTGCGCAGCGAGCGGCGCACCAGCGCGGCCTCGCCCATGATGTCGCCGGGGCCGAGCTGGGCGATCTCCTCGCCGTGGTGACGCACCGAGACGGTGCCCTTGAGGATGACGTACGCCTTGTCGGCCGGGGTGCTCTCCCAGATCGGCGACCAGCCCTCGGGGAGCGTCACGTTCGTGCCCGCCGAGCTGATCTTGGCGATCTCGGCGGTGGTGAACATGCTGAAGAACGATTCGGCCATCGGGGGCGCCTTCCATGGGGTGCGGACCGCCGGATCGGGCGGACCTGGGCGGAGTCTGGTCAATCGTGACGTGGCTGTAAAGCGATCGCACCCGTCAGTGGACGCGTGTCCCGCGACGGGCTCGCGCCGAGGCCGGGGGTCGGCCCGGGGATCGGCCCGGGATCACTCCGGCAGCGGGTCGCGGACGACCGGGCAGCTCATGCAGCGCGGCCCGCCGCGGCCGGAGCCGAGCTCGGAGCCGGCGATCCGGACGACCTCGATGCCGGCCGCCTCGAGCCGGTCGTTGGTGCCGTCGTTGCGCTCGTAGGCCACCGCGACGCGGGGCGCCAGCGCGAGGGTGTTGTTGCCGTCGTCCCACTGCTCGCGCTCGGCGGTGACGGGGTCGAGGCCGGTGTCGATGCGGCGCAGCGCGTCGATGCCCATGGCCCGCGCGGCGGCGACGAGGAACGGCTCGGCGGGCGCCACCTGCAGCACGAGGTCGGGGTCGCCGGGCTCGGACGCGCACGTCACCGCGTGCGCCTCGAGGGTGTCGGCGACGTTGGGGTACATGACGACGGCGTCGACGTCGACCAGCGTGCAGATCGTGTCGAGGTGCATGGTGGCCCGCTCCTGGGCGATCGGCACCGCGAGCACGGTGTGCGCCAGGCCCGCGTGGAAGACCTGCCGCGCGAACCGCTCGACGCCGGCGGGCGTCGTCCGCTCGCCGACGCCGACGGCCACCACGCCGGGGCCGAGCAGCAGGACGTCGCCGCCCTCGACGTGCTCGGAGGCCCAGCCGTGCAGCTGCCGGGTGCCGGCGAAGCGCGGGTGGTCGGTGTAGATGAGCTCGGTGAGCTGGGTCTCGCGGCGCCGCGCCGGCATGGCCAGGGAGGTGATCGCGACCCGGTCGCGCACCCACACGCTGGAGTCGCGGGTGAACAGCAGGTTCGGCAGCGGGTCGACGAGGAAGTCGTGCGGGTCGAGCAGCGAGGTGACCAGGCCGTGCCCGCCGCGCACCTCGTCGTTGCGGATGCCGGCCGTCAGGTGGGTGGTGAGCTCCTCGGGGCTCGCGTCGGCGAGGAACCGGGCCAGGTAGCCGCGCAGCGTGTCGCCCAGATGCAGGCCGGCCAGCGCGGTGGTGATCGCCCGCAGCCGCGCCTGCTCCGAGGCGAGGGTCTCGGTGAGCAGCTGCGTCAGGCAGAGCACCTCGACGTCGCGGTCGCGCAGCGCCTGCGCGAAGGCGTCGTGCTCCTCCTGGGCGCGCGCCACCCAGGGCAGGCCGTCGAAGAGCAGGCGGTCGTTGTTGCGGGGGGTGAGCCGCTTCAGCTCGTCGCCGGGCCGGTGCAGCATCACCGTCCGCAGGCGTCCGACCTCGCTGTCGGCGAAGTGCGCGGGCCCGGGGGTCGCGGTCGGGGTCGACATGGGCCGAGCCTAGGGGGCCGGGACGACGCCGGGGGCCGACCCACCCGCATCGGGCGGATCGACCCCCGGTGAGTCGGGAGCGGAGCCGTCAGTACGACTTCGGCAGGCCCAGGGAGTGCATGGCGACGAAGTTGAGGATCATCTCCCGGCTCACCGGCGCGATCCGTCCGACGCGGGTGGCCACCAGCAGCGAGGCCAGGCCGTACTCCTGGGACGCGCCGTTGCCGCCGTGCGTCTGGATGGCCCGGTCGACGGCGTCGCACGCGGCCTCGGCGGCGGCGTACTTGGCCATGTTGGCGGCCTCGCCGGCGGCCAGCTCGTCGCCGGCGTCGAAAAGCGCCGCGGCCTTCTGGTTCATCAGCCGGGCCATCTCGATCTCGATGTGGCTCTGCGCCAGCGGGTGCGCGATCGCCTGGTGGGCGCCGATGGGCGTGGAGAAGACCTGGCGCTCCTTGGCGTAGGCCACCGCCTTGTCGAGGGCGTAGCGGGCCAGGCCGAGGTTGAACGCCGCGGCCAGGATGCGCTCGGGGTTGAGGCCGGCGAACAGCTGCACGAGGCCGCCGTCCTCGTCGCCCACCAGCGCGTCGGCCGGCAGCCGGACGTCGTCGATGAACACCTGGAACTGCTTCTCGGGGCTCACCAGCTCCATCGGGATGGCCTTGGCCTCGAAGCCGGGGCTGTCGGTGGGCACCACGAACAGGCACGGCTTGAGCCGGCCGGTCTTGGCGTCCTCGGTGCGCGAGACGACCAGCACGTTGCTGGCCTCGTCGACGCCGGAGATCCAGATCTTGCGGCCGTTGAGCACCCAGCCGTCGCCGTCGCGGCGCGCGGTGGTGGTGATGTTGTGGGTGTTGGTGCCGGCGTCGGGCTCGGTGATGGCGAAGGCCATCGTGCCGGTGCCGTCGCAGATGCCGGGCAGCCAGCGCCTCTTCTGCTCCTCGGTGCCGTAGCGGCTGATGATCGTGCCGCAGATCGCCGGGCTGACGACCATCAGCAGCAGCGGGCAGCCCTGCGCGGCGAGCTCCTCGCAGACCGCGGCGACGTCGCCGATGCCGCCGCCCCCGCCGCCGTACTCCTCGGGCACGTTGACGCCGAGGAAGCCGTGCTGGGCGATGTCGAGCCACAGCTCGGTGGTCTTGCCCCCGCTGCGGGCCTGACCGTCGAAGTACTCGCGCCCGTACTTGGACGCCAGGGCCGTGACGGCCTTGCGGAGCTCCTGACGCTCCTCGGTCTCGGTGTAGGTGGTCATTCCCTCTCCTCCACGACGGCGAGCACCTCTCCGGCGGCGACCTGCGCGCCCGGCTCGACGTTGATCTCGGTGACGACGCCGTCGGTCGGCGCGCTCACGGTGTGCTGCATCTTCATCGCCTCCAGCACCAGCACGGGCTGGCCGGCGACGACCTCCTGGCCGGCCGCGACGCTGACGCCGACGACCGTGCCGGGCATGGGGGCCAGCAGCGAGCCGCTGGCGTGCTGGGCGGCGGGGTCGACGAACCGCGGCACCCGGACGAGGCGCACGTGCCCGCACGGACCGTCGACGTCGACCGTCTCGGCGCCGGTCAGCCCGTGGGCGGCCACCGCGTAGGTGCGGCGGACGCCGTCGAGCTCGAGCGTGACGGCCTCGGCGCCCGCCGCCACGACGCCCACCCCGGCCGGCTCGGCGACGAGGTACCCGTCGCGGCCGCCGTGCCAGGCGACCTCGACCTCCTCGCCCTCCGGCCCGCCGACCGCCAGCCGCGTGCGCTGCGGCTGGCTGACGACGTTGCGCCACGCCACGGGGATGCGGCGCTGGACGGTGCGGGCCGCACGCGCCCGCTCGGCCAGCGCGATCGCCGCGGCGACGTGCGCCCCGGCGTCGGCCTTCGGTGCGGGCAGGCCGGCGACGATCGCGGGCAGCCGGTCGGTGGCGACGTCCCCGGCCAGGAAGCCGGGGTCGCGCAGCACGTGGACGAGCAGGTCGCGGTTGGTCGTCAGGCCGTGGATGCGGGCCCGCGCCAGCACGCCGGCCAGCGTGCGGGCGGCGTCGGCGCGGGTCGGGCCCCAGGCGATCACCTTGGCCAGCATCGCGTCGTAGAACGTCGAGACCGTGCTGCCGGTGGCGAAGCCGGTGTCGACCCGCACGCCCGGCGCCGCCGGGATCTCGAAGGCCGTCAGCAGGCCGCTCTGCGGCTGGTAGTCGGCCGCGGGGTCCTCGGCGTAGAGGCGCACCTCGATCGCGTGGCCGTGCGGCGCCGCGGCCCCGGGCACCGGCGCGCCCTCGGCGGCCGCGATCTGCAGCCGCACCAGGTCGACGTCGTGCACGAGCTCGGTGACGGGGTGCTCCACCTGCAGGCGGGTGTTCATCTCGAGGAAGAAGAACCGCTCGGTGGCGGGGTCGTAGAGGAACTCCACGGTGCCGGCGCCGCGGTAGCCCACGGCCTCGGCGGCCCGGCGGGCGGCGTCGTGCAGGGCGGTGCGGACGGCGTCCGGCAGGCCGGGCGCGGGCGCCTCCTCGACGACCTTCTGGTGGCGGCGCTGCAGCGAGCAGTCGCGCTCCCCGAAGACCGTGGAGCCGACGACCTGCACCTCGACGTGGCGTCCGGACTCCACGTACGGCTCGACGAACACGGTGCCGTCGCCGAACGCGGACGCCGCCTCGGCCTCGGCGCGGGCGATCTCGTCGGCGAGGTCCTCCAGGCGCCGGACGACGCGCATGCCGCGTCCGCCGCCGCCGGCCGAGGCCTTCACCAGCAGCGGCAGGTCGGCCTCGGTGGGCTGCTCGGGCGCCTCCAGCACGGGCACGCCCGCGGCCTTCATCAGCCGCTTGGCCTCGATCTTGGAGCCCATCGCCTCGATCGACTCCGGGCTCGGGCCGATCCAGGCGAGCCCGGCCTCCTCGACCGCCCGGGCGAACGCGGCGTTCTCGGAGAGGAAGCCGTACCCGGGGTGGATCGCGTCGGCGCCGGCTCGGCGGGCGGCGTCGAGCACGAGGTCGGCGCGCAGGTACGTCTCGGCCGGGGTGCTGCCCGCGAGCCGGACGACGTGGTCGGCCTCCCCGACGTAGGGCAGCGCGGCGTCGGCGTCGGAGTGGATCGCGACGGTCTCGATGCCCAGCGCCCGGCAGGTGCGGAAGACGCGGCTGGCGATCTCGGCGCGGTTGGCGACGAGCAGGCGGGTGATCACGGTCGAAAGACTCCGAATCGGTCGGTGCCCTCGAAGGGCCGGTTCTCGATCACCGACAGGCAGATGCCGAGCACCGTGCGGGTGTCGCGGGGGTCGATGACGCCGTCGTCGTAGAGCATCCCGGAGAGGAAGTGCGGCAGCGACTGCTCCTCGACGGAGGCCTCGATGAAGGCGCGCATGCCGGCGTCCTGCTCCTCGTCGTAGACCTGGCCGCGACCCTCGGCGGCCGCGCGCGCGACGATCGAGAGCACGCCGGCCAGCTGCGCGGGACCCATGACGGCGGACTTCGCCGAGGGCCAGGTGAAGAGGAACCGCGGGTCGTACGCGCGGCCGTTCATGCCGTAGTTGCCGGCGCCGTAGGAGGCGCCGAGGATCACCGTCAGGTGCGGGACCGTGGAGTTGGAGATGGCGTTGATCATCATCGCGCCGTGCTTGATGATGCCGCCCTGCTCGTACTGCGCTCCGACCATGTAGCCGGTGGTGTTGTGCAGGAAGAGCAGCGGTGTGTCGGTCTGGTTGGCCAGCTGGACGAACTGCGTCGCCTTCTGCGCCTCCTCGCTGAACAGCACGCCCTGGGCGTTGGCCAGGATGCCGATCGGCCGACCGTGCAGGCGCGCCCAGCCGGTGACCAGCGAGGTGCCGTAGAGCGGCTTGAACTCGTCGAAGACCGCCGCGTTGCCGGCGCTGACGCCGTCGCAGATGCGGGCGATCACCTCGCGGGGGTCGAACGGCTCCTTGAGGTCGCTCGGGACGAGGTCGAGCAGGCCCTCGGGGTCGGCGTCCGGCTCGGCGTAGCCGCCGGGCTCGGGGGTGGCCTTGCGGTGGTTGAGCCGGGCGACGATGCGTCGGCCGATGCGGATCGCGTCGAGCTCGTCCTCGGCCAGGAAGTCGGCCAGGCCCGAGGTGCGCGCGTGCATCTCGGCGCCGCCCAGCGACTCGTCGTCCGACTCCTCGCCGGTGGCCATCTTGACCAGCGGCGGGCCGCCGAGGAACACCTTGGCCTGCTGCTTGACCATGACGACGTGGTCGCTCATGCCGGGCACGTACGCGCCGCCGGCGGTGGAGTTGCCGAAGACCAGCGCGATCGTCGGCTGCTTGGCGGCGGACGAGCGGGTGAGGTCGCGGAACAGCCTCCCGCCGGGGATGAAGATCTCCTTCTGCGTCGGCAGGTCGGCGCCGCCGGACTCCACCAGCGAGATCGTCGGCAGGCCGTTCTCGGCCGCGATCTGCGAGGCGCGGAAGATCTTCCGCACCGTCCACGGGTTCGACGCGCCGCCCTTGACCGTGGGGTCGTTGGCGGTGATCAGGCACTCGACGCCCTCGACCACGCCGATGCCGGTGACGACGCTCGCGCCGACGGTGAAGTCGGAGCCCCAGCCGGCCAGCGGCGAGAGCTCGAGGAACGCCGAGCCCTCGTCGATCAGCAGCTCGATGCGCTCGCGGGGCAGCAGCTTGCCGCGGGCGTGGTGCCGCGCGACCTGCTTCTCGCCGCCACCGGCCACGGCCTTGGCGTGCTCGGCGTCGAGCGCGGCCAGCTTCTCGAGCATGGCCTCGCGGTGCGTGGGGGTGGCCTCGGCGGTGCCGGCGGTCACGACGCGTACCCCAGCAGCTTGGCGGCGAGGTCGGCGAGCACCTCGGACGCGCCGCCGCCGATCGGCAGGATGCGCGCGTCGCGGTAGTGCCGCTCGACCTCGGTGCCGTGCATGTAGCCCATGCCGCCGTGCAGCTGCACCGCGCGGTCGACGACGTGGGTGGAGGTCTGGCAGGCGGTGTCCTTGGCCAGGCAGGCCTCGGCGATGACCGTCTCGCCGGCGTCGTGGCGCCGGGCCACCTCGTGGGTGTAGACCCGGGCGACCTCGATCTGCCGGCGCATCTCGACCAGCTGGTGGCGCACCACCTGGTTGGCGATCAGCGGCTTGCCGAACGTCTCGCGCTCGCGGCACCACTGCGCGGTGAGCTCCAGGCAGCGGGCGGCGATGCCGTAGGCGTGCACCGCGAGCGCGACCCGCTCGACCACGAACTGCTCGGCGATGGCGTAGAAGCCGGCGTTCTCGGCGCCGACGAGGTTCTCCACCGGCACCCGGACGTCGCGGTAGCCGAGCTCGGCGGTGTCGGAGCAGTGCCAGCCCATCTTCTCCAGCTTGCGGTCGACGGTGAAGCCGGGCGTCCCCTTCTCGACGACGAGCAGCGAGACGCCGCCGTGGCCCGGACCGCCGGTGCGCACCGCGGTGGTGACGAAGTCGGCCCGCACGCCGGAGGTGATGTAGGTCTTCGCGCCGTTGACGACGTAGTGGTCGCCCTCGCGCACGGCCGTGGTGCGGATGTTCGCGACGTCGGAGCCGCCGCCCGGCTCGGTGACCGCGAGCGAGCCGATCAGCTCGCCGGCCAGCGTCGGGCGCACGAACCGGTCGATCAGCGAGGCGTCGCCGCTGGAGACGATGTGCGGCAGCGCGATGCCGTGGGTGAAGAGCCCCGCCATCAGGCCGCTGGACGCGCCGGCCTCGTACATCGCCTCCTGCAGGACGACGGTGTCGAGGACGCTGCCGCCCTCGCCGCCGACCTCGGTCGGGAAGCCGACGCCGAGCAGGCCCTGCCGGGCCGCGGCGACGTGCAGGTCGCGCGGGATCTCCCGCTCGTCCTCCCACCGCTGCAGGTGCGGGGCGATCTCCCGCTCGACGAAGGTGCGGCCGAGCTCGCGCAGGGCGTCGTGGTCGACGGCGTCGGCGGCGTCGGCGGGTCGGTCGGTCGTGAGGGTCACAGCAGGTCCTCCTGGATCGGGACGGTGCGCGAGCGCACCCACTCCCCGAGACCCTTGGCCTGGGGGTCGAAGCGGGTCGAGGCGGCCACGCCGAGCCCGAGCAGGCCGTGGACGACGACGTTGACGGCGCCGAGCGAGGGCAGCGGGTGCACCTCGATCTCGAGGTCGGCGGCCTCGGGCACCAGGGCCCGGACGCGCTCGGGTGTGATCGTGCGCAGCAGCCAGGCCACCCGCGCGTCGCGGCGCGGGTCGCCGTCGTGGGCGACCCACAGGCCGATGTTCGCGTCGCCGCCCTTGTCGCCGGAGCGGGCGTGTACGAAGGTGCCGAGCGGCACCCGGCGGACGCGGTGATCGAGCCTGTCGAGATCCCGTGAGGCGCCCTGCGTCGGTGCGGGGGTCTCGACAGGCTCGACCACCGGGGACAGCTCGACCACCGGTGTCGGCTCGACCGCCGTCGGGTCGGGCACGACCTCGCGGCGTCCGTCGGAGTGCACGACGACGTGCTCGACGCGGGCGCGTGCCACGTAGGCGGGCCGGTAGACGCCGTAGGGGCTGGGCGATCCGGGCGGGCCGGTCATGGTGAAGCCGGGGTAGGAGGCGAGCGCGAGCTCGACGGCGGGGCCGGTGAAGCCCTTGCCGACCGGACCGGCCTCGGGGTCGAGCACGGTGCAGCGCAGCAGCACCGAGGCCGACTCCTCGGTGTCGGCGTCGAGCGCGGGTGCGCGCACCTCGCTCCAGTGGACGGTGGCTGCGGTCAGCGCGGGCGTCAGCTGGGCCCGCACCCACTCGGCCTTCGCCTCGACGTCGAGCCCGGTGAGCACCAGCTCCAGGCTGTTGCGCCAGCCGCCGAGCTCGTTGACGCACACCTTCAGCGTCGGCGGCGCGGGCTCGCCGACCACCCCGTGCACGCGCACGCGGTCGGGGCCGTCGGCGTCCAGGCGCACGGTGTCGAGCCGGGTCGTGACGTCGGGGTGCAGGTAGCGCTGCGACTGGATCTCGTAGACCAGCTGCGCGGTGACGGTGTCGACCGTCACCGCCCCGCCGGTGCCGGGGTGCTTGGTGACCACGCACGAGCCGTCGGCGTGCAGCTCGGCCAGCGGGAAGCCGAGCGGACGCGTGGGGTCCATGCCGGCGCGCACCAGGTCGCGGAAGCCGCTGAAGTTGCCGCCCGTGGCCTGGGTGCCGCACTCGAGGACGTGGCCGGCGACCACCGCGCCGGCGAGCGCGTCGAGGTCGTCGGGCGTCCAGCCGAAGTGCGCGACGCCGGGGCCGACGACCAGCGAGGCGTCGGCGACGCGCCCGGTGACGACGACGTCCGCGCCCGCGGCGAGGGCCGCGGCGATGCCGGAGCCGCCGAGGTAGGCGTTGACGGTGAGGGCGGCCGGACCGAGACCCAGCTCGGCGGCGAGCTCGGCGGACCGCGGACGCAGGTCGTCGCCCTCGACGTGCGCCACCGCGACGTCGAGCCCGAGGCCGGCGGCCACCTCGCGCACCCGCGCGGCCAGGCCGGCGGGGTTCAGCCCACCGGCGTTGGAGACGATCCGCACGCCGCGCTCGAGCGCCGTGCCGAGGCACTCCTCGAGCTGGCGCACGTGGGTGCGGGCGTAGCCGAGCGAGGCGTCCTTGAGCTGGTCGCGGCCGAGGATGAGCATCGTCAGCTCGGCCAGGTAGTCGCCGGTGAGCACGTCGAGCGGGCCGCCGTCGAGCATCTCGCGCATCGCGGAGAGCCGGTCGCCGTAGAAGCCCGAGCAGTTGCCGACGCGCAGCACCGCCGCGTCCGAGCCGATTCCGGTTCGAGCGGCGCTCATCGGGCGTCCCGTCCGGCGCCGGCGGGACCGGCGAAGCACTGGGCGATGCCGAGCCAGGCCTCGGCGTCGGGACCCTCGGCGACGAGGTCGGTGTCGGCGCGGTGCACGCGCTGGGTGGCCAGCAGGCACAGGTCCCAGGCGGAGCCGGTGACGCGCTGGGCGGCGTCCTCGGGTCCGTAGGCCCAGGTGTCGCCGGACGGCGCGCGCAGCTCGACGCGGAACGGCTCGGCCGGCGCGGGGCGTCCGTGCACGCCGAAGGCGAAGTCGCGGGTGCGGACGGCCAGGTGCGCGACGTGCCGGAGGCGGTCGTCGGCAGCGGCGCGGCTCTGCGCGGGGGTCTCGCCGAGCGCCTCGGCGACGTCGAGCGCGTGCGCCCAGGTCTCCATGAACCGGGCGGTGGCCATCGAGGTCGGCGACATCGGCGGGCCGAACCACGGCATCCGCTGGCCCGCGGGCACCTCCCGCAGCGCCTCGGCCAGGGCCGGACGCGCGGCGTCCCAGCGAGCCAGGAGGGCGGCCGGGGACTCCGCGCCGATCCGCAGCGCCTCGGCGTCGACGAACCCCTCGGGGTCCTCGAAGGCCTGCAGGACGACGGCGTCCCACGCCTCCTTGCCCTCGGGCGTGTGGGCGCGGGCGGCGAGCGCGGCGACCTCGTCGGTCCAGAGCAGGTGCGCGACCTGGGTGGCGACGTCCCAGCCGGCCGCCGGCGTCGGGGTGCGCCAGGCGGCCTCGCCGAGCGCGGCCACGCGCTCGCGCAGGCGGGCGCCCTCCGCGGCGAGGTCGACGAGCAGGGGCTCGAGCAGGTCGCTCACGCGGGGTCCTCCGGGTGCTGGTCCGTGCCGGTGTCGGCGGGGTCGGCGGGGTCGGCGAGCGCGGCGTCGAGGGTGCGCGCCCACTGGTCGAGGATCCGGCGGCGCCGGCGGGCGTCGTCGGAGATGGTGTTGGCCAGCCCGAGACCGCGGACGAGGTCGAGCGTGGCCTGGATGAGCTCGCGGTGGCCCGGGCGCGACTCGTCGACGCCGAGCAGCTCGACGGTGAGCCGGTGCGCGTCGCGGCCGACCCGCTGCTCCAGCGGGCCGACGGCGGCCAGCAGCTCGGCGTCGGTGCGGGCGGCCACCCACAGCTCGAGCGCGGCGGTGAAGACCGGCGAGGAGAAGTGCTCGCCGAGCATCTCCAGCACGGCCCGCGTGCGGTGCGAGCCGCGCGGCAGCGCCTCGGCGGCGGCCGCGAGGTCGGCGCCGCGCACCAGCGTCAGGTGCTCGACGGCGGCCACGACGAGATCGGCCTTGGTCGGGAAGTGGTGCAGCTGCGCGCCCCGGCTGACCCCGGCGCGCTCCGACACCAGCGTCGTCGACGTGCCCGCGTACCCGCGCTCGATCAGCACCTCGACGCAGGCCTCCAGCAGCCGGGCCCGCATGACGCGGGTGCGCTCCTCCTGCGGCACCCGGGCGGTCGGCGTGGCGGCGGTCACGCGCCCAGCATGGGGGCGTCAGTAACAAACAGTCAAGACTGACTTTTTCTCGCACGGGCCCGGGCCCAGGCCCGGATCGGGCGGATCCCACCCCCCGGACGCAAGCGTGCCCGGACCCCAGTGGGGCCCGGGCACGCGGGTGCGACGGGAGCGGCCTCAGCGGGCCGGCGCCGGACCGAAGATCACGGGGCGGCGCTCACCTCCGTGGCCACGATCGTCGGCGAGACCGCGCCCTCGTAGTCGACCAGGCCCAGGTAGCGGCCCGGCGTCAGGCCCGACCAGGTCAGGTCGTACGACGTCGGCGTGCCGGTGGTCACCGGCAGCGGGTTCGGCGTCGCGGCGAGGCCGCCCTGGGTGGAGGTGCCGTCGACGACGTACTGGTCGAGGCGGTACGGGATCGGCGAGCCGGACGCGCCGGCGGCGTAGCCGGCGACCTCGACCAGATAGGTGCCGGCGTCGGGGGCGAGCAGGTCGACCCGCTCGTCCCCGGTCGGTCCGGCGGACTGGCCGACCAGGGCCGTCGGGGTGGCGTCGCACGACGGCGCGGCGTAGACCGCGAGGTCCAGGTCGGCGTCGGCGTCGGTGGCCGCCAGGTCGAGCCGGGCCAGGCGGGCGCCTGCGGGCACGGTGAGGCAGGTGACCGCCGACTTCCCCTCCGCGACGGACGCCGTGGTGGTGTCGGCCCGGGCGAAGCCCGCCACGTCGAGCGCGAGGTCCCCGGTGACGCCGGGCGTCACGTCGACGGTCGTGCTGCCGGCGCCGGTGGCGTCCGAGGTGCCCGAGACGCCGCGCGGGGCGGCCACGGAGACCGGACGCAGGGCCACCGGGAGCCGCAGCGCGGTCGGGCCGGTGAGCGAGACGTAGCCGCGGGCGTACTGCCCGAGCCGCGCGGTGGTGCGGGTGAAGGTGAACCGGACGGTCACCAGATCGCCCTTGCGCTTGCTGACGATCCGCGTCGGCGAGGTGCGCAGGCTGAACCCGCGCACCCGCGAGCTGACGTCCCAGGTGCCGGCGCGCTGGGCCGAGAAGGTGCGGGTGAAGACGATCGGACCCGTGCCCTCGCCCTCGGCGAACGCCGGCGTGTTGATCTCGTTGGCGTCGATCGGCCGCGCGCCCGTCGGGTAGCCCTGCTGGGCCAGGAAGCCGCGCCACTCCGTGGGCCGCGAGACGACCAGCAGGCCGGGGTCGAGCATCGAGGCCGGCGAGACCTCGCCGGCGCCGTGGGCGAAGACGTCGTCGCTCGGGAAGCCGCCGGGCGTGCGCAGCGGCCGGGCCGTCGTCATCATCGCCGACTTCACCGCCATCGGGCCCCACGTCGGGTGCACGCCCATGAGCAGCGCCGCGAGGCCCGCGATGTGCGGGGAGGCCATCGAGGTGCCGTCGTAGAAGTCGTAGGCGCGCCCCTCGTTCGACGGCGGGGCGACCGCGGCCAGCACCCCGACGCCCGGCGCCGCGATGTCGGGCTTGAGGACGTCTCCCTCGGCCACCTCGGTGGCGCCGCGGGAGGAGAAGTCCGCGATCTGCGGCACGGCGGTGCGTCCGACCAGGTTGCCCAGGCGGATCTCCGCGGTGGCCTTCGTGCCGGCCTTCGCGAGGTAGGCCAGCACCTTCTCGCCGTCGGCGACGTCGAGGTGCACCGTGGGCACCGTGTGGAGGTCGGGCTCGAGGTCGTCGGTGGCCTTCGAGACGTTGATCAGCAGCATGCCGACGCCGCCGGCCCGCTTCACCTCCGCGCTCTTGGCGACGCGGTCGACGACGCCGCGGCGGCAGACCACGATCGTCCCCTTGGCCTTGACGTTCGAGAGGGTGCCGGGGCCGCACAGCGCGGCGTCCTCGCGCTTGACGCCGGCGGCCGCGACGGCGGTGGAGTCGACCAGCGGCGAGCGGGGCACGGCCTTCGAGGCGCGCGAGACGCCGGCCAGACGGGTGCGGTCGCCGAGGACGGCGGTGTTCTCGACGGCGTAGGACGTGGCCGCGCCGACGGTGGTGATCCACGGCGAGGCGTTGTCGAGCGTCGTGGCGCCCGGGCCGGAGTTGCCCGCGGAGGCCGCGACGAAGACGCCGGCCTCGGCGGCGGCCTCGAAGGCCACGTCCGTCGGGTTGAGCTCGGGGCTCGCCGGGCCGCCGATCGAGTAGTTGATGACGTCGGCGCCGTCGGCGATGACGTCGTCGATCGCCGCGAGGCTGTCGCTGGTGGTGCACGCGTCGTCGTCGGGGTTCTTCGCGCTCCAGCAGACCTTGTAGACCGCGATCGACGCGGCGGGCGCCATACCCGAGAGGTCCTTGTAGGTGGTGCCGGCCAGCCGGGTCGAGACGCCGGAGTCGCCGGCCGCCGTGCTGGCGGTGTGCGAGCCGTGGCCCGAGCCGTCACGGGCGGAGAGGAACTCGGTGTCGGAGAGCTTGTCGGCCCCGCCGATGGCCTCGAGGTAGCCCTTCGAGTACGCCCGCGCGCTGACGATCTTCGTGCTGCAGGTCGTGGACGGGAACTCCGGCCCGGCCTGGCACTCGCCGGTGAACAGGCCGCCGTCGCGCTTCTCCATGCGCGTGGTGGTGCCGCTCTGCGAGGCGTCCCACGGTCCCTGCGGCTTCGAGGTCAGCCGGGTGCCCGCGAAGGACGGCGCCTCGGGCCAGATGCCGGAGTCGATCATCGCGACCACGACGCCGGACCCGGCCCGGCGGACGCCGCCCGTGCGCTGCCAGACGCCGCGTCCGCCGGTGAGGCCGAGGGTGTCGGGGGTGGTGCGGTAGCCCTGCGGCTTGAGCAGGCGGTCGGGGGCGACCATGAGGACGCGCTTGTCGCGCGAGAGGCTGGTGGCCTGCGCGCCGGAGAGCCGGGCGCTGAAGCCGTTGAGGCCGATGGTGAACCGCTGCTCGGGCCGCACGCCGTACTCGTCGGCGAGCGAGCTCTGCTGGCTGCGCAGCAGGGTCGTGTACCGCTGGGTCGTGGCGGCCCGCGGGCTGAACGGCAGGCCGGTGGTGGACGGCGAGGTCGGCGCCAGGCCGGCGGTGCCGCCCTTGTAGGCCGCGGCGCCGGGCTGCCGCAGGACGACGACGTAGCGCCCCGCGGTGAGCGGGCCGGACGTCGGCCCGGCGGCGGCGCCCGCCGCGGCGCCGGAGCCGGTGGGGGCGTCGGCCGCCTGGGAGCCGGACGCTCCGACGGCGAGGCCGCCCAGCCCGGTGGCCAGGGCGGTGACCAGCACCGCGCCGGCAGCGCGGCGTCGGCGGGGCCGGGGGGCCGATCGCGATGATCGGGGGGACAGCGACAGCACGAGTGGTTCTCCCTCCACTGGGCCGCGTCCTCCGAGCGACGCGACCGCGAGGGACCCATCCGAGCCCGCCTCCGCCGGGGGCGTCAAGCACCTCAGACGAACTGCTCGGTTGCGATCCGGTGACGGCGCTCGCCCGGCGCAGCCCGACCTGGGATGCCGCGGCACCACGTGGGACGCCAGGGCGCCGCGTCCCGGCGGTTCCTAGGCTCTGGGCCCATGACCTTCCGCCGCACCGTCCTGATCACCGGCGCCTCGTCCGGCCTCGGCGCCGAGATGGCCCGTCAGCTCGCCGCGCTCGGCCACGACCTGGCGCTGTGCGCCCGGCGCACCGAGCGGCTGGAGGAGCTGCGGGCCGAGATCCTCGGCCGCCACGACGTCCGGGTGGCGATCGCGCCGCTCGACGTCACCGACGACGACGCCGTGTTCGCGGCCTTCCGGGCCTTCCGCGACGAGCTCGGCAGCCTCGACCGGGTGGTCGTCAACGCCGGTCTCGGCAAGGGCGCCCCGCTCGGCACCGGGCGCTTCGACGCCAACCGGCAGACCGCGATGACGAACTTCGTCGCCGCGCTCGCCCAGACCGAGGCCGCGATGGAGGCGTTCCGCGCCCAGGGGTCGGGACACCTGGTGATGGTCTCGTCGATGTCGGCCATGCGCGGCCTGCCCAAGACCCTCACCACCTACGCGGCCACCAAGGCCGGCGTCGCCCACCTCGCCGAGGGCCTGCGCACCGAGCTGCACGGCACCACGCTCGGCCGCAGCGTCAAGGTCACCGTGCTCTACCCCGGCTACATCGCCTCGGAGATGAACGACCAGGTCGCGCAGGGCACCCCGCTGATGGCCTCGACCGAGAAGGGGGTGCGGGCCATGGTGGCGGCGATCGAGAAGGAGGTCGACGACGCCTGCGTCCCCGCCCTTCCCTGGGCGCCGCTGTCGGTCGTCATGCGGCATGCGCCGCTGCCGGTGTTGAAGCGGCTGATCTGAGCGGCGGCCGCGCCGGTTTCATCGGTTGACCGATGAAACCGGCACTTGCACGCTGAAGTTTCATCGTCCAAGTGCCAGTTTCGTCGGCTGACCGACGAAACCGCGCGCGCCCCCGTGGCGACGCCCCTCAGCGGTACGTCAGCGTCGCCCCGCCGAGGTGCTCGTGGGCGTTGAACGTCAGCAGCCGGACGCCCGAGGCGCCGACGACGAGCGACGTGACGCCGGTGTTGACGCAGACCGCGTTGAGCCGCTGCCACACGGGACCGACCGGATCGGCCGGGGCAGGGGACGCGGCGAGGTCGACGTCGAGCACCAGCGCGGAGGCGAGCGCCGCGATCACGCCGCCGGAGGTGACGGCGACGACGGTGCGTCCCGGGCCGGCCTGCGCGGCGAGGTCGGCGAGCGCGGCCTGCACCCGGTCGCGGAAGGCGAGGAACGACTCCCCCGCTGCCGCGTCCGCCCCGCCCGCCCGGACCGGACCGCCCGCGCCGCCCGCCACCGGGTCGGAGCCGGCCATCCACAGCGCCGTGGCCTCCTCGAACAGCGCCTGGAACGAGCGACGGTCGAGGTCGGCGCCGCGGGCCGCGAACTCGGGGTGCGAGGCGACGACCGCGAGGTGGTCGAACTCGTCGAGCCGCGCGTCCTCCTCGGCCGCGAGGGTCCAGCCCGCCCCCTCCCCCACGGCGTCGAGCGTCTCCCGGTGCCGCCGCAGCGCGCCCCGCACCAGCAGGTCGGGACGGACGCCGAGCCGGGCCAGGTGGGCGCCGAGCAGGCGTCCCTGCTCCCACCCGACGTCGGAGAGCACGTCGTAGTCGGCCGCGCCGAAGGACGCCTGGCCGTGCCGCACCAGCAGGACGCGCCCCATCAGGCCCCCGCGCCGGAGCCGGACGTCGGGCCGGACGTCGGGCCGGATCCCAGCCCCGCCAGCCGGCGGCACCGCTGCTCCAGGTAGGCCACCACCTGCCCCATGACGGCGTACGACTCGTTGGTGGTCTGCCGGTGGACGTAGCGGTACCAGATCTGCTGGGCGATCACGGCGAGGCGGAACAGCCCGAAGACCTCGAGGAACAGCGCGTGCTCGGGCGTCACGACGCGTCCGGTGGCGGCGGCGTAGCGGTCGACGAGCTCGGCGCGCGTCCACATGCCCGGCAGGTGGGTGGGCTGGCGGCGGAAGAGCTGGAAGAGCTCGTCGTCGTCGCCCTGCACCCAGTAGGCGAGCGTGGAGGAGAGGTCCATCAGCGGGTCGCCGACGGTGGCCAGCTCCCAGTCGAGCACCGCGCGCACCTGCAGGTCCGGCGTCGCGGCGTCGAGCACGAGGTTGTCGAACCGGAAGTCGTTGTGGACGACGACCTGCGTGACGTCGTCGGGCTGGTGCGCGCGCACCCAGGCCAGCACGTCGGACCAGTCGCCGGTGTCGTCGGTGCGGGCGCCGTCGAGGCGCGAGATCCAGCCCGACACCTGGCGCTCGACGTACCCCGGCCCCCGGGACAGCGCCGCGAGGTCGGGAGCCGAGGCCACGTCGACGCCGTGCAGCGCCACCAGCACGTCGAGCGCCTCCTGGCACAGCGCGTCGGCCCGCTCGGGCGTGGCGGGGCCGAGCTCGTCGGGCTCGCCGGGCCACTCGGCGCGCAGGATCACGCCGGGCACGCGCTCCATGACGTAGAACTCCGAGCCGAGCACCGAGGCGTCCGCGCAGTGCCCGACCTGCGGCGCGATCGGCCCGAACACCGGCGCCAGCGCGGCCTGGATGCGGTGCTCGCGACCCATGTCGTGGGCCCCGGCCGCCTTCCGGCCCGCGGGCGGTCGGCGCAGGATCAGCGAGCGGGGACCGGTGGCGGTCGTCGCCTCGAGCGCGTAGGTCAGGTTGGACGCGCCGCCGCGGAACTGGCGCACGTCGTCGATGCGCACGTCGGCGTCGTCGAGCGCCGTGGCGAGCCAGGCCGTCAGGGTGGCGACGTCGAAGGCGTCCTCGTCGCGGACGCGTCCGGCGGGGTTGAGGTCGAGGCTCATGCGCGGCCCTCCAGCTTCGCGGCCTGGGCGCGCAGGAGCGCGTCGTAGGCGGATCGGTCGTCGCGCTTGAGCGCCACGGCGGCGCGGGCCGCGTCGTCGGGGACGATCAGCTCCTCACCGCGGTCGAGTCCGTCGAGCACCGCCGCGGCGATCTCCTCCGCGCCCAGCGGCGCCCGCTCGACCAGGTGCGTCATCACCGAGGCGAGGGCCGTGTCGGCGCCGCGCAGCGAGCTCATCAGGTTGGTGCGGAAGTACGACGGGCACACCGCATGGGCGGTGACGCCGTGGGCGGCCAGCTCGTGGCCGGCGGTCTCGGTGAGCGCGACCACCGCGGCCTTCACCGCGTTGTACGACGCCATGCCGGCGGGGTGGACGAGCCCGGCGAGCGAGGCGACGTTGACGACCCGCCCCGAGCCCTGGGCCTTGAGCAGCGGGACGAACGCGCGCAGCCCGCGCACCGCGCCGAGCAGGTTGACGTCGAGGATCCAGCGCCACTCCTCGAGCTCGGCGACGTCGAGCCGCCCCCCGCCGGCCACGCCGGCGTTGTTCACCAGCACGTCCAGCCCGCCCCAGGTCTCCTCGACCCACGCGCGGGCCGCGGCCCAGTCGTCCTCGGAGGTGATGTCGAGCCGCAGGCGGCGTCCGTCGGGGCCGTCTGCCGAACCGACGGTGCCGGCGTCGAAGGAGACGTCGGTGCGCAGCACGTCGTCCCCGCGCCGCGCGAAGGCGTCCGCCAGCGCGGCTCCGAGGCCGGAGGCGGCGCCGGTGATCAGCACCCGCCGCGGCGCGCTCATCGCCGCGCCCCGTGCTTGCCGAGCTCGAGGCGGGCCACCACGCCGCGGTGCACCTCGTCCGGCCCGTCGGCCAGCCGCAGCGCGCGGGCGGACGTCCAGGCGCCGGCCAGCGGGAAGTCGTCGGAGAGCCCGCCCCCGCCGTGCAGCTGGATGGCCATGTCGATGACGTCCTGCGCCATCCGCGGCACCGCGACCTTGATCTGCGCGACCTCGGAGAGGGCGTTGAGCGGGCCGCCGACGTCGAGCCGCCAGGCGGCGTTGAGCACCAGCAGGCGGGCGGAGTCGATGGCGATGCGGGCCTCGGCGATGCGCTCGCGGTTGCCGCCGAGGTTGACCAGCGGCTTGCCGAACGCCGTGCGCGCCAAGCCGCGGGTGCAGGCCAGCTCCAGCGCCTTCTCGGCCAGGCCGATCAGCCGCATGCAGTGGTGCACGCGCCCCGGCCCGAGGCGTCCCTGCGCGATCGCGAACGCCTCGCCGGGGCCGGAGAGGATGTTCTCGACCGGCACCCGCACGTCGGTGAAGCTCACCTCGCCGTGGCCGAGGGGCTCGTCGTAGAGGCCCATGACCGGCAGCAGCCGCTCGACCCGGACGCCCGGCGCGTCGCGGGGCACCAGCAGCATCGTGTGCCGGTGGTGCCGGTCGATCGCGTCGTCCGCCGCGAGCGCCTCGGGGGTGTCGCGCAGGCCCATGAACACGAACACCGCGCAGTCGGGGTGGCCCACGCCGGTGCTCCACCACTTGCGACCGTTGACGACGACCTCGTCGCCGTCGACCACCGCGGTGGCCTCCATCGTCGTGGCGTCGGAGGACGCGACGCCGGGCTCGGTCATGCCGAACGCCGAGCGGATGCGTCCCTCCAGGAGCGGCTCGAGCCACCGCTCGCGCTGCGCCTCGGTGCCGTAGCGCAGCAGCACCTCCATGTTGCCGGTGTCGGGGGCGTTGCAGTTGAACACCAGCGGGGCGATCGCGGAGGCGCCCATCGCCTCGGCCACCGGCGCGTAGTCGACGTTCGTCAGCCCCACCCCGCCGTCGACGCCGAACCGCGCGGCGTAGGCGTCGCCGTGCTCGGCCGGCAGGAAGAGGTTCCACAGGCCCTGCGCGCGGGCCTTGGCCTTGAGCTCCTCGAGCACCGGCTGCGGCTCCCACGGGCTGGGCACGGACGGGTCGCCCGCCGCGGCCCGTCGCCGCGCCAGCTCGGCGTGGTACGCCGGCTCGATCGGATCGATCTCCTCGGCCACGAAGGCCCGCACGCGGGCGGTGAGATCGGCGGCCCGGGGCGACGGCGCGAAGTCCATGGCCGCGACCCTAGCCCCGGGTCGCGTGCGCGGCGCGGGGCGACCGGCGTCCGCCTCGATCGCAGCGGTCGCGGCATCAGGACAGGCGAAGCCGATCGATGACAGGCAAAACTTCGCCCGTCATCGATCGGTTTCCCCGGTCGACCGGGGAAACCGACGGAGCCCGGCGACCCTCAGCCCGCCGACACCTCCAGCGGCGCGACGTCCACCGAGACCCGCAGGGTGGAGGTCGTCGCCTCGGTGAAGATCACGCCCTTCACCGGCGGCACGTCGCCGTAGTCGCGGCCCCAGGCCAGGGTGACGTAGCGCTCGCCCGCGACCTGGTCGTTGGTGGGGTCGATCGCCAGCCACCCGCCGGAGAGCGGCAGCCACACCGCCACCCAGGCGTGGGAGGCGTCGGCGCCGACGATCCGCTCGCGGCCGGGCGGCGGATCGGTGGCGAGGTAGCCGCTGACGTAGCGCGCCGCGAGCCCGTGGGCGCGCAGGCAGGCGAGCGTGAGGTGGGCGAAGTCCTGGCACACCCCGGCCCGCTTCTCCAGCGTGTCGGCCACGGTCGAGGTGACGGTGGTGGCGGTCTTGTCGTACTCGAAGTCGCGGTGGATGCGGTGCATCAGGTCGAGCACCGCCTCGCCGAGCGGACGCCGGCGGGTCAGCGACTGCGCCCCGTAGGCCGCCGCCCCCCGCGTGGGCTCGGCCAGGCCGGACGGCAGGGCGAAGTCGGTGACCTCCCACGCGTCCGGCAGGTCGGGGTGCACCAGCGGACGCGCCCGCTCCCACGGCATCGCCAGCGCCGCGGCGTCGTGCTCGAGCTCGGCCACGTCGACCTCGCTGACGGCGTCGATCACCAGCCGCCGGTGGGGCGTGGTCACCTGGAACCAGGTCGTGGTGTTGCCGTAGCAGTCGACGTCGTCGCGCGCGTCGGCCGGCACGGGCGCCACCTCGACGCGCGCGGCGCGCACCTCCTGCCAGGGCAGCGAGCGCGGCGTCAGGTAGGCGACGCCGTAGGAGTCGGTGACGTCGTCGTCGTAGCCGTAGGCCGTGCGGTGGGTGACCCGGTAGCGCCTCATCGCGCCTCCCCCTCGGGGTCGTCGGGCCGCTCGGCAGCGGCAGCGCCCTCGTCACCGGCGACGGCAGCGTCAGCGGCGTCCTCGGCCCGCGCCGGCACCAGCTCGGGGCCCTCGGGACGCCCGGGGTCGCCGGGCACCAGCGTGGCGGCGCCGAGCAGGCGCGGGGCGGGACCGGAGGCGAAGTGCACCTCGGCGATCGCGTCGGAGAGCCGGGCCACCGAGGCGGTCATGCGCTCGAGGAACGCCTCGAGGTTGGGCCGGCCGACGCCGCCGATCGCCACCAGCGTCGCGACGTCCTGGGCCCGCACCTGCTCCAGCAGGTCGGCCACGAGCCGCTCGGGACGCGACGAGCCGGTCGAGGCCGGCAGCGCCGCGAGGTGCGCGGCGACCTCGCCGAGGGAGAACGCCAGGGAGCGCGGGTTGTCGGCGTCGAGCACGAGCAGCTCGAAGACGCTGGCCGGACGCACGTAGCCCCGGTAGCGCCGCCGGTGGGTGACGGCGCTCTCCGCGGCCTGCAGCACGCAGCCGAGCACGGTGCGGTCGACGTCGAGCCCGCGTCGCTCGGTGACGGTGGCTCGCAGCAGGTGGCACACCTGCAGTGCGCGCTCGATCGAGCGGCCGGCGCCGATCATGTGCCAGCCGGGGTCGCGCATCATGCTCGCGGTGACGCCCTGGAGGGAGAGGATGCCGGTGAGCGCGCGCCCGGCCGACTCCGCGATCTGGTGGCTGTGGGGGTCGGCGCGCAGGGCGTCGGCGGCGCGGTCGGTGGCGCCGAAGACCCGCCAGATGTCGGGCGAGAGCTGGTCGCGCACCCCGGCGAGCGCCTCCCACATGCCGCCGAGGGCGTGGGCCAGCGAGCCGGAGCGCTCGCCGTCGAGCAGCAGGGAGCGGAACTCGGCGTCGACGTCGTCCTCGTGCCGGCGGCCCGCCAGCCGGGCGGACGCGCCGAGCAGCACCCCGAGGCTGACGGCGCCGGTGGTGCCCGGGCGGGTCTTGTAGTCCTCGGCCACCGCGTGCGTGGTGAGCACCAGCCGGACGAGGTCTTCGGCGCGCTCGGCGTAGCGGCCGAACCAGAACATGTCCTCGAGGATGCGCGGCACCGTCACCGACACCGAGCGGGCGCTGGTGGTGGCGAGCACCTCGGCGAGGTTCTGGTCGGGCTCGCCGGGGGTGCCCTTGAGCACCCAGACGTCCTTGGTCGTGCGGCCGACGGGGTCGTGGAGGTCCTCGCCGTGCACCGTCGCGAGACCGCCGACGAGCGGACGGTACGACGAGCCGTAGCGCAGCGTGAACGCCCGCAGGGTGAGCGAGCGCGGCCGCACCCGCCCGCCGGCCCCGCCGGCGCCCCGGCCGCGCCCCGGGGCCGTGCGCTCCCACGTGGGCGCCTGGGAGAGCGGCAGCCGCTCCTGCCCGACGTAGCGGTGCGGCGCGGCGAGCAGGCGGGCGGTGAGCTCCTCGCGTCCCAGGCCGCGCAGCGCGTCGGCGGCGCCGTCGATCGGCCGGACGCTCAGCTCGGGCAGCCGGTCGAGCACCTGCTCCAGGCCGTCCGGCTCGCCGCACCACCAGGTGTCGACGCTCGGCAGCCGCAGCGGCTCGCCGAGCAGGGCCTCGCAGGCCGCGGGCAGGTAGGGCAGCAGCCCGGGGCTCTCCAGCACGCCCGCGCCCAGGCCGTTGACGACGCGCACCCGCCCGCGTCGCACCGCCTCGGTGAGCCCGACGACGCCGAGCTGCGACTCCCCGCGCAGCTCCAGCGGATCGCTCCAGGCGGCGTCGACGCGGCGCAGGATGACGTCGACCCGCTCGAGGCGTCCGGGCACCCGCAGGTGCACCCAGCCGTCGCGCACCACCAGGTCGCTGCCCTGGACGAGCGGGAAGCCGAGGATCGAGGCGATGAACGCCTGGTCGTAGGCGGTCTCGGAGTGCGTGCCCGGCGAGAGCACGACGACGCGGGGGTCGGCGAGGTCGCCGTTGGCGCTCTGCAGCAGCGCCGAGCGCATGGCCCAGAAGTACGGCTCCATGCGGTGCAGGCCGGCCTCCCGGTACAGCTCCGGCATGACCCGGGAGACGACGCGGCGGTTCTCCATCGCGTAGCCGAGGCCGGACGGGGCCTGCGCGCGGTCCGCCAGCACCCGCCACCGGCCCTGCGCGTCGCGGCCGAGGTCGGCGGCGGCGAAGACCAGCGGACGCCGGTCGACCGCGCCCTCGCGGGCCACCACCCGCACGAAGCCCGGGTGCCCCCGCACCACGGCGGCCGGGACGATCCGCTCGCGCAGCAGCCGCTGCTCGCCGTAGAGGTCGACCAGCACGGCGTTGAGCAGCTCGGCCCGCTGCGCCAGGCCCACCTCGAGCGGCGCCCAGCCGGCGGCGTCGACGATCAGCGGCACGGGGTCGAGGCGCCACGGCTCGGTGCGGCGTCCGGGGGGCGCGTAGGTGACGCCGTCGTCCTCCAGCACGCGGGCGATGTCGCGGTCGACCCGCGCGAGGTCGGCGGGGGTCAGCCCGACGGCGAGCTCGGCCAGGCCCTTCCAGGCCGCCCGCAGCCCGCCGTCGGGCGCGACGACCTCGTCGTACCGCGCCGGCTCGGCGCCGCCCGCGAGGGTCGGCTGGGCGAGGCCGGCGACGTAGTCGCGCAGCGCGGTCACCGGCGGATCACGTCCGGGGCGGGCGCGCCGGCACCCGGCGCAGGTCGAGCGTGCGGGGGTGCTCCGGGCTGGCGGCGCGCAGCGCGGCCTCGCGCAGCGCGGCGACGTCGACGCGTCCGGACGTGTGGCCGTGCGCCTCGAACCGCCGGGCACGCCGCGCCTCGGCCTCGGCGGCGTTGACCGGCGCGGTCGCGTAGGCCCGGCCGCCGGGATGCGTCACGTGGTAGGTCGCGCCGCCGAGGCTGACGCCGGCGTGGACGTCGACCACCTCGAGGTGCAGCGGCGCGTGCACCGCGATCGAGGGGTGCAGCGCCGACCACGGCTGCCACGCGCGGTACCGGACGCCGGCGTAGTGCTCGCCGGGTCGGTCGGTGGCGGTCAGGGGCACCGGCACACCCTGACACGTGACGAGGTGCTGCCGCGGGTCGATCCCACGCACCGTGACCTGCAGCCGCTCGACCGAGGAGTCGACGTAGCGGGCGGTGCCGCCCGCGGTCGCCTCCTCGCCCAGCACGAGCCACGGCTCGATGCCCGCGCGCAGCTCCAGCTCGACGTCGGCGGCCGGCACGCGGGCGACCCCGAGCCGCGGGAACCGGAACTCCAGGAACGGCTCGAGCCAGGCGTCCTCCAGCGCCAGCCCCGCCGAGCGCAGCTCGTCGAGCACCGCCCGGGCGTCGCGGCGGACGCCCTCGTGCAGCAGCAGGTCGTCGTGCAGCCGGGTGCCCCAGCGGACGAGCGGGGCGCGCTCCCCGCGCTCGGCCCGCTCCCAGGTCAGCGCCACCAGCGCGCGGACGAGCAGGGCCTGCACCAGGGCCATCCGCGGGTGCGGCGGCATCTCGAAGCCGCGCAGCTCCAGGAGCCCGAGGCGGCCGCGGCCGGAGTCGGGGGAGTACAGCTTGTCGATGCACAGCTCGCTGCGGTGGGTGTTGCCGGTCAGGTCGGTGAGCAGGTGGCGCAGCGCGCGGTCGACCAGCCAGGGCCGCGGCTCGAGGCCGTCGGCGTCCAGCGCGGCGGTGATGCGATCGATCTCGGCCAGCGCGATCTCCATCTCGCCGACCGCCTCGGGGCGGCCCTCGTCGAAGCGCGGCGCCTGGCTGGTCGGGCCGACGAACCGGCCGGAGAACAGGTACGACAGGCTCGGGTGCCGCTGCCAGGTCGCCACGAGGCCGGCGAGCAGGGCCGGACGCCGCAGCAGCGGGGAGTCGGCCGGCGTCGGGCCGCCGAGCGTCAGGTGGTTGCCGCCGCCGGTGCCGGTGTGGGTGCCGTCGAGGTCGAACTTCTCGGTGGTCAGGCGGGCCAGCCGCGCCTCCTCGTACAGGCCCTCGGCGAGCTCGCGCAGTTCGGCCCAGGAGCCGCTGGGCTGCACGTTGACCTCGACGACGCCGGGGTCGGGGGTCACCGAGAGCACGCGCAGTCGCGGGTCCGGCGGCGGCTGGTAGCCCTCGAGCACCACCGGGACGCCGGCCCGCGCCGCGGCCCGCTCGACCAGGCGCACCAGCGCGACGTAGTCCTCCAGGCGCGCCACCGGCGGCAGGAACACGTGCACGTGTCCGTCGCGGGCCTCGACGGCCACGGCGGTGCGGGCGACGTCGTCCGCCGCGGCCTCGGCGACCGGGGGCGGCTCGGGCGGCTCGGCGCGGAGCGGGGCCGGGGCCAGGGTCGTCGGCTGCGCCTCGGCGGGCGGCGGCGTCCAGGCGATCGCGTCCAGCGGCAGCCGCAGGCCCACGGCGCTGGTGCCCGGCGTCAGCACCAGGCGACCCCGGCGGAACCGCCAGCGCGGCGCCGTCCAGCCCTCCTCGCCGGTGGTGAGCGGCAGGACGTACCCCGCGGGGTCGTGGCCGGCCTGCTGGGCGGCGTCGAGCTCGGCGACCCGCGCCGCGTCGGCGCCCTCGTCGTCGTGCGGGTCCGGCCGCGCGCCGACGGGGCGACGGACCTCCTCGACCAGCGCGGCCAGGGGGTCCTCGTGCGCGGCGAGCAGGTGCTCCTCGGGCAGGTCGAGCTCGGCGAGCAGGGCGACGCCGACGGCGTGCGCGTCGGCGGTCGTGCGGACGCCGTCGGGCGACCACGGGTCGGCCAGCAGACCGGGGTCCTCCCACAGGGGGACGCCGTCCGCGCGCCACTGCAGGGCGATGCTCCAGCGCGGCAGCGGCTCGCCGGGGTACCACTTGCCCTGGCCGCGGTGCACCAGGCCGCCCGTGGCGTGGCGCTCGAAGAGGCGCTGCGCGAGGCGTCCGGCCAGCTCCCGCTTCTGCGCGCCGTCGGCGTCGGTGGCCCACTGCGCGGCGGCGGGATCGGCGGGGTCGACCGGACGGTCCAGCGCCACGAAGGTCGGCTCGCCGCCCATCGTCAGCCGGACGTCGCCGGCCGCGAGCCGGGCGTCGACCGCCTCGCCGACCGCGTCGATGCGCGCCCACTGCTCGTCGGTGTAGGGCAGCGTGACGCGGGGGTCCTCGTGGACGCGGCGCACCTCGTTGCTGAAGGAGAAGGTCACCTCGACCGGCTCGGTGGCGCCCTCGATCGGCGCGGCCGCGCTCGGGTGCGGGGTCGCCGAGAGCGGCAGGTGGCCCTCGCCGGCGAACAGCGCGCTGGTGGGGTCGAGCCCGACCCAGCCCGCGCCGGGCACGAAGACCTCGCACCAGGCGTGCAGGTCGGTGAAGTCCTCGGCCGGCCCGCTCGGCCCGTCCAGCGACTCCTGGTCGGCGGCCAGCTGCACCAGGTAGCCGGAGACGAACCGCGCCGCCAGGCCCAGCTGGCGCAGCAGCGCGACGAGCAGCCACGCGGAGTCGCGGCACGAGCCGACGGCCAGGCGCAGGGTCTCGTCGGGGGTCTGGACGCCCGGCTCCATCCGGACGCTGTAGGCCACCGCCTCGTGCACGGCCCGGTTGACGTCGGCGAGCAGCTGCACGGTCGGCAGGCCGTCGTCCGGCAGGGTGCGCAGGACGGCCAGGCCCTCCCGGAACGCGGCGGCGTCCTCGGCGTCCTCGACCGGGCGCAGGTAGGGGGCGAGGTCGGCGGCGAGCGCCTCGTCGTAGTCGAAGGGGAACCGCTCGGCCGACTCCTCGACGAAGAAGTCGAACGGGTTGATCACCATCAGGTCGGCCACGAGGCCCACCGTGATCTCGAGCCGGTCCGTCGGCTTCGGGAAGACCAGGCGGGCCTGCCAGTTGCCGAACGGGTCCTGCTGCCAGTTCACGAAGTGCTCGGCCGGCTCGACGTGCAGCGCGTACGCCTCGATCGGCGTCCGGCAGTGCGGCGCCGGCCGCAGGCGCACCACGTGGGGCGCCACCGCCACCGGCTCGGCGAACGCGTAGGTGGTGCGGTGCTCGAGGGCCACCTTGATCGACATGCGCCCCAGGGTGGCCGACCCGTGTTGCGGGGAGGTGAAGCGGGTGGGTCCCCCGGTCTCGTCGGTGTGACGTGTCGGGTGGCCCGCACGGCATGTAACGCGGGGTTCGCCGCATCTGTGCACCCTCAATATGGGGCGCACAGAGTGGCTGAACCCCGCGTTACATGCGGCGAGCGGCCCGCACCAGCGCCCCGAGCCCCAGCGCGACCAGCCCGAGCGCCACGCCCAGGCCGGCGCCGGTGGCGTTGTCGATCACGTCCGTGACGTCGCACGCGCGGTCGAGCCGGGCCAGCTCCAGCTGGGTGAGCTCGATGCCCGCGGAGTACACGACCAGCACCACCAGCCCCAGGGGCGCCACGGCCCAGGCCAGCAGCCGCGGCCGCAGGCGTCCGCTCCGTCCGGCGCGCTCGGCCAGCGCCCCTGCCAGCAGGACGACGAGCACGCCGGACGGCACGAACAGCGCCGTGTTCAGCGCCCGCTGGCCGGAGCCGAAGATCCAGAACCCCTGCGGTGCCGGCCCGCCCACGTCGAAGGAGCAGCCGGGCAGGCGCGCGTCCGCGTAGACGACGCCGGGCGCGCCCTGCGCCGGGATCAGGGTCACCAGGCCGACGACCACCAGGCTCCACGCGAGCGCCGCGAGCACGATCGCCAGCGTCGGGCCCAGCCGACGCCGCGCGAGCACGGCGAGCGCCGCCAGCAGGAGCCCCGAGAGGGCCGCCCCGAGCAGCATGACGGGGACGCCACCGACCGGGAACACCCGGGCGAGGCTACGCGAGCACGACCTCCCCGCCGGGCACCCGGGGGAGGTCCCGCCCGAGGGTGACGTCGAGCGGGTTGGTCAGGCACCGGATCGAGCCGCCGCCCAGGTGCAGCTCCGAGACGTCGACCAGCACCACGTCGAAGCCCCACTCCTCGAGCCGGGCGCGCACCCGGTCGGGGCACGCCGGCATGACGACGGTCGCCCGGTCGCCGGGACGCGCGGCGGGGACGACCACGGAGTTGGCGCAGAACGTCGTCAGCGCCTCCTCCTCGGTGAGCACCAGCGGCTCGGGGACGAGGTCGAGCAGCGCGCGGGCCGAGGCGTCGTCGAGCGCGGAGGGGCAGACGAGCGCGCGCCGCTCGTCGAGGGGGCAGAAGGCGAGGTCGAGGTGGTACATGCCGGGGTGGGTGATCCGCAGCCCCCGCACCCGGACGTCGAGGGCCCGCGCGAGCGGCTCGAGGGCGCGCAGCTCGGTGCGCGGTCCGTGCCCGACGACGAGCGCGTCGCCGAAGGCGAACGCGTCGCCGGCCTCCAGGTGGGGCCCGACGCCGTCGCGCCCGAGCTCGTCGCAGTGCCAGCCGGCGGCGCCGAACCAGGCCCGCGCGGAGTCGGTCTCGTGCCGGCGCTCGGCGTAGCGCATGTGCGAGAGCAGCAGACGCGCCTCGCCGTCGGCCCGGCCGCGGTCGACCAGCCCGAGCCCGAGGTTCATCGCGTAGACCATGTCGGGGGAGTCCGAGCGCTGGGGCAGGACGTCGACCCGCGCGCCGAGCCCGCGCAGGGTCGCGACCAGCCGGTGCCACTGCTCGAGGGTGCGCCCCGGGTCGGGCTGCCGGGCGGGGTCCATGAACGGGTTGATGACGTACTCGATGCGGAAGTGCCGCGGCTCGACCATCGCGTAGTGGCGGCCCCAGGCCAGCGGCTCGACGTGCTCCGGCGCCGCGCTCGACGGTGACGGCGTCGGCCTGATGGGCGTGGTGGTCATGACGGGCTCCCTCCGGCAGGTGGCGCCCCGCGGATCGCGCGGATTGCCAGATTGTCCGACAATCCTACAACGGTAGGCTTCGTCCGGTGACCCCCGCCCCCGATGTCTTCGCCGGCCTGCAGGTCGACCTCTCCACGACGGTCGACCGCGTCGCCGAGGAGCTGCGCCGCGCGATCTTCGACGGCGAGCTCGAGTCGGGGACGGCCCTGCGCGAGGTGGCGCTCGCCGGCAGCCTCGGCGTCTCCCGCTCGACGGTCCGCGAGGCGCTGGCCCTGCTCGTCGCCGAGGGCCTGGCGGTCCGCGAGCCCAACCGCGGCGTCAGCGTGGCGATCCCCGACGCCGAGGCCGTCTCCGACCTCTGCCACGCCCGCCTGGTGCTCGAGGGCGCCGGGGTGCGCGCCTGGGCGCAGGCGGACGAGGCCGCGCGGGCCCACGTCCGGGAGCGCCTGGCGGCCTACACCGGCGCGGTCGCGGACGGCGCCGGCTACCGCGAGCTCAACGCCCGGCACCTGGCCTTCCACGTCGCGCTCGTCGAGCTCACCGGCTCGCCCCGCCTGGTCGCGATGCAGGAGAGCCTCGTCCGCGAGCTGCGCCTGGCGCTCGCGCAGGTCGAGCGCATCCGCCGCAACGCCCACGACCAGGCCGACACCCACGCCGAGCTCGTCGCGCTGCTCGACGCCGGCCGCCTCGACGACGCGCTGACCTTCCTCGACGCGCACCTGGCCGGCGCCGAGACCGCGATCCTCGCGGCTCTCGCCCTCGGCGCCTGACGGCGGCCCGGGGAGACCGACGGGGCGCCGGCCCACCCGCCCCTACGGCAGGATCACCCCATGACCCGCCTCGTGTCCCGCTTCGTGCCCACCGTCGTCGCCCTCGCGGTGGCGGCCTGGCTGGTGGCCGGCATCCGCTTCTCCGGCCCGTCGAGCGGCTCGGCGGAGATCGAGCACAAGATCGTCCCGCTGCTGGTCGTGGCGGCGATCCTCACCGTCGTCACCTCCTTCGTGAAGCCGGTGCTGACGCTGCTCTCGATCCCCTTCATCGTCCTCAGCCTCGGGCTGTTCCTGCTGGTCATCAACGCGGCGATGCTGCTGCTCACCTCGGCGGTAGCCGACGCGCTCGACATCGGCTTCCGCGTCGACGGGTTCGGCGCCGCGCTGATCGGGTCGATCCTGATCACGATCGTCACCTGGATCGTCGACGGCTTCGTCGGCGAGGACTGAGCGGTGCCGTCGCCCCTGACGCTCCCCGCCCCGCGCACCCCGGGCCGCTACCGCATCGCGATGGTCTGCCTGGGCAACATCTGCCGCAGCCCGATGGCCGACGTCGTCCTGGCCGAGATGCTCGACGACGCCGGCCTCGCCGCCCGCGTCCAGGTGCGCAGCGGCGGCACCGGCGGCTGGCACGCGGGCGACCCGATGGACCGCCGCGCGGCCGCGACGCTGATCGCCGCGGACCACGATCCCTCGGCGCACCGCGCGCAGCAGGTGCGGCCCGCGTGGCTGGCCGAGGACGACCTCGTGCTGGCCATGGACGCCGACAACCTCGCCGACCTCACCGCCCTGCCGGGCGGCGAGCAGGCCCGCGCCGAGGGCCGGCTGCGGGCCTACCGCGACGCCGACCCGCTCGGCCCCGGCGACGTCCCCGACCCCTACTACGGCGGGCCCGAGGGCTTCGAGCAGGTGCTCGCGATGGTCGAGCGCACCTCGGCCGCGCTGGTCGCGGCGCTCGAGCGGCTCGACCTCGACGCGGTCTGAGCCGAGCGGCACGGGCGCGACTCTCAGACGTCTCAGACGCCGCTCAGTCCCGCCTGGCAGCATGGCCCGCGTGAGTGGTCCCACGTCCGGCGCCCCCGCCGCCAAGCCGCGCGTGCTCGTCGTCGACGACGACCGCGCGGTGCGCGAGTCCCTGCGCCGCTCCCTGGAGTTCAACGGCTACGAGGTCGCGATGGCCTCCGACGGCGCCGAGGCGCTCGCCCGGCTGGGCGCCGGCGGGCAGCACCCCGACGTCGTGATCATGGACGTGATGATGCCGCGGCTCGACGGCATCGAGACCACCAAGGCCCTGCGCCAGGCCGGCCACGACCTGCCGATCCTGGTGCTCACCGCCCGCGACGCCGTCGGCGACCGGGTCGAGGGCCTCGACGCCGGCGCCGACGACTACCTCACCAAGCCCTTCGCGCTGCAGGAGCTGCTGGCCCGGCTGCGCGCCCTGCTGCGTCGCGTCGCGCCGTCGACCGAGGACCCCTCCGAGGTGCTCTCCTTCGCCGACCTCTCCATGGACCTCGCCAGCCGCGAGGTGCATCGCGGCGAGCGGCTGATCGAGCTGACCCGCACCGAGTTCGCGCTGCTCGAGATGTTCCTGCGCCGCCCGCGCCGGGTGCTGGAGCGCTCGTTCATCCTCGAGGAGGTCTGGGGCTACGACTTCCCGACCACCGCCAACTCCCTCGAGGTCTACGTCGGCTACCTGCGCCGCAAGACCGAGGCCGAGGGCGAGGCCCGGCTGCTGCACACGGTGCGCGGCGTCGGGTACGTCCTCAAGGAGACGTGACCCCCGCGCAGGCGGCGCCCGCCGCCCTGGCCCGAGGACGCGCGTGGTGGCGGCGCCGCAGCGACCGCCGGCTCGAGCGCCGCACCCTGGCCGGGCGGGTGATCCTCCTGACCACCGTCGCGGTCGGCTTCGCGGTGACGATCGTCGTCGCCGCCACGTACGCCACCGCCCGCGTGCAGATGTACAACACGCTGGACGACTCGCTGCTCGAGCGCACCCAGGCGGCGGCGTCGGCCGGCTTCGTCGGGGAGTACTCCGTCACCCAGAAGCTGCCGTCGTGGGCGCTGGGCGCGGCCGACGTGCAGATCATCTTCCTCAAGGTCAACGGCAACCGGCTCAACGCCTACAGCGTGGGCGACGGCTCGCCGCTGCCGCAGCCCGACCTGCCGGAGTACCGCGTCGCGATGCGGCAGACGGGGCCGAGCATCCGCACGATCACCGTCGACGGCATCGACTACCGGGTGGCCACGGTGGCCGGCAACCAGGTCGGCCAGGCGCTGATGGTCGCCCAGCCGATGACCGCCACCGAGCGCACGCTGGCCAAGCTCGGCATCGTCGCGCTGGTCGTCGGCGCGCTGGGCGTGCTGGTGGCCGCCGCGGCCGGCTGGGGCGTGGCCCGCAACGGCCTGCGTCCGGTGCGGCTGCTGACGGCCAAGGCCGAGGAGGTCGCCCGCACCGAGGACCTCACGCCGATCCCCGTGCAGGGCGACGACGAGATCGCCCGGCTCTCCGGCGCCTTCAACCAGATGCTGCTCTCGCTGGGCGCCTCCCGCGACCGGCAGCGGCGCCTGGTGGCCGACGCGGGGCACGAGCTGCGCACCCCGCTGACCTCCCTGCGCACCAACCTCGACCTGCTCGACCAGGCCCGCGGCTCGGGCATGACGCTGCCGGAGGAGGCCCGCACCGAGCTGCTCGACGACGTCCGCGCGCAGGTCGAGGAGCTCAGCACGCTGGTCGGCGATCTCGTCGAGCTGGCCCGCGACGAGCCGCTCGCGCAGGTGATCGAGTCGGTGGAGCTCACCGAGGTGCTCGACAGCGCCGTGGCCCGCGTCCGCCGCCGCACGCCGCCCGGCGTCGAGATCGAGGTGCGCTCCGAGCCCTGGGTGGTCGTCGGCGACCCCGCCGCGATCGAGCGCGCGTACACCAACGTGCTCGACAACGCGGTGAAGTGGAGCCCGCCGGAGGCCACCGTGCGGGTCGAGCTGGCCCGCGGCGTCCTCACGGTCGACGACGAGGGCCCGGGCATCGCCGAGGCCGACCGTCAGCGGGTCTTCGAGCGGTTCTGGCGCGCGGAGGAGTCGCGCTCGATGCCCGGCTCGGGGCTGGGCCTCTCGATCGTCGCGCAGACCGCCGCCCGGCACTCCGGCAGCGTCCGGGCCGACCGCTCGCCCGCGGGCGGCGCGCGGCTCGTGCTGGCCCTGCCCGGCGATCCGGCGGAGCCCGGCGAGCGCTAGCCTGCGCCGGTGCCCACCTCCCTCGCCCGGCAGCCCGACGACGCCCAGGCGGGCGAGCCCTTCGCCTTCTTCGCCCCGGACGAGGCCGGCTACCGGCCGCTGTGGCTGGCGCAGAGCAGCTGGAGCGCCGAGCAGGCGCACGGCGTCGCGGTCAGCGGCCTGCTCGCGCACGCCGCCGAGCAGGCGGTGGTCGTCCACGGCCGACGCGAGGAGCTGCGCCCGGCCCGGTGGAGCGTCGACCTGTTCCGTCCCGTCCGCATGACGCCGTGCACCACCCGCGCCGAGGTGCTGCGCTCCGGCGGCCGGCTGCTGCTCGTCGACGTCGTGCTCGAGCAGGACGGCGAGCCGGTGGCCCGCGCCTCGGCGACCTTCCTCAAGCCCACCGAGAACGCGCCCGGACGCACCTGGGCGCCCGACCTCGAGCGTCCCGCCGCGCCGCCGGTCGAGGTGGCCCCGCCGACGACCGACCCGCACGTCCCGTTCTTCCGCAGCGGCGGGGAGTGGAGCCAGCGGTTCAAGGAGCACCAGAACGCCGGCCAGCACAGCCAGTGGACCACCGTGCCCACGGTCGTCGACGGGCAGCCGCGCACGCCGTTCGTCGCCGCCGCAGCCGCCGCCGACGGCGCCAACCTGGTGGCCAACTGGGGCGCCGACGGCGTGCAGCACATCAACGCCGACCTCACCCTCACCCTCGTCCGCGAGCCCGAGGGGGTCTCGCTGGGCCTCACGGTCATCGACCGGCTCGAGGTCGACGGCGTCGTCGTGGCGACCGTGGCTGTCTGCGACCGCCGGGGGCCGCTGGGCAGCGTGGTCGTGACGGGACTGTCGAACCTGCGTCGGGCCATCGACTTCGCGGGCGTGCGCGTCGGCGAGGAGGGGCGCACCGAGCCTGGGGCCTGAGCGCCGGGTCAGAAGCGCAGCGACAGCGCCGAGGCGGCCGCGGCCCAGGCGGGCAGCGAGCCGAGCGCGGCGATCGTCAGGGTCGCCCGGGTGAGCCGGCCCGACGCCGACCAGGCGAGCACGCCGCAGCCGAGGGCGCCGAGCACGGCGCCGGAGCCGAAGAGCGGCAGGTCGTCGCGCACCCGCTCCAGCAGCACCGGCGAGACGCCGATGCCGGTGAGCAGCAGCACCGCGAGCACGACCCACGCCACGCCGACCAGGCCGAGCAGGCCGGCCGAGGCCGCGAGCGAGCGCGCGCGGTCGTCCCGCCGACCACCCGGCAGAACGGGCGGGGTCGGCAGGGTCGAGGCAGCCGCCCCGGCGGGAGCACCGGGACGGCGGGCGGGGAGGAGGGACGACCGCGCGCTCACGTCCCGTTCAACGACGTCCGCCCGCCGAGGTCACGCCCCGCCCGCGATCGCTACTGGGCCATCAGGTTCGGGTCGCGCCACGACCGCTCGAACGGCAGCCGCCAGGCGTGCGGCGCGATCAGCTGGTGGATCGCGTTCGGCCCCCACGAGCCCGGCTGGTAGCTGCGCACCGGCGGCGGGTGCTCGAGCAGCGGCATCGACTTCTCCCACAGCGCCTCGATGCCGGCGGCGCTGACGAACAGCGTGTGGTCGCCGCGCATCGCGTCGTGGATGAGCCGCTCGTAGGCCTCGAGCACCTGCCCGGCGTCCGCGGTGTCGTGGGTCGCGAACTGCATCGACAGCTTGTCGAGCCGCATGCCGGGGCCGGGCCGCTTGCCGTAGAACGACAGCGACATCTTCGACTGGTCGGCGAGGTCGAAGGTGAGGTGGTCGGGCCCCTGCGTGCCGACGTTCGACCCCTTGGGGAACATCGTCAGCGGGGGCTCCTTGAACGCGATGGAGATGATCCGCGCGCCCTCGGCGAGCTTCTTGCCGGTGCGCAGGAAGAACGGGACACCGGCCCAGCGCCAGTTGTCGATCTCGACCTTCAGCGCCACGAACGTCTCGGTGTCGGAGTGGTCGGAGACCGCCTCCTTGCCGCGGTAGCCGGTGTACTGGCCGCGCACCACGTTGCCCGGCTCGAGGGGTCGCATCGAGCGGAAGACCTTGAGCTTCTCGTCGCTGATCGGGCCGGGCGTCAGCGAGGTCGGCGGCTCCATCGCCATGAACGCGAGCACCTGCATGAGGTGCGTGACGACCATGTCGCGGTAGGCGCCGGTGGCCTCGTAGAAGACCGTGCGGCCCTCGAGCCCGAGGGTCTCGGGGACGTCGATCTGCACGTGGTCGATGAAGTTGCGGTTCCAGATCGGCTCGAAGAGGCCGTTGGCGAACCGGAACGCCAGGATGTTCTGCGCCGCCTCCTTGCCGAGGAAGTGGTCGATGCGGAAGACCTGCGACTCGTCGAACACCTCGTGCACGGCGGCGTTGAGCCGGATCGCGGAGGCGAGGTCGGTGCCGAACGGCTTCTCCATGATGATCCGGCTGCGCTCGACCAGCCCGGCCTCGTCGAGCTGGCGGACGACGTCGAGCGCGGCCTTGGGCGGCACGCTCAGGTAGTGCAGGCGGCGCTTGTCGTCCAGGGCGCCCGGCAGCTGCTCCTCGACCCGGCGCACCTCGTCGGCCAGCGCGCCCGGCCCCGCGGCCTGCGGCACGTAGGTGAGCATCTCGCTGAACGCCGCCCAGCCGGCCTCGGTGAGCGCGCCCTTGCCGAACTCCTCGATCGCCGCGCGGGCGATCTTCACGAACGCCTCGGTGTCGACGTCCTCCAGCGAGGTGCCGACGATGCGCGCGTCGTTGAGCAGGCCGGCCTCGTGCAGCCGGAACAGGCCGGGCAGCAGCTTGCGGCGGGCCAGGTCGCCGGTGGCGCCGAAGAGCACGACGACGTGGGGCTTCTCCTCCATGCCGCTCACCGTAGACCGCCGATGTTGCGGCGTGGTGACGCCCGAGGGGAGGGGCGCGGGTCAGGCGTCCGGATCAGGCGTCGTCGAGCACCCGCAGCACGCGGGCGGCCTTGAGCAGCGCCTCGGCGTGCTCGTCGGCGACCTCGGAGAGCACCGTGACGCCCCCGCCCGTCCCGACCTGCCAGGTGCCGTCGCCCGCGGTGGTGAGGCTGCGGATGACCACGCCGAGGTCGGCCCGGCCGTCGGCGCCGATCCAGCCGAAGGCGCCGGAGTAGACGCCGCGGGGGTCGGCCTCGACCTCGGCGATGACGCTCATCGTCCGCAGCTTCGGGGCGCCGGTCATGGAGCCGGCCGGGAAGAGCGCCCGCAGCGCCGCGACGGTCGGGACGTCGCGACGCAGGCGGCCGCGCACGGTGCTGACCAGCTGGTGCACGGTCGCGTAGGTCTCGACCTGCATCAGCGCCGGCACCTCCACGGTGCCGGGCTCGCAGACCAGGGACAGGTCGTTGCGCAGCAGGTCGACGATCATGAGGTTCTCGGCGCGGAACCGCGGTGCGGAGCGCAGCCGCTCCCGCTGCGAGGCGTCCGCGTCGGGCTCGGCGAGCCGGGGCAGGGTGCCCTTGATCGGCTTGGTCTCGAGCCGGCGGGGGCCGTCGGGGGCGGCGGGGTCCTCGGGTCCGATCAGCGCGTACCGCTCGGGGCTGCTGCTGAGCAGCCAGCCGGTGGCGCCCGGCACGGGCGAGCGGTGCTGGAGGAAGCCGGCGTACGGCGCCGGGTTGAGCGCTCGCAGCCGCAGGTAGGCGGAGGCCGGGTCGAGGTCCGCGGCCGCCCGCAGCCGCATCGTCAGGTTCACCTCGTAGGTGTCGCCGGCGTGGAGCCGCTCCTGCACCTGCGCGAACGCCCGCCGGTAGCCCGCCGGGGGAGCCTCGTGCGCGGACCCCGGTGGCGCGGGCTTCGGTCGCGCCGGCTCTGGCGGGACGGCGCGCTGCTCGTCGGGGAGGTGGTCGACTAACCGCAGGTGGGACGGGCGCATCCACACCGCGTCGGGCACGTGCGCGGCGTCCTCGGAGGTCGGGACTCGCGCCGGCAGGTCGGGACGGGACGCGTAGCCGAACCACCCGAGCCAGTGGGCGTCGCGCGGGCCGGCGTCCAGCTCGGCCTGCAGGACGACGAAGGGGTCGTCGCCGACGACCTCGGCGCGCCCGTCCCGATGGCGCAGCACCTCGCGGCGGCCGGCGTCGTAGGTCAGCGAGACGTCGTCGGGCTCGCACCAGGCGAGGATCGAGCGGCGTCCGGACCAGTCGCGGGCGCCGCCGCCGTCGAGCCAGGCGCAGCGGTCGTGGCGGGCCGCGACGTCGGCGAAGGTCCGGGCGAGCGCGTCGGCGTCGAGCCTCACGGCGCCGTCCCGGTGCCGAAGGCGGGGTCGAGGAAGGCCGCGACGATCCGCGCGCCGTGCTCGGAGAGGATCGACTCGGGATGGAACTGCACGCCCGCGATCGGCAGCGTGCGGTGGCGCACGGCCATGGTGAGGCCGGTGAGCCGGTCGACGGCGGTGCGCTCCAGGCAGGACGGCAGGCTCAGCGCGGCGAGCGAGTGGTAGCGGACGGCCGCGAACCCCTGCGGCAGCCCGGCGAACAGGCCGCGGGCGTCGTGCTCGATCTCGGCGAGCACCCCGTGTCCGGGCGCGACCCGTCCGACGGCGCCGCCGAACGTCGTCACGATGCCCTGGAGGCCCAGGCAGACGCCGAGCACCGGACGCGCGCCGGCCTCGAGCACGGCGCGGCCGACGCCGAAGTCGGCGGGGTCGTCGGGCCGGCCCGGTCCGGGGGAGAGCACGACGTGGTCGTGGGCGAGCACCGTCGCGGGGTCGACCTCGTCGTGCTGCACCACCGTCGGGACGACGCCGGTGACGCCGGCGATCAGGTGCACGAGGTTCCAGGTGTAGGAGTCGTGGTGGTCGACCACCACCACGTCCGGCACGTCCGGCCCGGCGCCCCCCACGTCCGCCCCGCGCCGGCTCAGGCGAGCAGGCGCGCGACGATCGCGTGCAGCAGCTCGTCGCCCCGCTCGGTGAGGATCGACTCGGCGTGGAACTGGATGCCGGTGTAGTGCGGGCCGCGCAGCACGTGGACGTCGCCGGTGTCGGGGTCGGCGTCGACCTCGACGCCGTCGGGCAGCCCGCCCTCGCCGACCCGACCGACGAAGGTGTTGTAGAAGCCGACGCGCTCGCGGCGGCCCTCGACGCTCAGCGTCGCCTGGGTGCCCTGGAAGACGATGTCCTTGTAGTGCAGCGGCAGGCCGAGCCGCTCGCAGAGGGTCTGGTGGCCCAGGCAGACGGCCAGGAACGGGGTGCCGGCGGCCAGCAGGGCGTCGACGGCCCGCCGGACGGTGGCGATCTTGGCGTCCTCGCCGTCGCGCGGGTCGCCCGGGCCGGGGCCGACGATCACCAGGTCGTAGCCGTCGAGCACGCCGTCGCGGTAGTCCTCGTGCCGCACGACGTCGGTGGCCAGGCCGAGCACGCCGAGCACGTGGCGCAGCATGTTCACGAAGTCGTCCTCGTTGTCGAGGATCACCACCCGCTTGCCGGCCAGGCGCGGGTCGGGGTCGCCGCCCTCCTGGTCGGTGAGCCAGAAGGTCGAGAGCCGCCGGTTGCGGGCGGCCAGGGCGAGCAGGACGTCCTCGTCGGCGGCGAGCCGCGCGACGTCGGCGGCCGGCACGGTGGGCGCGTCGACCAGGCCGAGGGCGCTGAGGATGCCGCCGGCCTTCGCGTGGGTCTCGGCGACCTCGTAGGCGGGGTCGGAGTCACGCACCAGCGTCGCCCCGGCCGTCACCTTCAGCCGACCGTCGAGGTCGACGTCGGCCGAGCGGATGACGATCGGCGAGTCGACGACGGCGCCGCCCTCGGCGTCGCGCCCCAGCACCGCGAGCGCGGCGCCGTAGTAGCCGCGTCCCTCGGTCTCGTAGCGCTTGATCAGGCGGCAGGCGTTCTCGACCGGGGAGCCGGTGACGGTGGCCGCGAACATCGTGTCGCGCAGCACGGCGCGGGGGTCGCGGTCGGTGCGGCCCGCGAGCAGGTACTCGGTGTGCATGAGGTGGGTCATCGGCTTGAGGAACGGGCCGAGCACCTGGCCGCCCTCGGAGCAGATGTCGCACATCATCTTGAGCTCCTCGTCGACCACCATGAAGAGCTCGTAGACCTCCTTCTCGTCCGCGAGGAACTCCAGGAGGCGGGCCTTGACCTCGGCCTCGGACGGTGCCGGCGCCCCCGCGGCGGCGCGCGGGATGCGGAAGGTGCCGCTGATCGGGTTCATCCGCACGTCGCCCTCGTGGATCGACACGTGCCGCTCGGGGCTGGCGCCGATGAGGTAGCGGTCGCCGGTGAAGAGGACGTAGGTCCAGTACGCGCCGCGCTCGCGCTGGAGCAGCCGGCGCAGCACGGTGAGCGCGACGTCGGCGCTCCAGTCGGCCACCTGCGCGCGGTAGTGCCGGCCGACGACGAGGTTCGCGCCCTCGCCCTGGCCGATCTCGTCGCGGATGATCCGCTCGACGACCTGCGCGTACTCCTCGTCGGAGGTCTCGAACCCGCCGCGGTCGACGAACTCCACCGGCACCGGCTCGATGGCCGCGATGACGTCCTCGACGCTGCACTCGATCTCGACGTCGACGTCGACGACCACCAGCGGCGCGCCGTCGTCGTGCGCCTCGAAGCCCCGCTCGCGCACCTGCCGGAACGGCACCGCCAGCAGCCGGTCGGCCACGCGTCCGGGCTCGGGCGGGCCCTCCTCCAGCGGCACGTCCAGCAGCGACTCGACCACGCTGCGGCGTCCGCCCAGCAGCCCGACGGTGTCGCGATCGCCGGCGCGGGTCGAGCGGCGGATGATCGCCCACGCCTCCTGACCCCGGATCGCCTCGATTCCGTCGCGGGCGCGGGTCACGGGGTCGGTCATGGGGCGCAGCCTAGTGGGGCGCGTGGGTGGCGAGTTTCGTCGGTCAGCCGACGAAACTGTCGCTTGGACGATGAAACTTCACCGTGCAGGCGACAGTTTCATCGGTCAGCCGATGAAACTGCGCGCTCCGCCCCTCCGCTCACCCCACCACGCTCAGCACCTGCGTGGCTCGCGTGAGCACGACGTAGAGCGTGGCGCGTCCGGTGGCGGACTCGTCCTCGATCTCCTGGGGACGCACGACGACGACGCCGTCGAACTCCAGGCCCTTGGTGTCGAGGCCGGTGAGCACGACCACCCGGTCGTCGCCGGACGGCGCGCCGCTGGCGGCGATCGACTCCCGGGCGTGCGGGGCGTCGTCGGCCAGCTCGGGCCACGACGCGAGCCAGGCGTTGGCCTCGGCCCGGCGCGCCACCGGCACGACGACGCCGACGGTGCCCTCGACCCGGCCGGCCAGGTCGACCACCGCGGCCCGGACGGCCGACTCGAGGTCGGGCTCGTCGCTCAGCTCGAGGGGCTCGACGCCGGTGGAACGCACGGCCGTGGGCAGATCGGCGTCCAGCCCGACCCGGCGCGCGTAGGCGGCGGCGTAGGCGTAGATCTCCGAGGAGTTGCGGTAGTTGGTGGAGAGGTGGAAGGCGTGGACGACCTTCTTCTCCAGTGCCTCTGCGCGGGCGGCCTCGGCCTCGGCGGGCACCGGCCAGGACGACTGCGCGGGGTCGCCGACGATCGTCCAGGTGGCGGTGCGGCCGCGGCGACCGACCATCCGCCACTGCATCGGCGTGAGGTCCTGCGCCTCGTCGATGAGGACGTGGGCGAACGGGTCGTCGTCGATCCGGTAGGTCGGCGGGGTCCAGCCGCGCCCCGAGGAGAACTCGCGGTCGGCCGCGGTCATCAGCTCGCTGACGTCGCGGCCGCCGTCGAGCAGGCCGGTGTCGTCGAGCGCGGTGTCGTCCTCCGCGCGCGAGGGCACGTCGCCGAGCGCGTAGCGCAGCTCGTCGAGCAGCGGCACGTCCTCGACCGAGAGGTCGACGTGGCCCTGCTCCCACGACTTCAGCAGCAGCCGCTGCTCCTCGGCGGTCAGGACGCCGTCGGCGACCCGGGCGAGCAGCTCGGGCTCACGGAGCCAGTCGAGCACCTCCCGCGCCTCCAGCGCCGGCCACCAGGCGGCGGCGAACGCGAGGAACCGCTCGTCGGAGCGCAGGTCCTCGTCGAACGCCGCCCGCCCCCGCTCGCGGCCGCGCTCGCTGCGCACCTGCCGCCACAGCTGGTCGAGCAGCGCCTGCGGGACGCGCGGCAGCTGGCGATTGCGGCGCCCCTGCGACATCAGGCTGCGGCGGACGCGGCCGAGCGTGCCGCGGTCGAGCCGCAGCACGTCGTCGCGGTAGAAGACGCGGAACTCGTCGGGGCTGCCGGGGGCCTGCTGGCGGGCGACCCGACGCATGACCTCGGCCATCCGCGCCGAGCCCTTGACGTCGGCGACCGCGGGCTCGTCGCGGCGCACCGCGCGGACGCCGTCGACGACCTCGCCGAGCGAGCGCAGCGCCACCGCCGTCTCGCCGAGCGAGGGCAGCACGCGCTCGATGTAGCGCATGAAGACGCCCGAGGGACCCACGACGAGCACGCCGCCGGACTCGTAGCGTCGCCGGTCGCTGTAGAGCAGGTAGGCGACGCGGTGCAGCGCCACCACGGTCTTGCCGGTGCCCGGGCCGCCCGAGATGGCGACGACGCCCTTCGCGGGCGCGCGGATGGCGCGGTCCTGCTCGGCCTGGATCGTCGCGACGATCGAGTGCATGGAGCGGTCGCGGGCGCGGGAGAGCTGGGCCATCAGCGCGCCCTCGCCGACGATCGGCAGGTCCAGCCCGGACGCCTCCAGCGCCTCGGCGTCGAGCAGCTCGTCCTCGACGCCGAGCACGGTGCGGCCCTTGCTGCGCAGCACCCGGCGGCGCAGCACGCCGTGCGGCTCGGCGGCCGTCGCCTGGTAGAACACCGCGGCCGCGGGCGCGCGCCAATCGATGAGCAGCGAGTCGCGCTCGTCGTCGCGCAGGCCGATGCGACCGATGTAGCGCGGCTCGCCGTCGAGCTCGGGCCGCAGGTCGAGCCGGCCGAACACCAGGCCCTCGTGGGCGGCGTCGAGCTGGGCGATGCGCTTGGCGGCCTGGAAGACCATGGCGTCGCGCTCGACGAGGCCGCCCTCGTGTCCGAGCCGGCCGCGCTCGTGGCCCTCCCGCGCGAGCTGCTGCGCCTGCTGGGTCGACGCCGTCAGCTGGGCGTGCACCCGGTCGACGAACGCCTGCTCGCGGGCGGTCTCCGCCGCCGCCACGTCCTCGGTCATGCCGTGCTGCCTTCCGTGCCCCGTGCGGGTGCCCGCCGGGACGCAGCGCCCCGGCCGGACCGCCCACGACCGCGCGTCGCGGGCACCCGAGATTACGCCGTCGCGCCGCTGTCGGCGCGGCCGGGTGCCGGTGGGCCGCCGGTTTCCCCGGATATCAGGGAGAACTGGACGTTGTCAGGGGAAACTTCGCCTGACAACGTCCGGTTTCCCCGGACATCCGGGGAAACCTGCACACTTGCGGGACGCCCGGGACGCCCGGGACGCCCGGGACGCCCGGGACGGATGGGACTCACCGCCCCCGCGTGAGGAATGCGGTCATCGCGGCCTTGGCCTCGTCGGAGGCGAAGAGTCGGGCGGAGAGGGCGGCGAGGTCGGCGCCGCGAGCGTCGAGGTCGGCGACGATCTCGCGCACCAGCAGCGCCTTGGTCTCGCGCAGGCCCTGGAGCGCGCCGGCGGCGAGGGTCGCGACGACGGCCGCCACCCGCGCGTCGAGCTCGGCGTCGGGCACCACCTCGGTCACCAGGCCCATGGCGGCGGCCTCGCGGGCGCCGAACGGCTCGCCGCCCAGGGCGGTGAGCGCGGCGGCGCGCGAGGTCATCCGCGGCAGGACCGTCAGCGAGATCGCCGCGGGGGCGAGGCCGAGCCGCACCTCGGTGAGCGCGAAGGTCGCCCGCTCGGCGGCGATCGCGACGTCGGCGGCGGCGACGATGCCGGTGCCCCCGGCGCGCACGGCCCCCTGGAGCCGGCACACCACCGGCTTGCCGAGGGTGAGGATCTGCCGCTGCAGGTCGACGATCGCCTGCGCGCCCTCCTCCATCGAGCCCGCGCCGGCCTCGCTCAGGTCGGCCCCGGAGCAGAACACCGAGCCGGTGGCCGCGATCACCACGACCCGGACGGCGTCGTCGGCGTCCGCGCGGCGCAGCGCGTCGACCAGACCGCCGACCAGCGCCCGCGAGAGGGCGTTGCGGTTGTGGGGGGAGTCGAGGGTGACGGTCGCGACCGCGCCGGCCACCTCGTAGTGCACCCGGACGGCGGGCGGGGGGCTGTCGACGGAGGTCTCGTTCACGGGGCCGATCCTGCCGCGTGCGGGCCCCGAGCAGGTGGTCCGCCTCACCCCGGAGGTCGACATCGTCGTCGGACGGGGCCCACCCCATCCGATCGCCCCGTCGGCGGCGAACACCCTGCATGACGTCACGAGACCCCGCACCCGGCACCACCCCGGCAACCGACACCACCCGTGGCGGTCGCGTGCTCGGACGGCTCGGCTTGGGCCTCGCCGGCGTCCTGGCGACGCTGGTCGGCATGGCCGCCGGTCACCTGGTCGCGAGCCTGCTGATCCCGGCGTCCTCGCCGGTGCTGGCGGTCGGCTCCGCGGTCATCGACGCTACGCCCACGCCGATGAAGGAGTGGGCGATCCGCAACTTCGGCAGCAACGACAAGGTGATCCTGATCGGCTCGGTCATGGTCGTCGTGCTGCTGGTCTCCTCGCTCGCCGGCTTCCTGGCGCGCCGCCGCCTCGCCTACGGCGCGGGCTTCCTGGTGCTGCTGGTGGCCGTGGCGGCCACCGCGGCCCTCACCCGCCCGACCGCGGGCCTCGAGGACGCCGTCCCGAGCCTGGTCGCCGCGATCGCGGGCGTCCTGGCGCTCGGCGTCCTGATCCGCGCCGGCCAAGGGCTGCCCGTCCTCCCGCGTCGCTCGCCCGCCCCGAAGCCCGCCGTCTCGCCCGAGGTCGCCCGCGGACTGCGCGCGCCCGACGAGCCGGCCCCGCAGCCGGCCGGTGCCAGCCGACGCGGCGTGCTCATCGCCGGCGGCGTGCTCGCCGTGCTCGCCGGCGCCATGGGCGGCGTCGGCCGGTTCATCAACTCCTACCGCTCGCGGCCCGAGGACATCGCGCTGCCCACGCCGTCCAGCCCCGCGCCCCCGCTGCCGACCGGCCTGGAGAGCAAGATCAAGGGCATCACGCCCCTGCGCATCGCCAACGCCGACTTCTACCGGGTCGACACCCGGCTCGACACGCCCGTGCTCTCGGCCGGCGACTGGACGCTCACCATCGACGGCGACGTCCGCAACCAGCTGGAGCTCACCTTCGACGACCTGCTCGGCATGGAGCTGATCGAGCGCGACATCACCATGACCTGCGTCTCGAACAGCGTCGGCGGCCCGTACGTCGGCGCCGCCCGCTGGCTCGGCGTCCGGCTCACCGACCTGCTCGACATGGCCGGCGTCGGCGACCAGGCCGACCAGATCCTCTCCACCGACTTCGACGGCATGAAGATCAGCACGCCGCTCGACCTCGCCACCGACGGCCGCGACGCGATGATCGCCATCGGCATGAACGGCACCGCCCTGCCGCGCGAGCACGGCTTCCCGGCGCGGATGATCGTCCCCGGTCTCTACGGCTTCATCTCCGGCACCAAGTGGGTCACCAAGCTCACGCTGACGACCTACGCCGCCGAGACCGCCTACTGGACCGACCGCAAGTGGGCCACCGACGCCCCGATCAAGATCTCCACCCGCATCGACCTGCCCCGCGCGCTGCAGATGCTCCAGCCCGGCAAGCAGACGGTCGGCGGAGTGGCCTGGGCCCAGCAGCGCGGCGGCATCGAGAAGGTGCAGGTGCGCATCGACGGCGGCGCCTGGGAGGACGCCACCATGGGCCCCGACGTCAACAGCGACTACTGGCGTCAGTGGTACTACGAGTGGGACGCCACCTCCGGCCAGCACTCGGTCTCGGCCCGCGCGATCAGCGGCAACGGCGAGGAGCAGTCGGCCGTGCAGATGCTGCCGTTCCCGGAGGGCTCCAGCGGCATCCAGAACATCCTCGTCAACGTCAGCTGACGACGGCACCCTCCCCGCGTCTGCAGCGTCCCGCGAGGCACACAGCGGCGCAGCGACGGCGCAGCGGCCCGTCCCCCGGCACCGGGGACGGGCCGTTGTCGCGTCCGCAGGTAAAAACCCACCCCTTCGACCAATCCGTCCTTGGGGCGGTGGCGAAGACCAGATGTCAGTCCCCGGGATCACTCCCGATCGAAAGCCACACGGAAGGCAAGCCCCATGAAGAGCACCACCCTCCGCCGTACCGGCGCCATCGCCGCCTCCACCGCCGTCCTCGCCCTCGGCCTCGTGGCCTGCGGCAGCGACGACAACGCGTCCGACACCGCCGCCGGTGGCGAGACCTCCGCCGCCGCGTCGCCGTCGGAGTCGGCCGCCGCCGAGGGCGCCGGCGCCCAGGTCTTCGGCCCCGCCTGCTCGGCCGTCCCGACCTCGGGCAAGGGCTCGTTCGACGGCATGGTCAACGACCCGGTCGCGACCGCCGCCAGCAACAACCCGCTGCTCAAGACGCTGGTCAAGGCTGTCGGCATCGCCGGCCTGGGCGACACCCTCAACGGCCTCGAGGCCGCCACCGTGTTCGCGCCCACCGACGACGCGTTCGCCGCCGTCCCCTCGGCCACCCTGAACGCCGTCCTCAAGGACAAGGCGCTCCTCACCAAGGTCCTCACGCACCACGTGCTCCCCGAGAACCTGAACCCGCAGGACGTCATCGGCACCCAGAAGACCGTCAACGGCGACGAGCTCACCGTCGCGGGCGACACCTCGGCCGGCGTGACCGTGAAGGACGCCAAGGTCACCGCCAAGGTCCTCTGCGGCAACATCCCCACCAAGAACGCCACGGTCTACGTCATCGACAAGGTGCTCGTCGGCGCCAAGTGACGTTTGCCTGATCGAGGCAGACCCTAAGAGGATTCAGTCCATGACCGAACCTCGGCAGTCCGTGGCCGGCGTCTCCCCGGAGACGCCGGCCACGGCCCCCGCCGACTCCCACGCCGAGCTCGCCGAGCACCTGCAGCGCTCCGCCCGGGGCGACCAGCAGGCCTTCGGCCGGCTCTACGAGGCGATGTCGGCACGCGTGTACGGCCTGGCCGTGCGCGTGGTCCGCGATCCGGCCCAGGCCGAGGAGGTCGCCCAGGAGGCGTTCCTCGAGATCTGGCGGATGGCCGGCCGGTTCGACCCCGAGCGGGGCAGCCCGCTCGCCTGGATGCTCACCATCGTCCACCGCAAGGCGGTAGACCGGGTGCGCTCCGCCGAGGCCGCGACCCGTCGCGACACCTCGTACCACCAGCACAACCAGCCGGTGGCGCACGACGCCACCGCCGAGGCGGCCCACGCCGGCCTCGAGGCCCGGCGCGTCCGCGCCGCCCTGAACACCCTGACCCCGGTCCAGCGCGAGGCGCTCGAGCTGGCCTACTTCGGGGGATACACGCACACCGAGGTCGCCAGCCTGCTGGGGCTCCCGGTGGGCACCGCCAAGACCCGCATCCGCGATGGACTCATCCGGCTGCGCGACACGATGGGAGTGGGAGGCTGATGAGCGACATCCACGCGCTCTCCGGCGCCTACGCAGTGGACGCGCTCGACGACGTCGAGCGAGCCGGCTTCGAGCGACACCTCGCGACCTGCCCGACCTGCCGCGACGAGGTCGCCTCGCTGGAGGAGGCCGCCAGCCTGCTCATCGAGTCGGCCTCCCCGCTCTCCGCGCCCGACACGCTCCGCGAGCGCGTCATGGCCGAGATCGCCCTCTTCCGTCCGCTCCCGCCGCTCACCGGCCAGGCCGCTCCGGCGCCCGTGGTCCGCGGCGACCACGGCCACGCGGCACCCGAGGCCCGCGACCTCGCGCCCGTCGTCCCGCTCCGCCGTCGCCGCGTGCCGGCGCTGGCCGCCGCCGCGGCCGTCGTCGCCGCCCTCGGGCTGGGCGCGACGGTCGTGCAGCCGCTGGTCGACCGCGGTCGCGACGGCCAGCCGGTCATCACCGAGTCCGGCGTCCAGCGCGTGCTGCAGGCTCCCGACGCCCGCACCCAGACGTACACGATCAAGGGCGGCGCGCGCGCCGTCGTCACCGTGTCCCGCGAGCTCGGCCAGGCCGTGCTCCGCGCCGAGGGCCTCGGCGACCTGCCTCCCGGCATGGTCTACGAGCTGTGGCTCCAGCACGACGAGCGGATGGTCGCCGCCGGGTTCCTGCCCGCCGGCGCCGACGCCACCGTGCTGCTCACCGGCGACGCCTCCACGGCCACCGCCATCGGCATCACCACCGAGCCCGAGGGCGGCTCGCCGCAGCCCAGCCTCGACACCGCCATCCGATTCCCGCTGACCAAGGTCTGATCCCATGTCCTCCGCCCCCACCGGACGACGCGTCGCGGTGGTCGGCTCCGGCGTGGCCGGACTGACCGCCGCCTACGTCGCCTCACGCACCGCGCACGTCACGCTCTACGAGGCCGACGACCGCCTCGGCGGCCACGCCGACACCCATCGCGTGCCCGACCCGTCGGGTCGCGAGCTGCGCATCGACACCGGGTTCATCGTCCACAACCGGCGCACCTACCCCGTGCTGCTGCGGCTCTTCCGCGAGCTCGGCGTGGCCACCCAGCAGTCCGAGATGTCGATGTCGATCAGCGACGACGAGACCGGCCTGGAGTGGGCCGGCGCGCTCGGCCGGGCGGGCGTCTTCCCGACCCGCCGCCACCTGCGCGACCGCGACTACCTGCGCATGCTCACCGAGGTGCCGCGCTTCCACCGTCAGGCCAAGGCGCTCCTCGCCGTGCCGGGCGACGACGTCACCCTCGGTGACTTCCTCGACCAGCACAGGTTCACCCCGTACTTCCGGCGCCACTTCATGGAGCCGCTGGTCGCGGCCGTGTGGTCGTGCGACCCCGACGTCGCGCTGCAGTACCCCGCGCGGTACCTCTTCGCCTTCCTGCAGCACCACGGCATGCTCGCCGTCTTCGGCTCGCCGACCTGGCGCACGGTCAGCAACGGCTCGCACAGCTACGTCGACGCCGTGGCCGCGCACCTGCACGAGATCCGCACCGGCTCCAAGGTCACCTCGGTGCTCGAGACCGCCGACGGCGTCGAGATCACCGACGGCAACGGCCGCACCGACCGGTTCGACGCGGTGGTCATCGCCGCGCACCCCAGCCAGGCGCTGAGCATGCTCGCCGAGCCGACGCCGCTGCACCGCGAGCTGCTCGGCGCGATGCCGTACTCGCCCAACACCGCGCTGCTCCACACCGACCTCTCGCTGCTGCCCCGCCACCGCAGCACCTGGGCGTCGTGGAACTTTCGCCGGGTCGCGGGCGAGCGCGGCGGCGTCACCGTCACCTACGACCTCACCCGCCTGCAGCGCCTCGACACCGACGTGCACTATCTGGTCACCCTCGGCGGGGAGGACCTCGTCGACCCCGCCACGGTGATCGACCGGATGGAGTACGAGCACCCGCTCTACACCCCCACGTCGGTCGCCGCCCAGGCGCGTCTGCGCGAGCTCGACACCGACCGCGTGGTCTTCGCCGGCGCGTACCACGGCTGGGGCTTCCACGAGGACGGCGCGCGCTCCGGCCTCGCCGCCGCCGAGCGGCTCGGGCTGCCCTGGAGCGAGCCGACGGTCGTCGTCGACGCCCCGGCCCCGGCCGACGTCACCGGCGTGTACGCCACCACGATCCGGCACACGCGGCGGCGCCCGTGGACCCGCTCCTTCGAGCACACGTCCCACACCTGGGTCGTCGACCTCGACGACCTGCCCGACCACCGTCCGCTCGGCCTCGTGCGCGGCACCTTCGAGGCCCGCGACCACCTCGGCAGCCCCGACCGGACGATCCGCGCCAACGTCGAGGCGTTCCTCGCCGCCCACGACATCACCGCCGACGGCCTGATCCTGATGTGCGCCCAGCCGCGAGCGTTCGGCTACTGCTTCAACCCGATCTCGGTGTTCTGGTGCCACGACGCCGCCGGCCGTCGGGTCGCCACCGTCGTCGAGGTGCACAACACCTACGGCGACCGCCACGCCTACCTCGTCCAGCCCGACGAGCAGGGCCGGGCCAGCACGCCGAAGGCCATGTACGTCTCGCCGTTCCACGGCACCGACGGCTCCTACGACCTCGTCGCGCCGACCCCGGCCGACGACGCGCTCACGGTCGCTGTCACCCTGACCACCGACGACGGCGCGCGGTTCTCCGCCTCGATGCACGGACGGCGCGTCACCCACGCGCCGCCGGTGCGTCGGGCCGCGCTCGCGGCGCTGCGCGGATCGCTGCTGATCCGCGCCCACGGCATCTGGCTGTGGCTGCGTCGCCTGCCGGTGCAGTCGCGCCCGTCCCACGCCCAGCCACACGTCCAGGAGAACCGATGACCACCTCACCCGATCGCGACGTCGTCGCGGCCGCCCGTCCGGAGGCGATGCGCTGGGCCGGGCTCGACGTTGTCCCGTCCGGCCCGAAGGCCCGCCTCGGCGGCCCCGTCGCCCGGCGCCTCTTCCTCGGCGCGGTCTCCCGCCTCGACGTCACCGTCGAGTGCGAGGGCCGCACCTACGGCAAGGGCGGCCCGGTGATGCGCATCCACCGGCCCGACGAGTTCTTCGCCCGCATCGGCAGCGACCAGCTGATCGGCTTCGGCGAGGCCTACCTCACCGGCGTCTGGGACACCCCGACGCCGTCGGGCCTCGGCGACTTCCTCGGCGTGCTCGCCGGCGAGATCTCCGACCTCGTCCCGCAGTGGATGCAGCGGCTGCGCGGCGTGGTCGCGAAGCGGCCCCCGAAGCGCCAGGTGTCGAGCAAGCGCAACTCCCGCGCCAACATCGCGCACCACTACGACCTGTCCAACGAGCTCTTCCAGCTCTTCCTCGACCCCACGCTCAGCTACTCCTCGGCCCTCTTCGACGGCATCCCCTCGCCGCTGGACGCCGACGAGCCGCTCGCCGAGGCGCAGGCTCGCAAGATCGAGCGGCTGCTCGACGTCGCCGGCGTGGCCGAGGGCAGCCGGGTGCTCGAGATCGGCTCCGGCTGGGGCGAGCTGGCGATGCGCGCGGCGAAGCGCGGCGCGCAGGTCCTGACCATCACGCTGTCGACCGAGCAGCAGGCGCTGGCCCGCCAGCGCATCGCCGAGGCCGGCCTCACCCACCTCGTCGACGTCGAGCTGTGCGACTACCGCGACGTGCAGGGCAGCTTCGACGCCATCGTCTCCGTCGAGATGATCGAGGCCGTCGGCTACGACTACTGGGACACCTACTTCCAGACCATCGACCGCGTGCTCGCACCCGGCGGCAAGGTCGGCATCCAGGCGATCACCATGCCGCACGACCGCATGCTCGCCACCCGCAACACGTGGACCTGGATCCACAAGTACATCTTCCCGGGGGGGTTCCTGCCCTCCGTCGAGGTGATCGACCAGATCACCCGCGAGCGCACCAGCCTGCGCGTCACCGACCGGCTGCCCTTCGGCAGCCACTACGCCGAGACGCTGCGCCGCTGGGACGCCGCGTTCCTCGGCAACACCGAGAAGGTCCTCGAGCTCGGCTTCGACGAGACCTTCATCCGGATGTGGCACTTCTACCTGGAGTACAGCCGCGCCGGCTTCGCGTCGGGCTACATCGACGTCAACCAGATCCTGCTGACCCGTGAGGACGTCTCGTGAGCTCCGTCACCGCCACCCGCACCCCGTCCGGCCCGTCCACCGACCGTCCGGTCGCCCCCGCGCTCGCCGAGGCCCTGCGGCCCTTCGTCGCCGGCGACCTGCCGGTGCGGCTGATCGCCTGGGACGGCTCGGTCGCGGGCCCCGAGGACGCCCCCGTCGTCGAGCTGCGCAGCCCCGACGCGCTGCGCCGCCTGCTGTGGCACCCGGGCGAGCTCGGGGCCGCGCAGGCCTACGTCACCGGCGAGCTCGACGTGCCGGGCGACCTCGACGCCGCGCTCACCTACGCCTTCGCGGTCGCGAAGGAGCGCGGTCTCTCCGGCCGCCGCCCCTCGCCGCAGGCGATGATCTCCGCGGTGCGCACCGCGCTCGAGCTCGGCGAGGGCCGCCTCGGGCTGCTGGGCCGTCCGCCGGCACCGCCGGCCTCCCAGGCCCGCATCCGCGGACGCCTGCACTCCAAGCTGCGCGACATCCGCTCGATCAGCCACCACTACGACCTCTCCAACGAGTTCTACTCGCTGATCCTCGACCCCTCGATGGCCTACTCGTGCGGCTACCACGCCAGCCCCGACCAGCCGCTCGAGGACGCCCAGTTCGCCAAGCTCTCGCTCATCTGCCGCAAGCTCGGCCTCCAGCCGGGCATGCGCCTGCTCGACGTCGGCTGCGGCTGGGGCTCGCTCTCGCTGCACGCCGCCGAGCACTTCGGCGCGCAGGTCACGGGGGTCACGATCGCGGCCGAGCAGAAGAAGTTCATCGACGCCCGGATCGCCGAGCGCGGCCTGCAGGACCGCGTCACGATCCGGCTCCTCGACTACCGCGACGCCGTGCCGGCCGCCGGCCAGGAGTACGACGCCGTGTCGTCCATCGAGATGGGCGAGCACGTCGGCCAGGACAACTACCCGACCTACGCCACGGTGCTGCACGACTCCGTGCGCCCCGGCGGACGCGTGCTGGTGCAGCAGATGTCGCGCACCGGCAAGTGGCCCGGCGGCGGCCCCTTCATCGAGTCGTTCATCGCGCCCGACATGTACATGCGCCCCGTCGGCGAGACCGTGGCGTTCCTCGAGCGCGGCGGCCTGGAGGTCCGCGACGTCCACGCCCTGCGCGAGCACTACGTGCTGACGGTGGCGGGCTGGATCGAGCGGTTCGAGGCCAACGTCGAGCGGCTCACCGAGCTGGTCGGCGAGGAGGTCGTCCGGGTGTGGCGCCTCTACCTCGTCGGTGGCTCCATGGCCTTCCGCGACGGCCGCATGGGGGTCGACCAGATCCTCATGGTGAAGCCGGGCGCGCCGCACAGCCTGCCGGCCGTGCGGGACTTCTGACCGGTCCGGGACGTCCCGGACCGAACCCCCGAGGAGAAGGAGCGACCCCCATGATCGCCGATCTCGCGCTGGTCTCCGGCGCTGCGCTCGTCACCGCGGCCGTGGTGATGACCCTGGCAGCGCTGCGGGCCCGGCAGCTGGATCGGGTCGCGGTGGTCGACGTCGCCTGGGGACTGGGCTTCGTCGCGGTGGCCGTCGTCTCGACGGCAGTGGGTATCGCGGCGGAGGGTGACGGGCCCCGGCGGTGGTTGGTGCTGGTGATGGTCGGTGCGTGGGGCCTGCGCCTCGCCTGGCACATCCGCCGCCGGGCGCTCGGCGCCCACGCGGGCAAGGAGGACCCCCGGTACGAGCAGCTGCTCGGTGGGCCCCTGCACGAGGTGGGCCTGGGCCTGGCCGTGCGCAAGGTCTTCCTGGTCCAGGGCTTCGCGGTCTGGCTGATCTCGCTGCCGATCCAGGTGGGCGCGGTCTCCGACGTCGCCGCGTGGCCGGTCGTCGTGCTCGGCGTCGTCGTCTGGGCCGTCGGCCTGGTCTTCGAGTCGGTCGGCGACGCCCAGCTGTCCGCCTACAAGGCCGACCCCGACCGCGGTCCGGTGATGGACCGCGGCCTGTGGGCCTGGACGCGCCACCCGAACTACTTCGGCGACGCCTGCATCTGGTGGGGCGTCTTCCTGGTCGGCGGCGCGGCGTCCGGCTGGGGCGGCCTGCTGACGATCGTCAGCCCGCTCGCCATGACCTACTTCCTCGCCTTCGCGACCGGCGCGCGCCTCCTGGAGCGCACGATGATGCAGCGCGAGGGCTACCCCGAGTACGCCGAGCGCACGTCGATGTTCGTGCCGCTGCCCCCGAAGCGGCGCTGACGCGTCCCGTCGTGCCGGCTACTCGCCGGAGCGGCGGCGCAGCCGGGATCGGTACTCCTCCAGCCGCGTGGGCGCGGCGGGGTCCTCGGCGAGCGGCTCCTCGACCACCGGCAGGTCGTCCCAGGTGATCTCGATCGTCTCGAAGCCCTTGTGCCGCTGGGAGCGCACGTAGCCCTGGTAGGCGCGGCGGTCGGCCTCGGTGAGCCGGACGTTGTCGGTGAACGGCGTCAGCAGCGCCCGCGGCCACAGCCGGCGGGCCAGGACGACGTTGACCTCCATGCCCAGCACGCCCATCAGGGCGGCGAGGTAGATGATGCCGACCAGCCCGAGGACGAGCCCGAACGTGCCGGTCATGGTGTCGGTCTCGGCGAGCACCCGCGTGGCGTAGACGGTGCCGAGGGTCTGCAGGCCCTGCCACATGATCGCGACCGCCAGGGCGCCCGGCGCGGCGGTGCCGATCGTGTGCGAGCGGGCGGCCGCCAGGCGGAACAGCAGCGTCAGCACCAGCCAGAGCAGCGCGACGGTGCCGAGCCGCACGATCCACTGCATCTCGGCGTCGAACGAGGGGCCGAAGACCTGGGTGCCGGACGCGAGGGCCGAGGCGATCGAGACGCCGAGCACGGCCACGCCCGCGGAGAGCAGGAGCAAGAGGCTCTTGAGCCGCAGGACGATCGGGTTCGGACGGTTGTTGCGCGGCACCGACCACGCGACGTTCACGGCGTTCTGGATCGCCTGGCCCAGGCCCAGCGAGCCGTAGAGCGCGGCGACCGAGCCGGCGATCACGGCCGCCAGCGAGCCCTGCAGCTCCTCGGGTCGGCCGAGCTTGTCGCCGATGATCGGGAACTGCGAGAGCGCCGAGTTCAGCACCTGCTGCTGGAGGTCGGGATAGCCCTGCAGCACGACGCCGAGGATGGTCGAGGCGAGCAGCAGCAGCGGGAAGATCGCGATGAACGCGTAGTAGCTGATGATCGCCGCGAGGTAGGTGCCCTGGTCGTCCGCGAACTTGTAGACCACCGCGAGCGGCATGCCGATCACCGGCACGCGCTGCTGCGTGCGATCGGCGGCGTCGACCAGGCGTCCCACTCCTCCCACGGTAGTGCGGAACCCGTCGATCGGGCTCATCCGTCGCGGCCGTGAGGAGATGGTCGAGCCTGTCGAGACCCCGATGGTGTGAGCCGCGACATCGTGGGTGAGGATGCCGCCATGATCTCTCGGAACCCCCTCCGGAGGGCGGCCGGCCTCGGTGCCGCCGCCCTCGTCCTGACCGCCGGGCTCGCCCCGGCCGCCCACGCCGGCACCTACCGGCACGCCGACGCCACCGGCGACGTGCGCGTCTCCTCCCAGAACGTCGGCGGCGGATCGTTCTCCGACGAGGGCACCCAGCCCGGCGTCATCGAGGGCGACATCACCACCCTCACCGTCCAGCACACTCGCGACGGCGTGAAGGTCGCCACCGGACTGCGCGCCGTCCCGCCGCTGTCGCACAGCTGGCAGGCCCGCATCGTCACCTCCCGCGGCACCAACGTCTACGACCTGCGTCGCATCGTCCGCGACTCCGGCACGACGGTCGAGCTGCGGCGCAACGGCCGACTGGTCTCGTGCGACGGCATCCGCGTCGTCCCGACCAGCAGCGGCATCTTCGGGTTCGTGCCGCGCGCGTGCCTCGGCACGCCGTACAAGGTGCGCGCCGGCGTCGTCGTCAACGCGCTGCTGGCCGACGACTCCTCCGACGACACCTACACCCGCGGCCGCGACGACGCCCTGCGTGTCGGCAACGCCACCATCGGCCGTCCGACCCTCGGCAGCTGGACCACCGCTCGCTGATCCCTCCGTCCCGCTCGATCCGCACGGCGCGTCCCCTCGGGGGCGCGCCGTGCGGCGTCCGACGGCGGCTCCGGCGCCCCCGAACCGCTGACACGCCGGGCGCCGGCCGCCATGATCCGCCCATGAGCTCTCGGATCCCGCTCCGGAGGACGCTCGGCCTCGGCGCCACCGTCCTCGCCCTCACGGCCACCCTCGCGCCGGCCGCCCACGCCGGCTCCTCCCGGCACGCCGACGCGTCCGGCGACGTGCGCGTCGTGCAGTACTACTCCGACCAGACCTATCGCGACCGCGGCGCCGACGCGTCCGCCCGCGCGGGCGACATCACGGCGCTCACGGTGCACTACGCGCCGGACGAGGTGCGCGTCGCCACCGCGATGCGCGCCCAGCCGGACGTCTGGGCCGCCCGGATCAGGACCTCACGCGGCTCGCTCGTCTACGACCTCCGCTACCGCGACGGTCGCACGATGCTGCAGCGCAACCACCGGTACGTGACGTGTGCGGGTGCACGGGTCACGCCGACGCCCCGCGGACTGGTCGGGGTGGTGCCCAGCCGGTGTCTGGGACGACCTGCCCGGATCCGCGTCGGCGTGCTGACCCTCACCGAGGGGCATCGCAGCGGTCCCTCGCGCTTCGTCTCCGACGACGCGCTCACGTCGGGTGTCGGCTTCACCCGGCTGGCGCCGACGCTCGGCTCCTGGATCACCCCGCACTGAGGCCCCGCGCCGGGCCGCCGACGACGGGCAGGTCCAGCACCGGCGACGGCGCGCCCCCGGTCCGGGGGCGCGCCGTGCGGCGTCTCGGAGGTCGGCAGGGTCGGGCGCTCAGAGCGCCGCGGCCACCCGGGTGCCCTGCTCGATCGCGCGCTTGGCGTCGAGCTCGGCGGCGACGTCGGCGCCGCCGACCAGGTGCACCCGCGGGGCGTCGTCGCGGGCGGCGAGCTCGTCGAACAGGCCGCGCACCGACTCCTGGCCCGCGCAGAGCACCACGTGGTCGACGTCGAGCACGTGCTGCACGCCCTCCCGCGTGTAGTGCAGGCCGGCGTCGTCGACCCGGTCGTAGGCCACCGCGTTGACCTGCGTGACGCCGGACTGCTTGAGCACCGCGCGGTGCGCCCAGCCGGACGTCCTGCCGAGGTCCTTGCCGATCATCGTCGCCTTGCGCTGCAGCAGCGTCACCTCGCGGGCGGGCGTGCGCGGCTTGGGGTCGGTGAGGCCGCCGCGGTCGAGCGCGGGGTCGCCGACGCCCCAGTGCGCGAGCCACTCCTCGTCGGTCTCGGGCTGGTGGGTGAGCCACACGCTGACGTCGACGCCGATGCCGCCGGCGCCGACCACCGCCACCCGGCGTCCGGGCACCGCGCGGCCGGCGAGCACGTCGGCGTAGCTGAGCACCTTCGGGTGGTCGACGCCCTCGAAGGCGGGGACGCGCGGCTCGACGCCGGTGGCCACCACGACGTCGTCGAAGTCGGCGAGGTCCTGCACCGAGGCCCGGGTCGAGAGCCGCACGTCGACGCCGAGCACCTCGAGGCGACGCGTGAAGTAGCGCAGCGTCTCGGCGAACTCCTCCTTGCCCGGCACCGCCATGGCGAGCCTGAACTGGCCGCCGAGGTGGGGCTGGGCCTCGAACAGCGTGACCGCGTGGCCGCGCTCGGCCGCGCTCACCGCGGTGGCCAGACCGGCCGGCCCGGCGCCGACGACCGCGACCCGACGCCGGGTGCGGGTCGGGCTGAGCACCAGGGTGGTCTCGCGGCCGGCGCGCGGGTTCACCAGGCACGAGACCTTCTGGCCGCTGAAGGCGTGGTCGAGGCAGGCCTGGTTGCAGGCGATGCAGGTGTTGATCTCGTCGGCGCGGTCGGCGGCCGCCTTGGCGACGAAGTCGGGGTCGGCGAGCAGCGGACGCGCCATCGAGACCAGGTCGGCCTGCCCGGAGGCGAGGATCTCCTCGGCCAGCTCGGGGGTGTTGATCCGGTTCGACGCGCACACCGGCACCGACACCTCGGCCTTGAGCCGCGCCGTCACCGACACCCAGGCGCCGCGCGGCACCTGCGTGATGATCGTAGGCACCCGCGCCTCGTGCCAGCCGATGCCGGTGTTGAGCACCGTGACGCCGGCCGCCTCCAGGCCGTGGGCCAGGGCGAGGGTCTCGTCCCAGGTCTGGCCGTCCTCGACCAGGTCGAGCAGGGAGATGCGGTAGACGATCGGGAAGTCGGCGGGCACCAGCTCGCGGGCCCGGCGGACGACCTCGAGCGGGAAGCGCATGCGTCGTTCGGCGCTGCCGCCCCAGGCGTCCGTGCGGTCGTTGGTGCGCGCGGCGAGCATCTGGTTGATGAAGTAGCCCTCGGAGCCCATGATCTCGACCGCGTCGTAGCCGGCCTTGCGGGCCAGGGCCACCGAGCGCGCGAAGGCGCTGGCGGTCTCGTCGACCTCGCGGCTGCTCATCGTGCGCGGCTTGAACGGGGTGATCGGCGACTTGCGGCTCGACGCGCCCGCGCTCAGCGGGTGGTAGGCGTAGCGGCCCGCGTGCAGGATCTGCAGCGCGATGGCGCCGCCCTCGGCGTGCACGGCGTCGGTGGTGTCACGGTGCCGGGCGGCGTGCAGCCGGGTGCGCATCTCGGCGCCGAACGGCAGCAGCCAGCCGCGCCGGTTGGGGGAGTGGCCGCCGGTGATGATCAGCCCGACGCCGCCGCGGGCGCGCTCGGCGTAGTAGGCGGCCAGCTTCACGCGGTCCCACGGGTGGTCGTCGAGGCCGGTGTGCATCGAGCCCATGACGGCGCGGTTGCGCAGCGTCAGGCCGCCGATCGTCAGCGGGGCGAGCAGGTGCGGGTAAGGGGACGGGGTGGTCATGCGTGAGCCTCCAGGTACTCGGTGAGCCAGGCGACCCAGGCGTCCTCCATGAGGATGCCGCCGCGGAGCACGAGGTGCTGGTCGCGCTCCAGGCCGCTGAGGGTGGACGGGTCGGGGTAGTCGCGGGACATGAGGTACCGGTAGTGCGCCAGGCGGGCGTGGTGCTCGGCCAGGGCGGTGCGGACGACGTCGAGCACCTGCGCCCGGTCGCCGAAGGACGCGCCGCGCATCTTCACGGCGAGGTCGGAGCGCAGCGGGTGGGGGTCGGCCGGCTCGGCCAGCCACGTCGCGAGCACCCGGTGGCCCTCGTCGGCGACCTCGTAGACCCGCTTGGCCGGCTTGCCCTGCTGCTCGACCGTGTGCGAGACCAGCCAGCCGTCGTCGTCCATCCGAGCGAGGGTCCGGTAGATCTGCTGGTGGGTGGCCGACCAGAAGTAGCCGATCGAGCGGCTGAACCGGTGCGCCAGCTCCAGCCCGGACGCCGGACGCTCGGCGAGCGCGACGAGGAGGGCGTGGTCGAGGGGCACGTCCCCAGGGTGGCGGATGCTGCCGACCCTATGCAACGAGTTGCATGCCGATGTGCGCCAGGTCACGCGACGGCGCGGGCCGCCGTCCCAAACCCGAGCGCGCCCCTAGACTTCGCGCATGCGCCTCCGCTCCACCGCCCCCCGCCGCGCTGCCGGCCTGCTCGCCGCCACCGTCCTCACCGCGTCCGCGCTGGCCGGGTGCGCCTCGACCGCCGACACCGCGGCCGACCCGGCCGCCTCCCCGACGGCCGGCGAGACGGCGAAGGACTGCGCCGCCAAGGCCACGCTCACCGCCCCCGGCAAGCTCACCGTCGGCACCGACAGCCCGGCCTACGAGCCCTGGTTCTCCGACGACGACCCGACCAACGGCAAGGGCTTCGAGTCGGCCGTCGCCTACGCCGTCGCCGACCGCCTCGGGTTCGCGGAGGACGCCGTGAGCTGGACCAAGGTCCGCTTCAACACCTCGTACGCGCCCGGCGCCAAGCCGTTCGACTTCGACATCAACCAGATCTCGATCACGCCGGCACGGCAGAAGGCCGTCGACTTCTCCGACGGCTACTACGCCGCCGCGCAGGCCGTCATCGCGCTCAAGGGCAGCAAGGCCGCCTCGATCACCTCGCTGGCCGACCTGAAGGACCTGCGCCTCGGCGCGCAGACCGGCACCACCTCGCTCACCGCGATCCGCGACGGCATCCAGCCGACCACGGAGGCCTCGGTCTTCCAGGACACCAACGCCGCCAAGCAGGCGCTGCAGAACGGCCAGGTCGACGCGATCCTCGCCGACCTGCCGACGGCCTTCTACATCACCGCCGTCGAGATCCCGAAGGGCACGATCGTCGGGCAGTTCCAGCCGACGACGGGTCAGCAGGAGGAGTTCGGCCTGCTCGCCGCCAAGGGCTCCTCGCTGACGCCGTGCCTCGACCTCGCCCTGGCCGAGCTGAAGGCCGACGGCACCCTGGCCGGCCTGGAGAAGCAGTGGCTCTCCGACGTCGTCGACGTGCCCGTGCTCCAGTGACCTCCGCGCAGCCCGTCGCGGCGACCTCGCCGGACGCGCCCTGGCGGCCCAGCGAGCGCGAGCGGCAGCGGCGGCGCGTCCGGCGGCGTCAGCGCCTGCGGTCCCTGGCGATCGCGAGCCTCGCGACGGTGCTCGTGCTCGGCGGCCTGGTGCTCGGCCTGGTCAACAGCCCCGGCTGGCCGGCGGTCCGCGCGCTGTTCCTCGACGCCGGGTTCGCCCGGGACGCCCTGCCGGGCATCCGGGAGCACTTCTGGCTCAACGTCCGGCTCTTCCTGGTCGCCGAGGCGGGCATCCTGGTCCTCGGGCTGCTCGTCGCGCTGATCCGGGTCTCCCGGTCGCCGCTGCTCGCGCCCGTGCGGCTGCTCGCGGTCGTCTACACCGACGTCTTCCGCGGCATCCCCACGCTGCTGCTCGTCCTGCTGCTCGGCTTCGGCCTGCCCGCGCTGCAGCTGCAGGGGGTGACGACCAGCCGCACGGTGTGGGCGTGCGTGGCGCTGATCCTCTCCTACGGCGCCTACGTCGCCGAGGTCTTCCGCTCGGGCATCGAGTCGGTGCATCCCTCCCAGGTCGCCAGCGCCGCGGCGCTGGGCCTCTCGCGGGCGCAGACGCTGCGGTTGGTCGTCGTCCCGCAGGCGGTGCGCCGGGTGATCCCGCCGCTGCTCAACGACTTCGTCTCGCTGCAGAAGGACACCGCCCTGGTCTCGGTGCTCGGCGTCGTGGAGGCCGTCTCCTTCGCCCAGGACTACGGCAACTTCAACTTCAACTACACCGCCTACGTCGTCGTGGCCGGCTTCTTCATCGCCCTCACCGTGCCCACCGCGCGGCTCACCGACTGGCTGGCCGCGCGGGCGCGTCGCCGCGAGCAGCCGGGGCAGCGATGAGCGGGATCGAGCCGGACGAGGACTTCGGCCGCGACGACGAGGAGCGCCGCCGTGCCGCGCTCGCCGGCGACCTCACCAGCGGGCTCGCCACCACGGCGCCGCTGCTCTCGGTGCGCGACGTCCGCAAGGCCTACGGCCGGCAGGTCGTGCTCGCCGACGTCTCCCTCGACGTCGCCCGGGGCGACGTCGTGTGCCTCATCGGCTCCTCCGGCTCCGGCAAGTCGACGCTCCTGCGCTGCCTGAACCTCCTGGAGCCGATCGACGACGGCGTCATCGTCTTCGACGGCCGGGAGATCTCCGACCCGCTCGTCGACGCCCGGCGGGTGCGGCGGCGGATCGGGATGGTCTTCCAGGCCTACAACCTGTTCCCGCACCTGACGGTGCTGCAGAACTGCACGCTCGCCCCGCGCCACGTCCACGGCCTGCGGCGGCGCGAGGCCCGCGACCGGGCCCGCGACCTGCTCGACCGCTTCGGCCTCGCCGAGCACGCCGGCTCCTATCCCGACCGGCTCTCCGGCGGGCAGCAGCAGCGCGCCGCCCTCGTCCGGGCGCTGTGCGCCCAGCCGGACGTCCTGCTGCTCGACGAGATCACCGCCGCCCTCGACCCCGAGCGGGTCGGCGACGTGCTCGACGTCGTGCGCGAGCTCGCCGCCGCCGGCACCACGATGGTGCTCGCCACCCACGAGATGGCCTTCGCCCGCGAGATCGCCACCACGGTGCACTTCCTCGACGCCGGCCGCATCCTGGAGTCGGGCCCGCCGGAGCGGCTGCTCGTCGCTCCCCGCGAGGAGCGCACCCGGGCGTTCCTGTCGCGGGTGGTCGGGGGCTGAGGCCGGGCGGTTTCGTCGGCTGACCGACGAAACTGTCGCTGGGACGATGAAGCTTCAGCGTGCAGGCGCCAGTTTCATCGGCTGACCGATGAAACTGGCCGCCAGCCCCACTGTGACAGTGCTTCTGTCATGATCCCGTCATGACCATCGAGCTGGGACAGGGAACGGGGCCGCTGCGGGGCCTCAAGGTCGTCGAGATCGCCGGCATCGGCCCGGGGCCGCACGCGTGCATGATCCTCGCGGATCTGGGCGCCGACGTGATCCGCGTCGAGCGTCCGGGCGGTCAGCTGCTCGCCGGCGGCGCGACGATGCTGCTCAACCGCGGCCGGCCGAGCGTCGCTCTCAACCTCAAGGACCCCGAGGCGACGAAGGTCGTGCTCGAGCTCGTCCGCGACGCCGACGTGCTGGTCGAGGGCCTGCGTCCGGGCGTGTGCGAGCGGCTCGGCATCGGGCCCGAGCAGTGCGCCGAGGTCAACCCGCGGCTGGTCTACGGCCGGATGACCGGCTGGGGGCAGGACGGCCCGCTGGCGCAGGCGGCCGGCCACGACATGAACTACATCGCCATCACCGGCGCGCTCTTCGGCCTGGGACAGGACAAGAGCCGACCGCACTTCCCCGGCAACCTCGTCGGCGACTTCGGTGGCGGCTCCACCTACCTCGTCATCGGCATCCTCGCCGCGGTGCTCGAGGCGAAGATCAGCGGACGGGGCCAGGTGGTCGACGCCGCGATCGTCGACGGCACCGCGCACCTCAACGCCATGACGAACGCCTTCGTCGCCTCCGGCGGCTACCGCGAGGAGCGCGCCGCCAACCTGCTGGACGGGGGCGTGCCGTTCTACGACGTGTACGAGACCTCCGACGGGCGGCACATGTCGGTCGGGGCGCTCGAGGGCCAGTTCTTCGCCGAGCTGGTCCGGCTGCTCGGCCTCGAGGGCCGGTGCCCGGGCCAGCACGAGCTGGACCGCTACGACGAGATGCGCGCCCTGTTCGTCGAGACCTTCCGCAGCCGCACCCAGGCGGAGTGGATCGAGCTCTTCGAGGGCACCGACGCCTGCGTCGCGGGCATCGTCCCGATGAGCGAGGCGTTGACGCACCCGCACCTGGTCGCGCGGGAGACCTTCGTCGAGGCGCACGGCATGGTGCAGCCCCAGCCGGCCCCGCGGTTCTCCCGCACCCGAGCGACGATCACGACGCCGCCGAGCCGCGCGGCCGGCGAGCACACCCGCGAGGCGCTGGCGGCCTGGGGCGTCGACGACGTCGAGGGCCTGCTCGAGCGGGGCGTGGCGGTCCAGGCCTGACCGGCCCGCCCGCCCGCCCGGCCCGCCCGTCCCGTCCGGGCGGGCCGTCCGACCCCTTGCTGAATATCTGTCAATAAGCGTACGCTCGGGCCATGCCCACCTCCGAGCCCCAGCACGTCGACGTGCTCATCGTCGGCGCCGGCCTGTCCGGCATCGGCGCCGCCTGCCAGCTCAAGACCGCCCACCCCGAGCGCACGCTGGCCGTGCTCGAGGCCCGCGAGGCCAGCGGCGGCACCTGGGACCTGTTCCGCTACCCCGGCATCCGGTCCGACTCCGACATGTTCACCTTCGGCTACCGCTGGCGTCCGTGGCCCAGCCACACCTCGCTGGCCGACGGCGCGCTGATCCTCGACTACCTGCGCACGGTCGCCGAGGAGCACGGCGTCGACCGGCTGATCCGCTACCGGCACAAGGTCACCGCCGCGGAGTGGGACACCGCCAGCGCGCGCTGGACGGTCACGGTCGAGGTCGACGGCGAGTCCCGCGAGCTCACCTGCTCGTTCCTGTGGGGCACCACCGGCTACTACGACTACGACGAGGGGCACCGGCCGCAGTTCCCGCAGGAGGAGTCGTTCGAGGGCACGATCGTGCACCCGCAGTTCTGGCCCGAGGACCTCGACTACGCGGGCAAGAAGGTCGTCGTCATCGGCTCCGGCGCCACGGCGATCACCCTCCTTCCGTCGATGGCCGACAAGACCGAGCACATCACGATGCTCCAGCGCACGCCCACCTACATCCTCCCGCAGCCCGGCGAGGACGAGCTCTCCAAGCGCCTCGACTTCCTCCCGTTCTCGGTGAAGTACCCGATCGTGCGCTGGGCCAACGTCATGCGCCTGGTCGCCAGCTACCAGCTCGCGCGGCGCTACCCCGACCAGGCCAAGAGGTTCGTCCGCCGGTTCACCGAGCGGCAGCTGCCCGAGGGCACGAGCTACGACGAGAACTTCCAGCCGCCGTACCAGCCGTGGGACCAGCGCCTGTGCGTGGTGCCCAACTCCGACCTCTTCCGCGCGCTGCGCAAGGGCGACGCCTCGGTCGTCACCGGCCGGATCAAGCGCTTCGACGCCACCGGCATCGAGCTGGAGTCGGGCGAGCACCTCGAGGCCGACATCATCGTCACGGCCACCGGGCTGAAGCTGAAGCTCTTCGGCGGCATCACGCTGACGATCGACGGCGAGAAGCTCGACCCGTCCTCGTCGATGGCCTACAAGGCGCTCATGCTCAGCGGCGTGCCGAACTTCGCCTACACGATCGGCTACACCAACGCCTCCTGGACGCTCAAGGCCGACCTCGTCGGCGACTACGTCAACCGGCTGCTGTCCTACATGGACGCGAAGGGCAAGAAGGTCGTCGTGCCCGTGCGCGACGAGACCGTCGGCGAGCGCCCGTTCATGGACCTCGCCTCCGGGTACGTCCAGCGGGCCCTCGACGGGCTGCCGCGCCAGGGCGATCGCGCCCCGTGGTCGCTGAAGCAGAACTACCTCAGCGACATCCGCACCATCCGCCGCGACCGGATCGACGACGGCGTCCTGTCCTTCTCCTGACCCGCCGCGCCCCGGCGCCGCAACACCGCGACACCTCGACGGCCGCCCACCCCTTGGAGGGTGTGGGCGGCCGTCGTCGTGAGCACCGTGAGGAGGACGGGCCGCAGTGGCCCGGCCACCGCACAGCCGATCAGGGAGGTGCCCCATGGGTATCGCGGACAAGATCTCGAACAAGGCCGACGACCTCGCCGGCAAGGGCAAGGAGGCCGCGGGCAAGGCCACCGGTGACGAGCACCTCGAGAACGAGGGCAAGGCCGACCAGGCCAAGGCCTCGCTCAAGGACGGCGTCGAGAAGATCAAGGACGCCGCGTCCGACGTGAAGGACAGCCTCAAGAAGTGAGCGGACGGGCCGGCCGACCCGGCCCTCCGACCGACGGGCCGTCCCCCGGTGGGGGAGGGCCCGTCGGCGCGTCCGGCCCCCGGCGAGCGCGGCGCGCGGGTCCGATGTGGCCAGTGCGACGCTGGGACGCTCCCGCTGAGCCCCTCTCGCGACCTAGGCTCGACGCCGTGAAGCCCCTCCCCGTGCTCGTGCGCCGCTCGCTGTGGGACGTCGTCCCGCGCGACCAGCGCGACACCGACGCCGGGCTGCGGCGTCGCCAGTGGGTGACGGCCGGCTTCCTCGTGCTCGGCGGGGCGGTGCTGGCGGTCTCGCTGCGGATCGAGCCGGGCAGCGTCTGGTTCTACCCCGCGACCCTGCTGCTCGCCGCGGTCTGGATCGTCGGCGCGCTGGTCTCCGGGCGCCTCCACCTGGGCCGCATCGCCGATCTCGACCGGCCCGGCGGTCTCGAGCGGCCGATCCTGCCGCCGTTCCTGCTCGGCGCCGCGATGGTCGGCGTGTTCGTGCTCGGCGGCCTGACCGTCCGCGCGCTGCCGTTCCTCCAGCCGCTGGAGGACCAGATCTCGAACGTCCTCGCGCTCGCCGACGCCGGCAGCCTGCCGGTGCTGTTCGTGATCACCGCGATCAACGGCATCGCCGAGGAGCTCTTCTTCCGCGGTGCCGCCTACGCGGCGATCCCGCACCATCCGGTGCTGTGGACGACCGTGGCGTACACGATCGCGACGCTGGCGACGGGCAACGTCATGCTCAGCTTCGCGGCGCTGCTCCTCGGCCTCGTCGCTGGGCTGCAGCGGCGCGCGTCCGGCGGCATCCTGGCCCCGGCGATCACCCACCTGACCTGGTCGCTCTCGATGCTGGTCGTGCTCCCCGCCATCTTCTGAGCCCGCCTCCCGGGCTCGCGGTCGACTCTCGTCGCGTGCGCTTGTGAAAGTCTTCACAATATTTGTGACTACTTTCACAAAGCCTGGGAGGAGCCCGTGCGCCGACCTAGCGTCGAGGACGTGGCACTCATGGAGACGATCGGGGCGACGCTGCCCCACCCGCTGGTCGCGGCCCTGTCCGACGCGAACGCGCCGGCGGGTCTGCTGCCCGCCCGCGAGCAGATGGCGCTCTCGCTGGGCTGGCACATCGTCATCGCCTGCTTCGGCGTCGCCTTCCCCGCGATGATCGCCGTCGCCCACTGGCGCGGCGCCTACCGCGGCGACGACGGCGCCCTGCTCCTCGCGCGCCGCTGGTCGAAGGTGGCCGGCGTGCTGTTCGCCGTGGGCGCGGTCTCGGGCACGGTGCTCAGCTTCGAGCTCGGCATCCTCTGGCCCGGACTGATGGGCCCGTTCGGCGACGTGCTCGGCCTGCCGTTCGCCTTCGAGGGCATGTCGTTCTTCGTCGAGGCGATCTTCCTCGGCATGTACCTCTACGGCTGGGGCCGGCTGAGCCCGCGGCTGCACGTCCTGCTGCTCGCGCCGATGGCCGCCGCGGGCGTCTTCGGCACCTACTGCGTGCTGGCCGTCAACGCCTGGATGAACGACCCGCGGGGCTTCTCGATCGTCGACGGCCGGGTCACCGACGTCGACCCGTGGGCCGCGCTGACCAGCGGCCAGGCGGCGCTGCAGTTCGCCCACATGTGGGTCGCGGCGTTCATGGTCGTCGGCTTCGCCGTGGCGTCGGTCTACGCCGTGGGCCTGCTGCGCGGACGGCGCGACCGGCACCACCGGCTCGGCTTCACCATCGGCTTCGGCTTCGCGACGGCGGCCGCGCTCGTCCAGCCGCTCGTCGGGCACGTGCTCGGCCTGCGGGTGGCCGACACCCAGCCCGCGAAGCTGGCCGCCTTCGAGCTGGCCACGACCACCGAGAGCCCCTCGCCGCTGCGGATCGGCGGCGTCCTCATCGACGGCGAGGTGCGCGGCGCGATCGACATCCCGGGCCTCGGCTCGATCATCGCCCGCAACTCGCTCACCGAGCCCGTCCGCGGCCTCGACACCATCCCCGCGGCCGACCAGCCGCCGGTGAACCTCACCCACCTCGCCTTCCAGTCGATGATCGGCATCGGCACCCTGCTGGCCGCGCTCGTCGCCGGCTACTGGCTGCTGCGCTGGCGTCGCCGCGACCTGCTCGACCCCGCGCAGCGACTGCACCGGCCGTTCCTGCGCCTCGTCGCCGCCAGCGGCGCGCTGGCCGTCGTCGCCCTGGAGGCCGGCTGGATCGCCACCGAGGTCGGCCGCCAGCCCTGGATCGTCTACGGCGTGCTGCGCACCACCGACGCCGCCGGCGACAACCCGGGCCTGTGGTGGGTCTACGGCGCGAGCGTGCTGCTCTACGGCGGGCTGACGATCGGCGCGGTCACCGTCCTGCGCTCGATGGCGCGGCGCTGGCGGGCCGGCGAGGAGGAGCTGCCCTCGCCCTACGGCCCCGACCGCGAGTCCTCCGACGACGGACCGCGGCAGCCCGAGACCGTCGGGGCGGGACGGTGAGCCCCGACACCCTGGCCGTGCTGGTCGCGGCCGCCCTGTTCACGGGCGTCCTCGCCTACGGCGTGCTCGGCGGTGCCGACTTCGGCTCCGGGCTCTACGACCTGATGGCCGGCGACGCGCGACGCGGCGCGGCGCTGCGCACCCGGGTCGACCACAGCCTCGGCCCGGTCTGGGAGGCCAACCACGTCTGGCTGGTCTTCGTGCTGGTCGTGTGGTGGACCGGCTTCCCGCGCGCCTTCGCCGCGGCCATGGACACCCTGGCGATCCCGCTGGCCCTGGCGCTCCTCGGCATCGTCCTGCGGGGCTCGACGTTCGCGTTCCGCAAGCACGCCGAGGGGCTGCGCCAGGCGCGGCTGCTCGGCGCGGTCTTCGCGCTGTCGTCGGTGCTGACGCCGTTCTTCCTCGGCACCGTCGCGGGCGCGATCGCGTCCGGACGGGTGCCCCTGGACGAGCGGGGCGACCGCGTCGCTGCCTGGGTCAACCCCACGTCGCTGGTGGGCGGCGTCGTCGCGGTCGGCACCTGCGCGTTCCTGGGCGGGGTGTTCCTCACCGCCGACGCGGTCCGCTCGCAGGAGACGGCGCTGGCCGTGTGGCTGCGCCGTCGCACGCTGGCGGTCGGCGTCGTCACCGGGGCGCTGGTGTTCGCGGGCCTGCTGCCCCTGCGCGCCGACGCCCCCGTGCTGTGGGCCGGGCTCACCGGCCGCGCGCTGCCGCTGGTGGTGGTCGCGGCGCTCGCGGGCCTGGCGACCCTGGGGCTGCTGGCGAGCGGGCGGACGTCCCTGGCGCGGGTGCCGGCGGTGCTCGCCGTCGTCGCGGTGCTCTCCGGCTGGGGCGTGGGGCAGTACCCGTACCTGCTGGTCGACCACGCGACGCTCGTCCAGGCCGCCGGCGCCCCGGCGACGCTGGCGGCACTGCTGATCGCGGTCGGCATCGCGGCCGTCGTCGTCCTGCCCGCGCTCGGGATGCTGCTCTGGTTCGCCCAGACCGACCATCGCGACGACCACCGCCACGGCCGGCACCACGTCGACCGGCCGGAGGCCGGCGACGCGACTCAGGCCGGGACGGCGTCCGCCTCGGCGATCGCCCGACGCACGGCCTCGGCGTAGGTGAGCGGCTCGCCGGGCACCACCTCGCGGATGGCGTGGTCGCGCTGCACCACCTCGGTGCGCATCGACTCGATCAGGTTGCCGGCGGTGACGACGTCGACGCCGGTGATGAGCTTGATCCAGTACGCGGAGAGCAGCGGCGTGCCGATCGGCAGCTGCATGATCGGCAGGCGCCGCCCGCGCATCACCTGGGCGGCCTCCTGCAGCATGCCGAGGTAGGACAGCTGGTCGGCGCCGCCGATCTCGAAGACGCGATCGAAGGCGTCGGCGTGGCCGGCGACCCCCACGAGGTACCGCACGACGTCGTCGATCGCGATCGGCTGGGTGCGGGTGGCGGCCCACTTGGGCACGACCATGGCCGGCAGGTGGTGCACGAGCTGGCGGGTCATCTCCCAGGAGATGCCGCCGTCGCCGACGACGATCGCCGCGCGCAGCACCGTCACCGGGACGCCGGCCTGGCCGAGCAGCGTCTCGACCTCGCGCCGCGAGCGCAGGTGCGGACTGAGCTCCTCGTCCTCGGCGCCGAGACCGCCGAGGTAGACGATCTGCCGGACGCCGGCCCGGGCCGCCGCCGCGCCGAACGCGCGGGCGGCGTCGGCGTCCTTGCGCTCGAAGTCGTGGTCGTCGAGGGAGTGGACGAGGTAGAAGGCGATCTCGCAGCCGTCGAGCGCCTCGCGCAGCGAGGTGGGCTCGGCGACGTCGCCGAAGACCGGGTCGGCGGGACCGGCGTAGTCGAAGGGGCGGCGCGTCATCGCCCGCACCTCGTGACCGGCCTGCACGAGGCCGGGGACGAGGCGGCGGCCGACGAAGCCGGTGGCGCCGGTGACGAGGACAGTGCTCACGCCCTCGACGGTAGGCGACCCGGTCCAGGACTGTCGCCCTCGCAGGGGGGAGACCCCCGTCGGGGTGTGGTCGTCGCGGCCCGGTCGGCGGGACGGCGTCAGTCGCGACCGCGCGACCGCGCGGCGATCCGCTCGCGGCGGCTCTCGTCCATCGCCGCCTCGTAGGCGGCCACGAGGCTGGCGATCGAGAGCGGCTTGAGCCGCTCGACCATCTCGCGGATCGTCTCCGGCGAGGCGCCGGCGTCGCGGTAGGCCGGCCACACCATGGTGCGGAAGACGTCGTTGAGCTCCTTGGCCAGCTGGCGGCCGTGGGCGGTGTAGACGTCGGCCGCGGCGACCGCCGCCTCGGTCGGGAAGCCGAGGTCGATGAGGCCGACGCCGACGGCCAGCTGGGTGGTGGAGACCTGGTAGCGGCCGCGCTTGTTGCGGATGGCGACCCCGAGAGCGGCGAGGGTGGCCAGCTCGTCGTCGGTGAGCTCGCGTCCGGCGCGGCGGCCCAGCTCGGTGCGGCTCATCTCCACCGTGGTCTCGCCCTGCCACGGCGAGAGCATCGTGCGGTGCAGCGCGAGGTCCTCCGCGCTGGCGTCGGCGGGGATGGCGGCCAGGTAGCCCTCGATCGCCGAGAGCGTGAAGCCGTGACGCTGGAGGTCCTTGACCAGCTCGAGCCGGGCCACGTGGTCGGCGGTGTAGTAGCCGCTGCGACCGCGGCGGATCGGCGGGGGCACGAGGCCCTTGCTGGTGTAGAAGCGCACGTTGCGCACGCTCAGGCCGACCCGCGCGGTGAGCTCCTCGAGGGTCAGGAGCGCAGGCTCCGCGCGGACGTCGGGCGACGTCTCAGCGGACGGCTCAGGCTTGACCATGACACCAATAGTGTCACAATCAAGGCACACACCCCGCACTTCTCAAGGACGGTCATGGCAGAAGCATTCGTGTACGACCACATCCGCACGCCGCGCGGCAAGGGCAAGGCGGCGGGCTCGCTGCACGAGGTCAAGCCGGTCGACCTCGCCGTCGGCCTGCTCGACGAGATCAAGACCCGCAACCCCTCCCTCGACCCGAACCGCGTCGACGACGTCGTGCTCGGCGTCGTCTCGCCGGTCGGCGAGCAGGGCGGCGACATCGCCAAGACGGCCGCGCTGGCCGCCGGCTACCCCGACACCGTCGCGGGCGTGCAGCTCAACCGCTTCTGCGCCTCGGGCCTGGAGGCCGTCAACCAGGCCGCGGCCCGCATCCGCGGTGGCATGGAGGACCTCATCCTCGCCGGCGGCGTGGAGTCGATGAGCAACGTGCCCATGGGCTCCGACGGCGGCGCCTGGGCCTCCGACCCGGCCACCGCCTTCAAGGCCGGCTTCGTCCCCCAGGGCATCGGCGCCGACCTGATCGCCACCGTCGAGGGCTGGAGCCGCGACGACGTCGACGCCTACGCCGCGGAGTCCCACCACCGCGCCGCCAAGGCGTGGGCCAACGGCTACTTCGCCGACGCCGTCGTGCCGGTCAAGGACGTCAACGGCCTGGTCGTGCTCGACCACGACGAGACGATCCGCCCCGACACCAGCCCCGAGGGCCTCGCCGGCCTGAAGCCGTCCTTCGCCGACCTCGGCCGCGACGCCGGCTTCGACGACGTCGCGCTGGAGAAGTACCACTGGCTGGAGCGGATCAACCACGTCCACCACGCCGGCAACTCCTCGGGCATCGTCGACGGCGCCGCCCTGGTGGCGATCGGCAACGAGCAGGTCGGCACCGACCTCGGCCTCACCCCCCGCGCGCGCATCGTCTCGATGGCCGTCTCGGGCGCCGACCCCGTCATCATGCTCACCGGCCCGGCCCCGGCCGCCCGCAAGGCGCTCGCCAAGGCCGGTCTCGAGGTGAAGGACATCGACCTGTTCGAGATCAACGAGGCGTTCGCCGCCGTCGCCATGCGGTTCATGCGCGACATGGGCATCAGCCACGAGATCACCAACGTCAACGGCGGCGCCATCGCCATGGGCCACCCGCTCGGCGCCACCGGCGCGATGATCCTCGGCACCCTGATCGACGAGCTCGCCCGCCGCGACCTCAAGCGCGGCCTCGCCACGCTCTGCGTCGGCGGCGGCATGGGCATCGCCACCATCGTCGAGCTCGTCTGAGCCCCGCCCCCGCCACCCCCACGATCCTCGAGCACGAGAACAGGACCCAGATGAGCACCACGACCGAGCAGACGGCCGTCCGCTACGAGAAGGACGCCGACGGCATCGTCACCCTCACCCTCGACGACCCGAACCAGTCGGCGAACACCATGAACGAGCTGTACATCTCCTCGATGAAGGCGGTCGTCGACCGTCTCCACGAGGAGCTCGCCGAGGACGAGAAGAGCGTCACCGGCGTCGTCGTCGCCTCCGCCAAGAAGACCTTCTTCGCCGGCGGCGACCTCAAGGGCATGGTCAAGGCCACCAAGGACGACGCCGCGGACGTCTTCGCCATGGCCGAGAACGTCAAGGCCGCCCTGCGCCGCCTCGAGACCTTCCCGCGGCCGGTCGTCGCCGCGATCAACGGCGCCGCCCTCGGCGGCGGCTTCGAGATCTGCCTGGCCACCCAGCACCGCATCGCCGTCGACGACCCGAAGGTCGAGATCGGCCTGCCGGAGTCGCAGCTGGGCCTGCTGCCGGGCGGCGGCGGCGTCACCCGCATCGTCCGCCTCCTCGGCCTGCAGACCGGTCTCATGGAGGTGCTGCTCACCGGCACCCGCTTCAAGCCGGGCGCGGCCAAGGAGAAGGGCCTGGTCGACGAGCTGGTCGCCACCCGCGAGGAGCTGGTCCCCGCGGCCAAGGCGTGGATCAAGGCCAACCCCGACGCCGCCCACAACCCGTGGGACGTCAAGGGCTACAAGATGCCCGGCGGCTCGCCGAAGAGCCCGGCGCTCGCCGGCTTCCTCCCGGCCTTCCCGGCGCTGCTGCGCAAGCAGACCAAGGGCGCGCTCTACCCGGCCGCCCGGGCGATCCTCTCGGCCGCGGTCGAGGGCGCCAACCGCGACTTCGACACCGCCTCGCGGATCGAGTCGCGCTACCTGACGAACCTGATCGTCAACCAGGGCTCGAAGAACATGATCCAGGCGTTCTTCTTCGACCTCCAGGCGATCAGCTCCGGCTCGCTGCGTCCGCAGGGCATCGAGCCCTACCGCGCGCAGAAGGTCGGCGTCCTCGGCGCCGGCATGATGGGCGCGGGCATCGCGTACTCGTGCGCCCGCGCCGGCATGCAGGTCGTGCTCAAGGACGTCTCCGACGAGGCGGCCGCCCGCGGCAAGGACTACTCGGCGAAGATCAACGCCAAGGCCGTCAGCCGCGGCAAGCTCACCGAGGAGAAGTCCCAGGAGCTGCTCGACCGCATCACCGCGACCTCCGACCCCGCCGCCCTCGCCGGCTGCGACCTGGTCATCGAGGCCGTCTTCGAGGACCCCTCGCTGAAGCAGAAGGTGTTCGCCGAGATCGCGCCGCACGTCAACCCCGACGCGCTGCTGTGCTCGAACACCTCCACCCTGCCGATCACCGAGCTGGCCACCGGCGTCGACCGTCCGGCCGACTTCATCGGCCTGCACTTCTTCTCGCCGGTCGACAAGATGCCGCTGGTCGAGATCATCCGCGGCAAGGAGACCTCGGACGTCGCCCTGGCCAAGGCCTACGACGTGGTGCAGCAGATCAAGAAGACCCCGATCGTGGTCAACGACAGCCGCGGCTTCTACACCTCGCGGGTCATCGGCACGATGGTCAACGAGGGCCTCGCCATGGCGGCCGAGGGCGTCCAGCCCTACTCGATCGAGCGCGCGGCCACCCAGGCCGGCTACCCGGTCGGCCCGCTGCAGCTCACCGACGAGCTCAACATGGAGCTCATGGCCAAGATCGCCAAGGCCAGCCGGGACGCCGCCGAGCGCGACGGCACGCCGTTCGACGAGCACCCGGGCATCAAGGTCGTCGAGAAGATGATCGAGATCGGTCGCCCCTCGCGGCTCAAGGGCGCGGGCTTCTTCGACTACGACGAGGCCGGCAAGCGCGGCTCGGTCTGGAGCGGCCTGGCGGAGGTCTTCCCGATCGCCGACGAGCAGGTGCCGTTCCAGGACGTCAAGGACCGCATGCTCTTCGCCGAGGCGCTCGAGACCGCGAAGTGCTTCGAGGAGGACGTCATCACCTCGGCGGCCGCCGCGAACATCGGCTCGATCATGGGCATCGGCTTCCCGCCGAACACCGGCGGCGCGGCCCAGTTCATGACCGGCTACGTCGGCGCCGACGGCAGCATCGGCCTCCAGGCGTTCGTCGCCCGGGCCGACGAGCTGGCCGAGGCGTACGGCGAGCGGTTCCGTCCCACCCCGTGGCTGCGCGACCTCGCCGCCTCGGGCGGGTCGTTCCCGGCCTGACCGTCCCCGCACCGAGCCCCGGGCCGGCGTCCACCCCTCGCGGGCGGGCGCCGGCCCGGGGCCGTTCCACCAGCCACCAGGAGGCGGATCCCATGGGCCTGTGGTCGACCCACGTCGTGCCGCGCGTCGTCGACGTCGCGCTGGGCCGTCCGGAGATCCGGGCGCTGCGCGCCGAGGTGTGCGCCGGGCTCTCCGGACGCGTGCTCGAGCTGGGCGCCGGCAGCGGCCCCAACCTCCCGCTGCTGCCCACGGACGTCGCGGCGCTCGACGTCGTCGAGCCCTCCGACGTCGCCTGGGCCCGGTCGGCGGCCCGACGGGCCGAGGCATCGGTGCCGGTGACGCGCATCGGTCTCGACGGACAGCGGATCGCCGCGCCCGACGCCTCGTACGACGCGGTGCTGTGCACCTTCGCGCTCTGCACCATCCCCGACCCCGCGGCCGCCCTCGGCGAGGCGGTGCGGCTGCTGCGCCCGGGCGGTCGGCTGCACCTGCTCGAGCACGGCGCCCATCCCGACTCGCGGATCGCCCGCTGGCAGGCCCGACTCGACCCGTGGCAGCAGCGGCTGGTCGACGGCTGCCACCTGACCCGCGAGCCCTTCGACCTCGTCCGCGCCGCCGGTCTGCGGGTGGTCGAGGAGCACGCGCGCGATCTCGGCCCGGGTCCGGGACGCGTCGTCGGCCACCTCCGCTGGGGGCTGGCGGCCCGCTGACCAAGACGCGCGCCGCGGGTTGGCGCGGCTTCCTAGGCTCGCGGGCATGCGCATCACCCACATCGCCTTCGCCCAGCGGGTCGGCGTCGACGACGAGGGCATGCTCGACCTCAAGGGCGTCTTCGCCGGCGGCATCAGCGCGCCGCCGGAGGACCCCGGGCCCCACTGGGGCCAGCCGATCGTCCTCGGCTACGACGACGCCGCGCCCGACGTCGTCGAGACCCTGCGGCTGGTCTTCCACCGGCCCGACGGCGTCCTGCAGTACCGCGACCTCGAGGTGCGCACCCTGCCGACCGACGGTCCGCGCGCGTTCGTCACCCTGGCCCTGCTCTGGGAGACGATCGCCGCCAAGCCGGGTCGCTGGCGCATCGACGCCCTCGTCCTCGGCGACGGCTCGCCGGCGGCGACGGTGAGCATCGACGTCGTCCACGACGCGGAGGCCGCCGGCGGCGTCGGCTCCCCGGAGTCCGCGGCCGGCTGAGCGGGACCTCACCCGGCCGGGTGCCGGATTGAGCCCGGGCGTGGGTGGGCATGAGGAGCGGGCTGCCCGCCACGACAGCCGTCCCACCACCCGAGGGAGTCCCACCCGTGACCGTCTCGCTCTCCGTCGCCGCCCCGTCCGTCCCCCCGCGGGACGCTCGCGTCAGGTGCTCCGGAAGCGCGCATCACGACTGGACGCTCGCCGGCGTGGACTACGAGGAGCTCGTCGCCGTGAGCGAGTACCGGTGCCGCGGATGCGGCCTGGTCGAGTTCCGATGACCGGCACCCACCCCGTCGCCACCGGACAGGAGCACCACCTGTGAGCACCACCCCGAGCACCCCGAGCACCCCGCGCCGCACCACCGCGCGCGGTCACCTCTCCCTCGTCGGCGCCGAGCGTCCCGTGCGCGTCGCGCTGCTCGACACCTACGAGCTCGCCGCCGCCGGCACCCGCGTGGTGCTGCGCCCCTTCGCCGCGCGGGTCACCGTCGTCGAGCTCGACGCCGCGATGGCCGACCCCCGCAGCGTCGACGTCGTGCTCTACGAGCCCGTGCGGCAGAGCCCGGCCGGCCAGGAGATGCTGCGCCGCCTCGTCGGCCTCGGCGGCGCCCGGGCCGTCGTCTACTCCTGGCGCGACCGCGCGGAGGGCGCGTCGTACGGCGCGTTCGCCGGCCACCTCTCCAAGGCGTTGCCCGCCGACGGCCTGGTGCGGGCGATCGAGGCCGTGCACCGCGGCGAGGGCGACGACGCCGCGCTGCCGATGCGCGCGCCCGTCGACCGCGGTCCGCTCCGCGCCATCCGCGCCTGCGGCCCCGACCTCGACCTCACCGCGCGCGAGGCCGAGATCCTCTCCCTCGTCACCCAGGGCCTGACCAACTCCGAGATCAGCGGCCGGCTGTACCTCTCGATCAACTCGGTCAAGACCTACATCCGCACGGCGTACCGCAAGATCGGCGTCACGCGTCGCTCGCAGGCCGTGGCCTGGGGCATGTCGCACGGCCTCGCGCCGCTGGCGTCCGACGTCGTCAACCTCTGAGTCGTCCCGCGCCGCGCGCCCCGTCCGCATCGGACGGGGCGTGCGGCGGCCCGCCTCCCCAGGTGTGCCGCCGCACGGGGGACCACGCGTTCCCCGTCGACCCGGCGCCGTCGGCGTCGGGCCCGCCCGCTCGAGCATCCGTCGCGCGCCGGCGGATCGAGCAGGCTGCCGGGACCGGGCGTCGTGTGCGCGAGGCCGACGAGGACCGGTGCCGAGGCTGATCGGACGAGGGCTCGGGCCGGGAGGTTCGCCGGAGGGGGACACCGCTCGTCGCACGACAGGTTCGCTGTCGTGCTCCCTCAACGACCGACGCGGGCGGAGGCGACGGTCGGAGGGCTGATCGGTCCCGCCGTGCGGCACTGGTCTGGACCGGACCGGCGGACCGCGGCGGTCGCCGTCCCCGGCCTCTGGGATGATGGGCTCCCGTGGAGCCCGATCGTCGCCTCGACCCCGCCCTCGTGGCGGTGCGCGGCGCCTGCGTCGGCGGCCTGGCGCTCGTCCTCGGCGTCGCCGGCCACGTGTCGGCGGACGGGCTCCTGCCGGGAGCGCCCGTGCTCGTGCTCCTCGCGGCGGCCAGCGTCGTCGCCGGGCTCGGGCTGCTCGCCCGTCCCGCCGGCGGGGCTCGGATGGTCGCGTTGCTGATCGGCGGACAGACCGCCATCCACCTCGCGCTCACCATCACGGCAGGGCACCGCGGCGACGCCCCCGGCGGCGCGGGAGCCGGCGCGTCCGGCGCTGCCCTCGGGACGCCCGTGCTGCCGATCGTCGGGGGACGCCGGCTCGGCTCGCTCCAGGACGCCTACGCGGCCTCCGACCCCTCGGCGACCCACCTGCGGCCGACGCTGCCCGTCGGCCACCTCCTGGCCGACCTCTCCGCGCACGCGCCGATGATGCTCGTCCACCTCCTCGCCGCCGCCCTGGTCGGGCTGTGGCTCGCGTGCGGCGAGCGCGCCCTGGTCGGCCTGCTGCACCTCCTGGCCGAGCGGGTCACCACCGGCGTCGCGCTGCTCGTGGCCCTGCTCGACGCGCCGCTGGTCGTCGGGCCCGCGCCCCTGCGCCCGGTCGCGGTCGGGGCGCCGGTCGTCCGCACGGTCCCGCAGGCCTGGGTCCGCGCGCTCGTCCGCCGCGGGCCGCCTCGGAGGGCCTGACCCGCCGCCGAGCCGCTCCGACCCGCGTCCCGCGTGGTCGGCCGTTCGCGCGGGTCGACGCCCGTCCGCTCGCCGCCGTCCCGTCCGGGGCGCGCCGGCGGCCGACGTGACCCTCCGTCCCCGCCCGCGGGGCGCCGACGCGTGCCCGCGGGCCTCCTCCGAGGAGACCCATGTCCATCGACACCTCCACCGACCCCTCGTCCCGGTCGACCCCGGCCGAGGGGACCCCGCGCTCCGAGCGACCCCGTTCCGGCGGGGGACTGTTCCGCGCCTTCTGGCGCTGGCACCTGTTCGCCAGCGTCCTCGTCGTCCCCGTGCTGGTGCTGCTCTCGGTGACCGGCCTGATCTACCTGTTCCGCTTCCAGCTCGAGCCGATGCTGCACCCCGACCTGATGCGCCTCCAGCCGGCGGCCGCGACCGCGGTCGAGCAGCCCGCCTCCGCGCAGCTCGCGGCCGTCGTCGGGGAGTTCCCCGGCGCCACGGTCGTCTCGATGACCGAGCCCGGGGCGGCCGACGAGCCGTCCCGGTTCTCGATCGTCACCGCCGACGGCGCCGCCCGCGACGTCTTCGTCGACCCGCACGGGCCGAAGGTGCTCGGCTCGCTGGACCCCGACACGACGCTGTCGGGCTACGCGCTGCGCCTGCACGGCGAGCTGATGTCGGGCCGGCTCGGCGACGCCGTCATCGAGCTCGGCGCCTGCTGGGCGATCGTGATGGCGCTCACCGGCTACTACCTGTTCGTCCGGGGCCGCAGGGCGCGCCGGCTCGCCCTGCGGCGGGCCCGGGAGAAGCGGGTCGGGCTCGCCCGCGCGCGGCTGCGCTGGACGCACGCCGGCGTCGGCGCGTTCGTCGGCGCCGGGCTGCTGCTGCTCCTGGTGAGCGGCCTGCCCTGGACCGGCTTCTGGGGCGAGAAGGTGCAGCAGCTCGCCAGCGAGCGGGGCACCTCGCTGTGGAGCACCGACCCGGGCGCGGTCAGCGACCCGACGTCCACCCTCGACGAGTCGCTGCCGCACAGCCACGCCACCGACGTCCCGTGGGCGCTGCAGGAGTCCGAGGTGCCGCGGTCGCAGCCCGTGGACGCCGGGCAGGACGGCGAGCGCAGCGTCGCGAGCATCGACACCGCCGTCGAGGTCGCCGATCGCGAGGGCCTGCGCCACCCGTTCACCGTCGCCCTGCCGGAGTCGGAGGACGGCGTCTTCTCGGTGATCGGCTACGCCTTCGACGCGCCGAGCGACGAGCGGACGGTGCACGTGGACCGCTTCGGAGGCCAGGCGATCTCGACCTACGGCTACGACGACTACCCGGCGCTGGCCAAGGTGGTCAGCCAGGGGATCGGCCTGCACGAGGGCCGCAGCCTGGGCCTGTGGTCGTTCTGGGGCGCCGCGCTGATGTGCGTCGCGATCCTGTTCGCGTGCGTCAGCGGTCCGCTCCTGTGGTGGAGCCGCCGGCCGCGGGGCGCGGGCCGGATCGGGGCGCCGCGGGGCCGCATGCCGCTGCGCCGCAGCCCGCTGCTGCTCCTCGGGGTGGTCGCGCTGGGCGTCGTCCTGCCGCTGTTCGGGGCCTCGCTGCTGCTCGTGCTGGCGCTCGACCAGCTCGTGCTGCGCCGGGTCCCCGCCCTCGCGCAGTGGTTCGACGTGGCCTGACCCCTCGTCCGGGCTCGGCTCGACTCGGCTCGGCTCGTGCCGCGGGACGGCGACGGCGCGGACCCCTCGGGGTCCGCGCCGTCGTGCGTGAGGGGCCGTGCTCCGGCGGTCCGCCGGAATGTCGCTCCGGCAGGCTCAGGTGAGCGGCTGCCAGGCGGTGCCGTCCCACACCCAGCGGCCGTCGTCGCTGACGATGCCGGCCTGCCGGCTGACCGGCGCGTCCCCGGGCACGCCCGCCTGGACGGCCGCGATGACGTCGGGGCTCGGCGAGGGCCGCGGCGCCGCCTTCTGCCGCGTCTGCCGCTCCGCGACCCGCCGGCGCGCCTGGGCGACGAGCTCGGGGTCGAGGGCGTCGATGGCGGTCAGGCCCTGCATCCGCTGGAAGGTCTTCTCGTAGCCGTCGGTGGAGCCGTCGAAGAACACCACGTTGCCCACGCCGTCCTTGGCGACGTCGCGCAGCGTCTCGGTCCACATCTGGAACGACAGGACGGCGGGGTCGACGCCCTGCGCGGCGAGCTCGTCGGCGGCCTCGGCGAAGCCGGACGCCAGCGCGCGACGGAAGCTCGCGAGGCCCTCGCCGCGCAGGCGCGCGGCCTCGGCCTCGTTCTCGGCGGCGATCTTGATCGCGGCGCCCTCGGCCTGGGCCTCCTTCGTGCGCCGGATCAGCAGCGCCTGGCCCTCGAACTCCGCGGCGGTCTGGGCGTTCTTGGCCGCGACCACGCGCGACATCGACTGCATGACCTCGGCGTCGAAGGCGATGTCGTTGACCGTCAGGTCGATCAGCGTGTAGCCCCACGACGCGAGCTGCTCGTCGAGCGACTCCTTGGCGTGGGCGACGATCGTGCCGCGCAGCCCGAGCACGTCGGCCTGCAGCTTGGTGGCCACGAACTCCCGCACCGAGGCCTCGACCGCGCTGGTCAGCGCGATGCCGAAGGCGCGGGCGTCGATGAAGGCGAACGCGACGCGCTGGATCGTCTCGGCCTGGTGGTCGGAGACGGTGTAGATGATCGTGGCGGTGAAGTGGACGTTCGCCTGGTCGCGGGTGATCGCCGCGAACTGCAGCTGGGCCGTCTGGTTCTGCACCGGCACCTTCGAGTGGATCGACTCCAGCACCGGGATGACGAAGTTCAGACCGGGTCCGAGCACCCGGCGGTACTTGCCGAACATCGTGACGACGCCGACGTGCGCCTGGTCGATCGTCCTGACCGACAGCAGGACGAGCAGGACCACGAGTCCGAGCAGGACGAGCAGGGCGAGCATGGGGGGCTCCGATCCGAGAGGGCGGGTGGGAGCCCAGGATGTCGGAGCCCGGCGCCGCCTGCCACCCCGTGGGGTGTTCGGTCGCGGCGGGGCGCGTGGTGGTCTGGAGGCGGCTCGACCGACTCACCACGTCCGGGTGGTGGAGTCCACCCGATCCGGGGTGATCGAGCAGCGCGGTCTCGGTCGGCGACGGCCGAGGCCGCGCGCCCGCCCCGCCGTCAGGGGCGCGTCACGGGTGACGCCGCAGGAACCGGCCGAGGTCGGCGACGGCCTCCGTGGCCGGCGCGACGGTCCCGGCCTGCAGGTGCACGACGTGCCACACGCCCTCCAGGCGCCGGTAGGTCGTCGGCGTGCCGGCCCGCTCGAGCTCGCGCGCCACCCGCTCGACGTCGGCGAGCAGGATCTCCTGCTCCGAGCCGTGGACGATCGTGGGCGGGAGGCCGGCGAGGTCGGCGTGCAGCGGCGAGAGGGCCGGGTCGTCGAGGGGCGGACCGTCGGGGCCGGCGTAGCGGGTCGCGCACGCCGCCAGCCAGTCGCGGGTGAGCAGCGGGTCGCGCGGATCGTCGGCGACGCCGACCAGCGTGAGGTCGACCCAGGGGGAGACCAGGGCCAGCGCGGTCGGGGTCGGCCCCCCGGCGTCGCGCAGCCGGACCGCCAGCGCGAGCGCCAGGCCGCCGCCGGCGGAGTCGCCCGCGATCGCGACCCGCAGCCCTCGCCCGGCCAGCTCGAGGAAGGCGGCCTCGGCGTCCTCGATCGCCGCCGGGTGCGGGTGCTCGGGGGCCAGCCGGTAGTCGAGCGCGTGCACCGGCGCGGCGGCGGTGGCGGACAGGTGGGCCGCGAGCGCCCGGTGGGTGCGCGGCGAGCCGACCGTGTACCCGCCGCCGTGCAGGTAGAGCACCGCGCGGTCGGGGTCGGTGACGGGCGCGCTGACGACGTCGGCCGGGCGTCCGCCGAGCGTCGTCGCGACGACGTGGGTGCCGCGCGGCGGCGGCAGGGCGACGGCGGCCGCCTCGAGCAGTCGGCGCTGGCGGCGCACCGGGACGGTCGGCCCCAGCGCCGGGCGGAGGGTCAGGCGGACGACCGCGCGGGCGGCCGGCACCGGCAGGGGGATCGACGGGACGCGCACGGATCGCACCCTAGGCGCCGGCCGCCGCCCCCGACCGTCCGTCCGCAGGCCGATCGTCCGTCGGCTCCCCGCTTGCGCGCGCGGCCCGCCCCCTGCGCGTCACCGCCCGCCCGGCACCATGGGGACATGGAGCACGGGAGCCGCGGGACGGGGGACGCCCGGCCGGGCCGCGGCGACCTGCCGGGCCGGCCCGAGCACCTCGACCACCTCACCCGGCCCGTGCTGCCGCCGCGGGCCATCCACCCCGCGGGTCTCGACGACGTCCGCCCCCGGCTGCCGCGGCTGGTCTGGCTCATCCCCGCGTTCGCGCTCGGGGCGGCCCTGGCCGTGGTGGGCATCGCGCTCAGCGAGGAGCGACCGCAGGACAGGCTGCCCCAGCGGATCGGCCCGAGCCCGACCGCTCCCGTCCAGCCGGTGGAGCCGATCATCCCGCCCGATCCGTACGCCCCCGGAGGAGCCCCGTGACCGCCACGACCGATCTCACCGCCGCCGACTTCGAGCGCACGGTGCTCGAGAACGAGCTGGTCCTCGTCGACTTCTGGGCCGCGTGGTGCGGGCCGTGCCGCGCCTTCGCGCCGGTGTACGAGGCCGCCGCGGCGCAGCACGACGACGTCGTCTTCGGCAAGGTCGACACCGAGGCCGAGCGCGAGCTCGCCGCCGCGGCGCAGATCAGCTCGATCCCGACGCTCATGGCGTTCAAGGCCGGCCGGCTCGTCTTCGCCCAGCCGGGTGCGCTCCCGCCGGCTGCGCTGGAGCAGGTGATCAGCGGGCTGCGGGCCCTCGACGTCGCCTCCCTCGAGCGGGCCGACGAGGCACCGCCCGAGGGGTGACGCGCGGTCTGGACCAGCCGACCGAGGATCCGACGGGTCCCATCGGCCCCTCGGATCCCTCGCACCCCAGACGGCTGCACGCGTCACGCATCGGGCCCCGGAGGCCCCTCGATCGGACGCCCGACATGGCCCATCCGTGTGGGCGAGACCACGCCCGCATGCCGTCCGGGGTATGACCTGGGCTACGTCGATCGACTCATCTGCCGCTATCGTTCGGGCCAACGCCCGCAGCGATCCCCCCACGCCAGGACACTGGTCCCAGGTTCGAGCGGAGCAAGCCAGCACGTCCCACCCGAATTTGGTGCCCCGGAAACAGGCATCGCTTCCGCGGATCGGGGCACAAGGGCGAGGGACCTGCGCAGCGCGGGCTCCGCCACGATGAGAGGAAAGCAGATGAAGAAGACGGGGATGCGGATCGCGGCGCTCGGAGGAGCCGCGGCCCTCCTGATGACCGCGGCGGGCCCGGGCTACTCGGCCACCACCGTGTCGCAGGCCAGCGCCACCGCCCTCCAGCTGTCCATCGCCGGTTCCGGCTTCGACACCGGCACCGTGGCGGCCAAGAACTTCGGCAAGGGCGAGGAGAAGACGGGCGAGGTCAACCCGCCCATCAGCATCCTCAAGAACCAGGCCCTCGCCGGCATCGGCGTGCTCGCGCAGGACGCCACCGCCACCGTCGAGAGCAAGGACGGCGTCTCCGCCGCGTGCTCCGGCGTCGCGGGCCGCGGCGGCTCGGTCGTCAACGTTGGCGACTCCGGCTGCCTCAAGGCCGGCAACAACGTCGACCTGAACTTCATCAACCTGGACCTCTCCAAGGCCCTGACGATCGACCCCAACTCGGCCCTCGGCCCGCTGGCCCAGGCCAACCCGGTCGTCCAGCAGCTGCTCGGCGCGATCCTCACGCCGCTGACCCAGGCGCTGCAGAACTCGCCGCTCGGCACCCTCAACGTCTCGCTCGGCGCCGGCGTCATCGAGGCCGTCTGCTCGGCCCGCCCCGGCACCGCCACCGGCTCCGCCAACATCGTCGACGCCGGCCTCAACGCCAGCTTCGGCGGCCAGAGCGTCAAGCTGGTCAACCTCCCGGTCAAGCCGGCCCCGAACACCCAGGTCGTCACCGACCTCGACCAGGTCGTCAACAACGTCCTCGACGGCCTGAGCGTCCAGCTCAAGACCGCGCTGAACGGCGTGCTCGACCCGCTGAACGTCCTCACCGACGCCCTCAAGACCCAGATCGTCGACACGATCGTCAAGCCGGTCGCCGACCAGCTCAAGCCGCTCGAGGACAACGTCCTCAAGATCACGCTCAACGAGCAGTCGTCGAAGGAGAAGGGCCAGATCACGGTCACCGCGCTCGACCTGCAGGTCCTGCCGGCCGCCAAGCAGTTCGTCGGCTCCTCGCTGATCGAGGGCAAGATCGCCACCGTCAACTGCGGCCCGAACACCCGCGTCACCACCCCGGACCCGAACCCGACGCCGACCCCGTCGCCGTCGCCCACCCCGGGCCCGGGCCCGAAGCCGACCCCGCCGACCGTCATCGACGCCGGTGAGAACGGCTCGACCCCGTGGGGCGCCGGTCTGGCCGGTCTCATGGCCCTGACCCTCGGCGGTGCCGCCGGCATCGCGACGCAGCGTCGCCTGGCCACTCGCAAGTGACCGACGAGAACACCACGCCCGACGGCTCGGCGCAGCCTCCCTCCGGGGATGGCTCCGCCGGGCCGTCGGCCGTCTCGGGTCCGACCGACGCCGCGGCGTCGGTCGGTGGGTCGGCCTCGCACGAGGACGACGCGTTCTACGACCTCGACCCCGAGGTCGACGACACCGCCACGGCTCGTCCGTGGTGGCGCCGCAGCCTCCCGGTGCTCGTCGGCGTGGGCGCGGCCGCGGTCGTGCTGCTCGTCGCGCTCGGCCTGCGGGTCGTGCTCGGCGGCGGCGACGAGCCGTCGGCGGACCAGCCGGGCGGGTTCGTCGTCCCGGCGGCCGTCCCGGACGCGCCGGGTCACAAGCCGCTGCAGCTCAACGTCCCCTCGATCGGGCTGACCGCGAAGATCATCCCGATCGCGAAGGACGCCGACGGCGTGCTGACGCCGCCGGAGAGCCCGATGGTCGGCTGGTGGAACTACTCCGCCCGTGCGGGCGCCTCGCGCGGGCAGATGCTCGTCACGGGGCACACCATCCACACCGGCGGCGGCATCATGAACAAGCTGGGCGAGGTCAAGAAGGGCTCGATCGTGAAGATCAAGTCCACGAAGGGCACCTACACGTACCGCACGACCAAGGTCGTGGTGCTCTCCAAGGCCGAGCTCGCGAAGAACGCCAAGACCCTCTTCGGCCAGGACCGCGGCGACGGCAACCTCGTCCTCGTCACCTGCGACGACTGGGTGAACGGCGAGTACCTGTCCAACATCGTGCTGTCCGCCGAGCCGATCCGGAAGGACGCCGGCTCCCAGGACACCACGTCCGCGCTCGCCCGCTGAGGCAGCGCGAGCGACGAGGAGCCCGCATGACGACGGCCGTCCGCCACGACGTGCGATTCCGCTCCGGGGACGACTGGTGCGCGGGGTGGCTCTACCCCGCGCACCGGTCGTCCGACGCCGCGTCCCTCGGCGTCACGGTCGTGCTCGCCCACGGCCTGTCGGGCGTCAAGGAGATGCGGCTCGACGCCTACGCCGAGCGGTTCGCCGCGGCGGGCGCCGACGCCCTCGTCTTCGACTACCGCCACTTCGGCGCCTCGGCCGGCCACCCGCGGCAGCTGCTCGACGTCCGACGCCAGCACGCCGACTGGACCTCCGCCGTCGCCTTCGCGCGCGGCCGCGCCGAGCTCGCCGCGCAGCGGCTCGTGCTCTGGGGCTCCTCGCTCTCCGGCGGCCACGTGCTCGCCCTGGGGGCCCGCCTGCACGCCGACGGCGTCATCGCGCAGGTGCCGCACGTCAGCGGACCGCGATCCGCGGCGCTCAACGGTCCGGTGCAGTCGGCCCGGCTCGCCGCGCACGGCCTGCGCGACGTCGGCCGGAGCCTGCTCGGTCGTAGTCCGCACTACCTGCCGGCCGCCGGCGCTCCGGGCGACGTCGCGCTGATGACCGACCCGGAGGCCGCCGCGTACCTCGGCCTGGTGCCGGATGACCTGTCCTTCGACGACCGTGTCGCGGCCCGCTTCGCCCTGCGCATCGGCACCTACTCGCCCGGCCGCGCGGCTCGGCGCCTGACCGTCCCGACGCTGGTGCAGGTCGGCGAGCACGACCGCACCACCCCGCCCGGCCCCGCCCGTCGTCTGGCGCGCCGCGGCCGGGACGTGCGGGTCAGCGTGCACCCGGTGGGCCACTTCGATCCCTACACGGGCGAGGCCTTCGAGGTCTTCGTCGCCGAGCAGATCGCCTTCCTGCAGGAGATCGCCGGCCACGTCACCAGATGACGCCGCGGTCGACGACCAGGTTGGCGGCCGTGATCGAGCGCGCCGCGTCGGAGGCGAGGAAGAGGACGGCCTCCGCGACGTCGCCGGGCGGCATGAACCCCGGGATGACGCTCTGGCTCTTCGCGATCAGGCTCCAGTCGGCGTCCTGCGGCAGGCCGGCGGCGGCGGCCTGGACCATCGGCGTGTCGATGCCGCCGGGGGACACGCAGTTGACCCGGATGCGCCGCGCGGCCAGCTCGACCGCCAGTGCCCGCATGCCGAGGAGGACGGCGGCCTTGCTGGCGCAGTAGGCCGCGTTGTACGGCTGCCCCATGAGCGCGGAGATCGAGGCGACGGTGACGACGTTGCCCCGCCCGTCCGGCGCGGCGGAGAGCGCGTCGGCGAAGGCCCGGACGAGCAGGAGCGGCGCGACGGCGTTGACCTCGAGGTGACGCCGCAGCAGGCCGGCGTCCAGCTCCTCGACGGTCGCGAAGCGCTGGTAGCCGGCGATGTTGCAGAGCACGTCGAGCCCGCCGAGCCGCCCGAGGACGGCCTCGACCAGCGCGGGCAGCGCGTCGGCGTCGGCGAGGTCGTGGGCCAGCAGGCCCAGCTCGTCGACGGCCGGGCCCGGCACGTCGGTGCCGACGACGTCCGCGCCCTCGGCGCGCAGCCGCTCGACCAGCTCGCGGCCCAGGCCGCCGGCGGCGCCGGTGACCAGGACCCGTCGTCCGGCGAAGCGCCCGGCGGGGTGGCTGGGGTCGGCGGTGGCGGCGTGGGCGGCGGCAGGGGTGGTCATGGGAGCTCCTGGGGTGGCTCGAGTCCGAGGGCGGGGACGAGGGTGCGGTGCAGGAAGGCGCGCAGGCGCTCGGGGGTCTCGGTGCGCGCCGAGCGGTAGGCGAGCACCGAGAGCAGCATCCGGACGACGACCTCCGCGCGCTCGTCGAGCAGGTCGCCGTCGAGCGGCGCGCCGTCGGCGTCGAGCAGGCGACCGCGCAGGAAGCCGCGGGTCAGGCGCAGGGACTCCGCCGAGACGGTGCCCTGCTCGGTGGTGGCCGGGCTGAGCGTCATCGCGATCACCTGCGCGATCGCGACGTCGCGGCGCGCCTCCTCGTGGAAGGCCACGACGACCTCGACGACGGCCTCGGCGGTGGTCGGCAGCGTCGCGACCTCGCGCGCGATGCGGTCGGTGAGCGCCAGGGCCGCGTGCTGGACGGTGGCGGCGAGCAGCTGCTCGCGATCGGGGAAGTGCGCGTAGATGGTCTGCCGGGCGACGCCCGAGGCGCGGGCCACCTCGGCGAAGGACAGCCGGGTGGAGCCGGTGCGCCGCATGCAGGCCAGCGCGCCCTCGAGCAGCCGATCGCGGGTGGAGTCGGCCGACTCGGTCCGCAGGGGTTCGCTCACAGGGCGGGACCCTAGCCCAGAGCGGTCCTCGATGGCGACATCGGAGACGACATTCGACCCGACGTCTGTCATCTGGACCGTCTTGCATGCGTCTGGGTGCGCCCCCTAAGGTTCAGGGCAGCCGCCCGTGCTCGACGTGGCCTGCCCGCATGCTGGTCGCGGGAGGCCCCGGCACGGCACCCGAACCCGTTCAGGAGCACGACCGTGACCCATGCCGATTACCGGCTGAGCCAGCTGGACCAGCTGGAGGCGGAGTCGATCCACATCTTCCGCGAGGTGGCGGCGGAGTTCGAGAAGCCGGTGCTGATGTTCTCCGGCGGCAAGGACTCCATCGTCATGATGCGGCTGGCCGAGAAGGCCTTCCACCCCGCGCGCATCCCCTTCCCGGTGCTCCAGGTCGACACGGGCTACGACTTCCCCGAGGTGCTCTCCTGCCGCGACTCCTGGGTCGACCGGCTCGGCGTCCGGCTGATCGTGGCGAGCGTCGAGCAGGCCATCGCCGACGGCGTCGTCGTCGACGACGGCAAGACCTCCCGCAACCGGCTGCAGATCGGCACCCTGCTGAACGCGATCGAGGAGAACGGCTTCACCGCGGCCTTCGGCGGCGGACGCCGCGACGAGGAGAAGGCGCGGGCCAAGGAGCGCGTCTACTCCCACCGCGACGAGTTCGGCCAGTGGGACCCCAAGAACCAGCGTCCCGAGCTCTGGAGCCTCTACAACGGGCGCCTGCACGAGGGCGAGCACATGCGGATCTTCCCGATCAGCAACTGGACCGAGCTCGACATCTGGGACTACATCCGCCGCGAGGGCATCGAGATCCCCTCGATCTACTTCTCCCACCGCCGCCGCGTCTTCGAGCGCGACGGGATGCTGCTCAGCGAGAGCGAGCACAACCCGCTGCGCGCCGGCGAGTCGGTGGAGGAGCGCACCGTCCGGTTCCGCACCGTCGGCGACCTCACGCTGACCGGCTGCCTGGAGTCCGAGGCCTCCACGATCGACCAGATCATCGAGGAGGTCGCCGTCGCCCGGGTCACCGAGCGCGGCGCCACCCGCGGGGACGACCGGTTCTCCGAGGCCGCCATGGAGGACCGCAAGAAGGAGGGCTACTTCTGATGGCCGACCAGACCGCCACGCCCGCCGAGTCGGAGCGGCAGATGGACCTCCTGCGCTTCGCCACCGCCGGCTCCGTCGACGACGGCAAGTCGACTCTCATCGGTCGGCTGCTCTACGACAGCAAGTCGATCTTCGCCGACCAGCTCGAGGCCGTCGAGCGCACGAGCGAGGCCAAGGGCCACGACTACGTCGACCTCTCCCTGCTCACCGACGGCCTGCGCTCCGAGCGCGAGCAGGGCATCACGATCGACGTCGCCTACCGCTACTTCGCCACCCCGCGGCGCAAGTTCATCATCGCCGACACCCCCGGGCACGTGCAGTACACGCGCAACATGGTCACCGGCGCCTCGACCGCCGACCTGGGCCTGGTGCTCGTCGACGCGCGACACGGGCTCACCGAGCAGTCGCGCCGGCACGCCGTCCTGCTGTCGCTGCTGCGGGTGCCGCACCTGGTGCTGTGCGTCAACAAGATGGACCTCGTCGACTACGACCAGGCCGTCTACGAGCGCATCCACGCCGAGTTCACGCAGTTCGCGACCAAGCTCAACATCCCCGACCTCGAGGTCATCCCGATCTCGGCGCTCAAGGGCGACAACGTCGTCGACCGCTCCGAGCACACGCCGTGGTACTCCGGGCCCACGCTCATGCACCACCTCGAGCACGTGCACGTCGCCTCCGACCGCGACCTGATGGACGTCCGGTTCCCGGTGCAGTACGTCATCCGCCCGCACTCGGAGGACCACCGCGACTACCGCGGCTACGCGGGCCAGGTGGCCGGCGGCGTGCTCAAGCCCGGTGACGAGGTGATCGTGCTGCCCTCGGGCATGACCAGCACGATCGCCGGCATCGACCTCTTCGACCGCGAGGTGACCGAGGCGTTCCCGCCGATGTCGGTGACGATCCGGCTCGAGGACGACGTCGACGTCTCGCGCGGCGACATGATCGCCCGCGTGCGCAACGCGCCGACGCCCAGCCAGGACATCGACGCGATGATCTGCTGGATGACCACCACGCCGCTCAAGCCCCGGCAGAAGCTCGCGATCAAGCACACGACCCGCACCGCGCGGGCGCTGGTCAAGGACATCCAGTACCGGCTCGACGTCAACAGCCTGCACCGCGACCCCGATGCCGGCGAGCTCGGGCTCAACGAGATCGGCCGCGTGCAGCTGCGCACCACGCAGCCGCTGCTGTGCGACCCGTACAGCAAGAACCGGACGACCGGCTCGTTCATCCTGGTCGACGAGGCCACCGGCGTCACCGTCGGCGCGGGCATGATCAACCGCGCCGACTGACCTCCCCGGTCCGTTGGGGCCCGGACTACGCGGTGGTCGGCCGCGCGAGGCGCACGACCTCGGGCGGCCGACCCCACTCGTCGCGGCCGAGCCGCGACACGGGCGCGAGCGCGGCCATCGTCGGGTGGTCGCCGTCCAGCGCGGTCTCCAGCACGGTGACGGCCGTGACGGTGCCGAGCACGATCGTGGAGTCGCCGAGCTCGTGGGTGGAGTGCAGCCGGCACTCCAGCGACGTCGGGGAGTCGGCGACCCGGAACGGCCGCACCGTGGCGCTGGGCTCCATCCGCAGGCCGACGGCCTCGGCCTCGTCGACCTCCGCCGCGTACGGCGCCGCGGTGGCGTTCGCGGCGTCCATCAGCGGCTCGCTGACCATGCTGACGACGAACTCGCCGGTCGCCCGCACATTGCGCAGGGTGTCCTTCGCGCCGACCGAGGTGAACTGGACGATCGCGGGGTTCGCGCACGCGACCGTGAAGAACGAGTGCGGCGCGAGGTTGCCCACCCCGTCGGCGTCGACGGTGGAGATCCAGGCGATCGGCCGCGGCACCACGACCGCGGTGAGCAGCGGGTAGAGGCTGCGCTGCTCGTCGGCGGACGGGGCGTGGACCACGCGGCGGGTGCTCATGCCCGCCAGGCTAGGCCGCGGGTCGGCCCGGCCGGGCGTCCGCGCGGGTGGATCAGGGATCCGTCAGGGGGCCGTACGGGAGCCGTCGGCGGGCCTGGTGCCGAGGCGGAGGCCGAGGTGCGCTGAGGACATGGCCACCCTCACCGACCCGCCCGTGCCCGCGCCGCCCGCCCTCGCGGGCGGCGGCGCCGCGCTCCTCCTCGGCGCCGCCGGCCTGGCTGGCGGGCTCGCGGCCGTCATGCGGCTCCTCGTCGGCTGACGCCGGGGCGCGCGGGCCGCGCGCGCCCCGGCCGTCCTCAGCGGACGATCGGCAGGATGAAGCTCCGCTGGATCTCGGCGCCGGTGGCGTCGGTCGCGATCACGTTCATCGTCAGCTGGCCGAGCCCGTAGGGCGTGCCGGACATCGTGAAGGTGGAGCCGGACGTCCGCTGGCCCACGCCGCCCGGCGAGCCCGGGCCCAGCCGGAACGTGTACGGCGCGGTGCCGCCGCGCACTTCGACCGACACCTGGCCGGGCTTCCCGCTGGTGAGCGAGGGCAGCAGGGTCGGGGTGGTGAAGGCGAACGGGATCTCCTTCGGCCGCACCCGCAGCGCCACCGAGGTGCGCGCGCGGGCTCCGGTGCGGTCGGTGACCGTCACGACGACGCGTCGGGTGCCGGCCTCGCGCGGCGTCCCGCTGATCGCCCCGGTGCGCGCGGAGATCCGCAGGCCCGCGGGCAGCCGGGCGCCGGCGAACCGGTACGGGCCGCGGCCGCCGCGCGCCGTCACCGGGCGCGTGGAGTAGCGCTCGCCGGCGAGGGCGACCGGGGCCTTCCCGGTCAGCAGCCGCAGCGGCTTGATCCGCAGCGAGCCGGTGCTGAGGCCGATCTCGTAGTGGCCGAGCGAGGCGTAGTCGGAGTACCCGCCCGGACGCGAGGGGTCGCCGTCGCCGACGCCGGTCACGTAGGCGACGTACGCGCCGCCGAGGGTCGGCGCGGTGAAGGAGACCGAGGCGTCGAGGCCCGAGGCGGTGGACGGGCTGACGAACCCGGAGGACGGGTTCGACACCGCGACCGTCGTGCCGTCCAGCGTCGCCACGCGCAGGCGGGCGTCGAGGTCGGCGTAGGCGGCGGTCATGACCGACACCGTCGTCGGGCCGCTGGCGATGAACCGGAAGGCGTCGACGTCGGTGCGGCTCGACACCACCCCGTCGATCCGCGCTCCCGGCCACAGCGTGCCCGCGTCGAGCGCGGTGTCGCCGACGTCGTCGCGACGCAGCGGGGCGCCGCCGTCGGCGATCACCTCGACGTCGTCCTGCTTCTGGTTCGCGCCGGCGTACTCCCCGCGCGACCACTGGGTGATCGGCTCGTAGTAGCTCGCGCCCATGATGGGGGCCCAGGGCCGGGCGCCGACCGAGTAGCCCTCGCTCGGCGTGCCGTCGTGGTAGAGACCGAAGAGGTGGCCGGCCTCGTGGGCGGCTGCCTCGCCGAGGGTCTTGGCGCTGTCGCCCACGCCCTTGACGAAGACCCAGGCCGGCTGGAAGCGCTCGTGGTCGGGGCCGGCGGCGTCGAACACGTCGACGTAGCTGAGGCCGCCGCACCGGCACGACTCGAAGACCGGGTTGCTGCCGCCGGCGAAGACGACGCGGGCGCCGTAGACCTGGTCTGCGTCCGAGGAGCGGTCCAGCGCCGCGGTGCCCGGCCACCGGGTGGTGACGTTGAGGTCGAACGGCGCGTAGTCCTCCGCGACGATCTGCCACACGCGCTGGATCGTGGCCAGCTCGTCGTTGGAGAAGGCGCTGCTGCCGTCGCTGGAGAAGGTGGGGACCTTGATCGGCTGGCCGCCGTTGTAGGAGTCGTTCCAGACCGTGTCGGAGACGGTGAGCCCGGTGAAGTCGAGGTAGAGCGTGCGTCGTGCCTCGGGACGGGACTGCAGGCGGAAGGTGTCGGCGAGCGGGCGGCGCGCGATCGCGGTGCGCTGCGAGCGGGGGACGGCGCGACGATCGGCCGCGGCCAGGCGCGCCTGGGCGCCGGCGGAGAGCCGCCGCTCCGCGTACAGCGGCCGGCCGCAGCCGTCGAGCAGCAGCCCGCGGTCGGCGGCGAGCGTCCGCAGGCGGGCGTCGCCGGTGACGGCGCGGGCGCGGGCGTAGCGGCGCGGGCTGGTGCGCATCACCTCCGCCGCGGGGCGGGGCCGGACCGCCTCGGCGGCGCCCGGGCAGCTCGCCGCGGCCGCGGCCGCGCGGACGGCGGGGTCGGCCGGCACGCCGACCCGCAGGCCGGCGGAGTGCGCGTCGGCGGACGCGCTGGACAGCGGGACGACGCCCGCCGCCGGGGTGACGAGGGCGGTCAGGGCGCACAGCAGCAGGAGTGATCGGCGCACGGCAGGGCCTTTCGAGGGAGCACGGGGGCGTCGACCTCGTCCGGTTCGGGGGGGTGGAGAGGTCCGACGTGTGCCCCCATCGGCAGCCGCGGCCCGGACTTCAGTGAAGAGACGCAACGGTCTGGCCCGGTGGGCCGATCCGGCGGGGATCGCTCAGGTCGGCGCGGCGCCGGCCGAGTGGAGGGGGTCGGTCAGATCCAGCCGCGCCGGCGGAAGACCAGGTACAGCACCAGGCTGACCAGCAGCATCATCGCCAGGGCGAACGGGTAGCCGTAGTGCCAGTGCAGCTCGGGCATGACGTCGAAGTTCATGCCGTAGACCGTGCCGATGAGGGTGGGGGCGAAGAGGATCGCGGCCCAGGCTGAGATCCGCTTGACCTCCTCGTTCTGGTCGATGCTGGCCTCCGAGAGCGCCTTCATCTCCTCGTTCTGCTGCTGGGCGACGAGGGTGGCGTTCACCGTCAGGATGTCGCGCAGCAGCTGCCGGAAGCCGTCGACCTGCTCGATCACGACGGTCAGGTGGTCCTCCACGTCGCGCAGGTAGCGCTGCAGCTCCTCGTCGGTGCCGTACTTGTCGAACCCGGCGGTCAGCGCCGCGACGACGGCCGCCAGGGGGCGGGTCGCGCGCTGGAACTCGATGACCTCGCGGCTGAGCTCGTAGATGCGCCGCGACACCCGCGGGTCGCCCTGGAAGACCTCGGTCTCGATCTCGTCGATGTCGTTCTCGAGGCCGGCCACCACGGGGGCGTAGCCGTCGACGACGCGGTCGAGGATGGCGTAGAGGATCGCCTCGGGGCCCAGCCGCAGCAGGTCGGGGTTGGACTCCAGGCGTCGGCGCACCGCCGAGAGGTCGGGCGCCTCGCTGTGCCGCACCGAGATGACGAAGTCGGGCCCGACGAACAGGTGCACCTCGCCGAACTCGACCTCCTCGACGTCGTCGAGGTAGCGCGCCGCGCGCAGGACGACGAACAGGGTGTCGTCGTAGCGCTCCAGCTTGGGCCGCTGGTGGGCGGTGATGGCGTCCTCGATCGCGAGCTCGTGCAGGTCGAACTCGTGGGCCAGGCTCGCCAGCTCGTGGTCGTCGGGTCGGTACAGGCCGATCCAGCCGACGGCCCCGGGGTGGTCGTGCAGGGCGCGGTAGGTGCCGGCCAGGGAGTCGGGGGAGTCGACGCGATCGCCGTCGAGGTAGACCGCGGTGTCGATCAGGCTGCTGCGCGGCTCGACGGGCTCCGGGGCGGCCGCGGCGGGCAGCGTCGAGGGACGCTCGGGGGTCCGCCGCACGCGTCCGGCGAGCGCACGGATGCGCGAGGCCCGGTCGAGGCGGTCGCCGCGGTCGGACCGGCCGGTGGTGCGCTCGGACATCGATCCTCCTCCGCGGCGAGGGCCGGACGTCCGGCTCCGGCGCCAGGGTAGCCCGCGCGGCGCGGCGACTCCCCGGGCGCGTCGGCTCGGCCTGCGGTCCATGCGCTCCTCCCCCGACCGGGTGGCGTTCGCGCTCCCACAGCCCGGATCGGGCCGCGGAGGCTCTCCGAACGCCCGTTCGGCCCTAGCGTGTACACGTGTCCGACCCGCTCTTCCGCGCGGCCGGCGAGCTGCGGGCCGACTACGAGGCGGTCGACTGGGCCGCCTCCCCGCTCGGCCCGCCGGCGGCGTGGTCGACCACGCTGCGCACCACCGTCGCGCTCATGCTGCGCATCCGCTTCCCGATCACGCTGATCTGGGGGCCCGACGAGGTGCTGCTCTACAACGAGGCGTACGTCGGTCTGATCGGCGACAAGCACCCCGCCGCACTCGGACGCACGGTGCTCGAGATCTTCCCCGAGGCCTACGACCAGCTCGAGCCGCTCATCCACACGGTGCGCGACACCGGCCAGGCCGTCCTCCTGGACGACTCGCTGGTGCCGCTCGTCCGGCACGGCTTCCTCGAGGAGTGCCGCTTCACCTTCGCCTACTCGCCGGTCGTCGGCCCCGACGGCGTCGAGGGCATCATCGACGTCGTCGTCGAGACCACCCCGCGGGCCCTGAGCCAGCGGCGGCTCGCGCTGGTCACCCGCCTCGGCGACGCCGTGGCGAGCGCCCGCGAGCCCCAGGAGGTGCTCGTCGAGGCGCTCCACGTGCTGCGCGACAGCCCGGACGACCTGGTGGCCGCCGACGTGCGTCCCGCCGCCGATCCCGGGCTGGTCGACCCCCGCCTGCCGATCGCGCCCTCGGCCCCGCTCGGCCACCGCGACCTGCTGGTCGACGAGCGGGCCGACGGCGCCGTCGTCTGGCTCGCGCTCACGCCCGGCGCCGACCTCGCCGAGGCGGCCGTGCACGCCGAGGCCGTCGACCGTCCCGACCTGGTCGTGCGGCCCAGCCCGATGCTGGTGCTCGACGAGGAGCACGAGGAGTTCCTGCGGCTGGTGGCCGCGACGATCGGCGGCGCGCTGGACCGTGTCGAGACGATCTCGCGCGAGCGGCGCACCGCGGCGGCCGAGCGGGCGCTCTCGCGCACCCTCCAGCTCAGCCTGCTGACGATGCCGTCCTTCGACCTGCCGGGCCTCGACCTCGCGGTGCGCTACCAGCCGGCCGAGGACGTCGCGCAGGTCGGCGGCGACTGGCACGACTCCTTCCGGCTGGCCGACGGCGACCTCATGCTCGCGGTCGGCGACGTCGCCGGCCACGACAGCCGGGCGGCCGCCGGCATGGCCCAGCTGCGCAACCTGCTGCGCGGCATCGCCTGCACCACCGACGGCCCGCCGTCGGTGGTGCTCGAGCGGCTCGACCGGACGCTCGCGACGCTGGCGGTGCCGGCGGTCGCCACCGCGATTCTGGCGCGGGTCGGCGAGGTCTCCGGAGGGCGCTGCCTGACCTGGTCGAACGCCGGCCACCCGCCGCCGTTCCTCGTCGACGCGCACGGCCGCGTCCGGCTCCTCGACTCCGAGCCCGAGCCGCTGCTGGGCGTGGCGCCCGGCATCGAGCGCAGCTGCCACGACGTCGCGCTGACGCCCGGCAGCGTCCTGCTGATGTTCACCGACGGCCTGGTCGAGCGGCGGGGCGAGCCCTTCGACGCCGGCATGGAGTGGCTGCGCCGCTGGCTGGAGCTGCGCGCGGCGATCGGCCCGCTCGACGACCTCGAGGCGCTCGTCGACGAGCTGCTCGCCGAGGTCGTGGGGCACAGCGACGACGACGTGGCGCTGGTCGCGGTGCGGGTGGTCTGAGCCCGGCCGCGGCGCGCGGGGTCGTCGGCGCTCAGAGCAGATCGGGGGCGGCGGCCAGCAGCGGCAGCGCCCGGCGCCACCGCTCGACGATCGCCGGGGTGCCCGCGCGCTCCTCGAGCAGCCCGGCGAGCCGGGATCCGGTGAGCAGGTCGATGCTGAACTGCACGAGGGTCGGGACGCGGGGGTCGGCGTCGCCGACCAGGGCGGTGACGCTGCGGTGCACCGTGCCGAAGAGCCGCTCCTGGACGGGCACCAGCGCGGCCCGCAGCTCGGCGTCGGTGCGGGCGGCGACCCAGAGCTCGAGCGCCGCGCTGAAGGCCGGGCTGCGCAGGTCGTCCCAGACGAGGTCGACCAGGGCGTCCCAGTCGGCGGGCCCGGCCGACCCGCTCGGCGCGGCGGCGAGCACGGCGAGCCGGCGTCCGGCGATGTCGTCGAGCACGCCGAGCATGAGCGCGGTGCGGGTCGGGAAGTGGTGCAGCAGCGTGCCCCGGGCGACGCCGGCGCGCTGCTGGACGGCGCCGAGCGTCGTGGCCGCGTACCCGCCGTCGAGCAGGCAGGCGAAGGCGGCGTCGACCAGGCGGGCGCGGGTGGAGGCCGAGCGCTCCTGCTGGGTGCGTCGGGGGGCGGCCACGGGCTCACGGTAGTGGCCGACCAGCGGATGGGACGGGCTTGCCCCGCGTCCTGCGGCACCGCAGACTACAAAACAGTCCGATCGGACGGTATGTCGCTGAGAGGTGCCCCATGACCCGTGATCGCTCCCCGCTCGACCGCCTCGCGCGCACGGTCCGCAGCCTGCCCGCGCAGGCCCGCGTGCTCGCGCCGGTGCTCGCGACGACCGCGCGGCTGGCCGTCGAGAGCCGGCTGCCGGCCGCGCTCGGCGGCGGGTCCACCGAGTCCGACGTCCCGCTCGAGGGCGCACCCGCCCTGCCTGCGCCGGCCGGCGTCGAGGGCTACGCCCGGCAGGTGAGCGCGCAGCGGCTCGTCCCGGCGCCTCCGGAGGCGGTCGCGGAGCTGCTCGCCGACCTCGAGCAGCGGCACGCCTGGCTGACCCTGCACGTCGGCTGGCGCGGCGAGCGTCCGGCGCGGCTGGACGCCGAGGCGGTCGGCGCCGAGCTGGTGGAGCAGATCCGGCTCATGGACATCCCCGCCCAGGCCCGCTGGCGGGTCGAGGCCGCCGGCCCCGACGGCTTCGCCCTGCGCGGCACCGGGCCGATGGGCATCACCGTCGGGCTGTGGGCGAGCCTCGCCGCCGCCGGCCCGGCGGGCACGGTGGTCCGGCTCGACGGCGCGCTGGACGGCCCGCCGGTCAAGGGGCCGGTCGGTCTCACGGCGGTGCGCAGCGTCGAGGTGGCGCTCGGGGAGTCGCTCGCCGCGCTCGCCGAGCTGCTCGACGCCGACGGCGTCGCGCGGCTGCGGGTGTCGGACGAGCCGGTGCTCCACGTGCGCACGGGCCGCCTGCTCGACCCGCGCACCCCGGTCGTGGTCGGGGTCGGCCAGGTGACCCAGCGCCAACCCGACCCGGACGCCGACCCGGTCGCGCTGGCGGTGCGCGCGCTGCGGGCGGCCGCCGCCGACGCGACCGCCGCCCTCGGCGCCGAGGCGCTGCTCGCCTCGGCCGACCTCGTCTACGCCGTGCCCAGCGCGTCCTGGACCTACGGCGACCAGGCCGGCCTGGTCGCGGCCGCGGTGGGGGCCGACGCCGCGGCCACCGTCCAGACCTCGCCCTACGGCGGCGACGGCGCCCAGCTCGCGCTCAACGACGCAGCCCAGCAGGTCGTCGACGGCGCCGCCCACGTGGTGCTGGTGTCGGGCGCCGAGGCCGGCGCCACGGTCTCGGCGCTCCAGCGGGACGGCCGCCAGCCCGACTGGACCCGCCAGCCGGACGACGCCGCGCCCGGCCGCGTCATCGGCGTCGACCGGCCGGCCAACCACGAGGCGGAGACCGCCGTCGGCCTCGGCGCCCCGATCTACGTCTACGCGCTCCTGGAGTCGGCGCTCGAGGGCGCCGCGGGCGACGCCGGGGTGGCGCCGGCCGAGCACCGGGCCGCGATCGCCGACCTGTGGGCGCGCTTCTCGCAGGTGGCCGCCGGCAACCCCCACGCCTGGGACCCCACCGCCCGCTCGGCCGCCGAGATCGGCACGCCCACGCCCGAGAACCGCGCCGTCAGCGGCCTCTACACGAAGCTGATGTGCGCCAACTTCACCGTCGACCTCGGCGCCGGCGTCGTCGTCATGTCGGCGGCCGCCGCGCAGGCCGCCGGCGTCCCGCAGGAGCGCTGGGTGTTCCTGCACGCCGGCGCCTCCGCCACCGACGAGTGGTTCGTCGCCGAGCGCGCCGACCTCGCCGCGTCCCCCGCGATCGCCGCGATCGGCGCGGCCGCGCTCGAGCACGCCGGCGTCACCGCCGCCGACCTCGGGCCGGTCGACCTCTACTCCTGCTTCCCGGCGGCGGTGCAGCTCGGGGCGCAGGCGCTCGGCCTGCCCTGGCAGGACCCGGCCCGTCCGCTCACGGTCACCGGCGGGCTCACCTTCGCCGGCGGGCCGGGCAACGACTACGGCACGCACGCGGTGGCCACGCTCGTCCCGCTGCTGCGGGAGCGACCCGACGAGATCGGGCTCTCCTCCTCGCTGGGCTGGTACGCCACCAAGCACGCGCTCGGCCTCTACTCCGCCACCCCGCCCGAGCGCCCGTTCGCGCACCTCAAGCCGGTCGTCGAGCGGCCCCCGGCGCGGCCGGTGCGCACCGAGCTCGAGGGCACCGGCGTCGTCGAGGCGCTCACGGTGCCGTACCGGCGCGACGGCTCCGCCGAGGGCGTCGTGCTGAGCGTGCTCACCGACGACGGCGCCCGCGTCCTGCTGCGCTCGGAGCACCCGGACGACGTGGCGCTCGCCGAGGCCGACGGGCTCCAGCGCCGCACGATCCGCTGGGAGCAGGGTCGGCCGGTGGTGGTCGACGAGACGCGTGCGCCGTTGCCCGAGCCGCCGCCCGCGCCGGTGCGCACCGAGCGTCACGGCCCCCGCGGCGAGGTGCTCGTCGTGACGCTCGACCGGCCGCACGTCCGCAACGCGGTCGACCGTCCGACCGCGCTGGCACTGGAGCGCGCGATCGACGACGCCGAGGCCGACGCCTCGGTGCGCGCGATCGTCCTGACGGGGGCCGGCGGCACCTTCTGCGCAGGGATGGACCTCGCCGGCGCCCACCGCGGCGAGATCCCCGTGACCGACCGACGCGGGCCGCTCGGACTGACCGCCGAGCCGCCGACGAAGCCCACGATCGCCGCCGTCGAGGGGCCCGCGCTGGCCGGAGGGTTCGAGCTCGCGCTCTGCGCCGACCTCGTCGTCGCGGCCGAGGACGCCGTCTTCGGGCTCCCCGAGGCCAAGCGCGGGCTGCTCGCCGCGGCCGGCGGGCTGTGGCGCACCGCGGTGCGGCTGCCCCGGCCGATCGCCCTGGAGCTCGCGCTGGTGGCCGACCCGCTGCCGGCCGCGCGGCTCGCCGAGCTCGGGCTGGTCAACCGGCTCGTGCCCGCGGGCACGGCGCTGGACGTCGCGCTCGACCTCGCGCTGCGGATCGCCGCGAACGCCCCCCTCTCGGTGAGCGTCGGCAAGCGGATCGTCGACGAGGCCCCCGGGTGGAGCGCCGAGGAGGGGTTCCAGCGGCAGAGCGAGCTGGCCTCCCCGGTGGTGCTGAGCGACGACGCGCGGGAAGGCGTCGCCGCCTTCGCCGAGAAGCGCGACCCGGTCTGGCGGGGACGGTGAGCGCCCCCGGCGCGGCGCGCGTCCGGGAGGCGGCGCTCGACCTGCGCGGCTCCGCGGCGGCGGCCGCCGTGCTGGTGCGCGAGCGGCTCGTCGAGCCGACCCGTCCGCTCGACACGCTGCGGACCGCCCGCGACACCGAGCGTCTCGGGCCCGTGGCCGCGGTCGTGCGGCGCGGCGCACGACGCCATCCCGACGCCGTCGCGCTCCTCGACGACGACGGCGAGCTGACCTACGGCGCCCTGGACGCGGCGTCCGAGGCGCTCGCGCAGGAGCTGCTGGCGGTGCTGCCCGAGGACCGTCCGCTCGGGGCGCCGTCGGTCGTCGGCCTGCTGGCCCGCGACCACCGTGGCGCGGTGGTCGCCCTGGGCGCGGCGGGGCTGGTCGGACTCCGCGTGGTGCTGCTCAACACCGGCTCCGCGGCGCCGCAGCTGGCCGCCGTGCTCGAGCGCGAGGGCGTGGCGCTGGTGCTGCACGACGAGGGCTCCGCCTCCGTCGTCGCCGAGGCGCTCGGGTCGTCCCCCGCACCGCGGCCGGGCGCGCTGCTGCTCGACGGCGCCGAGGGCTTCCTCGCCCGGGCGGCGGCCGACCCTCGCCGGCAGCGCTCGCCCCTGCCGCTCCCGCGTCGCTCCGGCGGGCTGGTGGTGATGACCAGCGGCACCACCGGGGTGCCCAAGGGCGCGCCCCGCGGACGCGTCTCGCCGCTGCAGAGCGCGCAGGTACTCGACCGGCTGCCGTTCCCCCGCGGCGGGACGGTCGTCATGGCCGCCCCGGTCTTCCACGGCACCGGGCTCTCCCAGCTCGTGCTGGCCCTGGCCGCGGGCTGCCGGGTGGTGCTGGCCCGACGCTTCGACGCCGCCCGCTGCCGCGACACCATCGCCGCCACCCGGGCGGACGCGCTCGTCCTGGTGCCGACGATGCTGCACCGCCTGCTCGCCCTCGACCCCGACCCGGCCGCACTCGCGTCCCTGACCCGGGTCTACGCGGCCGGCTCCGTCCTGCCCGCGGACCTGTGCCGGCGCACCCACGCCCTGCTCGGGCCGGTGCTGCACAACATGTACGGCTCCACGGAGGTGGGCGTCGCCGCGGTGGCGCGTCCCGACGAGCTCGCGCTCGCCCCCGGCTGCGTCGGACGCCCGCCCGCCGGCGCCCGCATTCGCGTGCTGGACGCCGACCGGCGGCCGGTGGCGCGCGGCGAGCGCGGCACGATCTTCGTGCGCAGCCTGCTCGCCTTCGGCGGGTACACCGACGGCTCCGGCAAGGAGGTCGTCGACGGCTACGTCTCCACCGGCGACGTCGGCCACGTCGACGCCCACGGGCTGCTCCACGTCGACGGCCGCGAGGACGACATGATCGTCTCCGGCGGGGAGAACGTGATGCCCGGTCGGGTCGAGGCGCTGCTGGCGGCGCACCCGGACGTCGACGAGGCCGTCGTGGTCGGGGTGCCGGACGAGGAGTTCGGGCAGCGGCTGCGCGCGGTCGTCGTGCCGCGTCCCGGTTCCGCTCCCGACCCCGACGCCCTGCGTGCGCTGGCCCGCGAGCGGCTCGCCCGCCACGAGGTGCCCCGCGAGGTCTGGATCGTCGACGTGCTCCCGCGCAACGCCACCGGCAAGGTGCTGCGGCGGCTGCTGGTGGCCGCCGCCTCCCCGGCCGACGTCGTCCCGCCGGGCTGATCGAGGCGACTGGTCAGGGGAATCTGGACGTTGTCAGGGGAAACTTCCCCTGACAACGTCCGGTTTCCCCGGATATCCGGGGATTCCTGCGCTGGTCAGCCGACGGCAGCCCCGCGCCGGACGGCGGCGTGCCGCCCGGCGCGTCGGCCGAAGAAGGAGCCCTCGCCGAGCTGGGTGCCGGAGCAGTAGCCGGCGCCGTCCTGGGCGATGTTGGAGGCGCAGGCGCCGGCGGCGTAGAGGCCCTCGATCACGGTGCCGTCGGGGCGGCGGGCCTGGCCGTCGAGGGTGGTGGCGATGCCGCCGAGGGTGAACCCGGCGTAGAGGGCCTCGCCGAGGGCGAGGCTGTAGACGCCCCAGGGGCCCTCGGTCTGGGGGGCGAGCCAGTCGGGGTGCTTGCCGAAGTCGGGGTCCTCGCCGCGGGCGGCGTGCTCGTCGTAGCGCGCCATGGTGGCGACGAGCGACCCGGCGGGCAGATCGAGGGCGGTCTCGATCTCCTCGATCGTGTCGAACCCGTCGACGAGCTTGGCCAGCGGCATGCCGCGCTCGCCCATGTGGGCGCTGTCGGCGATGAGGTACGCGGTCGCGTCGCGCTGGTGCATGACGTGGTAGGAGGTGCGGGAGTGGTAGGAGTCCTCGGCGACGAACCGCTGCCCGTCCTTGTTGACGATCACCCCCTTGACCAGGCTGGAGGGCGGGTAGAACGGCGCGGTGATGAACGGCTGGTCCATGTGCTTGAGCTCGGCGCCGGCCGAGGCGCCCAGGCGGATGCCGAGCCCGTCGTCGTAGGTGGAGCCGAGGGTGAACAGCTTCGACCCCAGTGCCGGGGTGTGGGCGGCGACCATGTCGGCGTTCATGACGAACCCGCCGGCCGCGATCACGACGGCGTCCGCGGCGAGCACGCCGGTCTCCTCGAAGCGTCGCCAGGCGACGCCGCGGACCCGCCCCTCGCCGTCGAGGACGAGGTTGGTCGCCCCGGTCTCGTAGCGGACCTCGACGCCGGCCTCGGCGCAGCGGTCGCGCAGCAGGTCGACGACGATCCGGGCGCCCTCGGTGTCGCCGGGCACGGGGACCTTGTGGCCGCGCGGTGCGGGGCGGGCCAGATCGCGGTAGGGGTGCACCTTCTCGTTGCCGGTGTACATCAGGCCCTCGGTGCCGGGCTGGATGACCGCCTTGTGCGGGTAGTACGAGCGCTCGAACTCGAACCCGAGGGCCTCGAGCCACTCGAAGTGCTCGACCGAGCCGTCGCAGTAGGCGCGGATCTTGTCGTGCTCGGGGTCGCGGCTGGTCGCGACGAGGTAGGCGTACATGTCGTCGGGGGTGTCCTCGTGCCCGGTCGCCCTCTGCACCGCGGTGCCGCCGCCGAGGTAGAAGTGACCGCCGGCCATGCAGGTCGTGCCGCCGTGCACCGCGGCCCGCTCCAGGATCAGCGTGCGGGCTCCGGCCCGGGCGGCCTCCAGCGCCGCGCAGCCGCCCGCGATCCCGAACCCCACGACGATCACGTCGTAGCGCTCGACGTCGGGGGGCAGCGTGTCGGCCGGGACGACGGACGGGATCGTGGTGCCGCTCATGGCACCAATCTAGAACACGTTCCAGTTCTGCGCGACGGAAGGCCGCGGCGTCCTGCTCGCTAGGCTGAGCCCCCACAGCCGGCCAGCGCCACCCGAGAGGTGACATGACCTTCGACGTCCACCAGCTCGACCAGTTCGTGCTGTGGGGCGCCGCGGTCACCCTCGCCGCCGTCCTCGCCGTGCGCGTCACCGCGCGCGCCGGACTCCCGAGCCTCCTGCTCTACCTGCTCATGGGCGTCGCGCTGGGGGAGTCGGGGCTCGGCATCCCCTTCGAGGACGCCGAGCTGGCCCATGCCCTGGGCTTCGCCGCGCTGGTGCTGATCCTCGCCGAGGGCGGTCTGACGACGTCCTGGCGCGCCATGCGGCCGTCGGTCCGCCTCGGTGCGTCGCTCGCGACGGTCGGCGTCGCGGTCTCGGTGGCGGTGATGGCGGTGGCGGGTCACGTCGTGCTGGGGCTGTCGTGGCAGCTCTCGATCCTCCTCGGCGCGGTCTGCTCGCCCACCGACGCCGCCGCCGTGTTCTCGGTGCTGCGCGTGGTGCCGCTGCCCCGCCGGATCATCGGCGCCCTCGAGGCGGAGTCCGGCCTCAACGACGCCCCGACCGTGGTGCTGGTGACCCTGGTCGCCTCCGGCGCCGCCCTGGACCAGCCGGCCTGGGCGATCGGCGCCCTCGTCGTCTACGAGCTGCTGGCGGGTCTGGCGCTCGGGCTGCTGCTCGGCGCGGGCGGCGCCTGGGTGCTGCGGCGCGCGGCGCTGCCGGCCTCGGGGCTCTACCCGATCGCCGTCCTCAGCCTCGCCCTCCTCGCCTACGGCATCGCCGCCGCGCTGCACGCGAGCGGGTTCGCCGCCGTGTACGTCGCCGCGCTCGTGCTCGGCAACTCCGAGCTGCCGCACCGCGGCGCCACCCGCTCCTTCTCCGAGGGCATCGCCTGGCTCGCCCAGATCGGGCTCTTCGTCATGCTCGGCCTGCTGCTCTCGCCCGGACGCATCACGCTCGAGGTGGTCGGTCTGGCGCTCGTCGCCGGGCTCGTCCTCACGCTGGTGGCGCGTCCGCTCTCGGTGCTGGCCAGCGCCGTCGTCCGTCCCATGCGCTGGCCCGATCTCGCCTTCCTCTCCTATGCGGGCCTGCGCGGCGCGGTGCCGATCGTGCTGATGACGATCCCGCTCGCCGAGGGCGTTCCCGGCTCGGAGCGCCTGTTCGACCTGGTCTTCGTCATGGTCGTCGTCTTCACCCTGATCACCGGGCCCACGCTGCCGCTGGTCGCCCGGGTGCTGCGCGTCGCCCGACGCTCCGAGCCCCGCGACCTGGACCTCGAGGCGGCGCCGCTCGAGCGGATCGCCGCCGACCTGCTGCAGATCACCATCAGCCCGGCGTCCCGCCTGCACGGCGTCGAGGTCGGCGAGCTGCGGCTGCCGCCCGGGGCCTCGGTGTCCCTGGTCATCCGCGACGGCCAGGCGCTCGTGCCCGAGCACCGCACCGTGCTGCGTCGCGGCGACGACCTGCTGGTCGTGACCGCGCGCAAGGAGCGCGAGCGCACCGAGCGCCGGCTGCGCGAGGTCAGCCGCCACGGTCGGCTGGCGCGGTGGTCGCGGCCCGAGCGGACGGCCGCGGGCGCCGTCGGCGGGATCGGCGCTCCGGGGGCCCCGGCCGCGGGACCTCGCAGCGGTCCGCGCCCCGGACGCGGGGCCTGGCCCCGCCGCCGGTCCTAGGCCCGTCCGCCGGACGTCAGCCGTCGCCGCAGACGCGAACGGCCTTGGTCGCCCGCAGCGACGAGCGGGCGGTGCCGAGCTCCCCGTCGAAGCCTGGACCGACGACGACGATCACCCCGGCCGCCTGGGGCGCGCCGGCCGGCGGGAGCACGGCCTGGGTGGCGTCGGGAAGGGCCGAGAGCACCAGACGCGTCTCGAGCGATTCGGGCTCGGCGCTCCAGACCGTCACCGGCGCCTGGCCGTCGCCGGAGTTGCCGGCGCTCCCGCGCTGGAAGCCCTGGGCCACGAGGGCGTCGAGCGCGCTGCCTGCGGAGCCTCCCGGCGCGCCGGCGTTGAGCACCGAGACGGTGACGTCGCTCGGACGCACGGTCGGACCCGTCGGCCGGCGGACGGTGCGGCAGGCGGGCGTCGCGTCGCCCGACCCCGGGCCGGCGGCGTCGCCCGCGGAGCCGCCGGAGCCGCCGGAGCCGCCGAAGGGAGCGGTGAGCGCGGAGACGCCCCACAGGAAGCCCGCGACCGTCAGCGCGAGCAGGACGAGCAGGATCGTCGCGGTGCGGCCGGTGGGACCCAGGCCGCTCCCGCCCGGGGTCGGGTCGGAGTGCGAGCCGCTCACGAGGCGTCCTCGAGGACGCGCACGCGCGCGTGGAGCACCGTGCGTTGCTGCAGGGCTGCTCGGAGCGCGCGGTGCAGTCCGTCCTCCAGGTAGAGCTCGCCGCGCCAGGCGACGACGTGGGCGAAGAGATCGCCGTAGAAGGTCGACTCGGAGTCGAGGAGGGCAGCCAGCTGCAGGGTGTCCTTGGTGGTGATCAGCTGGTCGAGGCGCACCTGCCGGGGCGGGAGGGCCGCCCAGTCCCGCGGCGCCATGCCGTGGTCCGGGTAGGGGCGACCCTCCCCGACGCCCTTGAAGATCACGACCGGACTATAACGACGCGATCGCCCGGGGCGCCGTGCTCGTGCACAGGTCGCCGCGGGTCCCGCGTCGGGCCGGGGTCGCGGTCGGTCAGGCCGTCCAGCGCAGCGAGTCGTCGATGAGGTCGGCGAAGCCGTTGATGCCGCGCAGGTCCTCGCGGTCGGCCATCAGGCGGGCGAGCGCCTGGGAGTGACGGGTCCTCAGGTCGGTGGGCGGCGTGGGCAGGGTGGCGTGGTCGCGCGTGGCGCTGGTGGGGTTCTCCATCGGTGCCTCCGGGTGCGTGGGTGGTCGGTGAACTCATCGTGGGCCGCCCGCATGGCGGGGCGGTTGAGAGCCGGTTACAGGCGGTTTTCGTCGTGTGTGACGGCGAGCACGCGTAGGTTGCGGCTGTGACCCAGACCACCTCCCCCCGGATCGACCTCCAGGACGATCGCGACGCGATCGCCCGGCTCAAGTACCGCTACCTGCGGACCCTCGACACCAAGCAGTGGGACGCCTTCGAGGAGTGCTTCCTCCCCGAGGCGACCGGCGACTACAACGGCCTGACCTTCGCCAGCCGCGACGAGCTCGTCGGCTACATGCGCGCCCAGCTCGGCGAGGGCCTGATCACGCTGCACCAGGCCCACCACCCCGAGATCGAGGTGGACGGCGACACCGCCATCGGGCACTGGTACCTACAGGACAAGGTGATCGTCGAGGCCTTCCGCTTCATGCTCGAGGGCGCCGCGCTCTACGAGGACCGCTACGTGCGCACGCCCGACGGCTGGCGCATCGCGCACACCGGGTACCGGCGCACCTACGAGGCCACGATGAGCCTCGACGACCTGCCGAGCTTCAAGGTGAGCGCCCCGGGGACGCACACCCACGTCTGAGGTCGTCGCCGGCCCCGTCGACGTCGGTGCCCGGGCCCGTCCCGATCGTCACCGCGGGGTGGGCCGGTCGGTGCAGGCGTCCCTCGGGTCCGAGGGCCCCGAGGGGCCCGAGGTCGAGCGTCCACCAGCCGGGGGCGGGTCGCGTGCGGTCCGCCCCTCCCCCCACGACGAGGGTGGCCCACGCCGCGGCACCGGGTGATCGGAGTCGGAGCAGGGAGCGCAGCAGGGCGGGCGTCGGCTCGTCGGCCAGCACCAGCAGCCTCGGGTGCGCCGGCGGCCCCCCGCCGTCCTCGGGACCGATCGGTCGGGTCTCGAGGTGGCGGACGATCTCGGCGATCCGTGCCTCGGCGGCCGCGGGATCCTGCTCGTCCGCGTCGAGCCAGGGGACGCACAGCTCCGGCGGCGCTGGGCCGGCCGCCGCGCCGCCGACCCGCAGCATCCGCCAGGCGGTACCGCGATCGACGGCGCGTCGAACCAGCAGATCGAGGCAGTCCGCGCGGGCGGAGCGAGCTCCCCGGACCAGCAGGGGGGCCAGGAGCCGCACCAGCTGCGGTCCCGCAGGGGTGGCGGCGACGCCGAGGAGGAGGGCCGCGCCTTGGAGGTCGGCCCGGGCGGCCACGCGCTGCCGGCCGGGGGCGACCGCCGAGCGGCTCGGCGTCGGCGTCTCCAGGTGATCGGGCCAGGCGTCCCGCACGCTCCGGGCCATCCGCGCCTCGTCGGCGGTCGATCCCGGGCAGGCGAGCAGCACGTCGTGACCCTCGACGTCGAGTCCGCGGCCCGGCCGGTCGCGGGGGACGTCCCCCGCGCGGCGTCGATCGACGCCGGACTCGCCCGGATCGCCCAGCCGCAGCTCGGCGAGGAGCCGCAGGCGGTCGCGGACGGCCGGGCGCAGGTCCGACCAGCGGGCGGCGCCGACCGCGCAGCGCAGGCCGCGCGCCGGATCGGCCGTCGGCAGGCCGCGCAGGACCTCGGCGACCGGCGGGGCGAGCGCGTCGAGGCGGCCCCAGCCGTCGACCACGACGAGCAGGTCCGGCCGATCGTCCGCGCCGTCGCCGGCGCGGGCGCGCATCTCCTCCCGGAGTCGGGCGGCGAGCTCGTCGAGCGCCTCCGGCTCGTCGGCCCGTGCGCGCAGGGTCACGTGCGGGAGGTCCCGGAGCGGATCGAGCCCGCGCCCTGCCAGGTCGACGAGCACCACCTGCAGCGATCGGGGTGCGCGGTGCAGCACGTGCGCCCAGGCGATCGAGCGCAGAGCGGTGCTGACGCCGGAGCCCGCGCCGCCGACGACCAGCAGGTGACGTCCCCGGTCGAGATCGATCTCGAGTCGCTCGAGCCGCCGGCCGCGCGGGCGTTCGCGGACTCCCACGGCGACGATCCCGGTGGGGGCGGTGTCGGTGTCGGGGCCGTCGGGCCGCTCGGTCGGGGCGTCCGGGTCGAGCAGGTCGAGCAGCGGGAGGGGCCCGATGAGCTCGGCCGTCCAGATCGGCGCGCTCCGCCGTGGATGAGAGCCAGCCGTCGACCGCAGCCTCTGCTCCCAGGCGACGAGGTGGCCGGCGTCGGACGGGGCGGCCCCGAGCGGGCGACTCCGCACGGTGCGGGTGGGCGCCGGCCGGGGGCGGGTCAGGTCGAGGCTGCGGAACGGGCGGACGACCCCGTCCGCCCGCAGCAGTCCGTGGCCGGGGGCCCGCGGCAGCCGCGCGGCGTCGGGGAGGCCGAGCACGGCGCGCGACTCGGTCTCGGAGAAGGTGCGCAGGGCGATGCGGTACGAGAGGTGGGCCTCGAGACCGTGGAGGCGGCCCTCCTCCCAGCGCTGGGTCGAGACGAGCAGGTGGATGCCGAGCGACCGTCCGACCCGACCGAGCGCGGTCAGCACGTCCAGCAGGTCGGGACGGGCGACCAGGAGCTCTCCGAGCTCGTCGACGACGAGCAGCAGGCGGGGCGGCGGGGGGCCGTGCACGAGCGTCGTCTCTGGCGTCCACGCCCCGAGGGACGGGAGGCGGCCGGCGTCGCTGAGCCGCTGCTGCCGCTCCGCGACCTCGGTGGTCAACGCCGAGGCCAGGCGATCGACGAGGGCGAGGTCGCCGGCCAGGTTGGTCGCCAGCCCGGCCACGTGGGGCAGGCCTACGAGATCGGCGAAGGCGGCGCCCCCCTTGAAGTCGATCAGCCCGAGCGCGAGGCGCTCGGGCGGATGGGACGCCGCCAGGTCGAGCACGAGGCTCCGCAGGAGCGCGGACTTGCCGGATCCGGTGGCGCCGACCAGGAGCCCGTGCGGTCCCTGACCGCCGTCGGCCGCCTCCCGCAGGTCCAGCGTCACCGGGGATCCGGCCGGGTCGAGGCCGAGCATCACCTCCAGCCGCGGCAGGCCCTGCGCCCGACGGTCTCGGTGGCCGACCCCGCCCACCCGTGCCAGGCCCCGAGCCGCCCGCTCCGCGGCGGCGCGATCGAGGAACGGCTCGTCCACCTGCGACGCAGGGCCGGTCGGATCGACCCGGAGGACGGTCGTCGACGGCCCCGCGGCACGCAGGACCTCTGCGGGGTCGTCGCCCGCCTCGACCACCAGCAGCAGGTGGACGTCGCGGGGGAGCGCCGCAGCGGCCTCGGACGCCTCGGGGGAGGCCGCACGGGCATGGGGCAGCCACGCCGTCCAGCGCCACGCCTCGCGCGCGGCCTCGTCCCCGGCCAGCACCGCGATGCGGAGCCGGTCGGGCGGATGGCGACGGGCCGCGTCGACGACGATCGCCCGCGCTCGGCCGCGAGCACCTGCACCGCTCGTGACCAGGCGCTCGGTGGTGCGGAGGTCCGCCAGCCGCGGCAGGCGGCGCCCCGGCAGCCGCAGCGCTCGCTCCAGGGCGTGCAGGCAGCCGGGGTCGACGTCGGGCGGCACCGCGGGTCGGGCCGGGTGCTCGTCCTCGAGCCCGGTGCCGACCACGACCGGCAGGGACTCGTCCGCCATCGCGGGCTCGCAGCCAGCTCCGCTGTCACGTGCGGTGCGCCACTGCTCGAGCGCGGCCCGGTAGTCGCCGCGCAGCCGCTCGAGCCGGCGCCGCCGCGCGGCACGGGATCGCCCGAGCTGCGCACCCACGAGGACGGCGGCCGTCAGGAGCGTGACCCCGAGGAGCGGCAGCATGCGACCGCCCCGACCCGCGACCAGGGCGAGCGAGCCGGTGCCGGCGAGGAGGGGGAGCGCGCCCATCAGCGCGAGCGCCGGCCCGTCGCGCTCGGGGGCGCTCGGGGGAGCCGGCGGCGACGGGTCGGACGCCCGGGCGTCGGGGCGGGCGGCGCTGATGGCTGGTGGCATGGGCATCTCCGGGGAGCAGGGACCCCCACGCTCGCCCTGCCCCGCGGCCCGACGCCACCGGGCCCCGCGATCTGGGGATCGCCCCGTTCCGACCTCGCCTGTGAGCGACAGGTGGCGATCTGCGGCGGCCCTGGGGACGACGGGATGCGCCGGTGTCGTCGAACGACGAGCGTGAGCGGCCCGGAGCGCATCGCCCGGCCCGTCGAGGAGGTCCCCATGTCCCATCCCGTCCCGTCCCTGCCGTCCGGCGGCGATCTCGTCGTCGGCGAGCACGCCCTCTCGCGGGCGGCCACGCTCGTGACCGCCGCCCACCACGACCTGGTCGCGATCGGCCGGGGCCTGGAGGCCGACGTCGAGACGCTGCGGTCGCACTGGTCCGGCGCCGGCGCGACCGCCTTCCAGGCGCTCGCCCGGGCGTGGAGCGAACGTCACGCCCGGGTCGTGGCCGCCCTCGACGGGCTCGAGGCGGGTCTGCGCTCGACCGAGCAGCAGGTCACCGAGGCCGATCAGCAGCAGGCCGCGTCGCTGGCGGCGCTCCACAGCGCGCTCGGCTGACCCCCGATCCATCCGCCACCCACCGTCCCACCGCTGAGGAGAGAACCATGACCATCGACGGCATCCACGTCCGTCACGCCGGCGTCGCGGCCGGCGCCGCCGACCTCGCCCGCACCGTCCGTCGGCTCGAGGAGCGCCTGCAGCGACTCGAGGCGGACCTCGCGCCGCTGCGCGCCGGGTGGGACGGCGAGGCCCGGTCCGCCTACGACGCCGCGAAGGCCGCGTGGGATCGCGCGATGGACGACCTGCGCGCCCTCCTGGCCGCGACGGGGTCCGCCGTCGCGACCGCCGACGCCGAGTACGCGGCGGCCGATCGGCGCGGCGCGGGCCTGTTCGGCTGAGATCGGGACGCCGTGAGCGCGCTGGCGGGTCTGTGGGAGGAGTCGCGGTCCCGCGTCCTGCCCGTGTCGATCGTGGCCGGAGCGGTCCGGGCCGATCTCGAGTTGGATGCCGAGCTGCCGGTCGGCGAGCTGCTGGTCGAGCTCCTCGAGCGACTCGACTGCGCCGTGCCTATCGAGGACGCCCGCCTGCTCCCGGCGATCGGCGGCGCGCTCCGCGAGGACGCCGGCCTGCGCGACCAGGGCGTGCTGCCGGGGGCGGTGCTCAGCCTGGTCGGCAGCGCCGAGGCGAGTCCGCGGCTGCGGCGACCGCTGGACCCGGTCGCGTCGATCGGGCTGGTCGTCGACCGGCTCGAGCCCCCCTGGTCGGCGAGGGCGACGCGCTCGGCGCTCCTGGCGACCGCGGTGCTGGCCGCCACCGCCGCGCTCGCCGCGACGTACGCCGCCCGCGCGACGGCGGACGTCGATGCCGCAGCAGGCGTGGCCCTCGCCGGACTCGGCGCGGGCGGCCTGGTCGCGCTGCTCCTCGGCCGACGGCTCCCGGGTGGAGCCGGGCGGATCGACGGACCGGTCACGCGGGGCGTCGCCGGAGGGCTGCTCGTCGCCGGCGTCGCGGTCGCGCTCGGCCACGCGCTCGGCGCGATCCGGAGCGCACCACCCGCCACGACCGCGGCCGTGCTGGTCGGGCTGGCGCTGGCCTGCGGACTCGGCGAGACGGGTCTGGGCGCGCGCCTCGTCCGACTGCTCGACGCCGATCCGACCGTCGACCCGACGGCGGCCGTCGAGGGGATGCGGGGCCTGCTGGCGTCGGCGGCGACGGCCCAGGCCGCCGTCGTGGTCGTCTCGGCGCCGCCGATCGTCGTCGGCGGCGGTGGTCCGGGTCTCCTCCTGGCCGGGTGCGCCGCCGTCGTGCTGTGCGGGCGGGCGGCGAGCGGCGGGGGCCGCTCGCTCGAGGCGATCCGGGCGTCCTCGTCCCTGCTGGTCGCCGTCGCGGCGACGACCTCCTGGGCGGCATCACGGCCGGCTGGCTCGCTGGCGTCCACGCTCGGCGTCCTCGCGCTGGGCACTGGCCTCCTGGCGGCGGGCGATCCGCTCGGCGCCCGGCGCCGGATCCGGCGCGCGGGGCTCGTGGCCACCGTCGCGATCGCGCCCCTCGTGGTCCTGACGGTCGTGACGGTCCTGACCTCCCCGACCGGCGCGGGCCCGCGGTGAGCGAGCAGCCCGCGGTCGGCGAGGTGCTCGCGGCGCTGCGCGACGAGCGCCGCCGCGCGGGCGCCGCCCTCCTCGGCGGCGCCGCGGGCCGGCCGGCGTCCCGGGTGGCCACCGGTCTCGGCCTGCTCCTCGCGCTGGCGCTCCTGGCCGGCGTCCTCGCCGCGCCCCGCTGGCCGCCGGCCCGGGTCGCGTGGTCGTGGGTCGTCCGCTCGGCCGAGCGGCTCCCCGCGTCAGCGCCGCGCGACCCGGAGGTCGATCGCGTGCGGCGCGAGGGCGTGGTCGAGCGCGAGCGCCGCGCAGCCCACCAGGCCCGCGCGCTCCCGGTGCACCGAGGGCAGGATGCGCAGGTCGCGGGTCGCGAGCTCGCCGGCCGCGGGGAAGAGCGTCTCGCGGATGCCGCCCGCGAGCACGTCGAAGGCGCCGACCAGGTCGCCGCCCACGACGATCGCCTCGGGGTTGAGCAGGTTCACGCCGAAGGCCAGCGACGGCCCGAGGTGCCGCCCGGCGTCCCGGATCAGGCCGCGCGCCTCGGCGTCGCCCCGCCGCGCCAGGTCGACGAGCTCGCGGACGTGGCGCAGCCCCGCCTCCGGGTGTCGCTCGGCGTGGTCGGCGACGAGCGCCCACCCGCCGGCGACGGTCTCCAGGCACCCGGTGGCCCCGCAGCGGCAGGCGCGACCCGCGGCCTCCGGGACGCGGCAGTGACCCAGCTCGCCCGCCGCGCCGCGGTGACCGCGCAGGATGCGCCCGTCGGCCACCAGGCCCAGCCCGAGTCCTGTCGAGGCCTTGAGCACCAGGGCGTCGCGGAGCTCGGGGCGGCCGAGGATCTCGGCGTGGGCCAGCGCGTCGGCGTCGTTGCCGAGCCACACCGGCGCGGTGCCCAGCTCTCGGAGGAACGGCTCGAGCGGCACGCCGTCCCAGCCGGGCAGCACCGGCGAGCCGACGCTGCACACCTCCTCGGGGTCGACGCTGCCTGGCAGCGACATGCCGATGCCGACCACCGTCCGCCCCGACGCGGTCGCCGCCAGGAGGTCGCGGGCGACGGCGACGATGCGCGGCATGAGCGCGGCGGCCGGGGAGCCGACCTCGTGCTCGGCGGAGACGCTGCCGAGCTCGCCGCCCAGCAGGTCGTGTACGCCGATCTGATGTCGCGAGCGACCGATGGCGATGGCGACGACGACGCCGGCGTCGTGGGCCACGCGCAGGGACTCCGAAGGCCGGCCGCCAGTGGACGTGACCTGCGGTCCCGCGGTGAGCAGGCCGAGCGCCAGCAGCGCGTCGAGGCGAGCGGCCACGGCGGTGCGGGACAGCCCGGTCGCCAGCGCGAGCTCGCTGCGGGTGACCGCCCGGGCGCTCCGCACGAGCTCGAACAGCGCGCCGGCCGAGGTGCCGACGGCCTCGTCGGCGGTGCGCCGGTTCTCGCTCGTCATGGCAGGACCCTAGCCAGGGACTTTTGCATGAAAAAAACCGAAACATGCTTGTATCGATCCAAAGACGGTGCGACGGTGTTCACATGACCGATCTGCCGTCCGCCGCCGAGCTGCCCGAGCACGCCGACTTCGTCGTCTTCGGCGCGACCGGCGACCTGGCGCTGCGCAAGCTCCTCCCCGCGCTCTTCCAGCGGGATCGGGAGGGTCAGCTCCCCGACGGCTTCCGGATCGTCGGCGTCTCGCGCACCGAGGCCGACGACGACGGCTTCCGTGCGCTGGTCGCCGACGCCCTGGTCGAGCACGTCCCGGCGTCCGAGCTGGACGCCGCCACCGTCCAGCGCCTGCTGGGCCGGCTGCGCCACCTGACGCTCGACGCGCTCGATCCGGCCGACTGGCATCGCCTGGCGGGTCTGCTCAAGGACGACGCGCCCCGCGCCCCCGAGGTCGATCCGGCGTCCGTCGTCCGGGTCTTCTACCTCGCCGTGGCGCCGTCGCTCTTCGGGCCCATCTGCCAGCAGCTCGACCGCGCCGGGCTGGTCACGCCGCTCTCCCGGGTCGTGCTCGAGAAGCCGCTGGGCCACGACCTGGCGTCCTCGCGGGCCATCAACGACGCGGTCGGCGAGGTCTTCGCAGAGCCGCAGATCTTCCGCATCGACCACTACCTCGGCAAGGAGAGCGTCCAGAACCTCCTCGTCACGCGGTTCGCCAACACGCTCCTCGAGCCGCTGTGGTCCTCGCGCTGGATCGACCACGTCGAGATCACCGTGGCGGAGTCGCTCGGCGTCGGCGAGCGCGGCGGCTACTACGACCAGGCCGGCGCGCTGCGCGACATGGTCCAGAACCACCTGCTCCAGCTGCTGTGCCTGGTGGCGATGGAGCCGCCGACCTACGTCGGCCGCGAGAACGTCCGCGACGAGAAGCTCAAGGTGCTCCAGGCGCTGCGGCCCCTGGGGCCGGCCGACGTCGATCGCGACGTCGTGCGCGGGCAGTACGTCGGCAGCGGCCAGGGCGACCGCGCCTACGCCGAGGAGGTGGCCGACGGGGCCACCACGACCGAGACGTTCGTGGCGATCCGCGCCGAGATCTCCAACTGGCGGTGGGCGGGCGTCCCGTTCTACCTGCGCACCGGCAAGCGGATGAGCGAGCGGACCTCTCAGATCGTGGTGCAGTTCAAGGAGCCGCCCCACGCGATGTTCCCGGGGGCGGAGGGCGCGCCGAGCGCCAACCGCCTGCACATCCTGGTGCAGCCCGAGGAGGGCATGCGCCTGCACCTGACGGCCAAGGAGCCGGGGCCGGGCGGCATCCGGCTCAAGCCGGTCTCGCTCGACCTCAGCTACGCCGCGGCCTTCGGACGCCGCACCCCGGAGGCGTACGAGCGGCTGCTCATGGACGTCGTCCGGGGCAACCCGACCCTCTTCATGCGTCGCGACGAGGTCGAGGCGGCCTGGACCTGGGTGGCGCCGATCCTCGAGGCGTGGCGGGCCGCCGACGCCGCCGGAGCGCGCCCCCTCCCGTACCCGGCCGGATCCACCGGCCCCGCCGCCGCCGACGCCCTGCTCGGGCGCGACGGCCGAACCTGGCAGGAGCTCGACCGATGACCCGATCCGTCCGCACCGTGCATCCGACCGTCGCCGCGGTCACCGAGCGGATCCGCGCCCGCAGCGCGGCCTCCCGCACCGCCTACCTCGAGCGGCTCGACGCCGCCCTCCAGGACGCCCCCGCGCGTCACCGCCTCGGCTGCGCGAACCTCGCCCACGGCTTCGCGGCCGAGTCCGCCCCGACCAAGGCCGCTATGCGGGGCCGGGTCAAGCCGAACCTCGCGATCGTCACCAGCTACAACGACATGCTCTCGGCCCACCAGCCCTTCGAGACCTACCCGCGCGAGCTCAAGCGGACCGTCGTCCGCGCCGGTGGCCTCGCGCAGGTCGCCGGCGGCGTGCCGGCGATGTGCGACGGCATCACCCAGGGCCGCGACGGCATGCAGCTCTCGCTCTACAGCCGCGACGTCATCGCGATGGCCACCGCCGTCGCGCTCTCCCACGACATGTTCGACGGCGGGCTCATGCTCGGCGTCTGCGACAAGATCGTGCCCGGCCTGCTCATCGGGGCGCTCGCCTTCGGCCACCTGCCCACCGTCTTCGTGCCCGCCGGGCCGATGGCCTCCGGGCTGCCCAACGGCGAGAAGGCGGCCGTCCGCCAGCGCTTCGCCGAGGGCCGCGCGACCCGCGAGGAGCTGCTCGAGGCGGAGTCCGCGTCGTACCACTCCGCGGGCACCTGCACCTTCTACGGCACCGCGAACTCCAACCAGCTGCTCATGGAGGTGCTCGGGCTGCACCTGCCCGGCGCGTCGTTCGTCAACCCCGGCACGCCGCTGCGCGAGGCGCTGACCCGGGCAGCCGGCGAGCGGGCCGTGGCGATCACGCGCCAGGGCGGCGAGCCGACGCCGATCGGCCGGATCGTGGACGAGAAGGCGATCGTCAACGCCTGCGTGGCGCTGCTGGCGTCCGGCGGCTCCACCAACCACACCCTCCACCTGCCCGCGATCGCGGCCGCCGCCGGCATCGTCCTGACCTGGGACGACCTCGACGAGCTGTCGGCGGTCGTCCCGCTGATCAGCCGGATGTACCCGAACGGCTCGGCCGACGTGAACCACTTCCATGCCGCGGGCGGCACGGCGTTCCTGGTGCACACCCTGCGCCGCGCCGGGCTGCTGCACGACGACGTCCTCACCGTCATGGGCCGCGGGCTGGACGCCTACACCCGCGAGCCGGTGCTCCGGGGCGGCGAGCTGACGTGGGAGGAGGGGCCGAAGCGCTCCCTCGACCACGACGTCCTGCGTCCCGCCGACGACCCGTTCTCCGAGCACGGCGGGCTGCGCGTGCTGCACGGCCCGCTCGGCACCGGGGTGATCAAGGTGTCGGCGGTGCGGCCCGAGCACCGCGTCGTCACCGCCCCCGCGATGGTCTTCGACGACCAGGACGACCTGCTCGCCGCCTTCCAGGCCGGCGAGCTGGACGGTCGCGACCTGGTGGCAGTCATCCGCTTCCAAGGTCCCGCCGCCAACGGCATGCCCGAGCTGCACAAGCTCACGCCCGCGCTCGGCGTGCTGCAGGACCGCGGCCAGCGGGTCGCGATCGTCACCGACGGCCGCATGTCCGGCGCCTCGGGCAAGGTGCCCGCGGTCATCCACCTGACGCCCGAGGCCGCCCTCGACGGGCCGCTCGCGCGGGTGGTCGACGGCGACGTGATCACCGTCGACGCCGAGGCCGGCACGCTCGAGATCGACGCCGACCTCTCCGGCCGCGCCCCGACCGGCGGTCCGGCGTCCGACGCCGCCTGGGTCGGCACGGGACGCGAGCTGTTCGCCGCCTTCCGGCGGGCCGTCGGCCCCGCCGACGCGGGGGCGTCCGTCTTCGGCGCGGGGCTCCCGGCCGCCGCTCCCCGACCCCGCACGCGCACGAGCGTGGCCGCCGAGGCCGCCCGCACCCTGGAGGAGACCCATGTCGGTGCTCGCTGACCAGCAGGCCGGAGCCGCGGCTCCCGGCTCCGTGCTCGACCTCGTGCCGGTGGTGCCCGTCGTCGTGGTCGACGACGTCGCCGCCGCCGTGCCGCTGGCGCGGGCCCTCGCGGCGGGCGGGGTGCCGGTCGTCGAGCTGACGCTGCGCACCCCGGCCGCGCTCGACGCCATCCGCGCGATCGCGACCGAGGTGCCCGAGGTCGTGATCGGCGCCGGCACCGTCACCACGCCGGGCCAGGCCGATGCCGCTCTCGCGGCCGGGGCGCGGTTCCTCGTCTCGCCCGGCGCCACCGCGGGCCTGCTGGCCCACCTCGCCGCCCTCGCGGTGCCCTGCCTGCCCGGCACGGCCACCGTCTCGGAGGTGCTCGCGGCGCGCGAGGCGGGCTTCACCGAGGTCAAGCACTTCCCGGCCGAGGCCTCGGGTGGCACGGCCTACCTGAAGGCGGTCGGCTCGGTGCTGCCCGACGTCCGGTTCTGCCCCACCGGCGGCATCGTGGCCTCCACCGCGGGGGAGTACCTGGCGCTGCCGCACGTCGCCTGCGTCGGGGGCTCCTGGCTCACGCCGAAGGACGCCGTCGCCGCCGCAGACTGGGCGCGGATCACGGCGCTGGCCGCGGCGACCGTCGCGCTGCGCCCCTGATCTCCGCAGGCTCGTCCGGGCGTCCGCGCCACACGATCTCGCCGAGCCGCGCGACCGGCCAGAGCAGGACGACGGGCCGCCGGCGCAGGTGGCGCGGCGACTCCTGGGGCCCGGCGAGCCAGGCCCGCACGGCCTCGGCCGGATCGTGCCAGGCGCTCGCGGGCACATCGTCGGGCACCGAGCGGGCCATCACGTCGACCCGCCGTCCGGTGAACCGCGGCGGGTCGTCGGGGTGCCGGCCGAGCGCCGAGGGCCCGAGATCGAGACGGTTGCGGGCCAGTCCGTGCACCGGTCGCAGGCCGCGGGTGTCGTAGAAGAGCCAGACGTCCACGTCCTTCACGCCGGTCACCCCGTCCAGCAGGTGCGCCGCCGCGCCCTGGGCCAGGCAGCCGGCGACCAGTCGACCCGCGAGCTCGGGTCGCGACGCGCAGCGCGCCGCGTCGCCGCGGGGCACCATCGCGGCGATCCGCGTGAGCTCGTCCGGCCCGATCGGCGCCGACGAGCGCGGGGACGTCTCCACGGCGTCCGATCCTGCCGCACCGACCGCCGGGCCGGCCGGGGACCACGAACGGCGTCGCGGCTCGAGCCGCGACGCCGTCCCTGTGGCGGAGGTACTGGGACGCTATTCCAAACACTCCGCGCCAGGGGTGAGGGTCGCCAAGGCGGCCGAGTCAGCACGTTCCCGGCGGCGATCTGAGCCGTGGGTGTCACCGGAGGTGACGGTGACGACCGTGCGGCGGATGACGCCGGAGGAGATCGAGGCGATGGTGGCGGACTATCGCTCAGGAATCGGGTCCTGGCGACTGGCACGGAAGTACGGCGTCTCGGACAGCACGGTGTTGGCGCGCTTGAAGGCGGCGGGCGTCGCGCTGGACCCCGCTCGACAGGCGGAGGCTCGTCGCGCTGTCACCGAGGACATGCGTCAACTCAGGGAGTCCGGTCTAACCCTGACCGAGATTGGTGATCGGTACGGGATCACGCGACAAGCTGTTTCGCTGCGGCTCGCCCGGCATAGGCAAAGGTCCTGAGCGTCGCTCACGTCCTGGGCCTGGGGTCCCGTCCGGTAGCGGCACGGAAGCCACTCTCAGTTGAGCAGTTCTTGATGAGCCACTTAACCCATGCCTCGGTGTAGCCGTAGGAGCGGCTCAGCGCGTCGTAGACGCAGTACTTCTCGTCGGTGCGTTCCGGGCGCGGATCGCCCTGTGGCGGCCGTATCCCCTTGATCTGCCACGATCGCAGGAAGTGATGGCTGTTGAACACGTAGGGCACCGCCTCTGCGACCTTCTCCTGCGCTTCGCCGGGCTTCATGAGGCCGTGGCCAACCACCCGTCGCTGCTGCTCTCGCACGATCGTCCGACCGCGTTTGCCGAGCAGCTCCGCTGCGGCCTTCTCCTCTGCGCTCATGTCGTCCCAGCGCGTGAATTGGATAGCCAGAGCGTCAGATGCCTTCGAGACCTGCAGAACGACGTTGAGTCGAAGCTCAAACCGGTCGTCGCCGCTGACGGACTCGGGGAGCCCCGAGTGGTACTCGGCGATGAAGCGCTTGAGTGCGGCGGGGAGGCGGTCGCGCAACGCGATCAGGGCTCGTTCGCCTTCAGACGTAAAGCTGCCAATGAACACTGGGAAGCGCAGAACCGTGGCGAGTGAGTGCTGGTTCCCGAACGTCGAGGTCAGTTCGTGCTCGAAGTTGAGGAGCAGCGCCTGTGCGTGTCCACTTACCGCTTCCGACAGCTGGCGATCGGTGTGGTCATGGCGGTGCTCGATCCGATTGCGGAGCGCGATGAAGAACTCAAGGTTTCGCCGCACGGGATCGTCGGCGTCTGCCCAGCGTTCCTCGGCACATCTGGCCAACTCCCAGCGCTTGTGTTCGCCGTCTGCCTTCTCGAAGTGCCGAGGGTTGTCGCGCCGCCGGTAGCGGATGTCGATGCCGTCACGGGTGAAACGGGCGTGCAGAAGGTAAAGCCAGGCGACGTGCATGTGGACGACGAAAGCCTCGAACGAGCGCGGCTCAGTCGGATCATTGAAGAGCCGGACGGCCAGGGTTGCTTCGCGGCGTGCGGCATCCAGTGTCGGTGTCCAGCGGGGCGGTCGAGGCATCTTCCTAGTCTCAGAACTCGGAGGCCGTGTGCTCACGCTCTACGAGCGAGGCGATGAGTTGGTCGGTGATCTCCCCGATGCGATCGTCCAGCCCATCCAGCCCGCTGGTCGGCGTGGCGCTCACCACCCGAACCCGCGAGAGGTCAGACGCCCCGATCCGCGGTGCCACAGCGCAAGTCACAAGATCGACTCCCGCTACTGCAGGGACGAGTGTCGGATCGTCGGAGCGTCGGATGCCGTAGAGGTACTTGGCGCTCTGCTCCAGTGCTTGCTCTGGCAGCATCGACGCCCATGACTTGGCGTCGATCACGGCAAAGGCAGCGACCTCGCCTCGGGTAACGGTGAGCAACAGGTCGGGGGCGAGTGCCTCCGCTACGAGCGCGTGTAGGCGCGACCCCGCGATGTCCGTGCCGCCACGGGCGATCCCCGGCTTGATCCACAGTTCGATCGTCGCGTCGTCCGACTCCCAAGATGCCAACGCGCCGGACGCCGAAGCGGACCATGGCCCGAACCGGGCGTCGAGCACGCGTCGCACCGCGATGGCCAGCCACGCCTCATACAGCTCGTCGGTATCGAGGAACGGCACCACGCCGGTTCCGCGACGAGAGGACTGCAGTTCCGCCAGTGTCCGCATACAGGCCGCAGCGAAGGCGACGAACGGCGCGGGCCACGACGAAGGGTCGGGATCACGGAAGCCGGCCGGCGCAGCGGCCACGCGCGCCACCGTCGCAATGGGATCAAGGACGGGCCGAAGCAGCCCCACCTGATCCTCAGGAAGGCTGGACCGCACGACGTCAATGATTGTCGTGGCCAAGGTTGAGATCGTGACTGAGGTCAGATTGCGCCGAGCACCGCGCCAACGGGCGCTCTGGGATACGAGCAACTGATCGTCGCGCTCGTGCACCGCGCCTCGGGCCTCAGCAGAGCGCTCGGTCCCCATGAGATCCTCGACGCCCCCGGTAACCCCCACTGGTAGCCATATCTGTTGCCGATCCAGCACCGATGGCCACGAGGCGAGGAGCGTGCCCGCATCGTTGGCGCAGGCGGCCAGCGATCGCCAGTCCCGCAGCGTCTCGACCGTTCCCATGACTTCGGGTGCGCCGAAGGTTCCTGTTTCCCGCGCAATGGCCATGCGAGCCTGCCGCCAGGAACTGAGTTCGGCGCCCGCCTCCCACAGCAGCCGTAGGTCTTCCTGAGTAAAGCGGCCGTTGGAGGGGATCGTCAGTTCAACGAACTCGACGTCGCGGCCGACGAGTTGCGGCAGCGTGAGAGTGCCCGCCAGCGCCCGCTCGGGCGGCTCATAGATAACAAGGTCGTCGCCACTGGGTTCGAGTACCAGTCCATAGGGCAAGAGCGGCGTGAGCAGGCGCCCGGTCAAGGGATGCTGCGCAACCTCACGTCCACCTCGAACGTAGCGAATCCTACTCAGGTCAACGCACCCCAGAAGTCGGGCGGCGGTCCGAACTGCTGCGCTTTCGTCACCTGCTCAAGGCGTGCCAGTCTCGGGGCGAGCACGCCGCTGCGCAGTTCTGACTTGAACACAGACAGGGCGCCCTCGAACTCCTTGGCCGACAGCACGGGCAGCACGAAGTGCAGCAGTGCGTTGTCGGCCGCCGCCTCGACCACGGGATCACCCAGTTCCGGCTCTGTCGCGCCGAGCAGTTCGGCATACCACGCCATGTAGATGAGACTGCGCTGCAGCGGTCGGTGGGCGATAACGTCGGAACCGAGCACGCTGCGGAGGATCTCCGCCCGGTCCTTTAGCGCCTGCTGGAAGACGTCACTCCCGGTCTCGCTGTAGCGATCGAAGGCTAAGGTCGGCCTCCCGATAAGACCCGCCGCTGGCCCGGTGCCCTCCTCGACGGACGGGTGCACCAGGGTGTCGGCGGCGGCAAGTGCAGTGTCGAAGCTCGGGGCCTCCATGAGGATGACGCACGCACGTGAGACCACCTTGCGCGCCGGAGCCGGCGAGTCCGCATCCACGTTGATCGTCGCGAAGAACCGCGGGTAGGGACCGAGTTCCAGCACTCTCGGGACTTCCAGTTCCGAGGCGTGTTGCCTCACGCTCCCTACCTGGTTGTGCAGCGGGATCTCCAGCGTTTCGGCTTCCAGTCCGCCGAACCCGTGCACAAGCGGAGACAGGTAGCCCTCGATCGGGGACAGGTTGGCCTCCTCAACGGCCACCATCGGGGGCGTCGTTCCGTCAGCGGCCGCGACGTCGAGCAACAGCTGGAGCGGCTCCAGCACCTGGAACGTCTTGTCGGCCAAGTGCGAGAAGTAGCCGAAGAACTCCTCACGCTTGGCCAGCAAGCGGGACGACTCGAGGCGGGCACGGCGGTCCTGCGGCGCAAAGAACGCGGCTAACGCTGAGGCCATAAGTGACTTACCGCTGCCGCTCGGCCCAGCCATGATGACCAGCTGCGAGGACAGGGTGGCCGCCAGCAGGTCGACCAGCTCCTCGTCGGACTCAGTCGCGATGCCATGATGGTTGAGGAAACTGCGGAACTGCTCGGGGAGCTGTTCGACGTCCTCGACGGTGATGTGGGGTTCCTGGGCGACCTGGCTACCGCGTTCCGTTGACGTGGTCTCGGGCGGTCCCAGTTCTGAGGCCAGCAGTAGCGACGGTGACCACTCAGGGGAGCCGAGTACCGGGACGGTGAGCTCGACATCTGCCGTGATCGTGTTGAACTCTTCCCGCGTCATTCCGAGGTAGTCCTGAGCGGCTGCATGCAGCTCATCTCGACTCGGCTCCGCGTCCCAGTCGTGGTGGCGCGTCACCAGCACGGCGAGCGCGTCCCGGCCCGGCAACGGATCTTCGGTTGTGTCCTGATCGAGGTGCTGGACGGCTACGTCGGCCGCGTTGGGTAGTAGCCCCTCGCCGAAGTAGCCGCGCCCGTTGTTACTGGCGCTGGGATTGAACAGCGCAGTCTGGCTCTGGTCGCGCGTGCCCGTGTTCCAGACGGTGCTGCGGCCCGAGTCCTTCACCTTCAGCCAGCGCACCTTGGAGCTGAGATCGATGAAGGGATTGATCCGTCCCTTCTGATGGTCGGGGATGAGGGCGAACAGATCCTCGACGCTCTTGTTGACGCCTGCGATGGTGAGGCCGTGCCCGGCCGCCTCTGCGCGCTTGGCAGCGAGGTAGGTCGACAGCCAGTTGGCTCGATACTTGTTGCTGGCAGCGTGCTGGCTGAGTTGACGGAGTGCCTCTTCGAGCGCCTCTTCGGAGCAGCGCGACATCACGTGTCTCCGTGCTGGCAGCAGATGCCTGATGTCGCGTGCTTCATGGCTGCAGTCTAGGGAACGAGACGAGCACGCAATGCCCGAACGCGCGCGCATGTCCACGGTCCAACCCCCGATTCTGAGAGTGTCGGGGGCCTCTGACAGGGTTGCGTCGTGCCAAGGTAGAACAACCGACGAAAGGGACAGGATCCGTGCCGCCACGCCAGACCACGACCCTGCCGGACATCAAGCCGCAAACGCCCGTCGGTGCTCTCGACCGCGAGGCATGGTCGCAGCGTGACGAGCAGTTCGAGGCGGACGAGGTCGCGCCCCTTGTGGGTATGTCGATCACCTTCATCCGCAAAGTCGTCGGGCACCGTGCCCGGCTGTCCGTCAGTGATGTTCTCCGGCTCCTCGACCAAGACGCCTACAGCGAGACGTTCGTCAGGCGCTCCCAGGTTCTTGACTTTCTGACGCGGCCCAAGCTCGCTCGCAAGCCCACCAAGGTCATCGAGGTGGAAACGCACACGCTGGAGACGGGTAGTGTCACTGAGGTTCTTGATCGCCTTGCGCCGTCCAGCATCCAGTGCGTCGTGACGTCAACGCCCTACTGGGGCATGCGCATCTACGACGACTCGACCACGGTCGCCTGGGCGGACGGCGAGACGTGCGCCTACGGGCACGAGCAGACGCCTGAGGGCTTCGTGCGGCACACGGTGCAGATCCTCTGGCAGCTTCGTCAGGTGCTCACGCCTGATGCGTCCGTCTGGTGGAACCTGATGGATTCCTACAACACCCGCACGCAGATCCGTGGCAACGCGATCGAGGCTCTGCTGGCCATGCAGGGTAAGGACGACAGGAAATGGCACGAGCATGAGGCGCGACGCCACAGTGCTGGTCATTCCTACCTCAAGGACGGCGAGCAGTGCATGATCCCGGCTCGCGTTGCCGAGCGGGCCAGCCGGATCGGATACCACGTCAAGAGTGTCATCACGTGGGCGAAGCAGAGCAGTTTGCCGGAACCGCAGAACTCCCGGGTCAGCCGTGGGCTGGAGTACGTCCTGCACTTGGCGCCAACCCGGACGCCGAAGTTCGACAAGACGGCCTACCGACGGGTTCAGCCCGCACTTGGCGGCAGAAGCGTCGGCTACGAGTCTGACAAGCTGTCGGATGTGTGGGTCCTTCCAACTTCGACTGGCGGCAATGGGCACGGCGCCCAGTTTCCAGTCGCACTCCCAGGACGCTGCATCGCGCTCTCGACTGATCCGGGCGATGTCGTGCTCGACCCGTTCGTCGGTAGCGGCAACGCCGGCGTCGCAGCCCGCGCGCTCGGCCGCAAGTTCATCGGCATCGACGTGTCCCCTAAGTACCTCACTACTGCGGAAGAGAAGATCTCAGCGGTGCCGGGCAGTGGATTCGCGGCAGCAGCGACCGATCGGGTTATTGAGAATGCTCACCAAGACTTGCCGATGACGGGCGTCAGCTAAACGCGGTGGCGCGCGTGATCCTGCTGCGAATGCACTTGGGGAGGGTGCTACACAAGCGACGGGTAGAGGCTGGGCTGACCCTTCGACGGCTCGCGTCTAAGGCCAATGTGAGCCCTGGATACATCTCGCAACTTGAGCGCGGCCGCAAGGAAGCGTCGTCCGCCCTTCTCAACGAGATCTGTTGTGCTCTTGGCAGTTCGCTCTCCGACGTACTTCGTGAGACCGCCGCCTCAGTGGGCGCCGAAGAAGCGCGTTCAGTTGACACTGCGGCGTAAGAACTCCGCGTTGCACTACAGCCGATCGATCCAGGTGTCTTCGTCTCGCTGGTCCCAGGCTGATCCTGCCGCCTTCTGGGTCGCGGGCGTTTGGCCAAGACGAGACAGCACGCGCAGCGCTTCATCTTGCGTCAGTGCACGGAGAGACTCGACGGGACGCTCAGCGGCACCCTCAATGGCAGCCTGACGCTCAGTTTGAGTGGTGAGTCCTCGCGCATCGAGCGCCTTGCGCAACAGGTCGATCTGCCAGTCGGAGGCGGGAGGCTCGACGTGCTGATCTGGCGGAGCCGGCTCATGGGGCTCGTCGTCGCCGAAGAGGGAGAGATCGCCAGACACGGCGCAACAGTACGCGGTCGAGCAGTAGCCCTGGGAAAGACGGGGGCGGATGTCGTCGGTGGCTGGGAACCTTGGAGAGTGAGTACTCAGCCAGGCGCGCAGGACGAGCTGTTTCCGCCGCTCGACGCCGTCCAAGACCCGCGCCGCTTGGACATCGACCAGCGACGCGCCCTCCTGGACGAGACCTACCACAAGGTGATGGTCGCCAACGGCGGCCGCTACAGCCTGTCGGCGGGCCCGGAAGCCGACCTGATGTGGGACGCCACGATGCGCTCCTTCGAGCAGGGCATCTGGGCTGGGGCCAGCATGTGCGCTCAGGCCGTCTGCGAGCGAACACTGGCATCACTCCTTGAGAGTTGGTACGCGCTGCCACCAGAACCGAAGGGCTGGCGTCAGCGTGGGCTCGGCTGGCTCATCGGGCACCACCGCGAGCACGGTCTGGTTGACGCGGATCTGCTGGACCAGATGCAGTTCGTCTGCGACGCGCGGAAGCCGTTTGGACACTGGCGTTTGCCGATGGGCGAGGGGTCGCTGGAGCGGGTGGGCTACGAGGCACATGTTCAGGGTGGCCACTGGCGCGAGGCGCAAGACGTCTACGTAGCGAAGTCAGCGGTCTTGTGTGCGCAGACGGCGATCAGGACCTACTTCGGGGATCTGTGGATGCGGTTGCCGAGCCGGACGTTCGATGACAGTTCATCAGACATCAAGTAGAGATCGACTTGTGCTCGAAGAGCGTCGCGGGTGCCCGCTCGAGCTTCTCGGCGAGGTACAGCCCATAGGGAACGGGCTGACCCCCTCGCTGGTAACCGGCGTACTCCTGATCCTGCAGTACACGTAGTCCGGCTCGGTCCAGCAGGTCCAATACTTCGGCAGACGTGTGGCGATGCACCGTGACACCCTCGGGGAAGTTCAATGTGTGCTTCTCGCCTGTTCCAGCGAGTTCAACGGTGAAGACGAACTTGCCACCTGGCGTCAGGGCTTCGCACACCTGCGCAAGGACGCCTTCGAGATCTTCGGTGAACTCGAGGACTCCGACGGCTTGGGCGACGTCCACACGACCTTCAAGATCATTGATGGGGAGGCGCTCGTTGATGTTGCCGAGGCGCATCTCGCCCTGCTCGCCGGCGACTGCGCTGGCGGCTTCCAGCATGGCTGGGTCTTGGTCGATCCCGATGACGGATGCGCCCTTCTCGGCGTAGCCGTCGACAGCGAGTCCAGTGCCAATACCGAGGTCAAGAACACGAGTTCCCGGCGTGATGAACCGCTCAACGAGTCGGCGTGCACGATGCGGGGAGTCCCAGCCAGCGAGGGCCGCTTCCTGGTCGTACGACTGAGCCTCAACAGCTGACCGAGACTGCATGGGCTCGCTTCAACTTCGAACGCTTATGCCAGCGATCTGCTTCTTCTGCTCGAGGATTCTGCGGCGCTTAGCGTTCTCTTCTACGAGGTGGTTGTGGCCGTCAATCACGCGCTGCGTCGCGGCCGTAGGGTCGTCCTGTCCTTCTTCGGCGTCTATGTCCGCAGCTTCGTTCATGATGTCGCCGACGAACTCCATTGCACCGCGAGCGATTTCATCTCGATCGTTGTCGCCTTGCGCCGCAAACGCCATGCTTGCATCAAACATGTCCATGTAGATGCCCTCGCCTGAAGACACATGATTCAAGAACATCTCCTTCATGTCGCGGAGGTCATTGAATGCTTTGATGTTCGCCGGACTGTTCATGTCGCTCGACAGTTCCAGATCGAGCATCTTCTCGTCGAGCCTTGCTACGGCGACGTTGCGCATATCGGCGTCGTTGAGGTGGTCCTTCTCCACAAACTCCGGTGATCCCATGCTCTCCTTGCGGAGGGCTGCGCTCACGCGATACTGATCATCATGTTCAAGCGGATCCAGCCGACGCATCCGGTTGATTAGCTTCTTGCCGATCCGCTGGATCCGCCGTTCGGCCATCGCCTCAGATTCGACTAATGAGCCGTCCTCGCTAATCTTTAAGCGTTCCGACTGTTGATTCTTGGATGTTGATGAAAGGTGCTCTTGCATGTGTTTGTGTTCCTATTTAGTTGTATGCACCGATTATTAGCATATTGGTATGAATAAGTCAATAGGCATTTCCCTGCTCAGGTAGTCTTGGAATATTTGGAAATGGCTACGAAGTTGGTGCTAATTACGCAATTTCTACGATGATGTAGGTCGATAAGGTGGATTAACTGGGGCTCCGTCGACGCGCCAGCCCGGCGGCAGCGGAACCTTGTTGGGGTCGGTGCGCTCGGCCCAGATCGCGCCGTCAGTCACGAGCCCGTCGGTCTGGTCGGGCTGTGTCTGGCGCCACCATTCGAGGGATACCTCGACGGCACGCTGTCGGAACGTTCGCAGGCGGGTCAGGATGCGTGGGTCGGCAGTCCAGGCGACGACGTTCCAGACCGGCCAGACCGGCATTGGCCAGATCACCCGCAACCTGGCCATGGGTTCGCCGAAGGTGACGTCGAGTCGGAGCGGCTTCTCGGGGAGGACGAGCCGGTTGGTGAACCTCGTGTTGTCCTCGGCGTTGCGGTGGACCACGAAGTCGTCAGGCGCGAGCTCGTGGCCGTCTATCTGGATGATTGGTGGTCGCCAGGACTCGTAGCCGAGGTTGAAGTCGAGGAACGGCTGGAAGTGGTTCCCCGACTGGAAGATCGAGACGACGGCCCAGGGTCTGGAGCGTTCTGCGTGGTCACGGATCAGGGCGGCGAGCTTGTTCAGGCCGCGCTCGGCACGTCGCCAGGCAGTTGACAGTTCACACACGAACCGCTCGACGTAGCGGCGTCGGCGCTGGTCGATGGTGTCCAGTCCGACGTCGTAGCCGGCGAGGTAGAAGTACGCCCCGATGTCGGTTCTCGGGTCCGTTCCGTGCTCGTCGTGGTAGCGCGTGAGCTCGTCGAAGGCGCGTTCGGCGTTGCCTTCGCCGAGGGCTTCAGTCAGGGCGAACAGGTCGTTTAGCCGCGCCGCCGAAGGGAGTCCGGGCTGCTTGCGGAAGGCGCGCAGGTCTCGGAACAACTCGTCTCTCACCGGGTCCTGGGGCGTCGCCATGCGCCAATTTTCTGCTAATGCGACCGGCAGCGCGACCGGTCCAGCATGAATCCCACGAAGGTCCGATCCGCGGACCCGAAGCGGTGGGAGAACACCATGAGTGATCTGGAGCGCTGGGCCAATCCCAGCTCTCGGCTCGTCCCGAGCAAGGACGAGCGAGCGCACAAGAAGGCCGTGGAGCGGGTGGTCAGCGAGACCAAGCTCGCCGGTCTGCAGGTCGACGCCGAGGCGGCGCTGACGGGACGGATCATGGAGCGGGCGGTCGACCTGGACCAGTACCGCCGCCAGCTCGCCAACGGCGACCCGGTGCTCGACGCGGTGCTGACCCGCATCGAGATCGGCTACGTCGACAAGGCCGTCCGTATCCAGCGTCAGTTCGGCTCGGAGTTCCCGCTGTGAGCGGCATGGTGCTCTCCGCGTTGCTGGGAGTCGTGCTCGGAGCGCTGGCCAGGGGCCTCGTCGCGGTCGTGACGTGCCGTCGTCAGGGACAGCAGGCGTCGGTCATCGAGCTGGATCTGGACGAGGAGACGCTGCAGGAGATCGACCGGGAGGCGGTGGCGGCAGACTTCGCCGCGCACGCCTCGGCGGTGCGTCGTCAGGTCAGCGAGTACGCCGACGTGCTGGCGGGGGACGACCCGGAGCTGCGCGAGCGGCTGCGGCGCTTCGAGACGGGAGCGCCGTCGTGATCGAGCTGTTGGTGTTCCTGGTGCTGCTGGTGGCCTGCTCGCTGGTCGCGCACGCGCTGGAACTGTTCCGGATCCGTCCACGGCAATCCGCAGCGGACAAGATCCGAAGCGATCTATTCGCGGCCGACCAGAAGGTAGCCACCGAGTTCCATCGGACTCGTCGTGCCATGAACGAAGCCGCCGGGCAGGACTGGCGGAATCTGGCGGGCTGAGCCATGTCCACGTTCTGCCCACATGTCGGCTGCCTCGAGCGCGAGCTGGACCTGCTGAGCGATCTGGAACGAGCGCTGTGGGAGCGGACAGGCGGCGACGTCGTCGCCTACGCCGGCCTCATGGCCAAGTACAAGGCCTGGCTGATCAGCCAGGTCGCCTGAAGCGGCCCGGGTGGGCCTGGACGGGAGCGCGGCAACGCCCCGTCCAGGCCGCTCGGCCACCAAGCAATCCCTCTCCACCTTCACGGCTAGTGAACTGAGCTTCAAGGAGACACCTGATGTCCACTCCCTACGTTACGGCGCCGGGGCCGCTCGGCGCGCGGATCAACCTCAGCCGCTTCGTCCGCGAGCAAGCGCAGCATGCGGCCGACGATCTCGGCTTCGCCTGGATCGGCACGCCTGATGCGCCCTCAACCTACCCGCAGCTGCGAGCCGCCTTCGCCCACTCGAAGGCGACGGCCGAGCCGCTTCCGGTGAGCAACCTGTACTGCGACGACACCGTGTTCATGGAGCTCGGAGACAACATCGCGTTCCGGTTCTGGCACGACACGTCCCACTGCCGTCTGGGGCTGAGCTTCTCCCTGCCCGACGAGTGGGAACTGACCCTGTACCACCTTGAGCAGTTGGAGCGGGCCGGGCTCGGGCCTCAGACGCGGGAGTACCAGTTGCTCCGGATGGATCTGTTCGGGCAGATCATCCTGCTGGGGATCGCCGGGCGGTTCCCGTTGAATCAGGGCGAGTTCACCCGCACGTGCGCCGAGATCGGGCTGGACGCGGGTGTACTGAGCGAGCTGCAGCGGGTGTCGTGATGAGCGAACCCGAGCGTACTGGAAGCCGACTGGCCGACGCCTGTCTCGGTGTGTTGTTGGCCGCCATGGCCTTGTGGGGAGCGGTCGCCATCATCCAGGCGATCTGGATCTACCTTTGCATCCTCGCAGCAGTGGTGGGGATCGGGGCCCTGATCTGGTGGCGAATCGTCAGCCGGTATCGGGGCTGGTGAAACAGATATGAGCCTGTACCGGCCGGTGTTGTGGAATACACAATCTGTATTGACTTTTCACAATTGTGAATTCATAGTCATGCGCACGATTCGCGTTCACGTTTGTGAAAACGCTGGAGTCGTCCCATCAAGTCGTAATTCTGAAAGGAGGTGAGCTATGTCCACAAATGGCAATACCAACGATGAAAAGAATGCGCCCTACCGGAGCACGCGGAGGGCCGTGCGGAAGCGGGTGTCCCGCAGCCGGGATGGGCGACGGCTCACTATCCGTTCTGAACTGCGGGAGACTCCGGATCACCGCAAGGTCGCCCGAGCGATCATCCAGATAGCGATGGCGCAGGCCGAACGCGAGGCCCAGGCCCTGAGGGACGCCCGGACGCGTCAGGAGTCGGACGATGAATAGCCGGGGCCCGTTCCGCTTCGTCCGGCTTGACTTCACGCCGTTCACGGTGGCGGTGGCCCGGGAAGCGGTCCAGGCGCTCGCGAGCCTGTCGGGCCAGCCCCGCATCGTGCTGGAGGCTCGCGGCGAGAATGGTGCGGCGAGCTGGTACCTGGGTGCCGAGGAAGCCTCAGCACGTCGAGCGCTGGCCGCGATGGCACCTCACATGCCTGGCCTGCGCCAAGACGTCGGGAGACGGGCGGGTAGTTCAACCGCAGCAGTTGCGGTGCGGTTCCCCGGCCACAAGCAGACCTCGCTCAACACTGACGCCACCGAGGTGGCCGCACGCGGCGTCCTCGGCGCCCTGGCCGCTGCTGGCAAGGATGAGCAGGTACGGCTGCAGGTCATCCTGGGACCGCGCCTGCGGCCTCGCACGATGCAGGACGTTCCCGCTGCCGCACGCTCGAAGGTGGCCGCCAAGTACGGGGAGCACCGCTTCTCCTGTGAGGTCAGGATCGGGGCGAAGGCTGACGATCCAGACCGGTCACGGCGGCTGGTGCAGAACGTCGCCGCAGCTCTGCGCGTGCTTGAGGCACCGGGGATCGCGCTCCGGCTGAAGAAATCCTCGGTGCGATCACTGGACGAGGTGCGCGACCCGTTCTTCTGGCCGAACGAGCTGAACGTCTCCGAAGTCGCCGCGATCATCGGGTGGCCGGTAGCGAGCAAGGACGTCGTCCTGCCCGGCGTACGGCCAGCGCATCCCAAGGTGATGCCTGTTGACCGCATGGTTTCACGTAAGGGCATCGTGCTCGGCACCTCGCCGCTCGACCCAGGCCGCACCGTGGCCTACGCCGCTGAGGACACCACGAGGCATACCACCATCGTGGGACCGAACGGTGTCGGAAAGTCGGTGCTCACCACGTCGCTCGCGCTGCAACACATCTACGCCGGTCGTGCGCTGCTCTGCATTGACGCGAAGGGCGACACCGTGGCCGACATTGCCGTCAGGGTGCCTGAGGATCGGCTGGACGATCTGGTCATCATCGACCCGACGGATGAGGCGCCGGTCGGAGTGCAGACCTTCGCAAGCGACCCGGAGCGTGACGCCGATGTCATCTACGGGGTGTTCCGCGATCTGCATGGGGACGCTCTGGGGCCACGGAGCAGCGACCTGTTGCACGCGGCGCTGTTGACGCTCGCCCGTGCGGGAGGGCGCTCGCTGTCCATGCTGCCGATGCTGTTCTCCAACGCCCAGTTCCGGCGTCGCGTCGTCGCTCCCGTGGCTGCGACCGACCCGTTGGGGCTGGGTGCCAAGTGGTCGTGGTTCGAGCACGTATCGGACGCCGAGCGGGTGCAGATCACGGCACCGCTGAGGAACAAGATCGATCCGCTGCTCAGCCTGCGCCCCGGCTTGCGGGCGATGTTCGGCCAGACCTCCGGCGCGTTCAGTTTCCGTGACCTGTTCATGCACCCGACCAAGCGGCCCATCGTGCTGGTCAACACCTCGTCCTCGACGCTGGGGCCTGCCGGGAGCCAGCTCCTGGGCGCGGTGCTGCTCGCGCTGGCGTGGGAGGCCGCCAAGGAGCGCGTCGCGCTCCCGGCGAGGCTGCGACACATCGTGCCGGTGCTGGTCGATGAGGCCCAAGAGGTCGTCAAGCTCGGCGACCTCGGCTCCGCCCTCGCGATGGCGCGCGGGTATGGGCTGGCGTTCGGGCTCATCAACCAGGCGATGAGCCAGTACTCGCCCGCCATGCGTGAGGCGGTGCTGGCCAACGCGAGGAACCGCGTCTACTTCCAGCTCAGCCCAAAGGATGCCCGTGACATCGCGGCCAGCACGGGCGGTGTACTCGATGCGCGTGACTTCCAGGAGCTCCCGGCCTACCACGCCTACGCGTCGCTGCTGGTGAACAACAACCGGGCGCCGTGGTGCTCGCTGGTGACGAGTCCGCCGAGCGCCCCACTGCGCGACCTGGCCGTCGCTCGCGCACGGTCGCGAGAGCGCTACGGCCGTCCCATCGCTGAGGTCGAGGCCGAGCTGCTGGCCGTGGCCGGATACGGGCAAGTATCGGCCGACGACGGCGCTACGCCTGGCCGCATCACCAGGGACGGGGGCCAGTCATGAGTGATGCGAATCCGTCAGCAGCCCGCACCTACACCCCAGGGCGAGGGCTACCGCTCGGTCGTCCGGTCACATCAAGTGACGACCCGGTATCCACGCAGGTCAGAGCCGAGTTTTCGCAATCTAGGGAGCCGAATACTTCGCTCATTCCATATCCCTCAGTACTCGCCGAACCCGTCCGACCCCGTGTCGGCAAGCACCTCCTCTCCGTGCTGGCTCGTCGGCTGTCTGAACCGTCCGCGGTCTGGTGACTGGTCTGAAGCCACGAGAGGGTGGTTGATGTGCCAGCACCGAGGAAGTACCCCG
>NZ_JAIQZK010000009.1 GCF_020075545.1 Nocardioides sp. TRM66260-LWL
GCCGCCCCCCCCCCCCCTGCCCCCCCCCCCCGGGGGGGGGCCCCCCCGCCCCCCCGCCCCCCCCCACGCCCGCCGACCAGCTCGCCGACCAGCGCTGCCGGCGTCGCAGGCGGAGACGCGCGGCGGCAGCGGCTACGGTGGCCGGATGCGCCAGGCCCACTCCGTCGAGCAGATCCGGGCGGCCGAGGCGGCGCTGATGGCCCGCCTGCCCGAGGGTGCGCTGATGCAGCGGGCGGCGACCGGGCTGGCGACGGCCGTCCTCGACCTGCTCACCGGCACCGGCGGCGCCTACGGACGCCGGGTGCTGCTGCTCGTCGGCCCCGGGGACAACGGCGGCGACGCGCTGTGGGCGGGCGCGCGGCTCGCGCGGCGCGGGGTGGCGGTCGAGGCGTGGCAGCTCACCGAGCGGGTGCACCGCGAGGGCGCGCAGGCGCTGCGGGCGGCCGGCGGCCGGATCCATCGCCGCACGAGGAGCCTGGCCGCGGCCGAGGCGCCCGACGTCGTCCTCGACGGGATCCTCGGCATCGGCGGACGCCCCGGCCTGCCCGGCGCCGCGCAGGAGGCGCTGGCCGCGATCGACGCGCTGCCGCGGCGTCCGCTCCTGGTGGCCGTCGACCTCCCCTCGGGCGTCGCCGCCGACACCGGCGAGCTCGACGGGCCGCACGTTCGCGCCGACCTGGCCGTCACCTTCGGCACGCACCGCGTCGCCCATCTCGTCGACCCCGCCGCGGGGGCCTGCGGGACGGTGCACCTCGTCGACCTCGGCCTGGACGCGCACCTCCCCGACCCACGGGTCGAGGGGGTGCAGCCGGCCGACGTCGCGGCGCTGCTGCCGCGACCGCGACCCGAGGACCACAAGTACACCCGCGGCGTCGTCGGCGTGCGGGCCGGCTCGGCGACGTACCCGGGCGCGGGCCTGCTGTCCGTGGCCGGCGCCGCCTGCGGACTGGCCGGGATGGTGCGGTTCGTCGGGGACGCCGCCGTGGCCGAGCGCGTCCGTCAGGCGCACCCCGAGGTCGTGGGCGAGGGACGCGTGCAGGCCTGGACGGTCGGCTCCGGCGGCGGGGACGACGCACAGCGCCACCTGCGCGAGGCGCTCGCCGACGGCGTCCCGACGGTCGTCGACGCCGACGCGCTCGCGCACCTCGAGCCCGGCGACGGCCGCGACTCCCTCGTCCTCACCCCGCATGCCGGCGAGCTCGCCCGCCTGCTCGGGGTCGAGCGCGCCGCCGTCGAGGCCGCCCCGCTGGCGCATGTGCGCCGCGCCGCCGAGCAGCACGGCAGCGTCGTGCTGCTCAAGGGCGCCCGCACCCTCGTCGCGCATCCGGACGGGCGGGTGCGCGCCACCGCGAGCGGCCCGCCCTGGCTGGCCACCGCCGGCGCCGGCGACGTGCTCGGCGGGCTGATCGGCGCGCTCCTCGCCGCCGGGCTGGCCCCGCTCGACGCGGCGAGCGTCGGCTCCTGGCTGCACGGGGCGGCAGCGACGCGAGCCTCGGCCGGCGGTCCGATCGTCGCCGGCGACGTCGCCCGGGCGCTGTCGCAGACCCTCCGCGACCTCCTCCGCCCGCCGGGTTCGGCACAATCACCCGCATGACCGCGGAGGAGAGGGCGCAGATCGTCGTCGACCTCGCGGCGATCCGGCACAACGTCGCCCGGCTCCGCGAGGTCGCCGGCGTGCCGGTGATGGTCGTGGTCAAGGCCGACGCCTACGGCCACGGCATGGTGCCGGCGGCCCGCGCGGCCCGCGAGGCCGGCGCGACCTGGCTGGGGGTCGCGAGCCTGGACGAGGCGGTGGCGCTGCGGGCTGCGGGCGACGAGGGTCGGCTGCTCGCGTGGCTCGTCGTGCCCGGCGAGGACTGGGCGCCGGCGATCGCCGCGGACGTCGACGTCACCGCCTACGACCTCGACCACCTCGAGGCCGTCGCCGAGGCGGTGGCCGTCACCGGTCGTCCCGCCCGTCTGCAGCTCAAGGTCGACACCGGCCTCTCCCGCGGGGGCGCTCGCCGCGAGGAGTGGGCCGCGCTCGTGGCCGCTGCCCGGGCCGGCGAGGTGGCCGGCACCTGGCGCGTCACCGGCATCTGGTCGCACCTGGCCTGCTCCGACGAGCCCGAGCATCCGGCGAACGCCCGGCAGGAGGCCGCGTTCCGCGAGGCCCTGGCGGTCGCGGACGACGCCGGCCTGCGCCCCGAGGTGCGGCACCTGGCCAACTCCGCGGGCGCCCTGCTGCTGCCCTCGACCCGCTTCGACCTCGTCCGCTGCGGGCTGGCCGCCTACGGCCTCGACCCCGCGCCCGGACGCCTGCCGGCCGGGGTCGACCTGCGTCCGGCGATGACGGTGCGCGCCCGCCTGGCGCTGGTGAAGCCGATCGCCGCCGGTGACGCGGTCTCCTACGGCCACACCTGGACGGCCGCCGCGCCCACGGTCGTCGGGCTCCTCCCCGTCGGGTATGCCGAGGGCGTGCCGCGGGCGGCCGGCAACCGCGCCGAGGTGACGGTGGCCGGGCGCCGCGCACCGGTGCGCGGCGTCGTGTGCATGGACCAGCTCGTCGTCGACCTCGGCCCCGAGGCCGCCGAGCACGCCGGCGAGGACGCCGTCCTCATCGGCCCGGCCCCCGCGCCCACCGCCCAGGAGTGGGCGGGGTGGTGCGACACCATCTCCTACGAGATCGTCACGCGGCTCGGCGGCCGGTTCGCGCGGCGCCACGTCGACTCCGCGCCGGCGTCCGGCACCGCCGAGCCGACCGAGCCGACTACCGAGCCGACCACCGAGATGACCACCGAGCCGGCCTCGGTGCCGACCGCCGTGGGGGAGGGCGGGCGATGAGCGAGGAGTCGGGCCCCGGCGCGCGGGTGCGCCGCGTCGTCCTGCGGGCCGCCGGCGCGGCCGCCGGCCTCGCGCTGGCGGGCACCGCGGTGCAGGTGGCACGGCAGAACCGCGTCATCCACCGCCGCGACGCCGGCGAGCGCGTCCCGCTGGGCTCCCTGCGCGCGCCCGCGCGGACCGTGGTGGCCGACGACGGCCTCGCGCTGCACGTCGAGGTCGACGAGCCGGAGTCCGCGGTCGGCGGGCCGCAGGGGGAGCGCCCGGGCCGGGTCGCACGCCTGGCCGGCCGGAGCGCGCCGCCGGCGCTGACGGTCGTCTTCGTGCACGGCTACGCGCTGAGCCTCGACTGCTGGCACTTCCAGCGCGCGGCCTACCGGGGCCTGGTGCGCACCGTCTTCTACGACCAGCGCTCGCACGGGCGGTCGGGCCGCTCCGACCGCGAGCACGCGACCATCGACCAGCTCGGCCTCGACCTGCTCGCCGTCCTCGACTCCGTCGCCCCGGAGGGCCCGGTCGTGCTCGTCGGGCACTCGATGGGCGGCATGACGATCGTCGCGCTCGCCGAGCAGCACCCCGAGCTGTTCGGCGACCGGATCGTCGGCACCGCCCTGATCTCCACCACGGCCGGCGGGCTCGACCCCGGCCGGATCCTGCTCCCGATGGTGCCCGCCCGGCTCGGCGGCCGCGCCGTCGCCGGCACCGTCGGCGTGCTCTCGCACGGCCACCGCTCGGTCGACCGGCTGCGCCGGGTCGGCCGCGCCGTCGCCACGGTCGCCACCGACGCCTTCGCGTTCGGCGGCGAGGTGCCCGCCGAGCAGGTGCGGTTCGTCGACGCGATGCTCTCGGCCACCCCGTTCGAGGTGGTCGCCCAGTTCTTCCCGTCCTTCCGCAGCCTCGACAAGTTCCACGCCGTCGAGGTGCTGGGCCGGGTGCCGACGTCGATCGTCTGCGGCACCGCCGACCGCCTCACCGGCATCGGCCACAGCCGCAAGCTGCACAGCCGGATCGCCGGATCGCGGCTGCTCGAGTGCGAGGGGGCCGGACACATGGTGATCATGGAGCGCCACGGGCAGGTGGACGCCGAGCTCGACCAGCTGCTCGCGGCCGCCGCCGAGCGGGTGGCGCGCCGGTGAGCGGCGTGGCCTTCGCGGTGCGGCCCGCCGGCGTCGAGGACGCCGCGGCCGTGCTGGACGTCGTCCGGACGGCCTTCGCGGCGCGCCCCCCGCTGGACCCGCCGGCCGACGCGCTCGCCGAGACCGAGGCCGGCATCGCCGCGCGCCTCGCCGCCGGCGGCGGCCTGGTGGCCGAGGTCGACGGCCGGGCGGTCGGCACGGTCCTGCTCGACCGGCAGGACGACGTCGTGTGGCTGCGGCGCTTCGGCGTGCTGCCCGAGCACCGGGGCGCCGGCATCGCCAGCGGGCTGGTCGACGCCGCCGTCGACGCCGTGCGCGAAGGGCACCCGGACGTCGCGGCGCTGGCCGTCGTCGCCCGCGAGGAGCTGCCGCGCACGGTGCGGTTCTGGGAGGCGCACGGGTTCCGCGAGGTCGGACGCGCCGCACCGCTGGTGCACCTGCGCCGGCCGCTGCGGCTGGAGCGGCGCGGCGTCCCGACCGCGGAGTCGATGCGCGAGCTCGGACGCGAGCTGGCCGGGCGTCTGGGCCGCGGCGACCTCGTCGTGCTCACCGGCGACCTCGGCGCGGGCAAGACGACGCTCACCCAGGGCCTCGGCGAAGGCCTCGGCGTGCGCGGCGGCGTCACGTCCCCGACCTTCGTCATCGCCCGCGTCCACCCGTCGCTGGCCGACGGGCCCGCGCTCGTGCACGTCGACGCCTACCGCCTCGGCGGCGTCGCCGAGCTCGACGACCTCGACCTCGACACCTCCCTCGACGACGCCGTCACGGTCGTCGAGTGGGGCGAGGGGCTGGCCGAGGGGCTCGCGGAGTCGCGGCTGGAGGTGCGGATCGTCCGGCCCGCGGTGGCGCCGGGCGACGACGGCCTCGACCCGCGGATCGTGGAGGTGCTCGGCGTCGGGCCCCGCTGGGCGGACGTCGATCTCGGCCGCGCCGCGCCGGCCGACGCCTGACCGCCCGACCCCGCCGAGCCCGCCCACCCCGCCGACCCCGCCGTCCGGGCGGTCCGGACGTCGGGCCCGGCCCGTAGGATCGACCCGGCCGCGCGGCCCTCGCGCCGGCCCCACCCCCGTCCGTCGCCGGACCGGGGGCGATCGTGCTGCACCCCCGGAGGAAGCCCCGTGCCCACCACCGCCCCGTCCGACGCGTCCGTCGCCGCGCCCGCCTGCGCCTCCGGGTTCACCCGGGCCGTGCTGGCCCAGCCCGTGCTCGCCGAGGTCCTCGACGCCGCCGGCGGATCCGGCCCGGGCCGGCTGCGCACCCTCGACCTCACCGGTCCGGAGGGGCTGCGGCCGTTCCTGGCCGCGGGGCTGGCGGCCGGCGGCCGGACGCTGCTCGTCGTCACCGCCACCAGTCGCGAGGGCGAGGACCTCGTCGCGGCGCTCGCCGACCCCGCCTTCGCCGGTCTCCTCGACCCCGCGCAGGTGGCGTACTACCCGAGCTGGGAGACGCTGCCGCACGAGCGGCTGAGCCCGCGCAGCGACACCGTCGGACGCCGGCTCGCGGTGCTGCGGCGCCTGCAGAACCCTGGCGACGACGCCGCGAGCGGGCCGGTGCGGGTCGTCGTCGCGCCGGTGCGCTCGGTGCTGCAGCCGCAGGTCAAGGGGCTCGGCGACCTCGCGCCGGTCGAGCTCTCGGTCGGCGACTCCGCCGAGCTCGACGACCTCGTGACCCGCCTGGCCGGCGCCGCGTACAGCCGGGTCGACCTGGTGGAGAAGCGCGGCGAGTTCGCGGTGCGCGGCGGCATCGTCGACGTCTTCCCGCCCACCGAGGAGCACCCGCTGCGCGTCGAGCTCTTCGGCGACGACGTCGAGGCCATCCGCTCCTTCTCCGTGGCCGACCAGCGCACCATCGAGCCGGTCGACCGGCTCTGGGCGCCGCCGTGCCGCGAGCTGCTGCTCACCGACGCCGTCCGCGCCCGCGCGGCCGAGCTCGGCCGCGCCCACCCCCGGCTGCTCGAGCTCACCGACAGGATCGCCGCCGGCATCGCGGTCGAGGGCATGGAGTCGCTCGCCCCCGTGCTCGTCGACGAGATGGAGCTGCTGGTCGACGTGCTGCCGGCCGACGCCCAGGTGCTCGTGCTCGACCCCGAGCGGGTCCGTCGCCGGGCGCACGACCTGGTGGCCACCAGCGAGGAGTTCCTCGGCGCCAGCTGGGCCGCGGCCGCGTCGGGCGGCGAGGCGCCGATCGACCCCGTCGACCTCGGCGCGGCGTCGTACCGCAGCCTGGCCGACGTCCGCGAGCACGCGCTCGAGCGCGGCCAGGCCTGGTGGTCGATGAGCCCCTTCGGCCTCGCGCCCGACGTCGACGAGCCGGCCGGGACGGGCCACGCCGGCGCCGCCGTCAGCGCGGCCGACGCCGGCGTCCCGACCCGGGCGCTCGGCGCCCAGCCCGCCGAGGCCTACCGCGGCGACCTCGAGCGCGCCGTCGCCGACGTCGCCCGGTGGCGCGCCGACGGCTACCGGGTGCTCGTCGTCCAGCCCGCGCCCGGCCCGGCGCAGCGCACCGTCCAGGTGCTCGGCGAGGCCGACGTCCCGGCCCGGCTCGACCTCGAGGCGGGCGTCGAGGACGGCGTCGTGACGGTCTCGTGCGGCACTCTCGCGCACGGCTTCGTCGACGACGAGCAGCGGCTGGTCCTGCTGACCGGCGAGGACCTCACCGGCCAGCGCTCCTCCACCCGCGACATGCGCCGCATGCCGGCGCGCCGCAAGCGGCAGATCGACCCGCTCGAGCTCAAGGCCGGCGACTTCGTGGTGCACGAGCAGCACGGCGTCGGCCGGTTCGTGGAGATGAGGCAGCGCGAGGTGCAGGGCGCCACCCGCGAGTACCTCGTGCTCGAGTACGGCGCGTCCAAGCGCGGCGCCCCGCCGGACCGGCTCTACGTGCCGGCCGACGCGCTCGACCAGGTCACCCGCTACGTCGGCGGCGAGCAGCCCAGCCTCGACCGGCTCGGCGGGGCCGACTGGGCCAAGCGCAAGAGCCGCGCGCGCAAGGCGGTGCGCGAGATCGCCGCCGAGCTGATCAAGCTCTACGCGGCGCGTCAGGCCACGCAGGGCCACGCCTTCGGCCCCGACACCCCCTGGCAGCGCGAGCTCGAGGACGCCTTCGCGTTCACCGAGACCGTCGACCAGCTCGTCACGGTCGACGAGGTCAAGCGCGACATGGAGCGCACCGTCCCGATGGACCGGCTGATCTGCGGCGACGTCGGCTACGGCAAGACCGAGATCGCGGTGCGCGCGGCGTTCAAGGCGGTGCAGGACGGCAAGCAGGTGGCCGTCCTCGTCCCGACGACGCTGCTGGTCACCCAGCACCTCTCGACCTTCACCGAGCGGATGTCGGGCTTCCCGATCGTGCTCAAGGGCCTCTCGCGGTTCCAGAGCGACAAGGAGGCCGCGGAGGTGCTCAAGGGCCTGGCCGACGGCAGCATCGACGTCGTCGTGGGCACGCACCGGCTGCTCAACCCCGACATCCGGTTCAAGGATCTCGGGCTGATCATCGTCGACGAGGAGCAGCGCTTCGGCGTCGAGCACAAGGAGCAGATGAAGCGCCTGCGCACCAGCGTCGACGTGCTGTCGATGAGCGCGACGCCGATCCCGCGCACGCTCGAGATGGCGATCACCGGCATCCGCGAGATGTCGACGATCACCACGCCGCCCGAGGAGCGCCACCCGGTGCTCACCTACGTCGGCGCCTACGAGGACCGTCAGGTGGTGGCGGCGATCCGTCGCGAGCTGCTCCGCGACGGCCAGGTGTTCTACATCCACAACCGGGTCAACTCGATCGAGAAGGCCGCCTCGCGCCTCACCGAGCTCGTCCCCGAGGCGCGCGTGGCCACCGCGCACGGCCAGATGAACGAGAAGCAGCTCGAGCAGGTGATGCTGGACTTCTGGGAGAAGCGCTTCGACGTGCTCGTCTGCACCACGCTGGTGGAGTCGGGGCTGGACGTCTCCAACGCCAACACGATGATCATCGAGCGCGCCGACACCCTGGGCCTCAGCCAGCTGCACCAGCTGCGCGGCCGGGTCGGACGCTCCCGCGAGCGCGCCTACGCCTACTTCCTGTACCCGGCCGAGAAGCCGCTCACCGAGACCGCGCACGAGCGGCTGGCCACCCTGGCCCAGCACTCCGACCTCGGCGGCGGCATGGCGATCGCGATGAAGGACCTCGAGATCCGCGGCGCCGGCAACCTGCTCGGCGGCGAGCAGTCGGGCCACATCGCGGACGTCGGCTTCGACCTCTACGTGCGCCTGGTCGGCGAGGCGGTCGCCGACTTCAAGGGCGAGGCCGAGCAGGAGCTGGACGAGGTGCGCATCGAGCTGCCCGTCGACGCCCACCTGCCGCACGACTACATCCCCTCCGAGCGCCTGCGCCTGGAGATGTACAAGCGGCTCGCCGAGGTCCGCACCGACGAGGACGTCGACGCGATCGAGGAGGAGCTGCGCGACCGCTACGGCGAGGCGCCGCTCGTCGTCCTCTCGCTGCTGCTGGTCGCGCGCTTCCGCGCCCGGGCCCGGCAGGCCGGCATCGGCGAGGTGACGATCGCGGGCCGCAACGTGCGCTTCGCGCCGGTCTCGCTGCCGGAGTCGCGGCAGGTGCGGCTGCAGCGGATGTACCCGAAGTCGCTGATCAAGGCGAACGTCGACACCATCCTCGTGCCGCGTCCGCAGACCGCGGTGATCGGCGGCAAGCCGCTGGACGGCATCGCGCTGCTGCAGTGGGCGCGCCAGGTGATCGACGCCGTGATCGACCCGGTGGCCGAGGCCCAGCCGGCAGCCTCGGGCGGGTCCGGGCGCGGGGCCTGACGTCGGGGGCGGACCGGTGCTTCAATGGCGCCGGTCACACCCGTCCCGGCCCCGTCGCCACCAGGAGATCCCGTGCGCCGCTCCGTCACCCGGTCCGTCCTCCCGTCCGTGCTGCGGTCCTCGCTCCGCCCCGCCGTGGCCGCCACGGCGCTCGGACTGCTCGCCGCGTCGACCACCGGCTGCGGGGTGTCCGACCGGACGCTGCGGCCCGGCGTCGCGGCCGTCGTCGACGGCACGACGATCTCCCAGCGCGACGTCGACGACGCCGCCCAGCCCACCTGCGACGTCCTGCGCCTGGACCCCAGCCGGATCGGGCCGGGTCTCACCGGCTACCAGCTGCGGGCCGCGGTGCTCGGCCGGCTCACGCTGAAGGTGATCGGCGACCGCGTCGCGCGGGAGAACGGCGTCGACGGCGCCGCCCTCTACCGGCAGGTCGAGGACGCCGTCCGGTCCAGCCTGCCGGCCTCGCTGCCGCAGGCCACCCGGGACGCCGCGACACCGGTCTTCGCCGCCGGCGACTACGTCAACGAGGTGCTCGACCGCGCCGTCACGGCTCGCCTCGGCGCGAGCGCGCCCGCCCAGGTGCGCACCGCGGCGGGCCAGCAGATCCTGGCGAACGCGCGGGCCGCGACGACGACCGAGACCTCGCCGCTGTTCGGCCCGATCGACCCCGACGCCGCGCCCAGCCCGCCGGCCGGCCTGTCGGTGCCCGTCAGCGAGGTCGCCGCCGCGGCGGCCGCTGCGAGCCCGGCGCCGGAGGCGATCGCGGCGCTGCCGGCCGAGCAGCGCTGCACCGCGTGACGTCCGGATCGGTGCCGCCCGAGGCCGCGGGCGAGCGCGGGGAGCCGCTGCTGGAGTTCCGCGCGATGATACGGCTGCTACGCGCGGAGTGCCCGTGGAAGCGCGCGCAGACCCACGAGAGCCTCCTGCCGTACCTGCGCGAGGAGGCCGACGAGGTGGCCGAGGCGATCGCCGAGGGCGACCCCGACCACCTGCGCGAGGAGCTCGGCGACCTGCTGCTGCAGGTCTACTTCCACGCCGCGATCGCCGAGGAGGCCGGGCGGTTCACGATCGACGACGTCGTGGCGGGGCTGGCGGAGAAGATGCGCCGCCGCAACCCGCACGTGCTGGGCACGCCGGAGCAGGTCGCGGCCGCCCGCGGCCTCGACGCCGAGGGCGTCTCCGCGGCCTGGGAGCGGATCAAGGCCGCCGAGCGCGAGGGGTGACCTCGCGCCCGACGGCCTCCTCGACGGCGTCGCTCAGGGGATCAGGCCACCGGCGCCGTCGCGCAGATCACGTACAGGGTGACCGGGTTCGAGTTCTGGGCGTAGGCGGCGGCCGCCCAGTACCGCGCGGTCGAGCCGTCGGTCGCCGGGGTCCCGGCCGAGTCGGTGGCGGGGTAGGTGTCGCCGGTGATGTCCGACATGCCCTTGTACCCGCCGCCGATGGCGACCTCGCCGAGGTTGCAGGCGACGGTGCGGGTCGACGGGCCGGGCACGTCGTAGGTGACGGACGCCGTCCGCACCGTGATCGATCCGGCGAGGCTCCCCGCCGGCCCCGTGGCTCCGGTCGGTCCCGTCGGGCCGGTCGCGCCGGCGGCTCCGGCCGGGCCCGTGGCGCCGTCCGTGCCCGCGATGCCCTGCGGGCCCGTCGGACCGGTCGGTCCGGTGGCGCCCGTGGCCCCGGTCGCGCCGTTCGTGCCGGCGATGCCGGGGGTGCCGGGCAGGCCCGGGAGGCCCGGGGTGCCGGGCAGGCCGATCGGGCCGGTCGGGCCGGTCGGGCCCGTGACGCCGTTCGCGCCCGCCGGGCCGACGAGGCCGTCGAGGCCCGCAGCGCCGGTCGGACCCGTGGGGCCGGTCGCGCCGGTGGCTCCGGTCGCGCCCGTGGCGCCCGTGGCGCCGGCCGGGCCGGCCAGGCCGTTCTCGCCGGCGGGGCCCTGCGGGCCGGTGGCGCCGCGGCCGTTCCAGGCGATCGGCGTCTCGCCGGCCTTGCACGCGCGACCGGCCGGGACGACGCGCAGCACGCCGTCCTTGCTGAAGCAGCCGGTGACGACGCCGTTGCGCTGGCCGGGCACGGAGTCGTCGGGCGCGGCGAAGGCCGGGGCGGAGGCCAGGAGGCCGGCGGAGGTGGTGGCGAGGAGCGCCACCGAGGTCAGGACGTTGCGGGTCCGTCGAGGGGTCATGCGGGGATCCACCTTCCATGGTGTGGCCCGCGCCGGTCGATCCGGGCGGGTCGGCGCGGCGTCGCTCTCGGGACGACGCCGCGGGCTCGGGTGCGGCTCAGCTCGCCGCGAGGCGGCGCTCGGCCTGGGTCAGACGGGAGCGCGCGGCCGCGTCGGTCGGCTGGAGCCGGACGACGCGGCGCCACAGGGCGACGGCGCCGCGCAGGTCCTCGGTCTCGGTGAGCACGGCCAGGTTGTGCAGGGCCGGCACGTACCGCGGGTCGAGGCGCAGCGCGGTGGCGTAGTGGCGCACGGCGTCGAGCCGGCGTCCGGTCTGCTGGGCCACCAGCCCGAGGTCGTAGTGGCCGTAGACGTTGTCGGGCTCGCGCTCGACGACGGTGGTGAACGCGGCCTCGGCGGCCTCGACGTCGCCGGCCCGCAGGTGGGCTGCGCCCTGGTCGAGCAGCTGGTCGGTCGGCACCGGCGCCGACTGCGCTGCGGGCTGCTCGTGGGAGCAGCCGGCCAGCGAGCCCAGGGCGCCGGTGAGCAGCAGGGTCGGCGCGAGCGCGAGGGCCGCACCGCGGACGCGGAGCCGGGAGCGAGTGGTCACGAGCCGCCGATCGGCCCCGCGTCCGGACGCCTGAGGGGTTCTCGGCCCCGATCTGAAGAGGGGTCCTAGTGCCCGTCAGCGTCAGGCGGGCTCGGCCCGGAGGGCCTCCACGGCGTAGCGCAGGTTCTCCTCGATCCGCGGCCGGTGCTCCGCCGGCAGGTCGGGGTGCGCGAGCGCCTGCTCGGCCGCCGCCCGCGAGGTCGTCGGGTCGCCGATCCAGTAGGCCGCGATCGCCAGCTCGTCCAGCGCGCGCCAGCCGTGGGCCGAGGCGTCGACGAACAGGACGTCGGTGGTCGGCGGCAGCGCGACCGCCTGTCGGGCGACCAGGGCGGCGAGCGGCCAGCGCGGACCGTGCTCGCGGCACCAGCGGGCCAGCTCGACGAGCGGCTCGGCGCGGGTCGGCCGGCTCGCCCAGGCGTCGAGGTGGCGCCCGATGACGACCTCGGGCGGCAGGTCGAGCCGCTCGGAGAGCAGCGCCACCTGGAAGCGGGAGAACCAGACCTCCTCGTCCCAGCCGCCGAGCGCGACGCGACGCTCGTAGGCCGCCAGCGCGTCGGCGTGCCGGCCGAGGTCGCGCAGGGTCTGGGCGAGGTAGAAGGCCGAGCGGGCGTCGTCGGGGTCCTCGGCCAGCGCCCCCTCGAGCAGGCGCAGGTCGCGCTCGAACTTGACCGTGCGGCTCGAGCCGTCGGCGTGGTCGACGAACCACGCCCCGGTGACCAGCGTCGGCGTCACGCCGTCGACCGCGACGTGCTCGTGGGTGACGCCGTGGTAGCGGGCCTCGGCGTCGGCGCGCACCAGGCGCACGTTGGCGTAGTGCAGCGCGCCGGCCCGCTGCTCGAGCAGGTGCAGCGGCAGGGTCAGCCGCTCGCGGAAGGCGGGGTCGTCGACCCGCAGCTCCATGTCGGCGTCGCACAGGAGCAGGTACGTCGGCCGGCCCTCGGGGTCGGGGTGCTCGGCGCACCAGGCGCGGGCGAGGTCGAGCCCGTCGTTGCGCGCCTGCGCGAAGTCGCGGAACGCGCCGTGCCCGACCGTGCCCGGCACCCCGTGCCGCTCGAGGACGCCGCGGATCACCTCCGGCGTGCCGTCGGTGGAGCCGGTGTCGAGGATCGCGCAGGCGTCGATCCAGGGGGCGGCGGCGGCGAGCGAGCGCTCGATGATCGCCGCCTCGTCCTTGACGATCATGGTCAGGCACAGCCGGACGTCGCTCACGGGCCACGACTCTAGGGCGCGCTGTCCAGCGCCCCGGCTCCCGGCGGCGCCGGGGCGGCGCGCGGCACTAGGCTGCGGCTCGTCCGTCACCCTCGCTCAGGAAGTGTTCACCGTGGCATCCATCGAAGCAGTCGGCGCCCGCGAGATCCTCGACTCCCGCGGCAACCCCACCGTCGAGGTCGAGGTCGTCCTCGACGACGGCACCTTCGCCCGCGCGGCCGTCCCGAGCGGCGCGTCCACCGGTGCGTTCGAGGCCGTCGAGCTGCGTGACGGCGGCGACCGCTACGCCGGCAAGGGCGTCGAGAAGGCCGTCGACGCGGTCAACCTGACGATCGCCCCCGCGGTCGAGGGGCTCGACGCCGATGACCAGCGCCTGCTCGACCAGACGATGCTCGACCTCGACGGCACCCCCAACAAGGCGCAGCTCGGCGCGAACGCCATCCTCGGCGTCTCGCTCGCCGTGGCGCGGGCCGCGGCCGACTCCGCGGGCCTGCCGCTGTTCCGCTACGTCGGCGGCCCCAACGCCCACGTGCTGCCGGTGCCGATGATGAACATCCTCAACGGCGGCGCCCACGCCGACACCAACGTCGACATCCAGGAGTTCATGATCGCTCCGGTCGGCGCCCCCACCTTCAAGGACGCCCTGCGCAGCGGCGCCGAGGTCTACCACGCGCTGAAGTCGGTGCTGAAGGCCCGCGGCCTGGCCACGGGCGTCGGCGACGAGGGCGGCTTCGCCCCCGAGCTGCCGTCGAACCGCGCGGCGCTCGACCTCATCGCCGAGGCGATCGAGAAGACCGGCCAGACCCTGGGCCGCGACGTCGTGCTCGCGCTCGACGTGGCCGCCACCGAGTTCCACTCCGAGGGCCGCTACGCCTTCGAGGGCGCGCAGAAGACCGCCGAGGAGATGACGGCCTACTACGCCGAGCTCGTCGCCGCCTACCCGATCGTCTCCATCGAGGACCCCCTCGACGAGGACGACTGGGAGGGCTGGAAGGCGATCACCGACCAGCTGGGCTCGAAGACCCAGCTCGTCGGCGACGACCTCTTCGTCACCAACGTCGAGCGGCTCTCCCGCGGCATCGCCGGCGGCCAGGCCAACGCCCTGCTGGTGAAGGTCAACCAGATCGGGTCGCTCACCGAGACCCTCGACTCCGTCGACCTCGCGCACCGCAGCGGCTACCGCTGCATGATGAGCCACCGCTCCGGCGAGACCGAGGACACCACCATCGCCGACCTCGCCGTGGCCACCAACTGCGGCCAGATCAAGACCGGCGCCCCCGCGCGCTCGGAGCGGGTCGCGAAGTACAACCAGCTGCTGCGCATCGAGGACGTCCTCGGCGACGCGGCGCGCTACGCCGGTGTGTCGGCGTTCCCGCGCTTCGCCTCCTGAGTCACTCTAGGCACGTGAGCCCCGATCCCCGACGCACCGCGCCCCGGGGGTCGGGCCCCCGTGCCCGCACCGGCCCCGGCCGTCCCGAGGCCGGACGGGTCTCGACGGGCTCGACCACCATGCGGGGCGGCTCGACCACCGCGCGGGGCGGCTCGACCACCGCGGCGGGCTCCGGCGCAGTCGGCCGGGGTTCGCTCGGCGGCGGTGCCGGCCGGGGCGAGACGGGCGGACGTCGTCGGCCCCGGCTCACCGGCCGGGCGGCGATCCTCGTCCTCGTCCTCGCGGTGCTGACCGTGTCCTACGCCTCGTCCGCCCGGGCCTACCTGCGGCAGCGGGCCGATCTCGAGCAGGTGCAGGGCGACATCGCCCGCAAGCAGCAGGAGATCAAGCGGCTGCAGGCCGAGAAGGACCGCTACCAGGACCCCGCGTTCCTCGCCCAGACCGCGCGCGAGCGGTTCGGCTACTGCGCCGCCGGCGACACCTGCTACGTCGTCCTCGACCGCGACGGCACCCCGCTGCGGGCCGAGTCGCGGCTCGGCGACCCGACCGACGTGGGCGGTCCGACCACCCCGCGCGCCTGGTGGGACGACGCGTGGCGCTCCGCCCAGGTCGCCGGCGACCCGCCGCAGGACTCCCAGGCGCCTCCGGCCACCCTGATCGACGGCTCGAAGGAGCCCCGGGGCTGAGCCCGGGCGAGCCCGACCCGCCCCCACCGCGTCCCGCCCCCACGCCCACCCAGACCCCCGCCCATCGAAGGACCACCGTGATCGATCCCGCCGACGAGGCGGCCGTCGAGGCCCAGCTCGGTCGCGCTCCGCGCGGCATCCACGCCGTCGGCCATCGCTGCCCCTGCGGCAGCCCCGACGTCGTCACCACCGAGCCGCGCCTGCCCGACGGCACGCCGTTCCCCACCACCTACTACCTGACTTGCCCGCGGGCGGCCTCGCGCATCGGCTCGCTCGAGGGCGGGGGGCTGATGAAGGAGATGGAGGCCCGGCTGGCCGAGGACCCCGAGCTCGCCGCGGCCTACGCGGCGGCGCACGAGCGCTACCTCGCGGCCCGCGCCGAGCTCGGCGAGGTCGAGGAGATCGCCGGCATCTCGGCGGGCGGCATGCCCACCCGCGTCAAGTGCCTGCACGTGCTGGCCGGGCAGTCGCTGGCCCAGGGTCCGGGCGTCAACCCGCTGGGCGACGAGGTGCTCGAGCGGCTCGGCGCCTGGTGGGAGGAGGGGCCGTGCGTGCCCCGGTAGCCGCCATCGACTGCGGCACCAACACGATCAAGCTGCTCATCGGCGCGCTGCCGGACGTCGCGGTGCGCACCTCGCGGATGGTGCGGCTCGGCCAGGGCGTCGACGCCACGGGGCGGCTCGCCCCGGAGGCGCTGGACCGGGCGTTCGCGGCGATCGAGGAGTACGCCGACCTGATCGCCGCTCACGACGTCGCGCCCGAGCACGTCCGCTTCTGCGCCACCTCCGCGACCCGCGACGCCGAGAACGCCGCCGAGTTCGCGGCCGGGGTCGAGGCCCGGCTCGGCGTGCGGCCCGAGGTGCTCAGCGGCACCGAGGAGGCCGCGCTGGCCTACGCGGGCGCCGTCCGCGGGCTCGCCGACGCCGCGCGTCCGGTGCTCGTGATCGACGTCGGCGGCGGCTCCACCGAGCTGATCCTCGGCGACGCCGAGCCCACCGCGGCGCACTCGATGGACATCGGCTCGGTGCGGCTGACCGAGCGGTTCCTGCGCTCCGACCCGCCGACGGCCGACGAGGTCGCCGCCTGCGTCGCGCACGTCGACGCCCAGCTCGACGCCTGCCCGGTCGACCCGGCCGCGGGCGCGACCGTCGTCGGCGTGGCCGGCACCTTCACCTCCGTCGCCGCCGGCGTGCTGCGGCTCGCCGCCTTCGACCCCGACGCGATCGACCACGCCCGGCTGCCGCTGGCCGACGTCCACCGGCTGTGCGACGCGCTGGTGGCGATGACCACCGCCCAGCGCCTCGAGCTCGGCTGGATGCACCCGGGGCGGGCCGACGTCATCCCCGCCGGGGCGATCATCGTCAGCCGGGTGCTGGCCCGGGCGAGCGTCGGGCACCTGGTCGTCGCCGAGGCCGACATCCTCGACGGCATCGCCTGGTCGATCCCGACCTGACCCCGGTGCCCGGCTCCGGCGCCGCTCACGGTGATCGAGCCGCGGTCACGGTGATCGAGCCGCGGTCACGGTGATCGGGCCGCGGTCACGGGGATCGAGCCTGTCGAGATCCGCACGCAGCAGGGCCCGTCCGGGCCATGGCGGGGCGTCGCGGGCCGTCCCTAGCGTGGGCAGCCCGTCGTCAGGAGTCCCCATGCCGTCCGAGCCCGTCCGCACCGCCGTCGTCGCGACCCTCGCCGCCCTCGGCGGCGCGCTGCTCGCCGTCCCGATCGCCGCGACCGCCCGCGGCGCCGATCCGGCTCCCGCGCCCGCCGCCACGAGCCCCGAGCGGGCGACCGCCCCGGTGGTGCTCTGCGTCGCCCGACGCGGGGGAGCGGTGCGGGTCGTCTCGAGCACCGCGCGCTGCCGCGACGCCGAGCGGGCGGTTGTCGTCCCGACCGTACGACGCGGGCCCGCCGGACCGGCGGGACCCGCCGGTCCGGGCGCTACCGTGCTCGGCACCGACACCTCGGACGCGGCCGAGGGACGTCAGGCCGACTGCACCGTCGGCGAGGTGCGCCTGTTCGCGGGGGCGGTCGGCGACGCCGTGCCCGCCGACGGCCGCGAGCTGTCGATCAATCAGAACAACGCCCTGTTCGCCCTGATCGGCAACCGGTTCGGCGGCGACGGCCGGACCACGTTCGCGCTCCCCGATCTGCGGGCGGCGGCGCCGAACGGCCTCACCTACCAGATCTGCACGACCGGCACGTTCCCGACCGCGCCCTGAGGTCGGGCCGGGCTCGGGTCCGCGGGCTGCCAGAATGCGCCCGTGACCTCGCTCGCCATCACCGTCCTCGGGCACGACCGGCCCGGCATCATCGCCGAGACCACCGGACGCCTCGCCGACCTCGGGCTCAACCTCGAGGACTCCACCATGACGCTCCTGCGCGGCCAGTTCGCGATGATGCTCGTGTGCGCCGGCGACGTCGCGCCCGCCGCGATCGAGGACGCGCTGGCCCCGCTCACCGCCGACGGCACGCTGGACGTCAGCGTGCGCGAGGTCGTCCCGGGGGCCGCCGGCGCGGCGGTCGGCAGCAGCTGGGTGCTCACCGTGCACGGCGGCGACCGTCCCGGCATCGTCTCCTCCGTCGTCGGCCGGGTGGCCGCCGTCGGCGGCAACATCACCGATCTGACGACGCGCCTGGCCGGCGACCTCTACCTGCTGGTCGCCGAGATCGACCTCCCGGCCGGCACCGACGTCGACGCCGTCCGCGCCGCGATCGCCGAGGCCGCCGAGGCCCTCGGCGTGGGCGCGTCGCTGCGCGCGGCGGAGGCCGACGACCTGTGAGCACCGCACCGGCCGGCGTCAACGAGCGGGTCGCGACCTGGACCGAGGCCGAGCTCGGCCTTGAGGGACGCGTGCTCGACGTCGTCCGCGCGCCCGCGTCCGTCCTCTCGACCGTCGGCGCGCCGGTCGACCCGACGTCCGAGGAGTCCGTCCGGCTGGCCGCCGACCTGGTCGCCACCATGCGCGTCAGCCCCGGCTGCGTCGGCCTGGCCGCCCCGCAGGTGGGCGTGAGCGCGCAGATGTTCTGCGTCGACGTCTCCGAGCACCCCAAGACCCGCGAGCACCACGGCACGTTCGTGCTCTGCAACGCCGAGGTGGTGGAGTCCAGCCGCAACGAGAAGGCGCGGGAGGGGTGCATGAGCGTCCCGGACCTCACCGGCGACGTGAAGCGCGCGTCCCGCGTCACCGTGCGCGGGCAGCTGCCCGGCACCGGGGAGGAGGTCGTCCTGGCTGCCGTGGCGTTCGAGGCGCGGGCGCTGCAGCACGAGATCGACCACTGCCAGGGGCTGCTCTTCCTCGACCGGGTGGCCGGGGCGCACGCGATCTACCAGCGCAAGACCTACCTGTAGCGCCTGCGTGCCGCGACGTCCCGTGCTTCGCTGACGGGCGAGGCCCCCGTATCCCAATCGGCAGAGGAAGCCGTCTTAAACACGGCGTGGTGTGGGTTCGAGTCCCACCGGGGGCACCGAGCCGACGTCCGCGCGACGGCCGGCGGGCGACACGCTCCGGATCTGGGAGGATCGGCCGGTGACCCACCACCACCATGACCCCGCCGCGCACGACGCCGACCCGACCTGGGTCTACAGCGCCGGCTACTGGGACGAGCGGTACGCAGGCGACCGCGTGTGGAGCGGGCGGGTCAACAGCCGGCTCGTCGAGCAGACCGCCGACCTGACGCCCGGCCGGGCGCTCGACGTCGCCTGCGGGGAGGGCGGGGACGCCGTCTGGCTCGCCGCGCAGGGCTGGGAGACCTGGGCGGTCGACGTCTCGCCGGTGGCCGTCGCGCGCACCGGGGCCCATGCCGCCGAGCGCGGCGTCGCCGTCACGGCGCGGGTGTGGGACGGCCTGTCCGGCGACCCGCTGCCCGGGGCACCGTTCGACCTCGTCACCGCGCACTTCCTCCACCTCCCGCCGCAGCTGCGCGCGGTCGTGTACCCCCGGCTGGCCGACGCCGTCGGCACCGGCGGACGGCTGCTGGTGGTCGGGCACCACCCGTCCGACGTCGAGACCGGAGTCCGGCGTCCGCACGGCGACGGCCTGCTGCTCACGGCCGCCGACGTCGTCGGCCTGCTGGACGCCGCCGCCTGGGAGGTCGAGGTCGCCGACGAGCCGACCCGCGAGCAGCTCGTCGACGGCGCTGCGGTCGTCGTCCGCGACACCGTGGTGCGGGCGCGACGGCGCTGAGCTGCCCGGGCCGATCACGGCCGGCCAGGGCCGATCCGGGCCCACCCCGCCAGGTGCTGTGGATCTCCTGAGATCGGGAACCATCCCAGCGTGACCGGCGTTGACCCGGTACACGGCGAGTCGTCACGGAGGCGACCGCCAGGCCTCCAGGGAGGAGACCGAGACCATGCAGAGCAACAACCCGGTGTTCCGCCGGTCCGAGGAGTTCAACCGCTCCGGCGCGAACGCGTACGGCACACAGACCTACCCCGGCTACGGCAGCGACCCCTCCACGTGGGGCGTCGGCTCGCCGGGAGACCCCCAGGGCTACGGCCTCGCCCCCACTCCCACCGCCTCCGGCGGTCGGATGACGATCGACTCGGTCGTCCAGAAGACGGGGGTGAGCATCGGCCTGGTCGTCCTGGCCGCCATGGCGACCTGGATCCTGACGCCGAGCATCGAGACCCTGCCCGACGGCACCGTCGACACCAGCGGCCTCGGCACGCTGTTCGCCGCCGCCACGCTCGGCAGCCTCGTCGCCTTCGGCCTCTCGATGGTCAACTCCTTCAAGCGGGTCGTGAGCCCCGGCCTCGTGATGGCGTTCGCCGTCGCCGAGGGCGTCGCGCTCGGCGGCCTCAGCAAGGTGTTCAACATCGTCTACCCCGGCGGCAACGTCGTGCAGGGCGCCGTGATCGGCACCTTCGCCGCGTTCGGCGGCACGCTCGCGGCCTACAAGTTCCTGAACATCCAGGTCGGCGACAAGTTCCGTCGCTTCGTGTTCGCCGCCGTGCTGGGCATGGTCGGCCTCTCGCTCATGGAGCTCGTGCTCAGCCTGTTCGGCGCCCAGATCGGCCTGTTCGGCGTCAGCGGCCTCGGCATGCTGACCGCCGTCGCCGGCCTCGTGCTCGGCGTGTTCATGCTGATCCTCGACTTCGACTTCGTCGAGCAGGGCATCCGCAACGGGCTGCCCGAGCGCGAGTCGTGGACCGCCGCGTTCGCGATGACCGTCAGCCTGGTCTGGATCTACACCAACCTGCTGCGCATCCTCGCCTACTTCCAGCAGGACTGATCGCGACGCGGGTCCGTCCCGTGGCCTGATCGGAGGGCCCGTCCGAGCTCCGGCTCGGGCGGGCCTTCGTCGTTCCCGGGGCTCGGTTCGCCGACGTCCGGGCCGACATGTCAGGGGAAGCTGGACGTTGTCAGGGGAAGTTTCACCTGACAACGTCCGGTTTCCCCGGATATCCGGGGAAACCTGCGCGCGCGCCGGATCAGCCGACCGGCACCGGCGCACCGGCGTCGGCGGCGCCGTCGCCCGAGTCGGTCTCGACGTCGTCGGGGGCCTCGCTGGCGGTGTCGTCGCGGCGTCGGCGATGCCGCAGCTCGACCCAGCGGCCCCGGACGCCGAGGCGGGCGCCGCCGATCTCGGTGCCGCCGAGCTCGGTGCCGGGGTGGTTGACGGCGCGGATCGCGGCGTCGGTGATCGGCAGGACGCCCTCGCCGCGGACGGTCTCGAGGGACAGCTCGCGCTCGTCGACGACGCCGAGCGCGGCGAGCGTGCTGGGCAGCAGCACCGAGGCGAGGCGTCGGTAGCCCTCGGCGGAGGGGTGGAACTGGTCGGGGCCGAACAGCAGGGCGGGGGTGGCGGCGAACTCCGGGCCGAGGATCGAGCCGAGCGAGACCGTGCGTCCGCCCTCCTCGAGCACCGCGATCGTCTGGCCCGCGGCGAGCCGACGCGACCAGGCGCGCGCCACCTGCTTGAGCGGCGGGGCGATCGGCTTGATCGTGCCGAGGTCGGGGCAGGTGCCGACGACCACCTCGACGCCGGACTCGCGCAGCCGACGCACCGCCTCGGCGAGGTGGCGCACCGAGACGGCCGGCGGCGTCACGTGCGTGACGTCGTTGGCGCCGATCAGCAGCACGGCGACGTCGGGCTGCGAGGGCAGGATGCGGTCGATCTGCTCGTCGAGGTCGCCGGTGCGCGCGCCGACCACGGCCACGTCGCGCAGGTGGACGCGGCGGTCGGCGTGGGCCGCGACCCCGCTGGCCAGGAGCGCGCCGGGCGTCTCCTCGACCCGCTCGACCCCGTAGCCGGCGGCGCTGGAGTCGCCGAGCACCGCGATCTTGATCGCCGGGCCGGGACGTCCGCGGCCGTACCAGCCGGTGGGGTCGGGGGGCGGGGTGGTGAGGATCGGGCCGATCGCCTTGCGGGCCCACTTGGCCTCCAGGGTGAGGACGCCGTAGAGGCCGGCGCCCAGCACCGAGACCCCGCCGCCGCCGAGGGCGGCCGCGGATGCCAGACGTCGCGCCGCGCTCGCTCTGCTCACGCTCGCAGTCTAGGGATCCGCAGCACCGCCCGTCGGGGGCTGCTCCTCGGGGTGAGGGCGGCGCCCCGGCGGGCCTAGGGTGACGACGTGGACTACGTCGACTCCCTGCTCGACCTCATCGGCGACACCCCGCTGCTGAGGCTCGGACGCACCCTGGACCTGCCCGCCGACACGGACCCGACCGGTCCGCTCGTGCTGGCCAAGATCGAGTACCTCAACCCCGGAGGCTCGGTGAAGGACCGCATCGCGACCCGGATGATCGAAGCCGCCGAGGCCTCCGGCGAGCTGCAGCCGGGCGGCACGATCGTCGAGCCGACGTCCGGCAACACCGGCGTCGGGCTGGCGATGGTGGCGCAGGCGAAGGGCTACAAGTGCGTCTTCGTCTGCCCCGACAAGGTCAGCGAGGACAAGCGCAACGTGCTGCGGGCCTACGGCGCGGAGGTCGTCGTCTGCCCGACGGCCGTGCCCCCCGAGCACCCCGACTCCTACTACAACGTCTCCGACCGGCTCGCCTCGCAGCCCGGCGCCTGGAAGCCCAACCAGTACGCCAACCCGCACAACCCGCGCTCCCACTACGAGACCACCGGCCCGGAGATCTGGCGCCAGACCGAGGGGCGGATCACGCACTTCGTGGCCGGCGTCGGCACCGGCGGCACGATCTCGGGCATCGGGCGCTACCTCAAGGAGCAGAACCCCGACGTCCGCATCATCGGAGCCGACCCGGCCGGGTCGGTGTACTCCGGTGGCACCGGGCGTCCGTACCTGGTCGAAGGCGTCGGCGAGGACTTCTGGCCCGACACCTATGACCGCGGCCTGCCCGACCGGATCATCGAGGTCTCCGACGCCGACTCCTTCGCCTACACCCGCCGGCTGGCCCGCGAGGAGGCGCTGCTCGTCGGCGGCTCGTCCGGCATGGCCGCCTTCGCCGCGCGTCAGCTGGCCCACGAGCTCGCCGGCACGCCGGAGGGACGCGACGCGGTGATCGTGGTGCTGCTGCCCGACTCCGGACGCGGCTACCTGACCAAGGTCTTCAACGACGAGTGGCTCGCGCAGTACGGCTTCCTCACCGGCGCCGAGCGCGACGGCCGGACGGTCGGGGAGGTGCTGCGCGGCAAGTCGGGCGGTCTGCCCGACCTGGTGCACACCCACCCGGCCGAGACCATCGCCGAGGCCGTGGCGATCCTGCAGGAGTACGGCGTCTCGCAGATGCCGGTCGTGCGCGCCGAGCCGCCGATCGTCGCCGCCGAGGTGGCCGGCTCGGTCTCCGAGCGGGCGCTGCTGGATGCGCTCTTCGCCGGCCACGCCCGGCTCACCGACCCGGTCGAGGACCACATGTCCGGCCCGCTGCCGACGATCGGCTCGAACGTCCCCGCGCAGGACGCCGTCACGCTGCTGGAGTCGGCCGACGCCGTGCTCGTGCACGAGGACGGCAAGCCGGTCGGCGTGCTCACGCGTCAGGACCTGTTGGCGTTCCTGGCGCAGGGGTAGGCGTCAGGACGCGTGACAGTTTCATCGGTCAGCCGATGAAACTGTCGCTTGCACGCTGAAGTTTCAGCGTCCAGGTGACAGTTTCGTCGGTCAGCCGATGAAACCGCCCGGCCCAGCCCCCTAGAATCAGAACACGTTCTAGTTCTGGAGGCACCATGACCGCCACGCCGGCGATCGAGGGCTGGTTCACCACCGACCCCGAGCCCGCGCTCACCGCCGACCGCTGCACCACCTGCGGCACGGTGTTCTTCCCGCCCACGGCCGCGGCCACCGGGTTCTGCCGCAACCCGGGCTGCGACGGCGAGACGTTCGAGTCCGCGTCGCTCAGCCGCCGGGGGACGGTGTGGTCGTACACCGACGCGCAGTACCGGCCGCCGGCGCCGTACGTGCCGGCCACCGACCCCTACGAGCCGTTCGCGCTCGCCGCCGTCGAGCTGCCCGAGGGCCTGGTCGTGCTGGGCCAGGTGGCGGAGGGCTTCGGCGTGGCCGACCTGCGGGTCGGGGCCGAGGTCGAGGTCGTCGTCGAGACGCTCCACGTGGAGCAGACCGACGACGGACCGGTCGAGCGCACCATCTGGCGCTGGCGTCCCATCGCCCCGGCGCGCGCCGAGGAGGTCGTGGCATGAGCGACGTGGTGGTGGCCGGCGCGGGCATGCACCCGTGGGGCAAGTGGGGCCGCAGCTTCGTCCAGTACGGCGTCCACGCGGCGCGCGCGGCGCTGGCCGACGCCGGCGTCCCGTGGACCGACGTCGACCTCGTCGTCGGCGGCGAGACCGTCCGCAACGGCTACGGCGGGTACGTGGCCGGCTCGACGTTCGCCTCGGCGCTGGGCTGGAACGGCGCGCGCATCGCGACGTCCTACGCCGCCTGCGCCACGGGGGCGCAGGCGATCGACACCGCGCGGGCGCGGATCCTGGCCGGCCTGAGCGAGGTGGCGCTGGTGGTCGGCGCCGACACCACGCCCAAGGGGTTCCTCGCGCCGAACGCCGGCGAGCGCTGGGACGATCCCGACTGGCTGCGCTTCCGCCTGCTGGGCATGACCAACCCCGCCTACTTCGCGCTCTACGCGCGGCGCCGCATGGACCTGCACGGCGCGACCAGCGAGGACTTCGCGCGGGTCAAGGAGAAGAACTCCCGCCACGGCCTGCACAACCCCCACGCGCGCTACCGCAAGGAGGTCAGCGCCGGCGAGGTGCTCGCCTCGGCGATGGTCAGCGACCCGCTGCACCTGCTCGACATCTGCGCCACCAGCGACGGCGCGGCGGCCGTCGTCCTGTGCAGCCGGGACTACGCCGAGCGCCTCGGGCTGCGGGAGCCGGTGCGGGTGGCGGCCGTCTCGACCGTGGCGCCCACCTTCCCGAACACGGTCATCGACATGCCGCTGCTGGCCACCGACGCCTCCGGCGGCGCGGCGCCGGCGCGCACGTTCAAGGAGTCGCTCGCCGACGCCGCCTACGAGGAGGCCGGCCTCGGACCGGAGGACGTCGACGTCGCGGAGGTCTACGACCTCTCAACCGCGCTGGAGCTGGACTGGATCGAGGACCTCGGGCTGTGCAAGCCCGGTGAGGCCGAGGTGCTGCTCCGGGCGGGGGACACGACGATCGGCGGGCGCATCCCGGTGAACCCGTCGGGCGGGCTGGCCTGCTTCGGCGAGGCCGTCCCGGCGCAGGCGATCGCCCAGGTCTGCGAGCTCACCTGGCAGCTGCGCGGGCAGGCGACCGGACGTCAGGTCGAGGGCGCCCGGGTCGGCATCACCGCCAACCAGGGTCTCTTCGGCCACGGCTCGAGCGTGATCCTGACGCGCTGAGCCGGGCGTCGCAGCACTGGGGCCGCGCTCAGTCCCGGGAGTCGGTGCCGGGCAGGACGCCGGCGGCGTCCTGAGCAGCGTCCGCTGCGGCGTCCCCCGGGAGCCCGTCGCGCGCGGCGGCGTCCCAGCGCAGCCGCCACAGCCGGTGGCGGCCGGGCAGGCCCTTGAGCTCGGCGTCCCCGGCCGACTCCACGACCACCTTGCGGTGCCCGCGCGCGGCCTGCGCCACGGCGTCGCTGAGCAGCACCTCGCCGCCGCCGGCCAGCGACGCGACGCGCGCGGCCAGGGCGACGTTGCGGCCGAAGTAGTCGCCGTCGCGGGAGATGACGGTGCCGGTGTGCACGCCGATGCGCACCCGCACCGGCGTCAGGCGCAGCCGCGGGTCCAGCGAGCGGGCCAGGGAGCGCTGGATCGAGCGGGCGGCGAGCACGGCCGCGGTCGGGTCGCGGAAGGCGACCATGAACCCGTCGCCGGCGGTCTTGACGACCTGCCCGCGTCGTCGCTCGATCGCGCCGCGCACCAGCGCGTCGTGCGCCTCGAGCACCTTGACCCAGGTGCGGTCGCCGAGCCGGTGGTTGAGCGCGGTGGAGTCCTCGATGTCGGAGAAGAGCAGCGTGACGCTGCCGTCGGGCGCCGCGATCTCGAGGATGTCGGGCCGCCGCTCCAGCGCCCAGGCGGTGAGGTCGTCCAGCGACATCGCCAGCAGGCCGGTGACGCCGTGCCGCCGCACCCGGGCGGCGGTCTCGACCGCGGTGCCCACCATCGTCCGCAGGGCCCGCTCGGCCGTCGTGGCGCCGGTGGCCGGACGCAGCGCGGTGTCGAGGTCGGCCTCCAGGCGTCCGATCCGCTCCCGGGCCGCGGCGAGGTCGGCCGCGAGGCCGGAGGCGCGGCGCCGCAGCGCCAGCACGAGGACGCCCAGCGCCACCGCCGCGACCGCCACGACGGCCAGCGCGAGCCGGGTGGCGGCGAGCGTCGTCACGCAGCAGAGGGTAGCGATCGGCCCGGCCGCAGCGGGACCAAAGGACCCCGCGGCGGGGCTCCGCGCCCCTGCCGCGCGGACCCCGCCGACGGTTGGCTGTCCACCATGACCTCCCCGTCCGTCCACCCGACGCTGTCGTCCGACGACCCGACGCCGCTGGAGCCCGGCTCGGTGGTCGTAGGCGTCGACGGCTCGGGCGCCTCCGACCACGCGCTGCGCTGGGCCGCGGAGCAGGCCGTGGGCCTGCGTCGGCCGCTCGCGGTGGTGCACGCGGTGCCGCCCGTCGCCTCGCCCGTCGCCGGGTGGCGGGAGTCCGCCGACGTCGACGTGCTGCGCGACGCGCTGAGGGTCGAGGGTCGGGCCCGGCTCCTGGCCGCCCAGCTGCGGCTGCACGAGCGCCACCCCGGGCTCGCGGTGCGCGTCGTGCTGCGCGACGGGGACCCGCGGGTCGTCCTGCCGGAGGTCGCCGCGGACGCCGCGCTGCTCGCTGTCGCCCCGCGCGGGGTCGGCGGCGCCGCCCACCTGCTGCTCGGCTCGGTGAGCGCGACCCTCGCCCGGCACGCGGTGGTGCCGACCGCCGTGGTGCGCCGCGGCCCGGGTCCGAGCCGCGGCGTGCTCGTCGGCGTCGAGGGCACCCCGGCGGGCTGGGACGTGCTCGAGGCGGGCTTCCGGCTCGCCTCGGCCCGCGGCTGGCGGCTGACCGCCCTGCATGTCGTCGCCTGCGGGGCCGGCGCCGACGACCTCGCCGAGCACGAGGACGGGCACGGGCACGGGCGCGGGCACGAGTACCGACACGAGCACCGGCACGACCACGGTCACGCCGAGGCCGCCGCCGAGCTGGACGCCGTGCTCGCGGGGTTCGTCGAGAAGTTCCCGGACGTCGAGGCGCTGGGCCGGGTCGCCGTCGGACGGCCCGACGAGGTGCTCGTGCGCGCCTCCGAGGGACGCGCGCTGACGGTCGTCGGGGCCGAGCGCCGCGGTCCGGTCGGCACCGCGCTGTTCGGCTCGGTGGCCGGCGCGGTGGTCGAGCACGCGGCATCGTCGGTGGTCGTCGTCCCGATGGCGTCGTCGGCCGGTCGGCGGCCGACCCGCTCGGGCGGGGAGCGGGGCTGGGGTGCGGCGCTAGCGTGAGGTGGTGAGCACCTCCCCCTTCAGCGACATCCGCACCGTAGGCCAGCTGCGGGCCTCCGGCCACGAGCAGCGCAGCCTGCGCGCCGAGCTCCGAGAGAACCTCCTCGCCGCCCTCCGCGAGGGCCGCGACCCGTGGCCCGGCCTGCACGGCTTCGAGGACACCGTCATCCCGCAGGTCGAGCGGGCCCTGCTCGCCGGTCACGACATCGTGCTGCTCGGCGAGCGCGGCCAGGGCAAGACCCGCCTGCTGCGCACCCTGATCGGCCTGCTCGACGAGTGGACGCCGGTCATCGACGGCTCCGAGCTCGGCGAGCACCCGTACGAGCCGATCACCGTCGGCAGCCGCCGGCGGGCTGCCGAGCTCGGCGACGACCTGCCCGTCGCCTGGCGGCACCGCTCCGAGCGGTACGCCGAGAAGCTCGCCACTCCCGACACCTCGGTGGCCGACCTGATCGGCGACGTCGACCCGATGAAGGTGGCCGAGGGCCGCAGCCTCGGCGACCCCGAGACCATCCACTTCGGGCTCATCCCGCGCAGCCACCGCGGCATCGTCGCGATCAACGAGCTGCCCGACCTCGCCGAGCGCATCCAGGTCGCGATGCTCAACGTGATGGAGGAGCGCGACATCCAGATCCGCGGGTACGTCCTGCGGCTGCCGCTCGACGTGCTCGTGGTGGCCAGCGCCAACCCGGAGGACTACACCAACCGCGGCCGGATCATCACCCCGCTCAAGGACCGCTTCGGCGCCGAGATCCGTACCCACTACCCGACCGCGCTCGAGGACGAGATCGCCGTGATCCGGCAGGAGGCCGAGCTCGTCGCCGCGGTGCCGGACGCGGTGCTGGAGATCCTGGCGAGGTTCACCCGCAACCTGCGCGAGTCGTCCGCCGTCGACCAGCGCTCCGGCGTCAGCGCCCGGTTCGCGATCGCCGGCGCCGAGACGATCGCTGCCTCGGCCCTGCGTCGCGCCACCACCCAGGGCGAGGACGCCGCCGTCGCCCGGCTGGTCGACGTCGAGACCGCCGTCGAGGTGCTCGGCGGCAAGGTGGAGTTCGAGTCCGGCGAGGAGGGCCGCGAGACCGAGATCCTCACCCACCTGCTGCGCACCGCGATCGCCGAGACGGTGCGGGCGCACTTCCGCGGCGTCGACTTCGCCCTGCTCGTCGAGGCGCTGGAGAACGGCCAGATGGTCACCACCGGCGAGAAGGTCACCGCGCGCGACGTCCTGCAGGGCCTGCCGCGGCTGGGGGAGTCCGACCTCTACGACCAGGTCTGCGAGCGGCTCGGCGCCACCGACGACGGCACCCGCGCCGCGGCCATCGAGCTCGCGCTGGAGGGGCTCTACCTGGCCCGCAAGATCGGCAAGGACACCGACGGCTCGGAGACGGTGTACGGATGAGCCGCCCCTCGCGCTACCGCCGCTACACCGGCGGCGACCCGCTCGCCCCGCCGGTCGACCTCGCCGAGGCCCTCGAGGCGATCGGCGAGGACGTCATGGCCGGCTACAGCCCCGAGCGGGCGATGCGCGAGTTCCTGCGCCGGGGCGGCCGCGACCAGGCCGGGCTCGACGACCTCGCGCGGCGCGTCGCCGAGCGGCGGCGCGACCTGCTGCAGCGCACGAACCTCGACGGCACCCTGCAGGAGGTCCGCGAGCTGCTCGAGCGGGCCGTCCTGGAGGAGCGCAAGCAGCTGGCCCGCGACGCGATGATGGACGACGGGGAGCGGGCGCTGCGCGAGATGCAGCTCGACTCCCTCCCGCCCTCGCCGGCCGCCGCCGTCAGCGAGCTCGCGCAGTACGACTGGCAGAGCCGCGAGGCCCGCGAGGCCTACAAGCAGATCAAGGACCTGCTCGGCCGCGAGCTGCTCGACCAGCGCTTCCAGGGCATGAAGCAGGCCCTCGAGGGCGCCACCGACGAGGACCGCGCGGCGATCAACGAGATGCTCACCGACCTCAACGCGCTGCTGGCCAAGCACGCCCGCGGCGAGGACACCCCCGAGGACTTCGCCGCGTTCATGGAGAAGCACGGCGACTTCTTCCCCGAGCAGCCGCAGGACGTCGACGAGCTGATCGATGCGCTCGCCCAGCGCTCGGCCGCCGCCCAGCGGATGATGAACTCGATGACGCCCGAGCAGCGGCGCGAGCTGATGGAGCTCTCCGCGCAGGCGTTCGGCTCCCCGCAGCTGATGGAGTCGCTCGCCCAGCTCGACGCCAACCTCCAGGCGCTGCGGCCCGGCGAGGACTGGTCGGGCTCGGAGCGCTTCGGCGAGGGCGGCGAGGGCGTCGGCCTCGGCGACGGCACCGGCGTCCTGCAGGACCTCGCGGAGCTCGACCGGCTCTCCGAGCAGCTCTCGCAGGGCTACGGCGGGGCGCGGCTCGACGACGTCGACCTCGACGCGCTGGCCCGTCAGCTCGGCGAGGACGCCGCCGTCGACGCCCGCACCCTGCAGGAGCTCGAGCGGGCGCTGCGCGACTCCGGCACCCTGCAGCGCGGCTCCGACGGCCAGCTGCGGCTGACGCCCAAGGCGATGCGCCAGCTCGGCAATGCGCTGCTGCGAGACGTGGCCCAGCGGATGTCGGGCCGGCAGGGCCAGCGCGACATGAACAAGGCCGGTGCGGCCGGCGAGCGCTCGGGCGCCACGCGGGCCTGGGAGTTCGGCGACACCGAGCCGTGGGACGTCACCCGCTCGGTCACCAACGCGATCGTCCGCACCGTCGCCGAGGGCGGCTCGGCCGCGTCCGGCGTGCGGCTCTCGATCGACGACGTCGAGGTGCAGGAGACCGAGGCCCGCACGCAGGCCGCCGTCGCGCTGCTGGTCGACACGTCGTTCTCGATGGCGATGGACGGCCGCTGGGTGCCGATGAAGCGCACGGCGCTGGCGCTGCACACGCTGATCCGCTCGCGGTTCCGCGGCGACGCGCTGCAGCTGATCGGCTTCGGCCGGCACGCCGAGGTGATGGAGATCGAGCAGCTCACCGCGCTCGACGCCATGTGGGACAAGGGCACCAACCTGCACCACGGGCTGCTGCTGGCCAACCGCCACTTCCGCAAGCACCCCAACGCCCAGCCGGTGCTGCTGATCGTCACCGACGGCGAGCCCACCGCCCACCTGGAGTCGTCCGGCGAGGTGTGGTTCTCCTATCCGCCCCACCCGCTGACCATCGCCCACGCCGTCAAGGAGCTCGACGCCGCGCAGCGCCTCGGCGCCCAGACGACGTTCTTCCGGCTCGGCGAGGACCCCGGCCTGGCGCGGTTCATCGACTCGATGGCCCGGCGCGTCGACGGCCGGGTCGTGGCGCCCGAGCTCGACGACCTCGGCGCGGCCGTCGTCGGGTCGTACCTCGGCGACCGGTCCCGCGGCCGGGGCGGGCCGTCGTACGGCGACCTGTTCGGCGGGCGCGGGTTCTGGGTGGGCTGAGGCTGCTCCGGGCGTCGGCCCTGGCGTGGGTCGGCGTCGCCGGCCGCATGTAACGCGGGGTTCGCCCCATCTACGCGCCCCATATTCAGGGTGCGAAGGTGGTGCGAACCCCGCGTTACAGCCGGGCGCCGGCCAGCACCGAGGCCAGCTCCTCGACGCCGTCCACCAGGCGCGGGCCGGGCCGAGCCCACATGCCGTCGGCGTCGACGGCGTGCACCCGGACGCCGTCGGGCAGGACCCCCGCGGCCAGCAGCGCGTCGGCCTGGGCCTGGGCGCCGGCGCGGTCGAAGCCGCACGGGGCCACGACCACGACGTCCGGCCGCGCCGCGTGCAGCGCCTCGACGGTGGTGCGCACCGAGCGGGCGCCGGCCGTGCCGAGGACGTTGACGCCGCCGGCCAGCTCGACCATCTCGGGGATCCAGTGGCCGGGCGCGTACAGCGGGTCGGTCCACTCCAGCACCGCGACGCGGGGGCGGCCCTCGGCCGGACGCGTCGCGACGTCGCGGGCCACCGCGTCGAGGCGGGCGCGCAGCGAGGCGACGAGCTCGGCGGCGGCTCGCTCGCGTCCGGTCGCGGCGCCCAGCGTGACGACGCTGGCCAGCACCTCGTCGAGCGTGTGCGGGTCGATGGTGAGGACGTCGGCGGTGCAGCCGAGGTGGGCCATCGCCTCGGAGACGGTGTCGACGTCGAGGGCGCAGACCGCGCAGAGGTCCTGGGTGACGACGAGCTCGGCGTCGAGGTCGGCCAGGGCGCCGGCGTCGAGCCGGTAGAGGTCCTCGCCGCGGCCCATCGCGGCGGAGACGAACGCGTCGATGCCGGCCGGGTCGAGTCCCTCCGGGAGCGCGGTCGACGACACGATGCGACGCTGCCGCGCCTCGGCCGGCGTGTCGCACTCGAACGTCACGCCGACGACGTCGTCGCCCGCCCCGATCGCGAACAGGATCTCGGTGGTCGAGGGCAGCAGGGAGACGATGCGCACGGGGCCGAGCGTAGGTCGCGATCCGATGTAACGCGGGGTTCGGATCATCTACGCGCCCCATATTCAGGGTGCGCAGATGCGTCGAACCCCGCGTTACATGCCGGCGCCGGCCCGCCACCTAGGCTGACGCGACCATGACCGACCCCAGCGCGACCGTCCTGGCCCTCCTGGCCCTCGCCGGCCTGACGGCGGGGTTCGTCGACAGCGTGGTGGGCGGGGGCGGGCTGGTCCAGCTGCCGGCGCTGCTGCTGGGGCTGCCGGGAGCCTCGCCGGCGCAGGTGCTGGCCACCAACAAGCTCGGCTCGGTGTGCGGCACGGCCACCAGCTCGCTCACCTACTACCGGCGGGTGCGGCCGGAGCCGCGCACGTTCGTGCCCCTGATGGCCACGGCGTTCGCGGGCTCGACAGCCGGGGCGCTCGTGGCGTCACGGATCCCGAGGGTGGCCTTCGAGCCGATCGTCCTGGTGGCGATCCTGGCGGTGGGGGCGTTCGTGCTGCTGCGTCCCGACCTGGGGGAGACGACCCGGCTGCGGTTCGCCGGACGGCGGCACACGCAGGTGGCGCTGCTCGGCGGCGCGGCGATCGGCTTCTACGACGGGGCGCTCGGGCCCGGCACCGGCAGCTTCCTGGTGATCGGCCTTGTCGGCCTGGGCTACGCGTTCGTGGAGGCGTCCGCCCACGCGCGGCTGGCGAACTTCGCCACCAACTTCGCCGCGTTCGCGGTGTTCGTGCCGCAGGGCGCCGTGCTGTGGCAGGTGGGGCTGGTGGTCGGGGTCGCGAACCTCTGCGGCTCCTACCTCGGCGCCCGGACGGCGGTGGCCCGCGGCTCGCGGTTCGTGCGCGGCCTCTTCCTGGCGGTGGTCGGGGGATTCGTGGTGCGCCTGGGCGGCAGCGTCCTGGGAGTGTGGTGACCATGTGGCTCACCGCCTTCCTCGACCATCCCCGCGCCGTCGCGGCCGCCGCCGAGTCGTTCTGGGCGGCGGCGACCGCTACGACCCCGTCGCCGGACCGCGGTGAGGACGCCGAGTTCGCGACCCTCCTGCCCGGCGACGGCGACGCGCACCTGCGGGTGCAGCGGCTCGCGGCCGGGCCGGCCGGCGTGCACCTCGATCTCCACGACGCGGAGCCGCGAGCCCTGGCCGACCGGGCCGTGACGCTGGGCGCGACCGAGGTGGCCGACCTCGGGCACGTCGTGCTGCGCTCCCCGGGCGGGCTCGCGCACTGCGCCGTCCCGGCCGGCGAGACCCGGCGCAGCGCCCCCGTGGCGGTCGACGGCGGCCCGGCGAGCCTCGTCGACCAGGTCTGCCTCGACGTGCCGCCGCGGCTCCTCGACGCCGAGCTGGCCTACTGGTGCCGGCTCCTGGAGCGGGAGCCGGTGACGTCGTCGGCGTCGACGTTCCTGCCGCTCGCCCGTCACGACGACGAGCCCCTGCGCCTGATGCTGCAGCGCCTCGACGCCGACGAGCCCGCGGTGCGGGCCCATCTCGACCTCGCCTGCGACGACCGCCCCGCCGAGGTCGCGCGGCTCGTCGCCCTCGGCGCCCGCGAGGTCGGCGGCGGACCCCGCTGGACGACGCTCGTCGACCCGGCGGGCCGTGCGTTCTGCGTCACCGATCGCGACCCGCGCACCGGCCGCCGGCCGACGTGAGGCGGGATCGGGGCGCGTCGTCCCCGACGTCCTGCTTGGCTGGGCGCATGACGTCGCTCGCGGCCGACGAGGCCACCCTGCTGCGCCGGTTCCTCGCCGAGCAGCGGGCCGCGGTGCGCGAGCGCTGCGCCGGGCTCGACGCCGCGGCCCTCGCCACCGCCGTGCCGCCCTCGACGATGACCCTCGGCGGGATGCTCAGCCACCTCGCCTACGTCGAGGACTACTGGCTCGGCGAGGTGCTGCTCGGCCGCGGCCCCGCCCCCGCGTGGGCCGAGGTCGACTGGCGCGCGACGCCCGACCACGACTGGCACGTCGCCGCCGGGCAGCGGCCCGAGGCGCTGCTCGCGCAGTACGACGCCGCGGTCGCGGGCTCGGACGCGATCCTGGACGAGGTCCTCGCGCGGCCCGCGGGACTCGGGACGTCCGCCGCCCGGGCCCGGCGCTCCGACGGGGAGCGGGCCAGCCTGCGCTGGATCCTCCTGCACCTGATCGAGGAGACCGCCCGCCACGCCGGCCACGCCGACCTCCTGCGCGAGGCCCTCGACGCCGGGGCGGCGCGATGACGAGCGGGATGAGCGCGGGAGCCGTCGAGATCCGGGAGGCGACGCGCGCCGACTGGCCGGCCATCTGGGCCTTCTTCGCCCCGATCGTCGCGGCGGGCGAGACCTACGCCTACCCCGAGGACCTCACCTCGGCGCAGGCCGAGGACCTGTGGTTCAAGGAGCCGCCGGGACGCACCGTGGTGGCCGTCGACGCCGCCACCGGTGCCGTGCTCGGCTCGGCCGGCATGGGCCCCAACCGCCCCGGCCGCGGCGACCACGTCGGCACGGCGTCCTTCATGGTCTCCCCGAACGCGCGCGGCCGCGGCGTGGGCCGGCTGCTCGGCGAGCACGTCGTCGCCTGGCACCGGGCGCAGGGCTACGCCGGCATCCAGTTCAACGCCGTGGTCGAGACCAACACGGCGGCCGTCGCGCTGTGGCGCTCGCTCGGCTTCGAGATCGTCGGGACGGTGCCCGGCGCCTACCGATCCCGTGCGCACGGGCTCGTCGGGCTGCACGTCATGCACCTCGACCTGCGCTGACGCGCGCGCAAGGCGGCTCGCCGGGGCGTCGACGGGCGGTGGCTCAGCCCTCGGCGAAGCCGGGCAGGGCCTCCATGAGCATGGCGCGCAGCGGCATCCGGGTGCCGAGCTGGCTGAGCATGCCGAGCCCGCCCAGCCAGGTGCGGTGGATGAGCAGGTACGACGGCGGGAGGTTGAGCTTCATGCCGACGGTGAACTCCGGCGAGCGCGGGTCGTTGAGCGCGGCGAACGTCTGCTGCATCCAGGTGCGGGAGAACTGGAACTCCTCGGTGCGCGCCGGCTCGACGAACGGGCCGAGGTAGGTGAGCACCAGCTGCGGGTCGAGGGTGATGCGGTCGCGGATGAACCCCTCCTGCCGTAGCACCGCGACGAGGCCCTCGGCGTCGCCGTCGGCGGCCACGCGCAGCAGCCGGCCCATGGCGCTCGGCCAGCCGCCCTCGAGCCGCGCGACCGCGCCGAAGTCGAGGACGCCCAGGCCCCCGAGCCCGCCGTCCGCGGCCGGGACGACGCGGAAGTTGCCCGGGTGGGGGTCGGAGTGGAGCATCCCGGTGATCGCGGGGCTGGTGAAGAGGAAGCGTGCGAAGAGCGCGCCGTAGTGGTCGCGCTCCTCCTGGGTGCCGTCGGCGATCACCTTCGCCAGCGAGTGCGGGCTGTCGAGCCACTCGGTGACCAGCACCTTCTCGGCGGCCTCGACGACGCCCGGCACCGCGAGGTCGGGGTCGTCGGCGTAGGCGGCGGCGAAGACCCGCTGGGCATCGGCCTCGAGCCGGTAGTCGAGCTCCTCGACGGCACGGGCCTGCAGCTCCTCGATCAGGGGCTTGACCTCGATGCCGGGGACGAGCGGCCCGATCGTGCGGGCCACCCGCGAGAGCGCCTTGAGGTCGGAGAGCAGGGCGTCGGCCGCACCGGGGTACTGCACCTTGACGGCGACGTCGCGGCCGTCGACCCAGGTGCCGCGGTGCACCTGCCCGATCGACGCGGCGGCCGTCGGGCCGCCGTCGAGCCAGGTGAGCCGGGAGGCCCAGTCGCGGCCGAGACCGGCGGCGAGCTGGTCGCGGACGACCGCCGTCGGCATCGGCGGGGCGGCGTCCTGCAGCTTGGTGAGCTGCTCGCGGTAGGGGCCGGCGAGCTCGTCGGGGAGCGCCGCCTCGAGCACCGAGAGCGCCTGGCCCAGCTTCATCGCGCCGCCCTTGAGCTCGCCGAGGGTGCGGAAGAGCTGCTCGGCGGTGCGCATCTGGATCTCGCTCATCACCGTCTCGGCGGGCTTGCCGCCCAGCCGCTTGCCGAGCCCGACGGCCTTGCGGCCCCCGTACGCGACGGGCAGCGCCGCGAGGCGCGCGGTGCGGCGTGCTGCGCTGCGAGGGAGATCGGCCACCCGCCCAGTGTGCCCGGACCCGCCAACCGGCGGGCCCGGGCCGGACGCCCGGGGGAGGGGGGCTCAGCCGACGGCGGCGTCGCCGATCGCCCAGCCGCGCAGGGTGCAGGGAGCGATCTCGTCCTCGGCCACGAGCTCGACCACGACGATCGCGCCGGCGTCGTTGACGTAGCGCAGGTGCCCGATCTGGTCGCCGGAGTCGCCGAAGGTCAGCGTCTTGGCCTGACCGCTGCCGAAGGAGTCGGCGAAGCCGGAGGTGCTCTGCGGGTTGGAGTCGGCGTCGGTGGCCACCCACGAGATCTCCGCGGCGGGCACCTGTGAGGTGGCGCGGAGCGTGATGACCTGCGACACCGCGTCGCAGGACGCGCGCAGCGTCAGGCCGTCGAGGCTCAGCACCTGGGTGCCGCCGTTCGGCTCGAAGCCGGGCTTGGCGTAGGAGATGCGCCGGATCACCGCGCCGCCGAGCGCGGGCAGGGTGAGGGTCGACTCCTTCACCTCCGCCCCGGTGACGGTGTTCTTCGCCAGGTCCTTGCCGAGCAGCGAGCGGTCCTTGACCTCCTTGGTGGTGACCACCGTGGCGGCGTAGGCGGTGCCGCTGGAGGCGACGACCAGGGCGAGCAGCGCCAGCCAGAAGGCGGGCGTCGCGCGGCGGAGGCGGGAGAGGAGAGCGTGGATCATGGGGGTCCTTCCGGTCGGGGGGTGCGCCCGACCGTAGGGATGGCGCCTTGTGGAAACCTTGAACCCCCGGTGCGACGTCAGGCGCGGCGTCAGGTCCGGGCGTCCCCGCCCTCGACGCCCGGACGCGCGCCGGTGCGCGTCAGGAAGTCCGAGAGCGGCCCGGGCAGCAGCGCCGAGCGCTCGCCCCAGTCGTAGACGACGCAGGTGCCGGCCAGCAGGTCGTGCAGCGAGCGGTTGTCGCGCTGCACGACCGCGAGCAGGAAGCCCGCGCCGAACAGCACGGCGCTCAGCGGCAGCAGCAGGGTGCGCAGCAGCGCCTGCGGCACGGTGACCGGACGGCCCGAGCGGGCCAGCACCTGCAGGCCCACGACCGCCTTGCCGAGGGTGCGGCCGGCGACCGCCAGGCTGCCGAAGACGTAGAGGAAGCCCCACACGACGAGCAGCGTGGCGGCGACGGGGGAGGAGTACTCGCCGCTGAGCTGCCGCTGCAGGAGCGCCTTGCTCAGCTGGTCGAGACCGGCGTACCCGATCGTGTAGCTGGTGACGATCGTGACGGCGTCCAGCGCGAGCGCCGCCGCCCGGCTCAGCGCGCCGGCGTAGTGGCCGCTGACGTCCATCCGCACGCCGTCGCTGATCACCGGGCCCTCGATGTCGAGCGCCGGCGGGCCGTTGCGGCGCTCGAGGCCGCCGCGGCGCAGCAGCCGCACGAGCACGAGGTCGACGACCCGGTCGACGACGCTGTCGACCAGCACGTCGAGGCCGACCAGCTGGCGGCGGGCGAGGTCGAGCGCGGAGCCGGCCACGCGTCCGGTGCTCTCGGCGACGATGTCGGGGATGCCGGAGCGCCGGACGATCGCCTCGAGGTCGACGCCCGCGAGCAGCCGCTCGACGTCGATCCGCGCCGCGAGGCGGTCGACGTCGACCCGGTCGAGGAGCCGGTCGACGTCGACCTGCTCGAGGAGGCGGTCGACGTCGACGCGATCCAGCAGCCGGGTGGTGTCGACCCGGTCGAGCAGCGCGTTGACGTCGACCCGCTCCAGCAGGGCGTCGACGTCGACGTGGTCGAGCACGAGGTCGTCGACGGCGTCGACCATCCGGCCGGTGACCGAGCCGGCCACCCGGCCCAGGAGGCCGCGGGGGTCCCGGGGGTCGCGGGACGGATCGGGCGTGGCGTTCACGCGGCCGATGCTAGGCGCGCCGGCCGGGTCGCGGCCGACGGTTCGGGTGAGCGTCCCGATGAGAGCCGGATGAGAGATCCGGCGATCCCCTCCGGTGGTCCGCACCGCGGCCGATCCGTCCTCCGTGCCCGGCTCGGGACGCCCCCGGCACGTCCACCGCCATCCCTGGGAGGGAACCCATGCACCGCTCGCTCCGCACCCGCGCCGGCCTGCTCGCCGCCGCTGCCGTGCTCACCCCGGCGCTCGCCGCCACGCCCGCGCTCGCCGGCCCCGGCCACCACCGCGACGGCCGGGACGACGCGCCCGGCCTCGGCGGCCGCGGCCACCACGGCGACCACGGCGGCCGCGGCGACCACGGGTCCGCGCCCGGCGTCAGCCTGGCCGCCGTGCAGGCCAAGCTGGTCAAGGTCGTCGGCCGGGTCGGCGACCAGGTCGACCGCGCCGTCTCCGACCGCGCGCTCCGCGGCCTGGACGCCGACGCCGTCACCGCCCTGCGCGCCAACGCCGCCGCCGACCACGCCGCGCTCGACGACCTCGCCACCCAGGCGGCCGCCGCCACCGACGCCGCCGGTCTCCAGGCCGTCTTCGCCGGGCTGAAGGCCTACCGGCCCGACGCCTACCGCTTCGCGGCGCAGGCCGTCCGCGCCACCGCGCGGCTCGGCGCCGACGTCACCGAGCTCACCACGACCCTCGCCGACGACCCCGACGCCCAGACGGCCCTCGCCGACGCGCAGACCGCGCTGGACGCCGCCCGCAGCGGCGCCCTCGCCCTGCACGCCACGAGCACCCGCGACGACGTCGTCGCCGTGCGCACCTCCCTGCAGGACGCCCGCGACCTCCTCGAGCCGTACGCCGACCAGCTGGCCTGAGCGTCAGGGCCGACGAACCCTTGTAACGCGGAGTCCCGTGAACTGACCACCACTCCTGACGGGTGGGAGGTTCACGGGACTCCGCGTTACATGCCTCGCGAGGCCCGCGACCACGGCCCTCCGGCGTCCGGCAGGATGACGGCATGAGCGCGTACTGGATCAGCACCTACGTCGAGATCACCGACGAGGAGAAGGTGGCCGCGTACGCCGCCCTCGCCGGGCCGGCCCTGATCGGCGCCGGCGGCACCTTCCTGGCCCGCGGCATCCCCGAGCAGGTCTACGAGGCCGGCCGGCCGACCCGCAGCGTGATCATCGAGTTCGCCTCGGTCGAGGCGGCCCGCGCCGCGCACGACTCCCCGGCCTACCAGGAGGCCCTGGCCGCGCTGGGCGACGGCGCGGTGCGCGACCTGCGGATCGTCCCCGGCGTATGACGCGCGGCCGGCGAGACCGTCGCGCGGTCGAAATCACAGTGACCTGATCGACTTCATCTCGTTAGGGCGGACGTGAAGCCTCGCGTCCCCCTCCCCAGGCCCCTCCCGGGGCACCCGTCCCGCACCGCCCGCACCGCCCGCACCGCCACCGCGCTCGCCGCGGGCGCGCTGGCGGTCGTCCTCGCGGCGCCGCTCGCCCTGCCGGCCGACGCGCGCACGGCGTCGGCGTCGGTGTCGCCGTCGAGCCAGCAGGCGGGCGCGGGCCGGCCCGACGTCGGCCCCGACGGCACGTCCTCGATGCACGGCGACGCGGCGGCGTCCGACACCACCCCGAACGCGGGCCCGGGCCCGGACGCGCAGCCGGTGCAGCCGGTCGTGCTCGGTGCGGTCTGCCCGACGATCCTCGCCGGCCGCGACCGCATGCCCCTCGCGCTGTGCACGGAGTACGTCGACCGCGCCCCGACGGCCAACCTGCTCGACCCCACGACCCTGCTGCCGGTGGCGCGCCTCCACCTCAGCGCGGGCGCGCTGCTCGGCGGCGTCTACGCCTACGTCGACGGCTCCGACCGTCTCGTCACGGTCGACGGCGGCACGGGCGACATCGTCCGCATCGCCCACGACCGGGGCGGTCCGGGCGGCACCTGGCAGATGCGCATCGACGACCGGTTCCCCGTCGCCCCCGCCCTGACGCGGGCCTGCGGCGCGCCGGGCTGCGACGCGATCGTCAGCGTCGCGCCCGGCCACGACGGCCGCATCTGGTTCGCCACCGCGAAGGCGCGCGCCGGCTACGTCGACCCGCGCACCGGTCGCGTGCGGGTGCGGGCGCTGGCTCCCGCGGGGCGCACCGAGACCGTCGCCAACAGCATCGCCACCGCGCCCGGCGGCGTCGCGATCACGACCGACCACGCGCTCGTCCTCGTCCGGGCGGACGCCCGCGGCGCGATCCGCACGGTGTGGCGCCGGGCCTACGAGCGCGGCCCAGCGCGCAAGCCCGGCCAGCTGACCCACGGCAGCGGCGCGACGCCGACCTTCCTCGGCCCGCGCACGGGCGGCGAGCTCGTCGCGATCACCGACGACGCGTCCCCGCGCGAGCACCTGCTGGTGTACCGCTCCGACACCGGACGCCTGGTGTGCCGCCAGCCGCTGTTCCGCTCCGGGGCCTCGGGCACCGAGAACTCCCCGATCGGGCTCGGCTCGAGCGTCTACGTCGCCAGCACCTACGGCTACCCGTACCCGGCCGGCACCGACGGGCCGTCCGAGCCGGCGTCGGCCCCGATCGCCGGCGGCCTGGAGCGCATCGACCTCACCGCCGACGGCTGCCGCACCCGGTGGCGCAGCGACGTCGCGTCCGCGGCGGTGCCGCGGCTCTCGCGGGCCGAGCGGGTGATCTACACGGTGATCCGCGACGGCCAGTCCTACGCGCTCGGACGCATCTCCCCGCGCACCGGTCGCGTGCTCAGCAGCCAGCCGATCGGCGTCGGCCCGGCGTCCGACACCCTCCAGATGGTCGGCACGATCCTGCCCGACCGCACTTTGCTGCAGGGGACGATGACCGGCTTCGTCGCCGTGCGCGCCCGCTGACGCAGGCGGCTACTCGCAGACGATCCCGTCGCCGTCGGCGTCGCGGTACCAGGCGTACTCGGGGTCGCGGCCGCGCACGTACGGCCCGTATCCGTGGGCCTTGGCCTCCTTGCAGGTGCCGTAGCGCGGGTCGGTGCCCGACGACGAGCCGCCGCCCGAGCCACCCGACGACGAGCCGCCGGAGCCCCCGGAAGAGCCGCCCGAGCCGCCGGACGACGAGCCGCCGGACGAGCCGCGCGTCACGAACGTGACCGACGCGCGGTGGGTGCGGATCGTGGTGTCGGGGCAGACCCGGGCCTTGCGCGTGAGCACGTCGCGCTCGCGCCGGTCGACGCTGAGCGACCAGCGCAGCTTCACCGTCACCCAGCGCTTCACGTAGGAGCACTGGCGCTCGGCGGGCAGCCACTCGGCGGGGTCGCTGTCGCCCTTGCTGCGGTTGGAGGAGGCGGTCACCGCGAGGAGGGTGTTCGGGTCGGTGAGGTCGTTGGCGAACGCCTCGCGCCGCGCGGCCGACCAGCCGCGCGCGCCCGAGGCCCACGCCTCGGCGAGCGGCACGACGTGGTCGACGTCGAGGCGGCTGGCCTGACGCACGGTCACGCCGTCGTACTCCGAGACCCAGCGGCCGGTGGTGACGGTGCAGCCGGCGTTCGTCCGCACCCGCGACTCGGCCCGCAGCACCTCGGCGCGCGCGCTCTGGCAGTCGCCGTCGACGTCGTCCCAGTGCTTGAACCGCTCGCGCTGGTAGCCGATGCGGTTCGGGGTGGCGACCTTCAGGCGCGCCACCGCCGAGCGGAGGCTGAGCGTCACGGACTGGCCGTTGACGGCCTTCGGGACGGTGGTGGCCGCCTGCGCGGCCGGCGCCGTGCCCGCGCCGACGCCGGCCAGCAGGCCGACGAGCAGGGCGCCGACGCCGGCGAGGCGGGCCGCGGGCGGGACGGGCGGGACGGGCGGGCGGGGGCTCCGAGAGGACATGACGCTCCAGTGCGTGGGGTCGCCGTCCGCGATGCGATCGGACGGGTGGGTCGGTGGCGGCCGGCGGTCGCCTGCGCCATCCTCGCCCCCGATCGTCGAGCCCGGAGGCGTTTCGGCCACGGAGGGGTGATCTGCGCGACAGCCGCGTGCCGAACCCCGTCCGAGCCGCGACCCACCGGTGCTCGCCGATCGGAGCCCGGGGCCGATCGGCGTCGCCCGCCGCCACGTCGATCCAGCCGGGTCGCGTGTCCACGCCACCACCCCGTCACAGAAGGAGGCCGTCATGGCCCACCCCAAGCGCAACCTCTTCGCCGTCCTCGGCTGGATCGTCTGGAAGCTGCTGGCGATCTTCGGCGTGCCCGCCGCGAAGCGGAGGCTGCAGGAGCGGAACCGCTGACCCTGACCGTCCCGCCCTCCCCGACCTCTCGGAACCACCCGAACGACGACCCCACAGGAGCACACCATGAGCACTGACGCCGTCGAGCGGCCCGCAGCCGCTCCCGCCCAGCCCGCCCTCGTCCGTCGCCTCGCCGCCGAGCTGCTCGGCACCTTCTGGCTGGTGCTGGGCGGCTGCGGCACCGCCGTCCTGGCCGGCAAGGAGGTGGGCTACCTCGGCGTGGCCCTCGCCTTCGGCCTCACCGTCGTCACCGGCGCCTACGCGTTCGGCCCGATCTCCGGCGGCCACTTCAACCCGGCCGTCTCGGTCGGTCTGGCCACCGCCAAGCGGTTCGACTGGCGCGACGTGCCGGCGTACGTCGGCGCCCAGGTCGTCGGCGGCGTGATCGCCGCGGCCGTGCTGTTCGCGATCGCCAGCGGCAAGGACGGCTTCGACGTCAAGACCGGCTTCGCCACCAACGGCTACGGCTCCGCCTCGCCCGACGGCTACAGCCTGGCCGCCGTGCTGCTCGTCGAGGTCGTGCTGACGGCCGTCTTCCTGCTGGTCATCCTCGGCGTCTCGGCCAAGCGCGCCGCGGTCGGCTTCTCCGGCCTCGCGATCGGCCTCGCGCTGACCCTGATCCACCTCATCTCGATCCCGGTCAGCAACACCTCGGTCAACCCGGCCCGCTCGATCGCCGTGGCGGTGTTCGCCGGCGGTGACGCGCTGAGCCAGATCTGGGTCTTCATCCTCGCGCCGGTCGTCGGCGCCGCGATCGCGGGCGTCGCGCACGTCCTGCTGTTCGACGAGGACTGATCACCCGCACCCTCCCGGAGCCGACCGGCTCGGCCCGGTCCGGCTCACCACGGCCCGCCGAGGTCAGGGGCGCAGGCGCCGCAGCGCGCCGCGTCCGACCTCGGCGGGCCGTTGCTGCTCCCCGGCCAGCGCCGTGACGACGATCAGCCCGCCGGTCAGCGCCGGGATCGTCCACTGCAGGACGCGCAGCCGCTGCTGCGCCCGGGCCACCGGCGGGGGCGTGCCCTGCTCGGGCCTGGTGCCGGACGCCACCGGCATGCGGTGCTCGGCGTCGACGACGCGCCCCAGCGCGCGGGCGTAGGCGGTGGCGCCGAGGGCGGCGCCCGTCAGCGCGGTCTTGGCCAGCGCCATCGAGCCGACGCCGCTCTGCCCGGCCACGCGCCGCCGATTCGCGGCGAGCTGGCCCACCGAGCCGACGAGGTGGGCGCCGATCGCGGCGGCGTTGACCGGCGTCCAGCGGTCCCAGGCGCTGTTGGCGACCGCGCCGCGGCCGGTGGCGTCGTCGGCCTGCGCCGCGGCCGGGTTCACCGCCACCGCGCCGGCCAGGGTGCCGCCGAACCAGGCGGCGAGGCCGACGTCGTGCAGGGATCGGGTCAGGGTGCTGCGGGCCATGGGGGCTCCTCGGAGGTCGGTGGTGCCGACAGCCGCGGCGGTACGCGCGGCCGGAGAGGTCCGGTGACCCGTCGAGTCGGGCCCAAGCCCTGCGCACGCTCGCTCACCCCTTGTGTGACGCCCACCGCACCTGCCATTCTGCTTGACATACAGCCCCCATTTGTCAAGTGAGCGAGCGATGACGACGACCCCCACCGCCCCTCGGCTGCGGCCCGTGCTCGGCCTGCCCGACCCCGCCGAGCGGGTGCCCGCGCTGGCCTGGCCGACGGCGGCGCTCTACGCCGGCTCGCTGGCGCTGTTCGGCGTCGAGCTGCTGGGCCTGGCGCGCGGCTGGACGCCGTGGCTTCTGGTGCCGCTCGGCGGCGCGGTGACCTACCTGATGTTCACGGTGCTGCACGAGTCGGTGCACCACGCCGTCAGCACCCGCACGCGGCTCAACGACGCGTTCGGCCGGGCGTCGGTGCCGTTCGTGGCGCCGTACGCGGGGTTCGCGCTGATCAAGTTCATCCACATCGAGCACCACCGCAACACCAACGAGCCGAAGTCGATCGATCCCGACCAGTGGACCAGCGAGGGCCCCGCCTGGCAGCTGCCGCTGCGCTGGGCGACGCTCGACGTCTGGTACCTCGTCTTCTACCTCGGCACGGTGCGCACGCGGCCGCGGCGCGAGGTGGTCTCGACGTTCGCGACCTTCCTCGTCGCGATCGCCGCCCTGGGCGGCATCGCCGCCGCGGGCTACGGCGCGCAGGTGCTGCTGTGGCTGGCCGGGCAGCGGCTGGGCATCCTCGTGCTGGCCTGGTGGTTCGACTACCTGCCGCACCACGGGCTGCCGTTCACCCAGCGCGAGCACAAGTACGGCGCGACGCGGGTGCGAGTGGGCCGCGAGGGCTGGATGACGCCGCTGTTCGTCTACCAGAACTACCACCTCGTGCATCACCTGCACCCGAGCGTCCCCTTCTACCGCTACGTGCGGGCGTGGCGGCGCAACGAGCAGGCCTACCTCGACCGCGACGCCGCGATCTCCACGTGGTTCGGCCGCTCGCTCACCGCCGACGAGTACCGCACGTGGCGGCGGCTCACCGAGCCGTCCGACGCGCGTGTCGCGGGCTCGGCGACCGACCCGGCGCCCGGCGAGCCCCGGGCCGTGGCCGAGCCGCACGCCCTGCGGGTGCGGGCCGTCGAGGCGCTCACCGCGGAGAGCCGGCTGGTCACGTTCGAGGTGCCCGACGACCTCGCCGAGGTCTACGCGCACCGGCAGGGTCAGCACGTCACGCTGCGGGCGATCGTCGACGGACGTCCCGTCGCCCGCACCTACTCGATCGTCGACGCCGCGTCACCGCAGCGCTGCCGCGGGACGCTCTCGGTGGCGGTGCGGCACGTCGAGGGCGGCGTGTTCTCCACCTACGTGCGCGACGAGCTCGCTCCCGGCGACCTGCTCGACGTGCTGCCGCCGGCCGGCCACTTCCGCACCGAGCTCGACGCCACCGCGCGCCGCCGCTACGTCGCGGTGGCCGCGGGCTCGGGCGTCACGCCGATCCTCTCGATCGCCCGCACCGTGCTCGCCGAGGAGCCGCACTCGACGCTCACCGTCCTCTACGGCAACCGCACGTCCGCCTCGACGATGTTCCGCGCCGAGCTCGACGCCCTGGCCGACGCCTCGGCCGGACGCCTCGAGGTGCACCACGTGCTCTCGCGCGCCGACGCTGCCGCGATGGTCGCGGGGGAGCGGCCCGGCCGGATCGACGCCGCCCTGGCCCGCGAGCTGGCCGGCGCCGAGCCCGTCGACGCGTGGTTCCTCTGCGGCCCGCAGATCCTCGTCGACCACCTCGCCACCGAGCTCGGCACCACCGAGCGGGTGCTCACCGAGGTGTTCCACGCCGAGGCCGCCGCCCCCGCGCTCGACGTCGAGAGCCGCGTGACGATCGCCGTCGACGGCACCGAGGCCACCCTCGACCTGCGCTCCACCGGCGACACGCTCCTCGACGCCGCTCTGCAGGCCGGCCTCGAGCCGCCCTACTCCTGCGCCGGCGGAGCCTGCGGCACGTGCCGCGCCAAGGTCGTGCTCGGCCGCGCCGTCATGGACCAGAACCACGCCCTCGGCGACGCCGAGATCGCCGCAGGCTACGTGCTCACCTGTCAGGCGCACCCGGTGAGCGAGGAGGTGCGGGTCGAGTACTGACCCGCGCCGCACGCGACCCGGCCGCCGCGCTCCCTATCCGCCCGCGGGCAGCAGGCGCTCGATCTCCTCCAGCAGCACCTCGAGCCCGAGCTCGGGGTCGAACGCGCGCTGCACGCCCAGGCCGACGCCGAGCGCGAGCAGGTGGGTGGCGACCCGCTCGGGCGGCCCGGGCAGCGTGACGCCGAAGGACGTCGCGACGTGGCTCAGCAGCAGTCCGACGCCCTCGGTGAGCGCGCGGCGTCGCTCGGCGAGCCGGCCGGTGACGTCGGGGTTGGCGCGGGCGCTGGTGGCGAACTCGACCTCGAAGGCGGTCCACCCGACGTCGCCGATGTTGGCCTCGGCCCACGCGCGGAACGCCTCGACGGCCTCGTCGCGGGAGGTCGCGCCCGCGAGCCGCTCGACGAGCGGGCCGGCGCGCTGGTCCTGCACGGCCTCGAGCACCGCGAGGCCGAGCTCGTGCTTCGTCGCGAAGTTGGAGTAGACCGCGCCCTTGGTGAACCCCGCGGCCTCGGCCACCTGCAGCAGCGACGTCGCGTTGTAGCCCTCGGTGAGGAACAGGCGGGTGCCGGTCTCGACCAGCGCCGCGCGGGTGCGGGCGTGCGTCTCGCGGCGGGTGGGCCGGGACGCGGAGGGCATGGACACGACCCTACCAGTGCGATACCGTCGGTATTCGGATACCGATGGTCTTTGAAAGGGGATGGCGGTGGAGCCTCGATGCGGGATCGCGGTCGGCTGCGGCGGCCTCCTCGGCTACGCCTGGTCGGCGGTCGTGCTCGACGAGCTCGAGCGCGCCCTCGGGTGGGACGCGCGCTCCGCGACGGTGCTGCTCGGCACCTCCGCCGGCGCCGAGGTCGTCGCGGCGCTCGGCTCGGGACGACGTCCGGCGCAGCTGGTGGCCGCGCTCGAGGGAGCGGGCGAGGGGCAGCCGAGCGGGGGCGAGGCCGACGTGGTCCTCGCCCGCCACGCCGCGCACGCGGTGCCCGGTCTGCCCCGGCCGCCCCGGCTGCTCGACCCGCCCGGCCTGCTCGGCCGCGGCGCGCCGGCGCCGGGCGTCGTCCGGGCGGGTCTGCGCGAGCGCACGGCCTACACCGCGCTGGCCGGACTGCTGCCCCGCGGCCGCGGTGACGCCTCCTGGCTGCGACGCCACGGCGACGACCTCGCCGGCGGGGAGGCCTGGTTCTCCCACCCGGCGACGTGGCTGGTCGCCACCGACGCCGCCACCGGCGCGCGCGTCGCCCTCGGCGCGCCGGACGCGCCGGCCGCGACCCCCGGCGAGGCGCTCGCGGCCTCGTGGGCGATCCCGGGCTGGTACCCGCCGGTGCGCGTGGCCGGCCGCCACCTGGTCGACGGCGGCACGAGCTCCTCGGTCTCCGCCGACCTGCTCGCGCCGCTCGGGCTCGACGAGCTGGTCGTGATCGCCCCGATGACCTCCGCCGGCGGCGCGCCGGCACGCGGCGCCGCCCGGCTCGAGCGCCTGCTCCGCGTGCCGATGACCCGTCGCCTCGACGCCGAGGTCGCGGTGCTCGAGGCGGCCGGCACCCGGGTCGTCCGCCTCGAGCCGAGCGCGGCCGACCTGGCCGCGATGGGCGCCTCCTTCATGGACGTGCGCCGCCGACCCGCGACCGTCGCCGCCGCCCGGCGCAGCGCGCCCGGCCTCGTCGCCGCCGCCCTCGTCCGCGCCGGCGTCCCCACAGACCACCGACCCGCCTCCCCGGCCGTCCACCGTCCCGCCCGTCCGTGAAGGAGCACCCCGTGACCAGCAGGCCCTCCCCACCGCAGGCGTCCGCGCCGCCGGCCGACGTCCTCGAGCACCACGAGGTCGTCGTCGTCGGCGCGGGCGTCTCCGGCATCGCCGCGGCGATCCGGCTGCGCGAGGCCGGCGTCGACGACGTGGTGCTGCTCGAGCGCGCCGACGCCCTCGGCGGCACCTGGCGGGCCAACACCTACCCGGGGTGCGCCTGCGACGTGCCGTCGGCGATGTACTCGTTCTCCTTCGCGCCGCACCCGGGCTGGACGCGCCTGTTCGCCACCCAGCCCGAGATCCTCGCCTACGTGCAGCGCGTCGCCCGCGAGCGCGGCGTCGACCGGCTCGTCCGGCTCGGCACCGAGCTGCTCGAGGCCCGCTGGAGCGGCGACCGGTGGCACCTCGACACCGACCGCGGCCCGCTGACGGCGCGGTTCCTCGTCAGCGCCGCCGGCCCGTGGAACGAGCCCCAGGTGCCCGACCTGCCGGGGCTGGCAGAGTTCCCCGGCACGGTCTTCCACTCCGCCCGCTGGCGCCACGACCACGACCTCGCCGGACGCCGGGTCGCGGTGATCGGCAGCGGCGCCTCGGCCGTGCAGTTCGTGCCGGCGATCGTCCCCGACGTCGCCGCGCTGCACCTCTTCCAGCGCACGGCGCAGTGGGTGCTGCCCAAGGCCGACGCGCCCGTGCCGGCCCCGGTGCGCGCCGCCCTCGCCCGGGTGCCGGGCGCCCACCGCGTGCTGCGCGGCGTCCAGTACGCCGCGATGGAGGCGCTCGGCGTCGGGTTCCGCCACCCCAGCCCGGTGATGGACGCCGTCCAGACGGTCGGCCGCGCGCACCTGCGGGCCGTCGTCCGCGACCCGGAGCTGCGGGCCCGCCTGACGCCCGACTACACGATCGGCTGCAAGCGGATCCTCTTCTCCAACTCCTACCTGCGCTCCCTGACCCGCCCGCACGTCACGGTGCACGCCACCGGCGTCGCGCGGATCGAGGGGTCGGAGGTGATCGGCGTCGACGGCTCCCGCGCTGCCGTCGACACGATCATCCTCGGCACCGGCTTCCGCATCCTCGACCTCCCGATCGCCGACCGCGTCCGCGGCGCGGACGGTCGCTCCCTCGCCGAGGTCTGGCAGGGCTCGCCGGAGGCGTACCTCGGCACCGCCGTCGCGGGCTTCCCGAACGCCTTCGTGGTGCTCGGCCCCAGCCTCGGCACCGGGCACTCCTCGGCCTTCGCGATCCTCGAGGCCCAGGTGGCCCACGTCGTCGAGGCGGTCGGCCACGCCCGGCGCACCGGCCTGGCGCTCGACGTGCGCCCCGACGCCCAGGCCGCCTACGTCGCCCAGGTGCAGGAGGCCCTCGCCGGCACCGTCTACGAGCGCGGCGGGTGCGCCAGCTACTACCGCGACGTCAACGGCCGCAACAGCTTCAGCTGGCCGTGGTCGACCGGCGCGCTCGTGCGTCGCGTCAGCCGCTTCGACCCCGGCGCCTACCGCTCGTCCCGCACCGCCGCCGCCCCCGCCAGCCAGGAGATCCCCGCATGAGCCGCTACCCCCGCATCGACCTCGACGGCGCGCTCGTCGCGATCACCGGCGGCGCCCGCGGCATCGGCCGCGCGACCGCGCTCGCCTTCGCCGCCCGCGGCGCCCGGGTCGCGCTCGGCGACCTGGACGAGGACCTCGCCGCCGCCACCGCCGCCGAGATCGGCCCCGCCGCCTTTGCGCACCGCCTCGACGTGCGCGACCGCGCGTCCTTCGACGCCTTCCTCGCCGCCGCCGAGGCCCACCACGACCGACCGCTCGACGTGCTGGTCAACAACGCCGGCGTGATGCCCACCGGCGCCTTCCTGGAGCAGGACGAGGCGCTCGACCGGCTCACCGTCGACGTCAACCTGCACGGCCTCGTGCACGGCCTGCGGGCCGCCGCGCCCGGGATGATCGGGCGCGGACGCGGGCACGTCGTCAACGTCTGCTCGCTGGCGGGCAAGTTCCCGGTCAAGGGCCTCGCGGTCTACAACGCCAGCAAGTTCGGCGCCGTCGGGCTCACCGCCGCGACCCGGCTCGAGCTCGACCGCACCGGCGTGAGCGTCAGCGCCGTGCTGCCGAGCGCGGTGCGCACCGAGCTCTCGGCCGGCATCGACTACGGGCCGCTGCCGGCCGTCGACGCCGAGGACATCGCCGCCGCGATCGTCGGCTCGGTGCGCAGCCGCGCCGCCGAGATCGCGGTGCCGGGCTACGTGGGCGCCGCCCAGACGCTCTCGACGCTCCTGCCCGAGCCGGTCATGCGGACGCTGCGGGCGCTGGCCCGCGACGATCGCGCGCTCACCGCCGTCGACGCCGGCGTGCGGCGGCGCTACCTCGAGCGGATCACTCGGGGCTGAGGCGCCTCAGTCGTCGTCGACGGAAGCGTCGAGCCCGGCCAGCGTCTCCAGCAGCCCGCGCAGCGCCTCGGCGTCCGCTCCCAGGTGCGCCCGGACGACGTCCTCGAGCGCGGAGACCTCCGCGTCGGCCGCCTCGAGGTGCGCGCGTCCGGCGTCGGTCAGGTGCAGCTCGCGGACGTGCGGGTGCCGCTCGTGGGCCTCGCGGGTGATCCAGCCGACGTCCTCCATCCGCGTCGCCATGGTCGCGACGTTCTGCGGGGAGACGCCGAGCCGGCGCGCGATCTCCGACGCCGTGAGGCCCGCAGTGCCGGCCACGTGCATGAGCAGGCCGTACTGCGCGGGGGTGACGCCGACGGTGCGCAGCCGCTGGTCCTTGACGTGCTCGACGGCCACGAACGCCCGGCGCAGGGCCCAGACCACGCGGCTCGGAGCAGCAGGATCGACCACGGGGCTCACCCTAGCGACCCTTTCGTGAGTTGATCCGATTCAATACCTTGAAACCGCCCGCGTCCTCCCCGCCCGCCCCGAGCCAGGAGTCCTCCCCGGATGAGCACCGTCCCCACCGCGCCCACGGGCGCCCCCGCCGGGCTCTCGCGCCACCGCGCGATCGCCGTCGGCGTCCTCTTCGTCGCCAGCTTCATGGACCTCCTCGACACCACGGTGGTCAACGTCGCGTTCCCGTCCATCCGCCGCGACCTCGACGCCAGCCCGGCGCAGCTGGAGTGGATCGTGTCGGGCTACGTGCTGACCTTCGCGGTCGCGCTGATCACCACCGGACGCCTCGGCGACCTCTACGGCCGCAAGCGGGTCTTCCTGATCGGCGTCGCCGGCTTCACCCTGGCCTCCGCGCTCGCCGGCCTCGCGCCGACCGCGGACACCCTGGTCGTCGCCCGCTTCGTGCAGGGCGCCTTCGCGGCCGCGATGATCCCGCAGGTCCTCTCGATCGTGCAGGTCATCTTCGCGCCCAGCGAGCGCGCCGGCGTGCTCGGCGCCTACGGCGCGGTGACGGGCGCGGCCGCCGTCGCGGGCCCGCTCCTGGGCGGGCTGTTCAGCACCTACGACGTGCTCGGCCTGGAGTGGCGGGCGATCTTCGTGGTCAACATCCCGGTCGGCATCGCGCTGCTGGTCGCCGGCAACGCGGTCATCCCCGAGTCGCGCTCGGAGTCCGCGCGCCGGCTCGACCTGCAGGGCGTCGCGCTGTCGGGCGCCGCGCTGTTCCTCGTCGTCTTCGCGCTGATCGAGGGCCGGCCCGAGGGCTGGCCGTGGTGGATCTGGACGATGCTCGCCGCCGGCATCGCGTTGGCCGTGGCGTTCGTCCTGGTGCAGGGACGCCGCGAGTCGGCCGGGCAGGACCCCCTGCTGCCGCTCTCGCTCTTCCGCGACCGCGCCTTCAGCGCCGGCTCCATCACGCACCTCGGCTTCTTCGGCTCCCTCGGCGCGTTCTTCTTCGTGCTCACCTTCTACCTGCAATTCGGCCTCGGCTTCAGCCCGATCAAGGCCGCCCTGGCGGTGCTGCCCTACAGCCTCGGCGCGTTCGTCGCCTCCGCCGCCTGCGTGCCGCTCGTGACGCGGCTCGGCAAGGGCCTGGTGCTCATCGGCCTGGTGTCGATCACCGGCGCCACGGCCTGGCTCGCGCAGACCGTCGACCACCACGGCGACGCGCTCGGCGGCCTGGACCTCATCGGCCCGATGGTGCTCGGCGGCGTCGGCCTCGCGCTCACCGCGGTGCCGCTGCTCGACGTCGCCCTCGCCACCGTGCCGCTGGAGTCGGCCGGCTCCGCGTCGGCCGCGCTCGGCACCTTCGACCAGATCGGCAGCGCGATCCTGCTGGCGGTCGTCGGCGTCGTGTTCTTCGGCGCGATCGACGGCCCGCCGAGCCCGGAGACCGTGCGCCACGCGCTGCTGCTCGGCCTGCTCGTGCCGGGTGTCGCCTGCCTGGTCGCCGCGCTCTGCGCGCTGCTGCTGCCGGACGTCGAGGCCGTGCGTCGCCGCAAGGCGGAGGCCGAAGAGGCCGGGATCGTCGTCGGCTGAGGCCAGCCTCGGGGGAACGGCCACGCAGGAGCCCGCGGCCTGACAGGCTGGCTCCGTGGCTCTCCCTGGCTGGCTCCTGCGCGCCCGCGCGCTGACGGGCGCGTCGGGCGAGCCGCGGTCCGGACGCGGCTCCCTCCTGTCCGTGGGCATCCTCGTGGTCGGGGTCGTCGTCACCGGTCTGCTCGCCTGGTCGTGCCACCGGGCCGACGAGGGCACCGAGCGGCGGCTCCTCCGGGTGCGTGCCGACCAGGCGGCCGTCGTGCTGCAGGCCGCGGTGGGCACGATCGTCGAGCCGCTGGAGTCGACCGTCGCGGCCGAGGCCACCGTTCCCGCCGGGCGACGCCGGCCCGCCTTCCCGGTGCTGCTGGCCCCCGAGGTCGGCGACGGCCGGCTGTTCGTGCACGCCTCGCTGTGGGAGGTGCGGTCCTCCGGCGTCAGGATGGTCGCCTCCCTCGGCGAAGACCGTCTCCTGGTCCGGCGCCGGCTCGAGACCAGGCTCCGCGTCGCCGCCGCGAGCGCGGCGCCGGCTCCCCGCACGGTGCCGGCCCGCGCGCCGAACGTGACGGTCCAGCGCATCACGGGCGCGGGTCAGGACCGCATCGGCTACGCCCTCGGCCGCGACCTCTCCGGCGGGGGCCAGCTGGTGGTCTACGCCGAGCGCCGCATCCCCGCCGACCGCCGCGCGGCGGTCGACCGGGACCCCGCCTTCGTCGGACTCGACTACGCGATCTATCTCGGCACGCCGTCCGCGGACGCCCTCACCACCACCGACCAGCAGCCGGCCTCGCTGCCGCTGGACGGTGTGACCGCGACCGTCCCCGTGCCCTTCGGCGACCAAACCCTGACGCTGGTCGTCCGCGCCCGGGAGCGGCTCGGCGGTCGCCTCTCCGGCGATCTGCCGTGGCTGGTGCTCCTCGCGGGCGCGGCGATCACCGCCGGCGCCCTCCTGACCGGGCGCCGGCTCACCCGCGCGCGCCTGTCCGCCGAGCGGGACGCCGGGACGATCGACGGGCTCTACCGTGACCTGGACGCGGCGTTCGCCGTTCAGAGCGACTCCTTCGGGCGACTGCAGCGGGCCCTCCTGCCCAGGACGACGCCGCAGGTGTGCGGCCTGGAGGTGGCGAGCCACTATCGGGCGGCGGCGACCGAGACCGAGGTCGGCGGCGACTGGTTCAGCGCGCTCGGCGTCGCCGAGCGCTCGATCGCCGTCGTCATCGGCGACGTCTCCGGCCACGGCATCGACGCCGTCGCCGAGATGGCCCGTGCCCGCTTCACGCTGCGCGCCCTCCTGGCCGAGGGCCACGGCCCCGGCGAGGCCCTCGCCCGCACGGCCGCCCAGTTCGCCGACGGCGAGGACTGGCGGATCATCACCGCGGCCGTCGGCGTGCTCGACGCCGACAGCGGGGAGGCGACGATCTGCTCGGCCGGCCATCCGCCGCCGCTGCTGGTGCACGCCGACGGCCGCGCCTCCCTGCTCGATCTCGTGCCCGCCGCGCCGCTCGGGCTGGTCGCGACCCGGTACCCCGAGCACCGGTTCCGGCTCGAGCCGGACGAGAGCCTGGTCCTCTACACCGACGGGCTGGTCGAGCGTCGCGCGGAGAGCCCCGAGGTCGGCCAGGCGCGCCTCCTCGAGGTCGTGTCGCGGCTCGCGGGCCGGCCCGTCGACGACTTCGCCGAGGCGCTCGTGTCGGCGATGACCGGGGACGCCGCGGGAGACGACGTCGCGGTGCTCGTCGTCCGGCGCGCGGGCGCTCCGGCGCCGCCAGGCTGAGGTCGGCCGCCTAGGAGAGCCAGTGCGCGACCAGCGCCGGTGCGAGCACGATCGCGGCCAGGGCCGTCAGGCCCAGCGCGATCCCGATCGGGATGCCGAGGGCGAGCAGGAGCGCGTCGAGGCTCCGGTCGGCGTCCGAGTCCGCGGAGCGGGGCGGCCGGCGTCGCCGCGACCCCTCGGCGAGAGGTCGGACGACTCGATCGGGAGAGCGGCCGGAGCGCGCGGCGTCCGCGGTCGGGCCGGTCGGGCCGGTCGGCCCGCTCATCCCGGGCCCTGCCGCTCGACGCTCACAAGGGCGGTTCGACGCCCGGGCCCACGTCGGATTGGTCGACGGGCCCGAGGATCAGCGGGCGAGGTGGCGGCCGATGATCATCCGCTGGATCTGGTTGGTGCCCTCGAAGATCTGCATGACCTTGGCCTCGCGCATGTAGCGCTCGGCGGGGAAGTCCTTGGTGTAGCCGGCGCCGCCGAGCACCTGGACGGCGTTGGTGGTGGTGGCCATGGCGGCGTCGGTGGCGACGAGCTTGGCGATGGAGGCCTGACGGCTGTAGGGGCGTCCGGCGTCGCGCAGGCGGGCGGCGTGGAGGTAGGTGGCGCGGGCGGACTCGACGGCGGCGGCCATGTCGGCGAGCAGGAAGGCCAGGCCCTGGTGCTCGATGATCGGCTTGCCGAAGGTCTCACGCTCGCGGGCGTACCGGACGGCGGTGTCGAGGGCGGCCTGGGCCAGGCCGGTGGCGACGGCGGCGATGCCGAGACGTCCGGCGTCGAGGCCGGCGAGCGCGATCGGGAGGCCCTGGCCCTCGGCGCCGAGCCGGCGCTCGACGGGCACGCGGACGCCGTCGAAGAGCATGGTGGCGGTGGTGGAGCCGGTGAGGCCCATCTTGTCCTCGGGGTGGTCGGCGCTGAGGCCGGGGGCGTCGGCGGGCACGAGGAAGCAGGAGATGCCGCGGCCGCCGTCGTCGCTGGTGCGGGCCATGACCTTGTAGAAGTCGGCCTGGCCGCCATGGGTGGTCCAGGCCTTGGCGCCGTCGAGGACGTACTCGTCGCCGTGCCGCACCGCACGGGTGCGCATGGCGGCGGGGTCGGAGCCGGCGTGGGCCTCGGAGAGGCAGTAGGCGCCCAGCAGCTCGCCGCCGAGCATGTCGGGCAGCCAGCGCTGCTGCTGCTCGGGGGTGCCGGCGTGGAAGAGGCCGAAGCAGGCCAGGGCGTGCACCGACGCGCCGACGCCGACGCTGGCCCAGGCGGTGGCGATCTCCTCGATCACCTGCAGGTACACCTCGTAGGTCTGCCCGCCGCCGCCGACCTCCTCGGGGTAGGGCAGGCCGAGCAGGCCGGCGCGGCCCAGGGTGGTGAAGACGTCGCGGGGGAAGGTCGCCGAGGCCTCGTCGGCGGCGGCCCGCGGCGCGAGCTCCTTGGCGGCGATCGCGCGGACGAGCTCGATCAGGTCCTCGGCCTCGGGGGTGGGCAGCAGGCGCTCTGCGGGCATCGGAGATCTCCTCGACGACGGTGCGGGACGCCGACAGCGTACCAGCGGCAGTACTCATGACAGTACCGAGGAGCGGTTCTCGGTACGGATGACCCCGATCTGCGCTAGGGTCGGCGCCCGTGACCACCGAGACGCCCCGGCGCGGCAGCGCGCGCCGGGCCCAGGTGCTCGACGGTCTCGTCGAGGTGTTCCTGGCCGAGGGCTTCGCGGGCTTCAGCCTCGAGGAGCTCGCCGCCCGGCTGCGCTGCTCGAAGACCACGCTCTACGCGGTCGCGGCCAGCAAGGAGCAGCTGATCAGCGTGGTCGTGCGGGAGTTCTTCCGGCGCTCGACCGCCCGGGTCGAGGAGCGCCTGGCCGGCGCGTCCGACCCGGTGGTGCGCATCCGCACCTACCTCGAGGCGATCTCCGAGGAGCTCGCCCCGGCCTCGCCGGCGTTCTTCGCCGACCTGGCGGCCTTCGCGCCCGCCCGGGAGGTCTACCAGCGCAACACCGCCATCGCGGCCGAGCGCGTCCAGGCCCTCGTCGCCGACGCCGCGCGTCCCGGCTCGGGCGTCGACGCCCGGTTCGTGGGCGCGGTCGCCGGCGTCGTCATGGCCGCCATCCAGTCCGGCGACCTCGCGGCCGCCACCTCCCTCACCGACGCCGCCGCCTACCGGCGGCTCGCCGATCTCGTCGTCGCCGGAGCAGCCGGCGCAGAGAGGACGTCCTGATGATCCGCACCCGCTTCACGGAGGAGTTCGGGGTCGAGCACCCCATCGTCTGCGGCGGCATGACCGGCCTCGGCACCGCGCCGCTGATCTCCGCGGTCGCGAACGCCGGCGCCCTGGGCTTCCTCACCGCGCTCACCCAGCCGACGCCGGAGGACCTCGTCCGCGAGATCGAGCGCACCCGCGAGCTCACCGACCGGCCGTTCGGCGTCAACCTGACGATCCTGCCCACGATCAAGCCCGTGCCCTACGCGGAGTACCGCGCGGCGATCGTCGAGGCGGGCATCCGGGTCGTGGAGACCGCCGGCTCGAGCCCGGCCGACCACCTGCCCGACTTCCACGCCGCCGGGGTGAAGGTGATCCACAAGGCCACCAGCGTCCGGCACGCGCTCTCGGCCGAGCGCAAGGGCGTCGACGCCATCAGCATCGACGGCTTCGAGTGCGCCGGCCACCCCGGCGAGGACGACGTGCCGGGCCTGATCCTCATCCCCGCGGCCACCCGGCGGCTCTCGGTGCCGGTGATCGCCTCCGGCGGCATCGCCACCGCCCAGGGCCTGGTGGCGGCCCTCGCGCTCGGCGCGGACGCCGTCAACATGGGCACCCGCTTCGTCGCGAGCGCCGAGGCGCCGGTGCACGAGAACGTCAAGCAGCAGATCGTCGCCAACGACGAGCGCGACACCGTGCTGGTCTTCCGTCGCTTCCGCAACACCGCCCGCGTCGTGCGCAACGCGGTCTCCGAGCGGATCCTCGAGATCACCGCCCGCGAGGACGCCACCTTCGACGACATCGCCGACCTCGCCTCCGGCGTCCGCGGTCGGGCCAACGTGCTCGCCGAGGGCCGGATGGAGGACGGCCTGTGGTGGGCCGGTCAGACCCAGGGCCTGATCGACGAGGTGCTCGAGTGCCGCGCCATCGTCGAGGGCATCGTCGCGGAGGCCGAGGAGATCATCGCCGAGCGGCTCGCGGGGCTCGTCGCCCACTGAGAATCACCGGCCGAGCGGTTGCCGATCACGGCGGACGCCTAGGCCGTCCGCTCCTCCGCGGCCGCCGAGCCGTCGTCCGAGCCGTCGTCCGGGCCGTCCACCGAGCCGTCGGCGGAGCGGCGGCCCAGCAGGGCGGCGGCCGCCGTCCGGGCGGGGTAGTGGGTGCGATCGAGCGTGGACGCCAGGTCGCGGCGCACCAGGCGCAGCATCAGGCCCAGCGGCAGCGCCCGGACGCCGAGGAAGGTCGTCGGCGCGCGATGGCCGTAGACGAGGCGGGTGCGACGGGTGCCGAGCAGGTCGAGCACCTTCACCGCGATCGACTCCGGCGAGGTGGTCAGGTAGCGGGCGTCGAAGGCCCGGCTGGCCTCGGAGCGGGCGATGTCGGTGGCGATGCCGCCGGGGTGCACGAGGTGCACGGCGACGCCCGAGCCGAGCAGCTCGGCGGCCAGCGACTCGGTGAACCCCCGGACGGCGAACTTCGCCGCCGCGTAGTCGGACTGGTGCGGCGGCCCGATCAGCCCGAACAGGCTCGAGACGTTGACCAGCGCGCCGCGTCGGCTGGCCAGCAGCTGCGGCAGGAAGGCCCGACTGCCGTGCACGACCCCCCAGAAGTTCACGTCCATCACCCGGCGGTACTGCTCGTCGGTGATCGCCCAGGCCGGCTGCTGGTAGCCCTCGATGCCGGCGTTGTTGATCACCACGTCCGCCCCGCCGAGCTCGGCGGCGACCCGGTCGGCGAAGGCGTGCACGGCCTCGGGGTCGGCGACGTCGTAGGCCTCGCTGATCGCCCGCGTGTCGTCCGGCAGCAGCGCGACGGTCTCCGCCAGCGCGTCCGCGTCGACGTCGTTGAGCGCGAGCACCGCCCCGCGGCGCGCCGCCTCGAGGGCGTAGGCGCGGCCCATGCCCGAGCCGGCTCCGGTGATGACGACGACGGCTCCGCGCAGATCGGGCATGACGACTCCTGGCTGGGGGACGGGAGCCGTCACGCTAATCTGAGGACGACTGATTCCACAATCCCGCCGGAGTGTGAGCCCGGTCCCGCTCAGGCGTCGCCGAGCAGTCGCCCGGCGGCCCAGGACGCGACCTCGTCGGGGTCGAGGCCGTCGTCGGCGAGGATCCGGTCGGCGCACACGTCGAGCACCGCCAGCCAGCTCGAGAGCTCGAGCTCGTCCCAGCGGGAGAGCGGCACGTCCCGGCCGAGCAGGTCGGCGAGGAGGAGCGCGGCGTCGCGGCGGGCGTCGTCGACGAGCGCGCGGACGTCGGGGCGCGCGATCGCCGGACCGTGCATGAGCGCCGCGTACGAGACCCGGTGGGCCAGGACGAAGGCGAGGTACCGCCCCGCGAACGTCTCGACCCGCGTGCGCGGGGCGGCGTCCGCCGTCGGCTCGACCTGCACCGCCCGCAGACCGTCGAGCAGCTGCCCGAGGGCCTCGGTGGTGATGGCCCACTTGTCGGCGAAGTAGTAGAAGAGCAGCCCGTGCGAGACCCCGGCGCGCCGGGCCACCTCGGCGATCGTCACCTCGTCGAAGGGCTTCTCGCCCGCCAGCTCGAGGGCAGCGTCGACGATCGCCTGACGCCGGTCGCGGCGCGCACGGCCGGTGCTGCGCTGCCGGGCCGGGGTGCTGGACACCCGACGACCGTAGGCCAGCGACTGATCACCGTTCAAGTTCTTGACTGACAGTCAGGAAGTCGCTTCCATGGCTCTCGCAGGCGAGCGCCTGCCGCCGTCGTCGGAGGAGTCCCCGTGATCGCATCGCCCCAGGCCGTCGTGCCGCACGCGCAGGCGCTGACGCGCTGGACCCTCGGCCACGCGATCCCGTCCGTCGCGATCGCGGCCCGTGCGCGGCAGGGCGATCTCCAGGGCGAGGTGATCCGCCGGACGTCCCGCTCGCAGGACCTGCCGCTCGACCTGTTCGAGCGCATCCGCGAGGCCGGCCCGTTCTACCGCGGCCGGCTGGCGCACGTCACCGCGCGGCACGGCGTCGTCCGCGAGGCGCTCGCCAACCCGGCCGTCCACGCCGGCATCGGCCTGGACGGCGAGGGGCCGCTCGCCCGCCTCGCCTCCTGGGCGCGGCAGAGCCAGCCGCTGGGGCCGATCACGCCGCCGTCCCTGCTGGCCACCGAGCCGCCCGACCACACGCGGATGCGCAAGCTGGTCACCCGCGTCTTCACGGTGCGGGCCGTGGAGTCGCTGCGCGCGCGCACCGAGGAGGTCGCGCAGACCCTGCTGGACGACCTGGAGGCCCGCGCTGCCGCCGACCCGCGCGGCGAGGTCGACCTCGTCGACGCCTACGCGGCGCTGCTGCCCGTCACCGTCATCTGCGAGATCCTCGGGGTGCCGCTGGAGGAGCGTGACGAGGTGCGTCGCTTCGGCACCCTCGCCGCGCCCAGCCTCGACCTCGGCCTCTCGCTCGGCCGGTTCCGCGAGGTCGAGTCGGCGCTCGCCGAGTTCGACCTCTGGCTGCGCGCGCACGTCGAGCGGGTGCGCCGGCACCCCGGCGACGACCTGCTCAGCCAGCTCGTCGCGGTCCGCGAGGACGACGGCGGCCGGCTCTCCGACGCCGAGCTGATCTCGACCGCGGGCCTGGTCCTGGCCGCCGGCTTCGAGACCACCGTCAATCTGATCGGCAACGGCACCGCCCTGCTGGCCCAGCACCCCGAGCAGCGCCGCCGGCTGCTGGCGGGGGAGTCGTCGTGGGCCAACGCCGTCGACGAGGCCCTGCGCTTCGACCCGCCCGTCCTGCTCACCGGCCGCACGGTGGTGGCCGACACCGAGATCGCCGGCACGGCGATGCGTCGCGGCGAGCTGGTCATCACCCACCTCGCCGGCGCCAACCGCGACCCGGACGTCTTCGCCGACCCGCACGTCTTCGACGTCGACCGCGCGAACGCCGGCGAGCACGTCGCGTTCTCGTCCGGACGGCACTACTGCCTCGGCGCCGCGCTGGCGCGGATGGAGGGCGAGGTGGCGCTGCGCGCGCTGCACGAGCGCCTGCCCGGGCTGCGGGTCGACGTCGACCGCGCCCGCCGCCGCGACACCCGCATCCTGCGCGGCTGGGCCGAGCTGCCGGTCTCGCCGGGAGCCTGACGCCGAGCCGGACGCCGGGCCGGACCCGCGCCCGCGATTCGCCTCGCGCCGCGGCGGCCGACCCCTAGTCTGGGCCGACGCGACCCGCCCCCGGGTCGGTGCCGTCTGCCGCCGGCTCGGGCGTCGGCGCGGCGTCCCGCTTCGCGAGAACGGATGACGAGTGAGCACCGAGATCCAGTCGAAGAAGGGGCTGAGCACCGGGTCGCTCAGCCTGGTCGCGAGCGTGGCGCTGGGCGTCTCGGTCATCGCGCCCGCCTACACGCTCACGGCCTCGGTCGCGTACGTGGCGCAGGAGGTCGGGCCCCAGATGCCGGCCATCTTCCTGATCGGCTTCGTGCCGATGCTGCTGGTGGCGCTGGGGTACCGCGAGCTCAACTCCGCCATGCCCGACAGCGGCACCTCGTTCACCTGGGCGACCCGCGCCTTCGGCCCCTACGTCGGCTTCCTGGGCGGCTGGGGCCTGATCGCGGCCACCGTGATCGTGCTGTCGAACCTGGCCGCCATCGCGGTCGACTTCCTCTACCTCGCGCTCGCGCAGGTCACCGGCGACGACTCCCTGGCCAACCTCACCGACAACGACGCGATCAACATCGCCACCTGCACCGCCTTCATGGCCGTGGCCATCTACATCTGCTACCGAGGCCTGGAGGCCACGCGGCCCATCCAGTACTTCCTGGTCAGCTTCCAGGTGCTCGTGCTGGTGGTCTTCATCGTCGCCGCGATCGCCGGCTCGGGCGGCGCCGACGCCACCAGCGACCTGTCGTTCAGCTGGTCGTGGTTCGACCCGTTCGAGATCGACTCCTTCGGCGCGATCGCGGCCGGCGTCTCGCTGTCGATCTTCGTCTACTGGGGCTGGGACACCTGCCTGACGCTCAACGAGGAGACCGACGGGGCGGCGTCGACGCCCGGCAAGGCGGCGGTGCTGACGGTGACGGTCGTCGTCCTGCTCTACCTGCTGATCGCGGTGGCGGTGCTGCTGTTCGCGGGTCTCGGCGACACCGGCCTGGGCATGAACAACCCCGACATCGCCGACAACGTCTTCGTCGCCCTGGCCTCTCCGGTGCTCGGCCCGCTGGCGGTGCTGATGAGCCTCGCGGTGCTCACCAGCTCGGCGGCGTCGCTGCAGTCGACCTTCCTCTCGCCGACCCGCACGATGCTGGCGATGGGTCACTACGAGGCGCTGCCGAAGCGGTACGCGGGAGTGCACCCCACCTACAAGTCCCCGGTGTACGCGACGCTGGTGGCCGGCGTCGTCGCCACCGTCTTCTACGCCGCGATGCGGCTGATCAGCGAGAACGTCCTCCAGGACACCATCCTCACCCTCGGCCTGATGATCTGCTTCTACTACGGCATCACGGCCTTCAGCTGCGTGTGGTTCTTCCGCGACTCCGCCTTCACCAGCCTGCGCCACCTCGTGCTGCGGTTCGTCTCCCCGCTGCTGGGCGGTCTCGCGCTGACGGCGGTGTTCGTCAAGACGCTGCTCGACTCGGCCGACCCGGCCTACGGCAGCGGCTCGTCGCTGTTCGGCATCGGCACGGTGTTCGTGATCGGCGTCGGGATCATCCTGCTCGGCGTCGCGATCATGGTCTACATGCGCCTGAGCCGCCCGGCGTTCTTCGAGGGCCGCACGCTCAACGCCTCGACCGAGGTCTTCGAGGACCCCTCGGGTCTGGCCTGAGCGTTCCCGAGGCACGACGGCCGCCGACCCCGCGGGGGTCGGCGGCCGTCGGGTGTGTTGGGCGCTCAGTCGGCGACGTACATCAGCCGCTTGTTGACGAACTCCTCCATGCCCAGGGGGCCGAGCTCGCGGCCGAAGCCCGAGCGCTTGACGCCGCCGAAGGGCAGCTCGGCGCCCTCGCCGGCGGTGCTGTTGACGTTGGCCATGCCGCACTCGAGCCGCTCCGCGACCGCCCGGGCGCGGGCGGGGTCGGCGCTGAACACCGAGCCGCCGAGGCCGTAGGCCGACGAGTTCGCCAGCGCGAGCGCCTCCTCCGCGGACTCCACGCGGTACACCGCGGCGACGGGGCCGAAGAGCTCCTCGCCGAACGCGCGGGCCTCCGGCGGGATGCCGCTGAGCACGGCGGGGGAGTAGTGCGCGGTCGGCGCCGGGCCCAGCACGCCGCCGGCGTGGAGGGTGGCGCCGTGTGCGACGGCGTCCTGCACCTGCTCGTGGAGGGTCTCCGCGGCTCGGCGCGACGACAGCGGCGCGGGGTCGGTGACCGCCTCGGCCTTGGCGACCAGACCGGCGACGACGTCGTCGGCGAGGTCGCCGACGACGATGATCCGCTTGTTGGCGTTGCAGGCCTGGCCGGTGTTGTAGGTGCGGAAGTCCCACGCGGCGGTGACGACGGCGTCGAGGTCGTCGGTGTCGAGGATGATCATCGGGTCGGAGCCGCCGAGCTCGAGCACGCACTTCTTCAGGTGCCGCCCGGCCAGCGACGCCACCGCGGCGCCGGCGCGCTCGGAGCCGGTCAGCGAGACGCCCTGGACACGCGGGTCGGCGATGATCGTCTCGATCTGGTCGTGGTCGGCGAACAGGTTCGCGTAGACGCCCTCGGGCACGCCCGCGTCGGCCAGGAGCCGCGCGATCGCCAGCGCGCAGCCGGGCACCGACTCGGCGTGCTTGACCAGCATCGTGTTGCCCAGCACCAGGTTCGGGGCCACGAACCGGGCCACCTGGTAGTAGGGGAAGTTCCACGGCATGATCCCGAGCAGCGCGCCGAGCGGCCGCCGCTGGATCACCGCGGTGCCGCCGGCGTCGCCCGTCGGGATCGGCTGGTCGGCCGCGAGCCGGGGGCCCTCGGTGGCGAAGTAGCGGAAGATCGCCTCGCAGAACTCCGCCTCCTCCACGCCCTCGGAGAGCGGCTTGCCCATCTCGCGCTGCGCCAGCTCGGCGAGCGCGTCCTTGCGCTCGGCGAACAGCCGCGCCACCTCCGACGCGACGGCGGCGCGCTCCTCGATGGCCAGCGCGCCCCAGGAGGACGCCGCGGCGTGGGCCGCGGCCAGGGCCGCCTCCACCTCGGCGTCGGTGGCGGTGTCGTGCTCGGCGACGACCTCGCCGGTGGCGGGGTCGACGGCGCGGTAGGCGATGCTCATGACAGGTCGGGCCTCTCGTCGGTGGTGCGCGGGGGTCGGGGTGCTGCTCGGGTCGGCGCGGGTCGGCTCGGGAGCGCTCAGCCCAGGGTGGCGGAGACCTCGGCGGCGAGGTCGTGGCCCACCCGGATGGCGCCGTCGACGTGCTGGTAGCCCAGCCCCGCGACGTCGCTGCTGCCGAAGTGGAGCGGGCCGACCGGCTGGCGCAGCACCGCGCCCCAGCGCACCAGGCCGCCGACGTCGAAGCTGGTGGCGTAGGCGCCTCCGGTGAGCTCCTGCTCGTGCCAGTCGCTCTCGACGTAGGTGCGCGGCGTGCGGGCGGCGTCACCGAAGTAGGCGGCGAGCGAGGCGAGCACCCGCTCGCGGCGCTCCTCGGGCGTCCAGGTCAGCGCCTCCTCGGCGCGCAGGTCGGAGACGAAGCCGACGAGGGTGCCGGTGCCGGTGTCGCGCTCGGAGACGTCGTTGGTGTTGTCGTAGACCTCGTGGACGAGCAGGTGCGGGGCGAACCCCGTGCCGCTGAGGCCGTCCTCACGCCAGAACGGCGTGTCGTACTCGGCCTGCACCTTCAGCACCAGCCCGAAGGACGTGTGCTGGCGCGCGGCCTGGTGGCGGTGCGGCAGCGGGGGCTCGATGCGGATGCGGCTCACGTGGGTGGGTGGCAGGGCGAGGACCAGCCGTCGGGCGCCGAGCGTGCCGTCGGCGGTGTGGACGACGACGCCGTCCTCGGTGCGGGTGATGCGGCGGACGTCGACGCCGAGCCGCACCCGCTCGCCCAGGCGCGCGGCGATCGCCGCGGGCACCGACGCCAGGCCGCCGGCCACCCGGCGGTCGAGGATGAAGTCGGCGTCGACGAGGTGCTCGAAGCGTCCGGCGCTGGCGGCCATCAGGCCGGCCTGGAGGGCCGAGAAGGCGTGGGCCGGCTTGGTGAGCATCGCCGGGCCGATGAACAGCCCGACGGTGGCGACGGCGACGGGGTCGTCGCTCTGCGCCTCGAGCCAGGCCTGGAAGGTGACGGAGTCGAGCCGCTCGGCGTCCGGGTGGTCCCAGGGGGCGGCGGGGTCGAGCTCGAGGGAGAGGCGCTCGAGGGCGTCGCTGAGCCGCTCGACCTCGCCGTTGGTGGCCTCGGGCAGCGGCAGGTCGGTGGTGAAGCGCTCGACGGCGCCGTCCGGCGTCACGAAGACGGAGTCGCCCTCGCGGTAGCGCAGGTAGGTGGTGAGCCCGAGCTCCTCGACCATCGCGAGCAGCGCGGTCTGGTCGGGGGAGATCCACTGGCCGCCGACCTCGAAGTCCGATTCCTGCCCGGCGGGGCCGTGCGACTCGGTGGAGAGGCGGCCGCCGACGCGGTCGCGGGCCTCGAGCACGACGACGTCGTGGCCGGCCTCGGTCAGGCGCAGGGCGGCGGTGAGCCCGGTGGCGCCGGCGCCCACGACGACGACGTCGTGCTGGTCGGAGGGCCGGGTGGGCTCGGCGGGCTCGGCGGTCATGGCGTGCTCCTCGCAGGTCGGGGGTGGCCGGTCAGATGATTTGAACAGCGTACAAACCGAGACTACGGTGCAATGTGTCGCAGAGCACGCCCCGCGGTCAAGGGGCGCGGGGAGGGGGTGGCGGCCATGGCCCGGGCGCGCACCCATCGCCGCCTCGAGCAGCCGCGCGAGCAGGTGCTCTCCGCGACGCTCGCGATGGTGGCCGAGCGCGGTCTCGCGGGCGTCACGATGGCCCGCCTCGCCGAGCGGCTCGGCACCAGCGGCGGCCACCTCCTCTACTACTTCGGCACCCGCGACGGGCTGCTGCTGGAGACCCTGCGCTGGAGCGAGGAGCGCTACGCCGAGGAGCGGGCTCCGGTGATGGCGCTCGAGGCGCCGGCCGGGCCCGACCCCGTGTTGGCCTTCGCCGGCGTCTACCTGCCCGTCGACCGTGGCGACGCCCGCTGGCTGCTCTGGCTGGAGCTGTGGGCGCGGGCGCCCTACGACGCCGATCTCGCGGCCGCGCAGCGCGAGCTCGACGAGGCGTGGCACGCCGACCTCGTCCGGCTGCTGCGCGCGCACCTGCCGGCGCTCGCCGATCCCGAGGGCGTCTCGGAGCGGCTGCGGGCGATGTGGGACGGCTTCGCCATCGCGGTCATCAACGGCGGCGGCCCGGCCCAGCGCGCCCGGGCGCTGGAGCACACCCGGGCGCTGCTGGGCTGAGGGGCCTCAGCCGACGAGCGCGTGCGCGACCCCGTAGTACAGCGGGATGCCGAGCACGATGTTGAGCGGGAACGTGATGCCCAGCGCCATCGTCAGGTAGCGCGAGGGCAGCGCCTCGGGGATCGCGTACCGCACGACGGCCGGGACGACGATGTAGGAGCCGCTCGCGGCGAGCACCATCAGCATGGTCAGGTCGCCCAGCGGCAGGCGGGCGACCAGGCCGAGCGCGAGGGCGAGCGCGGCGCCGACCAGCGGCATGCCGACCGCGAAGCCGACGAGGAACAGCGGGATGCCCCGCACCTCGCGCAGCTGCCGGGCCACGACGATGCCGAGGTCGAGCAGGAAGAACGCCAGCAGGCCCTTGAACAGGTCGACGGTCAGCGGGGCCATGGTCTCGCCGCCCTTCGCCCCGGACGCCGCGCCGACGACCAGCGAGCCGACCAGCAGCACGAAGGTGCCCTCGGTGAACGCGGAGCGGAGGATGCCGCCGAGGCCCTGCGGCTCCCCGTGGGCGTCCCCGGGCCCGACCGGGATGCCGGCACCGGCGCCGACGGGCACCGCGACCGGCGCGGACGCCTGGGAGCGCGCCCACCGGGCGAGCGCCACCGCCATCAGCACGGCGGGGCTCTCCATCAGCACCAGCGCCACGGCCATGTGGCCGCCGGGCGCGGCGCCCTGCGAGGTGACGTACTGGGTGCCGGCCACGAAGGTGACGGCGCTGACCGAGCCGTAGGTCGCGGCGATCGCGGCGGCGTGGAACCGGTCGGTGCCGAGCCGCAGCACCCGGTACCCGATCAGCGGGATCGCCACGGCGAGCACGACGGCGAGGCCCATGGCGCGCAGCGCGTCGCCGGTGAGGCCCGAGTGCGAGAGCGCCTGGCCGCCCTTGAAGCCGATCGCCATCAGCAGGTAGAGCGAGAGGAACTTCGAGACCGCCGGCGGGATCTCGAGGTTGGAGCGCACCGCCCCGGCCAGCAGGCCCAGGGCGAAGAACAGGACGACCGGGTCGGTCAGGGTGGTCAGGGCGTCGGGCACGACGGCCTCCTTGGTTCGTGGGGCGGTGACGCCGGCGCGGTGGGGTCGCTCTGATGCCGGAATCTGAATACAGGAAGCAAACTACCGGCATTGAGATGCCTGCATGGAGATTCTGGTGAGATGTGCGGCGGGTCACCCCCGGCCGGGCGGCTGGGCGTCGAGCCGCGCCGCCAGCCAGTCGACCGTGTGCGCCAGCCAGTCGTCGTAGTGGCCCATCGCGCAGTGGTCGTCGCCGGGGTAGAGCAGCAGCTCGCCGAGCGGGGCCGCCTCGGCCAGGTCCCGCGAGTCGCGGGCGTCGGCGAGGGTGTCGTCGGCTCCGTTGACGACGAGGAGCGGCACGTCGACGCGCTCCGCGAGGTCCAGCAACGCCAGGCGCCGCAGGCGCCGGACGAGATCGAGCGGGTGCCGTGCGCCCGTCACCTCGGCCAGGGTCGTCAGCATGATCTCCGGCATGCCCCAGGCGGCGACCGGGCGCAGGCTGCGGTCGTAGAAGCCGCCGTTGGACACGGCCGCGCGCACGCGCGGCTCCTCGGCCGCCAGACGCGTCGACCAGGTGGCCCCGAGGCTGAACCCGACGGCGCCGAGGCGGTCCGGGTCGAGCCGAGGATCGGCGGCGAGGCGATCCACGACGGCGGTGTACGCGGCGAGGGACGCGGGGGAGAGCGGCCCCGGGTGCAGGTACGTGCCGGGCATCTCCACGCCGACGACGGCCAGGCCGCGGTCGCGATGCCGGATCAGCGGCAGGAGCAGCTCCTGGACCGTTCCCTCGAGGCCGTTGGTGACCAGCACCCCCGGCAGCGGGCGACCGGCACGGGGGAGGACGGCCGTCGCCCGCACCTGCGCCGGCCGCCCGTCGGGTCCCGTCGCGACGCCGGGCGTCGGGTCGTCGACGAGCAGCACCTCGACGTCGACGTCGAGGCGGTCGGCCAGGCCGTGCAGCACCAGCTCGAAGAGGTCGCGCGAGCGGCGGTACGCCGCGAGGCGGTGCGGCGTCAGGCCCGGCCAGCCGGCGGCGAACAGGTAGGTGATCGCACGGACGACGGCCCGGAGCCCCTGCGTGGCGTCGTCCGCGTCGTCGGCCTCGTCCGCGTCGTCCGCGCCGGTGCGGCGCCCGCGGGAGTCGGCCCAGGTCGCGGCGGCCGGCCCCAGCACCCGGTCGATCACGCCGGCGGCCTCGCCCGGCTCCGCCGCCAGGAGCGCCTCGATCGACGGCGCCGATGCGCGGGCCAGCACCGCGTCGGCCCGTCCGATCTGCTCCTCGGCCAGCGCCGACCAGAAGGCGGCCCACCCGGCGTCCTCGAAGGTGCGGCAGGCCGCGAGGTGGGCGAGCACCTCGTCCCGGTCGAGCCCGCCCATCAGTGCGAAGCGGTCGGCGAAGAGCGCGGGCAGGTAGCGCCCGACGCCGTGACGGCGGGCGCCGGACTCGGTGGTGCCGGTGAGGGCGCGGGCGGTGACGGCGAGGTCGCGAGCGAAGGTGGCCACGCGGGGACGGTAGGCACGCGGAGCGAACTAACGCAACGATCTGTGCGATAGTCTGACGCCATGGAGGACGCTCCCCGCCGCCGCCCCGGCGGCCGCTCCGCACGGGTGAGGCAGGCCGTCCTGGAGGCGGCGCTCGACGCCCTGGAGCAGGGCGGCCCCGCGCCGACGCTCCCCGAGCTCGCCGCGCGCGCCGACGTCGCGGCGTCCTCGATCTACCGGCGCTGGGGCACCTGGGAGGCGGTCGTCGGCGACGCGCTGCTGGAGAGCAGCCGGGCCGCGATCCCCGCGCCCGACACCGGGACGCTGCGCGGCGACCTGCACGCCTGGTGCTCCGCCGTCGCCGACTACCTCCGGACGCCCCGTGGCCACGCCCTTGCCCGGGCCGCGGCGACGGTCGGCGACACGATCGACGCCGACGGTGCGCCCGACGTCCGAGCGCTGCGCGAGCAGTTCTGGAAGGCGCGCTTCGAGGCGGCGCTGCCGATGCTCGAGCGGGCTCGGGTCCGCGGCGAGCTCGTCGGGCTCGCGCCCGCCGACGACCTGCTGCTGCTCGAGCTGCTGGTCGCGCCGCTGCACCTGCGCCGGCTGCTCACCGGCGCCGACGTCGGCGCCGACCTCGCGGCGCGGATCGACCTCGTCCTGCGCGCCGCGTCGGTGGGTGGGCGGTGAGGATCGTCGAGGTCGCCGGGGGCGTCCACCTGGTGACCGGCACCAACGTCAACTGGGTCGTGCTCGCCGAGGGGTCGGCGGTCACCCTGGTCGACGCCGGCTACCCGAACGACGCGCGGGCGCTGCTCGCCTCCCTCGACGCCCTCGGGCACCGGCTCGAGGACGTCGAGGCCGTCGTCCTGACCCACGCCCACCTCGATCACGTCGGCGGCGTCCCTGCGCTGCGCCGCCGACGTCCGCTTCCGGTGCTCACCAGCCACGAGGAGGCGCGGCACGCGCGCCGCGAGTACCTCGAGCAGATGTCGGTGCCCCGGATGCTCGCCCAGGGCGGCACCCCGCAGGGGCGGCGCTGGATCGCCCAGACGCTGCGGGCGGTGCTGCCCCACGCGTCGGCGCGGCTGCGCGAGGTCACCGGCGTGCCGTTCGGCGAGCCGCTCCACCTGCCCGGCGCGCCCGTGCCGGTCGACCTCGCCGGCCACACGCCCGGGCACACCGGCTGGCTGCTGCCCCAGCGGGGCGTCCTGGTCTCCGGCGACGCGCTCGTCACCGACCACCCGCTCTCCGCCAGGGCCCCCGGGCCGCAGCTCCTGCCGTCGGCGTTCAGCTCCGACGAGCCGACGATGGCCGCGCGGCTGCAGGCCCTGCGCGACCTGCCGGTCGACGTCGTCGTCCCCGGCCACGGGCCGGTGCACCGCGGCCCGCTGGCCGCCGCGATCGACGCCGCGCTCGGCTGACGCGGTCCGGCGTCACGGTGGGGCCGAGCCGCGACACGACGACGCCCGGCCGCTCGAGGTCGAGCAGCCGGGCGTCGGGTGGAACATCCGTCAGGTGAGCGTCGGGAACTTGACCCCGGTGTTCGCGTGGCAGCGGTAGCCGTGCGGCACCTTGTGCAGGTACTGCTGCCAGAACGTGGATGCGCACGTAACGGCCTTCAGCGTCGAAGTTCCGCGTCGCGGCGGACTACCGCCTTCAAGACGTATCTGGGTGGGGCGCCCCGGCTCATCCGCTGGCAGTCCCCGGATGACTTCTTGTTGCAGTACGTTGGTAAGTGATGGCGGAGCGGTTCTGGTTCGTGAGTGTCGGGCCATTCGACGAGGGTCACGTCATCGAATGGGTCGAGGGGGTGGCCGATCGTTCTCCTGGCTCGCCTGAGGTCGAACTGATCGACCATCGTCAGTGGTACGCGAGAGCGATAGATGCCGATACGGTTCGCGATGCTCTGGTGGCGCTCCGGGTTGGGATCGCTGGTGCGGGGGTTGCCGACGATGTCCGGTCGTCTGTCGCGGGGCTCGTCAGCGACATGGAGACCTGGCTGAAGCGAGAGTTCGACGCAGGCCAGGATTGATGAGCTGGGGGTCGGCTGCTGGGTTAGCCGGCGTTGTCGAGGGCGGGACTGCCCCCGGTCTGGTTGACGCTCTGACCTGCCCTACAGCTTGGGTTCCAGTTCCCTCCGCTGAACGCGATCGGAGTGCCCCGTCCGCTCCTGCTGCTCCTGCTGCCCCTCGGGTGTCGCCCACCTCCTCGACCCTCGTCCGGGCATCCGATGAGCAGCTTCTCCGCCGCGAACTCGAGGCCGAGGCCACCCGGATGATGGAGCAGATCGAGGAAGATGCGCGACGGATGGCGGAGGAGACCTTCGTGGTCGACGGGTCCGATTCGTCCTGGCCCAGCGTCGAGGAGGACGAGGACCTCGCAGTCGCCGAGCGTCCCGTCCTCTCCCGCATCGACTACGTCGCCAAGGTCGATGAGCGCCGCTATCTGAACCGCCGGGGTGACGGCTCCGCGGACCTTCGGCTCGTCGACGCCGGCGATACGCTGGCAGTTTGGTCGCCTGTCGACGGCGGCGGCCTCATCAATCCGAAGGGTCCGGGACTTCGCTCTCTCAGGCTGTACACGTCATACGCCAGGGGATCGGACCACTATCTGAAGGCGTACCGACGTGCGGACCTCCGCATGGGGAGATGGATCGAACTCGTGCGCGAGCCGGAGAACCCGCACGACAAGAACGCCGTGGCCATGCTCCCCAGACTCGTCGAGCACGTTCGCCCACATGCAGCGGCGACGAGCGCCTGCGATCGCGCGCCGCATGGACGCGGGCGAGTCCATGGCGGCGGTGTCGCTCCGGGGGCCAAGCAGTGGACGTGACGACGAAACCACGTTTGTCCTGATCGGGACACGCTCCGACCTCGCAGCCATGCTCGATCCCGGCGATGACCTGCCGAGCCTGAGCACCGGTCCGGACGGGCCCGCCGCCGGCGAGATCTGACCCGCGCGTCACGGCGAAGCGCGTGGCCCGACCCGGTGCGCCGCCATGTCCGGCCGGCTGGTCGTCAAAGCCAGGCAGCACGGCCTGAGCATGTCGAAGGCCGTCGACAACGCACGACGCCCGGCCACCATCAGGCAGCCGGGCGTCGAGTTGAGCAGCGCTCAGGTGAGCGTCGGGAACTTCACGCCGGTGTTGGCGTGGCACCGGTAGCCGTGCGGCACCTTGTGCAGGTACTGCTGGTGGTGGTCCTCGGCGAAGTAGTACGTCGGCGCCTGACGGATCTCGGTGGTGATCTCGCCGAGGCCGCGGCGGGCCAGCTCGGCGCCGTAGACGTCAGTGAGCTCGCGGGCGACCGCCTCCTGCTCAGGCGTCGTCCAGTAGATCGCCGAGCGGTACTGCGTGCCGACGTCGTTGCCCTGCCGCATGCCCTGCGTCGGGTCGTGCACCTCGAAGAAGAGCTTGACCAGGTCGGCGTAGGCCACCTTGGCGGGGTCGAAGACGATGCGCACGGCCTCGGTGTGGTTCGTCATGCCCGAGCAGACCTCCTCGTAGGAGGGGTTCGGGGTCGTGCCGCCGGCGTAGCCGACCGAGGTCGACCAGACGCCCGGCAGCTGCCAGTAGATCTCCTCGGCGCCCCAGAAGCAGCCGAGGCCGAAGACGGCCACCTCGTAGCCCTCGGGGGTGGTGCAGTCGCCGGGGGTCGCGTCGAGCGGGGTGCCGAGGACGACGTGCTTCTCGGCCAGGGGGAACGACCGCTGCGTGCGGCCGGGGAGCGTGCGGGCGGGGTCGACGAGCGACGTCTGCTTGCGCGCGAAGAACATGGGAGACCTCCTCGGGGTCGGTGACACCCTGCTCAACACGCGGGGGACGCCGGACGTTCCCGATCGGACTACCCTCGCGGGCGTGACGGCCTACCAGCACGACCACCACGGCTTCGAGACCCGCGCCATCCACGCCGGCTACGAGCCCGACCCCACCACCGGCGCGGTGATCCCGCCCATCTACGCCACCTCCACCTACAAGCAGGACGGCGTCGGCGGCCTGCGCGGGGGCTACGAGTACTCCCGCTCCGCCAACCCGACCCGCACCGCGCTCGAGGGCGCGATCGCGGCGCTGGAGGAGGGCGTGGCCGGGTTCGCGTTCGCGTCCGGGCTCGCCGCCGAGGACGCCCTGCTCCGCGCGGTGTGCGCGCCGGGCGACCACGTCGTCATCCCCGACGACGCCTACGGCGGCACCTTCCGCCTCTTCGACAAGGTGGCCCGCCCGTGGGGGCTGGAGCACAGCCCGGCGCCGGTCAGCGACGTCGACGCCGTGCGCGCCGCGATCGTCCCCGGGCGCACGAAGGTCGTGTGGGTCGAGACGCCGACCAACCCCATGCTCACCATCGGCGACCTCGAGGCGCTCGCCGGGGTCGCCCACGAGGCCGGCGCGCTGCTGGTCGTCGACAACACGTTCGCCTCGCCCTACCTGCAGCAGCCGCTGCGGCTCGGCGCCGACGTCGTCGTGCACTCCACCACCAAGTACGTCGGCGGGCACTCCGACGTCGTGGGCGGCGCCCTGGTCGTCCGCGACGAGGAGGTCGCCGAGCGGGTCGCCTTCCACCAGAACGCCATGGGCGCGGTGGCCGGGCCGTTCGACGCCTGGCTCACGCTGCGCGGCCTGAAGACGCTGGCGCTGCGGATGGAGCGGCACAGCGACAACGCCGAGCGGGTCGTCGCCTTCCTCGCCGCGCACCCGCAGGTCTCCGAGGTGATCTACCCGGGCCTGCCCGAGCACCCCGGCCACGCGGTCGCGGCGCGGCAGATGCGTCGCTTCGGCGGCATGGTCTCGTTCCGGGTGACGGGCGGGGTCGAGCAGGCGCTGAAGGTCTGCGAGCGCACCGAGGTGTTCACGCTGGGGGAGTCCCTCGGCGGCGTCGAGAGCCTGATCGAGCACCCCGGACGCATGACGCACGCGAGCGTCGCCGGCACCGACCTCGAGGTCCCCGACGACCTGATCCGGCTCAGCGTCGGCATCGAGACCGCGGCCGACCTGGTCGCCGACCTCGAGCAGGCGCTGGCCTGATCCCCGGGCCCGTGCCTACGCGCGACCTCACCCGCCCGCCAGGGCGGGCCCGCGCGGTCGACGGCGCGTCGGTGCGATGCCCTAGCGTGGCGGCGTGAGCGAGCGTGACCGTCCGGTCCTCCCGGATCCGATCTCGGAGGCGCCGCGCGTCGACCCGCCCGCCGGCGTGGCCGTCGGCGTGGGCGAGGCCCCGGCCGGCGGCCTCGGCCACCGGCTGGCCTCGCAGTGGGCCGCGCTCCGCGACGAGCGCGAGCGTCGGCTGACGCCGCAGGTGCCGCCCGTGCCACGCGTCGACGCGCGGCCGACCCCCGCCGAGACGGTGCCCCGCGGCGTCGAGATCGCGGTCGCGTGGTCGTGGCGCCTGCTGATCATGGCCGCGGCCCTCGGTCTGCTGCTGTGGCTGGTCGCGCAGCTCTCGGTCGTCGTCCTGCCGGTCGCGATCGCGCTCCTGCTCGCGGCCCTCCTGGTGCCCGTCGTCGACGCCCTGCGGCGCGTCGGGGTGCCCCGGGGCCCGGCGTCCCTGCTGGTGGTGGCCGGCATGATCGCGGCGATCGCGGCTCTCCTGACCCTCGCGGGGCAGCAGATCGCCGACGGCGCCGGCGACCTCGCGGCGCAGGCCGCCGGCGGCATCCAGGAGATCCGCGACTGGCTGCGCGACGGTCCGCTCAACGCCAGCGACTCCCAGATCAACGCCTACCTGCAGCAGGCGCAGGACGCCCTGCAGCGCAACTCCGACGGCGCCCAGATCCTGCAGCGCACCAGCGAGGTCACCACCGCCGTCAGCCACATCCTGGCCGGCTTCTTCATCGTGCTGTTCTCCACCTACTTCTTCCTCGCCCAGGGCGAGCGCATCTGGTCGTGGACCGTGCGCCTGACGCCCCGCGCGGCTCGCGCGCAGGTCGACTCCTCGGGCCGGGTCGCGTGGATCTCGCTGGTGCAGTTCGTGCGGGCCACGGTGATCGTCGCGGCCGTCGACGCCCTCGGCATCGCGATCGGGGCGGCCGTGCTCGGCGTCCCGTTCGTGCTCGCGATCGGGGTGGTGGTGTTCCTCGGCGCGTTCGTGCCGCTGATCGGCGCCACGGTCGCGGGCGCGGCCGCGGTGCTGGTCGCGCTGGTCGCGCAGGGCCCGGTGACCGCGCTGATCATGCTCGGCGTGATCGTCGCGGTGCAGCAGCTCGAGGCGCACGTGCTGCAGCCGTTCCTGATGGGCCGGTGGGTGTCGGTGCACCCGCTCGGCGTGATCATCGCGATCGCCACCGGCGTGCTGGTGGCCGGCGTCGCCGGGGCGCTGGTGGCGGTGCCGCTCGTGGCGGCCGTCAACGCGGTCTGCGTCCACCTGGCGGCCTACTCCGACGCCGGCGACGGCCACGACGCCGAGGAGCGCCTGGCCGACGACTACGCCGAGCGCAACGACTCCGTGGCTCTGGCCGGACGCCGCCTGCTCGAGGCCGACGACGAGGCGGAGGGCCGCGTCCCGCCGCTCGACGGCCCCGCCGGCGCCCCGGAGCCGGCATGAGCGTCCCGCCGCTGGAGCCCGGCACCCTCACCGCCGACGACTTCTCCCGCGCCCGCGAGGAGCTGAGCGACGTCGTCCTGCGCACGCCCGTCACCGAGTCGCGCCTGCTCACCGAGGTCGCGGGCGTCCCGGCCGTGCTCAAGTGCGAGAACCTCCAGCGCACCGGCTCGTTCAAGATCCGCGGCGCCTACCTGCGCATCAGCCGGCTGAGCCCCGAGGAGCGGGCCCGCGGCGTGGTGGCCGCCTCGGCCGGCAACCACGCCCAGGGCGTCGCCCTGGCCGCGCAGCTGCTCGGCATCCCGGCGACGGTGTTCATGCCCGAGGGCGCGCCGCTGCCCAAGGAGCGCGCCACCCGCGGCTACGGCGCCGACGTCGTCTTCGCCGGCACCTACCTCGAGCAGGCGCTCGCCGCAGCCCGGGCGCACGCGGAGGCCACCGGCGCCGTCCTGATCCACCCCTTCGACCACCTCGACGTCATCGCCGGCCAGGGCACCGTCGCGCTCGAGCTGCTCGAGCAGGTGCCCGACGCCGCCACGGTCGTCGTCCCGACCGGCGGCGGGGGACTCCTGGCCGGCATCGCGCTGGCGCTCAAGGCGCACCGTCCCGACGTCTCGGTCGTCGGCGTGCAGGCGAAGAACGCCGCCGCCTACCCCGGCTCGCTCGAGCGCGGACGCCCCACGCCGCTGGAGCAGATGCGCACCATGGCCGACGGCATCGCGGTCGGCCTGCCGGGCGACCTCACCTTCCCGGCGGTGCGCGACCACGTCGACGACGTGCTGACGGTCACCGAGGACTCGCTGGCCCGGGCCGTCCTGGCGCTGGCCGAGCGCGAGAAGCTGGTCGCCGAGCCGGCCGGCGCCGCCGCGGTCGCCGCGATCCTCGACCGCCCCGGCGCCTTCGCCGGCCCCGTCGTCGCGGTCGTCTCCGGCGGCAACATCGACCCCCTGCTGCTCGGCAAGGTCATCCGCCACGGCATGGCCGCCGCGGGGCGCTACCTCCACCTGGCGGTCACGATCCCGGACGTCCCGGGCGGCCTGGCCGGCCTGCTCACCGAGGTCGGCGGGTCGGGCGCCAACGTGCTCGAGGTCGTCCACGAGCGGGTCTCGCCGCGGCTGGGCGTCGACGAGGTCGAGGTGGCGCTGAGCCTCGAGACCCGGGGCGCCGAGCACTCCGAGCAGGTCGTCGCCCGGCTGCGTGACGCCGGCTTCCTGGTGGCCGCCGCGTCCTGACGCCGGCCGCAGGGCCCATCGGAGTGGCTCGGAGCGGGACTGGTCAGGGGAATCTGGACGTTGTCAGGCGAAACTTTCCCTGACAACGTCCGGTTTCCCCGGATATCCGGGGAAACCTGCGCCGCTCAGAACCGCTGGTCCACGTACACCGGCCGCGTGCGATCCGAGACGGCGGTGCGGCTGACGGCGTCGACCAGCGCCTGCTGTCGCACGGTGGTGCCGAGGGTGGCGGCGATCCGCTCGAGCACGGCGAGCTGACGCTCGTGCAGGGCCTGCGCCCGGTCGCGCAGCGCCGGGGGCAGGGGGCCGTGGTCGGCCGGGACGTCCCAGGGGTCGCTGACCAGGAGCGTCCCGGCGGCGAGAGCCCGCTCGGCGCGGATCACGTCGAGCTCGATGCGATCGAGGCTCACCTGCCAGGCGGTCAGGCGCGCGGCGTCGGTGTCGGGCACGGTCGGGCTCTCGCGACGGCGCGGCTCAGGCCACGTTGTTCATCGAGGCGACGGCGGCCTCGCGCCAGGTGGCGCACAAGTCGGTCACGAGCGCGAGGCAGGCCTCGGTGAGGTCGGCGTCCTTGCCGATGTTGGCGCGGACGAGCTGGAGGTGCAGGAAGTCGTAGATGGACGCCAGCTGCGGGGCGCCGTCCCACTCCTCGACCCGCAGGCTGGAGCGCAGCTCCAGCACGATGTCCTGGGCGTGCACGAGCTGCCGGTGCGCCTCCTGCAGGTCGCCGGAGCGCTGCGCCTCGAGGGCGCGGGTCACGTCGAGGACGAGGCGCTCGTAGAGCATGACGAGGAGCCGGGCGGGGCTCGCGGTCGCGACCGATGCATCCATGTATGCGGCGCGGGGGTTGAGGTTCATCGGGTGCCCTCCTTGGCGGTGATGAGCGGGACGGGGTGGCGGTGCAGGTCGGTCAGAGCTTGCTGAGCTGGCCCGAGAGCCAGTTGGACTGGCTCTGCATCTGGTTCAGCGCGGTCTCGAGGGCCGTGAACTGCCGCTCGAGGCTCGTGCGTCGCAGTGCCAATCGGTCATCCCAGTCGGCAATCGAGTCGTTCAGGCGCTTGAGTTCGGAGTTCTGTCCGCTGATCGCCTGGGTGAGCACGCCGTCGGTGGTGTTGGAGGCGCTCTTGGCCATCGCGCGCACCCGCTCGGCGAAGCCGCCGCCGGTCGAGTCGATGGCGGTGGCGACCTTCGCGGGGTCGGCGGCGTAGGCCTGGCTGAAGGCGGTGGCGTCGAAGCTCAGGGTGCCGTCGCGGCTCACCTGGATGCCCACGGACGCCAGGGACGCGGCGCCGCCCGCGGGGTAGACGGCGTCGAGCAGCCGGTCGCGCAGGTCGCGCACCGTCGACTCGCCCATCAGCACGCCGGCGGTCTTCGTGCTGGCGTTGTACGCCGATCCGGAGTCGATGGTCTTGAGGATGTCGTTGACCGAGTCGACCATCGACTTCACCGACTTGGCGACGGCGTCGGCGTCGCGCGCGACCGAGATCGTCGCGGTGGTGCCGACGGCCGCGTCCGGCTTGAGCGTCACGGCGACGCCGGGCAGCAGGTCGGTGAAGGTGTTCGACGAGGAGGTCGCCACGATGCCCGAGCCGAGGTCGATCTTCGCGTCGGAGCCCGCCACCACGGACGCGCCGCCGAGCAGCGGCGAGCCGTCGGTCTGGGTGAGGGCGAAGTCGGAGGCCGCGCCGGTCGCGACCGAGGTGACCATCAGCTTGTAGGAGCCGTCGGCGACCTTGATCGTGGTGGCGCGCAGGCCGGTGTCGTTGGCGGTGAGGTTGATCGCGTTGACCAGCCCCTGCAGGGTGCCGTCGCCGGTCTCGAGGACGACGGGCGAGCCGTCGAACCGGTCGAGGGTCACCTGCGTGGCCGGCACGGTGACCCGGTCGGTCAGGGCGTGCGCCTCGGTGAAGCCGAGCTGGTGGCTGCGGGCGACGCTGGTGACGGTGACCGACAGCGTCGTCGGGGCGGCCGAGCCGGTGGCCGAGGCGGTGATCGAGGTGCTCGAGGACGTCGCGGTCAGCGTCGCGAGTCCGCCCGGCTTGGCCAGGCCCTCGGCGGCCGTGGTGAGGGACGCGAACTTGGCGTTGAGCCCCTGCAGGGCGGTCAGCAGCCTCTGCTGGTCGGTGACCTTGGCCTTGAGCTGGGTCTGGGGCTGCGCCTCGACCTGCATGAGCTGGTTGACGATCGAGGCGGTGTCCAGCCCGCTGGACAGACCGCTGATGGTGGCGCCCATCGCTCATCCTCCGATCGGTGGTGGTGGGGTCGGGAGCGGGGTGGGGTCGGAAACGACGGCGGGCCCCGGGGGCGGGAGGTCGTCCCGCCCCCGGGGCCGCGGCTCGGTCCGGGAGCACTCGTCGTCGAGCCGTTCAGCCTCGCGGCTGCGAGGGCCGATCAGCCACGCAGCAGCTGGAGCACGCTCTGCGGGGCCGAGTTGGCCTGCGCGAGCATCGCGGTGCCGGCCTGCGAGAGGATGTTGGCCCGGGTGAAGGACATCATCTCCTGCGCCATGTCGGTGTCGCGGATCCGGCTCTCCGACGCCGAGAGGTTCTCCACGGCGACGTTGAGGCTGTTGATCGTGTGCTCGAAGCGGTTCTGGACGGCACCGAGCTTGGCGCGCTCGGTGGAGACCGTCTTGATCTGCGTGTCGACCGAGGTCAGCGAGGTCAGCGAGTTCGCGGCGCTGGAGACGTCCAGGGCCTTGACCGCGGTGCCGATCGCCTTGACGTCGGCGCCCGAGAGGTTCACCGCCACCTGGGACTCGGCGGCCTGGTCGCTGGCGCCCACCTGGAAGGTGAGGGCGGTCGCGGAGCCGTCGAGCAGCTTGGTGCCGTTGAAGTTGGTCGAGTCGCCGATGCGGGTGAGCTCGTCGCCGAGGGAGTCGATCTCGGTCTTGATGTTGGCGCGGGCGTCGGCGCTGTTGGAGTCGTTGCCGGCCTGCACCGACAGGTCGCGCACACGCTGCAGGATCGAGTGGACCTCGGTCAGCGCGCCCTCAGCGGTCTGGACGACGGAGATGCCGTCCTGCGCGTTGCGGACGGCCTGCTTGAGGCCACCGACCTGCGAGCGCAGGCCCTCGGAGATGGCCAGGCCGGCGGCGTCGTCGGCGGCCCGGTTGATCCGGAAGCCGCTGGAGAGCTTCTCCAGCGACTTGCTCATCTGGCCCTGGGTGACCGACAGGTTGCGGTAGCTGTTGAACGCGTCGGTGTTGGTGTTGATGCGAAGACCCATGATGGTTCCCTCCTGGTGATCTGGATCCGACTAGAGCCCGTCCGTGGGCTCACGTCGTGCTGTTCGGCTGCTCGGCCGGACACCTGAGGCGTTCGGCCGGACATTCGTGGGACCGGTCTGGACCGGTCTGGACCTCTCGGCCGCACACGCGCCGAGGGCCCGGAACCGCTCCCCCGGAGGAGCGGCACCGGGCCCTCGGTCTGCAGGGGCTGTGCAGACGATGCGTGGTGCGGGTGGTGCTGGGTGGTGCTGGGTGCTGCCGGTGCTCGGCGCTCGAGGACCTCCGACGGCTGGGGATGAGCCGGACGCCCTCGTGGGAGTCAGCCCGTGGGGTGCAGTCGTCGGGTGACGACGGGGGTGTGCCGGTGCGAGGCGTGCCGGGCGGCGACGGCCTCGAAGTAGGCGGCGCGACGCTGGGCCGCGCAGCCGTCCGGACGCGGGTGGGCCGGCACGAGGGCCGGGTCGAGCGCGGAGTTCATCGCGTCGCGCAGCAGGACGAGCGCCTCGGCGCGGATCTGCGAGACCCGCGACTCGGTGACCCCGAGGGTCGCGGCGATCTCGGCCATCGGCCGCTCGGCCAGGAAGTACTCCCGGACGACCAGGCGCAGCCGCTCGGGCAGCTCCTCGATCGCGTCGACCAGGTAGGCGAGGCGCTCGCGGTGCTCGACCAGCTCCTCCGGCGTCGGGCCGTCGCTGACCAGCAGCTCCTCGAACGGCGTCTCCGCCCCGCCCTGCAGCGAGAGCACGTTGGCGCGGGCGACGTCGCCGTCGTTGGACTCGACCTCGGCGACCGAGATGCCCAGGTCGGCGGCGACCTCGTGGTTCTCCGGGACGCGGCCGAGCCGGGCGGCGAGCCGGGTGCGGGCCTCGTCGAGGTCGCGACCGCGGCGCCGCACCGAGCGCGAGGCCCAGTCGATGCCGCGCAGCTCGTCGAGGATCGCGCCGCGGATGCGGCTGGCGGCGTAGCGGGTGAAGGGCACGCCGCGGCCGGGCTCGAAGGCGCGGGCGGCCTTGACCAGCGCGGTCAGACCCGCGGAGTGCAGGTCGTCGCGGCTGACGTGCGCCGGCACCCGGCTCATGGTCTCCCGCACGATGTGCGAGACCAGGCCCATGTGGGCGACGACCATCTCGTCGATGTCGGCCGGGCTCGGCAGGTGCTCGACGTTGTCGAACGCGGGACGGTCGGCCCCCATGGCCTCCGTCCGCTCGGTCGCGCTCACCGCTGACCCTCCCCGGTCGCGGTGGTGCTGGTGGCGTCGAGCCGGCGGCCGGCGCCCGTGGTGCGAGTGGTCTCGGTGATGAGTCGCATCGCAGTTCCCCCCTTGCAGTGCATGTGTCGAGCCCTCCCTGACCCGACGCCTTGACTGTGCACCGGGACACATCGCCGGACCTAAGGAAAAGATGAGGAACCACCCGTTGTGACTATCCGGTTCGTTCGATCGACGTCGCGAGGGGTCCCGATGGCCCGACCGAGGGGAGGTCGCGCAGCCGGTGCCGGGACGACGGACGGGCAGGGCGCAGGAACCCTCAGGTGCTCCCGTCGGACGCCGATGAGGAGGGGCATCAGGCGACCGGGCGCCTGGCCGAGGCGAGGAGGATGACGGACGTGGAGAAGCTCTCCCAGGTCCTGTGGCGCGAGCGTGACCTGCTCGAGCTGCTGCTGTACCGGCTGGAGGTCGAGCAGCTGGTCATGGCCAGCGGCCGCACCACGTGGCTCATGCGGGCCGCGCGCGAGGTCGAGCAGACCCTCGAGACGCTGCGCGAGACCGAGGTGCTGCGCGCCGTCGCCGCGGACGAGGCCGCCTCGCTGGTGGGCCTCCCGCCGAACCCGTCGCTCTCCGCTCTGGCCGAGGCGTGCGAGGAGCCGTGGCACACGATCCTGCTCGACCACCGAGAGGCCTTCCACGCCGTCACCGGACGGATCAGCGCGATGGCCGACGCGAACCGCGAGCTGATCTCCGCCGGCTACCGCTCCGCGCGCGAGACGCTGCTCGCGCTGAGCGACGACAAGCAGGGCTACGCCCACGACGGCAGCGTCGTCGGCGGCCCCGCCGGCCCGCGCCTGGTCGACCGGAGCCTGTGATGGTCGGCTCGTTCGGCTCGCTCAACACCGCGCTCACCGCGCTGCGCTACACGCAGGCGTCCCTGGAGACGGCGTCCAACAACATCGCGAACGTCACCACCGAGGGCTACACCCGGCGTCGGGTGCTCGGCGAGGCGATCGGCGCCCCGTCGACGCCGGCCCAGTGGTCGCGCTTCGACGGCGTGGGCGGCGGCGTCTCGACCAAGGGCGTCCAGCGGCTCAACGACGACCTCCTCGACGCGCGCGCCCGCACCCAGTACGGCACCCAGCAGTACCTCGACGTGCGCGCCACGGTGCTGCAGCGCGTCGAGACCGGCATCGGCGAGCCCGGCGACAACGGCGTCTCCGCCGCGCTGGCCGACTTCCGGGCCGCCTGGCACGACCTCGCCAACGACCCCGGCGGCTCGGCGACTCGGCAGACGGTGCTGAGCTCGGCCGTCGCGCTCACCGACTCCGTCCACGCGCAGTCGCGGGCGCTGGAGGCCGAGACCGCCAACCAGCGCAGCCACCTGCTCTCCTCGGTCTCCGAGGCCAACACCGTCGCCGCCCAGCTCGCCGACACCAACCGGACGATCACCGCCTCCTCGCTCGACGGCGTCGACGTCTCGAACCTGCTCGACCAGCGCGACCAGCTCGGTCTCAAGCTCGCCCAGCTCACCGGCGGCACCGCCACGGTGCGCGCCGACGGCGGGCTCGACGTCGTGGTGGGCGGCGCGTCGCTGGTCAGCGGGCAGAACGCCGCACGGCTCGCGATCACCGGCGGCGTCAACCCCGACGGCACCGCCGACGGCAGCCCGGTGTCGCTGGCGGTGGTCAGCGGCGCGACGACGACGCCCGTCGCCGGGCTCTCCGGCGAGATCGGCGCCGTCACCGACCTGCTCACCACCGCCCTGCCGTCCTACCGCGCGGGGCTCGACGCCGTGGCCAAGGGCCTGGCGGACGCCGTCAACGCCGTCCACCAGAGCGGCTACGACAAGGCCGGCGCGGCCGGCGGCCCCGTCTTCTCCTACACGCCCGGGGACGAGGCGGCCTCGCTGAGCGTCGCGATCACGGACGCCTCCAAGCTCGCGGCCTCGTCGGTGCCCGGCGGCGGGCTCGACGGCTCGATCGCCGACCGGCTCGGCACGAGCGGCGCCGCGGAGGCCGACTACCAGCGCCTGGTCACCGGCTTCGGCACCGAGGTCGCCTCGGTGAAGCGGCAGAGCGCGACCCAGCGGCTGCTCACCACCCAGATCGACAACGCCCGGCAGCAGCTCTCCGGCGTCAACCTCGACGAGGAGATGGTCTCGATGATGACCGCCCAGCGCGGCTACGAGGCCGCGGCCCGGGTGATGACGACGGTCGACGCCGTCCTCGACACGCTGATCAACCGCACCGGGATCACCCGATGAGCACCGTGCGCGTGACCCAGCCGATGATGGTCGGGATGTCGCTGCGCAATCTGCAGTCGAGCCTCTCGAAGTACAACGACCTGCAGGAGCGGCTCTCCACCGGCAAGGTGGTCAACCGGGCCTCCGACTCGCCGACCGACGCCACCGCCTCGATGCGCACGCGGGTCGCGATCGCCGACACCCAGCGGTACGTCCGCAACGCCGACAACGGCATCGGCTGGCTCAACACCGCCGACACGACGCTCTCCACGATGGGCGGCACGGTCCGTCGGGCCCGCGAGCTCGCCCTCCAGGGCGCCAGCACCGGCTCGTCGTCGCAGGCCGCCCGGGAGTCGCTCGCCGTCGAGGTCGACCAGCTGCGCCAGGACCTCATCTCGCAGGCCAACACCACCTACGTCGGTCGTCCGATCTTCGGCGGCACGACGTCGGGCTCGGCGGCCTTCGACACCGCGACCGGCGCCTACATCGGCGACTCCGGGCAGGTGACGCGCACCATCGCCGACGGCGTGCAGGTGCGCGTCGACGTGCCGGGGCTCGACGTGATCGGCCCGAACGGGGCGTCGATCTTCGACGACCTGGCCAACCTGTCCACCGCCCTGCGGGCGGGGGACCAGGCCGGCATGCAGACCGGACTGGCGAAGTTGAGCGCCCGCCAGTCCGCCATCACGACCGCTCAGGCCACCGTCGGCGCGGCGTACAACCGCGTCGAGGGGGCCTCGCAGAAGGGCAAGGACGCCCTCGTCGCTCTGCGGACCAACCTCTCGGAGGTCGAGGACGCCGACCTGCCGAAGACCCTGGTCGACCTGCAGATGCAGCAGGTGGCCTACCAGGCCGCGCTCTCCGCGACGGCCAAGGTGATGCAGCCCAGTCTGATCGACTTCCTGAGGTGACCTCGTCCATGACCCTGACCGTCTCCGCGTCCGCTCCCGAGACCGAGCCCGTGAGCGAGAGCGCCGTCCCGGTGATCTCGTTCGTCCGGCCGATGGCCGGCTTCGCCGACGTCCACGACTTCGCCCTCGTCCAGCTCGACGAGGACGGCGTGCTGTGCGCGCTGCGCTCCGTCGAGGACCCCGAGCTGCGGTTCCTCGTCGTCCCGCCGGCGGTGTTCTTCCCCGGCTACGCCCCGGAGCTCCCGGACGCGGTCGTCGCCGAGCTCGGCATCGCCGCGGCCGCGGACGTCCTGCTGCTCGTCGTGCTCAACGCCGGGGAGTCGCTCGCCGACACCACGGCCAACCTGCTCGCGCCGGTCGTCATCGACACCGTCTCGCGCCGGGCCGCCCAGGTGATCCTCGACGACGTCGACCTGCCGATCCGCGCCGCACTGCCGCTGTGAGCGCCCGCCGACCGCCGGTCCACCCGTGGGTGGCGGGCGGTCGATCGGCGGGGGACGGCCCCGACGCGTGGCTCGGACGGGTAGCGTTCCCCGCATGCTGGTCCTGAGCCGCCGCGTCGGCGAGAGCGTCGTGATCGGGGACGACGTCACCATCACGATCCTCGAGGTCCGAGGCGACGTGGTGCGGGTCGGCATCGACGCCCCGCGCTCGGTCGCGGTCAACCGGGCCGAGCTGCTCCAGGAGCTCGGCGACTCGAACCAGGCCGCCGCCTCTCCCGACGACGCCACCGTCGCCTCCCTCGCCGAGGCGCTGCGCAAGCGCCCGCCCGCCGCCCCGCGGCCCGAGGGCGACTCCGACGCCTGACCCTCGCGTCCCCTCGCCCGGCTGTCCGTCGGGCGCGCCGGCAGCCCGATCACCGGGTGGTGTCGGGCTGCGGGCCGTGCGTGCGGTGGTCGAGCTGGCCTGTAAGTCGTCGAGCGGGCCTGTCGGTGGTCGAGCTGGGCTGTCGGTGGTCGAGCTTGTCGAGACCGGGGTTTCGACAAGCTCAACCACCGGGAGGCGGCTCAACCGCCGTCGGGCTCGGGGGTCTCGACAGGCTCGACCACCGTGAGGGTGGTGCCGTGGCGGTCGCGGCGGAATCGGACGCCGTGGGGTGAGCGCCAGAGGTAGACGCCGGGTTGGTCGGGTCCGGCTGGCTTGTATCTCCAGCCGTCGTGGGTCTTGTGGCGGTGGTGCTTCCTGCAGAGCGGCGCCAGATTCGATGAGGCTGTCGGTCCGCCTGACTCGTAGGGGTCGATGTGGTCGGCGTCGCAGGACCTCGCTGGCCTGCGGCAGTAGGGGAAGACGCAGGTGTGGTCGCGCAGGATGATCTGCTCGCGCATCAGATCCGGCACCTCGTACGCGTCTGAGTACCGCTCGGCTGCGACGTCGAGGATCGGCCGGACGGTGACGGTGGTGCCGGCGGTCTGGCACCAGGCCTTGATGACGTCGATGCCGAGCGGGGAGCGGGACGCCTCACTGCGAGCGACGTCGCCCAATGCGCCGGTGACGGCGTCGACCGACAGGTGGATGTAGAGCGTGAGATGCCGCGAGTGAGAGGGACCCGCCGCCGCAGTGGGGGTGCCGGCCTCGAGCGGGAGGGCCTGTTCGCCGCGGGCGAGCATGCCGGCGGCCTTCGCGCGGCGGACGTTCAGCGTGTCCTCGGAGCCGGCCTTCTTCAGCTGCTCGGCGAGGGCTGCGATGGCGCGTTCGAGGTCGGCGGCGTCGGGCTGGTCGAGGATCGCGGAGACGTCGACGGTGCCGTCGAAGCCCGTCTGGCCGAGCCACACGTCGAACCGGCGGTGCTCGGCCTCCCGAGCCTGACGGAGGATCGCCTCGCCGGGATCGGTGTGCTCCTGCGCGACCCGGCAGATGTTCGAGATCTGGGTGCGGGAGACCTGGTGGGCGTAGGCGGCGATCCGGGCATCGACCAGGTCGGCGGCTTCGGCGGAGAGCGGGATGGTGTCCTCGGTGATCCGCCGGACCTGCCACACTGCCAGCTCGCCGCGCAGCAGCCGCGCCCAGACCCGAGGCAGCCGCACGCACGCCTCGAGGGCGTGACCGACGTAGAACGAGCCCGCCTGTTGCGTCATGCCGAGCGCGGTGATGAACTCGGTGACCGCGTGCTCCTGCACTTCCGGCGCCCCGGGACCCGCGAGCGGGAGCATCATCCCGGTGTCGATCACATACCCCGCCACGTCGCCACTGCCGGCCACGTGGGCGATCGCCCAGTCCGCAGCGGCAATGAAGACGTCCCGCTCCGCCTGCTCGGCCGCAGCCCGCGCGGCCATCGCGGCGCGCAGGGCGTCGCTGTCGCGCAGCAGCCGAGGGGTCCGAGAGGGCATGGCCTGATTCTATGCGAACACGCGTTCGAATGGAAGCGGATATCCCCAGATCAGACGGGGTTTTTGAAGCGGCGACCACAGCCAACTGAGAGAGACGAACGGTGCAGCCGGCAGCGGCGAACGGGGAACACCCGCTGTACCGAGACGGCGAGCGACCACCGAGTGCCTGTCCCAAAACGGCAACCGTCGGCGAGCGGTGAGTCGACCGCGGCTGGTCGACCACGAGTCACCGTCAGCATTCGGTGCGGGGGTCTCGACGAGCTCGACCACCGGCGGTGCGGGGGGTCTCGACGAGCTCGACCACCAGCGGTGTGGAGGGGTCTCGACAAGCTCGACCACCATCGGTGTGGAGGGGTCTCGACGAGCTCGACCACCGGCGGTGCGGGGGTCTCGACAAGCTCGACCACCGGCGGTGCGGGGGTCTCGACAAGCTCGACCACCGTCGGTGCGGGGGTCTCGACGAGCTCGACCACCGGTGGAGGCTCGACCACCGGCGGAGGCTCGAGCGCCGACTTCGACCGCGCCGGTCGTCGCAACCTTTACCGTCCACGGCCCCACCTGGACCAGACAGGCCTCAGATGGGCCTCGCGAGCGCCGATGGGGAGGGCATCCCCACGGAAGGAGGATGCCCATGAGCGAGGACGCAGAGATCGTCGCCGAGTTCCTGGTCGAGAGTCACGAGAACCTCGACCAGCTCGACCGCGACCTCGTCGAGCTCGAGCAGTCCCCAGGCTCCCGGGAGCTGCTGTCGAGCATCTTCAGGACCATCCACACGATCAAGGGCACCAGCGGGTTCCTCGCCTTCTCCCGGCTGGAGCGACTGACGCACGTGGGGGAGAACCTGCTCTCCCGGCTGCGCGACGGCAAGATGACGATGGACGCCGACACCACCGGGGTGCTGCTGCGCATGGTCGACACCGTGCGGGCGCTGCTCGAGGCGATCGAGTCCGAGGGCACCGACACGGCTCCGTCCGTGCCGGTCGACGACGTCGTCGCCGAGCTCGAGGAGACCCTCGCCGGTCGGCCGCGGTCCGCCGCGCCGGCCGCCCCGGAGCCGGTCGTCGAGCAGCCGGTCGTCGAGCCGGTCCCCGTCGTCGAGCCCCAGCCGGAGCCCGAGGCCGTCGTCGAGCCGGCCGCGCCGGCCGCCGCGCCCGAGCCTGCGCCCGCGAAGCCCGCCGCCAAGCGGACGGCCAGGCCGGCCGCGAAGCGCACCGCCAAGACCCCGGCCGCGAAGCCGGAGGCAACGACACCGGCGGCCGCGGCCCCGACCGCCCCGGCCCCGCAGACCGTGGAGACCCCGGCCGCGGCGGTCGCGGCTCCGCCGGCGGCCGAGGCGCCCGAGCACCACGACGAGGACGGCGTCAAGCGCGGCGTCGTCGACTCCTCGGTGCGCGTCGACATCGACCTGCTCGACGGGCTGGTGCAGCTCGTCGGCGAGCTCGTGCTCACCCGCAACCAGATCCTGCAGCGCACCGAGACGGCCGACGACGTCGAGCTGCTCCGCGCCGCGCAGCGCCTCGACCTCGTGGCCTCGGAGCTGCAGGAGAGCGTCATGCGCACGCGCATGCAGCCCATCGGCCAGGTGTGGTCGAAGATGCCGCGGATCGTGCGCGACCTGGCCCACCAGCTCGGCCGCGAGGTCAACCTGGAGATGGAGGGCCACGAGACCGAGCTCGACCGCTCGCTGCTCGAGGCGCTGAAGGGCCCGCTGACGCACCTGGTGCGCAACTCGCTCGACCACGGCATCGAGCCGCCGGCCGACCGTGCGGCCGCCGGCAAGCCGGCGCAGGGACGCCTGGCGCTGCGCGCCTTCCACGAGAGCGGCCAGGTGGTCGTCGAGATCACCGACGACGGTCGCGGCATGGACCCCGACAAGATCGCCGCCGCGGCGGTCGCCCGGGGCGTGGTCAGCCGCGAGGCGATCACGCGCATGGAGACCCGCGAGATCCTCGAGCTGATCTTCCGTCCCGGCTTCTCCACCGCCGAGCAGGTCACCAACGTCTCGGGTCGCGGCGTCGGCATGGACGTCGTCCGCACCAGCATCGAGCGCATCGGCGGCAGCGTCGACATCACCAGCGTCGTCGGCGCGGGCACGACCGTCCGGGTGCGCATCCCGCTGACCCTCGCGATCATCCCGGCCCTCGTGGTCGGCGAGAGCGGTGAGCGGTACGCGATCCCGCAGGCCAACCTCGTCGAGCTCGTGCGGCTCGAGGGCAGCGACCTGCGCGAGAGCGTCGAGGTGCTCGCCGGCGCCCCGGTGCTGCGCCTGCGCGGCCGCCTGCTGCCGCTGGTCACCCTGGGCGAGGCCCTCGGCGGCGACCCGCTGCGGCTGGGCCGCTCCGAGGCGCTGACGATCGTCGTCGTCCAGGCCGACGACACCCGCTTCGGCCTGTGCGTCGCCGAGGTGCACGACACCCAGGAGATCGTGGTGAAGCCGATCGGGCGCCAGCTCAAGGCGCTGCCGATGTACGCCGGCGCCACGATCATGGGCGACGGCCGGGTGGCGCTGATCCTCGACGTCGCCGGCATCGCCCGCGACCGCGAGCTCGCCACCGTCGTCCAGCCGGTCGAGGAGCACCGCAGCGGGCTGGTCGACAGCCGTGCCCTCCTGGTCCTCGAGGTCGCGTCCGGACGGCGGGCGGCGCTGCCGCTCACCGCCGTCTCGCGGCTGGAGGAGTTCGAGGTCGCGCGGGTCGAGCGCAGCGGCTCCGCCGAGGTCGTGCAGTACCGCGACGGGATCCTGCCGCTGGTGCGCCTCGCGTCCGCGATCGGGCTCGTCGACTCCAGCCAGAGCAGCGAGCAGATCTCCGTGGTCGTCCACGAGGAGGAGGCAGGACGCGTGGGCATCGTCATCGACAAGGTCCTCGACGTCGTCGAGGAGGCCGTCGTGCCGACCGAGGTCGGGAAGCGTCCCGGCGTGCTCGGCTCGGCCGTCGTGCAGGACCGCGTCACCGACCTGGTCGACCTCGACGCCGTCGTCGCGCCGATCCTGGCGGGTGCGCGATGAGCGCCGTCGCCCACGCGCCGGGCCACGCCGACGCCCACGCCGGCATCCGCCAGTACTGCACCTTCTGGGTCGACGGCCTGTTCTTCGGCCTCGACGTCGAGTGGGTGCAGGAGGTGCTGCGCTACCAGCAGATGACGGTCGTGCCCTGCGCGCCCGAGTCGGTGCTGGGGCTGATCAACCTCCGCGGCCAGATCGTCACCGCGCTCGACCTGCGGTGCCGCCTCGGCCTCCCGCCGCGCGCCGACGGCGTGCTGCCCATGAACGTGATCGTGCGCAGCCGTGGGGAGGTGGTCTCGCTGCTCGTCGACGACATCGGCGAGGTCATCGACACCGACGCGCGCGACCTCCAGCCGACGCCCGCCAACCTCCCGACCACGGTCCAGGACGCCGTGCTCGGGGTCATGCCCCTGGCCGGGGCGATCCTGCTCGTCCTGGACGCAGACCGAGCGGTGGACGTCTCCACCCTCGCCGATTCGACCGGAGGAACCCCGTGACCGAGCTCATCGACGGCACGCCGCAGGCAGCGGCCAGCCCCACCGCCCCGATCGTGCCGACCACCGACGTCGACCTCGCCTCGCTCCCGGGCATCCTCGACATCGTCCCGAGCCGCGTGATGATCGCGGACCGCGACTTCACCATCACCTACGTCAACGACGGGACCCGCGAGGGCCTGCTGCGGCTGGCCGACTGGCTGCCGGTCGCACCGGAGCAGATCATCGGCGCGAACCTCGACATCTTCCACAAGAACCCGAGCTACCAGCGGGCGATCCTCGCCGACCCGGGCCTGCTGCCGCGGCGCGCGAACATCGAGGTCGGCCCCGAGACGCTCGACCTGCAGGTGCACGCGATCTTCGACCACGACGGCCAGTACGTCGGCGCGATGGCCACCTGGGAGAACATCACCGACAAGCTGCGCGCCGAGCGCGAGCTGGCCGAGACCCTCGACGACTCCGCGGCGCTCACCGGCATCCTGGCCGACCTCACCACGGCCGAGACGCTGGAGAAGGCGATCGTCCAGGCGCTCGACGGCGTCCGCAGCGCCTTCGGCTGGGCCTACGGCTCGTTCTGGAAGATCGACGCCGCGGGGGAGCGGCTGTCGTTCGGCCACGAGTCCGGCGAGCCCGGCGCGGAGTTCCGCCGCGCCACCCACGGCGCCACCTACACCCGCGGCATCGGCCTGGCCGGACGCGCCTGGGCGGCCGACGACCTGGTCTTCCTCGACGACCTGGCCAAGACGCCCGACAGCGTGCGCGCGAGCGTCGCCTCGCAGGTCGGCATCCACTCCGGCGTCGCCTTCCCGATCACCCTCGACGGCCGGCTGCTCGGCGTCATGGACTTCGTCACCACCGACCGCCTCTCGCTCTCGGCGGGCCGCACCGAGGCCCTGCGCCGGCTCAGCAAGATGCTCTCCGCGGCCTTCTCCCGGATCGCCGCCGCGGAGCGCGAGCTGATCGAGACCCAGGACGACTCCGTCGCGGTCAACACCGTGCTCGCCTCGGTCACCGACGCCACCACGGTCGAGGAGGCCACGCAGCGCGCGCTCGACGGCGTCCGCCAGTCCTTCGGCTGGGTCTACGGCTCGTTCTGGCGCATCGACCCCGCCGACAACAAGCTCAAGTACGTCTGCGAGACCGGCGACGCCGGCCCGGAGTTCCGCCGGGTCACCCTCGACGCGTCCTTCGCCCACGGCGTCGGCCTCTCCGGCCGCACCTGGGCGCAGCGCGACCTCTACTTCACCGAGGACATCGGCCAGATGACCGACTGCGTCCGCGCGCCGGTGGCGCAGAAGGTCGGCGTCCGCTCGGCGGTCTGCTTCCCGATCACGGTGGCCGGCGAGGTCGTGGGGACGATGGACTTCTTCACCCTCGAGACGCTGCACCCCACCCAGAACCGCCTGGACGCGCTGCGCAACGTCGGCCGGCTGGTGTCGGCCGCCGTCGAGCGGATCGCCAAGGAGGAGGCCGCCCGCGCCGAGGCCGAGGACCTCGCGGCGAAGGTCGCGCAGGTGCTGGAGGTCGTCAAGGCGGCCAGCGAGGGCGACCTCACCCGCACGCTCTCCCTCGAGGGCGACGACGTCGTCGCCCAGCTCTCGGGCGGGCTCGAGCGGCTGATCGCCACCTTCCGCGCCTCGATGGTCGACATCGAGCGCGCCTCCCGCGCCCTCGAGCTCTCGTCCGAGCAGCTGACGATCCTCGCCCGCGGCATGGGCGACGGCGCGGCGACGACGTCCGACCGCGCCGCCAGCGCGAGCGCGGCCTCGGAGGAGGTCAGCGTCTCGATCCAGACCGTCGCGTCGGCGGCGGAGGAGATGACGGCCTCGATCCGCGAGATCGCGCAGAACGCGACCGAGGCCTCGACGGTCGCGACCACGGCGGTCGAGACGGCCTCCTCGGCCCAGCAGACGGTCTCCAGCCTCGGCGACTCCTCGCAGGAGATCGGCCAGGTGATCAAGGTGATCACCTCGATCGCCCAGCAGACCAACCTGCTGGCCCTCAACGCCACCATCGAGGCCGCCCGGGCCGGCGACGCCGGCAAGGGCTTCGCGGTGGTCGCCAACGAGGTCAAGGAGCTCGCCAAGGAGACCGCGAAGGCCACCGAGGACATCGGCCGCAAGATCGAGGCGATCCAGGGCGACACCCAGGGCGCCGTCACCGCGATCAGCGAGATCTCGGAGGTGATCGGTCGGATCAACGACATCCAGACGACCATCGCCTCGGCGGTGGAGGAGCAGACGGCCACCACCAACGAGATCGCCCGCTCGGTCACGGAGGCCGCCACCGGCGCCGGGGGCATCGCCGAGGACGTCACGCGGGTGGCGACGGCCGCCGGCGAGACCGCCGAGGGCGCGCAGAACACGCTGCAGGCGGCCACCGAGCTCGGCGAGCTGTCGATCACGCTGAAGGACCTGATCAGCCGCTTCACCATCTGATCCGGCCTGGATCCGGCCGGACCAGCGCTCGGGCGGCGCCCGGCACCGGCGCCGAACGCACGAGGCGGCCCCCCGTCGTGGGGGGCCGCCTCGTCGCGTGTGCGGGGGAGTCGGGTCAGCCGACGTACGGCTTCGCCTCGAGCACGACGACCCGCAGCTCCTTGCCGTTCGGTGCGGCGTAGGTGACGGTGTCGCCCGGGCGGTGGCCGAGGATCGCGGCGCCGAGCGGCGACTGCGGCGAGTAGACCGTGAGGCCGTCGGGCTCGATCTCGCGGGCGCCGAGCAGGAAGGTCTCGGCCTCGTCGTCGTCGCCCTCGAACTTGTAGGTGACGACCATGCCCGGGCCGACCACGCCGTCGTCGGCGGGGGTCTCGCCGACCTGGGCGCGCTCGAGCATGTCCTGCAGCTGCAGGATGCGGCCCTCGAGCTTGCCCTGCTCCTCGCGGGCCGCGTGGTAGCCGCCGTTCTCCTTCAGGTCGCCCTCGTCGCGGGCGGCGCTGATGCGGGCCACGATCTCCTGCCGCACCGGCCCCTTGAGCTCCTCGAGCTCGGCCTGCAGCTTGTCGTAGGCGTCCTGGGTCAGCCAGATCGTCTGCTGGGCCTGCTGGCTCGACTGCGTCATGGAGGTGCTCCTGTGCGGATGGGTGCGGTGGACCGGCGCGGGGACCGGTCGTCGGACGGCGATCGCGGGGCTCGGGACGCCGCCATGCGGCGCTCGCGTCGAGCGCGGGGCCGCCTGTGCGTCGACCCTCGCGGCGCGATCGGATGGATCAGCCTAGCAAGGCCGGCGCCGTGGACCCCGCGCGACGGACGTCCGGACGGGTGGGACGGCGCGGACGCCTCAGCGGGGCCGGTTCTGGGTGGGGGTCGTGCAGCCGACCGACTCCACGCTCGTCGCGCGCCTCTCGGTGCGGATCGACTCGGTGTATCGGCCCGTGCCGGTGGGGGTGAAGGTGAGCTCGCCGACCGTGGTGTGGTCGGCGGCGAACGCGCGCAGCAGGCACCGGGCCCCGCTCGCGTCGACCCCGCTGCGCACGTCGACGGCGATCGTCGCGGTGGCGGTGTGCTCGTCGACGACGTCGAAGCCCTGCAGATCGGAGGCGACCTCGGGGTTGGCGTGCACGACGGTGGTCCAGGTGAGCCACCCGCCGAAGACCACGGCGAGGAGCAGGCTGGCGAGGATCAGCCCGCGGCGCCGCCAGGGGCGCGGGGCGCCGTAGCGGTCGGCGAGCTCGTCGCGGGGGGTGTCCCGCTGCAGGTCCGGTGCGCTCACGCCTCCATGGTCGCACCTACCATGAAGCCCATGTCCGACGCCCCGGCGAGCCGTCCCCGCGCGGGGCTGCGCCTCCTGCACGTCCACGCCCACCCCGACGACGAGTCGAGCAAGGGCGCCGCCTCCACCGCCCGCTACGTCGCCGAGGGCGCCGAGGTGCACGTGGCCACCTGCACCGGCGGCGAGCGCGGCTCGGTGCTCAACCCGAAGATGGACCGCCCCGAGATCCAGGCCAACATCACCGAGATCCGCCGTCAGGAGATGGAGCGGGCCCGCGACATCCTCGGCATCACCCAGCACTGGCTGGGCTTCGTCGACTCCGGCTGGCCCGAGGGCGACCCCAAGCCCCCGCTGCCGGAGGGCTGCTTCGCGCTGGTGCCGCTGGAGGAGGCGGCGGCGCCGCTCGTCCGGCTGATCCGACGCATCCGCCCGCACGTCGTCACCACCTACGACGAGCGCGGCGGCTACCCGCACCCCGACCACATCAAGTGCCACGAGATCGCCGTCGCCGCCTTCGAGTGGGCCGCCGACCCCGAGCGCTACCCCGACGCCGGCGAGCCGTGGCAGGCACGCAAGCTCTACTTCCACCACTCCTTCAACCGCGCCCGCGTGCAGGCGCTGCACGACGCGATGCTCGCCCACGGGCTGGAGTCGCCGTGGGAGGAGCGGCTGCGCGACTGGAAGCCCGAGCCCGACTGGGACGCCCGGGTCACCACCAAGGTGCCGTGCTCGGACTTCTTCGGCGTGCGCGACCAGGCGCTGCTCGCCCACGCCACCCAGATCGACCCCGACGGCTTCTGGTTCGCGGTGCCGCGCGAGCTGCAGGCCGAGGTGTGGCCCACCGAGGACTTCGAGCTCGTCACCTCCCACGTACCCTCGACAACGCCGGAGGACGATCTGTTCGCCGGCATCACCCCCACGGAGGACTGATGCACGACCTCGCCGTTCTCGCCGTCCAGGCCCTCGACGTCGTCCACGGCCTGCTGCGGCTGGCCGACGACGAGGGGCCGCGGCCCGAGGACGTCAAGGCCGGCTGGGGCGCGTTCGCCATCTTCCTCGGTCTGTGCGTCGTCGTCGGCCTGCTGGGCTGGAGCCTGGTGCGCCAGCTGAAGAAGGTCGAGCGAGCCCGCGTCGAGGGGGTCTTCGGCGAGGAGGCCCGCACCGCCGAGCCGAAGCGCCGCACCATCCCCCTCCGCGAGGACGACGAGCCGCGCGCCTGAGCCGTCCTCCGGGTGCGAGACTGCGCCCATGGCTCGTCACGTGGGACCCGGCATCACCGACGTCGCGCACCGGGTCGGCCCGCTGCCGGCGCCGCACCCCTCGCTGACCCTCGGCGGCGTCCGGCTCGCGACGGTCGGGGCGGCGCGCCTCTACGTCTGCGGCATCACCCCGTACGACGTCACGCACCTCGGGCACGCCGCGACCTTCGTCTGGGCCGACCTGGTCGCCGGGCTGCTGCGCGGCACCGGCGTCGAGGTGCGGGTGGCCCGCAACGTCACCGACGTCGACGACGTGCTGCTCGCCGCCGCTCAGGCCCGCGGTCGCCACTACGACGAGCTGGCGCTGGGCCAGGAGGCCGTCCTCGGTCAGAGCCTGCGGGCGCTGTCGGTCGCGCCCGTGCAGGCCGAGCCGCACGCGCGGCACCACCTCGACGCCGTCCAGCAGCTCGCCCAGGTGCTGCTCGACGCGGGCGCCGCCTACGAGGTCGACGGCACGGTCTGGTTCCGCGGCGGCGCGGTGGCCGTCGCGAGCGGGCTGGAGCACGACGAGGCGCTGCGGCGCTTCGCCGACCACGGCGAGGAGCCCGACCACCCGGCCAAGGAGGACCCCTTCGACGTGCCGGTCTGGCGGGCGTCGGCCCCGGGCGAGCCCGCGTGGCCGAGCCCGTGGGGCTGGGGACGTCCGGGGTGGCACGCCGAGTGCGCCGCGATGGCCCTGGAGGTGCACGGCAGCAGCGTCGAGGTGCTCGCGGGCGGCGCCGACCTGGTGTTCCCGCACCACGCCTACGTCCGCGCGATGGCCTCGAGCGCCACCGGCGTCGCCCCGTTCGCCCGCGCGAGCCTGCACGTCGGCGAGGTGCGCCTCGACGGCCGGAAGATGGCGAAGTCCACCGGCAACCTCGTGCTGGTCGACGACCTGCTCACCCGCTGCTCGCCGGCGGCGCTGCGGCTCGCGATCCTCGACCGTGCGCACGACGAGCCGTGGGACTTCGTCGAGGCCGACCTCGCGCGCGCCGAGGAGCGGCTCGCCGCGCTGTACCGGGCGGCGGCGCAGCCGGCCGCCGATCGTGGCCACCCCGTCGACGCGGGCGACCCGGGCGACCCGGTCACGCTGGTCCGCGACGAGCTCGCCGTGCCGGCCGCCCTCGACGCCGCGCTCGAGGCCGGCGGCGAGCCGGCGCGGGCGCTGATCGCCGCCCTGCGGCTGGCCTGAGCGTCGTGACCGAGGAGTCGAGCCCGGGCCGCACCTACGGCGGCCTCTCGGCGGCCGACCGGGCGGCGGAGCGCCGCCGCAGGCTGCTGGACGCCGGCCTCGACGTGTTCGGCTCCGTGGGCTACGCGGCGGCCACCGTCCGGCAGCTGTGCCGCGAGGCGCGCGTGGCCGACCGCTACTTCTACGAGGAGTTCGTCAACACCGAGGACCTCCTCCGCGCCGTCTACCTCGACTGCATGGACCGGCTGCAGGACACCGTGGTGGCGGTCGCGGCGGCGCACGAGGGCGATCTGCCCGAGCTAGCGCGCGACGGCCTCGACGCCTTCCTGGCGGTGCTCGAGCAGGACCGCCGCCTCGCCCGCGTCGTGTGGTTCGAGGTGATGGGCGTGAGCCCGCGCATCGACGCCACCTACCTGGGCCGCATGGAGGACTTCGGCGCCCTGCTCACGGGGCTGCTGCTCGAGCGCGGGCTGCTGACCGACGTGCCCGAGGGCGAGCTCGCCGTCGTCCGGCGGGCGGCCGTCGGCGGGGTCAGCCACGCGGTCGTCGCCTGGCTGCACGCGGACTTCGCCCAGCCGCGGGCCGAGGTGCTCGCCGGCCTCCAGCGGTTCCTCCGGGCGATCGCCTACGGCGCCGACGCCGCTCCCCGCCTCGGGTGACGTCGGTCTCAGAGACCCTCCGAAGCAATGCGGAATCGCTGAACATCAGATTACAGTCGGGGCGACGCCGACCGGCGTCGTCCGCGACCAGCCCGGAGCAGACCCATGGCCCAGCAGTCCCTCCCGCAGCCCGCCAGCGACGCCCGGGACGCCGCGCCCCGCCGTCACACGGTCGTCGTCATCGGCAGCGGCTTCGGCGGCCAGTGCGCGGCGATCGAGCTCGCGCGCCGCGGCATCGACGACGTCGTCCTGCTCGAGCGGCGCGACTTCATGGGCGGCACCTGGTGCCAGAACTCCTACCCGGGCGCCGCGGTCGACGTGCAGTCGCCGCTGTACTCGATCTCCTCCGAGCCCTACGCCTGGAGCCGGATGTTCGCGCAGCAGGAGGAGCTGCAGGAGTACACCGAGCACGTCATCGCCAAGCACGGCCTGCGCGAGCGCACCGTCACCGGCGCGAACGTCACCGAGGTGCGGTGGGTCGAGGACGGCTGGGAGATCCGCACCGAGGCCGCCGGCACGTTCCACGCCCAGTTCCTGATCAACGCCTCGGGCCCGCTGTCGACGCCCGTCGTCCCGCCCTTCCCCGGACGCGAGGACTTCCAGGGCGCCGCGTTCCACACCAACGACTGGCACCACGACGTCGACCTGCGGGGCAAGCGGGTCGCGATCGTCGGCTCCGGCGCGAGCGCCGCCCAGGTGATCCCGGCCATCCAGCCCGACGTCGCCGAGCTGCACGTCTTCCAGCGCAGCCCGCACTGGGTGCTGCCGCGTCCCGACCGCGTCTTCACCCCGCTCCAGCGGCGCCTGCTCGGCGTCCGGCCCCTGCACAAGGCGCTGCGCACCGCCATCTACTGGTCGCTGGAGACCCGCGTCATCGGCTTCAAGTACTCCGAGGCGATGCTGAAGAAGGTCGCCCAGGACAAGGCGCTGAAGCACATCGAGCGGCAGATCGCCGACCCCGAGCTGCGCCGCAAGGTGACGCCGGACTACACGATCGGCTGCAAGCGGATCATCCTCTCCGACACCCTCTACCCGGCGCTCGCGGCCGAGAACACCACGCTGCACGACCGCTCCGACGGCATCGACCACCTCGACGCCACCGGCATCGTCACCGCCTCGGGCGAGCACCTCGACCTCGACGTCGTCGTCTGGTCGACCGGCTACGACGCCACCGACGGCGTCATCTCCTACCCGGTCGTCGGTCGCGACGGCACGACGCTCGCCGACTTCTGGAGCGAGTTCCCGCGCGCCTACCTGGGCACCACGGCCCCGGGCTTCCCGAACCTGTTCGTCGTCACCGGCCCGAACACCGGCATCGGCCACACCAGCGCGATCTTCGTCATCGAGGCGCAGCTGCAGTACATCGTCAGGGCCATCGACGAGGTCCGGCGGCGGCGGGTGACCAGCATCGAGGTGACGCCCGAGGCCGAGGACGCCTACACCGCCATGGTGCACCGCGAGATGGAGCGCACGGTGTGGAAGAAGGGCGGCTGCTCGTCGTGGTACCAGTCGAGGAGCGGGCACGTCATCGCGATGTTCCCGGGCTTCTCGTTCACCTTCCGCCGGCTGGCGGCGCGGTTCCGCCCCGAGCACCACGCCTTCGGCTGAGCCGCCGACGCGGACCTCAGGTCGGGGTGGCGGTGACGCGCTCGGCCTGCACCGCGCCGAGCGCGAGCCCGGCGTAGGTCTCGGCGATCTCCTCGGGGGAGAGCGGGCCGCTGGGGTCGAACCAGGCGACGATCGAGCTGCCCATGCTCATCACGGCCCGCGCGGCCAGCAGGGCGTCCGCGGTGCGGAAGTCGCCGGCGTCGACCCCGGCCAGGACGACGTCGGCGAGGCGGCGCTCGATGCCCTCGCGGGTGGCCACCACGTGGTCGAGGTGCGCGCCCTCGAGGCTGCGCAGCTCGCTGGAGCCGATGAGCGCGTCGTCGCGGTGCACGGCGTGGAACAGCGCCCACGCGTGGACGGTCGCCTGCAGGCGGGCGGGCGGGTCGCTCGCGGCGCCGGCCAGGGCCTCGTCGACCATCGTGGACGCCTGCGCGAGCGCGCCGTCCATCAGCGCCGCCAGCACCGCCTGCTTGCTGGCGAAGTGGTGGTAGAGCGCCGCGGAGGTCATGCCGGCCCGTGCCGCGATGTCGCGGATGCTGGTGCCGTGGTAGCCGCGCTCGGCCATGCAGGAGCGGGCCGCGCGCAGCACGACCGCTCGTCCGTCGGTGCGCCGTCGGTCGGTGCGGCCCGTGTCGCTCACTGCTGCTCCTGACCCGATGCCCGCCGAGACCGGCGGGAAGCCCCACCTTGACCGCTGGGGCTCGGGGCGTCCACTCCACAGGGGTGAGCACGGCCGTCTACCCACCGATCGTGCCGTCGGCACCACCCGTGCGGGCGATCTCGTCGGGTCGGCGCGGCGTCGCCGGGCGCGATGCCGCACAGTGGGGGCATGGCCGTCCTCCCGCACGAGCACTCCGCCGACGCCCCGGTGACGCTGCGTCCCGGCACGACCGTCGGCCTGCTGCTCGACCTCGTGCTCGTCGGCGTGTACCTGGCCGGTGCCCTCGCCGTCGCCCGCGACGGCGAGCGGTTCTGGCCCGCGCTCGGGGCGATGGCCCTGGCCGGAGCAGCCTGGACGGTCCTGCGGGCCGGCGTGGTCGTGGCCACCTCGCGCGGTCGGCACGCGCAGGACCGCCGGGCCCGGGCCGCGCGGCGCGCTCGGCTCCTGCTCGCGGGCGCGATCGGCGCGGGGGTGCTGGCGACGCTGGTGGCGACGCTCACCGGCGAGGCCTCCCTCGGTGACGGCGTGGGCTGGTCGCTGGTCGGCGGGCTCGCCGTGCTGGTCGGCGTGGCCGTCGCGTCGGTGGGCCTGGTGCTCGTGGGCGTCGTCGGCGGTCTGCTGTGGAGCGCCCTGCGCGGCGGCCGGAGCCCCCTGGCCGGCTGATGCGGGCTGTCGGTGGACGGCCCTAGGGTTCCTCTGACCCCACCCGCCACCGTCCGGAAGGCAGACCGGAGCCCCCCATGAGCGACATGATCCGAGCCCGCGGGCTCGTCAAGCGGTTCAAGCAGGTCGAGGCCCTCGCCGGGCTCGACCTCGACGTGCCCGAGGGCACCGTCCTGGCCCTCCTCGGGCCCAACGGCGCCGGCAAGACCACCGCCGTGCGCTGCCTGACCACCTTGCTGCGTCCCGACGCCGGCACCGCGACGGTCGCGGGCGTCGACGTGCTGGCCGACCCCGACGGCGTGCGGGCGCGCATCGGCCTCTCGGGCCAGTACGCCGCGGTCGACGAGCACCTCACCGGCTTCGAGAACCTCGAGATGGTCGGCCGGCTCTACGGTCTCGGTCGGGCGCGCTCGAAGGCACGCGCCCGCGAGCTGCTCGAGCGGTTCGGGCTCGCCGACGCCGGCGACCGGCCGTCGAAGACCTACTCCGGCGGCATGCGCCGTCGCCTCGACCTCGCGGGCGCCCTGGTCGCCGCGCCGCCGGTGCTGGTGCTCGACGAGCCCACCACCGGCCTCGACCCCGCCAGCCGGCTGCAGATGTGGGACGTCATCCGCGACCTCGTCGCGTCCGGCTCCACCCTGCTGCTCACCACGCAGTACCTCGAGGAGGCCGACCGGCTCGCCGACGACATCGTCGTCATCGACCACGGTCGGGCCATCGCCCGCGGCACCGCCGACGAGCTCAAGGCGCAGACCGGCGGGGAGCGCATCGAGGTCGTCCTCGCCGACCCGGCCGACAGCGCGGGCGTGCAGCGGGTGCTGGCCGAGGTCGCGACCGGCCAGGTCGGCGTCGAGTCGGGCGGTCGCGAGCTCACCGCGGCGGTCGACGGCGGCGTCGCGTCGCTCGCCCGGGTGCTGTCCGCCCTCGAGGCCGACGGCGTCGCGGTGCTCGACGTCGGGCTGCGACGCCCGACCCTCGACGACGTCTTCCTCACGCTCACCGGCTCGCACACCGGCTCCGACGTCCGCCCCGACGCACGCCACGACGCACGCCCCGACACCGCCGCCACCGACGCGTCCTCCGAGGAGGTCCCGGCATGACCACCGCAGCCCCCGACACCCCGATCGTCCGTCGTGGCGGTCCGGCCCGCGCCCTCTCCGACGGCTGGGTCGTCGCCAAGCGCAACCTGATCAAGATCAAGCGCGTGCCCGAGATCCTGGTCTTCGTGCTGATCAGCCCGATCATGTTCGTGCTGCTCTTCGCCTTCGTCTTCGGCGGCGCGATCGACCCCGGCGGCTCGGTGAACTACCGGGAGTTCCTGATCGCGGGCATCTTCGCCCAGACCGTCGTCTTCGGCGCCACGTTCACCGGCGCGGGGCTCGCCGAGGACCTCCAGAAGGGCATCATCGACCGCTTCCGGTCGCTGCCGATGTCCCCGGCCGCGGTGCTCGTCGGTCGCACGACCTCCGACGTCGTCTACAACGTCCTCTCGCTGGTCATCATGGCGCTCACCGGTCTGCTCGTCGGCTGGCGCATCCGCGAGGGCGTCGTCGACGCGCTGCTCGGGTTCGGCCTGCTGCTGCTGTTCGCCTACGCGGTCAGCTGGGTCATGGGCTTCGTCGGGCTGATCGTGCCGAGCGTCGAGGTCATCAACAACGCCTCGTTCATCGTGATCATGCCGTTGACGTTCCTCTCCAACGCGTTCGTGCCGCTGGGCAGCTTCGACGGCGTGCTGCGCTGGCTCGTGCTCTGGAACCCGGTCAGCGCGCTCACGCAGGCCAGCCGGCAGCACTTCGGCAACCTCGGCGGCATGCCGGTCGACCCCGCATGGTCGATGCAGCACCCGTCGCTCTACACGCTGATCTGGGTGGTCGGCATCCTCGTGGTCTTCGTGCCGCTGTCGGTGCGCACCTACCGTCGCTCCGCCGGACGCTGACGTCGGGGCGCCGCTCGCCGCCCCCCCGCACGAGCGGGTGGGGCGGCGTCGTCGCTCAGTAGGCTGACGGGCGCCCCGTCAGGGGCCAGCCGCCCGGTCCGAGCCCGCTCGGTCGAGTGGCGCGACCCCCATCAGAGAGCACCTCATGATCCTGCGCACCTTCGGCTGGGCCTTCCTCACGACGATCGTCGGCCTGATCGTCGCCCTCCTCTACGGCGGGCCGACCGGCCTGGCGATCGCCGCCATCCTGATCGTGCTCGAGGTGTCGCTGTCCTTCGACAACGCCGTCGTCAACGCCCGCGTGCTCGAGCGGATGTCGCCGTTCTGGCAGAAGATCTTCCTCAGCGTCGGCATCATCATCGCGGTCTTCGGCATGCGCCTGCTGTTCCCGCTGGTCGTCGTCGGCGTCACCGCCGGCCTCTCGCCCGCTCGCGCCTGGCAGCTGGCGCTGGAGAAGGGCGACCCGGAGACCCCGGGCACCTACGGCTACCTGCTCAACGAGGCGCACCCGTCGATCGCGGCCTTCGGCGGCATGTTCCTGCTGATGATCTTCCTCAGCTTCGTGCTCGACCCCGAGAAGGACGTCCACTGGCTGCGTCCGATCGAGCCGGTGCTCTCCCGCGTCGGCCGCCTCGACGGGGCCGGGCTGCTGATCGCGCTGCTCGCCCTGGCCGGCTTCGCGCTCGGCTTCCCCGACCACGCCGAGCAGGTGCTGCTCTCCGGCGTCATCGGCCTGATCACGTTCCTGGTGGTGCACGGCCTCGGCGAGCTGTTCAGCGAGGGCCTCGAGGCCGATCTCGACGAGCTCGAGCACGAGGACGCCTCGGCGCGGGGCGCCGGCGGGGCGCAGGTCGCGATGGCCACGGGCCGGGCGGCGTTCTTCCTGTTCCTCTACCTCGAGGTGCTCGACGCGAGCTTCAGCTTCGACGGCGTCATCGGCGCGTTCGCGATCACCTCCGACCCGATCGTCATCGCGCTGGGGCTCGGCGTGGGCGCGTTCTACGTCCGCTCGCTGACGGTCTACCTCGTGCGTCAGGGCACGCTCGACGACTACATCTACCTCGAGCACGGGGCCAACTGGGCCATCGGCGCGCTCGCGGTGATGCTGCTGATCACCGTCGAGCACGAGATCCCGGAGGTCGTCACCGGGCTGGTGGGGGTCGGCTTCATCACGGTGGCGTTCCTGTGGAGCGTGCGGCACAACCGCCGGCACGCCGACGACGAGGCCGACGAGCCCGACCACGTGGTCGCGACGCGCGGCTGAGCGTCGCCGCGCGCGGGTCCGCCGTGCGTCAGATCCGCACGGACGCGGTCGTCACCGCAGGGCGTAGGTGGCCAGCGAGACGCCCACGTAGTGCGTGACGAACGCCAGGATCGTGAAGGTGTGGAAGACCTCGTGGAAGCCGAACCAGCGCGGCCACGGGTTGGGGCGCTTGAAGCCGTAGACGATGCCGCCGAGGGTGTAGAGCCCGCCCCCGGTGACGATGAGCACGAAGACCGCGATGCCGACGCCGGTGCCGAGCCGGGTGGCGCCGTCGAGGAAGTCGGGGATGAAGAACACCGCGGCCCAGCCCAGCGCGATGTAGATCGGCGTGTAGAGCCAGCGGGGGGCGTCGGTCCAGAAGATGCGGAACCCGACGCCCAGGATCGCGCCGCTCCACACGACGCTGAGCAGCGTGACGCGCGCGGCGCCGTCGAGCAGGATCAGCGCGAACGGCGTGTAGCTGCCCGCGATGAGCAGGAAGATGTTCGAGTGGTCGAAGCGGCGCAGGAACGCCCAGGTGCGCGGCGACCAGGTGCCCGTGTGGTAGATCGCCGAGACCGTGAACAGCACCAGGCCCGAGGCGACGAACAGGGTCGAGCCGATGCGCGTCATCGCGTTCGGCGACAGCACGATGAGCACGATGCCCGCGGCGAGGGTCAGTGGCGCGATGCCGAGATGCAGCCACCCGCGCAGGCGGGGCTTCACGTCGGCGACGACCTCGTGCACCGTCTCGGCGACGGCGTCCAGACGCGAGCGGACGGCATCGGGCAGGGAGTTGCTCATGCGACGACGGTACCCGTTCGGGGGGAGCCAGGGAGCGAGACGGGAGCAGGGCCACAGGCCGGGCGCGACGCGGTTCACGTCCTGGTCGCGGGAGTTATCCCCGTCGGCCACGAGGTCGTAGCCTGACGCCCGTGGCGGACTGGCGACGAGGCGTGCGACGGGTGCTCTACCCGGCGTACGAGGCCCGTCTGCTGCGCAAGCTGCCCGAGAGCTCCACGCTGCCGCGGCACGTCGGCGTCATGCTCGACGGCAACCGCCGCTGGGCCCGCGCCGTCGGCCGCGACACCGCGCACGGGCACCGGGCCGGCGCCGCGAACATCGAGCCGCTGCTCGGCTGGTGCGACGAGGTCGGCATCGAGGTCGTCACGCTCTGGCTGCTCTCCACCGACAACCTCAACCGACCCGCGTCCGAGCTCGAGCCGCTGCTGGAGATCATCGCCGAGGCGGTCGACTCGCTGGCCGACACCGGCAAGTGGCGGCTGCACCCGGTGGGCGCGCTCGACCTGCTGCCGGCCGCGACCGTCGAGCGGCTGAAGGCCGCCGAGGAGGCCACCCGCGACAACCCGGGCATGCTCGTCAACATCGCCGTCGGCTACGGCGGTCGACGCGAGATCGCCGACGCCGTCCGCTCGCTGCTCGCCGAGCACGCCACCCGCGGCACCAGCCTCGAGGAGCTCGCCGCGACCCTCGACGTCGAGCACATCTCCGAGCACCTCTACACCAAGGGCCAGCCCGACCCCGACCTCGTCATCCGCACCTCGGGGGAGCAGCGGCTCGGCGGGTTCCTGCTCTGGCAGAGCGCGAAGTCGGAGTTCTACTTCTGCGAGGCCTACTGGCCCGACTTCCGGCGGGTCGACTTCCTCCGCGCCATCCGCGCCTACGCCCAGCGCGAGCGCCGGCACGGCATCTGACGCGTCGCCGCCCGTTCACACGAGCGTCACACGCCGGAGCGGCGTGTCACCGAAGACGTGCGCCTGCGCGGCGTAGCGTCGCCGGCATCGACGGGTGGGGAAGCCCGTCGCACCTGGAGGCCCGAAGTTGTCCACCCACGACTGCATCCACGCCGGCCCGGTGCCGTGCGCGGACGCCGGCCGGCACTCCGGCCGTCGGGCACCCTCCCGGTCCACTCGAGAGCAGTAGGCCGGCGGGGAGTGCGCGCGCCGGTCGGTGAGGGGTTGACCTGACATGGCGACGTCCCAGAAGAGCGGCCGGAAGGCTCCTGCGCGAGCCGAGACCCCCGCGGGTCCGGTGCGCACCTACGTGCTCGACACCAGCGTCCTGCTCGCCGATCCCGGTGCGCTGCGCCGGTTCGCCGAGCACGAGGTGGTGCTGCCGGTGGTCGTGATCACCGAGCTCGAGGGCAAGCGGCACCACCCCGAGCTCGGCTACTTCGCCCGCTCGGCGCTGCGCGCGCTCGACGACCTGCGGGTCGCGTTCGGCCGTCTCGACGAGCCGATCCCCGTCACCGACGAGGGCGGCACGCTGCGCGTCGAGCTCAACCACACCGACCCCTCCACGCTGCCGTCGGGCTTCCGGCTCGGCGACAACGACACCCGCATCCTCGCGGTCGCGCACAACCTGGCGTCCGAGGGCGCGGACGTCACGCTGGTCTCCAAGGACCTGCCGCTGCGGATCAAGGCGTCGGCCGTCGGCCTCGACGCCCAGGAGTACCGCGGCGAGACCACCGGCGACTCCGACACCGGCTACTCCGGCATGGCCGAGCTGGAGGTCGCGGCCACCGAGCTCGACGAGCTGTACGACGACGGGGTGCTCGATCTCGCGGAGGCCCGCGACCTGCCCTGCCACCAGGGGCTCGTGCTGCTCTCCGAGCGCGGCACGGCGCTGGGCCGCGTGGGCGCGGACAAGCAGGTGCACCTGGTGCGCGGCGACCGCGACGCGTTCGGCCTGCACGGCCGCTCCGCGGAGCAGCGCATCGCGCTGGAGATGCTCCTCGACCCCGAGGTCGGCATCGTCTCCCTCGGCGGACGCGCCGGCACCGGCAAGTCCGCCCTCGCGCTGTGCGCGGGTCTCGAGGCGACGCTCGAGCGGGGCCAGCACAAGAAGGTCGTCGTGTTCCGGCCCCTGTACGCCGTGGGCGGCCAGGAGCTCGGCTACCTGCCCGGCTCGGAGGCGGAGAAGATGTCGCCCTGGGCGCAGGCCGTCTTCGACACCCTCGGGGCGATCACCAGCCCGGAGGTCATCGAGGAGGTCCTCGCGCGCGGCCTGCTCGAGGTGCTCCCGCTGACGCACATCCGCGGCCGCTCGCTGCACGACGCCTTCGTGATCGTCGACGAGGCGCAGTCGCTGGAGCGCAACGTCCTGCTGACCGTCCTCTCGCGGATCGGCGCGAACTCCAAGGTGGTGCTGACGCACGACGTCGCCCAGCGCGACAACCTGCGCGTCGGGCGTCACGACGGCGTCGTCGCGGTGATCGAGCGGCTCAAGGGCCACCCGCTGTTCGCGCACGTGACGCTCACGCGCTCCGAGCGCAGCCCGATCGCGGCGCTGGTGACCGAGATGCTGGAGAACGTCGTGCTTTGAGCCGAGCTGTCCGCTCGTGCACGGGCCCCGCGCGTCGGTGACGCGTGGGGCCCGTGTGACGTGCGGGCGCCAGGATGCCCCTGACAGGTTCCTGACAAACCCGAGGTTCGGTTTGCATGCCCTCACCTCGTCATGCATGGTGGGCCGAGCCGTTTCCCGGCCAGGTGCCACGAGCGCCGTCGTCCCCCGCCGTCTCACGTGAGTTAATCCGACTTGTCGAAGCACGCGAAGTACGTCCCGAGGCACCGCGCCCCCGCCACCCCGTCCCGCATCGCCCAGGTCCCGGCCAAGGCCGTCCGCACCACGCTGGTGCTGTCGTCGGTCGCCGTCACGGGTGCCACCGTCGCCGGTGGTGTGATCGCCTCGGGCGGCGCCGCCACTCCCGCCGCGGCCGAGCTCAGCACGGCCAGCCCGACCCTGTCGGCTGCGGCCCGCGAGGCCGTGGCCGCGGACGTCGCCGACCGCGGCACGTCGCTCTCGCGCAGCGGCGACCGCTCGGAGGCCCCGTCCCGCGTCGCCGCCCGCCCGGCCGTCCCCGCGTCGCGCGCTGCGAAGCGGGTCGCCGCGGCCGCCCCGGTAGCCGCCAAGGCCGCTGCGCTGTCGCAGGCCTCCGGCCGCGCGGTGACGCGGACGGTGAACATCACGCCCAGCGACCCGCGCGACATCGCGCGCGGCATGCTCGGCGACTTCGGCTTCGGCGACGACCAGTTCTCCTGCCTCGACTCGCTGTGGACGCGCGAGTCGGGCTGGCGCGTGAACGCCGACAACCCCTCGTCGTCCGCCTACGGCATCCCGCAGGCCCTGCCGGGCGCGAAGATGGCCTCCGCCGGCGCCGACTGGGCCACGAACCCCGCCACGCAGATCCGCTGGGGTCTCGGGTACATCCAGGACCGTTACGGCAGCCCCTGCGGCGCCTGGGCGCACAGCCAGAGCAACGGCTGGTATTGACCCCTGCCGGCCCGCCGGTGGTCGAGCGGGCTCCGGTGGTCGAGCGCGGCTCCGGTGGTCGAGTTTGTCGAGACCCCCGCACCCCCGGTGGTCGAGCTTGTCGAGACCCCCGCACCCGACGCGGTGGTCGAGCCTCCGCCGGTGGTCGAGCGCGGCCGGTGGTCGAGCTTGTCGAGACCCCCGCACTCGCATGCTGACGGTGACGTGTGGCGGATCAGCAGGCTGTCGGCTCACTGCTCGTCGGTGGTCTCCGTAGCGGTCATGGCACTCGGTGGTCGCTCGCCGTCTCGGTACAGCGGGTGTTCCCCTTGCGCCGCTGCCGGCTCCGCCGCTGGTCTCTTTCAGTTGTCTATGGCTGAGGTTCCGAAAACCTGGTCTGATCTGGGGATATCCACTTCAGTTCGAACGTGTGTTCGCATAGAATCAGGCTATGCCCCCTCGGACCCCACGGCTGCTGCGCGACAGCGACGCGTTGCGCGCGGCGATGGCCGCGCGGGCTGCTGCCGAGCAGGCGGAGCGCGAGGTGTTCGTCGCCGCCGCTGATTGGGCGATCGCCCATGTCGCGGGGGCCGACGACGTGGCGGGGTATGTGATCGACACCGGGATGATGCTTCCCCTGGCTGGACCTGGTGCGCCGGAGGTGCAGGAGCATGCGGTCACGGAGTTCATCACCGCGCTCGGGATGACCCAGCAGGCCGGGTCGTTCTACGTCGGCCACGCTCTCGAGGCGTGTGTGCGGCTGCCGCGGGTGTGGTCTCGCCTCGTGAAGGGCGAGCTGGCGGTGTGGCAGGTCCGCCGGATCACCGAGGACACCATCCCCCTCTCCGCCGAGGCCGCTGATCTGGTCGATGCCCGGATCGCCGCCTACGCCCACAATGTGTCCCGGAATCAGATCAGCAGCATCTGCCGGGTGGCGCAGGAGCACACGGACCCCGGGGACGCGGTCCTGCGGAAGGCCCGGGAGGCCGAGCACCGGTGCTTCGAGGTGTGGATGGGGCAGGCCGGCTTCGACGGCACCATCGACATCAGCGGCCGCCTCGACCAGCCCGACGCCGCCGACCTCGAACGCGCCATCGCAGCCCTCGCCGAGCAGCTCAAGAAGGCCGGCTCCCAGGAGACCCTGAACGTCCGCCGAGCGAAGGCCGCGGGGATGCTCGCCCGTGGGGAGCAGGTGCTTCCGCTCGAGACCGGCGAGACCCCCACCGGGAACACTCCGAGCCGGTCGCGGCACCTGACGCTGTACATCCACCTCTCCGTCGACGCGGTCACCGGAGCCCTCGGGGACGTCGCCCGTTCGGAGGCGTCACGGTCGCCGCTCGGGATCGACGTCATCAAGGCGTGGTGCCAGGCCGCCGGCACCACCGTCACCGTCCGACCGATCCTCGACCTGGCGGCCGAGCGGTACTCAGACGCGTACGAGGTGCCGGATCTGATGCGCGAGCAGATCATCCTGCGCGACCACACCTGCGTCTTCCCGTATTGCCGACGGCCGGCCAGGTCCTGCGACGCCGACCACGTCCAGTCCTACGAGTCCGGCGGCCCGACAGCGTCGTCCAATCTCGCGCCGCTGTGCAGGAAGCACCACCGCCACAAGACCCACGACGGCTGGCGTTACAAGCCAGCCGGACCCGACCAACCCGGGGTCTACCTGTGGCGGTCACCGAACGGCGTCCGCTTCCGACGCGACCGTCACGGCACGACCCTCACGGTGGTCGAAGCTGACCCCGGCGGTTGAGCTTGTCGAAACCCCGGGTCTCGACAAGCTCGACCACCGACAGCCAGCTCGCCCACCGCACGCACCGCCCACAGCCCGACACCACCCGGTGATCGGGCTACGGGTGCGCCCGGAGGTGCTTGGACGCCGCAGTGCGTCCGTCGGTTCCCTTGGTGATCGAGCCCTCCAGACCAGGTGGAATCGACTCCTCGGCCGCCCTAGCGTCACGCGTGGCGGCGCCGGGGGAGCGCAGCCGGTCACCCGAGGAGAGGACCCGTCATGATCCGTCGCACCCTGCCCGGCGGGAGGCGGCGAGCGCTGGCCTCGGCGGCTGCCGTGGCGCTGACGCCGCTCGCCCTGGTCGTCACCTCCGCGGGAGTCGCCGTCGCAGACGTGGGGAGCGGCCCGTCCGCGGTCAGCACGGGTGCACCCGGTGCGACCGGTGACGCGCCGGACGAGCCGCCGCCGACCGACGCGACGATCGAGCCGGGCCCCGTGCCGGATCCCGGGCCGAGCGCGGATCCCGTCCCGATCGACTGCGACGGCTACGACGGCTCCGCCGGCGGCGGCGTCCCCGGGGTGTCCGACGGCTCCGACGGGTCGGAGGGCTCCGACGGCTCGGGCTCGGCGAGTGCCGGCGAGTCGGGTGACGATCCCGTCCCGAGTCCGCCCGACCTCGAGCCCGGGAAGCCCGACGTCGCGCCGCGGGACGCGAGTGAGCCGATCTCGGCCGCGGTCACCGGCGATCCGGACGCTGCGGGCGATCCCGGCGACGAGCCGACAGCGGACCCGACGGACGAGCCCACGGACAAGCCGACGGATGACCCGACGGACGACCCGACGGACGGCTCGACGCCGATCGCGTGCCCGGTCGCGGTCATGGGCACGGCCGGGGCTGCGGGAGCCGGAGGCGTGGCCGACCAGGAGAGCGAGGTCGGCGACGCCCGGACGACAGCCGACCGGTCGGCCGTGGCGCCGGAGGAGCGGGCGCTGCCCAGCACGGGCGCGAGCCGCGGCCTGCAGACGACCTCGGCGTCGCTGCTGGCGGCGTCGGGAGCGCTGCTGGTGGTGGCCGCGCGGATCAGGGGTGCGTCATGGACGCGACGTCGAGCGCGGCATCGAGGGTCTCGAGGCTGATCTCGCCCCGCTCGACGTACCCGAGCGCGAGCACGGTCTCGCGGATCGTGGCGCCGTCGGCGAGCGCCTTCTTCGCGATCGCCGCGGCCGCCTCGTACCCGAGGTGCCGGTTGAGCGGCGTGACGATCGAGGGCGACGACTCCGCGTAGGCCCGCATGCGCTCGGGGTTCGGCGTGATGCCGTCGATGCAGCGGTGCGCGAGCAGCGGCGCCGCGGCGGCAAGCAGGCGGATCGACTCCAGCAGGTTGCGGGCGATCACCGGCATCGCGACGTTGAGCTCGAAGCTGCCCGACGCGCCGGCCAGCGTGACGGCGGCGTCGTTGCCGACGACCTGCGCGCACACCATCAGCGTCGCCTCGGGGAGCACCGGGTTCACCTTGCCCGGCATGATGCTCGAGCCGGGCTGCAGGTCGGGCAGGTGGATCTCGGCGAGCCCGGTGGTCGGGCCGGACGACATCCAGCGCAGGTCGTTGCAGATCTTCGTCAGGCCGACGGCGATCGTCCGCAGCACGCCGGAGAGCTCGACGAGGGAGTCGCGCGTGCCCTGGGCCTCGAAGTGGTCGCGCGCCTCGGTGAACGGCTGACCGGTCGCCTCGCCGAGCGCGGCGATCACCGCCGGCGCGAACCCGGCGGGGGTGTTGATGCCGGTGCCGACGGCGGTGCCGCCCAGCGGCAGCTCGCGCACCCGCGGCAGCACGGAGTCGAGCCGCTCCACCGCGTAGCGCACCGTGGCGGCGTAGCCGCCGAGCTCCTGGCCCAGCGTCACCGGCGTGGCGTCCATGAGGTGGGTGCGCCCGGCCTTGACCAGGTCGGCGAACTCGGCGGACTTCGCCTCCAGCGACGCCGCCAGCTCGCGCAGCGCGGGCTGCAGGTGCTCGACGACGCCCACGGCGGCCGCCACGTGGATGGCGGTCGGGAAGGTGTCGTTGGACGACTGGCTGGCGTTGACGTGGTCGTTGGGGTGCACCTCGACGCCCGACCGTGCGGCGAGCGTCGCGATCACCTCGTTGGCGTTCATGTTCGAGCTGGTGCCCGAGCCGGTCTGGAAGACGTCGATCGGGAACGCGTCGTCGTGCTCGCCGGCGGCGACGGATCGCGCGGCGGCCACGATCGCCTCGGACTGCGTCTCGTCCAGCACGCCGAGCGCGGCGTTGACCCGCGCGGCGGCGGCCTTGACCTGGCCGATCGCGTGGATCAGGCCCGGCTCGATCGGGGTGCCGCTGATCGGGAAGTTCTCCACCGCGCGCTGGGTCTGCGCCCGCCACAGCGCGTCGCGGGGCACCCGGACGTCCCCCATGCTGTCGTGCTCGATGCGGAAGGCGTCCTCGTGCGCGGGCTCGGTGGTCACGCTCGCGACGCTACCCGCGCGAGGTACAGCCAGTACTGCTCCTTCCGGGTGCCCAGGACGACGTCGTGGGCCTGCTCCTCGACGGCCGCGACGCCGTCGAACGCCGTGGTCATGGCCTCCAGCAGGGCGGGCGCGCGGTCGGCCGACCAGATCGCCAGGACGCCGCCGGGCCGCACGACCGGCACGATCGAGCCGAGGAACGGCGTGCCGTACAGCGCGGCGTTCGCGTCGTGCACGAGGTAGCCGGGGCCGTTGTCGACGTCGAGCAGCACCAGGTCGTAGGACGCGGCGTCCGCCGCCCGCAGCACCGCCGCGACGTCGTCGACGACCACCCGCACGCGGGGCGCGTCAAGCAGCGCCGGGCCGTGCGGCACGGTGCCGTCACGCAGCCAGCCGACCAGCGCCGGCTCGATCTCGACGACCGTGCACCGCGCGACCCGCGCGTCGGCCAGCACCTCGTCGAGGGTGGACCCGAGACCCAGCCCGCCGACCAGCACCTCCGACGGGGCCGTGCACTGGGCCAGCGCGCCCCGCGCGAGCTCGCGCTCGGTGGAGGTCTCGACGGTGTCCATGACGAACACGCCGTTGGCCCGCAGCTCCAGGGCGCCGTCCGAGCGCCGACTCAGCACCAGCTCGCCGCGCTCCGAGGAGGCGCGGGCGATCTCGCCGCCGGCTGCGCCGCTCACCCCGGCGACCTACGACTGCGCCGAGCGCACCCGCAGCCCCGTGATCGGCACGGTGACGCTGCCGGACGGGTCGGTGAAGAAGTCGTTGCCCTGGTCGTCGACGACGATGAACGCCGGGAAGTCCTCGACCTCGATCCTCCAGACCGCCTCCATGCCGAGCTCGGGGTACTCGATGACCTCCTGGCTCTTGATGCAGTCCTGGGCCAGGCGGGCGGCCGGCCCGCCGATCGAGCCGAGGTAGAAGCCGCCGTGCGCGGCGCACGCGTCGGTGACCTGCTTGGAGCGGTTGCCCTTGGCGAGCATCACCATCGAGCCGCCGGCGGCCTGGAACTGCTCGACGTAGGAGTCCATGCGGCCGGCGGTCGTCGGGCCGAAGGAGCCGGACGCCATGCCCTCGGGGGTCTTGGCCGGACCGGCGTAGTAGACGGGGTGGTCCTTGAGGTAGTCGGGCATCGGCTCGCCGGCGTCGAGGCGCTCCTTGATCTTGGCGTGCGCGATGTCGCGCGCCACGACGAGCGGGCCGGTCAGCGAGAGCCGCGTCTTGACCGGGTGCCTGCGCAGCTCGGCCAGGATGTCGGCCATCGGCTGGTTGAGGTCGATCGCGACGACCTCGCCGCCCGCGATGTCCTCGGCCACCCCGGCGTCCGGCATGTACTGGGCGGGGTCCGTCTCGAGCTGCTCGAGGAAGACGCCCTCGGGGGTGATCTTGCCCAGCGCCTGCCGGTCGGCCGAGCACGAGACCGCGATCGCGACGGGGCACGACGCGCCGTGCCGCGGCAGCCGGACGACGCGCACGTCGTGGCAGAAGTACTTGCCGCCGAACTGCGCGCCGATGCCGAAGGACTGGGTGAGCTCGAAGACCTTCTCCTCCAGCTCGACGTCGCGGAAGCCGTGGGCGCTCATCGAGCCCTCGGTGGGCAGCGCGTCGAGGTAGTGCGCGGAGGCGTACTTGGCGGTCTTGAGCGCGAACTCGGCGCTCGTGCCGCCGATGACGATCGCCAGGTGGTACGGCGGGCAGGCCGCGGTGCCGAGCGAGCGGATCTTCTCGTCGAGGAACTGCAGCAGCCGCTCGGGGTTGAGCACCGCCTTGGTCTCCTGGAAGAGGAACGACTTGTTCGCCGAGCCGCCGCCCTTGGCCATGAAGAGGAACTTGTACTCCGGCTTCCCCGAGGTGTGCGGGGTGGAGTACAGCTCGATCTGCGCCGGCAGGTTGGTGCCGGTGTTCTTCTCCTCGTACGTCGTGAGCGGCGCGAGCTGGGAGTAGCGCAGGTTGAGCCGGGTGTACGCGTCGTAGACGCCGCGGCTGATCCACTCGCCGTCGTCGACGCCCGTCAGCACGCCCTCGGACTTCTTGCCCATGACGATCGCGGTGCCGGTGTCCTGGCACATCGGCAGCACGCCGCCGGCGGAGATGTTGACGTTCTTCAGCAGGTCGAGCGCGACGAAGCGGTCGTTGCCGGACGCCTCGGGGTCGTCGATGATCCGACGCAGCTGGGCGAGGTGGGCGGGCCGGAGGAAGTGGCTGATGTCGTGCATCGCCTCGGCCGTGAGCCGCTGGATCGCCTCGGGCGCGACCTGGAGGAAGGTCCGGCCGCCGACCTCGACGGTGGAGACGCCCTCGGTGGTGATCAGCCGGTACGGCGTCTCGTCCGGGCCCGTGGGCAGGAGGTCGGAGTAGCGGAACTCGGGGCCGGTCGCACTGGTCACGAGCCGTGATCGTATCGGTCCGGCTCAGCGCCGCGGGGGAGCGGTCGAACCGCGCTCGACCAGCCGGAAGTCGACGAGCCGCGCGGTGTCCTCGAGCGTCTCGCCCGCGAGGAGGCGCAGGGTCATCTCCCCGGCGATCCGCGCCTGCTCGGCGGCCTGCTGGTCGACCGTCGTCAGGTCGAAGACCTCGGCCAGCGGGTTGCCGTCGACGCCGATGAGCGAGACGTCCTCCGGCACGCGCAGGCCGCGGCGCACCAGCTCGCGGTACGCGCTCACGGCGATGTCGTCGGAGTAGCAGAAGACGGCGGTGGGCGGCTCCGGGTCGTCGAGCAGCCGCGCCATCCCGCGGGCCCCGGCGTGCACGCCGTAGGCCTCGGTGACGACGAACGGCTCGCCGAGCCCGTGGGCGGCCATCACCTCGGCGTAGCCCTGCCCGCGGTGCAGGTCGCTGGTCCAGTGCGCGCCCTCGGTGTCGCTGGTGCGGATCATCGCGATGCGGGTGTGCCCCAGGGCGACGAGATGCTCGACGGCGCACCGCGCGATCGCGACGTCGTCGACCTCGACGTGCGGGTAGTCGCGCAGGCGCGAGCCCGCCACCACGACGTGCACGCCGATCAGCTCCAGCCGCTGCTCCTCCTCGGCCTCCAGCGGCAGCGAGACCAGGACGACGGCGTCGGCCTTGCGTCGCGTCGGCAGCTCGCGGAAGAACCGGCTGCGCTGCTCGCGTCCCTCGACCTGGAAGAGCAGGACGTCGCGCTCGCCGCCGCGGACGGTCGACTCGATGGCGGCCATCATCGTGCTCGAGAACCACGAGTCGAGCTGCGGGACGACGACCGCGACCCGGCCGGTCGCGCCGCCGGAGAGGCTCGAGGCCGCGGGGGAGACCACATAGGAGAGCTCGTCGGCGGCGGCGAGCACCTTGTCGCGGGTGCGCGGGCTGACGCCGGCCACGCCGCGCAGCGCGCGCGACACGGTCGCGATCGAGACGCCGGCCCGGCGGGCGACGTCCTCCATGTTCACCTCGGGCGGGGGCGTGCGGGTGGTGGTCATGCCGCCGCCTCGGTGACGCGCGGGCCGTCGGCGCCGCCCACTAGGTTGGTGACATGGGTCACCCTCTGACGTCCGGCCGGCTCGCGCTCGGCACCGCCTCCGCCGCCTTCCAGATCGAGGGCGCCAGCGATCGCGACGGTCGCGGCGAGTCGATCTGGGACGTCTTCTGCCGTCGTCCCGGGGCGATCCGCGACGGCGGCGACGGCGTCCGCGCCTGCGAGTCCTACGACCGGCTCGACGACGACGTCGCGCTCGTGGCCGGCCTCGGCGCGCAGTGGTACCGCTTCTCGATCGCGTGGCCCCGCGTCGTCCCCGAGGGCACCGGTCGCGTCGAGGCGCGCGGTCTCGACTACTACGACCGGCTGGTCGACGCCCTGCTCGCCGCCGGCGTGCAGCCCACCGCGACGCTCTACCACTGGGACCTGCCCCAGCCGCTGGAGGACGCCGGCGGCTGGCTCTCCCGCGACACCGCGGTCGCGTTCGCCGAGTACGGCGCGCTCGTGCACGCGCGCCTCGGCGACCGCGTGCGTCTGTGGGCCTCGCACAACGAGCCATGGTGTGCGGCCTACCTGGGCTACGCGGCCGGCGTCCACGCGCCGGGACGCCGCGAGGGCGGTCGGGCGCACGTCGCGGCCCACCACCTCAACCTCGGCCACGGGCTGCTGCGCCAGGCGCTGCCCGACGCCGTGGGGCTGGGCATCGTGCACAACCTGGCCCCGGTCTGGGCCGAGGGCGAGGAGTCGCGCGACGTGGCCGACCGAGTCGACGCGATCCGCAACCGCGTGTGGCTCGACCCGCTCGTCGACGGTGCCTACGACGACGTGCTGCTCGACGTCGCGCCGGTGCTCGCCGACCCGGCGGTCGTGCGCGACGGCGACCTCGAGCTGATCCGCGGCTCGGCCGACTGGCTCGGCGTCAACTACTACACGCCGGTGCGTCCGGCCGCCTCCGCGGCCGGCGGTGCGGCCCGGCCGGCGCACACCGAGGGCGAGGCCTACCCCGGCGCCGGGGAGCTGGACCTCGTCGTCCGCGAGCCGCGCACCGACATCGGCTGGGAGATCGACGCCAGCGGACTCGAGGAGCTGCTCGTCGAGACCCACCGGCGCACCGGCCTGCCGCTGGTGGTCACCGAGAACGGCGCGGCCTGCGCCGACGACGCGATCGACGCCGACGGCGTGGTCGACGACCAGGACCGCATCGCCTACCTGCGCGACCACCTCGCCGCCACCCGGCGCGCGGTCGAGGCCGGCGCCGACGTGCGCGGCTACCTGGTCTGGACCCTCATGGACAACTTCGAGTGGGCCGAGGGCTACACGAAGACCTTCGGCCTGGTGCGCGTCGATCGTGGTCATGACGAGCTGCCGCGGGTGCCCAAGGCGTCCTACCGGTGGTTCGCCGAGGAGATCGCTCGGTCGACCGACGGGCAGGGCTGAGAGCGCGGCGTCCTCCTCTCGGAAGGCGACGGGTCAGGAGGGGTCGCTCGCGCCGGCCCGTCCCCCAGGCAGGGAGGGACGGGCCGGCGCGGCTCGTGGGGGTCAGCCCTTGACGCTGCCCGCGAGCAGGCCGCGGACGAAGAACCGCTGCAGGCTGAGGAACACGATCAGCGGGATCACCAGCGAGACGAACGCGCCGGCCGAGAGCACCTGCCAGTCCTCGCCGCGGGTGCCGGCAAGCGACCCGAGCCAGTAGGTCAGCGGGGCGATGTCGGACTGGCCGCCGGCGAAGACCAGCGCCACCAGCAGGTCGTTCCAGACCCAGAGGAACTGGAAGATGCCGAACGCGGCGATCGCCGGCGTCATGAGCGGCAGCATGATGCGGGTGAAGATCTGCACGTGGCCCGCGCCGTCGACCCGCGCCGACTCGACGAGCTCGCCGGGGATCTCCCGCATGAAGTTGTGCATCAGGAAGACCGCCAGCGGCAGCGCGAAGATCGTGTGCGAGAGCCAGATCGTGTAGAAGCCGCCGCCCGGGGCGCCCTCGCCGGCCAGCTTCGGCAGCCACTCGGGCGGCCGGGTGTAGAGGCGCAGCAGCGGGATGAGCGTCACCTGGATCGGTACGATCTGCAGCGCGAAGACCGCCACGAAGAGGGTGTCGCGGCCCTTGAAGTCCATCCACGCGAACGCGTAGGCGGCCAGCACCGCGAGCGTGATCGGGATGATCACCGCCGGGAGGGTGATCACGATCGTGTTCACCAGGAACCGCGGCAGGTCGCTGTCGGGGTCGGTGAAGATCGTCCGGTAGTTCTCCAGCGAGAACGACGGGTTGGTGAAGATGTTCCACCACCCGTTGCCCTTGACGTCGGCCTCGGGCCGGAAGCTGGAGACGAAGAGGCCGAAGGTGGGGATCGTCCAGAGGACGGCGATCACGATGGCGGCCGCCGAGGCGAGCCGCGAGCTCAGGCCGCTGCGCGCCGCGCTGGCGGCCGAGCGCGGGGGCGCGGTGCCCTCGGGCGGCGTCGGGCTCTCGAGCAGGCCCGGGGTGACGGCGGGGGTGCTGGTGCTCATCGTGCCTCCAGGCGGCGCATCTGACGGATGTTGTAGATGACGATCGGGCTGACGAGGACGAAGATCAGCGTCGCCAGGGCCGCGCCGAGCGCCGGGTTCAGGGTGCGGAAGGACTGCACGTAGAACTCGTAGGCCAGCACCTTCGTGCCGAACTGGCCGCCGGTCGCGCTGCGCACGATGTCGAAGACCTTCAGGGTGCTGATGCTGATCGTGGTGAGCACGACGATCAGCGAGGGTCGGATGCTCGGCACCGTGATGTGGCGGAAGAGCTGCAGGCCGCTCACGCCGTCGAGCCGGGCGGCCTCGATGATGTCCTCGGGGATCGCCTTGATCGACGCCGAGAGGATCGTCATCGCGAAGCCGGCCTGCACCCAGATCAGGATGACGATGAGGAACAGCGTGTTCCACGGCTCCTCGAGGAGGAAGTTGTAGGTCGGCAGCCCGACGGCCTTCAGGATGCCGTTGAGCAGGCCGATCTGCTCCTGCGAGCTGTCCTTGTAGGCGTAGACGAACTTCCAGATGATCGAGGCGCCGACCAGCGAGATCGCCATGGGCAGGAAGATCAGCGCCTTGGCGAACCTCTCGAAGCGCGAGCGGTCGACCAGGACGGCGTAGATCAGCCCGACGGCCGTCGACACCGCCGGGACGAGCACCACCCACAGCGCGGTGTTGCGCAGGGTCTGCAGCTGGTCGGCGTTGGTGAAGATCTTCTCGTAGTTCGCGAACCCGACCCAGGCCGAGTCGGCGTTGTTGCGGAACGACAGGTAGATCGTCTTGACCGCCGGGTAGAGCAGTCCGACAGCGATGAGCAGCAGGGTCGGGGCGAGGAAGGCGGCGGCCTGCACCCGCTCGCCGGCGCGGGAGCGGAGTCGCTGCGTGAGCAGCAGGATCACCGCCATCACGCCGAAGAACAGCACGATGGCGATCGCCATCTGCACGAGCTTCTCGGACGTGGTCATGAGTCACCTCTCGGAGGACGGGGGAGCCGAGCGAGGTGCCGGCCGGGTCGGTGAGGACCCGACCGGCACCTCGAGGTCGGTGCGCGGGCGTCAGCAGGCGCCCGCGCCCGGAGGGAGCGCCTGAGGGATCAGGACGGCCAGGAGGCCTCGATCTTCTTGAGCGCGTCGGTGGTCGACTCGCCGGTGATCCAGTTCGTCATCTCGCTCCAGAAGGTGCCGGCGCCGACGGCGGCGGGCATCTGGTCGGAGCCGTCGAAGCGGAAGACCGCGTCCGGGTTCTGCAGGGTCTCGGCCGACAGCTTGTCGATCGGGCTCGTCAGGTTGTCGATCTTCAGGCCCTTGTTGGCGCTGACCCAGCCGCCGTCCGGGGTGGCCTTGGCCTTCTCGTTGGCCCACACGTCCGAGGACAGGTAGGTCTGGAACGCCTGCACCTCGGGACGGTCGGAGAACGCCGCGACGAACTCGCCGCCGCCGAGCACCGGCTGGCCGAACTGGTCGTTGGTGGTGGGCAGGTAGAAGGCGAAGACGTCGCCGTCCTCGGCGACCTTGGTGCCCTTCGGCCACTGCGCGGCGTAGAACGACGCCTGGCGGTGCAGGGCGCACTTGCCCTTGGTGATGGGCAGACCGCCCTCCTGGAACGACGTGGTGGCGATCGACTTCACGTCGCCGATGCCGCCGTTGACGTACTTGTCGTTCTTGAGGATGTTGCCGACGCGGTCGAGGGCCTCGGCGACCTTCGGGTCGTTGAACGGGATCTCGTGGTTGACCCACTGGTTGTAGACGTCCGGGCCGGCGTCACGCAGCAGGGCGTCCTCGAGCCAGTCGGTGACGACCCAGCCGGTGGCCTCGCCGGACTCGATGCCCGCGCACCACGGCTTGATGCCGGTGGCCGCGATCTTGTCGCTGAGCGCGATCATGTCGTCCCAGGTCTTCGGCACCTCCCAGCCGTTGTCCTTGAACATCTTCGGGGAGTACCAGACGAACGACTTCACGTTCGCGCCCAGCGGCGCGGCGTAGAGCTTGTCGTCGACGGTGCCGTAGGAGCGCCAGTCGGGACCGAACCACTTGTCGACGTTGTCGGAGACCGGCTTCGGGGCCTCCTTGACGTAGCCGCCCTGGACGAGCGACTTCAGCAGACCGGGCTGCGGGATGTAGGCGATGTCGGGCAGGTTGCCGCCCTGGGCGCGCACCTGCAGCTGCGCCTCGAACTCCTGCGAGCCCTCGTACTTCACGGTGGCTCCGGTGCAGTCCTCGAACACCTTGTAGGAGTTCTTCTGCGCGGTGGCCTCGGGCTCGACGATCGAGGTGTAGACGCTGACCGACTTGCCGGTGAGGTCGCCGAACTGCTCGAGCTGGGCGCACTCGGCCTTGCCCTTGCCCGGGGACGTGCCGCCCGCGCTCTGGGCGTCGTTGCTGCTGCTGTCCGAGCCGCAGCCGACGAGGCCGAGGCCCGTGACCGCGAGCACCGCGACGCTGGCGGCCAGACGTCGGGACAGGGATGTCTTCATCCGCTCTTTCCTCTCTGAAAGATCCGGCCCGTGGGGTTCCGACTCGACGCGGGATGGGGGCCGACGTGACGTGGGTCACGGGCTATGCAAACGTTTGCAACGCGTCGCGTCAAGGGCCGTTACCGTCTCGAGACCAAGCGTCCGCGACCGGTCTGCTCCGGCCCGCGTCGGCGTTGACGGCGCGTCCGCGGGGTGCCTACGCTCCGGGCCTCGTGTGACCTGCGCCATGCTCCGCGGGCTGGCCGGCGTCGCGCGTCAGGTGGCCGGACGTCCGTCCGGTCGCTCCTCACATTCGGATCGTCGGCACGTTCCTGCCGGTGAAGGAGAGTCGCAATGGTCAACGTGCGTTTCGAGAAGGCGCAGCGCTGGTACCCGGGGGCCGACACGCCGGCCGTGCCCGGCATCGACCTGGAGATCGAGGACGGCGAGTTCATGGTGCTCGTCGGTCCGTCGGGCTGTGGCAAGTCCACGACCCTGCGGATGCTCGCGGGGCTGGAGGAGGTGAACTCCGGCCGCATCCTGATCGGCGATCGCGACATCACGCGGCTGCCTCCCAAGGACCGCGACATCGCGATGGTGTTCCAGAACTACGCGCTGTACCCCCACATGTCCGTGGCCGAGAACATGGGCTTCGCGCTCAAGATGGCCAAGGTGCCCACCGCCGAGCGGGAGAAGCGGGTCAAGGACGCCGCCGCCATCCTCGGGCTCACCGAGTACCTCGAGCGCAAGCCGAAGGCGCTCTCCGGCGGTCAGCGCCAGCGCGTCGCCATGGGCCGCGCGATCGTCCGGCAGCCGCAGGTGTTCTGCATGGACGAGCCGCTGTCGAACCTCGACGCGAAGATGCGGGTCCAGACCCGCACCGACATCGCCAAGCTCCAGGCCGACCTCGGCATCACGACCGTCTACGTCACCCACGACCAGGTCGAGGCCATGACGATGGGCGACCGCGTCGCGGTGATGAAGCTCGGCGAGCTGCAGCAGGTCGACACCCCGCTGCGGCTCTACGACAAGCCGGCCAACCTGTTCGTCGCGGGCTTCATCGGCTCGCCCCAGATGAACCTGCTCGAGGCCGTCGCCGCCGACGGCAAGGCCCGGGTCGGCGGCTACGAGGTGCCGGTCGACCCGGTCGCCGCGCAGCGGATGACCGGTCGCATCACCGTCGGCGTGCGTCCCGAGGCGTGGCGCGTCGTCGGGCCGGACGCCGGCGGCCTGCCGATCACCGTCACCGTCGTCGAGGAGCTCGGCGCCGACGGGTTCGTCTACGGCACCTGCGACGTCGAGGGGACGCCGTCGAACGTCATCGTGCGCATCAGCGCCCGCGACTCGATCCGCAAGGGCGAGGTCATCCACGTCACCACCGACCCGGCCCACGTGCACGTCTTCGACACCGAGACCGGCGCCCGGCTCTCGGACTGACGTCGGGCCGCGCCGCCCCATGTACCGGCCGCGCCGCCCCATGTGACGCGGAGTCCCGTGAACTGACCACCCCTCCTGAGGGGTGGGAAGTTCACGGGACTCCGCGTTACAAGCGTTGGTGGGCGCCGGCGGGAGAGCGTCAGGCGCGGTCGGCGTTGCGGCGGATCGCGTCGATGAGCCGCGGCCACAGCTCCTCGGGGGTGTCGTGGCCCATGCCGCCGATCAGCACCAGCTCCGAGCCGGGGACGGCGGCGGCGGTGGCGCGTCCGCCCGAGACGTGCACCATCTTGTCGGCCATGCCGTGGACGACGGTCGTCGGCACCCGCAGCGACCGCAGGGCCTCGGTGCGGTCGGGCTGGGTGAGCACCGCGAGCATCTGGCGCAGGACGCCGCTGGCGCTGACGCCGCGGCGGTAGGTCTCGCTGGCGCGCGCCCGCAGCATCTCCTCGGGGGATGGGTAGCCGGGCGAGCCGATGAGCCGCCACACCTTGAGCGAGTTGGCGACGTAGCCGTCCTCGTCGGGACCGGCCGAGCCGAGCAGGACGGGGATCAGCGACGGGTGCTGCCAGCCGACGGTGCGCCGACCGGTCGTCGACATGATCGAGGTCATCGAGCGCACCCGCTCGGGGTGGGCCAGCGCCATCGTCTGGACGATCATGCCGCCCATCGAGATGCCGGCCACGTGGGCCGAGGCCAGGCCGAGGTGGTCGAGCAGGCCGAAGGCGTCGTCGGCGAGGTCGCCCATGCCGTACGGCGCCGCGACCGGCAGGCCGAGGAAGGCCCGCACGATCGCGCTGCGGCCGACCCGCTGGCGGATGCGGGTGGAGCGCCCGGTGTCGCGGTTGTCGTAGCGGACGACGTAGAAGCCGCGCTCGGCCAGCTGCTCGCAGAAGGCCGTGGGCCACCACGTCATCGGCCCCCCGAGCCCCATGACGAGCAGCAGCGGCTCGTCGGAGGCGTCGCCGAAGGTCTGGTAGCAGAGCTCGAGGGAGGATCCGAGCGGAGCCAGCAGCTCGTCGGACGCCTGGGGAGTCGTCTGGGCCATGTGCCGAGTGAACCGCATGGGCCATCTGCGGCGCCGTCCGACCCCCGTGAGGGTGATCCAGGCCACGGTGGCGTTCACCTGGCCGTAACGTGACCTATGTGAACGAGACCACCATGGGCGCCTTCCTCCTCCCCGAGGGCTTCCGCCGACCCGCCGCCGTCGCCATGCTGCGCGAGGGGCTGGTCGTCGGCGAGGCCGGACGCAGCGTCGTCCACTCCCTCGCCGAGCGCCGCGCACGCCGCCGCCGGCCCTACGCCGGACCCGCGGTGCAGCGCCACGGCGACCCGGTGCTGCTGGTGCCGGGCTTCTTCGCCGGCGACTACTCCCTGCGCACCATCGCCGCGCACCTGCGCTCGCAGGGCTGGCGCACCTACCGCGCGCACATCCTGGCCAACGTCGACTGCACGTTGAGCGCCGCCGCGCTGCTGGAGTCGCGGATCGAGCGGATCGTGGAGCGTCGCGAGCAGAAGGTGCAGATCGTCGGGCACAGCCTCGGCGGCATGCTGGCCCGCGGCATCGCCGTGCGGCGCCCCGACCTGGTCTCCGGCATCGTGACGATGGGCTCGCCGATGATGGCGCCGGGCGCCCACCACCGGGCGCTGACGGCCGGCGCGGCCGCGCTCGTCGCCCTGAACCGGGTCGGCGTGCCGGGCCTCATGGCCAGCGACTGCGTCGGCGGCGACTGCGCGCGTCAGTCCTTCGAGGAGAGCCGCCTGCCGGTGCCGGGCGACGTCGCCTTCACCGCGCTGTGGTCGCGCAACGACGGCATCGTCTGGCCTTGGGCGTGCATCGACCCGCAGGCCGACGCCGTCGAGGTGCGGGCCTCGCACCTCGGGATGGCCGTCGACCCGCGGGTCGCGCGGGAGGTCTCCTCCGCCCTGACGCGGCACCGGGCGCGCCGGGCCGGCGTCGAGAGCGGCACCGTGACCGCCTTGGGCTCAGCTCTCGAAGTCGATCGCGGAGTAGGCGCGTAGCTTGCCGAGGCGGTGCTCGGAGGTGATCGTGCGGATCGTCCCCGAGCGCGAGCGCATGACCAGCGACTGGGTGATCGCCCCGCCGGGCGTGTAGCGCACCCCGCGCAGCAGCTCGCCGTCGGTGATGCCGGTGGCGACGAAGAAGCAGTCGTCGCCGGTGACGAGGTCGTCGGTGGTGAGGATCGCCTCGGCCGAGAGGTCGTGGCCGGCGTCGAGCGCGCGCTGGCGCTCGTCGTCGTCCTGCGGCCACAGGCGGCCCTGGATGACGCCGCCCAGGCACTTCATCGCGCAGGCGGTGATGATGCCCTCGGGGGTGCCGCCGATGCCGAGCAGCAGGTCGACGCCGGTGTCCTGGCGGGCCGCCATGATCGCGCCGGCGACGTCGCCATCGCTGATGAACTTGATCATCGCGCCGGTGGCGCGGATGTCGTCGACCAGCTGCTGGTGACGGGGCCGGTCGAGCAGCACGACCTTGACGTCGGCGGGCCGCTTGCCCTTGGCCTTGGCGACCGCGGCGATGTTCTCGGCGACGGGGAGGCGGATGTCGACGACGTCGGCGGCCTCCGGGCCGGTGACCAGCTTCTCCATGTAGAAGACCGCGCTGGGGTCGTACATCGAGCCGCGCGGCGAGACGGCCAGCACCGAGACGGCGTTGGTCATGCCCTTGGCTGTCAGCGTGGTGCCGTCGATCGGGTCGACGGCGACGTCGCACTCCGGGCCGGTGCCGTCGCCGACGAGCTCGCCGTTGTAGAGCATCGGGGCGTTGTCCTTCTCGCCCTCGCCGATGACCACGACGCCCTGCATGCCGATGGTGGAGATGAGCACGCGCATGGCGTTGACGGCCACGCCGTCGGCGCCGTTCTTGTCGCCGCGGCCGACCCAGCGACCCGCGGCCATCGCCGCGGCCTCGGTGACCCGGACGAGCTCGAGGGCGAGGTTGCGGTCGGGGGACTGGGGGTCGACGGACAGGTCGGCGGTCTGCGGCGGCGTCATGGCCGCAGGCTACCGGTCGGCGCCGACGCTCCGAGGCGGGAGCGGAGGGGCGGGACGCAGGTCACGATGTCGGTCCGGACTGGTAGGACGGGCGGGTGACGTCGCCCGCCCCGACCCCGCCGCCGACCCCGTCCCCGGCCCCGTCCGCACCGCCGGCCGAGCCCGGCCCCGACGGCCTGCCGCGCTGCCCGTGGGCCCTGGCCGCGCCGACCTATCCCGAGTACCGCCGCTACCACGACGAGGAGTGGGGGTTCCCCGTCGTCGACGACCGCCGGCTCTTCGAGAAGCTGTGCCTCGAGGGGTTCCAGTCGGGGCTGGCCTGGCGCACGATCCTGGCCAAGCGCGAGGCGTTCCGGGCCGCGTTCGCCGGCTTCGACGCCGAGACCGTCGCCGGCTTCGGTGAGGCCGACGTGGCCCGGCTGCTCGGCGACGCCGGCATCGTGCGACACCGGGGCAAGATCGAGGCCGCGATCCACAACGCCCGGCGCCTGCTGGAGCTGCAGGAGGAGACCACCCTCGCGGCGCACGTGTGGTCCTTCGAGCCCGACCCGGCCGACCTCCCGGCGCCGCAGACCGCCACGACGTCCCCCGCGTCGATCGCCCTGGCCCGCGATCTCAAGCGGCGCGGCTGGCGGTTCGTCGGTCCCACCACGATGCACGCGTTCCTGCAGTCCATGGGCCTGATCGACGACCACGTCGAGGGCTGCGTCACGCGGGACGAGGTCGAGGCCGCGCGGGCCTCGCTGGTCAGGCCAGGCCGCTCGTCGCCCACAGCGTGACGACGGCCAGCACCACCACCGGCGGGGTGGCCAGCAGCGAGCGCCGGTGGAACTCGCCGAGCGGGGTGGCCGCGGGCGTCCCCTCCAGGGTGCGCCGCCACAGCAGGTTGGCCAGCGAGCCGGTGTAGGTGAGCCCGGCGCCGGCGTCGAGGCCGATCAGTGCGGCGAGCACCGCCAGTGGGCCGAGCGGCGCGACGAGCGGGACGACGAGCAGCGTCGCGCTGAGGTTCGTCACCAGGTTGGCCACCAGCGTCGCGATGCCGGCCACGCCGAGCAGCACCAGCAGGCCGGAGGTCGAGCCGAGATCGACCGGTCCGTCGCCGACGACCCGCCGCACCAGCGCGCGCAGGGCGTCGCCGGGCGCGGTGTCGGCCACGGCCGCCACCACCACGCCGAGCCCGAGCACGTAGACCGCGAACGACGGGGACGCGGCCCGCACGGCCTCGCCGGCGTCGAGCATGCGGCGCGGCAGCGCCCAGAGGAGGAGCACCAGCGCCGCCGCCGCTGCGATCCAGCCGGGCTCGACGTCGAGCGCCGAGCCCACGGCGAAGCCGGCCAGCATCAGCGCCACCGTCGCGACCGGGACCAGCGGCACCCGCCCGACCTCTTCCGCCGAGGCCGGAGCGGGAGCGGGTGCGGCGCCCGCGGCGACGGGCGCCGGCCGCACCAGCACCCGGGTGAGCAGCGCCTCGGCGAGCACGACCACCACCAGCGTCGGCGCCATGGCCCGGGCGAAGGCGCCGAAGCCGAGGGGCAGGTCGGGCATCGCCAGCAGGTTGGTCAGGTTCGCGACCGGCAGCAGCAGGGACGCGGAGTTGGCCAGCCGCAGGCACACCCACGCCCCGGGCGCGGAGGAGAGCCGTCGGGCCACCGCCACGGCCACCACCACCGGCGTCAGCAGCACGACCGTGGCGTCGAGGCTGAGCACGGTCGTGACGACCGTGGCCACCGCCACGACCGCGAGCAGCAGGCGCGTCGGGGAGTCGCCGGCGAGCCGTCCGGCGGCCGCGGCGGCCGCCGCGAACAGCCCGGCCCGGCCGCAGACCTCGGCGACCACCAGGACGGCGGCGAGGAACAGGACGACGGGGGCGAGCCGCTCGAGCGCGTCGGCGGCGTCGGCGGTGCTCGCCGCGCCCACGGCCAGCACCAGCGCCGAGGCGCCGAGCGCCGCGCCGGCCTCCACGAGCGGGCGCGGGTGGCGCCAGGCCGTCACCAGCAGGGCGAGCAGGGCCAGGACGGCGACGACGGACAGCAGGGGCTCGCTCACGGCGCAGATCATCGCCTCCGTCGGCCGCGGGCGGGGTCACCCCCTCACCGGGCCCCTGGGAGGATGGGCCGCGTGAGTGAGAAGCCCGGCCGCTACAACCGCTCCGCCGGCGGTCTGCTCGGCTCGATGATCGTGCTGGTCGCGCTGGTGATCGCGTTCGTGCTGTTCCGCGGCACCTTCCGCGACACCCCGACGTACCAGGCGCCGAACCTCGACTACGCGAAGGTCGTCTCCGAGGCCAAGGCCGGCGGCATCGAGCTCGTCGCCCCGCGCACGCTGCCCGAGGGCTGGCGCACCTCGTCGGTGACCTTCACCCCGGGCGACCGCTGGACCTGGGCGATGGCCTTCCTCACCGCCGAGGGGAAGTTCGCCGGCCTCTACGAGGAGGACGAGGACGTCGCCAGCCTGCTCGACACCCTCGTCGACAAGGACCCGCAGGCCGGCGATCCGATCAGCGTCACCGGCTCCGTGGCCCCCACCTGGGACTCCTGGTCGGACGCCGGCGGCGACCATGCCTTCACCGCCGAGGTGGGCTCGGGCGAGGCGAAGCGCACCGTGGTCGTCTACGGCTCGGCGCCGGTCGAGGACCTGCGTCGCCTCGTCGACTCCCTGCAGCGCGGCTGAGCCGCGAGCGCGCTCAGCCCTCGGAGTCGTCGGAGCCGTCGGCGACGACGGCGACGACGGCGTCGAGCCGCGCCCGGGCGCCGTCGAGCCACTCCTGGCACCATCCGGCCAGCTGCTCGCCGCGCTCCCACAGCGCGAGCGACTCCTCGAGCGTGGTGCCACCGGTCTCGAGCCGGCGCACCACCTCGACGAGCTCCTCGCGGGCGGCCTCGTAGCTGGCCGGACGGTCGGGCTCGGGGGTCGGGGCGGCGGTGGCGGCCGACCTCCGCGCGGGCTTCTCAGGCATCGGTCTCCTCGACGGCGGTGACGGCCAGCGCCAGGCGGCCGTCGGCCACCCGCGCGCTCAGGGACTGCGGGGGTGCGACCCCGGCGACGGACGCGACGACGTGCCCGTCGGCGTCCTGCAGCACCGCGTAGCCGCGGCGCAGGACCTCCAGCGGCGAGAGCGCCCGGGCGCGCAGCCGCTGGCTCTCGACGTCGTCGGCGGCCCGCTCGAGCCGGTGCCGCACGGTGCGACGGCTCCGCTCGCGCAGCGCGGCGAGCTCCTCGAGCCGTCGGTCGACCAGGCTGCGGGGATCGGCGAGCGCCGGCCGGCTGCGCAGCGCGGCGAGCAAGGCGTCCTCGCGGTGGAGCAGTCCGGCGAGCTGGCCGCGCAGCCGCTGTCGGGCCGCCTCGACGCCGCGGGCCTCCTCGGCGACGTCGGGCACCACCAGGCGGCCGGCGTCGGTGGGGGTGGAGGCGCGGACGTCGGCGACGAGGTCGAGGAGCGGGGAGTCGGGCTCGTGGCCGATCGCGGAGACCACCGGCGTGCGCAGCCGGTGGACGGCGCGCAGCAGCCCCTCGTCGGAGAACGGCAGGAGGTCCTCGACGGCGCCGCCGCCGCGGGCCACGACGACGACGTCGACCTCGGGGTGGCGCTCGAGCCGCTCGAGCGCGTCGATGACCTCGCCGGCGCAGCGCGGGCCCTGCATGGTGGCGTAGGCGGTCTCGAACACCACGCCCGGCCAGCGACGCCGGGCGTTCTCGACGACGTCGCGCTCGGCCGCGCTGTTCGGCGCGGTGACCAGCCCGACGCGGCGCGGCAGGAACGGCGGGCGGCGCTTGAGCTCGGCGGCGAAGAGCCCCTCGGCGGCGAGCAGCTGGCGGCGTCGCTCGATCTGGGCGAGCAGCTCGCCCAGGCCGACCATGCGGATCTCGCGGGCCTGCAGCGAGAGGGTGCCCCGCGCGGCGTAGTAGGACGGCTTGGCGTGCACGACGACGCTCGCGCCCTCGACCAGCGGCGGGTTGAGGGAGTCGACGTAGACCCGCTGCGCGGTGACCGGGATCGAGATGTCGGCGACCGCGTCGCGCAGCGTCAGGAACACCGTGGCCAGGCCGGGGCGCCGGTTGAGCTGCGCCACCTGGCCCTCGACCCACACCGCGCCGAGCCGGTCGACGTATCCGGAGATGAGCATCGCGATCTGGCGCACCGGGGCGGGCGCGCTCGGCGAGGTCTCCAGGGCCATGGCCGGGACCCTAGCCGGGGCCGCCGACAGCGCCCGCGGGGATGGGCGCGTCCGCGCGGGCCCCGACTACCCTGGGCGCATGAGCACCGAGATCGGCATGCCGCCCGTCCTGAGCCCCGAGGACGCCGAGAAGGCCGTCCTGCTGGCGGCCCCGCGCGGCTACTGCGCCGGCGTCGACCGGGCGGTCGTCACGGTCGAGACCGCGCTCGACCTCTACGGCTCGCCGGTCTACGTGCGCAAGCAGATCGTGCACAACAAGCACGTCGTCGCCGACCTGGAGTCGCGCGGCGCCGTCTTCGTGGAGGAGCTCGACGAGGTGCCCGCGGGCGCCACGGTCGTCTTCTCCGCCCACGGCGTCTCCCCGGAGGTGCACCGGCAGGCCGCCGAGCGCGACCTCAAGACGATCGACGCCACCTGCCCGCTGGTCACGAAGGTGCACCACGAGGCGCGGCGGTTCGCCGCCGACGACTACGACATCCTGCTGATCGGCCACGAGGGCCACGAGGAGGTCGAGGGCACCGCCGGCGAGGCCCCCGAGCACATCCAGCTCGTCCAGAGCCCCGCCGACGTGCCCGGCATCGTCGTCCGCGACCCCGAGCGGGTCGCCTGGCTCTCCCAGACCACGCTCTCGGTCGACGAGACCCTCGAGACCGTCGCCGCGATCCGCGAGCGCTTCCCCGCGCTGCTCGACCCGCCGAGCGACGACATCTGCTACGCGACCCAGAACCGCCAGCTCGCCGTCAAGGAGATCTCCGAGGGCACCGACCTGGTGATCGTGGTCGGCTCGGGCAACTCGTCGAACTCGGTGCGGCTGGTCGAGGTCGCGCTCGAGGCGGGCGCGAAGGCGTCCTACCGCGTCGACGACGCCTCCGAGATCGACGAGGCGTGGCTCGAGGGCGTCCGCACCGTCAGCGTCACCTCGGGCGCGAGCGTCCCGGAGGCGCTGGTGGAGGGCGTGCTCGCCTTCCTCGCCGAGCGCGGCTACCCCGACGCCCGCGCGGTGCACAGCGCGGAGGAGTCGCTGGTCTTCGCGCTGCCCAAGGAGCTGCGCCGCGACCTCAAGGCCGCGGGACGCTCGGTCTGACGTCCGTCGCGCGGCCTGCTGCCTCGCCCCACACCCACGTCCGGTAGGCCGTCCAGGTCAGCACGACGCCGACGCCGACCGCGAGCAGCTTCGCGGGGACGACGCCGACCCCGGCGCGGGTCAGCACGCTGATCGCCAGTGGCTGCGCCAGCCACAGGGCGACGGCGTTGACGAGCAGGAAGCGCAGCGCCCGCCGGGGCGTCAGGGTCGCGTCGCGGAAGGTGACGCGGCCGTGGCCGAGGAGTCCGAGCAGCACGCCGGCGCTGGTCGAGACCGCGTTGGCGCACACCGTCCCGAGGGGCTCGTGCAGCAGGGCGAAGAGGCCGACGTCGACGCCGGTGTTCGCCAGGCCGACGAGCGCGAACCGCAGGCGGGTGCTCAGGACGCGCCGTCCCGTCGTCCGGTCAGGGCCGCCGGGACGGTCGGCGGCGTGGCCGCCCCGCGGCTGAGGGTTCGGACGCCGGGCCGGTCGCCGCGGGCCGCGAGGGCGAGGGAGTACAGCGGACGGCCCTGCACCTGGGTGTGCACGCGGCCGAGGTAGGAGCCGATGACGCCCATCATGATCAGCTGCAGGCCGCCCATGAGCAGCACCGCGACGCCGAGGAACGCCCAGCCCGGCACGGAGTCCTGCGGCGTCAGCACCCGCACCGCGACCACGTAGGCCGCGAGCAGCAGGCTGAGCAGCGAGATGCCGAAGCCGAGCCGGGAGATCCAGCGCAGCGGCGCGGCCGAGAACCCGACGATCCCGTCTGCGGCGAAGCGCAGCATCGTCCGCAGCGGGTAGCCGGTCGTGCCCGCGTGCCGCTCGTCGCGGTCGAAGAGCACCGCCTCCTGCCGGAAGCCGACGTGGGCGACGATGCCGCGCAGGAACCGGTCCTGTTCCCGGTAGCGGGCCACCTCGGCGACGACGCGGCGGTCCATGAGCCGGAAGTCGCCGGTGTCGCGGGGGATCTCGATCTCCGACAGCGCGTCGAGCACCCGGTAGAAGCCCCACGCGGTGGCGCGCTTGAACGGGCCGTCGCGGCGGGTGCGGCGCTGGGCGTAGACGACGTCCGCCCCGGCCTCCCATGCCTCGATCAGCTGCAGGGCGACGTGCGGCGGGTCCTGCAGGTCGGTGTCCATGACGATCACGGCGTCGGCGTCGCCGACCGCGTCCAGCCCGGCGGTGACGGCGATCTGGTGGCCGCGGTTGTGCGCCAGCTGCAGCACGCCGACGCGGGAGTCCTGCTGGCGCAGGCCGAGCAGGAGGCGCAGCGAGTCGTCGGTGCTGCCGTCGTCGACGTAGACGAGCTCGACGTCGAGGTCGGGACGCCGGTCGGTGGCCGCCACCAGGGCGGCGTGGAACGCGGGGAGGCTCTCGGCCTCGTCGAGGACCGGCAGCACGAAGGCGATGCGGCGGCGCCCGTGCACCGTGCGCTGCTCGGGGTGGCGGACGGGCGGGGTGCTCTCCATGGTGGCTCCTGGGGCGGGACGAGGCCGGACCCCACCAGTGCGCCAGCGCCGTCCGGCATCGCGCTGGGGCCCGCCTGTGCGTCGCCTGCGAGGTGCTGGCAGGACCCTGTGAGCCGCCGCGCGTAGGGTCCCGGGCATGGCGCGCTTCCTCGACCTGCACCCCGACGACCCGCAGCCGCGGCTGCTCGGCCAGCTGGTGGCGCTGCTGCGCGACGACGCGCTGATCGCCTACCCCACCGACTCCGGGTACGCACTGGGGTGCCGGGTCGGCAACCGGGACGGACGCGACCGCATCCTGCGCATCCGCGGGCTCGACGAGCGCCACCACTTCACCCTCGTCTGCCGCGACTTCTCCCAGCTCGGCACCCTCGTGCACGTCGACAACGCGGCGTTCCGGGCGATCCGCTCGGCGACGCCGGGGCCCTACACGTTCATCCTCCCCGCCACCCCGGAGGTGCCGCGGCGGCTGCTCCACCCCAAGAAGAAGACCGTCGGCGTGCGGATCCCCGACCACCGGTTCGTCCAGGCGCTGCTCGCCGAGCTGGGCGAGCCGCTGCTCTCGAGCACGCTGATCCTCCCCGGCGAGACCGAGCCGCGCACCCAGGGCTGGGAGATCAAGGAGGAGCTCGACCACGTCGTCGACGTCGTCGTCGAGGCGGGGGAGACGCCCGCGGAGCCGACCACCGTCGTCGACTGGTCGGAGGGCGCGCCCGAGGTGCTGCGCCGCGGCGCAGGAGATCCCGACCGGTTCGAGTGAGGCGGGCCGTCAGCGGGTCACGGTGATCGAGCCTGTCGAGATCCCCGCACCGTCGCAGGGCGGCAGCAGCAGCGGGCAGGTCAGCGGGTGACGAGGCGGTGCTGGCGCAGCGCCAGCACCCCCAGGCAGCCCGCGTAGCCGAGCCCGAGCGGCAGGCTGTGCAGCGCCAGGCCGGTGACGACCGCCTGCACCACGCCGTCGTCGGGCTGTGCGATGGCGTCGGGACGCGTCAGCGCCAGCAGCACGAACGCGGCGAGCAGGAGCAGCGGCGGGGCGATGCCGATGGCGAAGAAGTCGCCCGGACGCACCGCCAGCGCGAGCAGCAGGCACAGCGGCACGAAGCCGAGGTCGAGCACCCAGCCGGCGTGGCCGCGGGCGAGGAGGTCGAGCGTGATCAGGGTGAGCGTGCCGGCGACGCCGAGCGTGACGAGCTCCCGGCCGGGGGTGCGGCCCTCGTCCCAGATCACGCGGGAGGTCACGAGACCACGCTAGGGCGCGCGGGCGGATCGCCGGGGGCGCCGCGCCGCCCGGACCGGCCCTGCTGCTCCGAGTGCTCCGAGTGCTGCGACTGCTCCGGCCGCTCCCGCTGCTCGCCCTGCGCCTCCTCGGGCTGGTGCACCGCCCGCAGCGCGACCTGCCGCGGCGCCTCGAGCCCGTCGTCGGTGACCCCGAGGTCGCGGAAGCGTCGCGCCGTGACGAGCACCCGCGCGTCCAGGGAGCCGACGGCGGTGTTGTAGCGACCGACGGCGGCGTTGAGGGAGCGGCCGACCTGGTCGAGGTGGCCGCCGAAGACGGCCAGCCGCTCGTGCAGCTCGCGGCCAAGCCGGTGCACCTCGCGCGCCTGCTCGGCCAGCCGCTCGTGACTCCAGCCCTGGGCGACGGTGCGGAGCAGGGCGATCAGCGTGGTGGGCGTCGCGAGCACCACCTGCCGCTCGGCGGCGTGCTCGATGAGACCGGGCTCGACCTCGAGCGCCGCGGCGAGGAAGGACTCGGCCGGCACGAAGAGGACGACGAACTCCGGGCTGCGCTCCAGGGCCCGCCAGTAGGCCTTGGACGCCAGCCCGTCGACGTGGGTGCGCAGCTGGCGGGCGTGTCGGGCCAGGTGCTTGGCCTGGAGCGCCGCGTCGCCCTGCGCCTCGGCGGTGGTGGCGTCGAGGTAGGCGTCGAGCGGCACCTTGGCGTCGACCACGATGCTGCGCCCGCCCACCAGCGAGACGACGAGGTCGGGCCGCTGCGCGCCGTCGTCGAGGCGCACCTGCTCGGAGAAGTCGCAGCGGTCGACCAGCCCCGCCAGCTCGACGGCCCGGCGCAGGTGCAGCTCGCCCCAGCGCCCGCGCACCTGGGGCCGGCGCAGGGCGGTGGAGAGCGCGCGGGTCTCGGTGCCGAGAAGCTCGGTGGAGCGGCGCACGGCGTCGACCTGCTCGCGCAGCCGCGCGTCCCAGGTGTCGCGCTGGTGGTCGAGATGGAGCAGCTGGTCGGAGAGACGGTCGAGCCCCTGCACCAGCTCGACCCGCTCCTGCGCCGCGCTAAGCGCCGCCACCTGCTCGGGCCGGCCCCGCTGCCACAGCGCGCCGACGGCGAAGCCCAGCGCCGCGCCGACGAGCAGCACGACGAGGGCCAGGAGCAGGGCGGAGGCGGTCATGGGGCCAGGGTGCCGGGCGCCACCGACAATCTTCACACGCATCGAACTGACCTGCTTCTCGGGCGCGAGGCGAGAACGGCAGTCGCGCAACGACGCTGTCCGTCGATTGAATCGACTGTCGACCAGTGCTGTCCTTTGCCGGCAAAAGCCTCTACGGTACCGGTGTGCGAATCCAACTCAGTGTTCCTTTGGTCCTGATGACTTTGGGCATCAGCCTAACCGTCTCTGCCTGTGCCGGTACTCAGTCGAGTGGTGACAGTTCAACGCCTGAGGGAACGCAGAAGGAGATTTTGAACGACGCTTGGGACAAGGTGTCCACAGACGGTCGTCGTAGTGCGTGTGATCAGTTTGAGGCTGACAGCGTCGGATTTTCTTCGAGCTATTTCGGCGGTTCGTACGACTATGACGTCGTGAAGGACTTCATGGAAGACAAATGCTGATCTTATTGATGGTCTAATGTTTGCGATCGCATTGTTCAGTTGATCGCCGATTTACTCCGAATATTGTCCCGTTGTGCCTGGCCTGCTGAGGCACCGATCGTTCGGTAGAACTAGGCGATCAGTCGGCTGTCGTGTCATGGTTGTTCTTTAGTCGCCGGCGTTCGAGGTGCCGTCGAGCGCCGAGAATGCGAAGTTGATGCCGGCTTTCGATCGAGATGGTGCCGATCGCTGAATGGCGTCAGTCGTATAGCGAAGGCGTCAAAAGTGCCAATCCCTCGGAGGGTTTGCTCAAATTTGAGCTTCTCGTGACATTCGGTGTGGATTTGGGGGATGGGGCCGGTGAGCATTGAGTGACGGATCGAGCCTACGGACGGCGCCCGCAGGGTCCACGCCGAGCTGACCATCGGGCGCGGCATCCTGGTCGGCCATAGCCAGGTCGAGCTGCTGATGCGGCGCGCCGGGCTACAGGGCATCAGTGGGCCCAAGAAGTGGCGCAAGATCAAGCCCGATACCGTCGCCACCGACCTCGTCCAGCGCGACTTCAACCGCAACGGCCCGAACCAGCTGTGGGTCACCGACATCACCGAGCACCCGACCCGTGAAGGGAAGGTCTTCTGCTGCGTCGTCCTCGACACCTACTCGCGCCGTGTCGTCGGATGGTCCATCGACGCGTCGCCGACTGCAGTGCTGGTGACCAACGCGCTCGGGATGGCCATCGACAGTCGGCTCGGGCAACGCTCGAAGCCGGGCACGATCATCCACTCGGATCAGGGCGTTCAGGGCGGATTCAACTGGTCGTCGCAACACCACGATTACGGAGGTGTTCAAGGATGGCGACGGCGGACTGGAGCAAGAAGTCCAGCGATGCGCCCGAGGGGCTTCGTCGGCAGTGGCGTGCTGACCGG